>JAXHOM010000022.1:0-171053 GCA_034519305.1 Pseudomonas sp.
CTAGGCTTCGTTGAAACGACAGATCAGCCAGTTGAACCTGACCAGGAGCATGGCCATGCTACAAGTAACCGCGATTCTCGAACCACAAAAAAGGCGCCTAGATTGGCACGCCTTTTCTCGTTATACAGGCCGCATCTAACTGCCCTTTATCCCGCGTGCTACGAAAGCTAAAACTTCTTTGCGCACCCATTCTTGATCTGCACTTTGCAAATCTTTCGTTAGTGGCGTGCTGTTATTCACCCTTCCCACTTGGGCGTCCAAACATCCCAATCCACCTGCACTTTCGGACTCGCCAGGAACGTCAAGGTTGATTCTGGAATTCTTTCTCGCAAGTTAGGTGCCGCAAGCTGGAAGCCAAATACAACTCTAGGGGTGGATGTATCCCCAATGGACACTCTGACCGCATGCCCTCTTGCACTTAGTTCCGACTCAAACTCTTTGAGCACTGGCACGAACACAGCGTTAAGAACTCCCAACGCCTGAATTCGACGCTCAGTTGCTTGCTCCTTGACCAACCGAGCATCTTCTGCAGCTTTATCAATACGGTCAGTACGCTCTTGAAAAAGCTTATCCAACTCATCCTTCATGACCATCTCCAGCCTTCACTGTATTGAGCGCCTTGTGAATGTCAGTAGCCTTGCGACAGCCGAATATTCTGGCTCGTGCAATCGGTGGTGCTGACTGTGCCCATGAAGGCGTTCATCTTCACCGCGCACTTTTCGATATTCAGCCCATTGCGACCATCGCTGCTGATGTTGGTGACGTAAGGGCCTGCCGTCGTGCAGCCGGCCAGGATTGCGATCGTGGCCAGAGCGGCCAGTAGGTGTAGTGACTTCATGAGGTGCTCCTTGCTTGTTATTGGGTTACTGCGGAAATACGACTGTGGTGTGTGAGTTGTTACCGCTTGGTCAGCGCTTCAATTTGCTCGGGGTGCATCAGGTTCCACACACGCACAGCGCAAGCTTTTACAGGGCGGCATCCTTTCCAGGATATCGCTAGTGGGTTGCAGAACCTCGCCATCACAGGCGCCGCACGGCGCAACCTCAACCCCGTTAGAGGTATCAATTCGGACTCTGATCACGTGGCCCATCTGTTGTTTCAGGAGTGCACGTATCTGCCCTCGGCGATATAAACCGTGCGTCGTCATCGTCAGCCAATCGAAGAGAATGCCAAGCATGTCATCCGGATCGGGATCATCTTCGCCCTCTGATAGCAGCAGGGCCTCACATTGTGGCCAACGCCAAGGTGTTCGATCCATTACAGCACCCAGGGTGCGCACCGCATCGCGTCGGGTTGCCGATTTGTTATGAAGCCTGAGCGCCTCATCAAATAGGCGCTGCTTGATGGGCTCGGGGAGGCCTCGATCTAGTCAACGACCTGATCAAGTGCAACCCTGAAGAGAACACGTCCGGTAGTGGAGGCCGATGTCAACGCTCCTCGCTCCACCTATACGACCCTGCCGATGATAAACCCCAGCAATAGCGCTACGGTCATCTGGGCAGGATGCTCCAGAGCGAGCGTCTTGGGTTGTGCGGCGGGCGATAGCTTTTACCTGGAAGAATGGCTCGGGATCCGGCAAGTACTGTGGTTCGTACACGTCAGTCGTCGGCGAAACGGAACAGCTGCGCGCAACTGCTCTGCGGACATGGCCTGGATATTCTTTTCCCCGAATTTTCGAAGGCACCAAGAGTCTCGGCGCACGTTTTAAATGCTTTTCCCTAGTCAGCGTAGTGAGTTTGTCGATCAGTAATTGGGTATTGGCCAGCTGCCGGAAGTTGTCGCGCCAGCACACCAGTGAGTCCTGGGCCTCAAGGAACTTGGTTCGCGGGATGTCGCCAACGTGCTCAACCCCAACACGGGCATGGACGACCTCTCGCCATAGCGACCGAGCATCAACCGCGCACTCCTTGGCAATTTCCTCCACCAGACTGTGCAGCATCTGCCGTTGCACCTTGGAGAGCACCTCTACTGGCTCGGACTTGGCTGCCAGATTGATCTCCACATAGTCCCTGCCTGCAACCCGATTCTGGTCACCTTCAACTCCGATCTCACTCACGGACTACTCCTTCTCGTGATAATTCCCGCCTGCTGTTCGGTTTCCTGAACCGGTCACAACAATTCCGCTACCGGCCTTTGCCGGTTTTTTACCTGTATTCCCAGTCAGCAAATCGGCCAAGAGCTGCTTTTTCTTCGCAGGGCTCAGCCCGCGATAAGCATCGAGCAGAATTTGTTCGTCCGGGGGCAAATGTTGCGACGTCGCAACATTTGAACTGCGACCAGTGACCACGTAGCCAGCATCAAGTCCGTGCTCTGCCCATGCCGCCAATGCGTCGGCTGGTGGTGAACGCTCTGCTGTCTCGTAGCCAAAAAGAGTCTTCCGGGTCACTCCCGCCAAAGCAGCAAAGTCCGTCTGGTTTTCACCCAAGCGTTCTCGCTCTCCTCTCAGACGCTCCCCGATGGGTATTTTTCTATCCATACGAACCTTGACGATGGGTAGTTATTTACCCATACTCAATTACACACCAATCAGCACCGCACCACCGGCGCGCTAATTGGCAACCATAACGCGCATAGGAAACCGCCCCATGAACGTCCCGTATCCAGCACCTAGCAAAACCCCATACAGCGGCGAACGTGTCCGTGAACTCTTCCTGGCAGCTGGGCTGCCCATCTCAAACTGGGCCGAAGCCAATGGCTACAGCCGCCACCAGGTCTACTGCGTGATCGGCGGTCAGTTCAAGGGTACCCGTGGCAAGTGCCACGAAATCGCCCTGAAGCTCGGCATGAAGCTATCCGTCGAACAACTCGCCGCTGCCTGAGGCCGCCGCCATGACCAACCAACCACAAATACCGGTCGAGGAAATCGACCTGTTACCGCACCCACTTGATGCCTGGCGTGCGGCGCTCAATGCACTGATCGCCGTTGCACCTGGAGCCTCTGTCGATATCGCCTGGCACCTCAACGATGCCCGTGAACGCACCCTGACTTGTCGCGACTTCTCGGCCGCTACCCAGGGCGAAGCCATGTTGATTGACCGCTTGATGCTGCTCGGCGCGGGCAAACTGTTTGGCCAAAAGCTCGATACGGCCGAGCAGGCACCGCATCGCAACGCTTTGGGGCGCCGCGAGGCTTGCGAGATCAGCCATCGTTTGCTGGCACACGTAGAGCGACACCCCGTAACACGTCAGCCAGCGTCTGATGCCCCTCCTGCCAGTCAGCCTCTGGCTGGGTCGAGCCCAGCATATCCAGATCAGCCGCTAGCCCCATCAGGTCAAGCTCGTGATCCAGCGCAAGACGGCGCGCCAGTACCACATAAGCCGAGCGCATCGCTGCAACAAGAACAAGAGGGTCAGCAGTAGCCATGTCCGTATCTCCGGTCGTTGTGAATGTACCTGATTCCATTGTGGCTTTTGAAACCCTTTTGCCCAGCCGCAAAAAATCTTTTTGTTTGGCGACCCGCTCTAGCCTGCGGCAGGAGGCCTTCCAATGAAGCGACACAATTGGAAAAGAGCCCAGCCGCGGACTATGTGCCAGGCAGTTGAGTGGTCACTGGAGTTCGCCGGCGAACACCAACTGAATGCCGAACGCATCGCCGAGCGCATGGGTTTGCACAGTCACTGGGTGATCTACAAATGGGCCAGCGAGGGGCGCATGCCGGCGGTACTGATCCCGGCGTTCGAACACGCCTGCGGTATCAACCTGGTCAGCCGGTGGTTGGCCTCAACTGGCGGCAAGCTGCTGATTGACCTGCCTAGCGGGCGCAACTGCAACGCCAGCGACATGCAGGAGCTGCAGGCCGTACTGCATACCGCCACTGGCGCGCTGCTGGCTTTCTACAACGGCACAGCGGATGCGGCAGCCACCCTCGGCGCTATCCAGGTCGGATTAGAGGGCTTGGCATGGCATCGCGGCAACGTGCAGCAGCACGCCCATCCACAACTTGAACTTGGAGCACATGACCATGAGTAAGGCCATGGAACTGTTCAAAACCCTATTCGACGGCCCTCGTGACCCACGCAGCGCCGAGTACCAGGCCGGTTGCCTGTACATCCTGCGCCGCAAGCTGGATGGCATTGGCAAAAAAGATTGCCCGTACAGCATGCCCAGCGCCCAAGCCGATGCCTGGCTGGCGGGCTGCCAGGAAGGCCTGCGTCAGTACCAGTACACGCTGCACGAGGCCACACAACCATGACTGACAAAACCCGCACCAGCGACAGCGGCGGCCGTGTGCTGCGCGTACTCAAAGCGCTACGCGGCCACAGCCTTACCGGCCTGAGCAATGGCGACTTGGCCAAGGCCCTGGGCGAGAGCCCGGCCACCATCAACCGCTGCATGAACACCCTGATCGCTGAGGGCATGGCCACCAAGCTCGACACAGGGCGCTTTGCGCTGAGCGTGGCCGTGCTGCAGATCGCCCAGGCCCACGTCAACGAGATGGCCAATGCCCAGTCGCGCATCAATGAGATCAACCAACGCGTGCTGGCCGGCGCCAACCGCTAACAATAAGGAGCGACAGATGGACTACCAAAAAGTCACCGAGAAACTGCTGGAGCACGACCCTAAGCGTAGCGAGCCCTTCCTGCAGGGCATGGCCGCTGTTCTGCAAAACCGCGTGGATCGTACCCCAGTGACCAGCCCCTATTCCGTAGGCAGCGTTGAGGACGATGCCTTTTTTTCCGGGCGCATGCGCGCCCATAACGAGTTCCGCAACCTGCTGCAGGAAACCCAAAGCGACCACGCCGCCGCTGTTGCTCGCATGCGCCAGCTCGCCGAAATGCGGAGGACTGCCTGATGGGACGCACAGCCGAAACAGGGGTAACGCTCGTCGTAGACGCCCCGATGAATACCGAAGTTTTGTTGGCCCAGCACAACCAAGTGGCCGTAATGAATGACGAGCAGGAAACGCGCGTGCGCGCCGTGGCCGTACAACTCGGCTATCAGTTGCCCGCGGACTGCACTAGCCCTGACCTAATCCAGCGCGATGTCGCCGCCAATATGCGCCGCAGCGTGGAGGCGTGCCTGGAGGTGGGGCGCGGCCTGCAGGTACTCAAGGTAGCTTGTGAGTACGGCAGTTTTATTGACCGACTGGATATGCTGGGAATCGATAGAACTGTGGCCTTTAGGTTCATGACTGCTGCCGCAAAATTTTCGGTTTTGCCATCATCCTCTGCTCTGACCAAAGCCATCGGCAGCCAATCTAAGTTGATCGAGATGCTGGTGCTCGATGACGGCGAGCTGCAGGAACTAGAACTCACCGGCCAGACCGGTGAGCTGTCGCTCGATGACGTGGCCACCATGTCGGTTAAAGAGCTGCGTAAAGCCCTGCGTGATGCTCGCGAAACAAGCAAAGCCAAAGAGCGGGTGATGGCCGACATTACTGCCAAAAACAATGAACTGGCCACCGCGCTAGCACGCAAGCCCTTGATTGAGATCACACCGCTTGACGAGCAATTGCAGAAGCTGCGCCTGGAGGCCACCGCTAAGGCCACCGCCGCCGAGGCAGCCATTGCCGGCGCTCTCTACCCAGCCATTCACTTGCTTATGCAGCACGAGGGCAGCGAGCAGCGCATATTCGCCGACGGCCTACTGGCCCAGGTGGAACAGGTGCTTGTCGAGATCCGTGCCGAGTACGGCATCGGCGCCACCCTGGGGGCTTCGGCCGTGCCCAAGTGGATGCAGGACGGTGCCGACGACGAAGTGGCCGAAGCGCTGGCTACTGCGCAGCGGGGAGCCTGACCCATGAACCCTGTGATGACCCAGCGACTGGTGGCCCTCGCTCAGCAAATAGAGCAGGCCCCCCATGGCTGCAAAACCGCCCTATGCCGGGCTGCAGCCGATGATCTGGGCATCACCCTCGCGACCATCTACCGCAAATTGCAGGAGGTCTCCGTGACCCCATCACGCAAACGCCGCACCGATGCTGGGTCGTCGGCGCTGGAGCGGCGCGAAGCGGAAGTAATCAGCGCTGTGCTGATCCAGTCCATCCGCGATAACGACAAACAACTGAGCACCCTGGAGCGGGCCGTCGAGCGCCTGCGCAGCAACGGCAAGATCGTTGCCGGCCGCGTAGATACTGACAGCGGCGAGCTGCTGCCGCTGTCCATTGCCGCCATCAGCCGGGCACTGCGGGCTTATGGCCTGCACCCGGATCAGATCCTGCGCGCTGCGCCGGCTGTGGAGCTGGTAAGCGCCCACCCCAATCACCTTTGGCAGATCGACGCCTCAATCAGTACGCAGTATTACCTGGGCGACGATGGCGCACGTGCCATGAACAAGGCTGAGTTCTACGACGGCAAGCCGGAGAACCTCAAACGCATTGAGAAACAACGCCTGTGGCGCTACGTGATTACCGACCACACCTCGGGGCTGATTTACGTGCAGTACGTGCTGGGCTCGGAAAGCGCCGAGAACATTTGCCACGTAATGATCACCGCCATGGTCAAGCGCGGCGAGTACGACCCGTTTCACGGCGTGCCGTTCATGATGATGACCGATCCCGGTGCCGCCATGACCTCGGCCATGTTTCGTAACCTGTGTCGGGCGCTGTCCATCGAGCTGATCATCAACAAAGCGGGCAACGCCCGCGCCAAGGGCCAGGTCGAACAAGCGCACAACATCGTTGAGCGCGAGTTCGAGAGTGGCCTGCGGTTGATGGACAAACCCACCACCTTAGAGCAGGTCAACGCACTGGCCGGGCGTTGGATGCGCCACTACAACGCAACCGCTGTGCACACCCGCCACCGGCGCACCCGCTACGGCCTGTGGATGACCATCAAACCCGAGCAGCTGCGCATTGCGCCACCGGCCGAGGTGTGCCGCGAGCTGGCCATCGCTGCGCCGGAAAAACGCAAGGTCACCGCCAAGCTCCGGGTGTCGTTTCGCGGGGCAGAGTTCGATATCTCCAGCGTGCCGGGCCTGATGGTAGGCGACACAGTGTTGATTACTCGCAATCCATTCCGCGATGAGAGTAGCGCCCAGCTGGTGTTGACGGGCGAGGATGGCCGCGAGCACTTCCACGTTATCGAGCGCATCACTCACGACGACTACGGTTTTGCTGCCAATGGCGCGACCCGCCGCGTGATTGGCGAGGGCGTTCGCTCATTGCCCGAGACCCAAGCCGAAACCGATAAAAAGGTGCTGGACCAGATCGCTACCGGCACCGACAGCGTGGAAGCCGCCGAGAAGGCCAAGAAGGCGCGCATCACCCCATTCGGCGGTGAGATCGACCCGTTCAAAGAGCAGGCCAACACCACGCTGCCGAGCTACCTGCCCAAGCGCGGTACCGAGCTGGAAACCCGCGTGACGGTGGCCACCGTGGAACTCAAGCCTTTATCCCATGTGGCTGCAGCCAAGCTGCTGCGTAGCAAGGTCAGTAACTGGTCGGGCGAGTCGATGGCCTGGCTTAAAACCCAATACCCGGGCGGCGTGTCAGAGGCCCAACTGGATGAAATTGCCGCCGCACTCAATAAGCCTGCGCGCCCAGGGCTGCGCGTGGTGGGAGGTGAATCATGTTGAATCTGAAGCACACGCTGGCTGATCTCGGCGTGCGGCAAATCAAGTTGGCCCAACACCTTTCAGTGAGTTCAGCGGCTGTGAGCTTGCTGATTAATCACAAGCAGTGGCCACGCACGCTTGATGCCGCTGATTTGCGCAGCCGAATTGAAGGTTTTTTGAAGCAGAAAGGCGCAAACGATATCGCGGTAAATACCGCATTTGAAGAAGCGGAGCCTGAGCGCGCCAACGCCCAGACCCCTGCACACCCAACCAAAAAAGCCCAAGACGACCAGGAGTGCGAAACCATGTTGCTACGGAAACAGGTGCTATTGCCAGACACCAAGCGGGCATTTTCCATTTTCCGCGATCCTTTCGAGGATCTGCAGAGCGCTGAGGATATGTACGTCAGCCCAGACATTCGTTATATCCGCGAGGCCATGTACCAAGTGGCGCGCCACGACGGTTTCTTGGCTGTTGTCGGCGAATCCGGGGCGGGCAAGTCCACGCTGCGTCGTGACTTGATCAATCGCCTACGCAGTGAGGGTGCGCCTGTGCTGGTCATTGAGCCTTACGTGATTGCGATGGAGGACCGGGGCGACAAGGGCAAGGCGCTGAAGACGCCGCATATTGCGGAGGCGATCGTCGACACCGTTACGCCATTGGAACGCCCAAAATCTAACCCTGAGGCCCGGTTCCGGCAGATGCACCGGGCTCTTAAAAACAGCTACGAGAGCGGTTATCGGCATGTGCTGATCATTGAGGAGGCGCACAGCTTGCCAATCGCCACTCTCAAGCACCTCAAACGCCTGCGTGAGCTGGAGACCGGCTTTACCAAGCTGCTCAGCATCATCCTGATTGGTCAGCCTGAGCTGCTGGTGAAGCTGTCAGAGCGCAATGCCGAGGTGCGTGAGGTGGTGCAACGCATTGAGATCGCCGAGATGTTGCCGGTAAGTGCCACCAAGCTCGATGAGTTCCTGGCGTTTCGCTTGGGCCGGGTCAATAAAAAGCTGAATGAGGTGATTGATGCGGGCGGTATCCAGGCACTGGCCGAGCGCCTGACTAAAACCAGCCGCGATGGTCAACACAGCCTGTTGTACCCGCTGGCTATCGGCAACCTGATGGTGGCCGCAATGAACCTGGCTGTGCGGATTGGTGAGCCTGTGGTCACCGCTGATGTAGTTAGGGAGGTGTGACATGACCAACCTACAACTGGTACCGCCCCCGGCCTATCGGCCAATGAGCATCACCTCTGAGGCGTTCCTACCGAAGCTATCGGCCTTCAACGACCTGACCCGCGCCATGCGCGAGGCCGGTGTGACGATTGAGGCGATGTCTTTCCTGGACGGCCGGATTTTCGTCCGCCCTGGCGACATCGATCTGCTGGCACGCCGCTTTGGCCACGAGGTGCGTGCCCAGCGCTACCGCACCAGCGGCAAATTCACCCGGCATGTGGTGACCATCCGCACTGTCGACGTGGTCTGGTTTACCCCGATCAAGGAGCAGGACCAATGAGCTGCCTCTGCAAGTCAGCCAAGCAGGTCAAGGTCGAGCAGCTGCTCGACTCCAGCTCCTGCTCGGTTGCGACCATGAGCAACCCGGACCTCCTTTCGGACGCTGAACTGCGTGTAGCCCTCGACCGGGCCAATGCAGATATCTTTCGCCAGGCGATGCGTATCAATGACTTGGAGCTGATCGGTTCAAGCCTTGCAAAGACCCTGGCCAAGGTCTGCGAGCTGCACCTGGCCGGTGGTGTCGTTGAACTCAACGCTGAAATCGAACGCCTGGCGGCCCACTACCAACATCAGAAGACCGTGATGTCTGCGGCCAGGAAGGTGCATTGATGAATACCGAAGATCTTCTGAAATGCCGCCGCTGCCGCTGGGTTGGCATCCACGATGAACTGCGCCGACGGCCACAACCGAAAGCCCCCTACGTTATGGACAACGTCTGCCCACGCTGCGGCTGCAAGACCTTCACGAAAAAGGAACAGAGCAATGGCTAATACCAACCAATCGCCGGTTCCGGCCGGCTACGTGCGCAACGCTGTAGGCCACCTGGTGCCCGAAGGTGATGTGCGCGAACAGGACAAATTGCGCGACCAAGTTGCCCGCGAGCTGGCACTTGAAGCGATAGCGCTCAATGAGGCGCTGAGCCGCTTCAAGAAAAAGTCGCTCGGCGATATCGCCGATCTGGTCAGTATCTCTGGCGAACGCTACAGCGTGCAGATGGGTGGCAAGAAGGGCAACGTCTCGGTAATCAGCTACGACGGCCAGTACAAGGTCGTGCGTTCCTACGCCGACCGTATCTCCTTCACCGAGGAGATGGAGGTGGCCAAGCAACTGGTACTCGATTGCGTGAACACCTGGAGCGAAGGCGCCAACAGCCACCTGCGCGCCATCGTCAACCGCGTATTCACCCCCAGCCGTAACGGCCAGATCAAGACTGCTGACGTGCTCGACTTGTTGCGCCTGGAGATTGACGACGAGCGCTGGAAGGCCGCGATGCAGGCGGTAAAGGACAGCATCCTGGTTACCGGCACCGCCGTGTACATCCGCGTTTATCGCCGGATCAGTACCACTGACCAGTACCAGGCAGTCCCTCTTGATCTGGCGGCGGTGTGATATGGACCAGGAACGCATTCTCGACAAGATAAAGAAGTGCATGGAGATGGCGAAGTCAAAGACCGCCAACCCCAATGAGGCAGAGATCGCACTGCGCCAGGCGCACAAACTGATGGAGGCCTACAACCTAGAGCTGGGCGATGTGCTGGCCAGCATGGCCTGCGAGACGAAGATCGCTGCAGGCTCGGATGGCTCACCACCTGCCTGGCGCGTTCGCTTGGCTCAGGTCTGTGGTCATGCGTTTGGCACTCAACTGATCATCACCACTGGCCTATTCAGTGTGGCGGGGTTCATTTTCGTTGGCTGCGGCGCAGCTCCAGAGCTGACCGGGTACGCCTACCAGGTGCTTGAACGCCAACTGCAGAAGGCGCGCCGCGCGTTCCTTGCAGAGCCCAACCAGAAACGCTGCAAGCGCTCTACAAAGGTGGCGCGCGGCGACCACTTCGCCAATGCCTGGATCGATGCGGTGTATCACAAGGTCGACGCATTTGCGGGCGTAGAGGACAACATCGCCGAGGCGATCGAGGCCTATATGGCTAAGCATCACCCGAACCTCGAACAGTCCAAGATGAAGCGCCGCAAACTCAAGACGCGTGATGAGTCGGCTGTAAACGCCGGTTACCAGGCAGGAAAGTCTGCTCAACTTCACCAGGCCATCAGTCACAAGCCGGTCGCCCGGCTGACGCAGGGGGTGTGAGATGGCTACCAATACCAGTGTTGAAGTCAGCGTCCGTCTGGATCACTCCGGCTACAAAACGAAAACCGTCCGGGGCATGCGTGGATGCTGCACATACGACGCAAGACTCGCCGTCGAGAGCCTAGCCAACAAGCTATTTCCGGATTACCTCAAAACTATCGAACGCCTGCCGTGTACTGCCGTTGGCCGTCTCCACAGCAAGTGGTTGATCTCTCCTGGAGAGGCCTTCCATGCCACTCGCTAAAGCCACTCTCAGCAAAATCCATATCGCCAAGCAGCAGCTCGGCCTGGATGACGACATATATAGAGGGATCCTGGCCCGTGTTGCTGGTGTGCGCTCATCCAAGGAGCTGAACACCCGCCAGGCTTCGGCCGTGCTCAATGAGTTTGAACGCCTCGGCTGGAAGCCAAAGCCGAGCACTAAGGCCAAGGGCAAGCCGCATAACTTCAAGGAGCTGCCGGAGCGGATCCGTAAGATTGAAGCGCAGCTGGCGGACATGAAGTTGCCCTGGGCCTATGCCGATGCGCTGGCCCGACAGATGTTCAAGGTCGAGCGGGTGGCCTGGCTGAAACTGCCAAAGCAACTCGATTCACTGATTGCAGCGCTGCACGTTGAGCAGGAAAAGCGCCAGCTCTTGCTGGAGGTGGAAGTCCTCTGCAAGGAGCTGGGGGTCGATGCTCCAGAACGTATGGCCGGTTTGGAACAGCTGCCTGATGGCTGGCAGCGGCAGCGTCCAATTCTGCGCACCCTCGTGGCTGCACTAAATGCCGCCGTTGTTGCGCGGGAGCACGGTTGATGCAGGTTCAATGCCCATGCTGCGGTGAGCAGTTTCCCTTCGAAGCGGGTTTCTCTGACGCCGAAGGTAAGCAGCTGGCGGCACTATTCGCCGGCCTGGAGCCTAAGTTGGGCCGGGCTGTGCTGGGGTACTTGCGCCTGTTCAGCCCGGCCAAGCGCGGGTTGCGCACGACCAGGGCTATTCGCCTGGTCGAGGAGCTGCTCGCGCTGGTCGGTACTGGCTCGGTCTCGCGTGATGCTCGCACCACTGAAACCAAGCCGGCACCACCACGGCTTTGGGCTGTGGGTATTGAGCAGATGCTTATCCAGCGCGAGCGCCTGCAGCTTCCACTGGAGAACCACAACTATCTGCGTGCGGTGGTATGGGGCATTGCATCCGACCCGGCCCAGGTTCAGGCCGCAGCGCCGGTTAAGCAGCGTGCGGCGGCCTCGGCCCAGCAGACCCGCCAGGAGCAGATCGGCAGGATCCAGAGCGACATGCTGCTTGGGCTTGTTGGGCAGGATGAAGGCGAGCGCCAGATAGCGGAACTGAGGGGGGAGCACTGATATGAGCGAGTCACGTATGGAGCCGATGCGCCACGAGCTGCTTTCAGATGTTGCAGCTCAGGCCGCCATCATTATTAAGGAACACGGAATTGAGTCTGATGTTGCTGAGCAGGCCGGTGTGGCGATCGCTGACCACCTTGCTGAGCACTGGGGCGGCCAGCTGATCAACTTCCCGAAGGACTACCTGTTCAAGCTGGCAGAGCGGGATCTGCAGATCTACAACGAATTCACCGGCCATAATCATGGCGATCTTTCCCGCAAGTACCGCATGACCGTCCGCGGTATCTATAAGCTGATCGCTCGCGTCCACAAACGCGAAGTTGACCGTCGCCAGCACCGGCTTTTTTCCTGATCTTGGCCTTTCCGCCCTGAGAAAGGCTTTTTCAAAGACCGTCCCGCTATTTCCCGCCTTCTTCCCCTATATCCCGCATTTATCACGCTTTCCCGGTATTCTTTTTCTCACTCCTGCACACGCAGGCACAAAAAAACCGCCCGAAGGCGGTTTTTTTGTCTGTCGCAGCGCTATTACAGGCCGGACATCTTCTTGATTGCGCCTTTCAGCTCGTCATCCGAGCAGGTGGCGCAGGTGCCTTTCGGCGGCATGGCGTTGATGCCGGCAATCGCCGACTTCAGCAGACCGTCAATACCGCCCTTGGCGCTGGCGCGGTCTTTCCAGGCTGCGCCGTCACCGATTTTCGGTGCACCGAGCACGCCAGCGGTGTGGCAAGCGCCACAGTACTTGGCAACCACGTCGTCAGCCGACATGGCGGCGCCGCCAGCGGCAACTGCAACGGCGCCAACGCCCTTGCACTCTTGACCGCTTACGCAGACCTGGCCAACTGGCTGCAGGCGCTCGGCGATTTCGGCGTACTTGGCCGATTTTGGCGAAAGTTCTTCAACAGTCGCGGCCTGAGCGCTAACCGCCCACAGGGCCAATACGGCAACAGGTGCCGCCAGGAGTTTCTTGATCAGGTTCACTCGTACACCCTCATGGTGGCTAGTCAGGCCCGCGGCCACGGGTTTCGCGGGCGGCGGGAGTATAACGGTTCATCCGCGGCACCGAAACAACCCAAGATGTCGCAGGGTTATTTTCCTGGCAGCCGCACTAAACGGCCGCCAGAAGGCCAGCCGGCTTAGAAATTCGCCGGCGTGGTGGCACTGATCAACCGGGCCGGCTGATCGAAGGGGTTGCGGAAACGGTGCGGCTTGGTGCTTTCGAAATAGTAGCTGTCGCCACTTTCGAGAATGAAGATTTCGCTGCCCACGGTCAGCTCCAGACGGCCTTCCACCAGCACGCCGGCCTCTTCGCCTTCGTGATTGAGCATCTCGTCGCCGGTGTCGGCGCCCGGCGGGTAGGTCTCGTCGAGGAACGACAAGGCGCGCACCTGGTGCGGCGTGCCGACCAGCTTCATGCTCACCGAACCACTGGAAAGGTCGATCAGCTCATCGGCCTTGTAGACAATCTGGGGACTGCTGTCTTGTTCAAATTCAATGGAGAAAAACTCCACCAGGGACATGGGAATACCGGCCAGAACCTTTTTCAATGAACTGATCGAAGGGCTTACGCTGTTCTTCTCGATCATCGAAATGGTGCTGTTGGTGACCCCTGCCCGTTTGGCGAGTTCACGCTGGGAAAGACCCTTGCTTTTGCGAATCGACTGCAGCCGAACACCGACGTCCAATGTTGGAGTACCTCTGGGAATTTGAGCGGAAAGTGGCCGTATCATGGCAACAGTGTTCAGTATTTACAACACTGTTGCTCCAGTTTCTCCCGCCCGCGTCCCTACTGCCCGGAATAGAGGCGTGGCACCCGGCGCAAATTGCAAAATATCTGGTAGGGAATGGTCTGCGCCTGGGCCGCCACGTCGCTGGCCAGCACCTGCGCGCCCCATAATTCGACCCGGCTGCCGAGGCCGGTTTGCGGCAGATCGGTGAGGTCGACGGTGAGCATGTCCATCGACACCCGACCGATGATGCGCGTCAGTTGGCCATCCACCGCCACCGGCGTGCCGGTCGGTGCATGGCGCGGGTAGCCGTCGGCATAGCCCATGGCGACCACGCCGACGCGGGTCGGTCGTTCGGCCACAAAACGCGCGGCATAACCGACTGGCTCACCGACCGGCAGTTCACGCACGCCGATGATCTTCGATTGCAGGGTCATCACCGGCTTGAGTTGCGCGGCCAGCGCCTGCGTTTGCTCGAAGGGCGTGGCGCCATAGAGCATGATGCCAGGGCGCACCCAGTCGCTTGGCACCTGCGGCCAACCGAGGATCGCCGGTGAGTTGCGCAGGCTGACCTCGGCCTGCAAACCCTCACGGGCGGTATTGAACACCGCCAGTTGCTCCTCGGTGCGCGGGCAGTCCAGCTCGTCGGCGCGGGCGAAGTGGCTCATCAGCACAATCTTGTCGACCTTGCCGCTGGCCTGCAGGCGCTGGTAGGCGGCCTGATATTGCTCGGGAAACAGGCCAACCCGGTGCATGCCGGAGTCCAGCTTCAGCCAGACCTGCAGCGGCCGGTTCAGGCGCGCCTGCTCGATAGCGTCCAGCTGCCACAGCGAATGCACCACGCACCAGAGCTGGTGCTGGTCGATCAGCGCCAGCTCGCTGGCCTCGAAAAAGCCTTCCAACAGCAGGATCGGCTGAGTAATGCCCGCCGCGCGCAGCTCCAGCGCCTCTTCGATACAGGCCACAGCAAAACCGTCAGCTTCGGCCTGCAGTGCCTGGGCACAGATCACCGCGCCATGCCCGTAGGCATCCGCCTTGACCACCGCCAGGGCCTTGCCGCCCGAGCACTGGCGGGCCAGCTGGTAGTTGTGACGCAAGGCGGCGAGATCGATCAGGGCTTGGGCGGGACGCATGGAATTCTCGGTTTCAGTGAATGACCGCGCGCCAACAGCACGCAGCCTGAAGAACAAATGTCGGCAGGCAGAAAAAAGGCCCGGCGCAAAACGCCGAGCCCCTGGCAAACGTCAGCGCTGCGCAGCCACCACCATCATCTCGACCAGCACACGCGGGTCGTAGAGTTTGGCTTCAACACAGGCGCGGCCCGGTGCGGCGCCCTCGGCGACCCAGGCATCCCACACCGCATTCATCGCGGCGTAGTCGGCCATGTCCTTGAGGTAGATGGTCAACGACAGGATGTGCGCCTTGTCGCTACCGGCCTCGGCCAGCAGGCGGTCGATGTTGGCCAGGGTCTGCCGGGTTTGCTCGGCGATGTCACCGGCGTAATCGTCCGCCAACTGCCCCGCCAGGTAGACGGTGCCGTTATGGATGACGATTTCGCTGTAACGCTTCTCAGTGTGCAGGCGCTGGATGGGCATGCTTGTGGCTCTCTTTGGCAGTGCTGTAGCGGGAAATATCCAGGCCTTCGGCGCTGATCTGCGGGCGCTTTTTCGCCATCAGATCGGCCAGCAAGCGGCCCGAGCCGCAGGCCATGGTCCAGCCCAGCGTGCCGTGGCCGGTATTCAGAAACAAGTTACGGAACCGGGTGGCACCGACAATCGGCGTGCCGTCCGGGGTGGCCGGACGCAGGCCGGTCCAGAACTCGGCGCGGGTCAGATCGCCGCCCTGGGGGTAGAGATCACTGGTGATCATTTCCAGGGTCTCGCGCCGACGCGGGTTGAGGCTCAGGTCGAAACCGGCGATTTCCGCCATGCCACCGACGCGGATGCGGTTGTCGAAACGGGTGATGGCGACCTTGTAGGTTTCGTCGAGAATGGTCGAGGTCGGTGCCATCGCCGCATTGGTGATCGGCACGGTCAGCGAGTAGCCTTTCAGCGGGTACACCGGCGCTTTGATGCCCAGCGGCTTGAGCAGCTGCGGCGAGTAGCTGCCCAGCGCCAGCACGTAGTGATCGGCCTGCTCCAGCTTGCCGTCGATCCACACACCGTTGATGCGGTCACCGACGGCATCGAGGCGCTGGATGTTCTGCCCAAAGCGGAACTGCACGCCCAACTGCTTGGCCATTTCAGCCAGCTTCTGGGTGAACATCTGGCAATCGCCCGTCTGGTCGTTGGGCAGGCGCAGGGCGCCGGCCAGCTTGTCGGTGACGGCGGCCAGGGCCGGCTCCACGCGGGCGATGCCGGCGCGGTCGAGCAATTCATAGGGCACGCCAGATTGCTGCAATACGGCGATGTCCTTGGCGGCGCCATCCAGTTGCGCCTGGGTGCGGAACAGCTGGGTGGTGCCCAGGGTACGACCCTCGTAGCTGATGCCGGTTTCGGCGCGCAGCTCGTCCAGGCAATCGCGGCTGTACTCGGACAGGCGCACCATGCGCTCCTTGTTCACCGCGTAACGGCTGGCGGTGCAGTTGCGCAGCATCTGCGCCATCCACAGGTACTGGCCGATATCGCCGGTGGCCTTGATCGCCAGCGGCGCGTGCTTTTGCAGCAGCCACTTGATCGCCTTCAGCGGGATACCCGGTGCTGCCCACGGCGAGGCGTAGCCTGGCGACACCTGGCCGGCGTTGGCAAAGCTGGTTTCCAGGGCGGGACCGTCCTGGCGATCCACCACCACCACTTCAAAGCCGGCACGGGCCAGGTAATACGCACTGGCGGTACCGATCACACCGCTACCAAGCACCATTACTCGCATGTTCGTTGTCCTCTGGGTGACATCGTCGCAGCCGCCTGACGGCCTGGCCGCAGACGTTTGTTATTCTGAGCGTAGATGGCGCGCAGTATAAAAAGCCAATGCCAGTGAAACTCACTGTTTAAACGGCTATATTTGGCGATAAATACCGGCAAAAACCCAGTTCACAGAGGCAGATTCACCATGCGCACCCAACACCAGAGCCGCCGCGAGCTGGACAAGATAGACCGGAATATTTTACGAATCCTTCAGGAAGACGGGCGCATCAGCTTCACCGAGCTGGGTGAGCGCGTCGGCCTGTCGACCACCCCCTGCACCGAGCGAGTACGGCGCCTGGAGCGCGACGGCATCATCATGGGCTACCACGCGCGGCTCAATCCGCAGCAGCTCAAGGCCAGCCTGCTGGTGTTCGTCGAGATCAGCCTGGACTACAAATCCGGCGATACCTTTGAGGAGTTCCGCCGCGCGGTGCTCAAGCTGCCCCACGTGCTGGAATGCCATCTGGTCAGCGGCGACTTCGACTACCTGGTGAAAGCGCGGATCAACGAGATGGCCTCGTACCGCAAGCTGCTCGGCGACATCCTGCTCAAGCTGCCCCACGTGCGCGAGTCGAAGAGCTATATCGTCATGGAAGAGGTGAAGGAGAGCCTGAGCCTGCCGGTACCGGACTGAGCTCTGTTGACGTAAGGGCGCAGCCGCGTTGCCGCGTCAAAGCCTCAGGCCTCGACGGGCAACGCCGCGCGCAGATGCTCCGCGCTGACCCGGAGCAGCCGCGCCGCGCGGCTGTCGAGCAAGGCTTCGGGGTCTTCATCCGCCGGCAGGCGCGCCCATTGGGCCGCCAGGCTAAGCACCAGCGCCTCCCGCGAATAAACCCCGCCACCGAGCTGGTAAGTAGCGGCAATCAGCTCACGCAACTCCAGCGGCAGGCGCCAGCGCGTGCGCAGCGCCGAGCCAAACCCGGCGGCGAATTGGCTCAGTGCCGCCGTGATCTGCGCGTCAATCAAGTCGCCCCCGGCCAGCAGCCAGTTCTGCAGGCAACGCAGCAGGGCCAGGTCGCCCAGGCAATGCAGCAAGCCGGCGCTGTAACAACGCTCAGCATCCGCATCCAGGGCCTTGGCCAGCTTGAACGCCAGGTCGGCCGTGCGCTGCGAACGCGCCCAGTAGTGCTGCGCCAGCGCCGCCAGCTGCTCATTCTCGAGGCACGCACTACGTTGCAGGGCCATGCCCAGGACCAGATTCAGGCTTTGGGCCACCCCCAGCCGCGGCAACGCCTGCGCCAGGGTCTGACACGGACGACCAAGGTGCAGGGCGGCGCTGTTGGCGGCGGCGATCAAGCGCGCGGTCACTTGCGGGTCGCGGGCAAACTCGCGCTCCAAATCGCCCAGATCGAGAGCATCTACGTCCAGGCTCTGGCTTAACGCGGCCTGCACCTCACCGAGCAACGGCGCGCCTGCGCAGGCATTACGCCGACTTTCGAGAAAGTCCTGCAGGCACATGCCGGCGGGCAAGCTGGGCGCCTGGCCAACCGTGTCCTGGCCCGGTTTGAGGAGCAAATCACGCAAGCGCTGCTGCAGGTTATTGGGATCAAAAGGGCTGACCACATAGGCCGTCGGCGCCAACGGCAGCACCTCGCGCACACTGGCGGCATCGGTGCGCTGGCTCAGCAGAACAAAAGGCAGCGGCGGCGTAGGTCGCAACCGACGCACATGGCGCAGCAGGCTCAAGCCATCCAGCACCGGCAGCGCCCACTCCGCCAACACCAGATCCGGCAAGCGCGCCCGGCACGCCTCCAGGGCCGACTGACCATCGCTGCAACACTGCACATGGGCATCGCCGCGCACACTGAGTAACAGTTGGGCGAGCAAATCGCGGCTCCAGGGGTCCTGGGCCACAATCAAAATGCGTGGCGCAGCGGTGAAGTCCTTGCGGGTCATCATTACTCTCATTTGCCCGACAGCGTGGGCCGTGAAACGTGGCAGCAGTATCGGCCCGCGGAACTCAAAGGGTCATGACATGCCGCAATGAAAGCACAAATGAAAACGGCAAAAATCCTCCGAAAGTACTACTCCAGAGGACTTTCCGTAAAAAAAGATAACCGCACGGACAGCTTATTGCGTGGGCATTACGAGCCAGCGCATACCAGCCGCGCGTCCTCGACAAACCGCTAAACCAACACCTGCCGGGTCGTGGCGATGTAGTGATGGATCTGCCGCTCAACCCGCGGCTCGATCATCTGCTCCGGGCGCCGGCCGTTCGGGCAGGGCATGCGCGGCGTGGTGCCAAACAGGCGGCAGATCAACGGTCGCTCGTGATACACCTCGCAGCCGTAGGGGCCGAGGTGGACGCAGTTGAGTTCATTCAACGCCGCCTCGTGCTCGGCATCGGACTTGACCGGCAGGCGCGACATTTCCTCCGACGAGGTGGTGACCGGCCCGCAGCAGTCGTGACAACCCGGCACACATTCGAATGAGGGAACCTGCTCGCGCAGGCGCAGTACGGTGTCTCGGTTACAGCTCACTCTTGCTCTCTCTCCTGCGGTTTCGCCGCCGTTACCGCGACTGGATCGGCGCGCAGTTTACCTTAGCGCCCGCCACGGCCGGCACAATCCCGACGGAGCAGTCTTGCCTGACAGGCAAAAATCTTTTGCCCCGCAGCGTCTTGGTGCTGCTGTCGCCGGCCGCCTATGCTGCGACCCAGCGCCAACATGCGCACCACAATAATCAGCAGGATCGCCCCATGTCCGCCCGCCAACCCGTGCACAGCCCGCAACACGCCGCCTCTTACTATGCCGCCAGCGCCAATCAGCATGCGGGCTACCCGACCCTGGGCGGTGAACTGCGTGCTGACGTGTGCATCATCGGCGGCGGCTTTTCCGGCCTGAACACCGCCATCGAGCTGGCCGAGCGCGGCCTTTCGGTGATCCTCCTGGAAGCCCATCTGATTGGCTGGGGTGCCAGCGGGCGCAACGGCGGCCAGCTGATTCGCGGCGTCGGCCACGGCCTCGACCAGTTCGAGAACCTGGTCGGCCGCGACGGCGTGCGCGAGTTCAAGCTGATGGGCCTGGAAGCCGTGGAGATCGTCCGCCGCCGGGTGGCCAAGTATCAAATCGACTGCGACCTGACCTGGGGCTACTGCGACCTGGCCAACAAGCCCAGCGACTACCAGGACTTTGTCGAAGACGCCGCCGAACTGCGCAGCCTCGGCTACCAACACGAACTGCGCATGGTGGCACCAGAAGACATGGGCAGCGTGGTCGGCTCCGACCAGTATGTGGGCGGCATGATCGACATGGGCTCGGGCCATCTGCACCCGCTCAACCTGGCCCTCGGCGAAGCGGCCGCCGCCGCCAGCCTGGGTGTACAATTGTTTGAACACTCGGCAGTAACGCGCATCGACTACGGCCCCGAGGTCTGCGTGCACACCGCCCAGGGCAAAGTGCGAGCGAGCTCGCTGGTACTGGCCTGCAACGCCTACCTGAATGATTTGAACCCACAGATCGGTGGCAAGGTGCTACCAGCCGGTAGCTACGTGATTGCCACCGAACCGCTGTCGGCCGAGCTGGCCGCCAGCCTGATCCCGCAGAACATGGCCCTGTGCGACCAGCGCGTGACCGTCGATTACTACCGCCTCTCGGCCGATCGGCGCCTGCTGTTTGGCGGCGCCTGCCACTACTCCGGCCGTGACCCGGCGGATATCGCCGCCTATATGCGACCGAAGATGCTCAAGGTGTTCCCGCAACTGGCCAACGTGAAGATCGATTACCAGTGGGGCGGCATGATCGGCATCGGCGCCAACCGCCTGCCACAGATCGGTCGCCTGAAAGACCAGCCCAATGTGTTCTACGCCCAGGCCTACGCCGGCCACGGCGTGAACGCCACGCACCTGGCCGGCCAGCTGCTCGGCGCCGCCATCAGCGGCCAGCAAAGTCGCGGTTTCGACCTGTTCGCCCAGGTGCCGCACATGACCTTCCCCGGCGGCAAGCTGCTGCGCTCGCCGCTGCTGGCCCTGGGCATGCTCTGGTATCGAGCCAAGGATGCCGTCGGCCTGCACTGAGTTCGTTAAGCCGATGCCCCCGAGGTTAGGCTGGGTAAGGGAGGGCAGCGGATGTTAGAGGGGGATAAACCGCTCCTCTGAAGCCCTGACTTCGATAAGGGACAGAGGCTGAGTTAAACCATCGTTTGTATTGCTACAAACGGGTTTTCGCCGCGACCGCCAGTGCCCAGCAGTCGCGGTCACGGCTAAAACCCACCTATTCCCCAACCCTGTTTGCTCAAGCCTGTTGGTCTTGGGCAAACGGCGGCCTGCGCCAAACCACCACGACAAAACCGGCAGCGCCCAGCGCCATCAGCAATGGCAGCGCGTGCCCGGTCAGCCACTGCGTGGCAGCCCCGGTCAGCAACGGCCCAACCAGGCAGCCCAACCCCCACAGCTGCGCAACATGGGCATTGGCGCGCACCAGCGCATCGTCGCGAAAGTGCTCGCCGATCATGATCAGTGCCAGGGTAAACAGACCGCCCGCACTGGCGCCGAACAGCACCAGCACCGGCCAGATCGCCTGTTCATGCAGCAGCGGCGGAATAGCCAGGCTGGACAGCGTCAGCACCAGCCCACAGCCGGCAAACAGCAGGCGCCGCGACAGCCGATCCGCCAGCCAGCCCAATGGCAGTTGCAGCAACGCATCACCAATCACCACCACACTGGCCATCAGCAAGGCTTCCTGCTGGGTAAAGCCCTGCTGCAGGCCGTAGATCGGCAGCAAGGTCAGGACCATGCCCTCGAAGGCGGCAAACAGCATCACCGCCCAGGCAATCGCCGGCAGGCGCTGACAGAACGGCAATAGACCCCGACCCGAGGCACTGTGCTGGTCGACCTTGGGGGCGCCGCTGCGGCCCAGTAACAGCAGCGAACCACCGATCAACAGCGCCGTGCCGAACCAGAAACCCTGATCACCCTCGGCGCCGAGCACGCTCAGCAGCAACGGGCCCGACAACTGGCTCAGCGCGTAGCCGGTGCCATACAGCGCCACCAGACGACCGCGCCACTTCTCCAGCGCCAACTGGTTGATCCAGCTTTCGCCGAGGATAAACACCATGGTCAGCCCTACGCCGATCAGCAGGCGCAAAAACAGCCACACCGGGTAGCTCTGCACCAGCGCCAGCAACGTCACTGACAGCGCGCCGCTGAGCAGACAAAACTGCATCAGCCGCGTGGTGCCAAGACGCGCCGCCAGCCGACCGACCAGCGAAGCGCCGAGCAACACGCCAATCGCCGGGGTGGCGGCCATCACGCCAATGGCAAAGCTGCCGTGCCCCCAGCTCGCCAGACGCAACGACACCAGCGGCATGGTCACGCCCAGGGCCAGGCCGATGCTGATCACCGCCGCGCAGACGGCGAAATAGGTTCCCCAACGCATAGCCACTCCCTTCCCTTTCGCTGGCTGTGCTGCAAAACAAAACGGCCGGATTTCCTAGGAAACCCGGCCGCAGGTGTGGCTCGCCAGAGCCGGCTCCGAAGAAGAGCGGACCTTGATTACAAGGCTATCCGGCCTTACCGCGACCGAATCCACCACCGATCCAGAGCTTCGGGACTAAGGCCAGGCAAGGCGCCCCGCAGCTTTTAAGCGCAGCGTACTGCAGTACGTGAGCATTAAAAGCGAGGACGCAACGCAGCATGGCCGACGGCCCGGAGCTCGCCCAGAACGATTAAAGCTTGATCCAGGTGGCTTTCAGCTCGGTGTACTTGTCGAAGGCATGCAGCGACTTGTCGCGGCCGTTACCGGACTGCTTGAAGCCACCGAACGGCGCGGTCATGTCGCCGCCGTCATATTGGTTCACCCACATGCTGCCGACACGCAGCGCCTTGGCCGCCAGGTGCGCCTTGGACAGGTTGCTGGTCCAGATGGCTGCGGCCAGACCGTAGATGCTGTCGTTGGCGATCTGAATGGCTTCCTCGGTGGTGTCGAAGGTGATCACCGAGAGTACCGGGCCAAAGATTTCTTCGGCGGCGATGCGCATGCTGTTGGTCACGTTGTCGAAAATGGTCGGCTCGACATACACACCGCCGGTTTCTTCCAGCGTGCGCTTGCCGCCACACAGCAGCTTGGCGTTTTCGGCATGGCCGGCTTCGATATAGGACAGCACGCTGTTGAGGTGACCGCTGTCGACCAAGGCGCCAACGGTGGTGGCCGGATCGAGGGCGTGACCGGCTTTCCAGCCTTTCATGGCTTCCAGCAGCAGGGCCATGAACTCATCTTTCACCGAGCGCTCGATCAGCAGACGCGAGCCTGCGGTGCACATCTCGCCCTGGTTGAAGCAGATCGCCGCAGCCGCCGCTTCGGCAGCGGCTTTCAGGCACGGTGCATCGGCGAAGACGATGTTGGCGCTCTTGCCACCCGCTTCCAGCCAGACGCGCTTCATGTTCGATTCGCCGGCGTAGATCATCAGTTGCTTGGCGATCTTGGTCGACCCGGTGAATACCAGGGTGTCGACGTCCATGTGCAGGGCCAGGGCCTTGCCCACGGTGTGACCGAAGCCTGGCAGGACGTTCAGCACGCCGGCCGGGATACCGGCTTCGAGGGCCAACTGAGCCAGGCGAATGGCGGTCAGCGGCGACTTCTCGGACGGTTTGACGATCACCGAGTTACCGGTCGACAGGGCCGGGCCGAGTTTCCAGCAGGTCATGATCAGCGGGAAGTTCCACGGCACGATGGCCGCAACCACGCCCACCGGCTCACGGGTGATCAGGCCCAGTTCGTCGTGCGGAGTGGCCGCCACTTCGTCGTAGATCTTGTCGATCGCCTCACCGCTCCAGCGGATCGCCCGCGAGGCGCCCGGCACGTCGACGCTCAGGGCATCGCCGATCGGCTTGCCCATGTCGAGGGTTTCCAGCAGGGCCAGCTCTTCGGCGTGGGCGTCCATCAGATCGGCGAAGCGGATCATGATTTTCTTGCGCTCAACCGGCTTCAGCCGCGACCACACGCCCGACTCGAAGGTGGCGCGGGCATCGGCCACAGCCAGTTCGGCATCGGCCAGGTCGCAGCTGGCAACCTTGCCCAACAGGCGGCCATCGACCGGGCTGATGCAATCGAAGGTGGCCTTGGACACGGCGTCGGTGGACTCGCCATGGATAAAGGCGCGGCCTTCAATCTGCAGTTGCTGGGCACGTTGCTCCCAGTCGGCGCGGGTCAGGGTAGTCATGGGAGCGTCCTCTTTATTAATGCTCTTTATTAGTAGAGCAGTGCGCTGCACGAGCGGCGCGCACTGTCAAAAATTCTGCAAGGCCAACCAACAGGCGGACATGCCGGCAACCCTAAACCAGGGCAGCGTTCTATTTCAATATTTTTTACACTCGCGCCGGCAAAAGCCTTGTCATGTTCGTTTTATTAAACATAGACTGCGCCACTTGTGGCCTGAGCCAAGCGCCACGCTTACCTTGTTCGTCGCCCACGTCTGCGGTAACCCCTAAAAATGCTCAATAAAAACAACAATCTCGATCAGTTCTGGATGCCCTTCACCGCCAACCGCCAGTTCAAGGCCAAACCGCGCCTGCTGGAAAGCGCTGCCGGCATGTACTTCACCAGCAGCGATGGTCGCCAGGTGCTGGATGGCACCGCGGGCCTGTGGTGCTGCAACGCCGGCCACGGTCGCCGCGAGATCACCGAGGCGGTGAGCAAGCAAATCGCCAAACTGGACTTCGCCCCGACCTTCCAGATGGGTCACCCGCTGCCATTCGAACTGGCCGAGCGCCTCGCCGAAATCGCTCCCAAGGGTCTGAACAAGGTGTTCTTCACCAACTCAGGCTCGGAGTCGGCGGACACCGCCCTGAAAATCGCCCTGGCTTACCAGCGCGCCATCGGCCAGGGCACCCGCACCCGCCTGATCGGCCGCGAGCTGGGCTACCACGGCGTCGGCTTCGGTGGCATCTCGGTCGGCGGCATGGTCAACAACCGCCGCGCCTTCGGCCTGCAACTGCCGGGCGTCGATCACCTGCCACACACCCTAGACGTGGCGCGTAACGCCTTCAGTAAAGGCCTGCCAGAATTCGGCGTAGAAAAAGCCGACGAACTGGAACGCCTGGTCACCCTGCACGGCGCGGAGAACATCGCCGCGGTGATCGTCGAGCCGATGTCCGGCTCCGCCGGGGTGATTTTGCCGCCGGTTGGCTACCTGCAGCGCCTGCGCGAGATCACCCGCAAGCACGGCATCCTGCTGATCTTCGACGAAGTGATCACCGGCTTCGGCCGCGTTGGCGAAGCCTTTGCCGCGCAGCGCTGGGGCGTGACCCCGGACATCCTGACCACCGCCAAGGGCCTGACCAACGGCGCCATCCCGATGGGCGCGGTATTCGCCCACGAGGACATCTACCAGGCCATGATGAGCGGCCCGGACAGCGCCATCGAGTTCTTCCACGGCTATACCTATTCCGGTCACCCGGTGGCCTGCGCCGCCGCCCTGGCCACCCTCGACATCTATCAGCGCGAGCAGCTGTTTCAGCAGGCGATCAACCTGGAAGGCTACTGGAGCGACGCCCTGCACAGCCTGCAAGGCTTGCCCAACGTGCTGGATATTCGCAGCATCGGCCTGGTCGGCGGCGTGCAGCTGGCGCCGAATGCCGAGGGCGTCGGCAAGCGCGGCTTCCAGGTGTTCGAGCAATGCTTCCAGGACGACCTGATGGTGCGCTGCACCGGCGATACCATCGCCATGTCGCCGCCGCTGATCGTCGAAAAGGCGCAGATCGACACCCTGGTCGACAAACTCGCCAACGCCATTCGCAAAGCGGTTTAACCCCCCACTTGGAAAGCCCTATGAACATCGACCAGATCGTTGATTTCGCCCAGTCCAACGCCACCCCGGAACACTACCGCCCGGCGCCGGAGAAAGTCCTCAAAGGCGACCCGGCGCAAAGCGTCACCAACCACTACGCCAGCCCCTGCGGCCAGTTCAACACCGGCATCTGGGAAGGCGCGCCAGGGCAGTGGACGATCAACTACACCGAGCACGAATACTGCGAAATCCTGCAGGGCGTATCGGTCCTGCGTGACGCCCAGGGCAACGGCAAGACCCTGCGCGCCGGCGACCGCTTCGTCATCCCGGCCGGCTTCAGCGGCACCTGGGAAGTGCTGGAAACCTGCCGCAAGGTCTACGTGATCTTCGAGCAAGCCAACGCCTGATTTATCGAATCTCCATGCGTCACCCTTTGCCCGCACACACTGCGGGCTTTTTTATGCCCGCAGCAACCTGCGACGGCCGCGCACGAGCAAATTCCAGGCAAGAAAAAGCCCGCCATATAGGCGGGCTCTTTCAGCAAGGCGGGATCAATTACTTGATCTTGCCTTCCTTGTACATCACATGCTTACGAACAACCGGATCGAATTTTTTGATTTCGATTTTGTCCGGAGTCGTGCGCTTGTTTTTGTCGGTAGTGTAGAAGTGACCAGTACCGGCACTCGAGATCAAACGGATCAATTCACGCATGATTTAGCTCCTTAAACCTTTTCGCCACGAGCACGCAGCTCGGACAGCACTACATCAATACCGCGCTTGTCGATGCAACGCATGCCTTTGGCAGAAACGCGCAGACGCACGAAACGGTTCTCAGACTCGACCCAGAAGCGGTGATGCTGCAGGTTCGGCAGGAAACGACGACGGGTTTTGTTGTTTGCGTGGGAAATGTTATTCCCGGTTACCGGACCCTTACCGGTAACTTGACAGACTCTCGACATACATCAGCCCTCTAAAACCACATGCCCAACCCGGCATGGGTTGGCCGCTTAAACTCAAAGTCATTTGGCGCTCGGCGCCACGTTTTTTCAGGGTCTTACCGGCCACGCCTATAAAGCGGAGGAACCGGGCCCCTAGAAAAGAGCGCGCCTTTATATCAGAAACACCCCCTTGCAGCAAGAACAGTGGCGCTTTCTAGTGCACCGCTGCCGCCGTCAAAGCGCCTATCCCCATGCGGCACGGGGCGTAACCAGGCCCCGACCATTCGTCGCACGCTTACAGCCAGCCGTACTCGGCCATGGACAGCGGCTCGCCATCGCCGACGATAAAGTGATCCAGCACGCGCACATCCACCAGCTCCAGAGCCTCTTTCAGGCGCCGGGTCAGCACCCGATCGGCCTGACTCGGCTCGGCCACCCCGGACGGATGGTTGTGGGTCAGGATCAACGCAGCGGCGTTATGCGCCAGGGCACGCTTGACCACCTGCCGCGGGTAAACGCTGGCGCCATCAATGCTGCCGTGAAACAGCACCTCGAACGCCAGCACCCGGTGCTTGGCATCAAGAAACAGGCAGGCGAAGACTTCATGGGGTTCGTGGCGCAAACGCGCCTTGAGGTAGTCACGCACGGCCTGCGGGCTTTCCAGGGCCGAATCCCGGCGCAGGCGCTCGGCCAGGTGCCGGCGAGCCATCTCCAGCACCGCCTGCAACTGGGCAAACTTGGCCGGCCCCAGCCCCAGGCGCTGACTAAACGAGGTGAGATCGGCCTCCAACAGCGCACGCAGGCTGCCAAAGTCCGCGAGCAGAAAGCGCGCCAGGTCCACGGCACTCTGCCCCGCCACCCCGGTGCGCAGGAAAATCGCCAGCAGTTCGGCATCACTCAAGGCCGCCGCGCCCAGCTGCAACAGCTTCTCCCGCGGGCGCTCGGCCGCGGGCCAATCGCGAATACTCATAGCACCTCCCTGTCGAGTCGGCCCGCTGTTCCCGTGCAGGCGCTGTGATATCGTAGCCCAACTTTTGCGCGGCGCTGAGCCTGGCAGCCTGCCGGGAAAACGCGCTGCGGCACCACTCCATCTGGTTACAAGGCAGACCTATGCAGCGGCTGTATCGGAAACGCATCGTCCTCGGCGTTGGTGGCGGCATTGCGGCGTACAAGAGCGCCGAACTGATTCGCCGGCTGCGCGATCAAGGCGCCGAGGTGCAGGTGGTGATGACCGCCGGCGGCCAGGAGTTCATCACCCCGCTGACGCTGCAGGCACTGTCCGGCAACCCCGTGCACACCGAACTGCTCGACCCCAGCGCCGAGGCCGCCATGGGCCATATCGAGCTGGCGCGCTGGGCCGATCTGGTGCTGATTGCCCCCGCCACCGCCGACCTGATGGCGCGCCTGGCCCAAGGCCTGGCCAATGACCTGTTGAGCACCCTGGTGCTGGCCACCGACGCCCCCGTAGCCCTGGCCCCGGCGATGAACC
The DNA here is from genome assembly GCA_034519305.1 of Pseudomonas sp. Taxonomy (GTDB): domain Bacteria; phylum Pseudomonadota; class Gammaproteobacteria; order Pseudomonadales; family Pseudomonadaceae; genus Aquipseudomonas. The sequence goes on from JAXHOM010000022.1 coordinate 27,934, forward strand.
AGGCCATGTGGCGCGACCCGGCGACCCAGGCCAATGCCGCCACCCTGCAACAGCGCGGCTTTCACCTGTTCGGCCCCGGCGCCGGCAGCCAGGCCTGCGGCGACATCGGCCTGGGCCGCATGCTGGAGGCCGACGAGCTGGCCCAGCGCGCTGCCGACTGCTTCCAGCGGCGCAGCCTGAGTGGCCGGCATGTGCTGATTACCGCCGGACCGACCCAGGAAAACATCGATCCGGTGCGCTACATCACCAACCACAGCTCCGGCAAAATGGGCTTTGCCCTGGCCGAAGCTGCCGCTGAAGCCGGCGCCCAGGTCACCCTGATCACCGGCCCGGTGCACCTGCCAACGCCGGACCGGGTCAACCGGGTCAACGTCACCAGCGCCCGCGACATGCTCGCCGCCTGCGAAGCGGCGATGCCCTGCGACCTGCTGATCGCCGCGGCCGCCGTCGCCGATTACCGCCCGGAAGTGGTGGCCGAGCAGAAGATGAAAAAAGACCCCACCAGCGGCGACGGCCTGCTCCTGCAACTGGTGCGCAACCCGGACATCCTCGCCACCCTCGCCGGCCGCCCTGACCGGCCGTTCAGCGTCGGCTTTGCCGCCGAAACCGAGAAGCTGCTGGACTACGCCGCGCGCAAGCTCAAAGACAAGAACCTCGACCTGATTGTCGCCAACGATGTGGCCAACCCCAACATTGGCTTCAATAGTGAAGACAACGCCTGCAGCGTGATCGACCGTCAGCTGCTGGAAACCCGCTTTGCCCAGACCAGCAAAGGCAAGATTGCCCGCCAGCTGGTGGCGTTTATCGCCGACCGCCTGCCCGCCCCCACAGACGTGAAGAACTGAGCCACCATGCACTCACTGCAAGCCAAAATCCTCGACCCACGCATCGGCAACCAATTCCCGCTGCCGCAGTACGCCACACCGGGCTCCGCCGGCCTCGACCTGCGCGCCATGCTGCAGCAAGACCTGCTGCTGGAGCCGGGGCAAACCGTGCTGATTCCCACCGGCCTGTCGATTTACATCGCCGACCCAGGCCTGGCCGCCTTGATCCTGCCGCGCTCCGGCCTGGGCCATAAGCACGGCATCGTGCTGGGCAACCTGGTTGGCCTGATCGACTCCGACTACCAGGGCGAGCTGATGGTGTCCTGCTGGAACCGTGGCAGCAGCGCGTTCAACATCGCTGTCGGCGAACGCCTGGCACAACTGGTACTGGTGCCCGTGGTGCAAGCGCACTTCGAGCTGGTCAGCGAGTTCGACGAAAGCCAACGCGGCAGCGGTGGTTTCGGCCACTCAGGCAGCCACTGAGCCCTTTCACTTTCAGGATGAATCGCCGGGGAATCGCACTGTGAAACTGTTCAAACGCAGCGCCAAGGACACCATCGACCCCAGCCCGGCCCAACCGCCGGCTGACACCCGCCGTCGCGGCCCCGACTTCCGCAGCCTGATCCCCGGCGCCATCGCCAGTGTCCTGGGGCTGCTGGGCGGCGCGGCAATGCTCTGGTTTGCCTTGTTCTATACCGCCCAGACTCAGCAACAGAGCGAACTGCGCGATGCCTGGGGCGGCAGCCAGGCCGCCGCCCTGCAGCAAGCGATCAAACAATTGAGCGCCGACACCCAGGCGGCGGCACGCAACCCGCAATTGCTGAGCGCCGTGCAAAGCCAGGACCCGGCACTGATCCGCAGCGCCGAACGCAACCTCGCCTACTGGGATGGTGTCGTCGACGCGCAGCTCAATGCCCGCGGCCAAGCGGTGCAAGACAGCAACCGCGCGGCGCCGATGAACTTCGCCGCCCTCGACATGCTGCGCCGGGTCGAGAGCGGACAAATCCCTGCACCTGAAGCCTACAAGGTCGGCCAGCGCTGGCTGGTCTACAGCGCCGCACCACTGCGCCTCAGCGAGCAGGAGACCCCCGAGGGCACTCTGCTGCTGGTGGTCGACCTGCAACGCCTGCTGCGCGCGCTGCCGACCATGGCAGCCGATACCGGCCAACTGCAATTGCTCCAGCAATTTGGCAACGCCCCGGCACAGGTGCTTGAGCAACGCGGCCAGGCCGACAGCGGCAGCGCGCCCCAGAGCCTGAGCAGCGGCAGCCCCAACTGGAAGCTGAGCTTTACTCCTGGCCCCGCCCTCAACCAGCTGATCTTCCCGCCGGAGTTGCTGCTGGTTGCCGGCTTGCTGGCCCTGGTTGGCGCCTTGGTTGGCCTGTATCTAACCCAAAGCAGCCTGCAACATCGCCTGCATGCCGACGCCCGCCAGCTGGCCCAACTGGTCAGTGAGTTGACCAGCGGCAAAGCCGTCAAGTCGTTCAGCCTCAGCCTGCCGGCGCTGGACAACCTGGCTCAACTGCTGGCGCACCTGTCGCGGCGCAAACAAGAAGCCGCGCCCGCCGAGCCCGTGCGCAGCGCCACGCCCACAAGCAGCACCCCACAACCGGCAACATTTGCCGACCCCTTGTTTCAGGACACCGACATCCTCGACATCGACATTCTCGATGAGGATCAGGACCTGCTCGGATTGGAACAGCCCCCCGCCATGACGCAAATTCAGCACACCGCCCCGAACCTGCCCGCCAGCATCTTCCGCGCCTACGATATTCGCGGCGTGGTCGGCGACAGCCTCACTCCTACCGCCGCTTACTGGATCGGTCGCGCCATTGGTTCACAGAGCCTGGCCCAGGGCGAGGCCAACGTAGCCGTGGCACGCGACGGTCGCCTGTCCGGCCCGCAACTGGCCGAGCAACTGATCCAGGGCCTGCTCGACTGCGGCTGCCAGGTCACCGACGTCGGCATGGTGCCAACCCCCGTGCTGTATTTCGCCGCCAATGTGCTGGCCGGCAAATCGGGCGTGATGCTCACCGGCAGCCACAACCCACCAAACTACAACGGTTTCAAAATCGTTATCGCCGGCGACACCCTGGCCAACGAACAGATCCAGGCATTGCGCCAGCGCATCGAAACCAACGACCTGGCCAGCGGTGTTGGCAGCGTCGAGCAGATCGACATTCTTGATCGCTACTTCAACCAGATCCGTGACGACATCGCCCTGGCCAAGCCCATGCGCGTGGTGGTCGACTGCGGCAACGGCGTGGCCGGGGTGATCGCTCCACGCCTGATCGAAGCCCTGGGCTGCAGCGTGATCCCGTTGTTCTGTGACGTCGACGGCAACTTCCCCAACCACCACCCGGACCCAGGCAAGCCGGAAAACCTGGTGGACCTGATCGCCAAGGTCAAAGCTGAAAACGCTGACCTGGGCCTGGCCTTCGACGGCGATGGCGACCGCGTCGGCGTGGTTACCAACACCGGCACCATCGTCTACCCCGACCGCTTGCTGATGCTCTTCGCCAAGGACGTGGTGTCGCGCAACCCCGGCGCCGACATCATCTTCGACGTCAAATGCACCCGCCGCCTGACCCCGCTGATCAGCGGTTACGGTGGCCGCCCAGTGATGTGGAAGACCGGCCATTCGCTGATCAAAAAGAAAATGAAGGAAACCGGCGCCCTGCTGGCCGGCGAAATGAGCGGCCACATCTTCTTCAAGGAGCGCTGGTTCGGCTTTGACGACGGCATTTACGCCGCCGCCCGCCTGCTGGAAATCCTCAGCCAGGACAAGCGCGACGCCGAACACGTGTTCTCGGCCTTCCCGAACGACATCTGCACCCCGGAAATCAACATCGAGGTGACCGACGAGAGCAAGTTCAGCATCATCAACGCCCTGCAACGCGACGGCCACTGGGGCGATGCCAACCTCACCACCCTGGACGGCGTGCGCGTCGACTACCCCAAGGGCTGGGGCCTGGTGCGCGCGTCCAACACCACGCCGGTGCTGGTACTGCGCTTTGAGGCCGAGACGACCGAAGAGCTCAAGCGCATTCAGGAAGTCTTCCGCGCGCAGCTGTACACCGTCGCCCCGGACCTCAATCTGCCGTTTTGATCAACCCGTTTCAGGATTCGCTTTTCGTATTGGAGTGTTTGCATGACCCTCAGCCGTGACGCTGCCACCCAAGTCGCCCAGGTTCTGTCCGAGGCGCTGCCCTATATTCGTCGCTTCGTCGGCAAGACCCTGGTGATCAAATACGGCGGCAACGCCATGGAGAGCGACGAGCTGAAAACCGGCTTTGCCCGCGACATCGTGCTGATGAAGGCGGTTGGCATCAACCCGGTGGTGGTGCACGGTGGCGGCCCGCAAATCGGCGACCTGCTCAAGCGCCTGAGCATCGAAAGCCACTTTATCGACGGCATGCGCGTGACCGATGCGCAGACCATGGACGTGGTGGAAATGGTCCTCGGCGGCCAGGTCAACAAAGACATCGTCAACCTGATCAACCACCACGGCGGCAGCGCCATCGGCCTGACCGGCAAAGACGCACGCCTGATCCGCGCCAAGAAGCTCACCGTCAGCCGCCAGACCCCGGAAATGACTCAGCCAGAGATCATCGATATCGGCCACGTCGGCGAGGTCATCGGCGTCAACGTCGAGCTGATCAACATGCTGGTGTCAGGTAACTTCATCCCGGTGATCGCACCTATTGGCGTCGGCGAGAACGGTGAGTCCTACAACATCAACGCCGATCTGGTAGCCGGCAAGGTGGCGGAAGCGCTGAAAGCCGAGAAGCTGATGCTGCTGACCAACATCGCCGGCCTGATGAACAAGCAGGGCGAAGTACTGACCGGCTTGAGCACCGAGCAAGTGGACGAGTTGATTGCCGACGGCACCATCTACGGCGGCATGCTGCCGAAGATTCGCTGCGCCCTAGAGGCGGTGCAAGGTGGGGTGAACAGCGCGCACATCATCGACGGCCGAGTGCCTAACGCCGTGCTGCTGGAGATTTTCACCGACACCGGCGTGGGCACCAAGATCAGTAACCGCAAAGCCCGCTAGCACGCCACAGCGGGCAGCACAGCGGCGCAGTTTAGGGCTTGATGCCCAACAACTGCGCCAGCCGTGCCCGGTCCGCGACAAACCCGGCAGCGGCTTGCTTGCGGGTTTCTTTGAAACGCTCGATGTCCTTGAGCAAGCTTTCCTGCTCACCCTTGATGTTGCTGATCTGCACCAGCAAGCTTTCCGGCACTACGCGGCCGGCGCGCTCCTGCTCGGCCGCCTGGCCTTGCAGGTTGGCCTGCTGAGTGCGCAGCGACTGCAAGTTGCCGCGCGCCGCGCCCACCGCACCGTCCAGCTCGGTCAGTTTGCGCTCGCGAGCACGATCCACATCATCCAGGCTGGAATACAGGCGCAACAACTGGGCATCCGAGGTGGCCTGAGCCTTTTCTTCCTGCAGGCGCTGACGTTCTGCGGCGGTTGGCGCCGGCGGCACCACACGCACCACGCGACCCTGGTCGGACAGCACGTCGTAGCCCTTGCCAATGTACTCCGGCGGTACGCCTTGGCGGTCGAGCACAATCACGCCTTTGTCGTTGACGTAGCGGTACAGCTCGCCGGCGCCCGCCAGGGCGGGTAGCAAGACCGACAACAACAAAGGGAGTCGCAAGGCGCCCGGTTTCAGCATAAGAACATTACCCTGTGGTGGATCAGGCCTGAATGCCGTACTGGTCGCGGTAGGCTTGTACCGCCGGCAGATGCTGCTTGAGTTCAGCGTTATCGGCCAGATATTCCAGTACTTGGGTCAACGACACAATACTCACCACCGGCATGGCGAAATCGCGCTCGACTTCCTGGATGGCAGACAGCTCGCCCTGGCCACGCTCCTCACGGTTCAACGCGATCAACACACCGGCTGCCTGCGCGCCCTGGGCCTGGATGATCTGCATCACTTCGCGGATCGCCGTGCCAGCAGTGATCACATCGTCAACGATCAGCACGCGACCTTCGAGCGGGGCGCCCACCAGGCTACCGCCTTCGCCATGGGTCTTGGCTTCCTTGCGGTTGAAGCACCAGGGCAGGTCCAGCTCATGCTGCTCGGCCAACGCCACAGCCGTCGCGGCCGCCAACGGGATGCCTTTGTAGGCTGGGCCAAACAGCACATCGAAAGCAATGCCGCTCTCAACCACCGCGGCGGCATAAAAACGCCCCAACTGGGCCAGCGCCAAACCACTGTTGAACAACCCGGCATTGAAGAAATACGGACTGGTACGCCCGGACTTGAGGGTGAATGAACCAAAGCGCAAGACTCCACGCTCGATGGCAAAACGAATGAACTCGCGCTGGTAAGCCTGCATGAAGAAAATCCCGGATAGCACTGATTTTACGATGGGTTTAGCTAATAAATAGGAGCTCGGGTATCATACACGCACGTGTTTTTAGGGGCCATTTATGCGGATCATCAGTGTGAACGTGAATGGCATTCAGGCCGCAGCCGAGCGTGGTTTGCTCAATTGGCTGCAGGCACAGAATGCCGACGTCATCTGCCTGCAGGACACCCGCGCCTCTGCCTTTGAACTGGACGACCCAGCCTTCCAACTGGACGGCTACTTCCTCTATGCCTGTGATGCCGAAGTGCCTAACCAAGGCGGTGTGGCGCTGTATTCACGGCTGCAACCCAAGGCGGTAATCAGTGGTCTGGGCTTTGAAATGGCCGACCGCTACGGGCGCTACCTGCAGGCCGATTTCGACAAAGTCAGTATTGCCTGCGTGCTGCTGCCATCCGGACAGCATGGCGACGAGAGCCTGAACCAGAAGTTCAAGTTCATGGACGACTTCGCCCATTACCTCGACAAACAACGGCGCAAGCGTCGCGAGTACATCTACTGCAGCTCGCTGTTTGTCGCGCACCAGAAGCTTGACGTGAAGAACTGGCGCGACTGCCAGCAATCACCTGGTTTTCTCGCCCCCGAGCGCGCCTGGATGGATCAGGTCGTCGGCAGCATGGGTTACGTCGATGCGCTGCGCGAAGTCAGCCGCGAAGGCGACCAGTTCAGCTGGTGGCCCGACACTGAACAGGCGGAAATGCTCAACCTCGGCTATCGCTTCGACTATCACCTGCTGACCCCAGGCCTACGTCGCTGCGTGCGCAGCGCCCGCCTGCCGCGCCAGCCACGCTTCTCCGAGCACGCGCCACTGGTGGTCGATTACGACTGGACCCTCAGCGTTTAAGCGACAGGGATAATCATGGGCATACCCCGTTGGCGCCGCGCCAAACACCACCTGCCCATGCGCCACACCCAATTGCCGCGGATCCTGCAGCGCATCTATGCGGCAATTGCCTTGCTGCTGTTCATGGCCGTGTTCGGCACCCTCGGCTTCTACAGCGTGGCCGACGAGCAGGCGACCTGGTCCGACGCGCTGCACATGACCCTGATCACCATCACCACCGTCGGTTATGGTGAGATCATCCCCCTCAACAACCTCGGCGAACGCCTGTTCGCCGGACTGATCGCCCTCACCGGCTTCGGCACCGTGACCTTTCTGTTCACCAGCCTGGCAACGTTCTTCCTCGAGAGCGACTTCGACTACAGCCTGCGGAGACGACGCATGGAAAAGGCCATCAAGAAACTCAAGGGCCATTACATCCTCTGCGGCTTCGGCCGAGTCGGGCGCAACGTGGCCCATGAGCTGGTGGCCACCGGCCGCGAGTTCGTCGCCATCGACAGCGACGAAGAACAGTTCGAGGCCCAGCGCGAACATTTCCCCCAGCTGCTGCACCTGCACGGCGACGCCACCGATGACGACCTGTTGCTGGCCGCCGACATTGCCGATGCCGCCGGGGTGTTCGCCGTCACCGGCGACGACAGCCGCAACCTGATGATCATCCTCACCGCCCGCCAGCTCAATCCCAAGGTGCGGGTCGTGGCGCGCTGCCATGAGTTGCGCAACGCACAGAAAATGCGCAAAGCCGGGGCCGACACGGTGATCTCGCCGGACTTCACCGGCGGCATGCGCATCGCCTGCTCGATGATCCGCCCCCACGTGGTGACCTTCCTCGATGAGATGCTGCGCTCCGAGCACAAAGTGCGCCTGGAGGAGGTGCCGATTGCCGAGCACCACAGCCTGCGCACCGTCGGCGAGATCAAGCAGCGCTGCCCCAGTTGCGTGATCCTGTCGATTCGCACCGGCCCAGACTTTATCTTCAACCCGGCCGACGCCATGATCCTGCATCCCGGCCACACGCTGATCGCCATGGTTCCGCCCCAGGGCCGCGACGAACTGCTTGCCGCCCTCGGGTGAGAAAAAAGAAAGGGGAAAAAAAAAGAGACACAACACTTAATAACAGGAATTAAGGAATAGAAGGAGGTTGGGTGGGGGGGGGGCTTCGGGGCGCGCCGCGGCCCTCGGAACCCACCCGGGATGCGAACGCCTCTGAGCTGAATAAGCGCAGGCAATAAAAAACCGGCTCAGCGCCGGTTTTTTATTGCCTGCAAAGGCCGTCGTTACTTGATCAGGCGCCAGCACAGTGGGTAGCGATAGGCTTCCCCGGCATTGGCCTTGATCCCGGCGATGATGGTCAGCACCAGCGCCGCCACGCCCACCAGCAGCATCAGCGGAAAGCCGATCAGCACCCAGGCCAGCAAGCCACACACCATCATGGCCACGCTGTAGGTGATCTGAAAGTTCAACGCTTCCTTGCCCTGCTCGTCGACGAACGGATGCAGATCCTTCTTCAACTGCCAGACAACCAGCGGGCCGATGACGTTGCCGATCAAGGGCGCCAACACCCAGAAGAACGCCGCGTAATGACAGAGCATGGCCCATTGCCGGGCTTGCGCATCGGGCGTGGGGAGCAGGTTATCGTTCATCCGCGGGTCCTCGGTGGGTTAATCGGCCAGGGCTGCTTGCTGCAGCTCAAACAGTTCCTGCATGCCCTTTTGCGCCAACGCCAGCATGGCATTCAGCTCGGCAGGCTGGAACGGCGCGCCTTCGGCGGTGCCCTGCACCTCGATAAAACCACCGGCGGCAGTCATCACCACGTTGAGATCGGTTTCTGCAGCCGAATCTTCCGGGTAGTCGAGGTCCAGCACCGGCTCGCCCTGGTACATGCCCACCGACACCGCAGCAACCATCTGCTTGAGCGGATCGCCAGCCTTCAGGCCGCCACGCTTCTTCATCAACTTCAGCGCATCAACCAGGGCCACCATGGCGCCGGTGATCGAAGCGGTACGGGTGCCACCATCGGCCTGAATCACATCGCAGTCGATGTACAGGGTGTTCTCGCCAAGCTTGGACATGTCCAATGCAGCACGCAGCGAACGACCGATCAGGCGCTGGATTTCCAGGGTACGACCACCCTGCTTACCGCGACTGGCTTCACGCTGGTTACGATCGCCCGTGGCGCGCGGCAGCATGCCGTACTCGGCGGTCAACCAGCCCTGGCCCTGGCCTTTAAGGAAGCGCGGGACGCCGGATTCAACACTGACCGTACAGATCACTTTGGTGTCGCCAAACTCCACCAGCACCGAACCTTCGGCATGTTTGGTGTAGTTACGGGTGATACGGATCGAGCGCAGCTGATCGGCAGCACGGCCACTGGGACGCTTCATCGGGGAATACCTGTTCGGGACTGAATTTTCCCCGCCATTATAGGGCCCAGGCGCCTGCCGGGACATCGCCGAATTCTCCGGCGGCCGGCACTGCGCCGAACATCACCGATTGGGCGGCCCCGGCGACTGCGCTACAATCCACCGCCTCGACAACCGACATCACCGCCCAGAGGTACGCCCATGGTGCACAGCATGACCGCCTTCGCCCGTACTGAACGGGCTGGCACCCACGGCACCCTGAGCTGGGAACTGCGCTCGGTAAACCACCGTTACCTGGAGCCGCAGCTGCGCCTGCCGGAAGCCTTCCGCGACCTCGAAGGCAGCGTGCGCGACGCCCTGCGCCAAGGTTTGTCGCGCGGCAAGGTGGAATGCACCCTGCGCTTCACTGAAGAATCCACCGGCAAGGCCCTGCAGCTGGACCGCGAACGCGCCGCCCAACTGATCAGCGCCGCCGAGAGCATCGCCAGCCTGATCAAGCAGCCCGCGCCCCTCAATCCCCTCGAAGTGTTGGCCTGGCCCGGCGTACTGGTGGCCGATGGCACCGACCCGCAGGCGCAAAACGCCGAAGCCATGCAACTGTTCAACCAGGCGCTGGATGAACTGAAAAACGGCCGTGGCCGCGAAGGCGCCGAGCTGGCCAAACTGCTCAACGAGCGCCTCGACGCCATGACGACGGAAGTCGCCACCTTGCGCGAGCTGGTGCCGCAGATGCTCGCCACCCAGCGGCAGAAGATCCTCGATCGCTTCACCGAGATGAAAGCCGAACTCGACCCCCAACGCCTGGAGCAGGAGCTGGTGTTGCTGGCGCAGAAGAGCGACGTGGCCGAAGAGCTGGACCGCCTCAGCACCCACGTCAGTGAAGTGCGCCGCGTGCTCAAGGCCGGCGGTGCCGCCGGGCGTCGCCTGGACTTCCTCATGCAGGAGCTCAACCGCGAAGCCAACACCCTCGGTTCCAAAGCCTTCGACCCGCGCAGCACCCAAGCCGCAGTCAGCCTTAAGGTGTTGATCGAGCAGATGCGCGAACAAGTCCAGAACATCGAGTAAAAACTATGGGGAAACGAGCCCCGCGATGACTACCAACGCCACCACCGGCACCCTGTATATCGTTTCCGCCCCCTCCGGCGCCGGCAAGACCAGCCTGGTCAAAGCCCTGATCGAGGCCCAGGAACAAATCCGCGTATCGGTCTCGCACACCACCCGCGCCATGCGTCCGGGCGAGGTCGACGGGGTCAACTACCACTTCGTCGCCCGCGAAGCCTTTATCGAAATGCTTGAGCGCGACGAGTTTCTCGAACACGCCGAAGTGTTCGGCAACCTCTACGGCACCTCGCAGCGCTGGCTGGAGCAGACCCTCAAGGAAGGTTACGACCTGATCCTGGAAATCGACTGGCAGGGCGCCCAGCAGGTGCGCCGCCTGATGCCGCAGGCCAAGTCGATCTTCATTTTGCCGCCGACCCAGGAGGCCCTGCGCCAGCGCCTGGACAACCGCGGCCAGGACAGCGACGAGATCATCGACGGGCGCATGCGTGAAGCGGTCAGCGAAATGAGCCACTACGTCGAATACGATTACCTGGTGATCAACGACGATTTCAAGGTCGCCCTCGACGACCTGAAAGCCATTTTTCGTGCCAATCAGCTGCTGCAAAACCCGCAACAGCAACGCCACGCGGATTTACTCAGCCAGCTGCTGGCCTGACGCCGCACCAGCCAGGCCGCTGCCTGCAGCCGCTTTCGGGCGGCTGGCAGCGCGCTCGCGGCCAGCCCCGACACAAACAACGCTTCCCTTAAGGCGGGTGATTTTTTAGACTATCCAGTCCGCTCGCCCATTTGGGCACAGCTTTATCTCGCTATTTGCTACGAGGAACACCATGGCCCGCGTTACCGTTGAAGATTGCCTGGAGAACGTCGCTAACCGCTTCGAGCTGGTCATGCTGGCCACCAAGCGTTCCCGTCAACTGGCCACCGGCGGCAAAGAGCCCAAGGTAGCCTGGGAAAACGACAAGCCCACCGTAGTAGCCCTGCGCGAAATCGCTGCCGGCCTGGTGGACTACGACGTCATCGCTCAAGACGACATCGTTGAAGACGAACCGCTGTTTGCCACATTCGAGGACGAGGCCAACGAGGCCTTGTAAGTCCATGGTGGGTCGACGTCGTACGGTACAGAGTCCCAGAGCACGGCAGGAGCATTGCACTTGCCGAGCATAGACAACCTCGCCGAACGACTTTCGACCTACCTCGGCAGTGACCAGGTCAACCTGGTCCGCCGCGCTTACTTCTACGCCGAACAAGCCCACGACGGCCAACGCCGACGCAGCGGCGAAGCCTACGTAACACACCCGCTGGCGGTCGCCAGCATCCTCGCCGACATGCACATGGATCATCAAAGCCTGATGGCCGCGATGCTGCATGACGTCATCGAAGACACCGGAATTGCCAAGGAAGCGCTCACCGCGCAATTTGGCGAAACCATCGCCGAACTGGTCGATGGGGTCAGCAAACTGACCCAGATGAACTTCGAAACCAAAGCCGAAGCGCAAGCGGAAAACTTCCAGAAAATGGCCATGGCCATGGCCCGCGATATCCGCGTGATCCTGGTCAAGCTGGCCGACCGCCTGCACAACATGCGCACCCTCGACTCCATGCCCCACGAGAAGAGCCGGCGGATCGCCAAGGAAACCCTGGAGATCTACGCGCCGATCGCCAACCGGCTGGGCATGCACAGCATGCGCATCGAGTTCGAAGACCTTGGCTTCAAAGCCATGTACCCGATGCGCTCCGAGCGTATCCGTGGCGCCGTGCGTCGCGCCCGTGGCAACCGCAAGGAAATCGTCAACAAGATCGAAGAGTCGATCAGCCACTGCCTGACCCGCGAGGACATGCAGGGCGAAGTGCACGGCCGTGAGAAGCACCTGTACAGCATCTACCAGAAGATGCGCGGCAAGCGCCGGGCCTTCAACGAGATCATGGACGTCTACGCCTTCCGCATCGTGGTCGACAAAGTCGACACCTGCTACCGCGTGCTCGGTGCCGTGCACAACCTGTACAAACCCCTGCCGGGGCGCTTCAAGGACTACATCGCGATCCCCAAGGCCAACGGCTACCAGTCGCTGCACACCACCTTGTTCGGCATGCACGGCGTACCGATTGAAATCCAGATCCGCACCCGCGAGATGGAAGAGCTGGCCAACCACGGCATTGCTGCCCACTGGCTGTACAAGTCCGCCGAAGACGACCAGCCCAAGGGCAGCCACGCGCGCGCCCGCCAGTGGGTCAAGGGCATCCTTGAACTGCAGCAGCGCGCCGGCAATTCGCTGGAATTCATCGAGAGCGTGAAGATCGACCTGTTCCCCGACGAGGTCTACGTCTTCACCCCCAAGGGCCGGATCATGGAGCTGCCCAAGGGCTCCACGGCGGTGGATTTCGCCTACGCGGTGCACACCGACGTCGGCAACAGCTGCATCGCCTGCCGCATCAACCGCCGCCTGGCGCCGCTGTCGGAGCCGCTGCAAAGCGGCTCGACGGTGGAAATCGTCACCGCCCCCGGCGCCCGGCCGAACCCGGCCTGGCTGAATTTCGTGGTCACCGGCAAAGCCCGCACCCATATTCGCCACGCGCTCAAGCTGCAGCGCCGCTCCGAGTCGGTCAGCCTCGGCGAGCGCCTGCTGAACAAGGTACTGGCCAGCTTCGGCACCCACCTCGACTCGCTGCCGGTGGAGCGCATTCAGGCCGTCCTCGACGAATACCACATGGCATTGAGCGAGGACCTGCTGGAAGAAATCGGCCTGGGCAACCGCATGGCCTTCGTGGTCGCACGCCGTCTGCTCACCGAAAATGGCGAGCAGCTGCCCAGCCATGAAGGGCCGCTGGCGATCCGCGGCACCGAGGGCCTGGTGCTCAACTACGCCAAGTGCTGCACGCCAATCCCCGGCGACCCGATCGTCGGCCACCTGTCGGCCGGCAAAGGCATGGTCGTGCACCTGGACACCTGCAAGAACATCAGCGACATCCGCCACAACCCGGAGAAATGCATCCAGCTGTCCTGGGCCAAGGATGTCAGCGGCGAATTCAACGTCGAACTGCGCGTCGAACTGGAACACCAGCGCGGCCTGATTGCCCTGCTGGCCAGCAGCGTCAACGCCGCCGACGGCAACATCGAGAAAATCAGCATGGACGAGCGCGACGGTCGCGTCAGCGTCGTGCAGCTGGTGGTCAGCGTCCACGACCGCGTCCACCTGGCCCGCGTGATCAAGAAACTGCGCGCGCTCAAAGGGGTGATGCGCATCACCCGCATGCGTGCCTGACGCCACTGCTGGTGCGTCCAACCGTCTTAACAGCCAAGAACCCGAGCCAGGGCTCAAGCCCAGCCAACTACCTCACCAGGAGCTTTCCATGAGCAAGACCGTTATCAGCAGCGACAAGGCCCCCGCCGCCATCGGCACCTACTCGCAAGCCATCAAGGCCGGCAACACCGTATACATGTCCGGGCAGATCCCCCTCGACCCCAAGACCATGGAACTGGTCGAAGGCTTCGAAGCCCAAACCGTGCAGGTGTTCGAGAACCTCAAGGCCGTGGCCGAAGCCGCCGGCGGTTCGTTCAAGGACATCGTCAAGCTGAACATCTTCCTCACCGACCTCAGCCACTTCGCCAAGGTCAATGAAGTGATGGGCCGCTACTTCGAACAGCCGTACCCGGCCCGCGCCGCCATCGGCGTTGCCGCCCTGCCACGCGGTGCAGCCGTTGAGATGGATGCCATTCTGGTCATCGAATAACACCTGCACGCGACGCTCAGGGGGCACTCGGCAGCGAGGCCCCCTGTTTATTTTGAGGTATCCCCCATGCGTTCCTTTCTCTGCCTGCTGGCGTGCCTGACCCTGCTCGGCGGCTGCGCCAGCAAACCCAAAGACCCCAGCGGCATCTGGATCAACCAGGCAGCCATCGACGCCGCCGTGGACAGCCAGCACCTGCGCGAAGCGCTGCTGGCCTACGGCCCGAACCTGGAGTGGAACCTCAACAGCGCCCGCCAACAGGCGACCTTCAGCAACGGCTTCGAGCTCGCCGATGGGCAGCTGAGCGCGCAAGCAGACGGCCTCTGGCAGGTCAGCTTCTATGGCGAGCATCACGAAGTGCTCAAGCCCGAGGGCGCACTGCTGATCCAGCAAGCCAGCGCCACCTGGCCTGAGCAGCGCTTTGCCCGACCCAAGGTCAAGGTCGATGCCGCGGCGCCGGCCGGCAGCAGTTTTGAATACAGCCTTTACGAGGCCTTTCTCGCCGGCAGCTGGAAGATTCGCAGCGGCCCCGGTGAAGGCGGCCTGGTGATCTTTCATGCCGACGGCAAGCTCGACGGCCTGCCCGGCGCCGAACGCTTCGCCCTGTGCCTGGCTGGTGACTGCGCGGCCATGAGTGGCGAGTACGACAGCCTGTGGTTGCAACTGGGCCAGGAAGGCAATGAGTGGATCTTCGTTCGCGACGGCGATCAGCTGCAGATCTTCGAAGCCCTCAACCGCGCGCAACCGGACGAAATGCCCGACCTGTATCCCGGCCCGCAACGCTGGCTGCTGGAACGCGACTAACCCTGTAGCAGCCATCTAGGTAACGGGCCGACTGCCTCGCCGTACAATTTCAGGACACCACCCATGCGCGCCGAACGCGACGAAGACGACCTCCGCCCGCTACGCACCCCGCGCGGCCCACAGCACAAAACCGAACGCCGCCTGGCCTATGAAATCGCC
Organism: Pseudomonas sp.; assembly: GCA_034519305.1. Classification (GTDB taxonomy): domain Bacteria; phylum Pseudomonadota; class Gammaproteobacteria; order Pseudomonadales; family Pseudomonadaceae; genus Aquipseudomonas. Next base: position 43,095 of record JAXHOM010000022.1, read on the forward strand.
TTGGGCATCATCCTCGGTGGCGTGGGTTTGTGGCTGCTGAATGCCGGCGCCGTGTGGCTGATGGCCAAGTTCATGCTGCAGAACCTGCAGTTGCAGCTGCCGGGCTAACAGGTCGTTGAAAATGTTGGCGAGGCCGCCAAGACAAGGCAAAAACAGGCGAAGAAGCGGAGTTTACGTGTTGTAAATGAGCATTCTGAGACGCCGCGTCCCGGCCTGTTTTAACGCCGATTGGAAGTAGGTGTTTCAACGGCCTGTTAAGGCGTCTCAGCCGCCAACAGCGCGCCATAGCCTTCGCGATACGTGGGGTATTGCGGCGCCCAGCCCAAGGCGCGGGCGCGGGCATTGCGGCAACGCTTACTGCCGGCGCGGCGCACCGTTGACTCGGCGGACCAGCCGCTAACCGCCAGCGTCTCGCGCAGCCAGGCCACCACCTCATGCAACGGCGCCGGCGCATCGTCGACGCCGATATAGCACGCATCCAACGCCACCCCACGCCCATCCGCCAGCAGCAGAAAAGCCAGCAAGCCGGCGGCATCGTCGGCATGAATGCGGTTGCCATACAGCGGCGGCTCGCTGACCACGCGGTAGCCCTGGCGTACCTGATTGAGCAGCCATTGCCGCCCCGGCCCGTAGATGCCCGTCAGGCGCACCACACTGGCCGGCAGGCCGCTGCCCAGCAGCAACTGCTCGGCCTCCAGCATGATCCGCCCGGAATAACCTGAGGGTTCGGTCGCCGAGGTTTCGTCCACCCACTCGCCGCCACCCTGGCCATACACGCTGGTGCTGGAAACAAACAGCACCCGCCGCGGCCGTTGCCCGTGCTGCGCCAGCCAGCCCAATACATGGCGCAGACCATCGACGTAAGCCGCGCGATAGCCGGCCTCGCTGCCTTCGCTAGCGGCCAGGCAATAGACCAGATAATCCAACTCGCCCGTTGGCCAGGACGGCGGGCATTGATCGCCGTGCAAGTCCGCCGCCACCGCCAGTACTCCGGCCGGCAAGCGACTGGTGTCACGGCGCATGCCGTGCACCGTCCAGCCCTGCGCCAGCATCTGCAGCGCCAAACGGCTGCCAACATCGCCGCAACCGGCAATCAGCAACGAAGGAGAAGAGGTCATGGGCAGGCTCCGCAGACAAAAGGGGCCAGCCTACTCCGCCGCCTCCGCAGCGCCACGCAGGCATGCGCAACTGCGCCGCGATGGCCTCTGCAGCCTGCGCGGAAAGACACGCCGGCGGTGGCCTGCAGCACCGGCACTGCGACAAATCGCCCAGCCCCGAAGCATTTTTGCCGTGCTAAAGTTCCAGCATGAATCTGCCCCGCCATCACCGCTCGCTCCTGGCCTGGACGCTCTATGCCTGCGTCTTGTTCAACGCGTTCGCCTGCAGCCTGGGCCATGCACAGAGCGCCGGCCTGCAACTCAGCGGCCTCGACAGCCTGTTCTGCAGCATCGACGGCAGCGCAGCCACGGACAGCGCCGACGACAGCCAAAGTGGCCTGCCCGGCAGCCCCAGTTGTGCGTTGGGTAGCACCATTACCCTCAGCATTGGCCTGTTGCTCGGCCTCAGTTGGCTGCTACGTCGCGGTCACGAGCACTTCCGCGCCCACTCGCCCGAGCGACAGCTCGCGCCACGCGTCACCTGGCCCAGCGCCAACCCTCGCGCCTCCCCAGCCCTGTCGTGCTGATCAGCCCCCTGCGCGCTTAGCCGCATAGCGGGTTCACACCGAGCGCCACACTGCGCTTACGACCGTTATCCGCTCTGCCTCGCCCGTCGCGGCTGATAAACGCGCTGACTGAACGAGCGGACCAAAGCGCTATCCACCTGCTCCCGGCCCGGGTGCTCGGCCAGCGCAGCCGACACGGGATGGCGTCGTCGACGCCCAAGTCATGCGCGGCCAGGCCGTGCAGGACAGCAACCGCGCGGCGCCGATGAACTTCGCCGCCCTCGACATGCTGCGCCGGGTCGAGAGCGGACAAATCCCCGCGCCCGAAGCCTACAAGGTTGGCCTGCGCTGGCTGGTCTACAGCGCCGCACCACTGCGCCTCAGTGACATGGAGGCGCCCGAGGGCACCCTGCTGCTAGTGGTCGACCTGCAACGCCTGCTGCGCGCACTGCCGAGCATGGCAGCCGATACCGGCCAACTGCAGTTGCTCCAGCAATTTGGCAACGCCCCGGCACAAGTGCTTGAACAACGCGGCCAGGCCGACAGCGACAGCTCGCCCCAAAGCCTGAGCAGCGGCAGCCCTAACTGGAAGCTGAGCTTCACCGCCGGCCCGGCCCTAAACCAGCTGATCTTCCCGCCGAAACTGCTGCTGGTAGCCGGTTTGCTGGCACTGGCTGGCGCTCTGCTCGGCCTGTACCTCACCCAAAGCAGCCTGCAACATCGCTTGCAGGCTGACGCCCGTCAGCTGGCGCAACTGGTCAGCGAGCTGACTAGCGGCAAAACGGTCAAAGCCTTCAGCCTCAGCCTGCCAGCGCTGGACAACCTGGCCCAACTGCTGGCCCACCTGTCGCGGCGTAAACAAGACGCAGCCCCCGCCGCCGCTCCGACCGACAGCGCCGCACCCACCATTACCCCTACACCGGCCAATTTTGCCGACCCCTTGTTTCAGGACACCGACATTCTCGACATCGACATTCTCGACGAGGATCAGGACCTGCTCGGATTGGAACAGTCACCCGCCATGCCACAAACGCAACCAAGCGCCCCGCAACTGCCTGCCAGCATCTTCCGTGCCTACGATATTCGCGGCGTGGTCGGCGACAGCCTGACCCCCACTGCCGCCTACTGGATCGGTCGCGCCATTGGCTCCCAGAGCCTGGCCCAGGGCGAGGCCAACGTGGCCGTGGCCCGCGACGGTCGCCTGTCCGGCCCGCAACTGGCCGAGCAACTGATCCAAGGCCTGCTCGACTGCGGCTGCCAGGTCACCGACGTCGGCATGGTGCCAACGCCTGTGCTGTACTACGCCGCCAACGTACTGGCCGGCAAATCCGGGGTGATGCTCACCGGCAGCCACAACCCGCCGAACTACAACGGTTTCAAGATCGTCATCGCCGGCGACACCCTGGCCAACGAACAGATCCAGGCCCTGCGCCAGCGCATCGAAAACAACGACCTGGCCAGCGGCGTTGGCAGCGTCGAGCAGATCGACATTCTCGACCGCTACTTCAATCAGATCCGCGACGACATCGCCCTGGCCAAGCCCATGCGCGTGGTGGTCGACTGCGGCAACGGCGTGGCCGGGGTGATCGCCCCGCGCCTGATCGAGGCCCTGGGTTGCAGCGTGATTCCGCTGTTCTGTGACGTTGACGGCAACTTCCCCAACCACCACCCGGACCCGGGCAAGCCGGAGAACCTGGTCGACCTGATTGCCAAGGTCAAAGCCGAAAACGCCGACCTGGGTCTGGCCTTCGACGGCGATGGCGACCGCGTTGGCGTGGTCACCAACACCGGCACCATCATCTACCCGGATCGCCTGCTGATGCTGTTTGCCAAGGATGTGGTGTCGCGCAACCCCGGCGCCGACATCATCTTCGACGTCAAATGCACCCGCCGCCTGACCCCGCTGATCAGCGGCTACGGCGGCCGCCCGGTGATGTGGAAGACCGGCCACTCGCTGATCAAGAAGAAAATGAAGGAAACCGGCGCCCTGCTGGCCGGCGAAATGAGCGGCCACATTTTCTTCCAGGAGCGCTGGTTCGGCTTCGACGACGGCATTTACGCCGCCGCCCGCCTGCTGGAAATCCTCAGCCAGGACAAGCGCGACGCCGAACACGTGTTCTCGGCCTTCCCGAACGACATCTGCACCCCGGAAATCAACATCGAGGTGACCGACGAGAGCAAGTTCAACATCATCAACGCCCTGCAACGCGACGGCCACTGGGGCGATGCCAACCTCACCACCCTGGACGGCGTGCGCGTCGACTACCCCAAGGGCTGGGGCCTGGTCCGCGCCTCCAACACCACGCCGGTGCTGGTGCTGCGCTTCGAGGCCGAGACAACCGAAGAGCTCAAGCGCATTCAGGAAGTCTTCCGCGCCCAGCTCTACACCGTCGCCCCGGACCTCAATCTGCCGTTTTGATCAACCCTTTTCAGGATTCGCTGTTCGCATTGGAGTGTTTGCATGACCCTCAGCCGTGACGCTGCCACCCAAGTCGCCCAGGTTCTGTCCGAGGCACTGCCCTATATTCGTCGTTTCGTTGGCAAGACCCTGGTGATCAAGTACGGCGGCAACGCCATGGAAAGCGACGAGCTGAAAACCGGCTTCGCCCGCGACATCGTGCTGATGAAGGCGGTCGGCATCAACCCGGTGGTGGTACGGTGGCGGCCCGCAAATCGGCGACCTGCTCAAGCGCCTGAGCATCGAGAGCCACTTTATCGACGGCATGCGCGTGACCGACGCACAGACCATGGACGTGGTGGAAATGGTCCTCGGCGGCCAGGTCAACAAGGACATCGTCAACCTGATCAACCACCACGGCGGCAGCGCCATCGGCCTGACCGGCAAGGACGCACGCCTGATTCGCGCCAAGAAGCTCACCGTCAGCCGCCAGACCCCGGAAATGACCCAGCCGGAAATCATCGACATCGGCCACGTCGGCGAAGTTATCGGCGTTAACGTCGAGCTGATCAATATGCTGGTGTCGGGCAACTTTATCCCGGTAATCGCGCCGATCGGCGTCGGCGAGAACGGTGAGTCCTACAACATCAACGCCGACTTGGTCGCAGGTAAGGTGGCGGAAGCGCTGAAAGCCGAGAAGCTGATGCTGCTGACCAACATCGCCGGCCTGATGAACAAGCAGGGCGAAGTGCTGACCGGCTTGAGCACCGAGCAAGTGGACGAGTTGATTGCCGATGGCACCATCTACGGCGGCATGCTGCCGAAGATTCGCTGCGCCCTGGAGGCGGTACAAGGCGGCGTGAACAGCGCGCACATCATCGACGGCCGAGTGCCTAACGCCGTGCTGCTGGAGATCTTCACCGACACCGGTGTCGGCACCAAGATCAGCAACCGCAAACCCCGCTAACCTCGTCACTCAGGGCCGTGCAACGGCGCAGTTTAGGGCTTGAGGCCTAACAACTGCGCCAGCCGCGCGCGGTCCGCGACAAATCCGGCAGCGGCTTGCTTGCGGGTGTCCTCGAAGCGCGCAATGTCCTTGAGCAAGCTTTCCTGCTCACTCTTGATGTTGCTGATCTGCACCAGCAGGCTTTCCGGCACCGCACGCCCGGCGCGCTCATGCTCGGCCGCCTGACCTTGCAGGTTGGCCTGCTGGGTGCGCAGCGACTGTAAGTTGCCGCGCGCCGCGCCCACCGCACCATCCAACTCGGTCAGCTTGCGCTCGCGGGCACGATCGACATCATCCAGGCTGGAATACAGGCGCAACAGCTGGGCATCCGACGTAGCCTGGGCTTGCTGCGCCTGCAGGCGCTGACGCTCTTCCGCAGTTGGCGCCGGCGGCACCACGCGCACCACCCGCCCCTGATCGGACAGCACATCGTAGCCCTTGCCAATGTATTCCGGCGGCACGCCTTGGCGGTCGAGCACCGTCACGCCCTTGTCGTTGACATAGCGGTACAGCTCGCCAGCGCCCGCCAGAGCGGGTAGCAAGACCGACAACAACAAGGGGAGTCGCAAGGCGCCCGGTTTCAGCATAAGAACAATACCCTGTGGTGGATCAGGCCTGGATGCCGTACTGCTCGCGGTAGGCTTGTACCGCCGGCAAATGCTGCTTGAGTTCAGCGTTATCGGCCAGATATTCCAGTACTTGGGTCAGCGACACAATACTCACCACCGGCATGGCGAAATCGCGCTCGACTTCCTGAATCGCCGACAGCTCGCCTTGGCCGCGCTCCTCACGGTTCAAAGCGATCAACACACCGGCTGCCTGCGCACCCTGGGCCTGGATAATCTGCATCACCTCACGGATCGCCGTACCGGCAGTAATTACATCGTCAACGATCAGCACCCGACCTTCCAGCGGGGCGCCCACCAGGCTGCCGCCTTCGCCATGGGTCTTGGCTTCCTTGCGGTTGAAGCACCAGGGCAGGTCCAGCTCATGCTGCTCAGCCAACGCCACAGCCGTCGCTGCCGCCAGCGGGATGCCTTTGTAGGCGGGGCCAAACAGCACATCGAAGGCAATCCCGCTCTCAACCACCGCCGCCGCGTAAAAACGCCCCAGCTGGGCCAGCGCCAAACCACTGTTGAACAACCCGGCATTGAAGAAGTATGGGCTAGTGCGCCCGGACTTGAGGGTGAACGCACCAAAGCGCAAAACCCCGCGCTCGATGGCAAAACGAATGAACTCGCGCTGGTAAGCTTGCATGAAGAAAGTCCCGGATAGCACTGATTTTACGATGGGTTTAGCTAATAAATAGGAGCTCGGGTATCATACACGCACGTGTTTTTAGGGGCCATTTATGCGGATCATCAGTGTGAACGTGAATGGCATTCAGGCCGCAGCCGAGCGTGGTTTGCTCAATTGGCTGCAGGCACAGAATGCCGACGTCATCTGCCTGCAGGACACCCGCGCCTCTGCCTTTGAACTGGACGACCCAGCCTTCCAACTGGACGGCTACTTCCTCTATGCCTGTGATGCCGAAGTGCCTAACCAAGGCGGTGTGGCGCTGTATTCACGGCTGCAACCCAAGGCGGTGATCAGTGGTCTGGGCTTTGAAATGGCCGACCGCTACGGGCGTTACCTGCAGGCCGATTTCGACAAAGTCAGTATTGCCTGCGTGCTGCTGCCTTCCGGGCAGCATGGCGACGAGAGCCTGAACCAGAAGTTCAAGTTCATGGACGACTTCGCCCATTACCTGGACAAACAACGGCGCAAGCGCCGCGAGTACATCTACTGCAGCTCGCTGTTTGTCGCGCACCAGAAGCTCGACGTGAAAAACTGGCGCGACTGCCAGCAATCACCCGGCTTCCTCGCCCCCGAGCGCGCCTGGATGGATCAAGTGGTCGGCAGCATGGGTTACGTCGATGCGCTGCGCGAAGTCAGCCGCGAAGGCGACCAGTTCAGCTGGTGGCCGGATACCGAGCAGGCGGAAATGCTCAACCTCGGCTATCGCTTCGACTATCACCTGCTGACCCCAGGCCTGCGTCGCTGTGTGCGCAGCGCCCGCCTGCCCCGTCAGCCGCGCTTCTCCGAGCACGCTCCGCTGGTAGTCGATTACGACTGGACACTTAGCGTCTAACCCGCAGGAATAATCATGGGCCTACCCAGTTGGCGTCGCGCCAAGCATCGCCTGCCCATGCGCCACACTCAATTGCCGCGGATCCTGCAACGGATCTACGCGGCAATTGCCCTGCTGCTGTTCATGGCCGTGTTCGGCACCCTCGGTTTCTACAGCGTGGCCGACGAGCAGGCGACCTGGTCCGACGCACTGCACATGACCCTGATCACCATCACCACGGTTGGTTATGGCGAGATCATCCCCCTCAATAACCTCGGCGAGCGCCTGTTCGCCGGACTGATCGCCCTCACCGGCTTCGGCACCGTGACCTTTCTGTTCACCAGCCTGGCGACCTTCTTCCTCGAAAGCGATTTTGACTACAGCCTGCGGAGACGACGCATGGAAAAAGCCATCAAGAAGCTCAAAGGTCATTACATTCTCTGCGGCTTCGGCCGAGTCGGGCGCAACGTGGCCCATGAGCTGGTGGCCACCGGCCGCGAGTTCGTCGCCATCGACAGCGACGAAGAACAGTTCGAGGCCCAGCGCGAACACTTCCCTCAGCTGCTGCACCTGCACGGCGACGCCACCGATGACGACCTGTTGCTGGCCGCCGACATTGCCGATGCCGCCGGGGTGTTCGCCGTCACCGGCGATGACAGCCGCAACCTGATGATCATCCTCACCGCCCGCCAGCTCAATCCCAAGGTGCGCGTCGTAGCGCGCCGCCATGAACTGCGCAACGCGCAGAAAATGCGCAAGGCCGGGGCCGACACGGTGATTTCGCCGGACTTTACCGGCGGCATGCGCATCGCCTCATCGATGATCCGCCCCCACGTGGTGACCTTCCTCGATGAAATGCTGCGCTCCGAACACAAGGTGCGCCTAGAAGAGGTGCCCATTGCCGAACATCACAGCCCACGCACCGTCGGCGAGATCAAGCAGCGCTGCCCCAGCTGTGTGATTCTGTCGATTCGCACCGGCCCAGACTTTATCTTCAACCCGGCCGACGCCATGATCCTGCATCCCGGCCACACGCTGATCGCCATGGTCCCGCCCCAAGGCCGCGACGAACTACTGGAGGCCCTGAGCTGAATAAGCGCAGGCAATAAAAAACCGGCTCAGCGCCGGTTTTTTATTGCCTGCGGACGTCGCCGCTACTTGATCAGGCGCCAGCACAGTGGGTAGCGATAAGCTTCCCCGGCATTGGCCTTGATCCCGGCAATGATGGTCAGCACCAGCGCCGCCACACCGACCAGCAACATCAGCGGAAAACCGATCAGTACCCAAGCCAGCAAGCCGCACACCATCATGGCCACGCTGTAGGTGATCTGAAAGTTCAGCGCTTCCTTGCCCTGCTGATCGACAAACGGATGCAGATCCTTCTTCAACTGCCAGACGACCAGCGGGCCAATGACGTTGCCGATCAACGGCGCCAACACCCAGAAGAACGCCGCGTAATGACAGAGCATGGCCCATTGCCGGGCTTGCGCGTCGGGCGCGGGCAGCAGGTTATCGCTCATCGCGGCGTCTCCTTCGGTTAGTCGGCCAGTGCAGCTTGCTGCAGTTCAAACAATTCCTGCATGCCCTTTTGCGCCAACGCCAGCATGGCATTCAACTCAGCCGGCTGGAATGGGGCGCCTTCGGCGGTGCCCTGCACCTCAATAAAACCACCAGCAGCAGTCATCACCACGTTCAGATCGGTTTCCGCCGCCGAGTCTTCCAGGTAGTCCAGGTCCAACACCGGCTCGCCCTGGTACATGCCCACCGACACCGCAGCAATCATTTGCTTGAGCGGGTCGCCGGCCTTCAGGCCGCCACGTTTCTTCATCAACTTCAGCGCATCCACCAGGGCCACCATGGCGCCGGTAATCGAAGCGGTACGGGTGCCGCCATCGGCCTGAATCACATCGCAGTCGATATACAGGGTGTTCTCGCCGAGTTTGGACATGTCCAGCGCAGCACGCAGCGAACGACCGATCAGGCGCTGGATTTCCAGGGTACGGCCGCCCTGCTTGCCGCGACTGGCTTCACGCTGGTTACGGTCGCCAGTGGCGCGCGGCAACATGCCGTACTCGGCGGTCAACCAGCCCTGGCCCTGGCCTTTAAGGAAGCGCGGGACGCCGGATTCAACACTGACCGTACAGATCACTTTGGTGTCGCCAAACTCCACCAGCACCGAACCTTCGGCATGTTTGGTGTAGTTACGGGTGATACGGATCGAGCGCAGCTGATCGGCAGCACGGCCACTGGGACGCTTCATCGGGGAATACCTGTTCGGGACTGAATTTTCCCCGTCATTATAGGGCCCCGACGCCCGCCGGGACATCGCGCAATTGTGCCAGCGCCGGTCCTGGCCAAAACATCACCGATTGGGCGACCTCGGCGACTGCGCTACAATCCCCCGCCTCGACAACCGACATGACCACCCAGAGGTACGCCCATGGTGCACAGCATGACCGCCTTCGCCCGTACGGAACGGGCCGGCACCCACGGCACCCTGAGCTGGGAACTGCGCTCGGTGAACCACCGTTACCTGGAGCCGCAACTGCGTCTGCCGGAAGCCTTCCGCGATCTCGAAGGCAGCGTGCGTGATGCCCTGCGCCAAGGCCTGTCACGCGGCAAGGTGGAGTGCACCCTGCGTTTCACTGAAGAATCCGCCGGCAAAGCCCTGCAGCTCGACCATGAACGCGCCGCCCAGCTGATCAGCGCCGCCGAGAGCATCGCCAGCCTGATCAAGCAGCCCGCGCCCCTCAACCCCCTCGAAGTGTTGGCCTGGCCCGGCGTACTGGTGGCCGATGGCAGCGACCCGCAGGCGCAAAACGCCGAGGCCATGCAACTGTTCAACCAAGCGCTGAGCGAGCTGAAAGACGGCCGTGGTCGCGAAGGCGCCGAGCTGGCCAAACTGCTCAACGAGCGCCTCGACGCCATGAGCGTGGAGGTCGCCACCCTGCGCGAGCTGGTGCCGCAGATGCTCGCCACCCAGCGCCAGAAGATCCTCGACCGCTGCACCGAGATGCAAGCCGAACTCGACCCCCAACGTCTGGAGCAGGAGTTGGTGTTGCTGGCGCAGAAGAGCGACGTGGCCGAAGAGCTGGACCGCCTCAGCACCCACGTCAGCGAAGTGCGCCGCGTGCTCAAGGCCGGCGGTGCCGCCGGACGGCGCCTGGACTTCCTCATGCAGGAGCTCAACCGCGAAGCCAACACCCTCGGCTCCAAAGCCTTCGATCCGCGCAGCACCCAAGCCGCAGTCAGCCTCAAAGTGCTGATTGAGCAGATGCGCGAACAAGTCCAGAACATCGAATAAACGAGCCCGCGATGACTACCAACGCCACCACCGGCACCCTGTATATCGTTTCTGCCCCCTCCGGCGCCGGCAAGACCAGCCTGGTCAAAGCCCTGATCGAGGCCCAGGAACAAATCCGCGTATCGGTCTCGCACACCACCCGCGCCATGCGTCCGGGCGAGGTTGACGGGGTCAACTACCACTTCGTCGCCCGCGAAGCCTTTATCGAAATGCTTGAGCGCGACGAGTTTCTCGAACACGCCGAAGTGTTCGGCAACCTCTACGGCACCTCGCAGCGCTGGCTGGAGCAGACCCTCAAGGAAGGTTACGACCTGATCCTGGAAATCGACTGGCAAGGCGCCCAGCAGGTGCGGCGCCTGATGCCGCAGGCCAAGTCGATCTTCATTTTGCCGCCGACCCAGGAAGCGCTGCGCCAGCGTCTGGACAACCGCGGCCAGGACAGCGACGAGATCATCGACGGGCGCATGCGTGAAGCGGTCAGCGAAATGAGCCACTACGTCGAATACGATTACTTGGTGATCAACGACGATTTCAAGGTCGCCCTCGACGACCTGAAAGCCATTTTCCGTGCCAATCAGCTGCTGCAGAACCCGCAACAGCAACGCCACGCGGATTTACTCAGCCAACTGCTGGCCTGACGCCAGCCCAGCCAGGCCGCCGCCTGCAGCCGCTTTCGAGCGGCTGGCGGTGCGTCCAAGGCTGGCCCCGACACAAACAACGCTTCCCTTAAGGCGGGTGATTTTTTAGACTATCCAGTCCGCTCGCCCATTTGGGCACAGCTTTATCTCGCTATTTGCTACGAGGAACACCATGGCCCGCGTTACCGTTGAAGATTGCCTGGAGAACGTCGCTAACCGCTTCGAGCTGGTCATGCTGGCCACCAAGCGTTCCCGTCAACTGGCCACCGGCGGCAAAGAGCCCAAGGTAGCCTGGGAAAACGACAAGCCCACCGTAGTAGCCCTGCGCGAAATCGCTGCCGGCCTGGTGGACTACAACGTCATCGCTCAAGACGACATCGTTGAAGACGAACCGCTGTTTGCTACCTTCGAGGACGAGGCCAACGAGGCCTTGTAAGTTCATGGTGGGTCGACGTCGTACGGTACAGAGTCCCAGAGCACGGCAGGAGCATTGCACTTGCCGAGCATAGACAACCTCGCCGAACGACTTTCGACCTATCTCGGCAGTGACCAGGTCAACCTGGTCCGCCGCGCTTACTTCTATGCCGAACAAGCCCACGACGGCCAACGCCGGCGCAGCGGCGAAGCCTACGTAACACACCCGCTGGCGGTCGCCAGCATCCTCGCCGACATGCACATGGATCATCAAAGCCTGATGGCCGCGATGCTGCATGACGTCATCGAAGACACCGGAATTGCCAAGGAAGCGCTCACCGCGCAATTTGGCGAAACCATCGCCGAACTGGTCGATGGGGTCAGCAAACTGACCCAGATGAACTTCGAAACCAAGGCCGAAGCGCAAGCGGAAAACTTCCAGAAAATGGCCATGGCCATGGCCCGCGATATCCGCGTGATCCTGGTCAAGCTGGCCGACCGCCTGCACAACATGCGCACCCTCGACTCCATGCCCCACGAGAAGAGCCGGCGAATCGCCAAGGAAACCCTGGAGATCTACGCACCGATCGCCAACCGGCTGGGCATGCACAGCATGCGCATCGAGTTCGAAGACCTCGGTTTCAAAGCCATGTACCCGATGCGCTCCGAGCGTATCCGTGGCGCCGTGCGCCGCGCCCGTGGCAACCGCAAGGAAATCGTCAATAAAATCGAAGAGTCGATCAGCCACTGCCTGACCCGCGAGGACATGCAGGGCGAAGTGCACGGCCGTGAGAAGCACCTGTACAGCATCTACCAGAAGATGCGCGGCAAGCGCCGCGCCTTCAACGAGATCATGGACGTCTACGCCTTCCGCATCGTGGTCGATAAAGTCGACACCTGCTACCGCGTACTCGGCGCCGTGCACAACCTGTACAAACCCCTGCCGGGACGCTTCAAGGATTACATCGCGATCCCCAAGGCCAACGGCTACCAGTCGCTGCACACCACCTTGTTCGGCATGCACGGCGTACCGATTGAAATCCAGATCCGCACCCGCGAGATGGAAGAGTTGGCCAACCACGGCATTGCCGCCCACTGGCTGTACAAATCCGCCGAAGACGACCAGCCCAAGGGCAGCCACGCCCGCGCCCGCCAGTGGGTCAAGGGCATCCTCGAACTGCAGCAGCGCGCCGGCAATTCGCTGGAATTCATCGAGAGCGTGAAGATCGACCTGTTCCCCGACGAGGTCTACGTCTTCACCCCCAAGGGCCGCATCATGGAGCTGCCGAAAGGCTCCACGGCGGTGGATTTCGCCTACGCGGTGCACACCGACGTTGGCAACAGCTGCATCGCCTGCCGCATCAACCGCCGCCTGGCGCCGCTGTCGGAGCCGCTGCAAAGCGGCTCGACGGTGGAAATCGTCACCGCCCCCGGCGCGCGGCCGAATCCGGCCTGGCTGAACTTCGTGGTCACCGGCAAGGCCCGCACACACATCCGCCACGCCCTCAAGCAGCAACGGCGCTCCGAGTCGGTCAACCTCGGCGAACGGCTGCTGAACAAGGTGTTGAGTAGCTTTGCCAGCCACCTGGACAAGCTCCCGACGGAGCGAATCCAGGCAGCGATCAAGGAATATCAGCTGGAGGTCTTCGAGGACTTGCTGGAAGACATCGGCCTGGGCAACCGCATGGCCTATGTGGTGGCGCGCCGCCTGTTGGCCGACAGCGGCGAGCAGCTGCCCAGCCACGAAGGACCGCTGGCGATCCGCGGCACCGAAGGTCTGGTGCTCAGTTATGCCAAGTGCTGCACACCGATTCCCGGCGACCCGATTGTCGGCCATCTGTCGGCCGGCAAGGGCATGGTCGTGCACCTGGACACCTGCAAGAACATCAGCGAAGTTCGCCACAACCCGGAAAAATGCATCCAACTGTCCTGGGCCAAGGATGTCAGCGGCGAATTCAACGTCGAGTTGCGCGTCGAACTGGAACACCAGCGCGGCCTGATTGCCCTGCTGGCCAGTAGCGTCAACGCCGCCGACGGCAACATCGAGAAGATCAGCATGGACGAGCGCGACGGTCGCGTCAGCGTCGTGCAGCTGGTGGTCAGCGTCCACGACCGCGTCCACCTGGCCCGCGTGATCAAGAAACTGCGCGCGCTCAAAGGGGTGATGCGCATCACCCGCATGCGTGCCTGACGCCCGACCATCGGCGTCCAATTCGCGCAAATCAATCAACATCGAGTCTGGGCCCAAGCCCGGCCAAAACCTCACCAGGAGCGTTTTATGAGCAAGACCGTTATCAGCAGCGACAAGGCCCCTGCCGCCATCGGCACCTACTCGCAAGCCATCAAGGCCGGCAACACCGTTTACATGTCCGGGCAGATCCCCCTCGACCCGAAAACCATGGAACTGGTCGAAGGCTTCGAAGCCCAGACCGTGCAAGTGTTCGAAAACCTCAAAGCGGTAGCCGAAGCCGCCGGCGGTTCGTTCAAGGACATCGTCAAACTAAACATCTTCCTCACCGACCTCAGCCACTTCGCCAAGGTCAATGAGGTGATGGGCCGCTACTTCGAGCAGCCCTACCCGGCCCGCGCCGCCATCGGCGTCGCCGCCCTGCCACGCGGCGCCGCCGTTGAGATGGATGCCATCCTGGTCATCGAATAAGCCAAGCGCGACAGTTGGGGGGCCTCATGACGAGCGCCCCCCCTTTTTATTTGAGGTATCCCCATGCGCTCCCTTCTCTGCCTGCTGACCTGCCTGAGCCTGCTCGGCGGCTGCGCCAGTCAACCCAAAGATCCCAGCGGCATCTGGATCAACCAGGCAGCCATCGACGCTGCCGTGGACAGCCAGCACCTGCGCGAGGCGCTGCTGGCCTATGGCCCGAACCTGGAGTGGGACCTCAACAGCGCTCGCCAGCAGGCGACCTTCAGCAACGGCTTCGAGCTGGCGGATGGCCAACTCAGCCCGCAAGCCGACGGCCTCTGGCAAGTCAGCTTCTATGGCGAGAATCACGAACTGCTCAAGCCACAAGGTGAACTGCTGATTCAGCAAGCCAGCGCCACCTGGCCCGAGCAGCGCTTTGCCCGCCCCAAGGTCAAGGTCGATGCCGCAGCGCCGGCGGGCAGCAGCTTTGAATACAGCCTCTACGAGGCCTTTCTCGCCGGCAGCTGGAAGATTCGCAGCGGCCCCGGTGAAGGTGGCCTGGTGATCTTCCATGCCGACGGCAAGCTCGACGGCCTACCCGGCGCCGAGCGCTTTGCCCTGTGCCTGGCCGGCGACTGCGCGGCCATGAGCGGTGAGTACGACAGCCTGTGGCTGCAACTGGGCCAGGAAGGCAACGAATGGATCTTCGTCCGCGACGACGATCAATTGCAGATTTTCGAAGCCCTCAATCGTGCGCAACCGGACGAAATGCCCGACCTGTATCCCGGCCCGCAGCGCTGGCTGCTGGAACGCGACTAAGCGGCCAACGAAAAACGAGCGGCGCCTAGGTCACGGGCTGAATGCCTTGCCGTACCCGTTTCAGGACCCAAAACATGCGCGCCGAACGCGACGAAGACGACCTCCGCCCGCTACGCACCCCGCGCGGCGCACAGCACAAAACCGAACGCCGCCTGGCCTATGAAATCGCCTTGGGCATCATCCTCGGTGGCGTGGGTTTGTGGCTGCTGAATGCCGGCGCTGTATGGCTGATGGCCAAGTTCATGCTGCAGAACCTGCAGTTGCAGCTGCGGTACAGGTCATGTGGGAGGCATCAGATAGGCGAAAACAGCGGAGTTTACGTGTTGTAAATGAGCATTCTGAGACGCCGCGTCCCGGCCTGTTTTCAACGCCGTATTGGCAACGTAGGTAGTTTTCAACGGCCTGTTAAGGCGTCTCAGCCGCCAACAGCGCGCCATAGCCTTCGCGATACGTGGGGTATTGCGGCACCCAGCCCAAGGCGCGGGCGCGGGCATTGCGGCAACGCTTACTGCCGGCGCGGCGCACCGTTGACTCGGCGGACCAGCCGCTAACCGCCAGCGTCTCACGCAGCCAGGCCACCACCTCATGCAACGGCGCCGGCGCATCGTCGACGCCGATATAGCACGCATCCAACGCCACCCCACGCCCATCCGCCAGCAGCAGAAAAGCCAGCAACCCGGCGGCATCGTCGGCATGAATGCGGTTGCCATACAGCGGCGGCTCGCTGACCACGCGGTAGCCCTGGCGTACCTGATTGAGCAGCCATTGCCGGCCCGGCCCGTAGATACCCGTGAGGCGCACCACGCTGGCCGGCAGGCCGCTGCCCAGCAGCAACTGCTCGGCCTCCAGCATGATCCGCCCGGAATAACCTGTGGGTTCGGTCGCCGAGGTTTCGTCCACCCACTCGCCGCCGCCCTGGCCATACACACTGGTGCTGGAGACAAACAGCACCCGCCGCGGCCGCTGCCCGTGCTGCGCCAGCCAGCCCAATACATGGCGCAGACCATCGACGTAAGCCGCGCGATAGCCGGCTTCGCTGCCTTCGCTGGCGGCCAGGCAATAGACCAGATAATCCAACTCGCCCGTTGGCCAGGCCGGCGGGCATTGATCACCGTGGAGGTCCGCCGCCACCGGCAGTACTCCGGCCGGCAAGCGACTGGTGTCACGGCGCATGCCGTGCACCGTCCAGCTCTGCGCCAGCATCTGCAGCGCCAAACGGCTACCAACATCGCCGCAACCGGCAATCAGCAACGAAGGTGAAGAGGTCATGGGCAGGCTCCGAAAATAAAGGGGGCCAGCCTACTCCGCAGCCTCAGCAGCGCCAAGCAGGCATGCTCAACTACGCCACAATGACCTCTGCAGCCTGCGCGAAAAGACACGCCAGCCGTGGCCTGCAGCACCGGCACTGCGACAAATCGCCCAGCCCCGAAGCATTTTTGCCGTGCTAAAGTTTCTGCATGAATCTGCGCCGCCATCACCGCTCGCTCCTGGCCTGGACGCTCTATGCCTGCGTCTTGTTCAACGCGTTCGCCTGCAGCCTGGGCCATGCACAGAGCGCCGGCCTGCACCTCAGCGGCCTCGACAGCCTGTTCTGCAGCATCGACGGCAGCGCAGCCACGGACAGCGCCGACGACAGCCAAAGTGGCCTGCTCGGCAGCCCAAGTTGTGCGTTGGGCAGCAGCATCACCCTCAGCATTGGCCTGCTGCTAGGCCTCAGTTGGCTGCTACGCCGCGGCCACGAGCACTTGCGCGCCCACTCGCCCGAGCGACAGCTCGCGCCACGCGTCACCTGGCCCAGCGCCAACCCTCGCGCCTCCCCAGCCCTGTCGTGCTGATCAGCCCCCTGCGCGCTTAGCCGCATAGCGGGTTCACACCGAGCGCCACACTGCGCTTACGACCGTTATCCGCTCTGCCTCGCCCGTCGCGGCTGATAAACGCGCTGACTGAACGAGCATGACCAAAGCGCTATCCACCTGACTCCCGGCCCGAGTGCTCGGCAGTCTGATGGCGCGGCAGCAGCGACATATTCGCTAAATGAGCATGGGAGGCTTTATCAAGTGATAATGATTTGCAATAATAGCCAGACGTTTACGGCTCAGCCCCTTGCGGCGACAGCGCCTCACTCTTCCTATTTCGGACCGGCCACCATGAATCTGATGCCTTCTACCATGCGCGCCTTGTCCTTCGTCCGCGCTCTGCTGGCCGCTACCGCACTGGCCGGCCTGACCTTCGCTGCGCCGAGCATGGCCGACCAACCGCTGCCGTCCGCCACTACTGCCGTTGCTAGCAGCACCGCGCCCACCAGCAGCCCAGACCTACCGGCGGCTGTGGCCGGGAATGAAACCGCCACGGCAAACACCGAAGCGCCACTCGACGAGGCCCTGCTCAGCCACGACATGTCGCCCTGGGGCATGTTCCAGAACGCTGACGTGATCGTCCGTGGCGTGATGATCGGCCTGGCCCTGGCCTCGGTGCTCACCTGGACCATCTGGCTGAGCAAAGGCATTGAATTGCTTGCCGCTAAACGCCGCCTGCAGGCCGAACTGCGCAGCCTGAAACAGGCCCGCTCGCTGAACGAGGCTCAACGCACCCACCAGGGCGGCCTAAGCCAGCTGCTGATCGAAGATGCCCAGCATGAGCTGGAGCTGTCGGCCCAGGCCCGCGGCAACGACGGCATCAAAGAGCGCGTCAGCTTCCGTCTGGAACGCCTGGTGGCCGCCAGCGGCCGGCAGATGAGCAAGGGCACCGGCGTATTGGCCACCATCGGCTCGACAGCACCCTTCGTCGGCCTGTTCGGCACCGTCTGGGGGATCATGAACAGCTTTATCGGCATCGCCAAATCGCAGACCACCAACCTCGCGGTGGTCGCCCCTGGCATCGCCGAAGCGCTGCTGGCCACGGCCCTGGGCCTGGTGGCGGCGATCCCAGCGGTGGTCATCTACAACGTCTTCGCCCGTTCAATCACCGGCTACAAGGCCCAGGTGGCGGACGCCTCGGCCCAGGTGCTGCTGCTGGTCAGCCGCGACCTCGACCTGCCGGGCAACGAACGCGTGGCGCCGGCCAAGAACCCGCCGCACATGGTCAAGGTGGGTTGAGAAAACGCCATGGGCCTGCATCTACGCGAAGGTGACGACGACCTTCAGGAAAACCACGAAATCAACGTCACGCCCTTTATCGACGTGATGCTGGTACTGCTCATCATCTTTATGGTGGCCGCGCCGTTGGCCACCGTTGACGTCAAAGTCGACCTGCCAGCGGCCAGCGCCACCCCGCAACCGCGCCCGGACAAGCCGCTGTACCTGACGGTGAAGGAAGACCACAGCCTGTTTCTCGGCGACCAGCCGATCGAACGCACGCAACTGGCCCAGGCTCTGGACCAGCAAACCCAGGCGAAGAAAGACACCACGATTTTCTTCCGCGCCGATAAGCACGTCGAATACGCCGACTTGATGGACGTGATGAACGAATTGCGCGGCGCCGGCTACCTGAAGATTGGCCTGGTCGGTCTTGAAACGGTGGCCCCACGATGAACGCGCCCCGCTACCATCTGCCGCGCTGGACCCTGAGCCTGGCGCTGGTGCTCGGCCTGCACATCGGCATCGGCGTACTGGCGCTGAACTGGCGCAACCCGGCCCTGGCCGTGGAGCTACCGCCGCCCGCCGCGCTGCTGGTGGAGCTGGCGCCACTGCCCGTCGTCACCCCACCGCCACCCGCACCGGCAGCGCAACCATTGCCTGAGCCGTTGCCACCGCCCGTGGTGGCGCCAAAACCCAAGCTGGTTCTGGAGAAGCCCAAGCCCAAGGCCCGACCGACGCCACCCAAGCCCGTGATCAGCCCGGTCAAACCGCAACCGCCTACGCCAGCCAAACCCACCCCGACGCCCCAGGTAGCGCCCGCCAGTGCTCCAGCAGCACCCGCTGCGGCAACCGTCAGCAGCGCCGCCAGCCAGGCCGTTAAGCAATCCTGGCAAAACCGCCTGCTCGGTCACCTGGCGCGCTACAAGCGCTACCCCAACGACGCCCGCCGCCGCGGGATCGAAGGCACCAGCCAGGTGCGCTTTAACCTGGACCACAGGCGGCAAGGTGCTGAGCATTGAACTGGCCAAAAGCTCCGGCAACGCGTCGCTGGACCGCGCCACCCTGGCCATGATCCGCCGCGCCTCGCCCGTGCCCAAGCCGCCGGCCGAGTTGCTCACCGCCGGCCAACTGGAAATCGTCGCGCCCTTTATCTACAACCTCAAGCGCGGTTGAGCGGCGACGCTCAAGGTGGTTGGTTCCATTGAAGACAGCGGCTATGCTTGGCCGCATCTCAATGGACTATGACTATGACCCTGACCGAACTGCGCTACATCGTCACCCTGGCCCAGGAACAGCATTTCGGTCGCGCCGCCGAGCGCTGCCACGTCAGCCAGCCAACCCTGTCGGTGGGGGTCAAGAAGCTCGAAGACGAGCTGGGCGTGATGATCTTCGAGCGCAGCAAAAGCGCCGTCCGCACCACCCCGGTGGGCGAGGGCATTGTCGCCCAGGCGCAGAAGGTGCTGGAGTCCGCCCAAGGCATCCGCGAGCTGGCCCAGGTCGGCAAGAACCAGCTGGCCGCACCGCTGCGGGTGGGTGCCATCTACACCGTCGGCCCCTACCTGTTCCCCCATCTGATTCCACAGTTGCACCGGGTCGCCCCGCAGATGCCGCTGTATATCGAAGAGAACTTCACCCACGTGCTGCGCGACAAACTGCGCAACGGCGAGCTGGACGCAATCATCATCGCCCTGCCGTTCCAGGAAGCCGACGTGCTGACCAAGGTGCTCTACGACGAGCCCTTCACCGTCCTGATGCCCGCCAACCACCCATGGACAGCGAAAACCAGCATCGACAGCGCCCTGCTCAACGACAAGAGCCTGCTGCTGCTGGGCGAAGGCCACTGCTTCCGCGATCAGGTGCTGGAAGCCTGCCCGACCCTGGGCAAGGGCGGCGAGATCAACAAACACACCACGGTGGAATCCAGCTCGCTGGAAACCATCCGCCATATGGTCGCCTCCGGCCTGGGCATCTCGGTGCTGCCGCTGTCGGCGGTGGACAGCCACCACTACGCGCCGGGCGTGATCGCGGTGCGGCCGCTGACCCCGCCGGTGCCGTTCCGCACCGTGGCGATTGCCTGGCGCGCCAGCTTCCCGCGGCCCAAGGCGATTGACGTGCTGGCCGATTCGATTCGCCTGTGTTCGGTGGCCCGCGCGCCCCAGCAAGACGCCTAAGGCCGCGCCGTGAGCGAACTGGCCACGGTGTCCGTTACCGCGCTCAAGGGCGTGGGCGCCGCCCTGGCCGAGAAACTCGCCAAGGTCGGCCTGGAAACCCTGCAGGACGTCCTGTTCCACCTGCCCCTGCGTTATCAAGACCGCACCCGTATCGTCCCCATCGGCGCCCTGCGCCCTGGCCAGGATGCCGTGGTGGAAGGCACCGTGGCGGGCGCCGACGTGGTCATGGGCCGCCGCCGCAGCCTGCTGGTGCGCCTACAGGATGGCAGCGGCACCCTGTCGCTGCGTTTCTACCACTTCAGCCAGGCGCAAAAAGAGGGGCTGAAACGCGGCACCCTGGTGCGCTGCTACGGCGAAGTACGCCCCGGCTCTTCCGGCCTGGAGATCTACCACCCGGAATACCGCGCCCTCAGCGGTGGCGAACCGATCGCCGTGGAACAGACCCTAACGCCGATCTACCCGACCACCGAAGGCCTGACCCAGCAACGCCTGCGCCAGCTGAGCGAGCAAACGCTGGCGCGCCTCGGCCCCCAGAGCCTGCCGGACTGGCTGCCGGCGGAGCTGGCCCGCGAGCATGAGCTGGCGCCTCTCGACCAGGCTCTGCGCTACCTGCATCGGCCGCCGCCGGATGCCGACCTCGACGAGCTGGCCGAAGGCCGCCATTGGGCCCAGCACCGCCTGGCCTTCGAGGAACTGCTGACCCATCAGCTGTCGATGCAGCGCCTGCGCGACAGCCTGCGCAACCAGCACGCCCCGGCATTGCCCAAGGCACAGCGGCTGCCGGCGCAGTATCTGGCCAACCTCGGCTTCGCCCCCACCGGCGCCCAACAGCGGGTCGGCGCCGAGATCGCCTACGACCTCAGCCAGCACGAACCCATGCTGCGCCTGGTCCAGGGCGATGTAGGCGCCGGCAAGACCGTGGTCGCCGCCCTCGCGGCGCTACAAGCGCTGGAAGCTGGCTATCAAGTGGCACTGATGGCGCCCACCGAGATTCTCGCCGAGCAGCACTTCATCACCTTCCAGCGCTGGCTGGCGCCGCTCGGCCTGGAGGTCGCCTGGCTGGCCGGCAAGCTCAAGGGCAAGGCACGCGCCAGCGCCCTGGAGCAGATCGCCGGCGGCGCACCGATGGTGGTTGGCACCCACGCGCTGTTTCAGGACGAGGTGCAGTTCAAGCGGCTGGCCCTGGTGATCATCGACGAACAACACCGCTTCGGCGTGCAGCAGCGCCTGGCGCTGCGCAAGAAGGGTGTCGACGGCCGCCTGTGCCCGCACCAGCTAATCATGACCGCCACACCGATCCCGCGCACCCTGGCGATGAGCGCCTACGCCGACCTCGACACCTCGATCCTCGACGAGCTGCCGCCGGGCCGCACCCCGGTGAACACCCTGCTGGTGGCCGACAGCCGCCGCTTCGAGGTGATCGAGCGGGTGCGCTCGGCCTGCCATGAAGGCCGCCAGGCGTATTGGGTCTGCACCCTGATCGAAGAGTCCGAGGAGCTGACCTGTCAGGCGGCGGAAACCACCTTCGAGGATTTGTCCGCGGCCCTCGGTGGCCTGCACGTCGGCCTGATCCACGGGCGCATGAAGCCGGCCGAGAAAGCCGCGGTGATGGACCAGTTCAAGCAAGGCCAACTGCAATTGCTGGTGGCCACCACGGTGATCGAAGTCGGCGTCGACGTGCCCAACGCCAGCCTGATGATCATCGAAAACCCCGAGCGCTTGGGCCTGGCCCAGCTGCATCAGCTGCGCGGCCGGGTCGGTCGCGGCAGCGCCGCCAGCCATTGCGTGCTGCTCTACCACCCGCCGCTGTCGCAGCTGGGGCGCCAGCGCCTGGGCATCATGCGCGAGACCACCGACGGCTTTGTCATCGCCGAAAAAGACCTGGAACTGCGCGGCCCCGGCGAGATGCTCGGCACCCGCCAAACCGGGCTGCTGCAGTTCAAAGTGGCCGACCTGATGCGTGATGCCGACCTGCTGCCGGCGGTGCGCGACGCGGCGCTGCGCCTGCTGGCCGAGTGGCCGCAACACGTCAGCCCGCTGCTGCAGCGCTGGTTACGCCATGGCCAGCAATACGGCCAAGTGTGACTTGTCCCGCAGCCAACTTGTCGATGATTCATCCAAGCCCCAACTCGCTGGTTATACTCAGCGCAGACGCCTCCTAGCCGGACCTGAATATGACCGAAGTCGCCCTCGCCCCTGACACCACTCCCCAGCCGCCCGCCATGATCGTGCAATTGCTGCAAAAACTGGCCGTGCCCTTTCAGGTGCGCCAGGAGCATACGGGCCTGAACCCCGCGCAACGGGTGCAAGCGGTGCTGCTGGAGGATGAGCTGGGCGCCCTGCTGGCGCTGTTCCCGCAGAGCCAACTGCTGGACCTCAGCCGCCTGGCCGAGCTGACCGGGCGCAAACTGGTGGCGGTCAAACCGGAGCGCCTGCAACGCATGCTGGGCAAGCACCAGCTGGCCCTGCTGCCGGGCTTGCCAGCACTGACCAGCTCTCCCTGCCTGTATGACGAATGCCTGCTGCAAGAGCCGCTGCTGCTGATCGAGTCCGGCCAGGCGGGCGTGCTGTTGGAGATCTCCAGCGACGCCTTCAAGGGCTTGTTGGCCAAGGCCAGCACGGCGCGCTTTGGCGAGCCGCTGAGCCAGATCCAACCCAACCTTAATCGCCCCCACGACGACCGCGCCGAAATCACCCAGGCGGTGCAGGCCTTTACCGCCCGGCGCATCCAGCAGCGCCTGGAAGAAACCATCGAAATCCCGCCCCTGCCAGAAACCGCCCAGCGCATCATCAAGCTGCGGGTCGATCCGGACGCCACTGTCGATGACATCACCGGCGTGGTGGAGACCGATCCAGCCCTGGCCGCTCAGGTCGTCAGTTGGGCCGCGTCGCCCTACTACGCTGCGCCGGGCAAGATTCGCTCGGTGGAAGACGCCATTGTCCGTGTGCTCGGCTTCGACCTGGTGATCAACCTGGCCCTGGGCCTGGCGCTGGGCAAAACCCTGAGCCTGCCCAAGGATCATCCGCAACAGGCCACGCCTTACTGGCAGCAGGCGATCTATACCGCCGCGGTGATCGAGGGCCTGACCCGTGCCATGCCGCGCGCCCAGCGCCCGGAAGCCGGCCTGACCTACTTGGCGGGTTTGCTGCACAACTTCGGTTATCTGGTTCTGGCCCACGTGTTCCCGCCGCACTTCTCGCTGATCTGCCGGCATCTGGAGGTCAACCCGCACCTCAGCCACAGCCACATCGAGCAGTACCTGCTGGGCATCAGCCGTGAGCAGATCGGCGCCTGGCTGATGCGTTTCTGGGATATGCCCGAGGAGCTGGCCACCGCCCTGCGCTTCCAGCACGACCCGGATTACGACGGCGACCATGCGCCTTATCCCAATCTGGTGTGCCTGGCCGTCAGCCTGCTGCGCAGCCGGGGCATTGGCGCCGGTCCGCAGGTGGAGATTTCGCCAGCGCTATTGGAGCGTCTGGGCCTGACCCGCGCCAAGGCCGATGAAGCCCTGGACAAGGTGCTGGAAGCAGAAGCCGCCTTGCGTGAACTGGCCGCGCAGTTCCATCCCCATCACTGACGCCTGGGTCGACGGCAGGCCGTCCTGCCGTCAGCCACAAGCGACTTACTTGAGCGCCGCGCGGCGCTCGGCAAACACCGCTGGCAACGCCTGCACACTGGCCTTGAGCAACTGATTCAGCGGCGCCTGCTCGTACAGCGCGGCGTACTCACCGAGCTGATCGCTGGGCGTCTGCCGATAGGCAAACAACATAAAGGCTTCAACCCCCTGGGCACTGGACTGGCGCAGCGCGTCGGCCTGGGCCGTGGTTTTGCTGGCCAGGGTGGCCTCATCGATGCTTTCGCCGCGCGCCTTGAGCGCCAGCAGGGCCTGGGTCTTGCCCACTTCGTAACGCAACAGCGCAGCC
This sequence comes from Pseudomonas sp., assembly GCA_034519305.1. GTDB lineage: Bacteria > Pseudomonadota > Gammaproteobacteria > Pseudomonadales > Pseudomonadaceae > Aquipseudomonas. The sequence continues at coordinate 67,260 of JAXHOM010000022.1, forward strand.
ATGGCGGTGGTCTGCGCGGCACTGTCCAGGCGCCGCACCAGCGCCAGCCGCTCGGCACGCGGCGGGCGGGTGGTGAGTTGTTCGCGATAGGTGCTGAGGGCCTTTTCGTCATCCCCCACCGCACGTTCTGCGGCGGTGAACTGCTTGGCCAGCGGGCTTTCCAGCAAGGTTTCAATCTGCCCTAACTGGGCGGCGGTGAAGGTGGGCGCCAACTGTTTGGCCAATGCCCCGCACAACTGCTCGGCAGCAAACACCTGGCCCAGTTGTGCCTGCTGGGCGGTCGGCACACCGCGCTGCAGCAAGGGTGCGGTCTGCTCGCAGAGCAGACGAATGCCGGCCAGCTCGAAAACCTTGGCAAAGGCAGCAGGCGCCGGAACGTCGGCGTGAGCGACGCTGGTAAGCAACAGCAAAGGTAAAAGTAACGCGATACGCATGGCGGCAATGTCCTGAAGAACTCTGCCCAGCCTAGCGAATGATGGGGGAGCCGACCAGCACCGCGGCTGGCCGTCCTACTGACGCAGTGACGCACCGCTCAGCCAAGGCCGGCGGCGCGGCAAAATCAGGCGGCTTTCTTGGCGGCGGATTTCTTCTTCGGCATCAGGTACTTCATCAGGCCCTGGAACCACATCACCAGCGCCGGGTTGCCCTGGATCTGGATCTCTTTGTTCTGGATGCCCTGCATAAAGGCCAACTGCTTGTTCTTCGCGGTCATGGTGGCAAAACCGTAGGTCGCATCCTTGAAGCCCAGAGCGAAGGCTGGTGCGCTGGCAACGCCACGCTTGCTGACGATGCGCTGGTCTTTGACGATGAAATGGCGGGCCATCTTGCCGTCCAGGGTGTGCAACTGGAACACCAGGTCTTTGCCGGCCAGTTGTTGCTGGAACTCAGGATTGGTGCGGCTGGCTTTGGCCATCAGGCGGCCCAGCATCCACAGGAGAAAGCGAAACTTCATGCGCGCGGCCTCGAAGGGGGGGAATGAAACGGCGGCGCATTGTAGCGGTTTGCGGGGGGAACTACAGCCAGCCTTTGGCTGGGCTGTCCGGGGCCGCAAGGCCCCGAACGGCGAGACTCAGTTGACTGAGTCTTTCAGCGACTTGCCCGGCTTGAAGGCCACGGTGTTGCTGGCCTTGATGGTGACCGGGGCGCCGGTTTGCGGGTTCTTCCCGGTGCGGGCGCCGCGATGGCGCTGCACAAAGGTACCGAAGCCAACGAGGGTGACACTGTCCTTGCGGTTCAGGGCACCGGTAATTTCTTCAAGTACGGCGTTGAGTACCCGATTGGCTTGATCCTTGGTCAGGTCAGCCTTCTCGGCGATGGCGGCGGCGAGTTCCGGTTTGCGCATAAATGCCTCTTTGTCGACGGTTTATTGTTGTTGTGTCCGTGCTGCTCTTCCAGAACAGCGCCCGGGCGCCGCGGCGGCTCTAGGCTGCACTGCGGCAGACCCGGCGAGAATGGCACGCTGGCCGCGGCCGCGCCAGTCTTGTCGGACAATAGGCCAAGGCAAAAACATGACTTATACGACAAAATAGAAGGTATCTACGCCAAAAGGGCAGGTAACAGCCGATTCAGGGCCAGTTTTTCCTGCACGGCCGTACCGGTCAGGGCATAGCCCAGCAAGCCGCCCTGGGCGTCATGACAGAGCGCCTTGATGTCCGCCCCACTGCCTTCCACCGTCCACTCACCCACCACGCCACGAGGCGGTGGCGACACCACCAGCGGGCACACCGGCGTCTTCACCGTGACCGGCATCGGCCCGTAGCTGACGGCCGTCGGCGTGCCATTCAGGGTCTGCGCCAGCGCACGAGCGCAGGCCATCAACGGCATCACGTAGAGCAGGTTGAGGCCATCGACTTCAGCGCAGTCGCCGAGGGCGTAGATGTTGGCGTGGGAAGTCTGCAACTGCCGATCGACCACCACCCCGCGGTTGACTGCCAGGCCCGCAGCCGCGGCCAGGTCGGTGCGCGGACGCAGGCCAACGGCGGACAACACCAGGTCGCAGGCCACTTGCGTGCCGTCAGACAGATGCGCCAGCAAGCCGTTGTCACTGCGCTGCAGGCTGGTCAACACCGGCCCCAGGTGGAAGCGCGCGCCGAGGCTTTCCAGCCCAGCCTGCACCGCCGCGGCGGCCGCCACCGGCAACAGACCCGGCATCACCTGCTCGCAAGGCGCCACCAGCTCGACGCTGTAGCCGCCGAGGCTGAGGTCGTTGGCAAACTCGCAGCCAATCAGGCCGGCGCCCAGCACCAGCACCCGCTGCTTGCCCGCAGCCGCGGCACGGAAACGGGCGTAATCCTCCAGGTCATTGACCGGGAAAATCGCCTCAGGCGCATCGCCTGCCACCGGCACGCGAATCACCTCGGCACCCAGGGCCAGAATCAGGTCGCGGTAAGGCACAGCCTCTTCGCCAATCCACAACTGACGATGGCCAGCATCGATGCCGCTGATGCGTGTGTGGGTGCGGATCTCGGCATTCAGCTGCTCGGCCATGGCGCCGACTTCGGCCATGCACAGGCCGTCGGCATCCTTGTTCTTGCCGAAGCCGGTGGACAGCATCGGTTTGGAGTAAGAGCGCCCATCATCGGCGGTAATCAGCAGCAGCGGGGTCTGCGCGTCCAGCTTGCGAAACTCCTTGGCCAGGTTGTAGCCGGCCAGGCCGGTACCGACGATCACCACAGGTAGGCTCATCTCAAACTCCTCGGGGGTAGTGCAGGGTATAGATACAAGACGACGGCCCGCAGGCCGTCGCTGACGACGTCAATCAGGGTGGTGGAGCGCTGGCTCCACCGCCTCTCATCAACCGATTTCGATCATCTCGAAGTCCATCTTGCCGACGCCGCAATCCGGGCACAGCCAATCGGCAGGGTACGTCTTCCCAGCGCGTGCCGGGGGCGATGCCGTCGTCTGGCCAGCCCATGGATTCGTCATACACCAGACCACAGACCACGCATTGCCACTTCTTCATTTACTGCAACCTCATCACACGAAAGATTGTCGGACAATATTCCGACTCGACTAGGCCGCTTTGTACTGAGTGCGGCGCCGCGACGCAAGTACCAGTGAGCGCCCCCACCTTTGGCTAGGGTCCGTGGCCGCGGCACTGAGAGGCAAATGCAACGGCGCCAGCCCCCTGGGGCGGCGGCCTGTGGCAAACATGTTAAGCTCGCCCGCCCAGCCGCCACCAATGCCCGCTACCGTGCCGCACGCCGCCCTCGCCCAGCCTCCGCGCTGGCTCAGCTCCGCCCAACTGCATCCCGGCCCAGCTGCCGCGCTCAGCGAGTGGCTGTTCGATCAGGGTTCGTTGACCCGACGGCTGACGGCCCTGGCCGAGCAGCAGTTCAGCGTGGTGCCCCTGGAAGAAGGCTGGCAGCCCCTGCGCCACGACGAGTGCCTGGCCCTGGGCGTGCCCACTGGCAGCCAGGGCTGGGTGCGTGAGGTGTACTTGCGCGGCCATCAGCAACCGTGGGTGTTTGCCCGCAGCGTGGCCGCCCGCAGCGCGCTGCAAGGCTCCGGCCTGAACCTGGGTGAGCTGGGCAGCCGCTCGCTCGGCGAATTGCTGTTCAGTGACCGCGCGTTTACCCGCGGCACCATCCAGGTGTGCCGCTACCCGGCGCCCTGGCTGCCAAGCGCGGCACGCAACGAACAACTGTGGGCACGGCGCTCGTGCTTCCAGCGCGGCGCTCTGGCCGTGCTGGTGGCGGAAGTGTTTCTCCCGGCCCTGTGGCAGGCGGCCAACATCGACGCCTGAGGCGCACCTGTGCGGCGCCCTCACAGCCCGTATACTGCGCCCAACCTGCCCGGAGACGCGCTGATGTACACCCGCCTGCTGCACTCACTCAATCGCCTGCACCCACGCGCCTGGGACTTCGTCCAGCTGATGCGCCTGGACAAACCCATCGGCATCTACCTGCTGCTGTGGCCGACCCTGTGGGCGTTGTGGGTGGCAGCCGAAGGCGTGCCCAGCGCCAGCAACCTGCTGATTTTTGTCGGCGGCGTGATCCTGATGCGCGCTGCCGGTTGTGTGATCAACGACTACGCCGACCGCCACTTCGACGGCCATGTCAGCCGCACCCAGGCGCGCCCCCTGGCCAGTGGCAAGGTCAAGCCGCGGGAAGCCCTGGCGTTGTTTGCCGGGCTGGTGGCGCTGTCAGTTTCGCCCTGGTGCTGTGCACCAACGCGACCACCGTCTGGCTGTCGTTCGGCGGCGTGGCGCTGGCGGCCTGCTACCCGTTTATGAAGCGCTACACCTTCTACCCGCAGGTGGTGCTGGGCGCAGCATTTTCCTGGGGCATGCCCATGGCCTTTAGTGCCGAGACCGGCAGCGTGCCGCCGGAAGCCTGGCTGCTGTATATCGCCAACCTGCTGTGGACGGTGGCCTACGACACCTATTACGCCATGGCCGATCGCGAGGACGACCTGAAGATCGGGGTCAAATCCACCGCCATCCTGTTCGGTGACGCCGACCGCCTGATCATCGCCTGCCTGCAAGGCCTGGCCCTGCTGTGTCTGCTGCTGGCCGGCAGCAAATTCCAGCTTGGATTGTGCTTCCAGCTCGGCCTGCTGGTCGCCGCCGCCTGCTTCGTCTGGGAGTACCGGCAAACCCGCAACCGCAAGCCCATGGCCTGCTTCAATGCCTTCCTGCACAACCACTGGGCCGGGTTGGCGATCTTCCTCGGCATCGCCGCCGATTACGCCATACGCTAGGGCCTGAAACACCCTGTCACATGACTGCAATAATTCCGTTATCTAATGCGGCACATGACAGCGTTATGACCCGAGGCTTGATCCATGGTTGGCAAGAACATTTTGATCGTTGACGACGAAGCGCCAATCCGCGAAATGATCGCGGTGGCCCTGGAAATGGCTGGCTACGATTGCCAGGAGGCGGAAAACGCCCAGCAAGCCCACGCCATGATCGTCGACCGCAAACCCGACCTGATCCTGCTCGACTGGATGCTGCCCGGCACCTCGGGTATCGAGCTGGCCCGCCGGCTGAAGCGCGACGAGCTGACCGACAGCATCCCGATCATCATGCTCACCGCCAAGGGTGAAGAGGACAACAAGATCCAGGGTCTGGAAGTCGGCGCCGACGACTACATCACCAAGCCGTTCTCGCCCCGCGAACTGGTGGCACGCCTGAAGGCTGTGCTGCGCCGTGCCGGCGCCGGCGATAGCGAGACACCGATTGAAATCGGCGGTTTACTGCTGGACCCGGTCAGCCATCGCGTAACCATCGACGGCAAGCCCGCCGAGATCGGCCCAACCGAATACCGCCTGCTGCAGTTCTTTATGACCCACCAGGAACGCGCCTACACCCGCGGCCAATTGCTCGACCAGGTCTGGGGCGGCAACGTGTATGTCGAGGAACGCACCGTCGACGTGCATATCCGACGCCTGCGCAAAGCGCTTGGCGAAGCCTACGAGAACCTGGTGCAAACTGTACGCGGCACCGGTTATCGTTTCTCCACCAAAAGCTGACTCAGCCGCTTTGCTGTAACACCTTTGCTTTGGATATCCCGTGAATCAAAACTGGCACAGCGTCCTCCTCCGCCGCCTGCTCCTGATTATCGGCGGCTGCCTGCTCCTCGGCTTGTTGAGCGGTTACTACGCCTGGGCTCTGGTGCTCGGCCTGGGCGCCTACCTCGCCTGGAACCTGCGCCAACTGCTGCGTTTGCACACCTGGCTGAAACAGTACAAAACCGATGAGCCACCGCCCGACGGCCATGGCCTGTGGGGCGAAGTGTTCGACAGCATCTATCGCCTGCAACGCCGCGACCAGCGTGCCCGCGGCCGTCTGCAAGCAGTGATCGACCGTGTGCAGGAATCCACCGCAGCCCTCAAGGACGCGGTGATCATGCTCGACCGCGACGGCAATCTGGAGTGGTGGAACCTCGCCGCCGAGACCCTGCTGGGTCTGAAAACACCGCAAGACAGCGGCCAGTCGATTGCCAACCTGGTGCGCCACCCGCGCTTTAAGGAATATTTCGAGCAGGGCAATTTCAGCGAACCGCTGGAACTGCCGTCGCCACTCAACGACCACCTGCGCGTGCACTTCCAGATCACCCGCTACGGCAACGACGAACACCTGATGCTGGTGCGCGACGTGACCCGCGTGCATCTGCTGGAGCAGATGCGCAAAGACTTTATCGCCAACGTCTCCCACGAACTGCGCACCCCGCTGACGGTGATTGCCGGCTACCTGGAAACCCTGCTCGACAATGTCGAAGAGGTGAACCCGCGCTGGCGCCGTGCCCTGCAGCAAATGCAGCAGCAAGACCGACGCATGCAAACCCTGCTCAACGACCTGCTGTTGCTGGCCAAGCTGGAAGCCACCGATTACCCCTCGGACAACCAGCCGGTGGCCGTTGACCTGTTGCTGCTGTCGATCACCGCCGACGCCCAGGCGCTGTCGGGTAACCGCAATCACCGCATCAGCCTGGAAGCCGACAACCGCCTGCAGCTCAAGGGCAGCGAAGCGGAACTGCGCAGCGCCTTCTCCAACCTGATGTTCAACGCGGTCAAATACACCCCGGACGAGGGCAGCATTCGCGTCCGTTGGTGGGCCGACGACGCCGGCGCGCACCTAAGCGTGCAGGACAGCGGCCAGGGCATCGAGGCCAAACACCTGCCGCGCCTGACCGAGCGTTTCTACCGCGTCGACTCCAGCCGCGCAGCCACCACCGGCGGCACCGGCCTCGGTCTGGCCATCGTCAAGCATGTGCTGTTGCGCCATCGCGGGCGCCTGGAAATCAGCAGTGTGGTCGGCCAGGGCAGCACCTTTACCTGCCATTTCGTCCCCGGCCAGGGCTTCAAGCGCTAGGGCCTGTTCCCGTTTCATTCACGGCCGCGCCGGAGCCGGTTTTTGCGCGAGGCAAGGCGCGAGGAGCGTGATTTGGTTGTTCCAAATGAGCGACGAGTAACGCCGCCTCGCACAAAAACCGGCCCGGCCCTTCGGGTTGCGCGAGAAATGGCCCCCGCTGTTGTTGCAGGACTTGGCAAGGGAGTGACCATTACCTGCGTCCTGCGCCTAACCGGGGACCATTTCTCGCGGCAACGCGGCTTGCGATGAAACGGGAACAGGCCCTAGGTGTTGCCGTTTGATTCGCGCCGGCGGGGCTGGGCAAACCCCACCTCAGCCGCTAATCTGCTGCACTGGCTGCGCATATCGACGCGCCATTTCCTGACCACCCGGAGCCGTTGAAACACCTCTATGGACCCTTCCCCGAGTTACACCGCCGCCTCATATTTCGCCGACTTCGGCCTTATCTTCTTCGCCCTGTTTCTGGTCTTGCTCAACGGCTTCTTCGTCGCCGCCGAGTTCGCCATGGTCAAGCTGCGCGCCACCAAAGTGGAAGCCATCGCCCAGCAAAACGGCTGGCGCGGGCATATCCTGCGCACCGTGCACAATCAGCTGGACGCTTACCTGTCGGCCTGCCAGCTGGGCATTACCCTGGCCTCGCTGGGCCTCGGCTGGGTCGGTGAGCCGGCCTTTGCCCACCTGCTGCAGCCGCTGTTGCACTACGTCGGGGTCGACTCGGAAGCCGTGGCCCACGGCATCGCCTTCTTCACCGCGTTCTTCATTATTTCCTACCTGCATATCGTGGTCGGCGAGCTGGCGCCCAAGTCCTGGGCCATTCGCCAGCCCGAGCGCCTGTCACTGTGGACGGCCGCGCCGCTGTACATGTTCTACTGGGCCATGTACCCGGCCATCTACCTGCTTAACGCCAGCGCCAACGCCATCCTGCGCTTCGCCGGCCAGGGTGAGCCGGGGCCGCACCACGAACATCACTACAGCCGCGACGAACTCAAGCTGATCCTCCACTCCAGCCGCGCCAGCGACCCCAGCGACCAGGACATGCGTGTACTGGCCTCGGCCGTGGAGCTGAGCGAGTTGGAAGTGGTCGACTGGGCCAACTCCCGCGAGGACCTGGTGTTCCTCAACAGCACCGCCAAACTCGACGAAGTGTTCAGCCTGTTCCGCCGCCACAAGTACAGCCGCTACCCGGTGTACGACGAAGAAGCCGGCACCTTCATCGGCATCCTGCACATCAAGGACCTGCTGCTGCAGCTGTCACTGCTGGAAATGCTGCCCTCGGCGTTCAAGCTGCAGGAGCTGCTGCACCCGGTTGAACGGGTGTCCAAGCACCTGGCCCTGTCCAGCCTGCTGGAGCGCTTCCGCCACGGCGCCGTGCACTTCGCCCTGGTCGAAGAGGCCGATGGCAAGGTGATCGGTTACCTGACCATGGAAGATGTGCTGGAAGTGCTGGTCGGTGACATTCAGGACGAACACCGCAAGGCCGAGCGCGGCATCCTCGCCTACCAGCCGGGCAAACTGCTGGTGCGCGGCGACACCCCGCTGTTCAAGATCGAACGCATGCTCGGCGTCGACCTTGATCACCTGGAAGCGGAAACCCTCGCTGGGCTGATCTACGAAAGCCTCAAGCGCATGCCGGAAGAGGAAGAAGTGCTCGACGTCGAAGGCCTGCGCATCATCGTCAAAAAGATGAAAGGGCCGAAGATCGTTCTCGCCAAGGTACTCAAGCAGGACTGACCGCCGCCAGAGCGGGGCGATTTACCCGCGCCATTCGCGCCTGATGCCGCGCCTATGGGGTGACCGGGTGTCGCAACAGTAACAGCGACTTACTGCCCGACCACGGCGAAGTTCGGCAGGCTGCCGACGGGTTGGTTGAAGTCGAACGGGATCGACTCCAGCGCCAGGCCGACATTGCGCTGCACCACGAAGTGCAGGTGCGCGCCGGTGCTGTTACCGGTGTTGCCGGAGCGCGCGATCATACTGCCCAGCTCGGCGCGCTGGCCCACTTGCGCGGTGACCGAGCCGCGCATCAGGTGCAGGTACACACCCATGGTGCCGTCGTCATGGAGGATGCGCACGTAGTTGCCGGAGGGGTTGTTACCGCGCCCGCTCTGGTGGTTTTCAATGCTCACCACCATGCCCGCCCGCGCGGCGAGAATCGGCGTGCCTTCGGGCATGGCGATATCAATGGCGTAACGGCCCTTGGGGGTGAAGTGGCTGTACTTGCCGTTGGCGCCCTGGGTCAGCTTGAACGGCCCGCCGCGCCAGGGCAGCGGATAGTCATAGTCCTTGGGCAGCAGGCGCGGGTCGCCGAGGGCAGTGCGCAGCCTGGGCTTGTAGTGCATCGGCTGGGCCGGATCGAGCGGCGCCAGGGTGGCCAGGCGGATCTTGCTGCGCGGCGGCAACACCCAGCGAATCGGCTTGTCCGGCACACCGCCGGCATTTTGCAGTTGCTCCAGACGCAGCTCGATCTCTACCGGGGCGTAGAGGTCATTGCGCACCAGCAGGGTCTCACCGGCGTCGTGCTTCTTGGTTTCCAGCTTCACCTGCTGCTGGATGCGCTCGACCATGCGGTCGCGAAACACGAACACCTGGGCACCGGCGGCGGCTTTGTCGGTATAGGTCACCACGCCATTGGCATCGGTGTATTTGTAGATGGTCAGGGCCCCGGCCTGGGTGGCCAGCAGCAACATGACGCAAACAGCTAGGAAACGCCCTGGCATAAATTCTCGGACTGCCTGCAGCGGGTTCAGGGATTGGCAAGACTAGCAGCGCCCGCCGCCAATCGCGAGCCGGCGCGCCGGCCCTGTGCGCCAGTCGGCATTGCCAAGGGCCGCGACCGCTCGTCCGCAAAGGCTGATTTAGACGCGTCTATGCGACCTTGGTCGAAGCCGGTGGCGCGCAGGCAGCGCCTAGAATGCCGCCCTGTTTTTGCCCACTGCCGGAGTTATGCCCATGTATCGCGATCGAGTACGCCTGCCCTCTTTGCTGGCCAAGGTGATGGATGCGGCGCAGGCCGCCGAACTGATCAAGGACGGCATGACCGTCGGCATGAGCGGTTTCACCCGTGCCGGCGAAGCCAAAGCGGTGCCGCGCGCCCTCGCCGAGCGGGCCAAGACCCAGCCGCTGCAGATCAGCCTGATGACCGGCGCCAGCCTGGGCAACGACCTCGACAAGCAACTGAGAAGCCGGCGTTTGGCGCGGCGCATGCCGTTCCAGGTCGACCCGACCCTGCGCCGTGCGATCAATGCCGGCGAGGTGATGTTCGTCGACCAGCACTTGTCCGACACCGTCGAGCAAATCCGCAACCTGCAGCTGAAGAAGCCGGATATCGCGGTGATCGAAGCCGTGGCCATCACCGAACAAGGGCATATTGTGCCGACCACCTCGGTGGGCAACTCGGCCAGTTTCGCGATCTTCGCCGAGCAGGTGATCGTCGAGATCAATATGGCCCACAACCCCAACCTGGAAGGCCTGCACGACATCTATATCCCCAGCTACCGGCCGACCCGCACGCCGATCCCGCTGGTGACCGTGGACGGTCGCATCGGCAGCACCGCGATCCCGATCCCGGCAGAAAAAATCGTCGCCATCGTCATCACCAACCAGCCCGACTCCTACTCACGGTGACTGCGCCGGATGCCGAGACCCAGGGCATCGCCGACCATCTGTCGCCTTCTTCACCAGGAAGTCGAAGGGGCGCCTGCCGAGTAACCTCGGCCCGCTGCAGGCGGGGATTGGCAGCATCGCCAACGCGGTGATGTGCGGCCTGATCAATGCGCCGTTCGACAACCTGACCATGTACTCCGAGGTGCTGCAGGATTCGACCTTCGACTTGATCGACGCCGGTAAGATGAACTTCGCCTCGGGTTGCTCGATCACCCTGTCCGAGCGCTGCAACGCGCGAGTGTTCAACAACCTGGAGCAGTACAAGGACAAGCTGGTGCTGCGTCCGCAGGAAATCTCCAACCACCCGGAAGTGGTCCGTCGCCTGGGCATCATCGGCATCAACACGGCGCTGGAGTTCGACCTGTACGGCAACGTCAACTCGACCCACGTTGGCGGCACAAGATGATGAACGGCATGGCGGCTCCGGCGATTTCGCCCGCAACGCGCACTGGCGCTTCGTCACAAGTCGATTGCAAGGGCGGGGAATTTAGCGTGGTGCCGATGGAGCCACGTCGACCACAGCGAGCATGACGTCGACATCCTCGTCACCGAAGTCGGCCTGGCCGACCTGCGTGGCCTGGCCCCGCGTGAGCGGGCGCGAGTGATCATCGACAACTGCGTGCACCCGGACTTCCGCGCCGCGTTGAACGACTACTTCGAGCGCGCCTGCGCCAAGGGCGGCCACACCCCACACCTGCTGCGCGAAGCCCTGCAGTGGCACATCAACCTGGAAGAAAGCGGGCGCATGCTGGCCAGCTGAGTCGGGCACTGCGGGCGAGCGCGGTTCGTGGCTAAAGCCCCCTACGGGTGGTGCCAAGCCGCCCGCAGCCCGGATGGCATCGCCATAAAAGAGGTTCTGCCCCAAGAGGTGTTGCAAAGGCGATGAATCGTAGGTTGGGTTGAGGAGCCGTGCGACGAAGCCCAACGACTCTGTCCCTGTTGTTGGGCTTCGCTGCGCTCAACACCAACCTACCTCACGTACGCCGCGAAAGGCTCGCCCCCCTGCAACACGTTATAGAGGTCTTAGGCCCGCATCAGGCGCCGGGCACGAAGTGCTTCTGCACCGTGCCGCGGGCGATAAGACGCGACAGGTAATCCATCTTCTGCGGGTCGCGGTCAACGAAGCGGAAGGTCACCTGCAGCCATTCGCTGTCGGGCTTGGGCTCAAAGGCGGCGATGGCATGTAGGTAGCCGTTCAGGCGCGCCACTTCACCGCCCTCGCCCTGTTCCAGATCGAGCACGGCGCTCTCCAGCACCTGGGGCAACAGTTCGGCGCGTTTGACCAGCAGCAGAGCATCTTTGAGGCTCAGAGCCTTGATAACACAGGCGAGCATGCCGCCGGGCAGGCGCAACTGGCCCTGGCCACGATTACCGCCCGCCGCCGGGGCCGCCTTGCTGGCCGGTGCCGCCTGCTTGTTACCGGTCAAGGCGGCCAAGGAATCATTGCTAGGACTCGGCGCTTTGGCCGCCGGGGCAACGTTAGTCGGTTTGCCGCCGGTCAACGCCGACAGCGAGTCGTTGGCAAAGGGGTTGCTGGCCGTGGTTTTGGTGGGTGCGCCAGCGGCCAGGGCTTGCAACTTGCCAGGCTTTGCTCAGGGCCTTTTGCACCTTGGTGATCAGTTGCTCGCTGGAGAAGGGCTTACCAACAAAGTCGCTGACGCCGGCCTGGATCGCCTGCACGACGTTTTCCTTGTCGCCACGGCTGGTGACCATGACGAACGGCGTGGTTTTCAGCCGATCTTCGCTGCGGCACCAGCTGAGCAGCTCCAGGCCAGACAACTCGGGCATTTCCCAGTCGCAAAGAATCAGGTCGAAATCCTGCTTGCCCAGCATCTGCTGTGCCTTGCGACCGTTGACGGCTTCTTCGATATGGATGCCGGGAAAGTAATTGCGCAGGCTTTTCTTCACCAGATCGCGAATAAAAGGCGCGTCATCCACCACCAGCACACTGACTTTGCTCATTGACCACTCCCTTGCGAATGGCTGTAAGCATAGTCGGGGAGGTGGCGCCAACGCCAACGCAAAAAACGCCGAAGGGGCTGGCGACGGACGTACCGTCGACAGCCCCTTCGGCTGACGCGTGCTGCTGGCGGTGAGCTTACTCCGCCGGCTTGCCCTGCACTTCTTCCTGCATACGCTTGAGGCCGAGGTGACGTACGTCGGTGCCGCGGACCAGGTAGATCACCAGCTCGGCGATGTTGCGCGCGTGGTCGCCGATACGTTCCAGGGAACGCAGTACCCAGATGATGCTCAGCACGCGAGTGATCGAGCGCGGGTCTTCCATCATGTAGGTGACCAGCTCGCGCAGGGCGGTTTTGTATTCGCGGTCGATGGTTTTGTCGTACTGGGCCACCGACAGGGCCAGGTCGGCGTCAAAACGGGCGAAGGCGTCCAGCGCCTCCTGAACCATCTTGCGCACCTGGTCGCCGATATGGCGGACTTCAACATAACCGCGCGGCGCTTCGCCTTCCTCGCACAACTGGATGGCGCGTTTGGCGATCTTCGAGGCTTCGTCACCGATGCGCTCAAGGTCGATCACCGACTTGGAGATGCTGATGATCAGGCGCAAGTCGGACGCCGCCGGCTGACGACGAGCGAGAATGCGCAGGCATTCTTCGTCGATGGTGGTTTCCATCTGGTTGATCTGGTCGTCGATCTCGCGCACTTGCTGGGCCAGGCCCGAGTCGGCATCGATCAGCGCGGTCACCGCATCGTTGACCTGCTTCTCGACCAGACCGCCCATCGCCAACAAGTGGCTACGGACTTCCTCCAGTTCGGCATTGAACTGGGCGGAGATGTGATGGGTGAGGCTGTCTTTGTTGATCATGTAAAAATCCTGGACCGGGTGTTGTCTCCCCCTCGCCCGCAAGCGAGGAGCCGGAGGAAAGGGCCTGCGCGCAGCACCCTTTCCCTAACTCTCCCGCCAGCGGGAGAGCGAACGGGCTGAATCAGCCATAGCGGCCGGTAATATAGTCTTCGGTCTGCTTCTTCGCCGGGTTGGTGAACAGCGTGTCGGTGTCACCGAACTCGATCAGTTTGCCCATGTACATGAACGCCGTGTAATCGGAAACCCGCGCGGCCTGCTGCATGTTGTGGGTGACGATGACGATGGTGTACTTAGATTTCAGTTCGTGGATCAGCTCTTCGACTTTCAGTGTGGAGATCGGGTCCAGCGCCGAGCAGGGTTCGTCGAGCAGCAACACTTCCGGCTGTACCGCCACGGTACGAGCGATCACCAGACGCTGCTGTTGACCGCCTGAGAGGCCGAGTGCCGATTCGTGCAGGCGGTCCTTGACCTCATCCCATAACGCCGCGCTTTTCAGCGCCCACTCTACGGCTTCATCGAGCACGCGCTTCTGGTTGATGCCCTGGATACGCAGGCCGTAGACCACGTTTTCGTAGATGCTTTTAGGGAACGGGTTGGGCTTCTGGAACACCATGCCAACGCGGCGACGCAGATCCGCCACGTCTTCGCCCTTGCGATAGATGTTCTTACCGTCGAGGTTGACTTCGCCTTCCACGCGACAGCCATCGACCAGATCATTCATCCGGTTAAAGGTGCGCAGCAGTGTCGATTTACCGCAACCGCTTGGTCCGATAAACGCCGTCACACGCTGGTTGGGAATAGTCATTTTGACGTCAAACAAGGCCTGTTTGTCGCCGTAGTACAGGTTCAAACCCGGCACGTCGATGGCCACATGCTCATTGGCCATACTCAGCCCCTGCCGGGTGCGACCGAGGGCCGCCATGTCGATACCGTGTATATGTGCTTCGTGCTGCATGGGATGCTCCCTACGCGAACAAATTCGTTAAACCGCCGCGGCCAGCAAGCCGTGACACAATGATTAATGATCCAGCGCCTTGTACTTTTCGCGCAGGTGGTTGCGGATATACACCGCACTGAAATTCAAGGTAGCAATCACGATCACCAGCAGCAGCGCGGTAGCGTATACCAGCGGTCGCGCGGCCTCGACGTTGGGGCTCTGGAAGCCGACGTCATAAATATGGAAGCCCAGGTGCATGATCTTCTGGTCCAGGTGCAGGTACGGGTAGTTACCATCCAGCGGCAGCGAGGGTGCCAACTTGACCACGCCCACCAGCATCAGCGGTGCCACCTCACCCGCAGCGCGGGCCACAGCGAGGATCAGACCGGTCATCATCGCCGGGCTGGCCATTGGCACCACCACTTTCCACAGGGTTTCCGACTTGGTCGCGCCGAGCGCCAGAGAACCTTCGCGCACGGCCCGCGGAATCCGCGCCAAACCTTCTTCGGTGGCGACGATCACCACTGGCAGGGTGAGGATCGCCAGGGTCAGCGAGGCCCACATCAGGCCCGGCGTACCGAAGGTCGGTGCTGGTGCGGCTTCCGGGAAGAACAAGCTATCAATCGAGCCGCCCAACACGTAGACGAAGAAGCCCAGGCCAAACACACCGTAAACAATCGACGGTACGCCGGCCAAGTTGTTTACCGCAATGCGGATCACCCGGGTCAACGGGCCCTGTTTGGCGTATTCACGCAGGTAAACAGCCGCCATGACACCAAATGGGGTCACCAGCACCGCCATCAGCAGCACCATTAGCACAGTGCCGAAGATCGCCGGAAAAATACCGCCCTCCGTGTTGGCTTCACGCGGATCGTCCCCGACAAACTCACCAATCTTGGCAAAGTAGAAACCGATTTTCTGCAGCGTTGACATCGCATTGGGGCGATAGGCGTTGACCACCTTACTGAGATTCAACTCCACCTCACGGCCATCGCTGACGCGCATCAGCATACTGTCACGGGACAACGCCTGATTCAGTTCGGCCAGACGCACTTCCAGCTTCTTGTACTGCGCATCAAGCACCGCACGCTCTGCATCCAGCTCCGCCTGAGCGGCAGCATCCAACTTGCCTTCCAGTTGCAGCTTGCGCGCGCCCAAACGAACCCGTTCCAAGCCATAGTTAATGGCGCCGATCTCGGTTTTCTCAATCTGGTAGAGCTCGCCGTATAGATCCGCAGCACGCTGCAGGCGCGCTTCAAGCTCTGGCCAGGCAGCATCACCTTCAGCAATCACCTGGCCCTGCTCTTTGACGGCCAGCAAATTGCCATAGAAGTTGCCCCACTCGCGCCGCTCAACAGCCAGCAAACCTTCAGGCTTCTGGATGTTGCTCAACCACTCGGCCACCAACCAGGCGAAGTCCGCACCGAACAGCTCACGGTTGCCGACCTTGAGCAGTTCGCGGTTCATAAACTCCGGGCCGCCCTGCACATTCACCGGCAAACCAGCGCCAGCCAGACGAGCAGTCGGCACCTCTTCAGTCTGCACCACTTCGCCAATCAGAATCTTTGGTTCCTGACCGGGAATGCGGTATTCGGCCTGAATAATGTCCGCTGGCCAAAAATGCACCAGCCCACGACTGGCGATCACCAGCAACAGCCCCAGGGTCATGATGATGGCGATAGCAACCGCACCGCCACTCATCCATACGCCAGGAGAGCCGCTCTTGACCCAGCCTTTAAGGGAATCGCGCTTGCTTGACATCGTTACTTCCTCAACTGCTTAGAGCGACGAATATTTAACGCGAAGGCGCTGACGCACCACTTCGGCGGCCGTGTTCATCACAAAAGTGAACGACAACAGCACCAGTGCCGCTAGGAACAGCACGCGAAAGTGGGTACCGCCCACTTCTGACTCCGGCATTTCCACCGCGACGTTGGCCGCCAAGGTGCGCATGCCTTCGAAAATGTTTGCTTCCATGATCGCCGTGTTACCGGTGGCCATCAGCACAATCATGGTCTCGCCGACGGCGCGGCCCATGCCGATCATCAGTGCCGAGAAGATGCCGGGGCTGGCCGTCAGAATCACCACCCGGGTCAGGGTTTGCCAGGGCGTGGCACCCAGGGCCAGGGAGCCGAACGTCAAACTCTTGGGCACGCTGAACACGGCATCCTCGGCAATCGAATAGATATTCGGGATCACCGCAAAGCCCATGGCAATCCCCACTACCAGCGCGTTGCGCTGATCGAAGGCGATGCCAACGTCATTGGCCAGCCACAGCGGCATGTTGCCGCCAAACAGCCAGTTTTCCAGGTACCCGCTGATGGAGATGGCGAACCAGCCAGTCACCAGCACCACTGGGATCAGCAGTGCAGACTCCCAACCATCCGGCAGACTCAGGCGGATACGCTCAGGTAGACGACTCCAGGCATAACCGGCACCGAGAATGGCAAAGGGCATCAAGAGCAGCAGGCTGAAAATACCGGGCAAATGGTTTTCTAGAAACGGCGCGAGAAACAGACCGGCAAAAAAGCCGAGAATCACCGTCGGCAGCGCCTCCATCAACTCGATCACCGGTTTGACCTTGGTGCGCATGCGCGGGGCCATGAAGTAGGCGGTATAGATGGCCGCCGCGATAGCCAGCGGTGCCGCCAACAACATGGCGTAAAACGCCGCTTTCAGCGTGCCAAAGGCCAATGGCGAAAGGCTCAGCTTGGGTTCGAAGTCCTCGCTGGCCGAAGTCGATTGCCAAACGTATTTAGGCTCGTCATAACTCTCGTACCAGACCTTGCCCCACAACGAACTCCAAGACACCTCCGGGTGTTTGTTATCCACCACAAAGCGGCGCAGCGTGTCACCGTCTTCAACCAGAATACGGTTGGCTCGCGGCGACAGCGCGATCAGCTCACCCGGCTCAGCCACCTGCAAGGTTTTCAGCTTGCGCTCGGCAGTGCTGTGGAATAACCCCATCTGGCCCTGATCATCCAGAGCAATAAACCCTTTGCGGCGCTCTTCAGCTGCAATTTTGACGATAGGTGCATCATTCAACTGGAACTGGCGAATATGTTTGAACTGCGATTGACCGTCCGGTTCACGGGCCATAAACCACTGACCGACACCCCCCTTGGCATCACCCACCATCAGGGAAATGCCACCCAGCAAAAAGGTGCTGGTGGTGACACGGTTTTCACCGTCTTCTAGCAGCTTATAGCGACCATTCAAGCTGCGGCTGCGCAGGTTGATCACGTCCGCAGTGGCGCGACCGTTGACCACGTACATCCACTGATGACGCGAGTCGATATGAATAGCCTGTATCGGATCAGAAATCTGCGGCAGGTCCAGACGCTCTTGGCTGAGGCTGACCTCGCCGGTCATCATGTTCTCTTCGCGCCCCAAACCCAGCACATGCAATTGCTTACCGTTGGAGCCGGCCAATAGCAGACTGCCAGAGTTGACACTCATGCCGATGCGCTCAATCGCACTGCCAGTCTCGTCGAGGGTGACTGGCTCTTCGCCGTAGGGGTACTCAATAAGCGGATTGACCGTCTTCACGTCGTTCGGATACGTGACTTTGTAGCTGTGGGAGATCACCAGCGCCTGGCCATTGGTCAGGCCCAGGGCCAGGCGGCGGCTACCGGGAATATCTTCGGCGTAGGACCGTACAGTCACGCCTTGCGGAATATTCAATCGCTGCTGGCTGATCAAGCTCGCGTCTTGGGTATTGAAAAAACTGATATCGCCCGTATCGGTAAGACGCATGCCGACCTGGTTCTGCTCCTCTAGGGCCAGCAACAATGGCTTGCCCTGCTCCTCGCTGAGCCATACCGCTTGGTTAGCCTTGCGCTCTTCAATCGAGGCGCCGGAGAACAGCGGAGCGACTTCATAGAACAGATAGAAGAAGATCAGGGTAATAGCGACCAATACACCAAGACCACCAATGGACACATACCAACCGGTCAGTCGGTCCTTGAGGGCGCGCACACGGCGCTTGCGTTTGAGCGCTGGCGTATTGAAATCAATGCCCAGGGCGTTCTGTTTTGGAGTCATGGCAGCTTCGGTCAAGTTGTTCATGCGCGACACCCTAACGGGATATTGTGACAGTCACATGACAGTGCAGTGACAAAAAAGCCCACCTGCATTGCTGCATGCGGGCCTTAGGAATTCTTTGGGCAGCAAAGCACGCATGACCCAGTGGGCCATGCGTGCTCGGTATTACATACCCAGGTCTTTCAGGGCTTTCTCAACGACGCGAGCTGGCATCGGGATATAGCCATCTTTTACTACAACTTCCTGACCTTCCTTGGACATCACCAGACGCACAAACTCAGCTTCCAGCGGGTTCAAAGGCTTGTTCGGCGCCTTGTTGACGTAAACGTAGAGGAAGCGAGACAGCGGGAACTTGCCGGCTACAGCGTTATCTTCGTTAGCTTCAAAGGCGGCTTCACCGGCCTTTTTCGACAGCGGTACGGCGCGAACGCTGGAAGTCTTGTAACCGATACCCGAGTAACCGATGGCGGTCAACGAGCTGGAAACCGACTGTACAACGGAAGCCGAACCCGGCTGCTCGTTGACGTTAGCTTTGAAGTCACCTTTGCACAGGGCTTCTTCTTTGAAGTAACCGTAGGTGCCGGATACCGAGTTACGACCGAACAACTGCATGGGCTTAGCTGCCCACTCGCCGGTCATGCCAACGTCGCCCCAAGTCGCAACGTCTTTATCATTGCCGCACAGACGGGTGCTGGAGAAGATCGCATCGACCTGCTGCATGGTCAGCTCTTTGATCGGGTTATCCTTGTGCACATAGACCGCCAAGGCGTCGATGGCCACCGGAATGGCCGTCGGCTTGTAACCGTATTTTTCTTCGAAGGCTTGCAGCTCCTGGTCCTTCATCTTGCGGCTCATTGGGCCCAGGTTGGAAGTGCCTTCAGCCAATGCAGGTGGCGCGGTGGAAGAACCGGCGGCTTGGATCTGGATGTTGACGTTAGGGTACTGACGCTTGAACTCTTCGGCCCACAGAGTCATCAGGTTGGCCAGGGTATCGGAACCGACGCTGGACAGATTGCCCGACACGCCGCTGGCTTTTTGATAGGCCGGCAGAGCCGGATCGACAGCAGCAACCGCAGTGGCGGTAGCCACGCCAGCGGCGACAAATGTCATGGCCGCCATCAAACGCTTAAGTTTCATGCCTTACTCCTGGAAAACTAGTGTTGGATTGAACGGGGCCAAGTATCTGTAGGCCGTATGAACACTCTATGACGCGATTGTTACAGTTAGATGAAGGCCTCTATTCAAGCAAGAATAGCTACGGAGAATGTCCATGAAGCCCGTCCACCTGCTACCGCTCGTCCTGTTGACCATGGCTTGCAACGCCTGCGCCGAACAAGCCACCCTCAGCGTGCCGCAAGGCAGCGGGCCCAACCCGCAACTGCCGGCGCCCAATCCGGGGCTGCTGCCGACGGTGAACATCGCCCCGGCCGTGGGCTGGCCGGCGGGCGGCAAACCTACGGCAGCGCCCGGCACTCAGGTGAGCGCCTTTGCCGAAGACCTCGACCATCCGCGCTGGCTGTATGTGCTGCCCAATGGCGATGTGCTGGTGGCGGAAAGCAATGCGCCCGCCGCCAACAGCGGTTTCAGCCTTAAGGGCTGGATTGCCGGCAAGATCATGGCCCGCGCCGGCGCCGGGGTGCCCAGCGCCAACCGCATCACCCTGCTGCGCGACAGCAACCACGACGGCGTGGTCGATTTGCGCACGGTGTTTCTGCACAACCTGCACTCGCCGTTCGGCATGGCCCTGGTTGGCAATGATTTTTATGTCGCCAATGCCGATAGCCTGCTGCGTTTTGCCTATAGCAGCGGGCAAACCCAGATCACGGCAACGCCCAGCGTGGTCACCGAGCTGCCGGCAGGGATCAACCATCACTGGACCAAGAACGTGATCGCCAGCGCCGACGGCCAGCACCTGTACGTCACCGTCGGCTCCAACAGCAACGTCGGCGAAAACGGCCTGGAGATGGAAGAAGGCCGCGCGGCGATCTGGCAAATCGAGCGCGCCAGTGGCAGCCAAGCGCCTGTTCGCCACCGGCCTGCGCAACCCCAACGGCCTGGCCTGGGAGCCCCACAGCGGCGCCTTGTGGACGGCGGTGAATGAACGCGACGAGCTGGGCAGCGACCTGGTGCCGGACTACATCACATCGGTCAAAGACGGTGGCTTCTACGGCTGGCCCTACAGCTACTACGGCCAGCATGTGGACGTGCGCGTGCAGCCGCAAAACCCCGCGCTGGTGGCCAGCGCCATCAAGCCCGATTACGCCCTCGGCCCGCACACCGCCTCGCTGGGCATTGTCTTCGGCCAGGGCGGCCAATTACCCGGCCTGCAGGAGGGCCTGTTCGTCGGCCAGCACGGCTCGTGGAACCGCCAGCCGGCACAGCGGCTACAAGGTGATTTTCGTGCCGTTCAAGAATGGCCAGCCGGACGGCTTGCCGGTCGACGTGCTGACCGACTTTCTCAACGCCGAAGGCCAGGCCCAGGGCCGCCCGGTGGACGTGGCGCTGGACAGCCAGGGCGCGCTGCTGGTCACCGATGATGTCGGCAACAAGGTCTGGCGGGTCAGCGCCAAACCTTAAATCACGCCGCTACGATTAGCGGCGTTGGCGCAACAGATACAGGCCGATCAGCAGGCCCAGGCCGCACAGGGCGATCACGTAATAGGCGGGGCCCATGGGGCTGTACTTGAGCAGGAAGGCCACCACCATGGGCGTGAGGCCACCGAAGATCGCGTAGGCCAGGTTGTAGGAGAACGACAGGCCGCTGAAGCGCACCGCGGCCGGGAAGGCCTTGACCAGCACATAGGGCACCGCGCCGATCATGCCCACGCCCAGGCCGGTCAGGGCATACAGCGGCAGCAGCCAGTCCGGGTGCGCCTTGAGGTTGCTGTAAAAGCTCCAGGTCAGGGCCGCCAGCAGCAGGCTGCCGAGGATAAACACCCGGCCGGCGCCAAAGCGGTCGGCGAGCATGCCGGCCAGCACGCAGCCCAGGCTGAGAAAGACGATGGCCAGGCTATTGGCTTGTAGCGTCTGGGCCGGCGCAAAGCCGTAGGCCGTCTGCAACACGGTGGGCGTCATCAGAATCAGCACCACGATGCCGGCCGACAGCAGCCAGGTCAGCAGCATCGACAGGATGATGGCACTGCGGTGCTCGCGCAGCACGGTCCTCAGCGGCAGCTCGTCGGCCAACGCCTTGCGCAACTGCAACTCGGCAAACACCGGCGTCTCGTGCAGCCAGCGGCGCAGATAAACCGCCAGCAGGCCAAACACGCCACCGAGCAGAAACGGCACCCGCCAGGCGTAATCCAGCAGCTCTTCAGGGCTGTACAGGCGGTTGATCGCCGTCGCCACCAGCGAGCCGAGCAGAATGCCGATGGTCAGGCCGCTGGTCAGGGTGCCGCAGGCCAGGCCGATACGCCGCTCGGGCACATGCTCGGCGACGAATACCCAAGCACCCGGCACTTCACCGCCAATCGCCGCGCCCTGGATCACCCGCAGCAACAGCAGGGCAAGCGGTGCCCACAGGCCGATTTGTGCGTAGGTCGGCAGCAGGCCCATCAGCAGGGTCGGCACCGCCATCATAAAGATGCTCAGGGTGAACATCTTCTTGCGCCCGAGCAGGTCACCAAAGTGGGCCATGACGATGCCACCCAGCGGCCGCGCCAGGTAGCCAGCGGCGAAGATGCCGAAGGTCTGCAGCTGGCGCAGCCATTCCGGCATGTCCGCCGGGAAAAACAGCTTGCCGACCACGGCGGCGAAGAACACGAAAATGATGAAATCGTAGAACTCCAGCGCACCGCCAAGGGCCGACAGCGACAGGGTTTTATAATCACTACGGTTCAACGGGCGGGATGCAGGGGTTTGCTGAGCATGGGCGGCGGGCATGGGCTTCTCGTCGAAGGCTTCTTATAGGCGGCGGCACCATAGCAAATTGGCCGGGGGCCTGACACAGTGCGCAACAGACTCTGCGGTCAAATCCTGAATGCCAGCATCGTCGTCCGGCGCCAGCCTCGATATACTGCGCGACGGCGAACCCGCCTGCTGACGCCCTAACGGCCATAGGCTTCAGCTTTATTCGTGCCATTTAATAAAAATTCAGGAGCAAGAGGCTCCCAGGCATGCTCGAACTCGAACAAGACGATCCTATTCCGCAGGGCGACCTAGCCTTACAAATCACCGCGTTGCCGCGGGAAACCAATGGTTTCGGCGATATTTACGGCGGCTGGCTGGTGTCCCAAATGGACCTCGCCGGCACCGCCATGGCCAGCAAGATTGCCGGTGGCCGAGTGGCGACCGTGGCCATCGACCGCATGGCCTTCCTGGTGCCGGTGGCCGTGGGCGCCCAGCTGTCGTTCTACACCCAAGCGCTGGATGTGGGCCGCAGCTCGATCCAGATGATGATCGAGGTGTGGAGCGATGATCCGCTGTCCGGCGACTGGCGCAAGGTCACCGAGGCCGTGCTGGTGTTCGTCGCCATCGACGGCAGCGGCCGCACCCGTCCGGTACCGCCACGCCGTGGCTAATACGGCGGCGCCTGCCCCATCGATTGAAACCCTGCAACTGGGCGAACTCGCCTGCTGGCGCGTGCGCCACGGCGACGGCGAACTGCTGATCAGCCAGCAAGGGGCGCAGATCCTGCGCTACGGCCGCGACGGGCAACCACCGCTGATCTGGCTCAGCGAACAGGCCGCGTACCGCCGCGGCCAGGGCGTGCGCGGTGGCGTGCCGATCTGCTGGCCGTGGTTCGGCGACCTCAAGCGCAACCCGCCGGCGGTCCAGGCCCTGGCACCGGATCTCGATAGCGCAGCCTTTCATGGCGGCGTGCGCAGCCTCGACTGGCAACTGGTCGACAGCCGCGTGGACGCCGACGGCGTCAGCCTGACCTTCAGCGGCCCAACCCCGGCCGCCGCCAATCCGGCCTGGCCGGCTGAGCTCGCGGTCAGCCTGCAGATTCGCCTCGACCAGCAACTGCACATCCGCCTGCTCAGCCACAACCGCGGCACCCAGGCGTTGACCCTCAGCCAGGCCCTGCACAGCTACTTCGCCGTCAGTGACATCCGCCAGGTTGAAGTCGAAGGCCTGGACGGCTGCCGCTACATCGAAACCCTCGATGACTGGCAAGAACGCCAGCACGCCGGCGCCCTGGGTTTTGCCGGCGAAACCGACCGCATCTACCTGAGCCTGCCGCCCAGCCTGAGCCTGGTCGACCATGGCTGGCAGCGCCGCATCAGCCTGCACAGCCAGGGCTCGGCCTCGGCGGTGCTGTGGAACCCCTGGATTGATAAGGCCCTGCGCCTCAGCGACTTTGCCAACGACGCCTGGCAGCGCATGCTCTGCATCGAAACCGCAAATGTCTGGGACGACTGCGTGCACCTGGCCCCCGGCGCCAGCCACAGCCTGGACCTCCGCCTCAGCTGCACGGCGCTCTAATGGCGGCAGCAGCACTGCTATGCTAAGTCACAGCTGAATGCTAGGTTTTAGCCGTATTCAGCTCCCAGCAGCCCATTTTTCCGGACTCCGTGCAGATGAATAAAGTCGCCTTGATCGTCGATGACAGCCGCGTCTCGCGGCTGATGCTGGGCAGCATGCTCAAAACCGAAGACCCCGAATGGCAGGTGGTAGAAGCCGCCAATGGCCTGGAGGCCCTGAGCAAGGCGGCCGAGTGCCAACCGAGCCTGATCACGCTGGACATCAACATGCCGTGATGGACGGCTTCGAAGCGGCCAGCCAACTGCGCCCACAGTTCCCCCATGCCACCTTGTTGATACTCTCCGCCAACGTCCAGGCCTCCAGCCGCAGCCGGGCCGAGGAGCTGGGCGTGCATTTTCTGGCCAAACCGATTTCCGCCATGATCGCGCGCCAGGCTCTGGCCTTGTGGGGTTCTGAGCATGCTTGAGATGACCCCGCTGGAACTCGACGCGCTGGGCGAAATCTTCAATATCAGCGTCGGCCGCGCCGCCGCCTCGCTCAGCGAGCTGACCCATGAAGTGGTGAGCATGAGCGTGCCCCTGGTGCACATTCTCTCCCCGCAGAAAGCCGTCGAACTGCTCGACCCCGACAATCGCCTGCGTATCACCAGTGTCAGTCAGCAGTTCAGCGGCAGCTTTTCCGGCAAAGCGCTGTTGATGTTCCCCGGCAGCAACAGCCTGGAAGTGGTGCGCCTGATGCTCGGCGCCGAAATGCCCCTCGATCAACTGACCGAGATGGAACAGGATGCCATGAGTGAAATCGGCAACATCATCCTCAACACCTGCTTCTCGACCATTGCCGACATGCTCAGTGAGAGCTTCGACTGCGAACTGCCGTGCTTCCAGATCGCCTCCATCGAGGACCTGCTGGACGCACGTAACAGCCAGAGTAAAGTGCTCTTCGTACAGATCCAGCTGGCCCTGGAGCAACGCAACCTGGAAGGGTATGTGGCCTTTATGCTGGGCGACTCGTCATTGCTCAACCTGCAACACGCCATCAACCACTTCCTCGACGGTACGATCAGCCCATGAGTGAAACCCACACGCTGCTTAGCGCCGCCCTGGGGAAATTGCACAGTGGCGTGCTGATTATCGATCGTGACAGGCATATCAGCTTTATCAACCAGTGGCTGCTACAGGCCCTGCGCGATCCGGCGCTGGAATACCAGGAGCGCCCGCTGCTCGATGTACTGCCGGAAATCGCCGATACGCGCCTGTACAAATGCATTTGCCAAGCTTAGACCAAGGCCTGCCGGCGGTCCTCTCGCCGAGCCTCAACCCGTCCCCCCTGCCCCTGTTCAACGGCCGCGCGGAGATTCCGATCGCCAGCCCATGATTCAGTCACTGCAGGTCATACCGCTGCGCCAGCAGGGGCTGAGCCACTGCATGATCGCCGTCAACGACCTCAGCTCGACCATGCGCGGGAACCTGCTGGTGAGGCGGAGAAACTCAGCCAGCATCGCTGCCGACGACCTCACCAGCACGCCAACGCCGCCGCTGAATTGGTACTGGAAGAAGAAGGCGCCGCGCCGGGCGGACCCAGAAACCGCTCAGCGTGATCCTTGTGGATATCGATCACTTAAAGCCTATAACGACCGCTTGCCATCTGGCCGGCGATGCCTGCCTGATCCGCGTGGCCCAGAGCCTGCAAGAGCGGGTGGTTCGCGCCGGTGACCTGCTGGCCCGCTACGGTGGCGAAGAGTTCTGCGTGATCCTGCCCGACACCGACAGCCAGGCTGCCCACGCCGTGGCTGAGGCGCTGCGGCACAAAATTGCGGCGCTGAACCTGCCACACCCCGACAGCAGCTGCGCGACCAACGTCAGCATCAGCCTAGGCGTGGCCACCAGCCTGGCGGGCGTCGCAGAAACCACCACCAGCTTGCTGCTCAAAGCCGACAACGCGCTGTACCGGGCCAAACTGCAGGGCCGTAACTGCAGCGTCAGCCACGTGCACATCACCACCTGCGGCGATTGATTTTACAGATCGCTTTCTTCGACCAGCCGCACCGCGCTGGCATCCAGAGCGTAGGCAGCATCGGCCAGATCATTGCTGACCGCCTCGACCTTGAGCGCACCACTGACCCAAATCGGCGCGTAGATATCCTCCAGGGCAATGCCCTTGGGGTAGCGCACCAGGATCAGCTGATTGGGTGGCGGTGGCGGCACATGGATGCAGGCGCCCGGATACGGCACCAGGAAGAACAGCGTGCTGCGCCCCTTGGCATCGCTTTCCAGCGGCACCGGATAACCGCCGATGCGGATCTTCTTGCCGTCCATGGTGGCGACGGTCTTGCTCGAATACATCACCGCGGGCAGCTGCTTGTCGGCCTGTTTCAAGCCGCCCTTGTTGGTAAACACGCCCTCGCCTTCCGCCGTGTCGTGGCTGATTTCCGGCATGTTTTCCAGGGCCTGGCGATCACTCGCCGGCAGCAGTTGCAGCCAGTCGGTTTCCGCCAGTTCAGCGCGGGCCGTGGCACTCAGGAGCAAGACAACGAAGAGCAGTAAGGCGCGCATGGCAACATCCGGCAGCCAAGGGAGACAGCTGTGACTCAAGCGGCGGCGGACAGTTCCACCGCGGTTTGACCCTGCCCCGTACCGAATGGCGGCCGGGGCAGCGGCAGGCTCAGGCCTGGTCGATCAGCGATTCGACGGCCGTGATCTGCCGGTCGAGGGTGGCGCGGTCGACGCTGCGCAGGGTGGCGTGACCAACCTTGCGCCCGGCCTTGAAGGCCTTGCCGTAGTGATGCAGATGGCAGTCGTCGATGGCCACCACCTTCTCCACCGCCGGCACCGTGCCGATAAAGTTGAGCATGGCGCTTTCGCCGATCTTGCGGGTCGAGCCCAGCGGCAGGCCGGTAACAGCGCGCAGATGGTTCTCGAACTGGCTGCACTCGGCGCCTTCGATGGTCCAGTGCCCGGAGTTGTGCACTCGCGGGGCAATCTCGTTGGCCTTCAGGCCGCCGTCCACTTCGAAGAACTCAAACGCCAGTACGCCGACGTAATCCAGCGCCTTGAGCACCCGACTGACGTAGTCTTCGGCCAGTTTCTGCAGCGGATGCTGGGTGCTGGCGATCGACAGGTTGAGCACGCCGTTGACGTGGGTGTTGTGCACCAGCGGGTAGAAGCGCGTTTCGCCATCACGGGCGCGCACGGCGATCAACGACACTTCGCCAGTGAACGGCACGAAGCCTTCGAGGATGCACGGCACGCTGCCCAGTTCGGCAAAGGCACCGGTCACATCGGCAGCCTTGCGCAGGACTTTCTGACCCTTGCCGTCGTAACCCAAGGTACGGGTCTTCATCACGGCCGGCAGACCAATGCTGGCCACGGCGGCATCGAGGTCGGCCTGGGACTGGATATCAGCAAAATCCGGGGTCGGAATGCCGAGGTCCTTGAACAGCGACTTCTCGAACCAGCGATCACGGGCGATGCGCAAGGCTTCGGCGCTCGGGTATACCGGCACGAACTGCGAGAGAAAGGCCACGGTCTCGGCCGGCACGCTTTCGAACTCGAAGGTGACCAGATCCACTTCATCGGCCAGCTGACGCAGATGGTCGAGGTCGCCGTAATCGGCACGAATATGCTCGCCCAGGGCCTGCGCGCAGGCATCCGGCGCCGGGTCGAGGAAGGCAAAGCTCATCCCCAGCGGGGTTCCTGCCAACGCCAGCATACGGCCCAGTTGGCCGCCACCGATTACACCGATTTTCATCTGCTTAGGCCTCTCGCGGATCAGGATTATCCAGCACGCTGTCTGTCTGCTCGGCGCGGAATTGCTTCAGCGCAACATGGAACTGCGGGTGTTGGTGGCCGAGGATGCTGGCCGCCAGCAGCGCCGCATTGACCGCGCCAGCTTTGCCGATGGCCAGGGTGGCGACCGGAATGCCGGCCGGCATCTGCACGATCGACAACAACGAGTCGACGCCCGACAGCACGGCCGACTGCACCGGCACGCCGAGTACCGGCAGGTGGGTCTTGGCCGCACACATGCCTGGCAAGTGCGCAGCACCGCCAGCACCGGCGATGATCACCTGAATGCCACGCGCCTCGGCCTGTTCCGCGTACTGAAAGAGCAGGTCCGGGGTACGGTGGGCGGACACCACTTTGACTTCGTTGGGGATGCCGAGCTTGTCGAGCATCTCCACGGTGTGGCTGAGGGTGCTCCAATCGGATTTGGAACCCATGATCACGCCAACCAGTGCGCTCATCGTCTTGCCTCATCTCAGTGCGCCAACCGGCGCGACAAAAACTAACAAGCCACGCGGTGTGCGTGGCTTGTCATGTGCAAATCAAACCAGCCAGCGGCCAGTTTTTAAGGCCGGGCAGTATACCGAAAAGCCGCGCCTGTCGCGCCCCCGCGATGACCGTCGGTCCAGAGGTCGCTAGCGCCCGCGGAACGGCCCACCGAAGCATTCATGGTGAACACGACACGGCAGGCGTAGCCCGGATGCAATCCGGGAGCGAACCTGTAGAGAAGCGAACGCCCCGGATTGCATCCGGGCTACATGAAGTCATTGCCTGGCTTAAGGGGGCGGGCCGCCCAGTGGCTTACTTCGCCGCGTCGATAAACGGCAGGGTGCCGTTGGGCAGCACGGTGGTGGGCAACTTGCCGTCCCAGCGCTCGGCCTTGGTCAGTTCGATCAGCATCGGGTTGCTGCTCAGGGCCAGGGTCTTGGCCTTGATCGCATCGGCTTCGGCACTACCGCGCAGGCGCGTGGCTTCGGCATCGGCCTTGGCCTGGGCGACCTTGGAGTCCGCTTCGGCCTGGGCACGGGTGACCACGATCTGCGCTTCGACCTGTTCGGTGGCGAGCATCTGCTCACGGGTTTTCACCTCGACCTCGGCCTTCATGCGCAGGGCAATGGAGCGCTCGTAGTCATCGGAAAAGTCGATGTTCTCCACCTGCACGCCATCGATCACCACCGGCCCGGTCACCGAATCGCGGATCGCCTTGGTCACATCGGCGACAAACTTGCCGCGGTTCTGCACCGCACTGACCGCGTTGTACTGACCGAACACGTTCTCCACCTGGGTGGGCACCTGGCGGCTGATCAGGCGCGAAACCAGGCCATTGAGGTCCTGGTACTGCATGTACACCTTGCCAACTTCCGCCGGCACCACGTGCCAGGACACCGAGACATTCAGGGTCGCGGTCTGCTGATCCTTACTGTAGGCCTGCAGGCCCTGATAGGTGGTGGCATTGCTCTGCACCGAGATCAGCTTGACCGTCTCGATCAGCGGAATCTTGAACGACAGGCCCGGCTCGACCACGCCCACCAGGGCGCCATTGCGCAACAGCACGCCACGCTCGGTTTCGTTCACCGTGTACCAGGAGCCCATCAACACAATCAGCAACAGCAACGCCAACAGCCCGCCAGCAATGGATTTGAGGTTCAGCATCGGATTCATGCGGTTCTCCCTGTGACGTATCCGGCGTGGCTCCAGCGCCACCCGCAGCCGTTAAACCACATCACTGGCGCTTTTGCACGCGGCGCGGGTAGGGACGCAGGGTCGACAGTGCCGGCGCCGAAACAGACAAATCTAATTTAACGATTGTTTTAATCATTAATCTGCGCTTTTTAATCAATTTATTACGCCTATCATGGGCTCCACACCCACCCAGCCCCCACAAGGAGCCACCCCATGAAAAGCCAAGCCTTCGCCAGCCTGATCCTGGCCAGCCTGTCCTTTAACGCCTTTGCCCTGCCCGCAAGCCAACCTCAGCCATTGCTGGGCGAATTGCGCAGCAGTCAGGCTGAAGAGCAGCAACTTACCCCCGCACAACCGTTGGCTGAAGGCGGCGCCGAACGCCTAATTAATCGTCGGATTGCCGCCGATGGTGCCGATCGAGTTGGCGGCAAGCGCGTTGCCGAGGGCGGCGCCGAACGCGTTGGTAACCGTCGCATCGCCGAAGGTGGCGCCGAGCGCTTGCTTAACACGCGCCAGGCCTGAGCCCTTAATGAGTCGGCAAGCCGCGCGGATCAGTCGTGCTGAGGCGAGAGCGTGAACGGCTCAGCACGATCGGCCATGGTCAGTTGCAGGTCCTCCAGTTCGGTGAACACGCTGCTCATGACCTGCACCAGATGCGGGTCGAAGTGCCCGCCGGCATTTTCGAGGATGTACGCCTGGGCACGCTCGGCACTCCAGGCCTGCTTGTAAGAGCGTGGCGAGCGCAGGGCATCGTAAACGTCACAGAGTGCGACGATGCGCCCAGACAGCGGAATTTCTTCGCCTTTCAGACCATTCGGTAGCCACTGCCATCCCACGCTCGTGATGGGAAACGGCAATTTCCGCAGCAGATCGGTCAACGGCGAGCGCTGTTCATCGTGCAGGATGTCGTAGCCGATCTGCGCATGCAGGTTCATGTGCAGACGTTCTTCGCTATCCAAACGACCGGTTTGTTGAGGATGGCATCGGGAATGCCGATTTTCCGACATCGTGCATCGGTGCCGCCGCGCAGTTGCTCGATCCATTTGCCATCCAGCCCCAGCGCACGGGCAATCAGCGCTGCCGACTCACCGATGCGCAGGATATGGTCGCCGGTCTCGTTATCCTTGTAACCGGCGGCGCGTGCCAGGCTGCGTATCACTGACTGGAAGCTGGCGCGCAACTGCGCGGTACGCTGCTGTACGCGCTGCTCCAGTTGGTCACGCTCCTGCTGCAGGGCCTGGCTGGCCAGGCTCAGCTGCAGGTTGTTGCGCACCCGCAGGAGCAGATCCGGCAGGTCCAGAGGCTTGCAGATGTAGTCGTTGGCACCCAGCTCCAGGCCGCGGCGGCGCTCGTCAAGGCCATTGAGCGCGGTGACGATGATCACCGGCGAGCGGCTGCGGTCGCGGTTTTCCAGCTGCTGCAGGATCTCAAAGCCGTTCGGTGCCGGCATGTCCAAGTCCAGCAGCAACAGGTCCCAGGGATTGGCCTGCAGCCAGGCCAAGCCTTCGACGGAATCGCTAAAGGTCTTGATCTCGCGCAGGCCAAAAGCCTTGAGGCTGGACTCCAGCAGGCGCAGGTTGGCACGCACATCGTCGATCACCACCACGGTGGCAAAGCGCAACACATCAGACAGCATCGGTCGTGACCTCGTGGAGCAGCGCACTCACCAGCCCGCGCAGCTCATCCAGATTGATCGGTTTGGCCAGCAGCCCCTGGCAATCGAGCATGGCCAACCGCGCCGCTTCGGCCGCAGCAGTCAGCACCACCACCGGCAGCTCGCGGGTTTTTGCATGGCGGCGCAGCTCACGCAGCAAGGCTTCGCCATCCATGTCGGGCAAATGGAAATCCAGCAGCAACAGGTCCGGCGGTGTCGCCAGGATGCGCTCCAAAGCCACCCGGCCGTTGCTGGCCACATGCACCTCGGCCAGGTCGCTCAGGGCCTTGCGCACCAGAAACTGGCTGGCCGGATTGTCTTCCACATAAAACACCTGACGGCGCACACGCGGGCTGGTCGCGTGCATCTCGACAGCCTCATCGCCAGGGATGTCGGTCGGTGTGGCGGTCGGCAACAGCGGCAGTTCGATCCAGAAGCTGCTGCCAATGCCTGGCTCGCTGTGCACGCCCATCTGCCCCTGCATCAGGCTGGCAAACTCACGGCACAGCGACAGGCCGATGCCGGTGCCCTGGATCGCGGTATTTTCCCGCCCAAGGCGCTGGAAGGGTTCAAACAGCTGGCTCTGCAGATCAGGGCTGATGCCCAGACCCGTGTCCTCGACCAGCAGGCGAATGTGCCCGGCAGCCACCTGGTAACTGAGGGTGATATGGCCATTCACGGTGTTGTACTTGATCGCATTGGACAGCAGATTGATCAGCACCTGGCGCAGCCGCCGCGGGTCTGCCGGCACCTGCAAAGACTGCTCGGGCAAGTCGAGGTTGAGGTGCAGGTCCTGCGCCAGGACCTGGACACGGACCATGTCGGCACACTCGTTCATCAACTGGGTGACATCCACCGGCTGCAGTTCGAGCTGCGGCTTCTCGGCCTGCACACTGGACCAGTCGAGAATATCGCCGACCAGTTGGTTGAGGTGGGTACTGGCGAGCATGATTTCATCGAGGTACTCGGCCTCGCTGCTGACGCTTTCAACGGGGTGCTCCAGGCGCAACAGCTGGGCAAAGCCGTAGATGGCATTCAGCGGTGTGCGCAACTCGTGGCTGATGCTGGAGATAAACCGTGACTTGGCCTGACTGGCCGCCTGGGCTTCGAGGTTGGCCTGACGCAGGTCGGCCTCGGTCTGCTTAAGGCCGTCGATGTCCACATGGGTGCCCGCCAGCATCCGCACGCGCCCAGTTTGCGGATCGCGCTCCATCACCCGGCCACGGCTGAGCAGCCAGTGGTAGTGGCCGGCGGCTATCGGTGAAGCGGAACTCAGTTTCATAGCGATCGCAGCCCGGGCTCGGCGAACCAGCTGCAGCGAGGTTTTCATCCGCACCACATCATCGGGGTGTACCCGCTGGATAAACGCATCATCGCTGATTTCACTGCCGGGTAGGCCAAAACGCGTCAGCGAAACGCCCGCGCAAGCTGATCA
Source organism: Pseudomonas sp. (assembly GCA_034519305.1). Classification (GTDB taxonomy): domain Bacteria; phylum Pseudomonadota; class Gammaproteobacteria; order Pseudomonadales; family Pseudomonadaceae; genus Aquipseudomonas. Next base: position 99,529 of record JAXHOM010000022.1, read on the forward strand.
GACGGGTGTCGAAGTTAAGCTCCCAGAGGCTTTCCGTGGCGCTTTCCAATACCAGTTCAAGGCGCTGCTGGGCGCTCGAGCCTTGCGCTTCGCTGTGCTCCAGTTGCGCCCCCAGATCGACGGCGTGGCCGGCCATTTCATCCAGTTCGCAAATGTCCGAGGACACCCGCGCGGGGCGCCGGTTACCGCGACCCATCTCGCGCATCATCTGTGAGATGCCGGTAATCGGCTGGCGCAACTGAGCACTCAAGCGCTGCGCGCGCACCCACATAAAACTGAAAAACACGGCATAGAACAGCAGCAGGCCAGCAATCAGCAGGTAGCCGATTTCCTTGTAACGCTGGGCCAGGCTGTTGGTCTGGGCAAACACGTCCGCCTCGGCCACCACCGTGAGCAGGTGCCAATCGGTTTGCGCGATGCTGGCCCAGGCCACCAGGTGGGCCTGGCCGCCGAACTGCACGCGCTCGATGCCGGCGGCCTCGCTTGCCACCCGCTCTGCTAAGCGCACTGGGTTTCAGCGCGCTTGCGCAGGTTGAAGTCCTCGGGCTTGAACAGTTCGCGGCGAATGGCTTCGGCGTAGGTGTGCTGGGTCAGTTCGTCGAGACCAAAATCATCTTCGCCGGCCTTGGGCAGGGCCATGATATTGAGGTCCTTGCTGACCAGCATGGCGTAGCCGTTCCACGGCACCTGCAGCTGGCCGATCTCTTTGAGGATGCCGTCCACGGTGATGTCGATACCCACCACGCCTTCGAGGAAATCACCGCGATAGACCGGGGCGATGGCTGAAGCCATCCAGCCCTGGCCCGCCGGATCGAGGTAGACATCGGTCCACACGACCTGGCGCTGCGGGTTGTGCTTGGCATCGGCGAGGTAATAGAAGTTGTAGTCGGGGATCACCATGTCATGGGGGTACTGGTCCGGGGTGTTGAACCAGGGGTAGATATGGTTGAGGCTGTCCCAGCCGTTGAAGTACAGCGCCGCCACCAGCGGGGTGTGGGTCTTAATCTGCTGCATCAGCGGGTCGAGGCGAGCCAAGCGGGCCACCTTGTCGAGGTCGTGTTTGGCCGGCGCCGTGCTGTTGGGGTAGAACACCGCCGCGCCACCCTCGTCGCGCGGGCTGTAGCGCACGCCGTCGGCGCTCAGGGCCAGGTTATGCACCGGGCTAGGCGCCGGCTGTTGCAGGGCCTGGGCCGTGAGGTTGCGATACAGCTCTGTCACCCCGCCGACCTTGGCCAGCTGCTCTTCCACCACCCGCCCTTGGAGCGCCGCTGCGGACTTCAGCTCAGCCACGGCGCTGTCGCGCAGGTAGTCGATCTGGGTTTCACGAATCGAACTGTTGCTCAGCAGATAGACGGCAATCAGCACCGTTTCCACCAATAACAGCGGAATCAGCGCGCTTTGCGCAAAGGCCCGCCAGATCCATTGACGCAAACCGATTTGAGAGTTCGATGACACAGAGGGTACCTCCGCAAGCGAGGATCACCCGTGGCGAGACAACTTGCGCGGGCGCTGAGTGATGTCACGATGATATCAGTGAGTAGCAAAGGGGCACTTCGCCCTTAGTCGTATACGGTTCAGTCAATCTAGACCGGTTTAATCCTCGACGCCCATGCCCGCCTCCAGTTTGCGCCACAGCAATCGCACCGCCGCCTTGCGCTGCAAGGCACTGCGATAGAGGCGAATCTCCAGCGGCACCTGCCAATGTTCATCACCGCAGATAACCAGTTCGCCGCGGGCCAGTTCGGCGGTTACCGACAGGCGTGGCACCCAGGCCACGCCGAGGCCTTGCAGGGCCATGCTCTTGAGGCTGTCGGCCATGGCCGTTTCGTACACCGTGGTGGCGCGCAGGCCGCGCTGGCGGATCAGCGCATTCACCGAGCGGCCGAGAAAGGCCCCGGCACTGTAGGCCAGCAGCGGCACGCTCTGGCCGTTATCCAGGGCAAACAGCGGCGCGCCCTGCTCGTCCACCGCGCATACCGGCAGCATTTCGGTGTGGCCCAGGTGCAGCGACGGGAAGATTTCACTGGTCAGCTGCAAGGCGGCATCCGGGTCGTAGTAAGCCAGGATCAGGTCGCAGGCGCCTTCGCGCAGGGCATGCACCGCCTCGCCGACGTTGCTCGCCACCAAGCGCGTATGCAGCGGTAAACCCTCGCGACGCAGGCGTGCCATCCAGGCCGGGAAAAAGCCCAGGGTCAGGGAGTGGGCAGCGGCGATCTGCAGCACCTCGCCCGGCTGGCCCTCGATATTGTGCAGGTGGCGTACCACCTCGCCGAGCTGCTCGCTGAGGTTGCGCGCGGTAACCAGAAACAGCTGGCCAGCCTCGGTCAGCTCGATCGGCGTATGGCTGCGGTTGACCAGGGTCAGCCCCAGCGCCGCCTCCAGGCTGCGGATGCGCCGACTGAAGGCCGGCTGGGTGACGAAGCGCTTGATCGCCGCCTGGGAGAAGCTGCGGGTGGCGGCCAGGGCGACGAAATCATCCAGCCATTTGGTTTCCAGGTTCATTGCGCCACCCCGCTATCCGTTTGAAATTATGCACGCGCGACATTCATGGTGAGTCACAGCGACATTATGCCGATTGTGCATACCCCAGCAAGCAACGGCATTGGCCGATTTGCCGGCATAACCCCTACTCTATGGGCATCGCGGCATTTGCCGTACTGCCAAAGAGTCATCTAGATCATGTCTGCTGCTGCATCTACCCGCATCGAAAAAGACCTACTCGGTAAACTGGAAGTGCCTTCGGATGCCTATTACGGCATTCAGACCCTGCGTGCCGTGCAGAATTTTCGACTCTCTGGCGTACCCCTGGCCCACTACCCGAAACTGGTGATCGCCCTGGCCATGGTCAAACAGGCCGCCGCCGACGCCAACCGCGAGCTGGGCCACCTGTCCGCCGCCAAGCACACCGCGATCAGCACCGCCTGTGCCCGCATCATCCAGGGCGAGTTCCACGAGCAGTTCGTGGTCGACATGATCCAGGGCGGCGCCGGCACCTCGACCAACATGAACGCCAACGAGGTGATCGCCAACATCGCCCTGGAAGCCATGGGCCACGAGAAAGGCGAGTACCAGTACCTGCACCCGAACAACGACGTGAACATGGCGCAGTCGACCAACGACGCCTACCCGACCGCCATCCGCGTCGGCCTGCTGCTCGGCCATGACTTCCTGCTCAACAGCCTCGACAAGCTGATCCAGTCGTTTGCCGCCAAGGGCCTGGAGTTCGGTCACGTGCTGAAGATGGGCCGCACCCAGTTGCAGGATGCCGTGCCGATGACCCTCGGCCAGGAATTCCGCGCCTTCGCCACCACCCTCGGCGAAGACCTGCAACACCTCAAGCGCCTGGCACCGCAGCTGCTCACCGAAGTGAACCTGGGCGGCACCGCGATCGGCACCGGCATCAACGCCGACCCGGGCTACCAGCGCCTGGCGGTCGAGCGCTTGGCCATCATCAGTAACCACCCGGTCGTACCGGCCGCTGACCTGATCGAAGCCACCTCGGACATGGGTGCCTTTGTGCTGTTCTCCGGCATGCTCAAGCGCACTGCGGTCAAGCTGTCGAAGATCTGCAACGACCTGCGCCTGCTGTCCAGCGGCCCACGCACCGGCATCAATGAGATCAACCTGCCGGCGCGTCAGCCAGGCAGCTCGATCATGCCCGGCAAGGTCAACCCGGTGATCCCGGAAGCGGTCAACCAGGTGGCGTTCGAAGTGATCGGCAACGACCTGGCCCTGACCCTGGCCGCCGAAGCCGGCCAGCTGCAGCTGAACGTGATGGAGCCGCTGATCGCCTACAAGATCCTCGACTCGATCCGCCTGCTGACCCGCGCCATGGACATGCTGCGCGAGCACTGCATCGACGGCATCAGCGCCAACGAAGCCCACTGCCGCCAACTGGTGGAGCAATCCATCGGCCTGGTCACCGCGCTGAACCCCTACATCGGCTACGAGAACGCCACCCGCATCGCCAAGATCGCCCTCGACACCGGGCGCGGCGTGCTGGAGCTGGTGCGCGAAGAGAAGCTGCTGGACGACGCCACCCTGGCCGACATCCTGCGCCCCGAGAACATGATCGCGCCGCGCCTGGTGCCGCTCAAAGCCTGATTCAACTGACTCATCAGGAGGGGCGCCTGCCCCTCATCCTTCAAGGATGGCTTCGGCCATCCTTTTTTTTGCGCGGCATCTGCGCCTAGGTATGCCGTTGAACATATCGCCGACAGATCAACACAGGCTGCTAGCCGCCGAGCTGACGAATCCACTCCTCATAACCTGCTGCCGCGACCTGAGCCGCCTTGACGCCGTGCGCGGACGAGGCCCAACCCAGCTCTCGTGCCTCGCTGGGGCTGTAGCCAAAATGCTGGCGAAACGCCCGACTAAAGTGCGCCTCATCGGCAAAGCCCCACTGATAGGCGATCACGCCGATGTGGCGCTGCTCGCCAGACTGACAGAGCTGGCCATGGATGCGCTCAAGGCGCCGCTGGCGAATGTAAGCGGCGACACCGCCGAGAGGCTCGAACAAGCGGTAGAGACGCGAACGCGATAAACCAAGCTGCCGACACAACCATTGCGGCGACAGCGCGGGATCAGCCAAGGCCTGCTCAATGGCGCTCTTAATTCGGTTTAGTTGACTGGCCTCAATGGGCTGACGCGCCTGCTCGAGCGTGTCCAAGCAAGGGTTTAGGCAGGCATTGAGCAGATCCACGGTTGCCCGCGCAACGTCGCCAGCCTCATCGCGATGAAGCTGCGGCAAACGCCGTTCGAGGGCATGCAGATAATCACCGAACAGGCCCGCCAGCGCGCCGCGCAAAATTCGCCCATGGGCATCGAGCAGTGGTCGACGGCTTTCTAGTCGCTCGCGCGGCACCACCAGATTAATGATCGTGGCTTGACTGGCCAGGGTGTCGAAACTGCACGAGAGGTCCGTCAGAAACAATTCCCCCGACCCGACGCAAAAAGGCTGGCCGGCGAAATCGCCACGCTGCCCGCCAGTGCGGTAGACCTGCAACAGCACATGGTCGAGTTGATCGCCATGAATTCGCCGCGCGCTCCGGCACAAGCGTTGCGCGTCGAGCACCGCCGCGCCGAACACCAGATCACCCAGGTGATAGGCCTCGACTTCGGCATGAAAGCCCACAGGAGCCTCACTGACGGGTAACGGCTGCGCCTCGAACATCACCCCGATGCTCTGCCGCCACGCTTCAAAACCATCCGATCCGGACAGCTCGCGCGTGCTGAAACGACTGACCGGCAGCTTCTCTGAGTCCAATGCCAAACCTCCATCCCTGGGACGCGGCAAAGTTTTGTGCATCCGGGACAAACCGTCAAGAAACCGGGACAGCCGTCCAATCACATTCGGCAAACGTCAACATAAAGTCACCTCCTGAGCATTTCGCAAGCACATCACAGGAGGCGTCATGTCCACACCAGCATTCGACCAGCGCCCGGAGCGGCGGTCATGAGCAGCGCCGCCTGGCTGGCCTACCTTGCCGCGATCAGCGCACTGATCATCTCGCCCGGCCCCTCGGCGCTTTTGGTGGTGCGCACGGCCAGCAGCCTTGGCTTGGTCGCGGCCGTGCGGGCCATCCTCGGCGGTAGCCTGTCGGCGTTGATCCTTATCTGTGTGTCGCTGGCCGGGCTGGCGCGCCTGGCTGGTGACGATCTGCTTGGCCTGCTGCGCCTCTGCGGCGGCCTTTATCTGCTCTATGCCGGCATCAGCCAATGGCGCCAAGCTTCGCCCCTTCAGACGCAGAGCGCCGCCGCACCCAGCCAGCGGATCTTCCTGTCGGCTTTTTTAGTCGGGATGAGCAACCCCAAGGACATTCTGTTTTTTTCCTCCTTTCTCAGCCTGCTGGTCCCCCAGAACGGCAGCCTGCTTCTCCATGGCCAAGTCGTGCTGGTTTGGGTGCTGGTCGATTTGCTGATCATGCTTGGCTATGCCTGGTTTGCCCAACACCAGCGACTCCTCGACGGCCGCCAGCTCTCCCGATGCTGCGCGGTGCTGCTCAGCACCTTCGGTTGTGCCGCGTTATTGCTGGAAACGCAGCCGCTCTACGCCCACCTCAGCGCACTCTGATGCCCGGCGCGCAGCCCACTGCCGCCTAACACCAAGCCTTGCACAACGCCTGCACGGCCTCGGCAATCTGCGCCTCGGGCACGGCGGCAAAACCCAGCACCAGGCCGGCGCGCTGATCCGCAGGCGTGCCGCTGTCGGCCAGCCAGTAACCGCTCAGGGCCGTGACCTCGACCCCCGCCGCCAGGGCCGCCGCCACCAGCTCGGCCTCGCGCTGCAGCGTGTCGACCCGCACGCACAGGTGCAGCCCCGCCTCCACTACCGGCAACGGCGCGCAGCCGGGAATGTGCGCGGGCCAGGCGGCCAGCAAGGCATCGCGACGACTGCGGGCAGCCACGCGCATACGGCGGATATGCCGCTGGAAATGCCCACCGGCGATAAACTCGGCCATCACCACCTGGGTGCCGATTTCCGAGTTGCGCATGTCCAGGGCGCGGCGCTGGGCAAAGGCTGGGGCCAGCGCCGGCGGCAACAGCAGATAGCCCAGGCGCAGGGCCGGAAAGGCGATCTTGCAGAAGGTGCCGACATAGATCACCCGGCCCTGGCGATCCAGCGCGGCCAAGGGCGCCAGCGGCGTGCCGCTGTAGCGGTACTCGCCATCGTAGTCGTCCTCGATGATCCAGCCGTCCTGACGCTCGGCCCAGTCCAGCAACGCCAGGCGCCGCGCCAGCGACAGGGTCACCCCGGTCGGGTACTGGTGCGAGGGCGTGATATAGGCCAACCGGCAATCCTGCACCTGCTCCAGCGCGGCCACATCCAGGCCGTCGCCATCCACCGCCACGCCGCACAACTCGGCGCCCGCCGCGGCAAAGGCATGCCCGGCGGCGCGATAACCGGGGTTCTCGATGGCCACCCGGTCGCCGGGGTCGACCAGCAACTGCGCGCACAAACTGATCGCCTGCTGCGCACCGCAGGTGATGACGATCTGCTCCGGATCGCAGTGCAGCCCACGGCTGTTACGCAGATACGCCGCCACCAACTCACGCAACTGCGCATCACCGGCTGGATCGCCATAGCCCAATCGCGCAGGCGACGGCTTGCGCCAGAAGCGCGCCTGCAGCCGCGCCCAGGTCTCGAACGGAAACAGATCAAAGGCCGGCACGCCGACCCGAAACGCCCGTGGCGCGCCACTCGGCGGCACCCGCAACTGCTGCGCCTGCACCCGCTGCAAGGCCGCACTCGGCGCCGGGCTGCTGGCCACGCGGCTGGCCGGCTCGCTATGCAGGGCCAGCGGCGCCACATAGGTGCCATCGCCCACCCGCGCCTGCACATAACCCTCGGCATACAACTGATCGACCGCGCGCCCCACGGTATTGCGCGACACGCCGAGCAGCTCGGCCAGCTCGCGACCCGCCGGCAGGCGCGTACCGCTGCGCAGGCGGCCATCGAGAATGCGCTCGCGCAGGGCCTGATACAGCTGACGCGCCAGGCCGCGGCGCGGGTCGAGCTGGATACCGGCAAGGTCGAAAGGCAGCTGCACGGGAAAGGTCATGGCAAATTGGCTCTATCAAACTCGCCATAAATGGCTCTTACAACAGGCCAATGGCTTGCCTAGGATGATGCCATCACCACCGGAGTTCGCCCATGCATATCCCCGCCGCCTTTCGTCAGGATGACCTCACCCAGCTGCACGCACAGATGCGCCAGAACCCGCTGGCGGCGCTGGTCAGCCACGGCGCCAGCGGCTTGCAAGCCAGTCATGTGCCGCTGTTGCTGGTGGCCGAAGAAGGCGAGTACGGCACCCTGTATGGCCACTTCGCCCGCGCCAACCCGCAGTGGCAGGTGTTTGCCGAACAGCCCGAGGCGCTGGCGATTTTCAGCGGTGCCGATGCCTACGTCAGCCCGAGTGGCTATCCGTCCAAGGCCGAACACGGCAAGGCGGTACCGACCTGGAACTACATCAGCGTGCACGCCCATGGTCAGCTGGAGGTGTTTGATGACCCCGAGCGTCTGCGCCAGTTGCTGGCGCGCATGACCGCCGTCCACGAAGGCAACCAGCCTAAGCCGTGGGCCATGGACGATGCGCCGCGCGACTATATCGACAGCATGCTGCGCGCCATCGTCGGCTTTGCCCTGCCGATCCAGCGCCTGCAGGGCCAATGGAAACTCAGCCAGAACCGCAACGCCGCCGACCACGCCGGCGTGCAGCAAGCCCTGAGCGCCAGCCCGCAGGCCAAGGATCAGGCACTCGCAGCGCAGATGCAGCCCACTCGCCAAGCCTAAGGAGCGCCCATGTCCAAACTACAGATTCGCCCCATCAGCGCCGCCGATCACGCCGCCTGGTTGCCGCTGTGGCAGGGCTACCAGCGCTTCTATAACGCCGAGATTGCGCCCGAGGTCAGCGCCCTCACCTGGCAGCGTTTTCTCGACCCGGCCGAGCCGATGTTTGCCGCACTGGCCTGGCAAGACGGCGTGGCGGTCGGCTTGGTGCACTGGATCTTCCATCGCTCGTGCTGGACGGTCAGCGACTACTGCTACCTGCAGGACCTGTACGTGGCCGAAACCGTACGCGGTGGCGGCGTCGGCCGCGCGCTGATCGAGCAGGTGTACGCCGCCGCCCAAGCCTATGGTGCCAACCGCGTGCACTGGCTGACCCAGGAGGACAACGCCCAGGCGCGCCAGCTGTACGACCGCATCGCCAGCCGCTCGGGGTTTATCCAATACCGCCAGTTGTTCAGCTAAGTAGGAGCCCGCCATGCCCAGCACCGACCTGCAACACTGGCAAGCAGCCAGGACGCCGGATGCCGCCGTGTTGCACGGCAATCGGGTGCGCCTGGAGCGACTCGACCCCGCGCGCCACGGCGACGACCTCTGGCAGGCCCTGCACGGTGCGGATGCCGACCCGCAACAGTGGACCTATATGGGCTACGGGCCGTTTGCCAGTCACGCGGATTTCACCCAGTGGCTGAACAGCCTCGGCGCTGCCCGCGACGCCGTGTTTTACACGGTCATCGCCAACAGCAGCGGCCAAGCCCTGGGCCTGCTCAGCTACCTGAATATCTGCCCGGCCCATGGCAGCCTCGAAATCGGCCACGTCTGTTTTGGCCATGCCCTGCAGCGCAGCACCCTGGCCAGTGAAACGGTCTACCTGCTGGCCCGCTACGCCTTCGAACTCGGCAACCGCCGCCTGGAATGGAAATGCGACAACGCCAACCTGCGCTCCAAGCGCGCCGCCGAACGCTTCGGCTTCACCTATGAGGGGCTGTTTCGCCAACACCTGATCCGCAAGGGCCGCAACCGCGATACCGCCTGGTTCTCCCTGCTCGACCATGAGTGGCCGGCCTGTTGCGCCGCCTTCGAACGCTGGCTGGCGGCAGACAATTTCGATGCCCAAGGCCAACAGCGCCAACGCCTGCAAGACCTGCGCGAACACACCTGAGCAAACAGCGCCGGCAACTGACACGCCCTTAAATGGGCTAAAGCCCTCTCTCAGCCGCTGCCTGTCCCCACGGGGTGAAAACAGGTCCGTAGGAGCGGCTTCAGCCGCGAACTTTGCGTACATTTCCAGCATGTTCGCGGCTAAAGCCGCTCCTACAAAAGCGCTCTCCCTTATCCAGCGCGGAACAAACACATCTTTAACATTGGCCACATTTATCCCCTACTGGCCATTCCTATCGTTCCCCGCTCGCCGCCGCCCGGCCAACAATGCCGGCAGTCCCACGGTGCGAGAACAACAAGATGCTCACCTTCTACAGCGACGATCACCGCCTGCACCACGCCCAGGGCGAAATGCTCAACGGCGAACTGCAACCCTGCTTCGAGATGCCGGCACGCGCCGACCATGTACTGGCCCGCGTGCAACAGCAGCAGCTCGGTGAAGTGCGCGCGCCACTGGATTTCGGCATGGCGCCGATTGCACGCATCCACACCGGCGATTACCTGGAGTTCCTGCAGAAAGCCTGGGCCGGCTGGGCCGCCCAGGGCAACACGGCCGACTTTCTCCCCGGCGTGTTCCCGGCCCGGCATCTGCGCGCCAAACGCCCGGATGACCTGTACGGCCAGTACGGCTTCCACAGCTTCGACTGCTTCGCGCCAATCACCGCCGGCACCTGGCAGGCGGTGTACACCTCGGCCCAGGTCGCCCTCAGCGCCCAGCAGCAGCTGGCGCAAGGCGCCCACACGGCCTTTGCCCTGTGCCGCCCGCCCGGCCACCACGCCAGCGCCGACGTGATGGGCGGCTACTGCTACCTGAACAATGCGGCGATCACCGCCCAGGCCTTTCTCGACCAAGGCGCCAAGCGCGTGGCCATCCTCGACGTCGATTACCATCACGGCAACGGCACCCAGTCGATCTTCTACGGCCGCGACGATGTGCTGGTGGCCAATATCCACGGCAGCCCGAGCTTCGAGTACCCGCACTTTCTCGGTTATGCCGACGAAACCGGCGAAGGTGTCGGCACCGGTTTCAACCTCAACTTGCCACTGGCCGCCGGCAGCGCCTGGGACGTCTGGGGCGCGGCGCTGGAAACCGCCTGCCAGCGCATCGCCGCTTACGGCGCCGAGGTGATCGTGGTATCGCTCGGCGTCGACACCTACATGAACGACCCGATCTCGCAGCTTCAAGCTCGACAGCCCGGACTACCTGCGCATGGGCCAACGCATCGCCGCCCTCGGCAAACCGACCTTGTTCGTCATGGAAGGTGGTTACGCGGTGGCAGAAATCGGCATCAACGCCGTCAACGTACTCGAAGGCTTCCAGGGCGCCTGAGCGCGCCCCTAGATCATCAGGAGAACAACATGAACAAACTCCAGCACATCCTCGGCGCCGCCCTCTGCGGCAGCGCCCTGCTCAGCTCCATGGCCCAGGCCGCAGAACGCGAGCTGAAGGTCTACAACTGGGCCGATTACATCCTGCCGTCGGTGCCGAAAACCTTTGCCGAAAAGACCGGGATCAAACTGACCTGGGACATCTTCGACACCAACGAGTCCCTGGAAGCCAAGCTGCTCACCGGCAACTCCGGCTACGACCTGGTGGTGCCGACCAACACCTTCCTCGAAAACGAGATCAAGGCCGGCGTGTTCCAGCCTCTGGACAAGAGCAAGCTGCCCAACTGGCAGCACCTCAACCCGGAGCTGCTGCAACTGATGAGCGCCAACGACCCCGGCAACCAGTACGCCGTGCCCTACATGTACGGCACCGTGCTGATCGGCTTCAACCCGGCCAAGGTCAAGGCCGTGCTCGGTGAGAATGCCCCGGTCGACAGCTGGGACCTGATCTTCAAGGAAGAGAACATCAGCAAGCTCCAGCAGTGCGGCGTGGCCATGCTCGACTCACCCGGCGAGATTCTGCCGATCGCCCTGCACTACCTGGGCCTCGATCCGAACAGCCGCAACCCGCAGGACTATGAAAAAGCCGGCGCCTTGCTGCAGAAGATCAAACCGCACGTCGCCTACTTCAACTCGGCCAAGTACATGACCGATATCGCCAACGGTGACATCTGCGTGGCCATCGGCTACTCGGGCAGCTTCTTCCAGTTCGCCAACCGCGCCAAGGAAGCCGGCAACGGCGTGGTGGTCGACTGGCGCCTGCCGAAGCAAGGCGCACCGCTGTGGTTCGACTCCTTTGCCATCCCCAAGAGCGCCAAGAACGTCGCCGAGGCCCATGAGTTCCTCAACAACCTGCTAGACCCCAAGGTGATTGCGCCGATCAGCGACTTCCTCGGCTACCCGAACCCGAACAAAGACGGCATGCCGCTGGTGCAGAGCGAGATCCGCGACAACCCCAACCTGACCCCGACTGCCGAGGCGCAAAAGAACCTCTACGTGCTGCAACCGCTGCCGCAGAAGATCGAGCGCATCCGCACGCGGGTGTGGAGCAAGGTCAAGACCGGTAACTAGCCGACCGGCTGATCCGTGCCGGCCTAATCGATCTCGAACAGGCCGTCGCGGATATGCGCTGAGGCCAGGCGCTGGCGGATGTCGGCGTCGATGCGTGGGTCGTCGGGGCTGTAGAGCATGACCTGGCGATAGGCATTGACCCGGTTGATGTCGGCGCCCAGGTAGTCCCAGACCACGCGGGTGCAGGCCGGGGTGCGCAGGTCGCCGCTGGAGACGCCGGTCTTCAGGCCATTGAGGCGATTGATGCGGCTCTTGAAGCTGGGGATGAGGATGGTTTGGCTCATCTCGTTGCCGGTCAGTGACTCGTAGTCGATCAGAAACAGCCGGTCCTGCAGGTTGAAGGCCGCGCCCAGGTAACGGCAGCGCACCCAGTCGTCGGCCTTGCCGCTACCGCCACGGGCCGGCTCCTGACGTTCCTGGCGCTCGAACAGGTAACTGCCGCGCTCCTCGCGCAGGTGCACCAGCGACAGCAGAATCTGCCCCGGCACCGACATGCAGTTGGCGTATTCGAAGTAGTAGCCGCAATAGCGCGCCAGGCTACTGGAGTACTGGCGCAACGGCTGCACCAGCTCCAGCAACGGATCGCCAAGGGCGCGTGCCGGCTGATCGTTGCTGCGGGCGCCGATCAGGCTGGCGAACTGCTCGCCAGGCAGGTTCAGCTCATAGGCCTCGACGCCGAAGAAATCGCAGATGCGCTTGAGGTTGTAGGCCGTTGGCCGGCTCTGGCCGCTGAGGTATTTGTTGAACTGCGCGCGGTTGATCGCCAGCTTGCGGCACACCTCGGCAATCGAGCGGTAGTGGCTGCACAGCAGCTTGAGGTTGTCGCCGAAATACTCCGCCATGGCGCCACTCCTGATGATGAGATTGCTGATGATGCGAGTGACGCGATTCTAGCATCAACTCGCGCCAAGTCGCCGCGACCCGCGTAATTGTCTCAAGGCCGCTCTTGGCCAAACATTCCGGGGTCACCCGGTGGCGCCGTTTTTTCCTCCGACAAAACAACAAGAGAGACAACCCTGCCATGCTCGACATTCTCAACGACCTTCTCTGGAGCAAGCTGCTGATCGTGATGCTGATCGGCTTGGGCTTGTACTTCACCCTCGCTTCACGCTTTGTGCAATTTCGCTACTTCGGCAGTATGTTCCAGATTTTCGGTGAGGCGTTTAAGCGTCAGCCGGGGCATCTCAGTTCATTTCAGGCCTTGATGCTCAGTGTCGCCGGCCGCGTAGGTGCCGGGAATATCGCCGGGGTTTCGGTGGCCATCATGCTCGGCGGCCCCGGTGCCATTTTCTGGATGTGGGTTGTGGCGTTGGTTGGCATGGCCACCAGCTACTTTGAATGCTCCCTGGCCCAGCTGTACAAGCGCAGTGAAGCCGACGGCACCTACCGTGGCGGTCCGGCATTCTATATTCAGCATGGTCTCGGCCAGCGCTGGTTGGGGATTGTTGTGTCGCTGCTGTTGCTCGTGACCTTCGGCTTCGGCTTCAACGCCGTGCAGTCGTACACCGTGGCCAGCTCACTGCATGACACCTTCGGCCTGCCGACACACATCAGTGGCATCGTGCTGATGGCAGTCATCGGTCTGATCATCTTTGGTGGTATCAAGCGCATCGCCAAACTCGCTGACGTTCTGGTGCCGGTCATGGCGTTCTCGTATATCGCCATGGCGCTGTTCGTGATCGGTAGCAATGCCGACGCTATCCCAGCCACCCTGGTGCTGATCGTCAAGAGCGCCTTCGGCCTGGAGCCTGCATTTGCCGGCGGTATCGGTGCGGCGATCCTGATGGGCGTGAAACGCGGCCTGTTCTCCAACGAAGCGGGCCTGGGCAGTGCGCCAAACGTCGCCGCTGTGGCCGAGGTCAAGCATCCGGTTGCGCAAGGCATCGTGCAGTCCCTGAGCGTATTCATCGACACCATCGTGCTGTGCAGCTGCACCGCGCTGATCATCCTGCTCTCCGGCGTGTATCAGCCTGGAACCGAAATGGCTGGCGTGGTCCTGACTCAAGCCGCCGTCGCCAGTGTGGTCGGCGAGTGGGGCCGGGTATTCGTCAGCGTCGCCCTGCTGCTCTTCGTCTTCACCACTCTGGTGTACAACTACTACCTGGGTGAGAACGCGCTGGGCTTTTTCAGCAAGAATCGCGGCCTGGTGCAGGCGTATCGCGTGCTGGTCATGGCGCTGGTACTCTGGGGTTCGATGCAGGATCTGGGTACGGTGTTTGCCTTTGCCGACGTGACCATGGGCCTGCTGGCCATCGCCAACCTAGTCGCCCTGGCACTGCTGTTTAAAGTCGGCCTGCGTCTGATGCGCGACTATGACAGCCAGATCAAAGCCGGTGTAGCATCGCCGGTCTTCGATCCGAAGGCCTTCGCCGATCTGGACCTTGACCCAACGGCCTGGCCGGCGCTCCGTGATCAGGCGGAAATCAGCAACCGTCAGCATCAGCGCTAAACCGCTGACCAAGCTGGAACAAACAGGGGGCTTGGCCCCCTGTTTTTTTATCCGAACAAAGGTAGGCGCGCATGCGTTGCAAAAAACTTCTGCTGCTCTACACCGGCGGCACCATTGGCATGCAGATGGGTGCCGATGGCCTGGTTCCGGCGACCGGCTTTGAGGCGCGCGTGCGCGCGCAGCAGGCGCTGACGCCGGCCAGCGAACAACCTCACTGGATTTTTCGCGAGCTGCTGCCACCGATCGACAGCGCCAACATGGCTCACGGGCACTGGCTGGCGATGGTTGCGATGATCCGCGCCGGCGTCGAGGACGATGGCTGCGATGCGGTGCTGCTGCTGCAAGGCACCGACACCCTGGCCTACAGCGCGGCAGCCCTGAGTTTTCTCCTGCTCGGCCTGCCGGTACCGGTGCTGCTGACCGGCGCCATGCTGCCGGCGGGTGCCGAGGGCAGCGATGCCTGGGGCAACCTGTTTGGCGCCATGAGCGCACTGCAGCAAGGCCTGGTCACCGGCGTGCAGCTGTATTTCAACGGCCAGTTGCTGCATGGCGCCCGCGCCAGCAAATGGCACAGCGAAGCCTTCGATGCCTTCCGCGCGCTGCCGCGCCAGCGTCACGGCGCACCGACGACCGAGTTGCCCGCATGCCTGGATTACCGCCAGCCACGGCAGGCGGTGAACCTCGCCGCGCTACCGCTGTTCCCCGGCATCCAGGCCGCCCATGTGCACGCCCTGCTGAGCACCGGCGTGCAGGCGTTGCTGCTGGAATGCTACGGCAGCGGCACCGGCCCGGCGGCCGACAGCGAACTGCTGGCCGCGCTGCACAGCGCCCATGAGAAGGGTGTAGTGCTGGCGGCGATCAGCCAGTGCCCGAGTGGTCATGTGGAGTTCGGCGTGTATGCCGCCGGCAGTCAATTCGCCAGCTGCGGCCTAATCAGCGGCGGCGGCATGACCCGCGAAGCAGCCCTGGGCAAGCTGTTCGCCCTGCTCGCGGCCGGCATGAGCCAGACGGAAGTCGAACACTGGTTTGCCCTCGATCTGTGTGGCGAGTTGCTTGAGGGTTAAAACCTGACGTGCGCGGTCAGGCTGATGCGAACGTTGCTAGAACTTGTCCAGACGCCGATGGTTGCGCTTAAGGCCACATAGAGCGGGGACTGTTAGAAGCTTCGCGGTCAAGACCGCTCCCACGGATCGTGCAGGCGCCTCGGTCCCCCGGTCCCGTCAGGAGGCCGAGCGGAGGTGCTGTGGAGAGGGGCGTTTGGCAAGGATGCCAAACGAGTCACGATGGGCCAGGGATGGCCCACCGTGACGACCCTCGGAACAGTGCCGGAGCGAGGGAAGTTTCGCGCAGCGAAACCCGGATGCCGGGTGCGCTTTCTCTTTGGTTACTTTCTCTTTCGCGCAAGCAAAGAGAAAGTGACTCGCCGTAAAGGCGAAATCGGTAGTGGCCATACGCGCAACCGATAACGGCTTAGGCGCCTCTAGGCAGCCAGTTAAAACACCGACCAGCCAATCCGCTGGCTGAGCAACTCCAGGGCGGCCATGCCGGCCAGGGAGTTGCCGGCGGCGTTCAGCTCTGGTGACCACACGCACACACTGAAACGCCCAGGCACCACGGCAACAATGCCGCCACCCACGCCACTTTTACCCGGTAAGCCAACCCGGTAGGCGAAGTTACCGGCCTCGTCGTAGAGGCCGCTGGTGGCCATGATCGCGTTGATTTGCTTGGTCTGCCGTGGGCTGAGAATCTGCGCGCCGCTGTGCAGGCAGTGGCCGTTGTTGGCGAGAAAACAAAACGCCCGCGCCAGGTCGACGCAGCTCATGCGCAGGGCGCAATAACCAAAGTAACTGCGCAGCACCGCCTCCACGTCATTGTGAAAATTGCCGAACGACTGCATCAGGTAGGCCGCCGCCGCATTGCGCGCGCGGTGCTGGTATTCGGACTCGGCCACCCGGCTGTCGATCATGATCTGCTGGTTACCGGCCAGGCGCCGGACGAAGTCGCGCATCGACATCAGCGGGGCGGCGAAGCGCGACTGGTTGATGTCGCAAATCACCAAGGCACCGGCATTGATAAACGGGTTGCGCGGCCGCCCACGCTCGAACTCCAGCTGCACCAGCGAGTTGAACGGCTGGCCAGACGGCTCGTGACCGAGGCGCTGCCAGATCGCTTCGCCACTGTGCTCAATGGCCTGCACCAGGCTAAACACCTTGGAAATGCTCTGCACCGAAAACGCCGTATCGGCAGCGCCCGCCGTGAACAGTTCGCCGTCGTTGCTGTACACCGCAATGCCCAGTTGCGCAGGCGCCACATCGGCCAGCGCGGGAATGTAATCGGCCACCTTGCCGCGACCAATCAGGGGGCGTACTTCATCGAGGATTTCATTCAGCAGCGCTTGCATGTTCGGGTCCGCGGCAGGGCCCGCAGAAGCGTCGGGCGATGCTTGCTAGACGCCTGGCGGCGGCCGCTGATCACAACCCGAACGACACTGAACAGCCGCGCTACGCGGTGCGCGGCTCAGAACTTTTCCGGGCGCAGCACTTCCACCTGGGCCAGGTAGCAGACCATCGCGAAGTTGGCGTAGTACTTGGCTTGCAGGTGCGCGGCCAGGCGTTCGGCGACATCGCGGGCGCAGATGATTTCCACCCGGATATTGCCGTCGGTGTCCCAGCCGGCGCTGCGCACGCCACGGCCGCCACGGCCACGGGCGTCGGAGATGGTCCAGCCAGGAGCGCCGAGCTGCTCAAGGTCGGCCAGCAATTTCTTCTCCAGGGCGGCCTCGCAGATCACTGTCAGCAAGGTGCGTAGATGCGCGCTCATATCAGTTCCCCCACGCCATCAGGTATTCGGCCAGCAACAGGTAGAGCGGGATACCGAACAGGATATTGAAGGGGAAGGTGATCCCCAATGAAGCCGTCAGTGACAGCGACGGATTGGCTTCCGGCAGCGCCAGACGCATGGCCGCCGGTACGGCGATATAGGAGGCCGAGGCCGCCAGGGTGGCGAGGATCGTCGTGCCGCCCAGGGACAGGCCCATGCTACGCGCCAGCAGAGCGCCGATCAGCGCACCGAGCAGCGGCATCAACAGGGCAAACACCGCCAGGCGCAGGCCATGCTTCTTCAAGGCGCCGAGCTGGCCGGAGGCGATCAGGCCCATCTCCAGCAGGAAGAACGCCAGCACCGGCTTGAACATGCCGGTGTACAGCGGCTCCAGCGGCTTGATCGCCTCCTTGCCGGCCACCGCGCCGATGATCAGGCCGCCGAGCAACAGCATGATGCTCTTGCCGAGGAAGATCTCCCGGCCCAGGGCGCGCCAGTCGGTGTCGCGGGCGATGCCCTTGGCCAGCAGGATGCCGACCAGAATCGCCGGAATTTCCAGAATGGCCACGAACAGCGGCATATAGCTTTCAAACTCGATGCCACGGGCGGTCATATAGGCCACCACCACGGCAAAGGTACCGGCGCTGACCGAACCGTAGTGAGCCGCCACGCTGGCAGCATTGACCCGGTCAAAGCGCAGGCCGCGCAGCAGGCCGAAGGCCAGCACCGGCAGCAGCACGCCCAGGCCCAGCACCAGCGCGGTCTGGCCAAACAGGCGGACACTGGCCTGCTCGGCCAACTCGACCCCGCCGTGCAGACCGATGGCCAGCAACAGCAGGATCGACAGGGTTTCATACAGCGCTGGCGGCAGTTTCAACTCGCTTTTCAGCAAGCCCGCCGTCAGGCCAAAAACAAAAAACAGCACCACCGGGTCGAGACCCACTTTTCTATCCTCCTGTGTCTTGGTGACATCTTCGGCGCTATCGCCATGCTAGTCCGGGCCTGACTCGATCAGTCCCCTCGCCCCCCAGGGGAGAGGGTCAGGGAGAGGGGACAAACCGACAGCTCGCGGTGATTTCAGCCCTCTCCCCCAGCCCCTCGGCTTGAGCTTCCTGCGTCGCCCTACCTCCTGCATCCATGCAGTCGTCTCCCATAAATGGGCGAGGGGAGCAAAACGCGTACAGCCTAAAGCGAACAGCGATCACCACCTGCAAAAAGGGGAGCTTATCGCTCCCCTAGGGTTTTACGCTTCAATCTCGATAAGGACTTCGCCCGGCGTCACCCGGTCACCTTTGACGATATGGATGGCCTTGACGGTGCCGTCGATCGGCGCCTGCACTTCGGTCTCCATTTTCATCGCTTCGGTGATCAGCACGGCCTGGCCGGTTTTGACCGTGTCGCCCTCTTTCACCAGCACGTCGACGATGTTGCCCGGCATGGTGGTGCTGACATCGCCCGGCGCGCTGGCCTGTTTGCGCTTGTTGCCGGCCCCGGCGACGAACTGGTTGAGCGGCTCGAACACCACTTCTTCCGGCATGCCATCCAGGGACAGGTAGAAGTGGCGCTTGCCGTCGGTTTTCACGCCCACGCCGGTGATGTCGACGCGGTAGGTTTCGCCGTGCACGTCGATGATGAACTCGGTCGGTACGCCTTCGCCCGGCACCGGGCACAGGCCGCCGAATTCCGGAGTCGGCAGCAGCACTTCCGGGGTCAGGGTGCCGGCGGCGCGTTCTTCGAGGAACTTGCGCCCGATGTCGGGGAACATCGCGTAGGTCAGCACGTCTTCTTCGGACTTGGCCAGCAGGCTGATTTCTTCACGCAGCTTGGCCATTTCCGGCTTGATCAGGTCGGCCGGGCGCACGTCGATGACGTCTTCGTTGCCGATTGCCTGCTTGCGCAGTTGCTCGTTGATCTTGCCCGCCGCGCGGCCGTAGCGACCTTGCAGGTAGAGCTTCACTTCGTTGGTGATGGTCTTGTAGCGCTCGCCGGCGAGGACGTTGAACACGGCCTGGCTGCCGACGATCTGCGAAGTCGGCGTCACCAGCGGCGGGAAGCCGAGGTCTTCACGCACCCGTGGAATCTCGGCGAACACTTCGTTGATGCGGTGCAGAGCGCCCTGCTCTTTGAGCTGGTTGGCCAGGTTGGACATCATCCCGCCCGGCACCTGGTTGACCTGCACGCGGGTGTCCACGGCGGTGAACTCGCTTTCAAACTGGTGGTACTTCTTGCGCACGGCATAGAAGTACAGGCCGATTTCCTGCAGCAGCTCCAGGTTCAGGCCGGTGTCGTATTCGCTGCCTTTAAGCGCGGCGACCATCGACTCGGTGCCGGCGTGGCTGGTGCCCCAGGCGAAGCTGGAGATGGCGGTGTCGATATGGGTCGCGCCGTTCTCGATCGCCTTCATCTGGCACATCGAGGCCAAACCTGCGGTGTCGTGGCTGTGGATAAAGATCGGCAGGCCCTGCTCGGCCTTCAGCGCCTTGACCAGCTCGCCGGTGGCGTAGGGGGTCAGCAGGCCGGCCATGTCCTTGATCGCCACCGAGTCGCAACCCATGGCTTCCATCTGCTTGGCCTGGTCAACGAAGGCCTGGACGGTGTGCACCGGGCTGGTGGTGTAGCACAGGGTGCCCTGGGCATGTTTGCCGGCGGCTTTCACCGCTTCGATGGACACACGCAGGTTAC
Organism: Pseudomonas sp.; assembly: GCA_034519305.1. GTDB lineage: Bacteria > Pseudomonadota > Gammaproteobacteria > Pseudomonadales > Pseudomonadaceae > Aquipseudomonas. Next base: position 119,388 of record JAXHOM010000022.1, read on the forward strand.
GCACGTCGTTCATCGCGTCGAAGATGCGGAATACGTCGATGCCATTCACGGCGGCCTTGGCGACAAAGGCGCGCACCACGTCATCGCTGTAGTGGCGATAGCCGAGCAGGTTCTGCCCGCGCAGGAGCATCTGCAGGCGGGTGTTGGGCAGCGCCGCCTTGAGCAGGCGCAGGCGCTCCCACGGGTCTTCCTTGAGGAAGCGCACACAGGCGTCGAAGGTCGCGCCGCCCCAGACTTCCAGCGACCAGTAGCCAACCTGATCGAGCTTGGGGCAGATCGGCAGCATGTCTTCGGTGCGCATGCGGGTGGCGATCAGCGACTGGTGGGCGTCACGCAGGATGGTGTCGGTGACAAAAATCTTCTTGCTCATGTCTGGGTTCCCCTTACAGGCCGGCGTGGGCGGCGATAGCCGTGGCAATCGCCAGGGCCAGGTGCGATGGGTTTTGCTTGATCGAGTACTCGGTCAGCTCCGGGTGGGCTTCAACGAAACTGGTGTTGAACTGGCCGCTGCGGAACTCCGGATTGCGCAGGATTTCCTGGTAGTAGGCGGCGGTGGTCTTCACCCCTTGCACGCGCATGTCATCCAGGGCGCGCAGGCCACGGTCCAGCGCCTCTTCCCAGGTCAGCGCCCAGACGATCAGCTTCAGGCACATCGAGTCGTAGTAGGGCGGAATGGTGTAACCGGTGTAGATCGCCGTGTCGGTGCGCACGCCGGGGCCGCCGGGCGCGTAGTAACGGGTGATCTTGCCGAACGAGGGCAGGAAGTTGTTCTTCGGGTCTTCGGCGTTGATGCGGAACTGCAGGGCGAAGCCGCGGTACTGGATGTCTTCCTGCTTGACCGACAGCTCCAGCCCGGAGGCGATGCGGATCTGCTCGCGGACGATGTCGATGCCGGTGATTTCCTCGCTGATGGTGTGCTCCACCTGCACCCGCGTGTTCATCTCCATGAAGTACAGCTCGCCGTCTTCGGCCAGCAGAAACTCCACGGTACCGGCGTTCTCGTAGCCCACGGCCTTGGCCGCGCGCACGGCCAGGTCGCCGATATAGGCGCGCTGTTCCGGGGTCAGCTGCGGGCTGGGGGCGATCTCGATCAGCTTCTGGTTGCGGCGCTGGATCGAGCAGTCGCGCTCGTACAGGTGCACGGTGTTGCCGAAGCTGTCGGCGAGAATCTGCGCCTCGATGTGCTTGGGATTGACGATGCACTTTTCCAGGAACACTTCGGCGCGGCCAAAGGCCTTGGTCGCCTCGGAGATCACCCGCGGGTAGGCCTGCTCCAGCTCATCGCGGCTGTTGCAGCGGCGGATACCACGACCGCCACCACCGTTGGTGGCCTTGAGCATCACCGGGTAGCCGATGCGATCACCCTCGCGCAGGGCTTCGGCCATGTCCGCGACGTTGCCCTCGGTGCCAGGGGTGCAGGGTACGCCAGCGGCGATCATGCTGCGGCGGGCTTCGGTCTTGTCACCCATGCGGCGGATCACTTCCGCCGACGGGCCGATAAATTTGATTCCGCGCTCGGCGCAGATGTCCGCCAGCTCGGCGTTTTCGGAGAGGAAGCCATAGCCCGGATGCAACGCATCGCAGCCGGTTTCCACCGCCAGATTGACCAGCTTGCGCGGGTTCAGGTAGCCCGCCAGCGGCTCTTCGCCGATGCAGTGGGCCTCGTCGGCCCGCTTCACATGCAGGGCATGGCGGTCGGCTTCGGCATACACCGCCACCGAACGAACGCCCATCTCGGCGCACGCGCGCACGATACGGACAGCAATCTCGCCACGGTTGGCGATGAGAATCTTCTTGATCACGAGTCTGTTCCTCGGCCAATAAACGGGCGGACCGGCGCAGCGGTCAGCACCTGACCGGACCTGTTGGTCCAGTCGCCCATTTACCCTAGCCGCGTAGAGAGATAAACCCAAATCAATAATTATTGGGTTAGTCATCAGAAAAAACTTATAGTCGCCGAATCGACAGGCCTCCAGCGCCTTTTCAACCGCAGTAAAGCGAGAGCCAAAGCATGCGTAAATCCTTGATGCGCCTGACCTTGCGGCAGATTCAGGTGTTCCGCGCAGTGTGCGACAACCGCTCCTACAGCCGCGCCGCCGAGGACATGGCCCTCACGCAACCGGCAGTCAGCCTGCAAATTCGCCAGCTGGAAGAGCTGGTCGGCCAGCCGCTGTTCGAATACGTCGGCAAGAAGCTCTACCTGACCGACGCCGCCGAAGCGCTTAAGCGCGCCAGCACGGATATTTTCCAGCGCCTGGAAAGCCTCGACATGCAGCTCACCGACCTGCAAGGCTCGCTGCAGGGCCAGCTGACCCTGGCAGTGGAATCCAGCGCCAAGTACTTCGTGCCGCACCTGTTTGCCGCCTTCAAGCAGCAGCAACCGGACATCAACCTGCACCTGACCGTGGTCAACCGCGCCCAGGTGATCAAGCGCCTGGCCGACAACCGCGACGACCTGGTGATCATGTCCCTGGTGCCACCGGACATGGCCCTGGAGTTCCTGCCCTTCCTCAACTATCCGATTGTTGCCGTGGCGCCGCCGGGGCATCCGTTGGGCAAGGCCACCACGCTGAATCTGAGAGACCTCGAACCCTACCCGCTGCTGGTCCGCGAGGCCGGCTCGGGCACGCGCAAGGCCTGTGAGGAATACTTCCAGCAGAAGCGTGTGCACTTCCCGCAGAAATACGAAATTTCGTCCCTCGAGGCGGTGCGTGAAGGCGTGGTGGCCGGCCTCGGCTTGGCCCTGCTGCCACGCCACAGCGTGACCCAGGAACTGGCCAACGGCCGTTTGTTGGAACTGCCGGTCGAGGAATTGCCGCTGTACCGCAGCTGGTGCGTGGTGCACGCCCGCGGCAAACGCCTGTCACCGGTGGCCCAGGCGTTTCTCGACTACATCCGCAGCGAGCGCACCCAAATCAGCGCCCTCGGCCAGACGTTTAGCGGTTATTGCCCAACGGCCCACTGAACAGGCCGTTGAAAAACCACTGATTAGCCGCGTCGATGCAGGGCAGAGACCAACAGGTAGTTGGCGGCGATCAGGTCGGGATAATCGAGGATTTCCAGCTGCAAACGCCGGCGTTCGGAAAACTCTTCAATGGCCCGGCGGTACTGCATGCGCTTGCGATCTTCCTGATCACGACGCTTGCGGGCGGGGCTGACTGACACGACTTCTTCGGCAATCCGGGACATTTCATCTCTCCCATGGCTGAGGCGGGGAGCACCAGCATCGGCGGGAGAGATGACGATTTAGCGGCAGCGCGGTGAAGATGCAGTGACGAGCGCTGGCAGCCGCAGCGGGCTCAGTCGTCCAGCGCCTTAACCGATTTGGGCGACAGGCGCAGGCTGCGCAAGCTGCGCTTGACGCTTTTGAGGTGATTGACCAGGTCCGGGCCGCGGGCCATGGCCACGCCCATGGCCAGCACGTCGATCACCACCAGGTGGGCAATACGCGAGGTCAGCGGGGTGTAGATGTCGGTGTCTTCCTGCACGTCGATGGCCAGGTTGACGCTGGCCAGTTCGGCGAGCGGCGTCTGACTCGGGCACAGGGTGATCAGGGTGGCGCCGCTTTCACGCACCAGGTTGGCGGTGATCAGCAGGTCCTTGGAGCGCCCGGACTGGGAGATGCAAATCGCCACGTCGGTGGGCTTGAGGGTCACCGCCGACATCGCCTGCATGTGCGGGTCGGAGTACGCCGCCGCCGTCAGCAGCAGGCGGAAGAACTTGTGCTGGGCATCCGCCGCCACCGCCCCGGAGGCGCCAAAACCGTAGAACTCCACGCGCTGGGCGTGAGCCATGGCGTTGATGGCGGCCTGCAGGGCGACGGGATCGAGGCGCTCGCGCACCTCCATCAGGGTGTGCAGGGTGGTGTCGAAAATCTTCAGGCTGAAGTCAGCCACCGAATCGGTCTCGGTGATCGAGAACTGGCCGAAGCTGGCACCGGCGGCCAGGCTCTGGGCCAGGCGCAATTTCAGGTCCTGAAAGCCGGTGCAGCCAATGGCGCGGCAGAAGCGCACGATGGTCGGCTCGCTGATGCCGACGTCATGGGCGAGGTCCGCCATGGAGCTGTGCATCACCGCGGCCGGGTCGAGCAGCACGTGATCGGCCACCTTGAGTTCCGACTTACGCAACAGGTGACGGGATTGGGCGATGTGCTGCAAAAGGTTCACAGGGCTGGACTCGGTTATGATCGGCAAATACTGGGCTGTAGTGTTCTTGTAGTTATACTACATGCCCCTGTTTTCCGCACAGGCAAAGCACGCCGGAGACCTAGGGTCTGTTGCCGTTTCATCGCGAGCCGGCGTTACTCGTCGCTTATTTGGAATATCCAAATCGCGCTCCTCGCGCGATCCACATGGAGGTGGTGAATGCAGCTAGCCCGCCAGAAGCGGGCGCTGCCTTGCCTCGCGCAAAAACAGGCTCCGGCGCGGCCACGAATGAAACGGGAACAGACCCTACTATGAACATCCCCTGCGACATGCTGGTTTTTGGTGGTACTGGCGATCTGGCCCTGCACAAGCTGCTGCCTGCGCTCTACCACCTGCACCGCGACGGTCGCCTGCCGGCCGACATGCGCATCCTCGCGCTGGCGCGCAACAACCTCAATCGCGGCAGCTACTGCGCCATGGCGGAAAAACACTGCCGCGTGCAAGTCGCCCGCGCCGACTTCGACCTGATGACCTGGCAGAGCTTTGCCGAACGCCTCGACTACTTCGCCATGGACCTGTCGCAGAGCGCCGAATTCGGCCGCCTGAACAAGAAGCTCGGCGACGCCTGTCAGCGTGGACGCATCTACTACATGGCCACCGCCCCGGATTTGTTTGCCGGCATCAGTGCCAACCTGGCGATTGCCGGGCTGACCGACAGCAACACGCGGATCGTGGTGGAGAAACCCATCGGCCACTCGCTGGAGTCGGCCAAAGAGATCAACGCCGCAATCGGCAGCGTGTTCAGCGAACCGCAGGTGTTTCGCATCGATCACTACCTGGGCAAAGAGACGGTGCAGAACCTCATGGCCCTGCGCTTTGCCAACGCCCTGTTCGAGCCGGTGTGGCGTGCCGGGCACATCGACCATGTGCAGATCACCGTGAGCGAAACCCTCGGCGTGGAAAACCGCGGCGCCTACTACGACCACTCCGGCGCCATGCGCGACATGCTGCAAAACCACTTGCTGCAGCTGCTCTGTTTGGTGGCGATGGAAGCGCCGGTGCGCTTCGACGCCGAAGCGGTGCGCAACGAGAAGGTGAAGATTCTTGAGGCGCTGAAACCGATCAGCGGCCTCGACGTGCAAGACAAGACCGTGCGCGGCCAATACGCCGCCGGCAAAATCGGCGGTCAGGAAGTGCCGGCCTATTACTTCGAGAAAAATGTCGATAACGACAGCGACACCGAAACCTTCGTCGCCGTGCAGGCCGAGATCGACAACTGGCGCTGGGCCGGCGTGCCCTTCTACCTGCGCACCGGCAAGCGCATGGCGAAGAAGTGCTCGGAGATCGTCATTCAGTTCAAGCCGGTGCCGCACCGCCTGTTCGAAGGCAGCCAGGCCAACCGCCTGCTGATCCGCCTGCAACCGGAAGAGCGCATCAGCCTGCAACTGATGGGCAAGAGTCCGGGCAAGGGCATGCGCCTGACGCCGATCGAACTGGACCTGAACCTGGCCCAGGTGTTCCCGCAGAACCGCCGCTGGGATGCCTACGAGCGCCTGCTGCTGGACGTCATCGAGGGCGACTCGACACTGTTTATGCGCCGCGACGAAGTGGAAGCCGCCTGGGGCTGGATCGACCCGATCATCAAGGGCTGGCACGAGTCCTACCAGACCCCGCGCCCCTACCCGGCCGGCAGCAACGGCCCGGAACAGGCGCAAAGCCTGCTGGAGCTGGCCGGACGCGAATGGCATGACTGATCGCCGCACGCGAGTGCGCCAATGAGCCCTGGCCTGCCGTTCAGGCACCTGCTGCTGGCCCTGGCCGTAGTGGCCGTGTGGGGCACCAACTTTGTGGTGATCAAACTGGCCCTCGGCCACCTGCCGCCGCTGCTGTTCGCCGCCTTGCGCTTCACCCTGGCCGCCCTACCGGCGGTGTTCCTGCTGCCACGGCCGGCAGTGGGCTGGGGCAATCTGGCGGCCTACGGGCTACTGATCGGCGTCGGTCAGTTCGGCGTGATGTTTGTCGCCATGAACGGCCATATCTCACCCGGCCTGGCCTCGCTGGTGGTGCAGTTGCAGGTGTTCTTCACCATCGGCCTGGCCATGTATTTTTCTGGCGAGCGCCTGCAGCGCACCCAGTGGCTGGCCCTGCTGCTGGCCAGCGGCGGTATTGCCATCATCGTTCTGCACACCGATGGCACCACCACCCTGCTGGGCCTGGCCCTGATGCTGCTGGCCGCGCTGAGCTGGGCCGGCGGCAATCTGGTGGCGCGCCAGGCCGGGCGGGTCAATATGGTCGCCTACGTGGTCTGGTCCAGCCTGTTCGCTGCACCGCCACTGTTTGCACTGTCACTGTTGACGGAGGGTTGGCCAGCAATCCGCAGCGGTCTGTTGATGGCCGATACGTATACCTGGCTGGCAGTGGTCTGGCAGGCGGTGGGCAACTCGCTGTTCGGCTATGCCGCCTGGGCCTGGCTACTCGCCCGTCACCCGGCGGCCACCGTCACGCCCATGGCCCTGCTGGTGCCACTGTTTGGCATGGGTGGCGCCGCGCTGTGGCTGAACGAAGGCCTGCCGGCCTGGAAGCTCAGCGCCGCCGCCCTGGTGATCAGCGGCCTGGCCCTGAACCTGCTGTGGCCGCAACTGCGCAATCGCTTTCGCTCCCGCTCGTAGGCTGGATTGAGCGCAGCAATCCCCATCCCTAACCATCACGCCCATTGCCCCGGTGGGTTACACCACCGGGCGACAAATCACGCCGGCAACGTGCAATTAAGCATCCGCCACTTTGTTCCGATAACGGTGAAGGGCTAACAACTTCATTACTGATAGTGGGAAGGGTACGAAATGGAAATTTCTACGCGCTTGATTCAGGCATTTCAGCAGACGAGTACTTTTTTAGCGCGCGAAGATAATGGCACCGAAGGCACGACAAACGCGCAGGCGTCGCAAGAAGAGCAGACCGATAGCGCGGCTGACAGTGTCCGTATTTCAGCAAGCGCTTTGGCCAAACAGAGTGCTGAGGTTAACGCCTCAAGCGAACAAAGCAGCAGCACGGATGTCATCGAAAAGCTGAAAGAGATGATTGAAGAAATCCAAAAGCAGTTGGCGGCCCTAGAAGGGAACGACAGCCCACAGGCTGAAGAAGAGCGCAAAGCACTTTTGCAGCAGCTTGTTTCGCTCAACGGCGCCCTGCTGAATGCCATTACTGCGAAGGATAAAGCCGAGCGCATGATCGCGAACCAGGGTTAACGGCGGCCACAGGTGCGGCCGCCCAAGATCACACGACTTACTTCAAGGTAGCCAGGAAGCTGATCAGGTAATCCTGCTCAGCCGGGTCGGTGATGCTCACGTGACGCATGCGCGTACCCGGCACCAGGCCTTCGTTGTTGCTGATCCACTTGCGCAGATTGTCTGCCGTCCAGGTCAGGCCAGACGCTTCCATCGCCTTGGAATAGGCAAAGCGCGGCAGCGAACCGGCTGGCCGGCCCATCACCCCGATCAGGCTCGGACCGAAGGCGTTTTTGCTGGAGTCCAGCGAATGGCACGCCGTGCAGTGGTGCAGGAACAGCTGACGCCCGGCCGCCTCCTGCATGCCCTGGTCCTGGGCGTAAACCAACGGGGCGGCAAGCAAGGCAACAGACAGTGTTAAGGATGCGGACAGGAGCTTTTTCATCGAGTTATTCCCTCACTAGATCTCGGCAATAACATTGTATTTTGTAAGCGTTTTGCCCCGCCCTTGTACAAAAGCCGCGATTGCATGGCACCAAAGTACTTTTTTAGTCGCTGGATTCGGCGCGCCTGCTGAATGGCTTACGCCTTGAGCGCCAGCGCCACTTCATCGGCCCAGGCCAGCCAGGCTTGCTCGCCCAAAATGCCGCGCCGCAGGGTCAGGTAGGGCAGGCGCCAGCCCTGGCGCTGGGCGGCGGGCAAGGCCAGGTAATCGCGCTCGATGGCCTGCAGGCTGTCGAGGGTCTGGCGGTGCACGGCCACATGGCGGCCCATCTCGGCGCGCAGGTTGTCTTCGCTGGTCAGCTCACCGCCGAATAGCTTCACCAGCAACGCATCGTTGATCTTGTTCGGCTGTACCGGCTCGCTCAGCCAGCGCAGCAGCTCGCTGTGACCGGCAGGCGTGAGGCGATAGACCTTCTTGTCCGGCCGGGTCTCCTGGGTCTCTTCGGCAAACGCCAGCCAACCCGCCTCACTGAGTTTTTTCAGCTCCTGATAGACCTGCTGGTGCTTGGCATTCCAGAAATAGCCGAGCCCGGCCTTGAAGCGCTTGACCAGGTCATAGCCGCTGCCCGGCTCGGTTTCCAAGAGAATAAGAATGGCGTGTTTAAGGGACATAGCGGGCAATTCGGCATAAGGCGGTAAGTGCCCGGCAGTATACGGACTATGCAAGGAGTTGCATAAAGGCAAATCTTCGCTCTAGTATGCAAAACATTGCATAACAACAATAACCGGAGATCCTCGATGAAACGCACCGGCACCCGCTTCCGCCCCCGCCTGGCCCAAGACCATTACGACGCCATCGTCATCGGCTCCGGCATCGGCGGCCTGACCACCGCCGCGCTGTTGGCCAAACTGGGTAAACGCGTGTGCGTGCTGGAGCAGCACTACACCGCCGGCGGCTACACCCACAGCTACGAGCGCGAGGGGTACGAGTGGGATGTGGGCGTGCACTACATCGGCGAGGTGCACAAACCCTGGTCGATGATCCGCCGGGTGTTCGATGTGATCAGCGACGGCAACCTCGACTGGGCGCCGATGGATGCTCATTACGACCGCATCATCCTCGGCGACAAAACCTACGATTACGTCGCCGGCCGCGAAGCGTTCAAGGCCGAGATCAAGCGCCACTTCCCTGGGGAGGCGGCGGCCATCGATCGTTACGTCGACTTGCTCAGCGAGGTCAGCGCCAAGGTGCCGCGCTTCTTCGCCGGCCAAGCGCTGCCGCGCAGTTTGGGCGTGCTCTACAGCAAGTTGCGCCGTTACTGGCTGCCGGATTACTTCTTCAAGCCGACTCTGGAAGTGCTCGAAGGCCTGACCGACAACCACGAGCTGATCGGCCTGCTCACCGCCCAGTGGGGCGATTACGGCCTGCCACCGGCGCAAGCGGCGTTTGTCATGCACGCCATGGTTGCCAAGCACTACATCACCGGCGGCAACTACCCAGTAGGCGGTGCAATACGTATCGCTGAGACCATCATCCCGGTGATCGAAGCGGCCGGCGGCCAGGTATTTACCTATGCCGGGGTGGACAAAATCATCGTCGAGAACGGCCGCGCTGTCGGCGTGCGCCTGCAGAAAGACGGCGTCGAGCTACGGGCGCCACAGATCGTCAGCTGCGCCGGCTTGATCCCCACTTACACCCGCTTGATCCCGACCGACGTGGCGGCCCAGCACAACCTGCTGGCCCCCCTGCAACAGGTCGAACCCTCCGCCGCGACCCTGTGCCTGTATGCCGGCTTCAAGGGCAGCGCCGCCGAGCTGGGCCTGCCGAAGACCAACTACTGGGTCTACCCGAGCTTTGATCACGACGCCAATATCAGCGCCTTCAAAAACAGCGCCGATGCACCGATGCCACTCATCTACATGTCCTTCCCATCGGCCAAGGACCCGTCCTGGGATGCCCGCTACCCCAACAAGGCCACGGTGGAAATCGTCGCCGCCACCCTGCCCGCGCGCTTCGCCCAGTGGCAGGGCAGCACCTGGGGCAAACGCGGCGCCGACTACGAAGCGCTGAAGGCGGAACTGACCGAGCACCTGCTGGAAACCCTCTACCAGCACCAGCCGCAACTGCGCGGCCAACTGGACTTCTGCGAGCTGGCCACGCCGCTGTCGACCGAATGGTTCCAGTGGAACGTGCAGGGCGAAATCTACGGTATCGATCACACGGTCAAGCGCTTCGACCAGCACTGGATTCACAGCCAGACGCCGATCAAGGGTCTCTACCTGACCGGCGCCGACACCGTCACTGCCGGGGTCGGCGGCGCACTGATGGCCGGCGTGCTGACCGCCAGCCGGATGCTTGGCTGGCGCGGTTATCGGGTTGGGCAGCTATTGAAACGCTGGCAACGGGCCACACCGACTAACACCGAAGCCGAGGTGTCCGCGGGCTAACTGCGACTAGGTATAACCACAGTGGAGCTGAGCAAAAAACAACCAACTCGCTACAGCCCTTAGCCGCCGGTGCCTGGCGGCAGGGCCACACAGCTTATCCACAGGGGACTGCACAGCTGCTGTGTTTAACTCTTTCGCTAACTGCTTGAAACTGAATGAAATTTGATCGGAAGGCGGAAAGGCCCAGCCATCAAGGCTCACAGCAGAACACCGACAGGTTATCCACAGCTCTATCCCACCGAACCGGGGATAAGCGCCGAGTTTATACACAGACCAGGATGGCTTAACCGTGCAGGACTATTGAGCGGCGGCATCCTGCTCAGGTGCCCGTTGCCGGGAGAAGTAATAGCCGACCACGGCCAGCGCCAGCAGGCCCAGCACCCCGGCGGTAAGAAACAGCGCCTGATAACCCAGCACTTTGGCCAACACGCCACTCAAGGCGCCCACCACACCAGCCAACAGCAGTTGCACACAGGCCTGCAGGGTGAAGTCGGCGCCTTCGTGTTCAGGGCGGCACTGACGCATCATCACGGCAAACAGCGCCACCGTGGACATGCCATCGGCGCATTGCTCGAACAGCGCCACGGCATACACCAGCAACGCCGGCGCGCCCTGACTGACCAATACGGCCATGGCGGCAATGCCGACGGCTTGCAAAGCGCCGAACAGCAGCAACGAACGCAAAGCCCCCTGGCGCGCATACAGCACGCCACCGAGCAGCGCGCCGCCGATGCCGGCCAGGCTGCTGATCAGGGTCAGTTGACCTAGTTCGGCATTGCTCCAGCCCTGGTCAACCAGCATCGGTTTGATCATCGGTGAGCAGAGAGCGTCGCCCAACTTGAAGCTGAGCAGCACCGCCAGCCACAGGAGCATCCCCGGCTGCGCCAGCAGGCCTTGGTAATGCCGCCACAACAGGCGCGGGCCGGCCGGTTCGCTCAGATTCGGGCAATGGGGCAACTGCTGATTTTCACGGAACAGGGCCACCGGAACGGTCATCAACAGCAGCAAGCCGGCGATCAGGCCCAGGCTCAGGTTCCAGCCCAACCAGTCCATGGCCAGCAACAGGCCACTGCCGCTGACCAGCATGCCAATCTTGTAGCCGCCCACCTGCAGGCTGTTGCCCAAGCCACGCCAGCGCTCAGGCAGCAGGCGCACGGTGAGGCCGTCGGTGGCCACGTCCTGGGTCGCGGCCGCCAGGTTGACCAGCAGCAACAAGCTCAGCAGCAGCCACAACGCCTGGCCAAACAGCCGCTCCGGCGCTATCAGGGCCAGGCTGGCCAGCACGCCGATGGCCAGCAACTGCAGGGGCAGAATCCAGCCGCGGTGATGGCCCAGGCGCCGTGATGCGAGGCGGTCGACCCAGGGCGCCCACAGCACCTTGAGCAACCAGGGCAAGGCCAGCAGCTTGAGCAGGCCGATCCAGGCCAGGTCGACGCCGTGCTGGCGCAGCAGCACCGGCAGCGAATGGGCCAGCAGCCCGGAAGGCAACCCTTGGGCGCAATACAGCGAGGCCAACAGAATCAATGTGGCGTTGGCGGGGCGTGGGGCGTGGGCGGTCATGGCGGGCTCGTCCGTGGCGATGGCGCGACAGTAGCCGCCGCCATCGTCATGGGCAATACCGCGACGGCTCAGGGTTGCAACGGCGGCAGGGGAATTTGGGCGAAGGGCACCGGCAGCTTCAGTTGGCCATCGGCCGGCAGATTGGCGCGGGTGGCGGCGACCATGCCACGAATATCCTGCAGGCGCAGGCCCTGGGGTTGGCGCGGGTCGTTGCCGAAGAAGTCTTCCCAATGGCCAAGGATCGCCAGCCGCGGTTGCAGCCGTTTGAGCAGCACCTGCGGATAGGCCGGTACTTGCTGCCAGGAACCGACGCAGAGCACCGCCACATCGACCCGCTTGCCGTCATTGAGCACCGGCGGTAAGCCTTGTGGCGGGGTGCTCGCCGAGTCCTGATAGTGAATGCGATACACCGGCCGGCCCTGCTCATCCAGCAGGTCCACCAGCCAGGCCAGGGTCTGGCCCTCTTTCCAGCCGAAGGTGCTGCGCGGCAGCTCCGTCAGGTCTTGGTCATAGCTGCCGGTGAGGAATTTGATGCCGAAAATATGCGGCGCGTGCTCGCTCTTGATCGCCATGGCGCGCAACTGACGCTTGGGTGAATAGAACCACTGCCCAGGCGTAGCGCCGTCGGCCATGACCTGTTCCGCATCGACGATGCGTTCGCGTGGCAGCGCGGCGGCGAGGATATGACCCATGGTCTGCGAGCCATAGACCTTGGCGTTGGGCGTATGCACCTGCATAACCCGCGGTACATCGAGCAAATGATCGTAGTGGGCATGGCCAACCAGCAGCATGCTCACGTCGCTGGCCAGCGGCATCAGTTCGTCGATCTTCGCCGCATCCGCCTGCACGCCCATGGGCGGCTGGCCAAGGGTCGCCGGATTGCTGAACGAGGGCGCAAACAGCAGCGCCTCGCCTTGCCAGCGCAGCAGGTAACCGGCCACGCCGAGGTATTGCAGGCTCGGCGGCGCCACTTCTTTGGCCTGCCAGAGCGGCAAACCGGCAGGGTTTTGCGCGCAACCAGCGAGCAGCACCAGGGACAACAAAGCAATACGACGCAGCATGGGCGGTTCTCCATCAATCAGCCGTGCAGGTTAGGGTCTGTTTCCGTTTAATCGCGAGCCGCGTTGCCGCGAATGAAACGGGAGCAGACCCTAGGACGCTATCACCCGCCCGTCGCCGAACCTATGGCCGGCTGACAGCAATCAATACCCGCCAGGCCCGAGTTTCCGTAAAATCCCCCACCTTTCGTGCGCCATCCCGAGTTTATTGCCATGTCTGCCCCGTTCAAACCCGAGTTGCTCTCGCCTGCCGGCACCCTGAAGAACATGCGTTACGCCTTCGCCTATGGCGCCGACGCGGTGTACGCCGGGCAGCCGCGCTACAGCCTGCGGGTGCGCAACAACGAGTTCGACCACGCCAACCTGGCACTCGGCATCAACGAGGCCCACGCCCAGGGCAAGCAGTTCTACGTGGTGGTCAACATCGCCCCGCACAACGCCAAGCTGAAGACCTTTATCAAGGACCTGGCGCCGGTGGTGGCGATGGGCCCGGACGCGCTGATCATGTCCGACCCCGGCCTGATCATGCTGGTGCGCGAGCACTTCCCGCATATGCACATCCACCTGTCGGTGCAGGCCAACGCAGTGAACTGGGCCAGCGTCGAGTTCTGGCACCGCCAAGGCCTGACCCGCGCCATCCTGTCACGCGAGCTATCGCTGGAAGAGATCGGCGAGATCCGCGAAAAAGTGCCGGGCATGGAGCTGGAAGTGTTCGTCCACGGCGCGCTGTGCATGGCCTATTCCGGTCGCTGCCTGCTGTCGGGCTATATCAATAAGCGCGACCCCAACCAGGGCACCTGCACCAACGCCTGCCGTTGGGAATACAAGACCCACGAGGCGAAGGAAAACGAAGTCGGCGACATCGTCCATCAGTACGAGCCAATCGCCGTGCAGCAAGTGGAACCAACCCTCGGCGTCGGCGCACCGACCAACGAAGTCTTCCTCCTCGAAGACAGCAGCCGCCCAGGCGAATACATGTCCGCCTACGAGGACGAGCACGGCACCTACATCATGAACTCCAAGGACCTGCGCGCCGTGCAGCACGTCGAGCGCCTGGTGCAGATGGGCGTGCACTCGCTGAAGATCGAGGGCCGCACCAAGTCCCACTATTACTGCGCGCGCACCGCCCAGGTGTATCGCAAGGCCATCGACGACGCGGTGGCCGGCAAGCCGTTCGACATGCGCCTGATGGACACCCTGGAGTCGCTGGCCCACCGCGGCTACACCGAAGGCTTCCTGCGCCGCCATGTGCATGACGAATACCAGAACTACGAGCAGGGCTTCTCGGTGTCCGAGCGCCAGCAGTTCGTCGGCGAGCTGAGCGGCGAGCGGGTCAACGGCCTGGCCGAGGTCAAGGTGAAGAACCGCTTTGCGGTGGGCGATCGCCTGGAACTGATGACCCCGCAAGGCAACCTGAACTTCCGCCTCGACGGCCTGGAGAAGCGCAACGGCGACAAGGTCGAGGTGGCTCCCGGTGACGGCCACACCCTGTACCTGCCGGTGCCGGAAGACATCGACCTCAACTACGCTCTGCTGATGCGCCATCTGGATGGCGCCACCACCCGCGCCGGCAAAGCCTGATGGCGCCAGGAGCCTGTATGTCGCACCTCGCCAATTTCACCCTTGCCAGCACACTGCTGGCCCTACTTGGTTGCGCCGGCAGCCCGCCACCGCCCCTCAGCCCGCCGCTGCAAAGTGGCGCCATTGAGCGCTGCAAAGTCAGCAGCGAAAGCGAAATTGCCGCCCTGTTCGAGCGCTGGAACCGCGCCCTGAAAACGGGTGAACCGGCCAAGGTACTGGCCAACTACGCGCCCAATTCGGTCTTGCTGCCGACCCTGTCGAAGCTGCCGCGCCTGACCCCAGAGGCCAAGGTCGATTACTTCGAACACTTCCTGCATGACCGGCCGAGCGGCAAGATCGATTCACGCACGATCCAGCTCGGCTGCAACATGGCAGTGGATATCGGCCTGTACACCTTCACCTTCGCCAAGACCGGCGCGGTGGCCCATGCGCGCTTTACCTACACCTACGTGTGGGATGGCCAGCAGTGGCTGATCAGCAGCCACCACTCCTCGCTGCTGCCGGACAAGTAAGCGCCGCGCCAGGCCAACAGCCCGTCAGGCGGTCGCTTTCTGCTCGCGCAGCAACTGGCTAAAGGCCGCGGCCGGCACCGGCTCGCTGATCAGGTAACCCTGCAGCTCGTCGCAGTGCTGGGCCTTGAGGAAGTCCATCTGCGCCTGGGTTTCCACACCCTCGGCCACCACTTTCAGCTCCAGGCCGTGGGCCATGGCGATGATCGCCCGGGTGATGGCGGCGTCTTCACTGTTGGTGGAGATGTCGCGGATAAAGGTCTGGTCGATCTTCACGTAGTGCACCGGGAAGCGCTTGAGGTAACTGAGCGATGAGTAGCCGGTGCCAAAGTCATCAATCGCCAACAGGATGCCCAGGCTGCGCAGTTGCTGGAAGGTGCTGATCACGCTTTCGACATTCTCGAGCAACAGGCTTTCGGTCAGCTCCAGCTCCAGCAGGCGCGCCGGCAGGCCGGTTTCGTCCAGCACCTGGCGCACCAGGCTGACCAGGCAGCCCTGACGCAGCTGCTGGGCAGAAATATTCACCGATACGCGCACCTCCGCCAGACCTTCCAGTTGCCAGCTGCGTGCCTGCTGGCAGGCCTGGCGCAGGACAAATTCGCCCAGCGGGTTAATCAGCCCGGTCTCTTCGGCCAGGCCGATAAAGTCACCGGGCGGCACCAGACCCATCTCTGGATGGCGCCACCGCACCAGGGCCTCGGCGGCATGCAGGCTGTCGTCGGCCAGGCACAGCTTGGGCTGGTAGAACACCTCCAACTGGCCCTCTTCGATGCCCTTGCGCAGCTGGTTTTCCAGTTGCAGGCGCTCCAGGGTGCAGGCCTGCAGGTTGTCGGTGTAGAACTGGAACGTGTTGCCGCCCAGGTGCTTGGCGTGTTGCACGGCCATGTTGGCCTGGCTCAGCAGGGTGGAAATCTCCCGCGAGTTGTCCGGCAACAGGCTGATGCCGATGGAGGCACTGACCACCAGCTCTTGATCGCCGACCATGATCGGCAGGCGCAGCTTGCTCAGCACCCGGCTGGCCAGTCGGGCCAGGCTCGACAGGCTGCCGTAGGAGTCGAGCAGCACGGCAAACTCATCACCGGACAGCCGCGCCAGGGTCTCGGCCTCGGGAATGGTTTGCGCCAGGCGCCGGCTCATCTGCCGCAACAACTGGTCCGCCAGTTCGTGGCCAATGCTGTCGTTGAGAATCTTGAAGCGATCCAGGTCGATATGCAGCAGCGCCAGGCTGTGGCCGCTCTGCCGCGCACGCTGACCCGCTTCATGCAACCGCTCCTTGAACAGGGTGCGGTTGGCCAGGCCCGTCAGGTCGTCGTAATTGGACAGGTAACGCAGGCGCTCTTCGGCCTCGCGGCGGGCGGTGAGGTCGACGAAGAAACCCACGATATGGCTGACCCGCCCCTGAGCGTCGCGGATCATGCTCAGTTGCAGCCATTGCGGGTACAGCTCGCCGTTCTTGCGCGTCTCCATCAGCTCGCCTTCCCAGCTGCCGCTGCGCTCCAACTCCAGGCTGATCAGGCGGTACTGGCGGCGCGCATCGCTGCCGTGGATAAAGCTGCCGACACCCTGGCCCAGCAACTCCTCGCGGCCATAACCGGTAACCGTGGTGAAGGCACGGTTGACCGCCAGAATGCGGCTGTCCGGATCGAGGATGACAATCCCCTCGCTGGCGGCCTCAAACACGGTGGCGGCCAGGCGCTGTTCTTCTTCGCGGGTCTTGCGCGCGGTGATGTCGCGGCGGGTGCCAAGCATACGCAGCACGCGGCCTTGGCCATCGCGCTCCACGGCCCGGCCGCGGTCTTCGACCCAGATCCAGTGGCCGGCGGCGTGGCGCATGCGGTATTCCACGGCATAGCCATCGGTGTGGCCCTTGAGGTGCTCGACCAGCACCGCGTGCAGCACCGACACGTCGTCCGGGTGCAGACGCGGCTTGAGGTCGGTGAGCATGGCGTTGACCATTTCCGGTTGCAGGCCGAGCAGCTCCTGCAACTGCGAGTGGTGCACCGCGTCGGTGGCCAGGTTCCAGTCCCACAGCCCCAGTTCGCTGGCTTCCAGGGCCAGGGCCAGACGCGCCTCGCTCTTGCTCAGGGCGTGGGTGGTGTCGTCCAACTCCAGGGTGCGCTGCAGCACGTGCATTTCCAGCTCGTCGTGGGCACCGCGCAACTCACGCTCGGCGCGCCGGCGCTGCTCCACTTCCCGCGCCAGCTCCTGATTGAGGCCTTCAGCCTGCTGCTTGGCGTACTCCAAATTGGCGATCAGCGCCTGGTTGTGAAAGCGCTGCTGCAGGTTGCGGGTGACCAGTCGGTTGACCTGCCAGGTCACCAGCAACAAGGTGCCAGAGAGAATTAGGCCGAGTACGCCCCAGCTTTCCTGGCGCGGGTCGTTGCTCAACAGCAGCACCCCCAGAGGCGGCAACACACAGGGCAAGGTAAAGGTCAGAAACGCCGACAGGCTGACGGCATAGGCGACACTGGCCGAGAGAATCGCGGCGGCAATCAGGCCGTAGACCAGGGCCTGCTGCAAAAAGGCGTCCGGCGGCACCAGGGCGATCTCGGCGAAAGCCAGGGTCAGACCAGACAACCCGGCACCCAACAGAAACATCCGCCGCCACTGCGGCTCGGCCTGACGCGACGGTAAAGCAGCGTTGAACGCGGTGACCTGAATCAGGCGCATCACCGCCAGCAGCACCAGCCACACCAGCCAGCCAGCGAGGCGCGCAGAGTTGCTCGGGTTCCACAGCAGGTAGGCACACGCCACACCGCTGAGCAGCATCAGCAGGGTCGGAACTTGCGAGCCTTGATACAGCAGACGTGTGCGCTCGACGGCCAGATCGGCCATAAAGGCCTGCCGGGTATCCGTCAGCGCGACGGATTCGGAAGCCATAGAAGGGGGTTTTTCAACAGCGTGCATAGGCTCTTTTCTTATTAGTGGTTGGCCTAGATTTGCCCGAAGCATACCCCGTGCTAGACGCTTCGCTGAAATATTTCTGCGGGCTGAGCAGCAATAAGCGGCCTAACTTTCGATTGGCCCTGGCGTGGGCCAAGCAACGCCTGACTGACCGTCAAATCAGCTTTCCCGGCACGGCCACGCTCGACCCAACCGTCGCCCATAGGCACCGCGCAGGGCGGGCGGCTCGCAATGCAGGGGCAACCGCGCCTAAAATGCGCCATGCATGATGACCTCTCCCCCCTGTTGAATTCCCTCAACGACGCCCAACGCCAGGCTGTAGCAGCCCCGCTGGGTCGTCAGTTGGTGCTCGCCGGCGCTGGCTCCGGCAAAACCCGCGTACTGGTGCACCGCATTGCCTGGCTGGTGGCGGTAGAACACGCCTCCCTGCATTCGGTGCTGTCGGTGACCTTTACCAACAAAGCCGCCGCCGAGATGCGTCACCGCATCGAGCAGCTGATGGGCGTCAGCCCCCAGGGCATGTGGGTCGGCACCTTTCACGGCCTGGCCCATCGCCTGCTGCGCGCGCACTGGCAGGAAGCCAAGCTGGCGGAAAACTTCCAGATTCTCGACAGCGACGACCAGCAGCGCTTGGTTAAGCGGGTAATCCGCGAGCTGGGCCTGGACGAAACCAAGTGGCCGGCCAAACAGTCGCAGTGGTTTATCAACGGGCAGAAGGACGAAGGCCTGCGCCCGCAGCATATCCAGCCGGCCGGCGACCTGTTCCTCGCCACCCAGTTGAGCATCTACCAGGCCTACGAGGCCGCTTGCGCCCGTGCCGGGCTGATCGACTTCTCCGAACTGCTGCTGCGCGCCCTCGATTTGTGGCGCGACAATCCCGGTCTGCTGGAGCACTACCAGCGGCGCTTCCGGCATATCCTGGTGGACGAGTTCCAGGACACCAACGCCGTGCAATATGCCTGGCTGCGTTTCCTCGCCAAGGGCGGTGCCAGCCTGATGGTGGTGGGCGACGACGACCAGTCGATCTACGGCTGGCGCGGGGCGAAAATCGAGAACATCCACCAGTACAGCCGCGACTTCCCGGACGCCGAAACCATCCGCCTGGAGCAGAACTATCGCTCCACCGCCGGCATCCTCAAGGCCGCCAACGCGCTGATCGCCAATAACCAGGGGCGCCTCGGCAAAGAGCTGTGGACCGACGGCGGCGATGGCGAGCCGATCAGCCTGTACGCCGCCTTCAACGAATACGACGAAGCACGCTATGTGGTCGAGTCGATCATGGACGCCCTGCGCAAGGACGGTTTGAAGCGCAGCGACATCGCCATCCTGTACCGCTCCAACGCCCAGTCGCGGACCCTCGAAGAAGCCCTGCTGCGGGAGAAAATTCCCTACCGCATCTATGGCGGCCAGCGCTTCTTCGAGCGCGCCGAAATCAAGAACGCCATGGCCTACTTGCGCCTGCTCTCGCAGCCCGGCAACGACGCCGCGCTGGAGCGGGTGATCAACGTACCGGCGCGCGGCATCGGCGAGAAAACCGTCGAGACCATCCGTGGACAGGCACGCGCCGCTGACCTGTCCATGCACGCCGCGATCAGCCTGATCATCGCCAACAAGGGCTTGCCGGCGCGGGCCTGCAGCGCCCTGGCCGGCTTCCTGGAAACCCTCGACAACCTCGCCGCCAAGGTGCTGGAAATGCCCCTGGGGCTGATGACCCAGACGGTGATCGAACAATCCGGCCTGCTCGCCTACCACAAGGAAGAGAAAGGCGAGAAAGCCCAGGCCCGGGTAGAAAACCTTGAGGAACTGGTCAGCGCCGCCCGTGCCTTCGAAACCATGGAGCTTGAGGAAGACACCACCCTGCTGGCCGCCTTCCTCGACCACGCCTCCCTGGAGGCCGGCGACACCCAGGCCAGCGAGCACGAAGACAGCGTGCAGCTGATGACCCTGCACAGCGCCAAGGGCCTGGAGTTCCCACGGGTGTTTCTGGTCGGCATGGAAGAAGGCCTGTTCCCGCACAAGATGAGCCTGGAAGAGCCCGGCCGTCTGGAGGAAGAGCGGCGCCTGGCCTACGTCGGCATCACCCGCGCCATGCAATGGCTGGTGATCAGCTACGCGGAAACCCGCCGCCTGTATGGCAACGAGACCTACAACAAGGTCTCGCGCTTCGTCCGCGAGATTCCCGATGGCCTGATCCAGGAAGTGCGCCTGAGCAACAGCGTCAGTCGCCCCTTCGCCGGCACCCGCAACCAGAGCATGAGCAACAGCAACCTGTTCGCTGGCGCCGAAGTGCCGGAAACCGGCTTCAGTCTCGGCCAGAGCGTACGCCACAGCCTGTTCGGTGAGGGCGTGATCCTCAACTTCGAAGGCGCCGGCGCCCAGGCGCGGGTGCAGGTCAAGTTCATCAACGAAGGCACCAAATGGCTGATGCTCGGCTACGCCAAGCTGGAAGCGATGTAATGCTCAAGCGCTCAGCCGGTCGTCGCGGCCATTAGCGCCGGCTACGGCCGAGCGCCAACCTGCTGCAATCCTGAACGGTTCAGGCTGCGCGCCGGTCGAGCAAGTTGATGATTTTCTCCGGTCCGAGGCGGAACGGCTGATAGCCCTGCGGGTAGCTGGCGAAGTGCAACGCCAGGCGACTCTCATGGAATGAACGCTGCTCCCAGGGATTGAAACGTCGCAACCACAGCGCCCGCCCCCGCAACACCAGCGTCACCAACATGGCAAGCGCTCGGGAAGGCCGACCCAGGCCCAGCGCCGCCAGCAACGCGGGATCATGCAGCAGCACCTTGACCAATGCGCGCGTCAGGGGCCGCAAAGGCCACGGCAGCATCTGGCCCAGACCGCGGATGGCGCCTTCGGCGACCTGCTGGTTGCTCGGCGCAAAGCCTTCCATCCGGGCGCGATAGGCCTCGCGCCACTGCTCGAAAGCATCGATATCGGCGGGAATATCCTGCAGGTGCATGGCCTCGCCGAGGGCCCGAAAGGCCGCGAACAAGCCCTGCTCTTCGGCAACCGTCAACCGCCGCCAGCCATAACGCCGCAGCCAGTTAATCGGCTCATAGATGAACAACGACAAGGTGTAGAGGTAGTCCTCGTTGGCAATCGCGTAGTGACCATGAATATGGTTGAGGTGCTCGACCATCTGCGCCCCATGGGGGCCGTCGACGCCGTCATTGAGAATCTCACTGAGAATCGCGCGGGTATCATCCAGGCGCTTAACACTGTGCTGTTCGTACTGCCCGGTGCGGTGCAACAGCGCCGACATCCGCGGGATGGCAAAGGTCTTCAGTTGCGCCAGCTCGCCGGCCACCAGCATATCCAGCGGAAATTCGTGACGGGCCAGCTCGCGCAAGATGTCTGCGTAATCCTCCCGAGGGTTGAGGGCGGCCAATCGTTGGGTGTGGCGAAAGCGACGCAGCGGCATGGCAGAGTCCTTGGACGATAATAGACAGCTGTCTATTTAGCGTCACAAACCCCTGCTGCCCAGGCGACAGGTTCGGCCCAGTGTCCACTAACAGACAGATCCGCCCCTATGTCCAGCAACCCGCTCGATCGCCGCAGCCTGCGCTCACGCAGCGCGATCCTCGGCGCCATGCTTGCCTTGCTTGGCGAACAGCCGTTCGCGCGGCTGACCGTAGCGCAAATCTGCCTGCGCGCCGACGTCGCACGACCAACCTTCTACCTGCACTTTTCCGGCAAGGAAGAAGCCCTGCTGAGCTTCATGGACGAAGTCTTCGAGCAGTTCTTTGCCGAGATTGAGCCGCAGTTGCCCCAGGCCGAGTTGAATACGACAGCGATCTGCCTGCAGCTATTCGAACAATGGCATCGGCACCGGCAACTGTTACGTGCACTGCTTGATGCGGGGCTGGAGAGCACCATGCAACAGCGCTTTCGCCATTACGGCGCCCGGTTGGTCGGTCGTTACCTGAGTCAACGCCAGCTGAGGGTGCAAGAGCCCGCCCTGATGCCGTACCTGATCGACAGCATCGCCGCCACTGCCCTGGCATTCCTGATGCGCTGGCTGCGTGAAGACCTGACCCAGTCGGTGGTTGAGTTGGCGGCCTGCTATGAAAGCATCTGCCGCCACGGCATGCTGGCTATGCTCGACCCAAACAACCCAGGCTGAGCCCTGCGGGAAGATGTAACACCGCCAAAAAATCCCGAAACACTCTAACGCTGGCCTCCCTCCCCACAGCTGGGCAAGATGCGCGCGTGCAATCCATTTGAGAGATCACTCAATGCAACGTTTTATGACCGTTTTTCTAGCCCTGTGCCTGGGCCTGACCCTCAGCCTGGACGCCAATGCCAAGCGCATGGGTGGCGGTAAATCCTTTGGCTCGGCGCCTAGCCATCAAGCTTCCCAGACCCGTCAGGCAGCGCCAGCTGCCACTGCAGCCGCACCGATGGCTGGCAAAGCGGCTGCCACCAGCGGCGCCTCGCGCTGGCTTGGCCCGTTGGCTGGCCTGGCGGCTGGCGGCCTGCTGGCCTCGATGTTCATGGGTGACGGCTTCGAAGGCATGCAGATCATGGACATGCTGATCATCGCCCTGATCGCCTTCCTGGCCTTCCGTTTTATCGCCTCGCGCCGCAAGCAGCAGGCCCATGCCCAGCCCGCAATGGCCGGTGGCGTGCCCTATCAGCGCGAAATGCCGCAAAGCGCCCCTGCCTCGATTTTTGGTGGCAGCAGCGCCGCCAGCGTCAAGGCACCGATCAAAGCGCCGGCCTGGTTCAACGAAACCAGCTTCGTGAATGCCGGTCGTGAGCACTTCCTCAGCTTGCAACAGCACTGGGATGCCAACGAAATGGACAAGATTGCCGAGTTCACCACGCCGCAGTTGCAGGCCTTCCTGCAGAAAGAGCGTGCTGACCTGGGCGACGCCTTCCAGTCGACCTACATCGACAACCTGGACGTACAACTTGACGGTCTCGACGACCAGGCCGACAAGACCATCGCCACCCTGACCTTCAGCGGCATCGAGAAGACCTCGCGCTTTGACCAGGGCGAACCGTTCAGCGAGAGCTGGCGTATGGAACGTGCCCAGGGCGACAACCAGCCCTGGTTGATCGCTGGCATGCGCCAAAACTAAGAACCTGTCGACGATCTGCTGCGCGTCGGCCAGGCTGCGTTAAAAACAGGCTCGGACGGTGGCCTGCCACCGAACGGCCTTTGGCCGGCCCTCCAGGGCGAGCGCAGCGAGTAATGCTCATTTACAGCTCGTAAACTCCGCTTCCTCGCCTGTTTTTGCCTTGCTTGGCTCTAGCTCGCGAGATCGTAAACAGGTTCTAAGAACGCCAGCGACACACAACAAACCCGGGTTCGCCCGGGTTTGTTGTATCCAGGCTCTGCTAAAGTCAGACGACCTTGCACCACCCACACCCAAGAGGATTGCAACATGATCGGATACGCAATGGTTGGCACCAATGACTTGGCCAAGGCCAAGTCTTTTTACGATGCCCTGCTCGGCGAGATGGGCGCCAAGGTGCTGATGGATGTCGGCCGCGCAGCGTTCTACGGCACCACCATGGGCCAACCGATGTTCGGTATTTGCGTGCCTTACAACCAGGAAGCCGCCAGCCCTGGCAATGGCAACATGATCTCCCTACCGGGCGGCTCCCGCGCTGGCGTGGACGCGCTGTATGCCAAAGCCATCAGCCTTGGCGCCACCGACGAAGGTGCTCCGGGCGAACGCATGCCTGGCTTCTACGCTGGCTACTTCCGTGACCTGGACGGCAACAAGCTGGCCTTCTTCCACATGGGCTAATACCCGCCTTGCGGCAACCGAGCCCTGCGTGGCGCGCCTTGAGGGTGCCGCTGCTCAGGGCTTTTTACTGATCCAAGCCCAGAGCATTTCGCAGACAATCGGCTGCTGGCCGCTGTCATCGGTGACAGTCACAGCCACCAGCACCTCCCCCCTATCCTGCTGCGCCATCGCCGCAATCTGCTCGGCAGTCAGGTTAGCCACTGCAGTCAGCCCACCGACCACGCGCTTGAGGTAATCCACCTTGAGGCTCTTGATCAGCAGCAGCTTGTTGTCGGGCATATTCATACCAACCAGAAAGCCTGTGGCTGACTCAGCCAGCAAGGCCATGGCGGCGGCATGCACCCCTTTGATGTGGTTCTGCACGGGCCGACGGTTGGCGATGCTCAAGGTCGCCTGACGGCGGGTCATTTCATGCACACGCACACGGGCAGTGCCCGCCAGTTTGACCTGGGAGCCGAACAAACGACTAAGCAGTGGGGTGTGCCACGCGGCGGGTAATCTGTAGATCAGCGCGACAACGCGATTGAGGCGATTGGCAACAGCCATGGGCAACTCCAGACAGGGCGACAAAGCGGCCAGTCTGGCAGAGCGCAAACACGCCGATCAGGGCCGCCAAGGCACGCACGCCTGGCAGATCAGCCAATCGGCACAGCCTTTTTAAGGCTTTTTAAATACCGGCGCGATCACGGCCGGCGCCTCACCCTTGGCCCATTGCTGCAGCTCCAACGTGCGGGCCTTGCTGGTCGCCAACGACTTGTTGAGGGTCTCGGTGTAGTACTCCAGCCAGGTACGCGAACCCGGCAGCATATAAGCCAGATCACGCATGCCCACCTGCAGGGTGAGGATCACCTGCTGAAAATCGTTCTCCTGGCCTTGCAGGGTTTTCGCCAGTTGGCCCACCGTACCCGGATCTTCCGTGGCGGCCGGTTTTAGGATGCCAGCGAGATTTCCCGTCTGTTGCAGCGCCAGTTGCGCACCTTGCTTTTGCACCTGGGCCTGCAACTCGTTGATGTCGCCCTTGAGGCCCTTCACCTGCTTCTCCAGCTGGCTGATCTGCTCCGCCGCCGCTTTGCTCGGGTCTTCGGCGAACAGGCCGGCCACTTTCACGGCCAGCAGGCCCACCAGTATCAGTACGACCACACCTGCCACACCGAAGAGCAGCAAGCGATTCAACTTGGCAGACTTTTCCAGCACCTGCAGACGCTCGGCATCGCTGAGCGGTTCTTCTGCGCCGGCTTCGGCTTCTTTACTCATGGTCATTCACCTTGCGGCCATTTGGCCTTGCTCTTGCCTTTGTCTATCGACAATAGCAGCTAAAGCCTGAGGCCAAGGTGACTCGTCGACACCGGCACACAGACCGGCGGGCTGGTAGACTCGCCCGCATGTCGGCGCAGCCTGTCGCGCCCACCCTGCAACTGGAGATCCAGACCGTGGAAGAAGTCATCGAACAACTGCGCGAACTCAACGAACCGGTACCCGTGCCGCTGGAGTTGCCCGACGAAGAAACCCTGGTGGAAATCCAGGAACAGATCCTTATCCACCTGCCGTTCGAGCTGCGCGAGTTTCTCCTCAAGGTCAGCGACGTGGTCTACGGCCGCCTGGAGCCGGTGACCGCTAGCGACCCGCAATCGCACACCTACCTGCCAGAAGTCACCGCCACCGCCTGGGACCTGGGCGTGCCTCGCGACTTGGTGCCGCTGTGCCAGGACGGTCGCGACTATTACGTGGTCGATGTCGAAGGTGAAGTCACCCTGTGGTCCGGCGCCGAAGGCGAACTGACCGACGAAACCTGGGACTCGGTGTGGCACTGGGCTCGCGATGTGTGGCTGGAAAGCTGAAAGCCTCACAACGCCGGGCTAGGCTTCGCGACGCTAGCGGACCGCGGCGCCTGATGGCGGACTTACGGCTGGATGGTCGGTTCTCAGTAGCCCGGATGCAATCCGGGAGGGGATTGGCAAGGTAACCAACGTCCCGGATTGCATCCGGGCTACGCCGCTCTGCGATCAGGGCAAATAGATACGAAACTCGCCGCCCCCCAGCGGCCCGCCATTGCTGATTTCGATATGCCCACGCACGCCCTGGCGCTCATGCAGGGCGGCGATGCGCCCGGCGAAGTAAAGGCCCAGGCCGGTGCTGCCAGTGCTGTGGTTGATGCCCAGGGCATAGTCGGACTGCTTGGCCAGCATCTCTTCTGGGTAACCGGCGCCGTCGTCACAGATCGACAGCACCAGCACCCCCGCCTCCTCCCAGGCGCGCACCAGCAAGTGCTGCTGCGCATAGCGGATCGAGTTGGTAATGATATTGGCCACCACCGAGCCCATCAGGTCCTGGTCGAAGAAGCCCAGCAGGCCGAACTCCGCCACCTCACAGCGGGCCTCGATATGGCGGCTCTGCAACACCTCCTGATGACGCGCCAACTGCGCCTCGATAAAGTCCTCCAGCTCGTGGTGCGCCGGGCGCAACGGCAACTGGTTGACCCCCAGTTTGTACAGCCCCAGCAGTTGCACCAGCATGC
Source organism: Pseudomonas sp. (assembly GCA_034519305.1). Lineage (GTDB taxonomy): Bacteria > Pseudomonadota > Gammaproteobacteria > Pseudomonadales > Pseudomonadaceae > Aquipseudomonas. The sequence goes on from JAXHOM010000022.1 coordinate 145,538, forward strand.
CGTTCAGGCGAGCGAACTCGTACTCGATGATGCCGTGCTCGCGGTTGTGCAACAGCTCCTCGGGCAACTGGGTAAGCCACTGGCTGTGGGTCTGGGTCAACAGGGCCAGGGAGTTCTTCATGTCATGCACGGTGGAGGCAATCACCGTGGAGAAATCCAGCCCCTCGGGTGTCGTGCTCATACGCCAAACGCCTTGTTGTGCAGTTGCTGATAGCGCGCGAAGCGCGGGTCACTGGCCGGCAGCAAACGCACCGCCTGCAGGCACTGACGGCACTCTTCCAGCAGCGCGACATCCGGTTTTTCACCTCCCAGCCGCAGCAACGACTGCGCGGTATTGAGGGCAATACTGATGTTCTTCGGCTGCCGCTGCAGGGCCTGGCGAAACAACTCCAGGGCATCGGCATAACGGCCCATCTGGTAACTGCGTACGCCCTGGCGGTTGAAGTCGATGGCCTCGGTGGCGAGGCCGAGGATGTCGGGATCAGCGGTCTGCTTGGCAATGCCCTGCATCACCGCCGGGTCATCACCGTAAACCTCGACGCAGTTTTTCAGCAGCGCATCACTGGCATCCGCCTGGCCCAGTTCACGCAGCTGGCTGGCCACCTGCAGGCTGACGGCAGCGGAGAAGAGCTGGTCCAGCTCGCCAAGCTGGGCCAGGGCCTCGTCGGTGAGCTTCTTGGCCAACGCCGGATCACCGGATTTGACCAGGCTCTGGGCGTGAGTCAGACGCGCACGCACCTGTACCACCGAGTCGTCGCTGTAGCTCTTCTGCAATTCGCCGAGGGTCTGGTTGATATCGGCCTGCACGCGCTTGTCGAGACTCCCCTCACCGGCCTGGGCGGTGAGCGCCTGAGCCAGGCCGAGGTAGTTGTCCGGACTCTTGAACATCGAGGTACGGCCCTGCTCCATGGCATGCCGATAGGCCCGTGTAGCGGTGCCGAAGTCCTGGTTATCGAGCGCCAGCTTGCCCAGCTCCATCTGCCGGCGAATCGCCAAGGGCGACAGCTTTATCGCGTCTTCGAGCACCTGCTGGGCGCGCGAACTTTCGCCCTGGGCCAGCAGCACGGCGGCCAGGCCATCGTACAGACCGGGCATCATCGGAAAACTCTGCAGGCCCTGTTCGTACACCTCGCGGGCGCGCGGCAACTGATCGCGGGCGTGCAGCAGACTGCCCAAGGCCATGCACGCCCAAGGCATAGCGCGGTCAGCAAGGATGCCGGTCAGCAGCGTTTCCAGCTCATCTTGGCGGCCCAAATCACGCAGGGCACCGGCGCGATAGCGCTGGCACAACGGCGCGTAGCGTTTGTCCTGCTGGCTGAGGGTGGCGCTGGCGGCCAGCACCGCCGCCGGATCGTGTTTATCCAAGGCCTGCAAAATCGGCTTGAGGGCGTCCTTGCGCTCCACCAGTTTGTCCAGGCGCTGGATCAGGCTGGCGCGGTTGAACGGCTTGGTCAGGTAGGCATCGGGTTCGTGCTCCAGAGCACTGAGCACCATGGCCTGGCTGCTCTCGGCCGTGACCATGATAAAGATGCATTGATGGCTGATCAGCTTGCCGATCAGCAGCTCTTCCAGCACCTGCTGGCCATTCTTGCCGGCCCCCAGGTTGTAGTCATGCAGGATGATGTCGTAGCGCTTGTGCCGGCACATGGCCAACACATCTTCACCGCGGTCGGCGGTGTCGACGTCCTTGGCGCCGATATCGCGCAGCATGCTTTTCATTGAGGTGCGGAAATCGGAAAAGTCGTCGACCACCAGAAAGCGTTTATTGCTGTAATCCTGCATCAAACGAACCCTTGTGCGACACGCTGAGAAGGCCCTGAGTGTAGTTGCCCAGGGCAGGCCTGTCCGCTGCTCAGTGCTTGCTGCACTTAGCCGGCGTCAGGCTGAGCAGATTAAGCAGGAAGTTGCCGAAGTACTGCAGGTCCTGCTCGATGGCCGCCCGCGCCGCCAGACCATCCCCCGCCTGCAGGGCCGTGAGGCAATCCGCGTGAAAATCATTGAGGCGCAGGGACAGGTCGGCCTCGGTGAACAGCTGATTGAAAAACGGCCCCACCTGCAGCCATAAGGACTCAATCAAGCGCAGCAACACCGGGTTGGCGCAGGCCTGGTAAAGGACCAGGTGAAACTGGCTGTTGTCGGCCAGGTAGGCCTGCACATTGCGCTCACGCAAGGCCACTTCCATGCGCTCGATGCAGCCCTGCAAGGTCGTCAGTTCGGCCGCGCCGATACGCACGGCGGCCAACTCCACGGCCAGGCCTTCGAGATTGATGCGCACCGGCAGCAACTGCTCGAAGCGCTCGCGGGTCATCGCCGGTACCCGCAGGGAGCGCTGCGCCTCGCCCTCCAGCGCGCCCTCCGCCACCAGACGCTGCAACGCCGCGCGCACCGGCATCGGGCTGGTGCCCCACTCCGCGGCCAGGTCGCGAATCTTCAGCCGCTCGCCGGGCTGGAAGCGCCCGCTGAGCAAACCGCTGCGGATGTTTTGATAGAGCTGTTCCTGCAGGTTATCGGCCATCGTCAATCACCGTTTAAACGCTGGCGGAGCCGGCAGTTGCGCGAGGGTCAGAGAGCAGTTGTGCATGGGGTTCTCCAAAATAGGTACGAATTGCTGAGCGAGTCGTAGGACCGTAGGTTGGGTTAGGCGCATACCCGCAAGGCGTAACGCCTCAGTTTCCGTGCGCCGTAACCCAACGGCTTAGCAGCGGCCAAACCTCTTAAGGCGCCTTATTCTCAATAAGGCAATTGCCGCCATCGACGACTAAAACTTCGCCGGTGATATAGCTGGCTTCCGGCGAGGCGAGAAACGCCACCGCCGCCGCCACTTCTTCCGGGTGTCCGGCACGGCCTACCGGGGTATAGGTGGCGGCGTGGCGCTCTTCTTCGGTCGAGGAGCCCGTGGCAATCCAGCCCGGCGCCACGCTGTTGACGGTGATGCCCTGCTTGCCGACCTCCAGGGCCAGGCTCATGTTCATCCCCAGCATCGCCGCCTTGGCCGCGCTGTAGGCCGACTCGCCGGGGTTGCTGCCACGGGTGCCGGTGGTCGAGCTGATGTGCACGATGCGCCCGTAGCCACGGGCCTTCATCCCCGGCAACACGCTGCGGGTCAGCAGAAAGGCGCTGGTCAGGTTGCGCGCCAGCGACAGGTTCCAGGTCGCCAGCTCCATGTCCGCCACCTCGGCGAACGGCTCCGGGCTGCCGACCATGGCCATGCCGGCGTTGTTGACCAGAATATCGATATGGCCGAACTGACCATGGGCCCACTCGGCCAGCACCTTGACCTGCGCTTCGTCGGTGAGGTCGGCGGCCATGGCGCGAGCGTCTATACCTTCAGCCTGCAGCTCGGCGGCACGTTGCAAGATGCGCGCACTGCTGGCGGTGATCAGCACCCGCACGCCGACGCGGCCCAAGCGCCGGGCAATGGCCAGGCCGATGCCGCTGTCACTGCCGGCGCCACTGATCAACGCCACCTGATCCTGCCAGACTGATTCGCTCATTTTCACCCATCCTGTGATCACAAATTATGGCCATATTACCTAAATAGCCGATCAAATCCAGTTATTGACTTATCTGTGATCACAAATAAGAATGTGCAGAAATTCGAACGAGGTGTTCAAACATGACTGCCAGTGGTATCAGCCCATCCGCCGTGGAAACCTTCACCGCCCGTGAACGAGCGCGCTTTATCGAGCGCAATCCCAAATCCGTGGCCCTGGCCGAGCGGGCGCGCAACTCGCTGTTCGGCGGCGTGCCGATGCACTGGATGGCCGACTGGTCGACCCCGAACCCACTGTTCGTCAGCCGCGCCAAGGGCGCGCGCTTCTATGACGTCGACGGCCACGAATACATCGACTTCTGCCTGGGCGACACCGGCACCATGTTCGGCCACTCGCCGGACCCGATTGCCAAGGCGATTGCCGAGCAGGGCAATAACGGCCTGACCACCATGCTCCCCGGCGAAGATGCCGTGGTGGCCGGCGAACTGCTGGCCGCGCGCTTCGGTTTGCCGTTCTGGCAGGTCACCGCCACCGCCACCGACTCCAACCGCTATGTGCTGCGCTGGGCGCGGGCGATCACCGAGCGCAAAGTGTTGCTGGTGTTCGACGGCTGCTACCACGGCACCGTCGATGACGTGATGGTGCGTTGCCACGACGGCGAAACCCAGCCGCGCTCCGGCCTGATCGGCCAGGCCTATGACCTGACCCAGTACAGCCGTTCGATCCCGTTCAACGATGTCGAGGCCCTGGAAGCTGCATTGGCCAAAGGCGACGTCGCCGCACTGATGTGCGAACCAGCGATGACCAACATCGGCATGGTCCTGCCCGAGCCGGGCTTTATGCAGAAGTGCCGCGAGCTAACCCGTAAATACGGCAGCCTGCTGATCATCGATGAAACCCACACCATCTCCACCGGCATGGGCGGCTGCACCCAGTTGTGGAACCTGGAGCCGGACTTCTTTGTGGTCGGCAAGCCGATTGCCGGCGGCGTGCCGTGCGGCATCTTCGGTTGCAGCGCGGCCATGGCCGACGCCATGCAGGCCGCGCGCAAACGCGCCAGTGCCGGCAACCACGGCCACGGTCACAGCGGCATGGGCACCACCCTGTCGGCCAACGCCCTGGCCATGCACTGCATGCGCGCCAACCTGGAACAGGTGATGACCCAGGCCGCCTACGACCACATGCTGCCGCTGGCCAAGCGCCTGGCCGATGGCTTCCGCAGCCTGATCGGCAAATACGACCTCAAGTGGTCGGTGACCGAGCTGGGCGCACGCAGCGAATTCCAGTTCTGCCCGCAGTCGCCGAAAACCGGCGCCCAGGCCGAGGCCGCGTTCCACGACGAACTGCAAATGGCCCTGCACCTGTACCTGATCAACCGCGGCATCCTGATCACGCCGTTCCACAACATGACCCTGTGCTGCCCGGCCACCTCGGCCGCCGACGTGGACCAACTGATCGCCACCCTCGACGAGGCCCTGAGCGAGCTGCTGGCCATCCCCGGCGCCCGCGAATAAGCCGTAGCCCGGATGCACTCCGGGATCAATCGAACATGCCCCGGATTGCATCCGGGCTACCCAAGCAGGCACCCGCGCAAGGGGCCATGAGGTTCAGATGAAATTTGCCGACATCCAGGAAGCCCACGACTTCCTCGCCCAGCACCCCGACGTGCGCCTGATTGAACTGATCCTGATCGACGCCAACGGCATCCCGCGCGGCAAGCTGCTGCACCGCGACGAGTTGCTGGCCATCTACGAAAACGGCCGACCACTGCCCAGCTCGATCCTGGCCCTGACCATTCAGGGTGAAGACGTGGAAGAAAGCGGCCTGGTCTGGGAAGTGGCCGACGCCGACTGCTGGACCTACCCGCTGGCCGGTAGCCTGACCCTGCAACCCTGGCGCAGCAAACCCACCGGCCAGCTGCAAGTCAGCATGCACCCGACCCAAGGCCTGCCGGCCACCCCGGCCGACCCGCGGCATGTGCTGATCCGCGCCATCGACCGCCTGAAGGCCGACGGTTACCACCCGGTGATGGCCGTCGAACTGGAGTTCTACCTGCTGGATAAACAGCGCGACGCCAACGGCCGCCCGCAACCGGCACTGCAAATGAACGGCGTACGCCCGCAGGCGCCGCAGGTGTATGGCGTGGCCGAGCTGGAGCAGTTGCAGCCGTTCCTCGACGACCTCTACGACGCCTGCGACGTGCAGGGCCTGCCGGTGCGCACAGCGATTTCCGAGTACGCGCCCGGCCAGGTTGAGCTGACCCTGGAGCACCGCTTCGACGCGCTGCAGGCCATCGACGAAGGCCTGCGCTACAAGCGTCTGGTCAAGGGCGTGGCCAACAAGCATGGCTTCATTGCCTGCTTTATGGCCAAGCCGTTCGGCGACCTGGCCGGCAGCGGCCTGCACATGCACATCAGCCTGGCCGATGCCGAAGGCAACAACCTGATGGCCTCGGAAGACCCCCACGGCACCCCGCTGCTCAAGCACGCCATCGGCGGCATGATGGCAACGCTGAATGATGCACTGGCGATCTTCTGCCCCAACGCCAACTCGTTCCGCCGCTTCCAGGCCAACAGCTACGCGCCGCTGGCCAAGAGCTGGGGGGTGAATAACCGCACCGTGTCGTTCCGCGTGCCGGGTGGCCCGGCCAAGAGCCGCCACGTCGAGCACCGCATCTGCGGCGCCGACGCCAACCCTTACCTGGCCGCAGCGGCGATTCTTTCCGGTATCCATCACGGGATCAAAAATCAGATCGACCCCGGCGAGGAGATCATCGGCAACGGCTACGAGCAGGCCCGCGAAACCCTGCCGACCGACTGGCTGACCGCCCTGCGCGCCCTGGAAAACTCGGCGTGGGCCAAGGAGGCCCTGGGCGAGGAGTTCCTCAAGGTGTTCCTGGCGATCAAGTGGAACGAGTTCCGCCAGTTTATGGGCGAAGTCGGCGAGCAGGACTGGCGCTGGTACCTGACCCACGCCTGAGAGGCTACTGCGCTCGTTATGCCTCTCGAATACTCATGAACCGTAGGATGGGTTGAGCGAAGCGATACCCATCATCACCGATGGGTATCGGCGCAACCCGCCTCAACCCATCCTATGCCTCAGCGCAAAATGACTCGGAGTCCGTCATGCCCCAACCCGTAGTCCTGATTACCGGCGCCGCTGGCGGCCTCGGCAGCGCCGTGGCGGCACGCTTTGCCGCCGGCAACTGGCGTGTCGCCGCCACCGACCTCAATGCCGACGGCCTGCACCAGTTGGCCAACAGCCTGCCCCTGGCTGCCAGCGTCGCCCTCGACCTGCGCAGTGCGGCCAACTGCCAGGAACTACTTAGCCGCGTACTGGCGCGTACTGGCCGCATCGATGCGCTGGTAAATGCCGCCGGCGTATGGCGCGAAGGGCCGGTGGAGTCGTTCAGCGAGGAGGACTTCGACCTGCTGATGGACGTCAACGTCAAAGCCGCGTTCTTTGCCTGCGCCGCCGCCATCCCCCACCTGCGCGACAGCCGCGGCACCATCATCAATATCGCCAGCGACGCCGGCCACCAGGGCAACCGCAACGCTGCAGCCTACTGCGCCAGCAAGGCCGCCCTGACCTTGCTGAGCAAGACCCTGGCGCTGGACCTGGCGCCGGACGGCATTCGCGTCAACGCCGTGTCGCCGGGCGATATCGCCACGCCGATGCTCGACTTCCAGGCCGAGCGCTATGGCGAGGGCGACCCCCAGGGCTACAAACGCGACCTGCTCAAGCTCTACCCGCAGGGCGCCGGCGCACGCTTTATCCGCCCGGAGGAAATCGCCGAACTGGTGTGGTTCCTCTGCCAGCCGTACGCCGAAGCCATCACCGGCGCCAACCTGGCAATGGATTTCGGCCTCTCGGCCGGCAAGTAACCCACGCCGCCCAGCCGCAGGGCAGCGGCTGGGTGCAGGCAGCACGGCAACGCACCAGAACACCGCACTCCAGCTCACTCCGCCACGTCCCGAACCGGGCCGAGGCGCGTCATCATTCCCCGCCACTGCCGCCGCCCGCCGCGCAAACCGGGGGTTTAGCGGATTTCTACGGGCACGCCGGGCGTCCTGGCGTTATCCTTGCAGCCCGCCGACCCCGCACCCCGCGTCACGCGCCCTTCTGCACCTTTAAAGAGCTTGTTATGGAAACCGTAAACACCCAGCTGTCGATGACCGTGTTGATGACCCCGGACATGGCCAATTTCTCCGGCAATGTGCACGGTGGCAACCTGCTCAAGTACCTCGACCAGGTCGCCTACGCCTGCGCCAGCCGCTATGCCGGCTGCTACGTGGTGACCCTGTCGGTGGACCAGGTCAACTTTCGCCAGCCCATCCATGTCGGTGAACTGGTGACCTTCCTCGCCTCGGTCAACTACGCCGGGCGCAGCTCGATGGAAATCGGCATCAAGGTGATCACCGAAGACATCCGCGAAAAATCCGTGCGTCACACCAACAGCTGCTTCTTCACCATGGTGGCCGTGGACGATCAGGGCAAACCCACCGCCGTGCCGCAGTTGCCCCTGGGCAGCGCCGACGAGAAACGCCGCTTCCTCCAGGCCCAGCAACGCCGGCAGATCCGCCAGGAACTCGAACAGCGCTATCAGGCCCTGCAACTCGAACCTTGAACCCGGCTGATCATTTACCCGCCTGTTAAGCTCTGCGCACTTGTCGAGGAGTTGCCATGCTGACCCTGGCCGATCTGTTTATTGTTTTACTGTTCGCCAGCGCGGGCGCCTGGTTGTGGCGCGGCCACGGCATTCGCGAGCGCGCCCTGGCCCTGGTGCGCCGTCATTGCGAGAAAATGGACGTGCTGCTGCTCGACGACAATGTCGCCCTGCGCCGCCTCAGCCTGCTGCGCGATGCTCATGGCCGGCGGCGCCTGGCGCGGGTGTACGGCTTCGAGTTCACGGTCACCGGCGAGCAGCGTCACGTCGGCAGCATTAGCATGTTTGGCCAACACCTCGGGCAGATCGAACTGGACGCCCATCCCTTCAGCGCCAACGCCGAAGACGCCCCAGCGCCGGCTAACGTGGTGCACCTCAACGACTGGCGTCAGCGCCCCCCACCGCCCTACTGAAGTCAGCAGACGGGCAAAGGCTCAACGCAGTAAAAACGCGCTTATCCGGCGAGCGGACGTCTCGGCATCTTCCTGCATAAAGCAGTGACCACCGGCCAGGGTGTGGCTGCTGACATGAGGGTTAAGCGCCATCCAGCGCGCCACGGCGCCGGCGATAAAGGGATACGTGCTTTGCCCGTAAAGCACCTCGGTCGGCGTTTGCACCTTGGCCAGGGATGACCACAGGCGTTTGGGGAAGGAGCCGAAGATATCTGCCTCACGGCTGGGCCGGCATTTCAGCTCAACGCCGCCCTCGACCTCCTTCAAGGCGTGTTCAACGTAGGCCTGCAGCGCCTCGTCGCACCAGCCCTTGAACATCCCGCGGCCGTGCAAACCGGCGAACGCGGCCTGGCGATCCGGCCATTGCCGGCGCCGCGAGCGGGCCTTGCTGGCCATGCTGTTACGCCGGTACAGGCCCACCACATCGGACAGCGCCATCACGCCGATCATCGCCGGGGTGAACAGCACGGGATCGAGCAGCACCGCCCGCTGAAACAGCTGCGGCTGCTGGGCCAGCATCAAGCTGGTGAGTACCCCGCCAAAGCTGTGGCCGAGCGCAAAACAGGGCACCGCACCGAACGCCGCGCGCCCGCTCGCAAACGCCTCCACGGCCAGCTCGGCACTGCGGTTCCAGCCATGAAAACGACCGCCGTGATCGCTGTCACCATGGCCCTGAACGTCGCACAGCCAGAGGTCAAAATCCGCCGCCAGCAGCCGCAGCAACGGCTCATAGGTGCGCCCGCAAAAACCGTTGCCATGCAGAAAGTGCAGCAGCGGTTTGCCCGACGGCGGCGTGTGCCAGCCGCGTAGGGTGAAACCGGCGGAACAGGAATGGGACCAGGGCTGCAGCAACATGGGAACGCTCGTTAGTAAGAGTGCGCGCAGTCTAACCAAGCCCCACAGACAAGGAAAACCACTGCCTCTAGGGCCTCAACAAGCATCGCGCCAAGCCCGCGTCCAGATGCTGTTGATCCTGCGCCACTGAAAAAATCAGCTCCAGCCGCGAGTCCTTGCGCCATTCACTGCTGCGCCAGTGCGGCGCTTCGCCGTCCAGGGCATTGGCCGACAGCCAGCCGGCGTTGGTTTGCAGCACTAGCTTGGCGCGGCGCCAGGGCAAACAGTCGCCAGCCACTGCTGCACCCGCAATAGTTCGAACTGCTGGCTGGGGTGCCAACGCCAGCCAATGCTCCAGCCTTCAGCCTGGTCCTGCACCTGACAAATCGGCTCACGCGGATCGCGCCACAGCGTCGGCAACGCCCCGCCGCCTTCAGGCAGTGGCAACGCGACGCCCGCTGCTTGGGCACGCGCGTCGATGCCCGGCACAGCGCTCAAGGGCAGCTGGCCCTGAGTCGCCCAATACAGCGGCCGCGCCGGCAATGTCGCCTGCAGCCGCGCTCGACTGGCGTCATCAAGGCCCTCGGCCTTGTTCAGCAGCAACAGCCCAGCCAGATCGAGGGCCGCCTGCTGACTGGCGGGCAGCGGCTGACCCGCCGCCAGCACCGCCGCATCCAGCACCAACACCAGCGGCTGCAGGGCCAGCACGCCGGTCCACGGTGGCTCGGACAGCTGCCCCAGCAACTCGGCCGGGTGGCCAAGACCGGAAGGTTCGATCAGCAGGCGATCCGGCCGCGCCTGACGCAGCAGGCGCGCCAGGCCAACCTGAAAGGGTACGCCGTTGACGCAGCACAGACAGCCGCCGGGTACTTCCGCGAGGCTGATGCCGTCCGCGCCGGTGGTCAGCAGGGCTTGGTCCAAGCCGATCTGGCCGAACTCGTTGATCAGCACCGCCCAGCGTTCATCCGCCGGTTTGTGCGCCAAGAGGTGGCGAATCAGGCTGGTCTTGCCGGCACCCAGGGGGCCAGCGATCAGGTGGGTGGGGATTTGGCTGAGCATGAACACTCTCGATAGGCAGGCAGTCGCCATGCTGCCGCCTTTGTCGGCGCCAGGAAAGGCGCGTGGTAAAGTCCCGCGCAATTAATCGAGGAGCGCTTTCCATGCATCGCGGGTTTGTTCTGTTGTTGTCCGCCCTGCCCCTGCTGGCCCAGGCCGAAGCCTGCATCGTGCACAGCCAGGGCGCGCAGGTGGACGTCAAAGTCTGCCAGCAAAACCGCAGCATTCCGGCCGGCCTGTTCCACAACGGCTTTTGCCAGCCACAACTGGCCGGGCAAAAGGTTGAGGTCACCTACACCGAACAGTGCCCAATCGGCGCTTTCGGCAGCTGCCGCAATGCCAAAGTGGCCGGCACGCCCTATCAGCAAGACATCCACTACTACGGCGTGGCCAGCGATGCGCGCCTGCTCAAGCCGGCCTGCGAACAACAATCCAAGGGCGTGTGGGTGGCCTTTTAAGCGGCGGTCAGGCCAACCAATCCAGGGTCAGCAATAACCGCCGCTCACCGGCCGGCGGTTGCGGTGAGCGATGGATCAAGCCACAGCCTTCATTGCCAATCCATTTCTCGCCCTTGGCCAGCAACACATGCCCCGCAGCAGCGCGCTCGACCTGCCGTGCATCGCAGGGCTCGGCGGCCGCATCACCCAGGCGATGGCGGGCCATCATGCCTTCACTGAGCCATTCAGTGCCGACGCCGACATAGCTGGTGATCAAACGTACCGGCACATGGTCGACGTGAAAGCGCGGACACATGGGCTTGTCGAGTATGCGCAGCCGCAACCCAATGCGCCGGGCGTCGAACAGGTAGGCAAAGGCGCTGACCAACCCACTCGCGTCATCCAGAAAGGCCGCCTGGCCCGGCAAGTGGCTGTAGTCATCAACCAAACCTCGGAGATTTGGCGCACTTTCCGGACTGGCCAACTCCAGGGTGATCGACTGCGCCAGCGGCTCTCCCTGAGCCACCAACTGCGCCGCAAATGCACTGACCGACGCCGCTAACGGGCGCTGCCAGACCGCCAGATTGACCTCGTCGCGCAGCACCTCGCCGAACACCTCGATCTGCTCGCTGCTGACCTGCCGCAACGGCTGACGCAATACCGGCGCGAGCATCAGGCCGCCTCCTCATGCCAGGGTCCGAAGGGGTCCGGCAGGGTGCGCCAGGCCTCGATGCCCAGGGCGATTTCCACGTCGTCCAGCAGGCAGGCATCGAGCTCGGCAGTGAGCTGAGCGAAGTCGATGTTCTGGCCGATAAAGACCAACTCCTGACGGCAATCGCCGACCTCCGCCAACCAGTTGCGCATGATCGCCTGCACGCTCTCGTCATCCTCGGGCCACTGGTCTTTTGGCACAAAGCGCCACCAGCGCCCGGCAAAACCGTGACGCATCAAACCACCGGCCTGGGACCAGCTGCCGGCCTCCTGGTACTTACTGGCCAACCAGAAAAAACCCTTAGAGCGCAGCAGGCGGCCATTGGTCCATTCGCGGTTGATGAAGGTGAAGAAACGCTCGGGATGCAACGGCCGGCGCGCGCGCCAGGCAGTTGAGGCAATGCCGTATTCCTCGGTTTCCGGCACATGCTCGCCGCGCAACGCCTTGAGCCAGCCCGGCGCCTGGGCGGCCCGCTCGAAGTCGAAGCGGCCGGTATTGAGAATCCGCTCCAGCGGCACCTGGCCCATGCTCATCGGCACAATCTCGGCATGGCTGTTGAGCCGACGCAGGATGGCCAACAGCTCTTCGCGCTCGGCGCTGGCGATCAGGTCGATCTTGCTGAGCAAAATCACATCGGCGAACTCCACCTGCTCGATAAGCAAATCGGTGATCGAGCGCTCGTCCTCTTCGCCGAGGGTTTCACCGCGGCTGGCCAGGCTTTCGGCGGCATGGAAGTCCTGCAGGAAGTTCACCCCGTCGACCACCGTGACCATGGTGTCTAGGCGCGCGATATCGGCCAGGCTCTGGCCGTCTTCACCACGGAAGGTGAAGGTTTCCGCCACCGGCAGTGGCTCGGAAATACCCGTCGACTCGATCAGCAGGTAGTCGAAACGCCCGTCACGGGCCAGGCGCCCGACCTCCTCCAGCAGGTCCTCACGCAGGGTGCAGCAGATGCAGCCGTTGCTCATTTCCACCAGCTTTTCTTCGCTGCGGTTGAGGCTGACATCGCGCTGCACTTCGCTGCCGTCGATGTTGATTTCACTCATGTCATTGACGATCACCGCGACCTTGAGGCCTTCGCGGTTACGCAGAATGTAATTGAGCAGGGTGCTTTTACCGGCGCCGAGAAAGCCGGAGAGCACGGTGACGGGAAGACGCTTATCCATTTTGATTACCTCGGCTGTTGATGTGTTTTTCCCGCTGCTCCTGGCGCTCCTTGGCCTCGATGCATAAAGCCGCCGTGGGCCGCAGCAGCAAGCGCTGCAGGCCGATGGGCTCGCCGGTGTCCATGCACCAGCCGTACTCGCCACGGGCAAGGCGATCGAGGGCTTCGTCGATTTTGTCGATGAGCTTTTTTTCCCGCTCCAAGACGCGCAGCTGCCACTGCCGCTGCTCTTCGGCGCTGCCCAGATCCGCTGGATCGCTCGTGGGTTGCACGTCGCGCAAACCCTCAAATTCATCGGCGATACGCTGCTGCAGATCGGCACGCTGAGCCTGCAGCAGCGCACGGAAGAAGGCCTGCTGCGACGCATTCATATAGGCGTCAGGCGGTTGGCAAAGCAGTTCGGTTTCGGTCAACACGGCTTGTCTCTTGGTTTAAATGCTTGGCGATACATTTGTTATAACATAACATTTAAACCCTACAACAGCCGACGGTTTTGCGATGAACGCCCTCACCCTTCCGGATATCGCCGCCCAAACCAGCAGCCAGCAGCAACCCTTGGACTGGGTTGGCATGCACGGTATTGCCCTGCCCTTGCGCCTGCATGGGCAGTTGATTGCCGGCCGTGCGGCGGCGGGTGTCAGCCTTGATGATGGGGCGGCGCGCGGGATTCATATGTCGCGCCTGTACCTGGCGCTGGAGCACCTGCACGAGGCCGAGCTGAGTCCGACCTTGCTGCGCCAGGTACTTGAACAGTTCCTTGCCAGTCATGCCGGCTTGTCGCGCTGCGCCTACTTGGATCTAGATGGCCAAAGCCTGTATCAGCGCCCAGCCCTGATAAGCCCACTGGCAGGCTGGAAGGCTTATCCCTTCAGCCTGCGCAGCCGCCTGGATGAACAGGGGTTCCACGTGGAACTGCAGGTGGAAGTCGGCTACTCCTCGACCTGCCCGTGTTCGGCGGCCCTTGCCAGACAATTGATACAGGCGCAATTTAGAAGCGATTTTGCGGCCAAAAGCATCGATCATGCCGCCATTGAGCAATGGCTTGGCAGCACCCATGGAATCCTGGCTACTCCCCACAGCCAGCGCAGCACGACGACCTTGCAGGTACGTTTGCACCGCGACTGCAGCGAACTGCCCCTGCTAGCGCTGATTGATGCCGCCGAGAATGTCCTCGGTACGGCGCTGCAAACCGCAGTCAAACGCGCCGACGAGCAAGCCTTTGCCCTGGCCAACGGGCAGAACCTGATGTTCTGCGAAGATGCCGCCCGCCGCCTGCATCGCATGCTGCGTGAACAATCCCAGGTGGCGGGCTTCCAGCTGCGCGTGGTGCATGCGGAAAGCCTGCACGCCCATGACGCGGTCGCCCACAGCAGCTGGCAATGGAGTCGGGCATGATCCACTGCCGCGGCCTGCAATGGGGCGCCGTTGGCCAGCCGCTGACCCCGCCGCTCGACCTTGACCTGCCCGCCGGCAGCCTGACCGCCATCATTGGCCACAATGGCTGCGGCAAAAGCAGCCTGCTGAAAGTCATCGCCGGCCTGCAAAAGCCCCTTGCCGGGCGCCTGCAGGTCAACGCCCAGGGCTTGGGCAGCGTGGCGTATCTGCAGCAACAACAAAATATCGACCGGCAGTTTCCGCTGCGTTTGCAGCAACTGGTCAGCGCCGGGCTGTGGCGCAGCACCCTGTCTCGGCCGCGTGCAGCAGCGGCGCCTAAAGCAGGCGCTGGCCGACTGGCATCTGACAGCGCTGGCCGAACGGCCGTTACACGCCCTCTCCGGTGGTGAACTGCAACGTGCTCTATTGGCCCGCCTGAACCTGACCGACGCGACGCTGTTGCTGCTGGATGAACCCGAAGCGGCGCTGGATGAACAGAGCCAGCAGCTGTTCTGGCAGCACGTCGAACGCTGGCAAGCAGCAGGGCGCACCTTGCTGCTGGTCAGCCATAACCTCAACCGCCTTAGCTCAGCGCGTGGACAATGCCCTGCTGATTTCACGCAGCGGCTGCATCTTCGCCCCGCTGCGCCAGGTGCTCGGCCAGCAGCGTGCCATGCTGGAACAGGTCGCCTGATGCTGGATGCGCTGTATCAACCCTTTGTCGAGTTCGCCTTTATGCGCCGCGCCCTGTTCGGTGGTGTAGCCCTGGCGCTGAGTGCCGGGCCGCTGGGGGTGTTTCTGATTCTACGGCGCATGAGCCTAATCGGCGACGCCATCGCCCACGGCATTTTGCCCGGTGCTGCCCTCGGTTTCTGGCTGTTCGGCCTAAGTCTGCCGGCGTTAACCCTCGGCGGCCTGAGTGCGGGGCTGGCGATGGCCGGCCTGGCAGCCTGGGTCACCCGGCGTACAGGGCTGCGTGAAGACGCCAGCCTGGCCGCGCTGTACCCCATCTCGCTGGCCAGCGGCGTGCTCTTGCTGGGCCTTGCCGGGCGCAAACTGGATTTAGTCCATCTGCTGTTCGGCTCAGCCCTGGCGGTGGATGGCACGACCCTCAATGGCATGCTGCTGGTTGCCAGTGGCAGCCTGCTCGGCCTGGCGCTGATTTACCGCGCTCTGGCGCTGGACAGCTTCGACCCGCTGTTTCTACGCAGCGTCAGTCGCTTCGGACCGCTGGCCTATGGGCTGTTTCTAACCCTGGTGGTGCTCAATCTGGTTATCGGCTTTCAGGCCATCGGCGCCCTGATGGTGGTCGGCCTGATGATGCTGCCGGCGGCGGCCGCGCGTTTCTGGAGTCGCCAACTGCCGGGGCTATTGCTCATCGCCGCGCTGCTTGGCGCCGTCTGCGTGTGGCTCGGTTTGCTGCTCTCCTACTACGCCAACCTGCCCAGCGGCCCCTGCATCATTTTGCTGGCCGGTGCTGCCTATGTGTTCTCGGTGATCGCCGGCCCGGTGCACGGCCTGCTGCGCACTCCCCCTCTTCCCTCCGCCCTCTAAGGATTGCACCCATGCGCCCCCTGCTTGCCGCACTCGCCCTACTCCTGCCGCTAAGCCTGCACGCCGCCGACAAACCCCAGGTGGTCACCAGCTTCAGCATCCTCGCCGACCTGACCCAAGCGATCGGCGGCAAACACATTGAGCTGGTGAACCTGGTCGGTGCCGACGAGGATGCGCACGTCTTCGAGCCCAGCCCGGAGCATGCCAAGGCGCTACTCAAAGCCGACTTGATCATCGCCAATGGCCTCGGTTTTGAGCCCTGGCTGGAGCGCCTGCTGGACAGCAGCGAAGCATGCGGCACGCGCATCGATGCCAGCGCCGGGGTACTGCCATTGCAGCTCATCGAGCACGGCCACAGCGTCCCCGACCCACACGCCTGGCAAAGCCTGAGCAATGCTGAAATCTATGTACGCAATATCGCCAAGGCCTTGGGCCAACTCGACCCCAGCCACAGCGCCGATTACGCCGCACGCCGCGATGCCTACCTGGTGCGCCTGCAAGTGCTGCGCGAACAGGCCAACCGCCAGCTCAACAGCCTGCCGGCCAGCCAGCGCAAAGTGGTCACCAGCCATGACGCCTTCGGCTATTTCGGCCAGGCCTGGCAGCTGCAGTTCATCGCCCCACAAGGGCTGTCCACCAGCGACGAACCCTCCGCAGCAGAAGTCGCCCGGCTGATCCGTCAATTGCGCAGCGAAGGCGTGCGCGCCGTGTTTGTCGAAAACATCCGTGACCCACGCCTGATCAAGCAGATCGCCGACGAGGCCGGCGCGACTGTTGGCGGCACCCTGTACTCCGACGCCCTGGCGGCCAGCGGCCCGGCCAGTACTTACCTAGGCATGTTCCAGCACAACCTCGAAACCCTGATAGCCGCGCTCGAACCATGAGCCTGTGGCGTGATCGACAACAGACAAGGCTGCTGCGCAGGCTCTGACGCGGTGCGCGGGCTCTGCAGGCATGGCGCCGCCGTCAGGCTTGGCGCAAAATCGCCACGCCCGCGCCCAACCCTCGATGAGAGACGCCGATGTTTCCTGAAAGCAGCATTCCCGAACTGGCCCACGTGATTCAGCTGGCCGTCGCCCCGGTGTTTTTGCTCACTGCACTGAGCACCATGCTGTCGGTGCTGATCAATCGCCTGTCGCGCGTGGTCGACCGTACCCGCAAGCTCGAAGCCTTTATCCTCGATAACCCGGCACGCTCGTCGCAGCCGCGCACCGAGCTGTTCACCCTGTTCCGCCGCACCGTGCTGTGCAACCGTGCGATCAACCTGTGCACCCTCACCGCGCTGCTGATTTGCGCGGTGATCGCCCTGCTGTTTATCAGCGAGCTGATGGGCTTCAACGCTACCTACGCGGTGGCGGCGTTGTTCGTGGTCAGCATGGGCACCTTTATCGTCGCCCTGCTGAGTTTCCTGCAGGAGATCCGCGTGGCCTCAAGCGCCCTGGAAAGCTCAGCCAAGCAGATTCTCGACCTGACCAATACCATTCAGAAACCCTGAAGCCAGCGTCAGCATGACGCTCGAAAGGACCTCGATGCGCAACCTCCTGCGAAACACCTATTACCTGCGCATGAGCGCCGAGCAATTCAGTTTTTTGCATGTCGAGTCTGGTCGCCTGGTCAGCCAGCCGCCGCTACTGGCCTGGCGCAGCGTGGGGCACAAACGTCAGCCACTGGCCGCCGGCGACGCGGCGCTGGCCATGGCCGGGCAAGACGGCGTGAGCCTGGGCAATGGCTTCCAACACCCACGCACCCTGTTGGCAGATTTCAGCATCGCTGAAACCACCCTCAAACTGCTCTTGCAACAGCTCGCCCCGCGGCGCTGGCTGCAACTGCCCCCGGTGCTGATCCTGCATCCACAAACACATCTGGAGGGCGGCCTGACCCAAATCGAAATCCGCGCCCTGGCCGAACTGGCTATGAGCGCCGGAGCCAAGCGGGTGTATGTGTGGGTGGGTGCCGCCTTGTCGCCCAGCAGCCTGGCGCGCCTGGAGTTCCCGCAGAATGACGGCCAACTGCTCTATCCGGAAGTCAGCCCATGATCCTCTTCGGCATCCGGCTAAGCACAGCGCTGCAATAAGCCGTCACTGAGCCACTGCTTGAGCCAGCCGGCCGCCAGCAGCGGCGCCTGCTCACCTTGCCCGGCCAACTGTTCGCACAACTCGGCAAAGCTCCAGCCGGCATCGCACATGCCCTGCAAGGCGCTGGCTTCGTCACTGCCCAGGCTGCGGTAGTGGCAGACCTGTTGCTGGCGCCAAACCAGGCACAAGCTCGGCTGAGCTAAACGCTCGCTGAGGGGAAATTCAGCTTCGCTTTTAGCGGCCTGCCAGAGCGCCACGCTGTTGTAGTGCAACGGCAAAGACTGCACGCAAGGCAGCCATTGCACCCGTAAAGCGGGCCACTCGGTTGGCGCTAACTCGGCCATTTGCGCCAGGTTCAAGGGCTCGCCAGACGGCGCATCGAAGGCCAGGGTGAAGGCCCACTCCAGGTTGGCCAGCTCGACCAACGGCGCCGCAGCCTCGGCCGCATAGTGCTGGGCGATAAACCCGGCAAAACGCTCGCCCAACCAACGCAGGCTGAAGTGCTGCGACGGGTTGGCTGCTAAATACGCCTGCACCAAGGCCGCAAAGTCTTGATCACCCAACCAGTAGCGCACGGCCGGGAAATCTTCGCGCATAACGCCGAGCAAGCGGGCACGGTAGGCATGGTGATAAATCGCCAAGCCCTGGGTTACCGAGAGGCTCGGACTGCCGATCAGGCTGGCCTGCAACGCAGCAGTCGGCGCGGCATCAGCACCGAGCAAGTAGGCCTCAATGGCCTGTTGCCAATCGCTCAGGCGCATGGAGTACGCCCCTGTAGCGCCGCCTCGCCAAGCGTCCGGGCCTTGTGCAGTTCGGCCAGTAGCTCGCTAAAGGGCGGGTAATGGTCATCGCGTTCGATCATCGTGGCCACCGGCCCCAGGTGCGCCAGGGTGCGCTGATACAGTTGCCAGACCGGGTCGCAAACTGGCTGGTCATGGGTATCGACCACATAGTCGCCGTAGTCGCTGTGCCCGGCCAGATGGATTTGCCGAATCCGTTGCGCCGGCAGCGCGCGGATAAAGTCCCACGCATCAAAGCCATGATTGCGCGCGCTGACGTAGACGTTATTAACATCCAGCAGCAGTTCACAACCGCTCAGCTCGCTGAGGGCGGCGATAAACTCCCACTCGCTGAATTGATCGTTGGCGGTGCGCAGGTAGCTGGAGACGTTTTCCAGCACCAGTGGCCGCTCCAGCACGTCCTGCACCTGGCGCACCCGCGCGGCCACATGCTGCAGGCTTTCTTCGCTGTACGGCAGCGGCAGCAGGTCGTGCAACTGGTGGGCGTTGCCGCGGCTCCAGCACAGGTGGTCGGAGATCCATTGCGGCTGAACGCGGGCCGCCAATTGCTTGAGGCGCTGCAAGTAGTCCAGGTCGAGGGCGTGCGGGCCACCGATCGACAACGACACACCGTGCATGACCAACGGGTAGTGCTCGCCGATCGCGTCGAGGTAGCACAACGCCTTGCCACCCTCGACCAGATAATTCTCGGAGAGCACCTCGAACCAATCGACCGGCGGCCGGTGTTCGAGAATCTCCTGATAATACTCACTGCGTAAACCCAGGCCATAGCCGAGGCAGGTTGTCGCTGGCTGCATGCTCAACTCCACATCGATCAATGACTGCGGTGGCCTGCACCAGGCCACCGCCCACCGACTTACTCGCCGACTTTACCGCCGGCAGCATTGCACTCAGCCAGGGTGGTGGCCTTGAAGCCATGGCCCTTGCAGACAGCCTGACCTTTGCAGGCGTTTTCGGCGGTCTTGCAATCGTTCTGGCCCTTGCAGCCGTTGATGCCGTAGCAATGCACCTTGGCTTCTTCGGCCACCACTTGGGTCGACAAGCTGGCGAACAAGCCGGCGGCGGCCAGGGCCAATGCTGCGCCAGTCATGCTTACGGTGTTTTTAGCGTTCATGGGTAAATCCTCGACTCTGTGGGGTGGGGTCGTCGGCGGGCCTGAATCATTCAGTGCCGACACCTCACTAGAGCCAATGGCCCGTCTGGCGTTACAAGCTGGAGAAAAATATTTCTCCACGTTCTGCACGACCACGCGACGCGGCCAGTGCCGCTCAATCGGGGTATTCTGTGCGCCCTGATCCAGCCGTACCCCACCTATGTTGCTGCTCTCCAATAACGTGCACCTGCCCGACAGTGAGATCGAACTGAGCGCCATTCGCGCCCAGGGTGCCGGCGGGCAAAACGTCAACAAGGTGTCCAGCGCCGTGCACCTGCGCTTTGATATCCAGGCCTCGTCCTTGCCGCCGTTCTACAAGGAGCGCCTGCTGGCCCTGCGCGACCAACGCATCACCAGCGATGGCGTGATCATCATCAAGGCCCAGCAATATCGCACCCAGGAACAGAATCGCGGCGACGCCCTGGAGCGGTTGAAAGAGCTGATCCTGGCGGCGATCAAAGTAGAAAAAGCGCGGCGGCCCACCAAGCCGACCCTCGGCTCGAAGAAGCGCCGCCTGGAAGGCAAAAGCCAGCGCGGCAGCATCAAGGCCGGACGCGGCAAGGTCGACTATTGAACAACGCCCCTCGCTAAATAGTTCGCGCGGCCAGCAGGCCAATTCGACCGCGCAGGGCGTTGATTAACAGCAGGCTTAATGCCCGGAATCAAGGCCTCTGGTAGGGTCGCCAAGGGCTGTTTTCGGGGGTTCGATTGGCCCCGTGCACAGGGCAATAATGGCAAGCCGACAAAGGGTAAAAAAATACTCGCCGGGCATCTTTCCGCGGGGGGCCAGTGCGTGAATAATGCGCGGCCAAGGTGTTCAGTAAAACAAGACGACGCATTAAATATATCAAACGCCTTTTGACTCTTAAGTGAGGTGTCACCCCCTATGCCACAGCGCATTTGCATCCTGGAAACCGATAACATTCGCCCGGAACTGGTCGACCAGTACAAAGGCTACGGCCACATGTTCCAGCAACTCTTTGCCACCCAACCGATTGCGGCAGAGTTTGAGGTTTATAACGTGGTCCAGGGCGAATACCCGCCCGAGGACAAACGTTACGATGCATACCTGATCACCGGCAGCAAAGCCGACTCGTTCGGCAGCGACCCGTGGATCGAGACCCTGCGTGGCTATGTGCTCAAGCTCTACCAGCGTGGCGACAAGCTGCTCGGTGTGTGCTTTGGCCACCAGTTGCTGGCCCTGCTGCTGGGCGGCAAGACCGAACGCGCCAGCCAGGGTTGGGGCATGGGCATTCACCGCTACCAAGTAACGCAAAAGCCCAGTTGGATGAATCCGCAAACCGACACCCTGGACATGATGATCTGGCACCAGGACCAAGTGACCCAGCTACCGCAGGGCGCCACCCTGCTGGCCTCCAGCGAGTTCTGCCCGAACGCCGCCTACGCGATTGGTGATCAGGTGCTGTGCTTCCAGGGCCACCCGGAGTTCTTCCACGACTACTCCCGCGACCTGCTGGTATTGCGCCGCCACGCCTACGAGCCCAGCCTCTACCAGAGCGCCATCGACAGCCTCGACCAAGCCCACCAGGGCAGCGCCGTGGCCGAATGGATGATGCGTTTCATCAGCCAGAACCAGACTGCCTGAACGAGGTCTATCCCGGTGCTTGCAGGCCACGCGCTTGGCAGCACTGGCAGGCTGGCTTATAACGGCGGTTACTCCACCCAGGATGACCGCCATGCTCGAACTGCGCCCTAGCTGTGAACACTGCAACCAGGCCTTGCCACCGGCGGCTGAGGACGCACGCATCTGCAGTTTCGAATGCACCTTCTGCGCCGCCTGCGTGGCCCTGCTAGAGAACGTCTGCCCGAATTGCGGCGGCGGTTTCAGCCCGCGGCCGATTCGCCCGGCTCTCAACCACAAGGGCGATAATTGCACCGCCCACTACCCACCAAGCAGCACGGTCAAACACCGGCCGGTGGACCTGGCCGCTCACGCCGTGTTCGCGGCGCGCCTGCGGCAGGTTGCGCCTAACGCGCGCTAAGCGAGCCGGCGCTGATAAGAAACAGGCGGTGGGTAAGGGGGCAAATCATGCCAAGAAACGCCTCGGTTGTAGGGTACAAGCCGAGAAGCAGCTAACCCAGCATTCGATGAAGGTGAAAAAACGGGCGGAGGGCGGGTGGCCGAATCATAGAAAAAGGCCCCCAATCCGGGGGAACAACAGCAACACCTGCTTAATAGAATCCTCGACAGGGATGATCCCGGAAGGGGATGCTTGATCAACCGGGAAGAATAAGCGGCCAGCTCGGAAAACAAAGGAATAAATGACGGGAATTGGGGATAGGGGGGACTTAACAGCAGGGGGCGAGGGATAAAGTGGATAGGGCAAATGGCGAAAAGGAGGGGAAGGAGAACCGGGACAAAAGGACCGCACCAAGGGGGAGGGTCCGGAGGCAAAAAGGGGAGGAACGGCAAAGATATCGGGGCAGCAGCAAGGTCGTAAAAAAGGCTTACTCCACGGTCACCGACTTGGCCAGGTTGCGTGGCTGGTCGACGTCGGTGCCTTTGAGCACGGCGACGTAGTAAGACAGCAACTGCAGCGGCAGGGTGTAGAGGATTGGCGCCAGCACGTCGTGGATATGCGGCATGTTGACCACGTGGGTGCCTTCGCCATTGCTCATGCCGGCTTGCTCGTCGGCGAACACGATCAGCTCGCCACCGCGCGCGCGGACTTCCTGCAGGTTGGACTTGAGCTTCTCCAACAGCTCGTTGTTCGGCGCCACGGTAACCACCGGCATATCGCTGTCGACCAGGGCCAACGGGCCGTGCTTGAGCTCCCCGGCAGGGTAGGCTTCGGCGTGGATGTAGGAGATTTCCTTGAGCTTGAGCGCGCCTTCCATCGCCACCGGGTATTGCGCGCCGCGGCCGAGGAACAGGGTGTGGTGCTTCTCGGCGAACAGCTCGGCGATTTTCTCCACGGTTTTGTCCATCGCCAGGGCTTCGCCCAGACGCGTCGGCAGGCGGCGCAGTTCGTCCACCAACTCGGCCTCGTTGGCTTTGCTCAGGGTGCCGCGCACCTGCCCGAGGGACAGGGTCAGCAGCAACAGGGCCACCAGCTGGGTGGTGAAGGCTTTGGTCGAGGCCACGCCGATTTCCGGGCCGGCTTGAGTCAGCAGGGTCAGCGCCGACTCGCGCACCAAGGAGCTGGTGCCGACGTTGCAGATCGCCAGGCTGCTGAGGAAACCCAGCTCCTTGGCATTGCGCAGGGCCGCCAGGGTGTCGGCGGTTTCGCCAGACTGGGAGATGCTGACGAACAGGCTGTCCGGCTGCACCACCACCTTGCGGTAGCGGAACTCGCTGGCCACTTCGATCTGGCAAGGGATACCGGCCAGCTCTTCGAGCCAGTAACGGGCAACCATGCCGGCGTGGTAACTGGTGCCGCAGGCAACGATCTGCACGTTCTTGACCTGAGCAAACAGCTCCACGGCTTGCGGGCCGAAGGCTTGCACCAGGACGTGATCGGAACCCAGGCGGCCTTCCAGCGTGCGCTGCACAACCTTGGGCTGCTCGTGGATTTCCTTGAGCATGAAGTGGCGATAGGCGCCCTTGTCGGCCGCCTCGGCGCCTTCGTGATATTGCACCTGTTCGCGCTGTACCGACTGGCCGTGCTGATCCCAGATCTGCACGCTGTCGCGGCGGATTTCAGCGATATCGCCTTCTTCCAGGTACATAAAGCGGTCGGTGACCTGGCGCAGAGCCAACTGGTCGGAGGCGAGGAAGTTCTCGCCCATGCCCAGACCGATCACCAGCGGGCTGCCGCTACGGGCGGCGAGCAGACGATCCGGCTGCTGCGCACTGATCACTGCCAAGCCATAGGCACCGTGCAGTTCAGGGATTGCCGCCTTCAGTGCGTCAGCCAGGTCGGCGTGCTCTTTCAGCTTGTGGTGCAGCAGGTGGACGATGGTTTCAGTGTCGGTATCGGAGCTGAACACATAGCCGAGCGCTTGCAGGCGCTGACGCAGGGCTTCGTGGTTTTCAATGATGCCGTTGTGCACCACGGCCAGATCTTCACCGGAAAAATGCGGGTGAGCATTGCGCTCACACGGTGCGCCGTGGGTGGCCCAGCGGGTATGGGCAATGCCCAAGCGGCCGAGCAAGGGCTGACCGGCCAGGGCCTGGTCCAGCTCGCTGACCTTGCCGGTGCGGCGGCAGCGCTGCAGCTGACCGTCAGTGCTGAAAATCGCCACACCGGCGCTGTCATAACCACGGTACTCCAGGCGTTTAAGGCCTTCGACCAGGATGGCTGAGATATTCCGTTCGGCGATGGCGCCCACAATGCCACACATAGATTTGCTCCTTACTTGGCTTGAGTCGCGGCGCAGATCAGGTTGACCCCGCGCGCGGCAATCTGTTCACGGGCCTCGGCAGGGAGGCGCTCGTCGGTTATCAGGGTATGGATGCTGCTCCAGGGCAGCTCCAGATTGGGAATCTTGCGGCCGATCTTGTCGGCCTCGACCATCACGATGACTTCCCGCGCCACCTCGGCCATGACCCGGCTAAGGCCAAGCAGCTCGTTGAAGGTGGTGGTGCCACGGGCCAGATCGATGCCGTCGGCACCGATAAACAGCTGGTCGAAATCGTAGGAACGCAGCACCTGCTCGGCCACCTGGCCCTGGAAGGACTCTGAATGCGGGTCCCAGGTGCCACCGGTCATCAGCAACACCGGTTCGTGCTCCAGTTCACTCAGCGCACGGGCCACGTTCAACGAATTGGTCATCACCACCAGGCCGGGCTTGGGGCCTAGTTGCGGGATCATCGCCGCAGTGGTGGTGCCGCTGTCGATGATGATCCGCGCATGCTCGCGAATACAGCCCACTGCGGCGCGGGCAATCGCCTGCTTATAGGCCGAGACAGGCTGACTGGGTTCACTGATCAACTCCTGCGGCATCGGTACCGCACCACCGTAACGGCGCAGCAGCAGACCGTTTTTTTCCAGGGCAGCGAGGTCCTTGCGGATGGTCACTTCCGAGGTTTCGAACTGTCGGGCCAACTGATCGACACTCACCTCGCCTTGCTCGCTGAGCAGGGCAAGAATGGTATGTCGGCGTTGCGGGGTGTTGCGCTTGGACATGCGAAAGTTTCGATTCGAAAGTTATTAAAGCGAATCAAAACCTAATGAAGCTTTTACGTCAAGCTGGAATCGACGTGGGGCGGCTGTACGCAGGGCTTTCTTTGCCCTGGCCACTCAACGGGGTTGTAGGAGCTGGTTGGGGTCCAGATAGAACATCTTCTTCCAGCCCTGGGTCGACTCGTCTGCCCGCCATGGCAGCGGTAGCAGGCTGAGAATCGAGTAATGCAAGTGCGCGGGTTTGCCTCGGGCGTTACCCGTATCGCCAACGGTACCCAGCACGCTACCGCTCAACAGCGGTTGGCCAGGATAGGCGTCGATGCTCTGCAGGTGGGCGTAATAATGAATGCGCCATTTCGGCCCCAAGACGACCACCACCTTACCGCCCTGCGCAATCTCCCCACGAAACAGCACCACGCCATAACTGGCTGAATGCACTGGCGTGCCCAGTTTGGCGAAGATGTCGATGCCCTTGTGCACGCCTGAGCGGCCCCAAGGCTCAAACCAGAAGGTACGCGGATTCCAGTCCCGAGCGCTGGCCCCCGCCACCGGAATCTGCGGCCGTTCCGGCAGCACGCCCCAGAATAGAACCGCCGCAAGCAGTACCCAACGTTTGCGCACAGGCATCAAAGCCACCTAAATCAGGCCTTCTTGACC
>JAXHOM010000033.1:0-32782 GCA_034519305.1 Pseudomonas sp.
CAGTGTTGTGCAGGTCGGTAGGCGGGATTGCTGATGTCTATCTGTTTGTGGGGGGGGGCAATAACCGCCCCCCCTTTGTAGGCTGGGCGGTTTTGTGCAGGCGGGCCGTTGCGGGTGGTGACTGTGAGGGCTATTTGCGCTCAGGCAACATGATGCGCAGGGTGTTGTCGCGCACAAAATGGTGGTGATAAACCGCAGCGACCGCGTGCAGGCCGATCAGCCAGTAACCCGCGGTGCCGGCCAGTTCGTGCAGTTCCTTGATCTGACTGCCGAGGTCGGGGTTTTCGTTGATCAGCGGCGGCAACTCCAGGCCGAAGAACGGGATCGGCTTGCCAAACGCGCTAAGAATCAGCCAGCCGGCCAGCGGGGCGCCGATCATCAGCAGGTACAGAGCCAGGTACATCAGCTTGGCCAGCTTGTCTTGCAGCAGCGGTGGCGCCGGCTGGATCTTCGGTGTCGGGGCAATCACGCGGGCCAGGATGCGCAGCCAAACCAAGGCAAATACGGCCAGGCCGAGCATGAAGTGCCACTGCTTGAGGCCTTCGCGGATGTCACTGCCTTTGGGGAAGTTGCCTTTGAGTTCGATGCAGGCATACACCGCAGCGATCAGGATCAGCATCAGCCAGTGCAGGCTAATGGACAGGGTTCCAAAGCGGGTTTCGGTGTTTTTCCAGCTCATCTTGGCTCCTTGGTGAGGTTGTGTGCGGCGTTATGGGTATTTCGAATCGTGTTCAGGATATCGAACAGATATCTAAAGGCATAAGGTTAACATGGGTATTGTCTGCGCTGGCTATATCAGCGTGCATCGCAGTGGGCTTTTGAGGGGCTGGAGGTGTTTGGTGTTGCGGTGTTGGAGGGGGGATTCTGAGGGGGTAAAACGCAGAAACAAAAAAGGCCACTTTTTCAAGTGGCCTTTATATGTTTGGTTGCGGGAGCAGGATTTGAACCTACGACCTTCGGGTTATGAGCCCGACGAGCTACCAGACTGCTCCATCCCGCGCCGTTGATTCTACAGCGAAGGACTGTGTTGTCAATCTTTTTGTTTCTGGATCAACAAGTTAGCGAGAAACTTAAAACGCAGAAACAAAAAAGGCCACTTTTTCAAGTGGCCTTTATATGTTTGGTTGCGGGAGCAGGATTTGAACCTACGACCTTCGGGTTATGAGCCCGACGAGCTACCAGACTGCTCCATCCCGCGGCGCCAATTCTATCGTCAAATCTCAGGCTGTCAACCTTTAACTTGGAAAAAATCCTGATCGCTCAGGTGCTTAGCGTTGGGCGGGTGGTAGACTCCGGGTCTTCAGGGCTTGCCTGCTGGGGCTTTCCGGACTTTTCGTGCGCAAGATCATCCATGTCGATTGCGACTGTTTTTACGCGGCTATCGAGATGCGTGATGACCCGCGCCTGGCGGATAAGCCCTTGGCCGTCGGTGGCAGTGCCGAGCGGCGCGGAGTGATTGCCACCTGCAACTACGAGGCGCGCGCCTATGGCGTGCGCTCGGCCATGCCGTCGCGGCAAGCGCTGCAGTTGTGTCCGGATTTGCTGATCGTCAAGCCGCGCATGGATGCCTACAAAGCGGTGTCCCAGGAAATTCACGGCATTTTTCGGGATTACACCGATTTGATTGAGCCGCTGTCCCTGGATGAAGCCTATCTGGATGTCTCGGCCTGCAGCCACTTTGCCGGCAGTGCCACGCGGATTGCCGATGCGATTCGCCGGCGGGTGGCGCGCGAACTGCGTATCACCGTGTCGGCCGGGGTGGCGCCGAACAAGTTTTTGGCCAAGATCGCCAGCGACTGGCAAAAACCCAATGGTCTGTTTGTGATTACCCCGGCCCAGGTCGATGAATTTGTCCTGGCGCTGCCGGTGGCCAAGCTGCATGGCGTGGGTAAGGTCACGGGGCAGCGACTGGGGCGCATGGGTATTCAGACTTGCGCGCAGCTGCGCGAATGGAGCAAGCCTGCGCTGGCACGCGAGTTCGGCAGTTTTGGCGAGCGCCTCTGGAGTTTGGCGCGAGGTATCGATGAGCGTGCGGTACAGGTCAATAGTCGGCGTCAGTCGGTCAGTGTCGAACACACCTTTGAGCAGGATTTGCCTGATCTAGACGCTTGTCTGCAACGCTTGCCACTGTTGCTTGGCGAACTGGACGGGCGCGTGCAGCGCCTTGATTCGAGCTATCGACTGGGCAAGCCGTTTATCAAGCTGAAGTTTCATGACTTCACCCAGACCACCCTGGAACAGGCGGGTGCAGGGCACGATCTACCCAGTTATCAGGCGCTGCTGACGGCGGCTTTCGCGCGCGGCAACAAGCCAGTGCGCCTGATCGGGGTTGGCGTGCGCTTGCAGGATCTGCGCAGCCGCCAGGAGCAGTTGCAGCTGTTCGGCGACTAATTCCCTAGTGCGGGTTTCAGCCTTCTTCGGGCTGCAAACGCAACGGCTTGCCTTGTGCGGGCCACAGGCGCAATTCGTCCTGCGGGGAAAAATCCCAGCGTTGCACGCTGCCGAGAGCCTCAAGGAAGCGTTGCTCTTGTTCCATCACCGCTGGAGCACACATTTTTCGGGTGCTACCGATCTGGGCGAAACTGAGCTTATCGGCTTCGCGGGTGTAGGCGGCGAACCAGTGATTACAGCCGCCGCTGCCGTAAGCGCGGCCGTCATCCCCCAGGGTCAGGGTGGGGTGGCTGTGGTGCAGGCGTGGCTTGCCGTTGATCCACTCGGCTTGGTAGGTGCGTTCGCTTTCCAGTTGCAGCGGCTCACTGGCGCAACCGAGCAGGCCTGCGCTCAGCAGGCCAAGGGCAAGAACCTTATTCATTGGGCGTCTCCCTGACATTTTGGGCACAGGTGGCGTTCACCGCGCGCGACCCAGCCCAGTTCGCTGATGCGTGCCTGAGCTGCTGGCGCTCGGGCTTTATCGCCGAGGGCGGCGTCCACGGCAAACTCGAAGTCGAGCTGAGCGCTGCAGGCATCGCAGTTAACTTGCCAATTGAGAATGGCGAGTTCCTTGAATACCGGACCTTTGGCCACGGCCAGCCATTGCCCTGGCGGGTTGATCAGGTGACGGACTTTCTCCACCTGCAAGCGCAGGCACAGGTCGCGGCTGCCTTTGAGCGTCACCAATAGGGTGTCTGCGGCCTTGATCGAGCCGCCGTTGCCGGTGACCTGATAGCGGCCAGGGGCCAGTGCGCGACATTCGGTGAGGGTGTGTTGGGGGTTGAGCAGCGAGTAACGGAAGTCGTGTTCGGCCATGGGAGCCTGGTGCGCCAGTATTCAGGTGAATTTAGGCGCATATCCTAACATGCACGCGCCAGAATCCGGGCGCTGCCGGTCTGTTCCGGGATTAAAACGCAGGCAAAGAAAAGGGCGCCAGAAGGCGCCCTAAAAACATCTATGGAGTAAGTCCATAACTCAGAGCCAGGTTCGTCGACGTTGGTTCAATGCGTGTCGACGAACGGTAGGTCAGCGGCTAGGGACCAGGACCAGGCGTTGGTTGCCGTAGGTCTTATCGATGTTTTTGCTCTGGAAGGGAAAGCTCATGTAATGACCCTTTTGCCAGGCTTCGATGCCGTCGGCGTAGTGCGGGCTGGCGGGGTTGCCGGACTGGCCGCTGCTGTTGAGGCCAATCAACGGCTCCGCCTGGCTGAAGTCGACGACGATGCGCATGGCCGGAATCAGCCAGGTGTCGAAATCCTGGCCCCAGTGGTAAGCCGACACGTTGAGGGTGCTGTGATCGCCGCCCGCGGGGTAGGGGCCGCGGTCCAGATAACCCTTGATGGCGTTGATCGAGGCTTGCTGGCTGGCACTCATGTACTTGGCCAGTTGGGTGGTGTCCGTCGCCCAGGTGTAGGTGTGCAGCTTGCCCCATTGCCAGGCCTGGCGGTTGCTGCCCAGCTTGCTTTCGCAGAAGGTCACGGCGGCCGCCAGACTGCGGGCCAGGATGGCTGGCTTGTCTTCGGCCTGCGGGCTGCTGCGGTCATCCCAGAACGGGCTGTCTTCGCGGCCCAGCAAGTGGTCGGCCTGGGCCGAGTACGACAGGTTGGCGGTTTCCACCAGCGCCTGCCAGGCCGCAGAGTCCGGGCTGCCCAGCTCGTCACTGAAGGTCAGGCGGGCGCTTTCCTGCAGAAAGGCGCCGTACAGGGCGGCATCGGCGGAACTG
This sequence comes from Pseudomonas sp., assembly GCA_034519305.1. Lineage (GTDB taxonomy): Bacteria > Pseudomonadota > Gammaproteobacteria > Pseudomonadales > Pseudomonadaceae > Aquipseudomonas. The sequence continues at coordinate 4,154 of JAXHOM010000033.1, forward strand.
GCATCCAGCCTGCCGTTGAACGCCAGCAGGCGTTTGTGGGCTTCCTCGGCTTTGCTGCGCTGCTCGACAGGCAAGGCGGCAATCGCCTGTTGCAGCGGCTGCTGCATGCCGGGGGCGCTGAACATCGCTTGCAGCTTGGCGAAGAACGGCGAGGTTTGGTCGTACTGCATGGCGATCATGCTTTTCTGGTCGTGCTTGCCGCTGCCGGCCAGTTGCGCAATGCGCTCGGCCCGCTCGGGGTAGTACCAGGAGTTGGACAGCTGCATGCCATAGCCTGACGGCACCGTTCGCTGGTTGGCGGTGCCCAGCCAGCCTTGGGGTGGGTCCTGGTCGTAAGGGTGCAGCATGGTGTCGGCAAAACCGTCCCAGTCATATTGGCTGTCCCAGCCGGGGGAGGGCAGAAGGCCACGCCCGCCGCGGCGGTTGGGGAAGCGCCCGCTGACCTGCCAGCCGATGTGCTGGGCGTCGGCAAACACCAGATTGAGGGGCATGCCGCGAATTTCGCGGGCCGCTTCAAAGGCGCGGTCGATAGTCTGGGCGCGCGACAGGTCGAAAAAGGCGTCCAGGGTTTTGTCGGCCTCGAACTGGGTGCTTTGCAAGGCCAGGCCGTAACCGCTGCTGATTTGCAGCGGCTGCAGCATGTGTTTGCGCTCGCCCAGCACGCTGTTGAGCAGCGGCCCGTGGCGGGTTTCATAGAGGGTTTCGCGTACCGGGCTGGCGCCCTTGATAAAGAAGGTTTCATGGCGGGCGCGGGCGGGCAGCCATTTGCCGTCAGCCAGGTAGTAGGGCTGGCGGTTGCGCAACTGGATTTTCTCCAGGAACAGGTCCTGATTGTCGCCCATGACCATGGTCATGCCCCAGGCCAGTTTACCGTTGAAGCCCGCCACCACGGCCGGTACGCCGGCAATCGAAACCCCTGCGGCCTGGAATTGTGGCGAGCGAATCTGTACGAAGTTCCACGCCGAGGGCATGGACAGTGGCAGGTGGGTGTCGTTGGCCAGCAGGCTCTTGCCGTTGCGCGCACGTTGCGGGGCGATTGCCCAGTTGTTCGAGGCGGCGACGCCGAGCATGTCCAGTTGGGCGATCTGGCTGGCGGCGCTGCTGATGGCGCCCAGGCCCTGGATGGCGCTTGTACCGTTGCTGCCGGCCAGGTTCAGGCCTTTGAGTTTGTCGGCCTCGTCAAACGGCAGCGGTTCGTCCGGGTAGGTCGGCGTCAACCAGGCCAGCTTGTCGGCGCCGACCTTTTGCGCCAGCACTAGAGAGGCGATTTCTTCCTGCAGGTTCACTGCCAGGCCGAAGTTGAGCAGGCTGAAGATCAGCACCGAGTCTTCGGCTTTCCAGTAGGCGGGGCGGTAGCCCGACTCGCGCAGGTCCATCGGCAGCTTGTCGCGGTATTGGAACAGGTAGGCGTTGACGCCACGGGCGTAGACCTCGAAGGACTTCTTGATCCGTGGCGAGGCATTTTTATACAGCACCGCCGCACTTTGCTTGAGGTTGACGGCGCGCATGAAACGGTCGATGTCCAGGGCGCCCGGGCCGACCATCTCGGCCAGACGGCCTTCGGCCATCAGGCGCATGCCGACCATCTGGCTGAGGCGGTCACTGGCATGCACATAACCAAGGCTGAAGACGGCGTCGTGAAAGCTGCTGCTCTCGATCAGCGGCATGCCGAGGGTGTTGCGGCGGATGCTCACGCTTTTCGACAGACCCTGAATTTTCACCGTGCCTTGCACGGGCGCGACGCTGTCGCCGTACTGGTTGTCGAGGAAGGCCTGGCAGCCGGTCAAAGCCAGCAGCCCGGCAAGGGTCGCGCCCAGGGTCAGGCTGGTCAGGGGGCGAAGCAGGCGCGCGAGCATGTGAGGGCTCCTGGAGCAATAAAGTGATGCCGCCAGCAGCCACAAGGCCTGGCCGCAGAGGGCAGTGGTGAGGTCAGTTTAGCGCCACCAGGCGGTGGCGCTGTGTTGCGTAAGGGGTGGCGATGGAGGTGCGTAGGCGCTGTCAGGCGCCGTGGCACTTCTTGAATTTTTTCTGGCTACCGCAAGGGCAGGGATCGTTGCGGCCGACGTCTTTCAACGGGTTGCGCGTCGGTTCCTGATGGTGGTGATTGCAGTCAGGACCATGCACGTGGCCATGGTCGTGGTCGTGCGCATGATCGTGATTGCAGTCGGGGCCGTGGACGTGGGGTTCTTGCTGCATGGGGCTTACTCCGGAATGTAGTTGCCGGGGATTATCTCGCCATTGCGCTCAAGGTGCACGCTGCGTCCGAACATCAGGCCGGTTTTTACGTCGCCCTGCAGTTGGTAACTGATGGGTTTGTCTGGGTCATCGAGCAAATTGACGATGCGCTTAAGGTGGCGCCAGAGGTTGGTGCGCACCGGAACGTCGAAATTCTGGTGGCCTCGGGCCGGCACGGTGAAGCTTTTATCTGACTGACCTTCGGCCAGCAGCACGCCATTGAGCTTGACGTTGTAGTTGAGGCCACGGATTGGCAGGCTCATGTCATTGGGGTTGTCGATGCGAAAGCGCAGGACGAACTTCTGTTCGAGCAGCTTGGCTTTGACCACGTCGACCTTGAGCAGGCGTACCTCGGGGTCACGGAAGTCGTCAGTCAGCAAGCTGCTGCAACCGCCGAGGCTGACGAGCAGGCCGAAGGTCAGCAGTAGGCTGAGGATTCTTGCAAGAGGGGTTTGGCAACACATTCAGCGACTCCAACCGATGGCGCAGTGTAACAAGCGGTTGCTTGGCCGCAACCTGTTGTTTAGGTGAAAAAACCTGCGCCATACTGAGGGCTGTTTTGGACAGGAGTGTGACCATGACCCGCTATGAGATTGCCTTTTCCGGCCAGTTGGTAGAAGGCGCGCCATTGGCGTCGGTGCAGGCCAACCTGGCCCGTTTGTTTCAGGCCGACGCGCAGCGGATTGCCCAGCTGTTTTCCGGGCGGCGGGTGGTGATCAAGAACAACCTGGATGAGGCGGGGGCGGAGAAGTATCGCCTGACCCTTGAGCGTGCCGGTGCCGTGGTCGAGGTGTTGGCCATGCTGGTTGAGGAGGTCGAGTTGGCACCCCCGCCGCCGGCTTCCGCGCCAGTAGCCGCAGTGCCAGCAGTGCCAGCAGTAGCGGCCGTTGCCAGCGCGGCAAGTCCAGGCCGTCTGCACGTCGCGCCGCGGGATGAATATATGGCGGCGTTTGCCGATGTCGATGCGCCGGATTTTGGCATCGCTCCTGTGGGTGTCGACCTACAGGACGCCAAGCCCGAGGCACCAGCGCCCGCAGTGGATTTATCGCAATTCAGTCTTGCCCCCGCCGGCAGCGACATGGGCCAGGCCAAGGCCGCACCCGCAGGGCCGCCGCCGGATACGTCCTACCTCAGCCTGCAGGAGTGAGTAGGCGCTTCAGGTTGTGGCGGGTTTTACCGCTCTTCAGGCCAGGTAGTTTGCGCAGCACTTCTTGAATTTCTGCCCGCCTGCGCAGGGACACGGGTCGTTGCGGCTGGCTTTGAGTGGCACGCTGGGGTCGATGAAATACCAGTGGCCGTCCACTTGGACAAAGGCTGAGCGCTCCTCATGGGCGTGCTCGCCATCGCTATCGCGCCAGTGGGCAGTGAAGGTCACCCAGGCATGGGCTGGCGTGCCGGGAATCTGCTCGGCGCTGCTGACCTCCAATCCAAGCCACTCGCTGTGCTGGCTCCAGGCGGTGATCGCTGCGCTATCCAGTCCTGCTTGTTGGACGGGCAGGGTGGTACGCAGCAGATAGTCGATCAAACCGAGTACATAGGCACTGTAGCGCGAGCGCATCAGACGCTCAGCGTCGGGTGCGGGAGTGCCAGCGTGGTAGCGGCCGCAGCACTCGCTCAGGGGGCGAGCACTGCCGCAGGGACAAAGCGGGTTCATCGGCTTACCACCAGTACTTGCCAAAGCGTTCCGGGTTGGCCCAGAACTTGGCATTCAGCCAGTCCGGCACCTGTTTGTACTCGCGCAGATCATAGGTAAACAGTGTCAGCGTCTGCTGTTCGCGCTGGAAGTGCTCGCTGGCTTGCAAGGCCAGGGCGAACAGATCGGTGGTTTGCCAGTCGCAGGCGTTCAGATCGACCAGCACCGCCAGTTTGCTGGCGTTCAGGTTGCGCACGCCAGCCAGCAGTTGCTGGCCCTCGCGTTTGTCGAGGTGCTCCAGGCAATCGACAAACAGGGCGAGGTCGAAACGCTGGGCGGCCAGTTCTGTCGGCAAGGCGCCGGCGGGCGCCTGCGCATAGGTGCACTGCGGATGGGCTGCAAGAAATGCCTCAATGGCCGGCAGTTCACTGGCGCCGACCAGCAGCAGGCTCTGCGGGGCGTGTTGGGCTAGCAGTGCGGCAAGCGCCTGCTGTGGGGTTCGGGACGAAAAGCACGCAGTCATCGACAATCCTCGGTCTGGGACGCAAAGACTAGCGCGGCCGCAGCCGCTGGCCTAGCGTTGGCGCTTTTTAAGCGTGGGGTCTTTACTTCTTTGAGTATCGGAGATTGGCCGATTAACTCAGGAGTAAGTCCCTTATGAAAATGCTCAAAACGACTGTTCCCATGCTCTTGGCCGCCACTGTGCTGAGTGGCTGTAGCACCTTTCAGGAAGGCAATGTCCCGGTCTGCGCGGCGATTGGTGGCGTGACCGGGGCTGGCTTGGGTGCGATTGAGAGCTCCAGTATGGCTGGCACTGTTGGTTTGGCGGGCGGCGTGATGGCCGCTGCGTATTGCTGGGTACACGGCGATGAAGATGGCGATGGTGTGGTCAACAAGACCGACGATTGCCCAGGCACCCCCAAAGGCACCATGGTCGATGAGGTGGGTTGCCCGGTAGAAGTCGCCGAGGTGGTCGAGGAAGTGATTGAGGTGGTGGCCGTTGATGAAGAAATTGTGGTGGATAACCTGCACTTTGCCTTCAACTCGGCCGAGCTGACAGCAGATGATAAGGCGGTGCTGGATAGCGTTGCCAGTCGTCTGAAAGATAGCGCCGCGAATGCCAAACTGAGCATCACCGGTTTCACCGACAGTGTTGGCGCCGATGCCTATAACCTGAAGTTGTCCGAGCGCCGTGCGGTGTCGGTGGCTAACTATCTGGTGGCCGCAGGCGTTGCTCAGGCCAGTATTGTCGCGGTCGGTGGTGCGGGTGAAGCCCAGCCCGTGGCGGATAACGCGACTGCCGAAGGCCGTGCCATGAACCGTCGGGTAGTGATTGCCGTCGATAACTGAGGTTCGGCAATATCCCGCTCCCTGTAGGGAATGCCTTGTGTGCAGTGGAGGGCGGGTCTTTACTCCTGTGTTACCGGCATCTGCCGGTGACACAGGAGATCACTTCCATGAGAACTCAATTCTCACAGGCAGTCGTACCATTTCTTCTGGTCAGCAGTGTTCTTTCCGGTTGCGCTTCGACCTCCAGTACGGGGGATGCAGCGCTCAACCAAAGGAACTGGCCTATCTGCAGTGCGATTGGAGCCTTGGCCGGTGGCGGCTTGGGTGCAATCGAAAGTTCCGCCTGGGCGGGCGGTGGCGCAGCTATTGGTGCGCTGTTTGGCGGATTGATCTGCTATGCCCAGGATGGCGATGAAGACGCCGATGGCGTGCATGATCGTCGTGATACCTGTCCTGATACCCCTGCCAATACCCAGGTCAACCCGAACGGTTGCCCGTTGCCCAGCTATCCATCAACCCCCGCAGCCGAACCCGTGGTTCAGCCTCAGGATGAGGTGATTGTCCTCAGCGATCTGGGCAAGGTGCTGTTCGCCTTCAACTCAGCCGAGCTGACGGCGGATGCCAAGGAGTTGCTGGCCGGTATCAGTCCGCGCCTGGTCGATGGCTCGGTGCAGGAGGTGATGGTCAAGGGACATACCGACAGCGTTGGCTCGGATGCCTACAACGACAAGCTGTCGCTGCGCCGGGCGGAGAGTGTGGCTGCCTATCTGGTCAGTCAGGGGGTAGCCGCCGACAAGGTGAAAACCGCCGGGCTGGGTGAAAGTCAGCCGTTGGCCGACAACGCCACGGATGACGGGCGGGCGCAAAATCGTCGGGTGGAGATTTTCGTCGACCGTTAACGGCGAGTGCATAACGCACAACGGGGGCCTTGGGGCCCCCGCATTTTTTCAACAGGTATTTTCAACGGGCCAGCGGGCGCCGTACGAGCTTATGCTCAGAAGCCTGGGCGAGCCGCGGCGATGGCCGTCAGGGTCAGGCCCAGCAGCAGGTTGTAGCCCACTAACTGGCGAATGCGGCCCAAGGCGATACCGCCGGCTGGCCAGTCCTGGGCGGCAATGGCTTGGCGCAAGGGCGGCAGTTGCAGCAATTGCACTCGCAGAAACAGCGCCAGCATGGCGATGTACAGGCCCATCATGATTTGCACATATTTGGGTGCGCCGGCAAAACCGCCAAAACGCAGGTGCAGCAGGCCGACGCCGCTGACGGGCAGCAACACGACGGCCAGCCAGACCCAGAGGAAGAACCGACGCAGCACCTCGGCCCACAAGGTCAGCCGAGCCGGCGCCTCCAGGCTGCTAACGGCGGCGGGCCGTAGAATCATCCAGGCGAAGAACATACCGCCTACCCAGATCAGGGCGGCGAGGGTGTGCAGGGCATAGATCAGTGCGTCGGGTGTCATGGCTAATCTCCAGTCGGCGGTAAGTGAAACGCGCGCTATCATAGACCACTGAAAATTTATCCAGCCTTTTTCCCGTCGCAGACCCCCATGCTCAGTACTGAACTCAAATCCCAGATCCAGGGCGCTTACTCGCGCTTTCTCGAAGCCAAAGGCCTCAAGGCTCGCTATGGCCAGCGCCTGATGATCGCCGAGATTGCCAAGGCCTTGGGCGGTATCAGTACCGATGAGGAAAACCAGCGCAGCGGTGATCCGGCAGTGGTGGCGGTGGAGGCCGGCACGGGCACAGGCAAGACCGTGGCCTACAGCCTGGCCACTATTCCGCTGGCCAAGGCTGCCGGCAAGCGCCTGGTGATTGCCACCGCAACGGTCGCCCTGCAAGAGCAGATCGTGCACAAGGACCTGCCGGACCTGCTGCGTAACAGCGGCCTCAATTTCAGTTTCGCCCTGGCCAAGGGCCGGGGCCGTTACCTGTGCCTGTCCAAGCTGGACATGCTCCTGCAAGAGGGTGAGTCCCACAGCGCCACGGCTCAGCTGTTTGCCGAGGAAGGCTTCAAGATCGACGTCGATGAGCGCAGCCAGAAGCTGTTCGGGCAGATGGTTGAGAAACTCGCCGGCAACCGCTGGGACGGTGACCGTGACAGCTGGCCAGAGGCCCTGGAAGACCTCGACTGGGCGCGCCTGACCACCGATCACAGCCAGTGCACCAACCGCCATTGTCCGAACTTTCAGCAGTGCGCCTTTTACAAAGCCCGCGAGGGCATGAGCAAGGTCGATGTGATCGTCACCAACCACGACATGGTGCTGGCCGATCTGGCTCTGGGGGGCGGCGCAGTGCTGCCCAATCCACGCGACACCCTTTATGTGTTTGACGAAGGTCATCACCTGCCGGACAAGGCCATCGGCCATTTCGCCCATTACACCCGGCTGCGCGCCACGGCGGACTGGCTGGAGCTGACGGCGAAAAACCTGAGCAAGCTGCTGGCGCAGAACCCGTTACCGGGCGACCTCGGTCGCCTGATTGAGCAGGTGCCGGAGCTGGCGCGAGACATCAAGGCGCAGCAGCAATTCATGTTCAGCGCCTGTGAGCAACTGGCGGACTTTCGTGCCGGTGAAGACGCCCAAGGCCGCGAGCGCCCGCAACACCGCTTTGTCGGCGGCGTGGTGCCGGAGCATCTGCTGGAAATGGGTGTCGAGCTGAAAAAAGGCTTTGCCCGCCTCAATGACCTGTTTACCCGCCTGACCGAGCTGCTCAAGCAGGCGATGGATGGCGAGGTCAGCATCGGGATTGCCAGCCATCAGGCCGAGGAGTGGTACCCGCTGTTCGGCAGCCTGCTGGCGCGGGCTCAGGGCAATTGGGAGTTATGGACTGCCTTCACCAGTGATGATCCCGAAGACAGCCCGCCGATGGCGCGTTGGTTAAGCCTGGCCGAGAGCGGTGCGCTGTTTGATATCGAGGTCAATGCCAGCCCGATCCTGGCGGCGGAAACCCTGCGCCGTAACCTGTGGAATGTCGCCTATGGTGCGGTCGTGACCTCGGCAACCCTGACCGCGCTGGGCACGTTCGACCGTTTCCGCATGCGCGCGGGCTTGCCTCGCGTGGCCGTCACGGCCATCGCCCCCAGCCCGTTTCTGCATGCCGATGCCGGCGTGCTGCGAGTGCCCGACCTGCGCGCCGACCCCCGTGATGCCGTCGCCCATACGGCGGCGATCATCCGCGAGCTGCCGACGCTGGTGGAAGGCTCGCGCGGCACCCTGGTGCTGTTCTCGTCACGCAAGCAGATGCAGGAAGTTTTCGATGGTCTGGAGCGTGAGTGGCGCAAACGGGTGTTTATCCAGGGCAACCTGTCCAAGCAGGAAACCCTCAACAAGCACAAAGCGCGGGTCGACAGTGGCGAGGCCAGCGTGCTGTTTGGTTTGGCCAGCTTTGCCGAAGGGGTCGATTTGCCGGGCGCCTATTGCGAGCACGTGGTGATCGCCAAGATTCCTTTTGCGGTGCCCGATGATCCGGTTGAGGCGGCCCTGGCCGAGTGGATTGAAGCCCGTGGCGGCAACCCCTTTATGGAGATTGCCGTGCCGGATGCTTCGTTGCGTTTGGTTCAGGCTTGCGGGCGCTTGCTGCGCACCGAGGAGGACCGCGGCACCATTACCTTGCTGGACCGGCGGGTTGTGACCCAGCGTTACGGTAAGGCGATCCTCAATGCCTTACCGCCATTTCGCCGGATCATCGACTAGGTATTAGCTGAGCAGTTCGGCAAAGGCTTTGTCGGCTTCCAGGGAGGCCTCCAGGTCAGCGAACAGTTTGTCGCGATCAATGCCTTCAAACAGTGGGCCGTCGAGGGCCTCTTTGGCTTCATCGCTGACGCCGCCATGGGCGCGCACGGTCTCGGCAATATGCACGGCTTGAGCGATCAGGCGTGGCAACGGCATACCTGCGGGCGCCTGGTTGGGTCTGGCCTGGTAGGCAATGGCATCCTGGATCACCTGCGGCAGCTGCCAGCGTTTGGCAAGCTCGGCACCCACTTCGGGGAAGCCAAAGCCCAGTTGCAGGGTTTCCAGGGCTACGCGTTGGGCGGCGTCGGTCTTGCCGCTGCGGTTCAGTTGCGCTGCCAGCTCCGGTGCGCCGGTCTGGATCAGCAGTTCGCCGATGTTGTGCATCATCCCGCAGGTAAAGGCGGTTTCCACGGCTTCGCCGAGTTGCTTGGCCAGCAGTCGGCAGATGCCGGCAACCTGAAAGGTATGAATCCAGAACGCTTTGAGATCAAACCCCGAGTCGGTCTTGAAGGCGCCGGTCACTGCCGACGCCAGCACCAGCGTGCGCAGGGTATTGAAGCCCAGGCGCATGGCCGCATCTTCGACGCTGGTGGCTTCGCGGGCGCCGCGAAAGCGTGCCGAGTTGGCCAGGCGCAGAACTTTTGCCGCGATTACCGGGTCCATGGCTATGTTGCGCGCCACGCTGTCAACGCTGCTGTTGGGGTTGTCGAATTGCAGGATCAGCTCCTGTGCCACTTTAGGAATGCTAGGCAGACTGTGGAGTTGGTTAAACAGCGTGTTGAGTTCCATGCAGTGATCTCTTTTCAGTGTCGGATGAGGAAAACATAGTCAGTCATAAAGGTTTCTGCTGTGAGAATTTTTATACGTCTATTCGCTGACAGACAAATGTCGTCTGCGTGCCGCACAATGCCGTGATTGACGGGCTGCTTGCAGTTGCTCTGTCCGTTTGCCAAACAGGAGAAAGTCGTAATGCCGTTGTCTTCCCTACGCCCGCTGGCCGTGTTTTGTGTTGCGGCTGTGTGTGGTGTGTCCCCTGTCCTGGCGGCAGCGCCGCAAACCCTCTACAACTTCGTCAAACCGATGGATGTCGTTCAGGTGACCACCCAGGACGCCACGCTACCGAGCCTGACAGCCGAGGTGGGCGCCGGTGACGAAATTCTTCGGCGCGTGACCTTCAATCCGGCGCAGCAGCCGAGCCTGCGTCTGACGCCGCAGAGCGGCAGTTGGGACTGGTCCACGGCTGGCGCCATGAGCCTGCGGGTGCAAAACGCCATGGATTGGGCGTTGACCCTCGATGTGCAGATCGAGAGTGCCGATGGCAAGGTGCTGAATAGCCGTATCGACCTGCCGGCAGGGCCCGCGCAGACCTTGCTGGTGCCGCTACAGGCGACATCGCCCCTGGCTCAAGGCATGCGCGCAGGGCCGCCCATGCCCTGGAATTACGAGGGGCGCAGCGTGTTGCTGGCCAGCACGGTGACTGGCGAGCTGCAGACCCGTCAGGTCGTGGCGGTCAAGCTGTCGCTGAATCAGCCCAATGCGGCGCAAAGCATTTTGCTCGGTCGATTTGGTGTGCAGGATGTCGCGCCGGTGCAACAGGCGGCCTATGCCGCCATCGTCGATGCCTACGGTCAGTTCAGCCGTGGTCAGTGGCCGGAAAAGATCAGCAGCGATGCTCAGCTCAAAACCGCCGCCAGCAAGGAGCAGGAACAACTCAAGGCCTGGCTGGCACAGGACAGTCAGCGGGACCGCTTCGGTGGCTTGCTGCAGGGCCCAAGTTTCGATGCCAGCGGCTTTTTCCGCAGCGAGAAGCGTGATGGCCGCTGGTATCTGGTCACCCCGGAAGGCCACCCGTTCTATTCCCTGGGGGTGAACACGGTAACGGCCAGCAATAGCCAGACGTACGTCGAGGGCCGTGAATCGATGTTTGCCGCCTTGCCCAAAGAGGGCGAGGCCCTGGCCACGTATTTCGGCACGGCGGACAACCGCAGCGGCACGGGCGCGGCCAAGGGGCGAGCCTTTGACCATGGGCGCTGGTTCGACTTCTATGGCGCCAACCTGGAGCGCAGCTACGGCCCGCAGACACTCGAGCGCTGGGTTGGGCATACCCTCGATCGCTTGCAGGCCTGGGGTTTCAACACCATTGGCAACTGGAGCGAGCCGGCGTTGACCGCCGCCCAGCGCGTGCCTTACAGCCTGCCGCTGTTGATTCGCGGTGACTACGCCACCATCAGCACCGGCCTGGACTGGTGGGGCGGCATGCCCGATCCGTTTGACCCACGTTTTGCCATGGCCACCGAGCGCGCCGTGGCAATTGCCTCCCGCGACCACCGTGATGACCCTTGGTTGCTTGGCTATTTTGCCGATAACGAACTGGCCTGGGCTGACCAAGGCACCGAGCCCAAGGCGCGTTATGCCTTGGCCTACAACACCCTGCGGCTGACCACCGATGTGCCGGCCAAGCGTGCCTTCCTCAAGCAGCTGCGCGACAAGTACCGCAACCATCAGGGGTTGTCCAAGGCCTGGGGCATCGACTTGCCGGCATGGGAGTTGATGGAAGACCCGGGTTTCCAGGCGCCGCTGCCAAGCGCCGAGTTCCCCGCCATTGAGGCGGATCTGCAGCGCTTCCAGCGCACGTTTGCCGACAGTTACTTCAAGACCATTGCCGATGCTCTGGATTGGCATGCCCCCAACCATCTGCTGCTGGGTGGACGCTTTGCCATCAGCACGCCGGAAGCCGTGGCCGCCTGTGCCCAGTACTGCGACGTGCTGAGCTTCAACTTCTACACCCGCGAACCCCAGCATGGTTATGACTTCGCCACCCTGCGGGCGCTGGACAAGCCGGTGCTGGTGACCGAGTTCCACTTCGGCTCCCGTGATCGCGGCCCGTTCTGGGGCGGCGTCAGTGAGGTGTACAAGGAAGAGGAGCGCGGCGCCGCTTATGCGCACTTCCTCAAGCAAGCCTTGGCCGAGCCGCTGATTGTCGGTGTGCACTGGTTCCAGTACCTCGATCAGCCGGTCAGCGGCCGTCTGCTGGATGGCGAGAACGGTCACCTGGGACTGGTGGGTATCACCGATCGACCCTTCCAGGGCTTTGTGGAACAGGTACGCAAGGCCAACCTGAACGTGCTCAAGAACGGCTTGCCAGCCCCGGCTGCCAGCGCGCCATAAGCCCTTATTCGCCGGCCTGATTGGCCGGCGACCCACCCTGCGGGCGGTTCCAAAGCGGCGGGCAGGCTGCAACAATGCCTGCCTCTTACTCTTGCAACAGGAGTTGCCGCGTGCAGATTCAGGGCTATTTCGACCTTAAGTTCGAAGCACTTAAAGACACCTTCGCCGAGCTGTTCAACGACCCGCAGCAGCGCGGTGGCGCCCTGTGCGTGCAGATCGGTGGCGAAACGGTGCTCGACCTGTGGGCCGGTGTGGCCGACAAGGACGGCCAGCAGGCCTGGCACAGCGACACCATTCTCAACCTGTTTTCCTGCACCAAGACCTTCACCGCCGTAGCTGCCCTGCAGTTGGTGGCGGAAGGCAAGCTGGAGCTGGATGTGCCGGTGGCCCGCTACTGGCCTGAGTTTGCCGCTGCTGGCAAACAGGCCATCACCCTGCGCCAGCTGCTCAGTCATCAGGCCGGCTTACCGGCCTTGCGTGAGTTGTTGCCGGCCGAGGCCCTGTATGACTGGGCGACCATGACCGCGGCGCTGGCTGCCGAGCAGCCGTGGTGGACGCCGGGCGAAGGCCATGGTTACGCCGCGATCACCTATGGCTGGTTGCTGGGCGAGGTGCTGCGGCGCGTTGAGGGCCGTGGCCCGGGCGAGTCGATTGGCGCACGGATTTCAGCACCGCTGGGGTTGGATTTTCATGTTGGCCTGGCCGACAGCGAGTTTGAACGGGTTGCCCACGTCAGCCGGATCAAGGGGGATATGGGCGATGCGGCGGCCCAGCGCCTGCTCAAGTGCATGTTCAACGAGCCGACGTCGATGACTACGCGGGCGTTTACCAATCCGCCGTCGATCATGACCAGCACCAATAAACCTGAGTGGCGACGCATGCAGCAACCGGCGGCCAATGGCCACGGCAATGCTCGCAGCCTGGCCGGTTTCTATACGGGCTTGCTCAATGGGCGTTTGCTCGACGAAGAGCTGCTGGCACAGTTGCGCCGTGAGCACAGCCATGGCCCGGACAAAACCTTGCTCACCCAAACCCGCTTCGGTCTCGGTTGCATGCTCGACCAGCCAGAGGTTGCCAACGCCACCTTCGGCCTCGGTGCACAGGCCTTCGGCCATCCAGGCGCGGGCGGCTCCATCGGTTTTGCCGACCCGGAGCGGGACGTATCCTTTGCCTTTGTCACCAACAGCCTGGGGCCTTATGTGCTGATGGACCCGCGCGCGCAGAAGCTGGCCCGCCTGCTGGGCACCTTGCTGTAAGGGTGCGCGTTTGCCGACTTGTCGCAGGTCAAGCCGGATTGGCCGCGGCTGGATAGACTGAGCGTTCTGAATTCGAGGAGTTTTGCCATGAGCAGAAACTTGGCCGACATGCGCCGTGACTACACCCGTGATGGTCTGAGTGAAGAACAGGCTCCGGACGAGCCTTTTGCCCTGTTCCATCAGTGGTTTGCCGACGCGGTGGACACCGAGCAGGCGCCGGTGGAGCCCAACGCCATGACCTTGGCGACCGTGGATGAGGCTGGCCGGCCCCATTGCCGAGTGCTGTTGCTCAAGGGCCTGGATAGCCGCGGCTTTACCTTCTTCACCAACTACGCCAGTGCCAAGGGTGAACAGTTGGCGGCGCAACCGTTTGCGGCCATGACGTTCTTTTGGCCCAGCCTGGAGCGCCAGGTGCGCATCGAAGGACGGGTGGAGCGGGTCAGTCTGGATGAGTCGGATGCTTACTTTCAGGTGCGTCCGCTAGGCAGCCGTATCGGTGCCTGGGCTTCACCGCAAAGCCAGGTGATCAGTGGTCGCGGTCAGTTGGACGAGTTGCTCGCGGAAACTGAGCGGCGCTTTATGGAGACTGCGCCCCATTGTCCTGAACACTGGGGCGGCTACCGTCTGCTGCCGGAGCGCATCGAGTTCTGGCAGGGGCGTGCCAGTCGTCTGCATGACCGCCTGAACTATCGCCTTGAAGACGCCGCCTGGCTGCGTGAGCGCCTGGCGCCCTGAGGCGTTAAACGTTGGAGCTGTCGGTCGCGGCGACAAACTCGCTGGCCGCTTGCTCCAGCCAGGCTTGCAGTTGTTTGCCGGGAACCTTGCTGGCCTTGGCTTCGTCCAGGCGCTTGAGCATGTAAGCGCGTTTGGCGGCATCGCTGCCGGCCAGCGACAAGGCCAGGTCGCGGTCGGTCCAGCGTTTGATGCGTACGTACAGCCACCAGTGGAAATACAGGCCGCTGGCGACGGCAACGAAAATAATCAGATAGTCCATGTTCGATCCTGGGCGTTGACGAGTGTTCGGCCCTGGGGCTGAACTCTGGGGCCAATTCTAAGGTCAGACGCGTGCAAAGGCCTATTTTTCTCCTGCGTGCGCCGTGACAGTCCGCGCGGCGCGGAGTCTAATAGCTAACGGTCATTTTTGGAGACATGGCAATGCGTAAGTCTGTTTTGTTGGTGGCATCACTCAGCGCCGTCGCGCTGCTGACGACGGGCTGCCAGTCCAGCCTCACCGGTGATACCTATTCGCGTGATGAGGCCCGTACGGTGCAGACCGTGCGTCTAGGCACTATTGAATCCCTGCGTCCGGTGAAGATTGAAGGCACCAAGACGCCGATCGGCGCCGGTGCCGGTGCAGTGATTGGTGGTGTCGGTGGCAGCAGCATCGGTGGTGGCAAGGGCAGTATTGTCGCGGCGGTGATCGGTGCGGTGGCCGGTGGCTTGATTGGCGCCGCCAGCGAGGAAGGTTTGACCCGTACTCAGGGTGTGGAAATCACCGTGCGTGAAGATGACGGCAGCATGCGCGCCTATGTGCAGGAAGTGCAGCCTAATGAAATCTTCCGGGTTGGCGAGCGCGTGCGCATCATGAGCGTCAACGGCACCAGCCGCGTAGCCCACTAACGGCAACGTTGCGGCAGAAAAAAGCCGACCCTGGGGTCGGCTTTTTTTCGTCTGCGCTTTAGCGCGCCGGGCGGCTACTCAAGTAGCAGACGGTGTAGCCGATCAGGGCGGCCAGTACCGAACCGGTGAGAATGCCCACTCGGTCCATGCCGGCGTACTCGCTGACCTCGGGTATAAACGCCAGGGAGCCGACAAACAGGCTCATGGTGAAGCCGATGCCGCAGAGAATCGACAGGCCCAGTATCTGCCCCCAATTGGCGTCCTGGGGCAACTTGGCCCAGCCAGTCTGGATGGTCAGCCAGGTAAAGCCGAACACGCCGAGGGTTTTACCCAGCAACAGGCCTGCGGTAATGCCCATCGGCACTGGGTGGATAAAGCTGTCCAGGCTTAAGCCTTCCAGCGGCACGCCGGCGTTGGCGAAGGCAAACAGCGGCAAGATGGCGAAAGCCACCCAGGGTTGCAGGGCATGTTCGAGGGTCAGCAGGGGCGAGCTGTTGTCTTCGTTGCGCATGGGGATGGTCAGTGCCAGGACGACCCCTGCCAGGGTTGCATGCACGCCACTTTTCAACACGCAGACCCACAGGAATGTGCCTATTACCAGATAGGGGCTGAGCCTTGTCACGCCAAAACGGTTCATCAGGATCAGGATGCTAAGAAAGATGGCCGCCATGATCAGCGACAAGTTGGACAGTTCGCTGGAGTAGAACAAAGCAATAACGATGATCGCACCGAGGTCATCAATGATCGCCAGGGTCATCAGGAACAGCTTCAGCGACACCGGTACGCGCTTGCCCAGCAGGGCCAGTACGCCGAGGGCGAAGGCAATGTCGGTGGCCATGGGGATGGCCCAGCCACTGGCGGCGGCCGGGTTGTCATGGTTCAGCCACCAGTAGATCAGGGCCGGTATCAGCATGCCGCCGATGGCCGCGGCGCCGGGCAGCACCAGTTGCGACGGCTGGCGCAGTTGCCCTTCGCGCACCTCGCGTTTTACCTCCAGACCGATCAGCAGGAAGAACAGGGCCATCAGGCCATCGTTGATCCATAACAGCAGCGGTTTGGCGATCTCCAGGGCGCCGACTTGCACGGCGACCGGCACATCCAGCAATCCGTTATAGAGAAAGCTCAAGGGCGAGTTGTTGATGGTCATGGCCAGCACGGCCGCGCCGATCAGCAGAAGGCCGCTGGCCGATTCCAGCTGCAAAAAGCGGGTAAGAGCATTACGCATAAGAGGAAAGGTGGTTATCCGTCAGTGAGTCAGAAACTAACCCTACCGCGCAAAGCGTGATGAAAAAACAAAAACTATATTCGTTTTTGTTACATGTACCGGCGTTATGTCGACGCCGGTTGCTTATTGCCGCGCTAGGGTGTGCGCCAACTCGTTTAGCCGCGCAGGCGCAGGGCTAGGCCCTTGAGGAAGTTACGCAGCAACTGGTCGCCGCAGGGGCGGTAGTTTTTTTGCCCTTCCTTGCGAAACAGTGCGCTCAGCTCTGGCTTGGACACCGGGAAGTCCGCAGCTTGCAGAATGTCGTGCAGGTCAGCGTCTTTCAGCTCAAACGCCACGCGCAGCTTCTTCAGAATGATGTTGTTGTTGATTGGCCATTGCACCGGCTGGGCTGGCAGGTTGGGGTTCTTGCCGCGTTTGTAGAACACCAGACCGTCGAGAAAATGAGCCAGCACTTCATCGCTGCAGTGCACCTGAGCTTCGTCTTCCTCAGGGAGCAGCCAGGCCTGCAGGTCAGCCAGAACGACCTCGTAGTCGGCTTCGCGAAACACCTTGAGCATCTCGGTGTCATTGATTTTGAGGCTGTAGCGCAGGCTGCGCAGGACATCGTTATTGATCATGCAGGGTTGCTCATAAAGGAGTCGGAATGTAGCAGTGCCGCCATTCTAGCGTGCTAGGCGGCGGGGCTGGGGGTTTGTCTGCGGTGGGCTGCCTGGCGATGGTCGTCAACAGGCGGGGCAAATGCAGATAGAATGCACGCCAGGCAATCAAGGTATCGAACATGGCGCTTATCGGCCGTTACAACAGTTTACAGGTGGTTAAACACACCGACTTCGGGCTTTATCTGGATGGCGGGGCGGATGGCGAGATCCTCTTGCCCAAGCGCTACATCCCCAAGGACACCCCCAGCGAGGTCGAAGACTGGCTGAATGTGTTCATCTACCTGGACAGTGACGACAAGCTGATCGCCACCACAGAAAAGCCCAAGGTTCAGGTTGGCGAGTTCGCCAGCCTCAAGGTGCTGGAGATCAACAGCATCGGCATCTTCCTCGACTGGGGCCTGTCCAAGGACCTGCTGCTGCCGTACTCGGAAGAGAAGCGTTCGCTGGAGGCCGGTCAGTACTGCGTGGTGCATGTCTACCTGGACAAACACACCCGTCGCATCACGGCCACAGCGCGCCTGGACCGCTATCTGGATGTGCGTCCGGCGGCCTATCAAGTGGGGCAGGCGGTTGATCTGCTGGTGGCCGAGGCTACTGACATGGGCTTCAAGGCCATCATCAACAATCAGCACTGGGGCTTGATCCACAAGAACGAAGTGTTCAAGTTCCTGCGCAGCGGTATGCGCGAAAAGGGCTTTATCAAAGAGCTGCGCGCTGACGGCAAGATCAGCCTGTCTCTGCAGCCGGTGGGCCAGGAAGCCGCCAACAGCCTGCACGAGAAAATTCTCCAGCAGCTGCAGGACAATGGCGGCACCCTGGCGGTCAGCGACAAGAGCCCGCCCGAGGTCATCAGCAGCCTGTTTGGGGTGAGCAAGGGTAACTTCAAGAAGGCTATCGGCGCGCTGTACAAGCAGGGCCAGATCGTCATTCACGCCGACCGCATCGAGCGGGTCTGAGCCGGTTAAGCCCGGTACACGGCAGAGTAATCCGCCGTGTGCCGGGCTTTGCAGTTAGTGCAGTAACCCGCTTTCTTCTTCCGGCACCGCCAGTGCCAACTCATGCTCCGGCTGCAACGGCTCGGTAGCGACGCTGAAGTCGGTGATCTCGATCAGGCCACGGCCTTGCCCCAGCAGGTGGAAGGAAAACGCCTTGCGCGCCTCCAGGTTGTCGAAGCTGAAGCTCAGGTCGATCGGTTGGCCGCGGGTCAGCAGGGGCAGTTCCGGTAGTTGCAGGAGCACGTCGCGGTCGAACTCCTTGGTTTTCAGTTGCAGTTGTACGCCTTTGCCGGCCAGGTTGAGGGCGCGCACCTTAAGGTGCACGGTGGTCTGCGAGTTCTGCGGTAACTCGAGGTATTGGGCGCCTACCAAGTTGGCGGTCCAGTCGTCGCTGATGGTCTCGCTGAGTTTCACCCGGTCACGCTTGGCAAACTGGTACTGCTGGCCGAGCTGACCGCTGAGCAGCGACTGATCGAGCAAGGCCGCGCGCTTGGCCACCAGGTGTGCCTGCTTGCCACTGAAACGACCCAGGTAGCGGGCGCTGTCGGCAATAAAGCCTGCGCTGGCATAGCGCCGGCAGACGTGCTGGAAGTTGCATTCGGTGAACTCGCCCTTGCCGTCATGCTGGCGTAGCACGCCGTTGGTGTAGGACATGATTTCTCGGCCGTTGGCGTAGTCGCGAAACAGCGAACGGCCGGAGATGTTGGCCGGCACCGGCAGGGAAAAGTAATCGAGCACCGAAGCGGTCAGGTCAACATGGCCATAGACGCCAGGTTTAACCGCCGGCAATTGCGCCTGCTCAGGTGCCAGTACCAGATTGAAGCCCCAGGCCGAGGCCAGGCGCACATCTTCGATGCCGTGGGACTCATCTGAGGTGATGATCACCAGGGTGTCCTTGAGCACACCTTGTTTTTCCAGGCCGCTGAGAAAACTGTCTACCGCATCGTCCATGTAGGCAACGGCGGCCTGCTTGGGGTTGTCGAAGCGTGCCAGATAATCCTCAGGGGCGGCGTAAGGTTGGTGGGTGCCGACGGTCAGCAGGGTGAGCATCCACGGCTGCTTGTTTTGCCGCAGCTGGCGCACATAGGTGAGGGCGCCCTCGAAGTAGGCCTTGTCATCCATGCCCCAGGCGAATTCCAGCTGTGGCTTGTTACGGAACCAGTCGCGCCCGCGGGTATGGGTAAAGCCCATGTGCGGCATGATCTTGTCCTTGGCCATGAACTGCAGTGCCGCACCTTGCAGGAAGTGGGTGCGAAAGCCTCGCGATTGCAGCTGGGCTGGCAGGCATTGCTGGTTGCGTTGGTTATCGTTGAGCAGTTCGACGCCCTTGGGGGTGCCGCTGTCGAGTTTGCTGTAGTCGCCGCAGAGCATCGCGTACAGGCCACGAATGGTCTGATGGCTGTGCAGTACGTAATCCGGGGTGGTCATCGCGCGTTCGGCCCAGCGGCTGAGCTTGGGCATCAGCGCTTGCTGATAGCTGCTGTGCAAGGCCTGGCGGTTGGCCTCGATGTAGGCGCCGGGAATGCCTTCGAGGGTGATGATCAGTACGTTGCGGGCTTTGCCGCCGGCAGGCAGCAACGGTGTACCGCTGAGGTCGAGCTTGCTCAAACCGGCAATATCGACGGGCAGGTCAGTGCTACCGTCGTCGTTCCAGGCTTCCAGGTGCTGCTGGCCGGCATTTACGGCGCTGGCCAGGAGTTTGTGCGGCAGGTTGAATTGCTGCCACTCATCCGCCTCGCTGGGGCGCAGGTATTCCGCTGTGCTGTGGCCGGCCAGCAAGAGCACCGGTAAGGCCAGCAGGTAGCGTGGGTGAATGGCGGGTTCTGGCTTGCCGAAGCGCGCAGCCAACAGATACAGCAGCAGCCCCAGGCCTAGCAGTAGCCCCAGCAGCGGCTGGCTGAGGCCTCCGCCTTCGGTGGATTGGCTGAGAAATTGCGCATCGGTCAGGTAATGCAGGTCGCTGGGCTCGGGCATGCGTCCGACGGCACTGACCAGTTCGGCGCAGCCCAGGGTCAGCAGGGCCCAGGCCATTAATACGGGCAAGGCCAGCCAGACAGAGCGACGGCGCAACAGCAGTAGCAAGGCGCTGCCGATGGCGAGATCAGAGAGATAACCGCGCGGATCAGACCAGCCGAGGGCGTAGCGGCTGGCCAAGGGTAGAATTAAGAGCAACAAGATCAAGCTGAGGGACACAGCAGGGTACGGTAGCCAGCGGCTGGAAAGGCGCACAGAAGCTCCTAAAGAAAACAAATCACATTAAATTTATTGAATATTCATCATTCTGAAACAGCAATCCGATCTACGCCAGTAGACCACGTCTAATCGCTAAAATTCAGCAGTCAGCGCAGGTGTGTTGCTGCGAGGGTTTTCCTCCTTGTCGTGGCGGCCTGGCGGGATGACACTTGATCCTCACAAACCTCGACATGGAGCCAGACGAATGCGTTTTCCCAGCGTTATTACCTTGCTGTTTGGCGTCTGCCTGGTGGTGCCAGCGCTGGCGGCAGAGCCTGTGCCGCGTAAGCCGCAGGTGATCCCGGTGTATTCCGTTAGTCCGGGTGCCAGCGGCAGTGTCAGCAGCTCTGCGAGCAGTCAGCGTTATGAAATCATCGGTGGGCGGGCGGTGCCCGAGGGTGGCTATTCGAGTCAGTACGGCAGCCGCTCGGGCAGTTCCAGCGTGCAGCAACAGGGCGGCATTCGGCAGAGCATCGAATACCCCGATGGCCGGCGCGTAGAGTTACAGCCAGGGCAGGGCAGCTACCAGGTGGAAGAGCGGCGTTAGGCCGTGCAGGTATTTCCCACACAAGGCGAAGGGTCGGGGCTGTTTTCGTCTTTGTGCGCGACTATGCTCACGGTAAGCGACCGTCGAGTCGTGTATTCCTAAGGATGTCCGCATGAACCCCCTGTCTAGTCAGATGTTGTTCGACTTTTGGTCACCGGCTGCGCTGCAGATCAACTTGGTGATTTTCCTTAACCTGCTGGGCGCATTGGTACTGGGTTGCCTGGTGGGCTACGAGCGTGCCTATCACGGTCGCGCCGCCGGCATGCGCACCTATGGTCTGGTGTGCATGGCCTCGGCAGCGTTGACGGTGATCGCCGGCTACTCGGTAAATTGGTACGGCGGTCATGCGGTGCCCAGTGCTCTGGGCGGGGATCCGACGCGGATCATTCAGGGCATCGTCACCGGTATCGGCTTTCTGGGCGCCGGCGTGATCATGAAGGAAGGCCTGAGTATCAGCGGCCTAACCACGGCGGCGTCAATCTGGGCCGCGTCGGCCATCGGCGTGATGGTGGGGGTGGGCTTTTACGCTGCCGCCATCATGCTCGCGCTGTTGTCGGCGCTGTGCATGCTCGGCCTGTCGAAGCTGGAGGCCCGCCTGCCGCAGCGCCCGGCCATCGGTATCACCTTGCGTTTTATCAAGAACTTTCAAGCCGATGAGGGCGAGTTGTGTGCCTTTCTGCTGACCCATGGCTTTAGCATGGCCACAGGCTCGGTCAGCATCAACTTCAGCAATGGCAGCCCGGAGTGGCGTTTTGTTGCGGTGGCCAACTGTCGGCACTGTGGCACGCCGATGATCGCGCTGGCCCAGAGCCTGGAAAAGCACGCCGGCGTGCACAGTTTTCAGATCGCCCATGCCCGCAACTGAGTCGCCGCTCGGCTATTCGGTTTTGCCCCAAAGCTCCTTGAGGCGCTGATCACGCCCGCAGCCATGGCGGTAGTAGCTGTAACGCAGCGGATTTTTCGTGTGATAGTCCTGGTGGTAATCCTCGGCGGGATAGAAGGGGGTTGCTGCGAGGATTTCTGTGGCAATCGGCTGCGCTAGGCGCCCGGAGGCCGCCAGCACGCTTTTCGAGGCTTCGGCCAGGCGTTGTTGTTCGGCATCCAGGTAGAAGATCGCGCTGCGGTACTGCGGGCCGTTGTCGCAGAACTGGCCGTTGCCGTTGACTGGGTCGATAGTCGGCCAGAAGGCCTCCAGTAGTTTGGCGTAGCTGGTCTGGCGCGGGTCGAAACGCACTTGCACCGCCTCAATATGGCCGGTGCGACCCGAGGACACTTCCTCGTAGGTCGGGTTCTCGATGCTGCCGCCGATGTAACCCGAGGTGGTTTCCAGTACCCCGGGCAGCTTGTCGAAGTCCGCTTCGGTGCACCAGAAACACCCGCCTGCAAACACCGCTACGGCGGAGTCATCTTGCCCTGCGTGACTGCCAAGGCTCAGCAACAGCGCCGCCAAACTCAGGGGCACGCGATAAAAGTTACGCATGATCAGCTCCGTAAGGCCGGCAGGGTTTCAGTTTTGGGAATAAAGCGCAGGGCGACGCCGTTGTTGCACCAGCGTTCGCCGCGGGGTTGTGGGCCATCGTCAAACATGTGCCCTTGATGGCCGCCACAGCGGGCGCAGTGGTACTCGGTACGCGGAATGATCAGTTTGAAGTCGCGGCTGAAACCAGTGTGCCCGGCAATGGGCTGAGTGAAGCTGGGCCAGCCGGTGCCACTGTCGAATTTGTCCTGGCTGTTGAACAACGGTAGGTAGCAGGCGGCGCAGACGAAGGTGCCGTCGCGCTTTTCGTGATTCAGTGGGCTGCTGTTGGCCCGTTCGGTGGCGTCATCGAACAACACGGCATAGGCCTCGGGCGATAGCAGCCCACGCCAGGCGCTGTCAGCTTTGTCCAAGGGCGTGATGGCGCCGGTGGCCTCGGCGGCGTGCAGGTGGCGGCCGAACAGGGCCACAGGTGCCAGCAGGGCCAGGTGGTGTAGCAGGGTGCGTCGTTTCATGGCGAATGTCCGCAAGTAAGGGCAAACAGTAGAGTGCCCAGTCGGGCAAAGATTACGGCCCGTCACGGTTTTTTAAGATTGTATTTGCCTATTGGCAAACGCGCCCCGCTGCGCCTTAACGCTGCGGGCGTGGCATCAGCTGTGTTCCAGTGAACGGCGCAGGCGGCGCATGGCATACCACACGGCGCCGACGCACAGTGGCACGGCCAGGCCGGTGACGAGGTGACTGTTGGTGATCAGCCCGATGGCCTTGGCCGATTCCGCCAGGTATTTGGTCAACCCCACCAGGTAATAACTGATGGCCGCCACCGATAGACCTTCCACGGTTTGTTGCAGGCGCAGTTGGGTGTGGCTGCGTTGGTCCATCTTCAGCATCAGGCTTTGGTTTTGCGCCTCGATGGTCAGGTCGATGCGCGTGCGCAGCAATTCGCTGGCGCGGTCGATGCGTCGCGACAGGTCGTTGAGGTCATTGCGGATCGCCTCGCAGGTGCGCCAGGCCGGGGTCAGGCGCCGTTGCAGGAAGACGCTGAAGGTTTGCAGGCCGCTGACTTCCTGTTCGCGCATTTCATCCAGGCGATTGATGATCAGCTCGTAGTAAGCCTGGGTGGCCGAGAAACGGAAGTTGTTGTCGGAAATCAGCTTCTCGATCTGCGCCGCCAGGCTGCTTAGCTCGGCCAACAACTGGCGCTCGTCGTCGAGGTCGGCGATCTGGTTGATCTGCTGAATCACCGTGGCCAGTTGCTGGTCCATGGCTTTTACCGCCGGCGCAATGGCCTTGGCCATTGGCAGGGCCAGCAGCAGCATCATCCGGTAGGTTTCCATTTCCAGCAGGGTGCGCACCAGGCGACCGCTTTGGCAGGCATTCAGGCCGCGGTTGTGGATCAGGATGCGGCCGCTGCCATCGCTGTGAATACGGTAGGCGCTCCACAGGCGGGCGCGGCGTTCCTTGACCTCAGAACTGATCAGACGATGGCCTTCAAAGTGCTGGCGGATCTCCTCGGGCTGGGACTCGTCGGTCGGCGCATCGGCCAGCTCTACGTGCAGCGCGCTAAGCAGCTGACCGGGCAGCTCACTCAGCCAGTTGGCCGGCAGCAACGACAACACGCTGCTGCTGAACGGCGTTCGAGCATCGCCCTTGCGCACCAGGGTGTAGGTGGAAAACTCGGTGTGCCGTTCCCAGCGCAGTTCGAAGCCGCCGAAGTCCTGGTAATAGCAGGACGACTCAGGCGTTGGCGGCACCACCATGTAACGCGCACACAGCGTCTGCAGATGGCGGTGTTCGGCATCGCCGGCCGCGCCTTCGCGCAGCAGCACCAGATGGGCCAGATTGCAGGGTGTCTGCAGCACTGGGAAAGGCCGGGTGTGCAGCTCGTTGAACAGTGCTTCGCGGGCCGGGTGAAAGCGCAGGGGCATGGCCAGGCTCGACAAGGGCGCGGGGCTGGCGAGAGCGGCGGGCGGCAGGAGATCGGTCATCGGCCTGGATTCCATCGGCGCATAAGGCGCGCTGTTGATCGGAGAGGGGTGGCGTTTAAGCGCCGTTATAGCAGGTGAAGACGCTGTCCCTGCACGGCGCGGCACGCCGCGGGCGCATTATCCACACTGCGGCGGTGCCGCCAAGGCCAACAAGGGCTGTTTGCGCTGGTAGCGCAGCAGGCGCTCAGTGAGTTCGGCGGGCAAGGCAGGGCAGGGGGCAAACCCCAAACGCTGATAAAAGCTCAGCAGCTCGGGCGCGCAGAACAGCCAGATCGGCCCCTGGCTGTGGGCCCGTAGCGCGTTCAGTAACTGACTGGCAATGCCTTGTTGGCGTTGCTCGCGGGCCACCAGCAGTGCGGTCAGCCAGTGACCGTCGGCGACCGGCTTGAGGCCGCACGCGGCGATGATGTCTACGTGCTGGGCCACCCACACCTGCTCGCTGCGGCCAACGCGCATCGGCGAGCGCTGGCTTTTGTAGAACTTGTTGGCCAGCGGCAGCAGCTCACTGGCTAGGCGCTGGTAGCGGATGCTCGGCATGGCGCGACTCAGGCCGGGCGGCGCGGAAACTGCGCGAGGGCGTGGGCGGCGATGTCGGCGAGGTCTTCGCGTTTGACGAATAAACCGTTGCGACTCAGCTGCGCCAGGCCGTGCAGGGTGGCCCAGAGTAACTGGGCTGAGCGCAGCGGGCTTTGCGGGCTAGCGCTTTGGCCCTGAAGACGCTCGAACAGGTGTACGTACTGACGAAAACAGTCTTTGGCTGTGCGCTGAAACTGCAGGGTGCTGGGTGTTTGGTTGGAGGCTGAGTCGGCTTGCCATAGCGCCTGGCCGAACATCAGTTCATACAGCGCCGGCTGCTCCAGGGCGAAATCCAGATACCCCAACACGGCTTGATGCAGGCGTTCGTCCAGGGCCACTTGTTCATTGCCAACGACCCCGTGCAGCAGGTCGCTCAGCTCGGCAAAGCCCTGTTCGGCGACCGCCGCGAGCAGCGCTTGCTTGTCGGCAAAGTGGTGGTAGGGCGCGGCGCGGGAGACGCCGCTTAGCTCGGCCAGTTTGCGCAGGGAGAGGGCTTCGACACCGCCTTCGCGGAGCAATTGCAGGCTGCTGGCGAGCAGGCTCTGGCGCAGGTTGCCGTGGTGATAAACAGGCGTGCTGACGGTCATGGCGGCGGGTCTTGGGCTGGGCGAGTGAACTTGACAGCGTCAGGATCGCGCCTCTATCTTGACGCCGTCAAGATAATTTCATTCCGCCCGTCCGGGCTCAGCACAGGTTCGTTCGTCATGACCTACAAGAGTTTCAACGTCACCCTTGCCGACCATATTGCCCACGTTCAACTAGCCCGCCCGGACGCCATGAACTCGATGAACGCCGACTTCTGGCTGGAGTTGCCGCTGTGCATGCGCGAGCTGGAAGCCAGCGGCGAGGCGCGGGTGATCGTCATCTCCTCCACCGGCAAGCACTTCTCCGCCGGCATGGACCTGGGTGTATTCACCAACCCGAAAGCAGTACCCATGGGCGGTGATCCGGGCCGCATGGCGGAAAACCTGCGCCGTGTGGTGATGCAGCTGCAGGCCAGCCTGAGCAGCCTGGAAGAAGTGCGTCTGCCGGTGCTCGTGGCGATTCAGGGCGGCTGCATTGGCGGCGCCCTGGATATGGTCTGTGCTGCCGACAGCCGTTACTGCTCGGCCGACGCCTACTTCACCATCAAGGAAACCGAGCTGGGCATGACCGCCGACGTCGGCACCCTGCAGCGCCTGCCCAAACTGCTGCCGCAAGGCGTGGTGCGCGAGCTGGCGTTTACCGGGCGCAACTTCAGTGCCGAAGAAGCCAAGGCTCTAGGCTTCGTCAATCAGGTGTTTGCCAGTCACGAAGAGCTGCTGGCCGGGGTTATGGCAATTGCCGCGCAAATCGCCAAGCACTCGCCGCTGGCCGTCAGCGGCTGCAAGGAAATGCTCAACTTCAGCCGTGACCACAGCGTTGCCGACAGCCTGAAATACATGGCCACCTGGCAGTCGGGGATGTTCCGTCCCAACGACATGATGAAGACCTTCCAGGCCAAGGCGACCAAAACTCAGGCGCAATTCGACGGCCTGTTCCCGGTCAAGGGCTTGTTCGAGCAGTAAGCGCCGCAATGGCCATCGAATAAACCGCGCAGGTCATGCCGCAGAGGGCGTCGCTCAACGCCGTCTGCGGTTTTAAGTGCAATCGCAACAGCAGCAGGCGCCTTTGTTAGACTGCGCGGCATTGTTGTTTACCTGCGAGCAAAGTCGATGAGCGAACCGATCCGCCTTACCCAGTACAGCCACGGCGCCGGTTGCGGCTGCAAGATTTCGCCCAAGGTGCTGGACGTGATCCTCGCCGGCAGCGGGGCGCAGAACCTTGACCCCAAGCTGTGGGTCGGCAATGCCTCCCGTGACGATGCTGCGGTGTATGCCCTGGATGATGAGCGCGGGGTGGTGTCGACCACCGACTTCTTTATGCCGATTGTCGATGATCCCTATGACTTCGGTCGGATCGCCGCCACCAACGCCATCAGCGATATCTACGCCATGGGCGGTGACCCGCTGATGGCCATCGCCATTCTCGGTTGGCCAATCAATGTGCTGCCGCCCGAGGTCGCGCGCGAAGTGATTCGTGGTGGCCGTGCGGTCTGCGATGCCGCCGGTATTCCCCTGGCCGGCGGCCATTCCATCGATGCGCCGGAGCCGATCTTCGGTCTGGCCGTTACCGGCGTGGTGGAAAAACGCCATATGAAGCGCAACGACAGCGCCACGGTGGGCTGCCGTCTGTACCTGAGCAAGCCGTTGGGCATTGGCATCCTCACCACGGCGGAAAAAAAGGCCAAGTTGCGCCCCGAAGATGTGGGCCTGGCCTGTGAATGGATGTGCACCCTGAACAAGCCCGGTAGCCGCTTCGGCAAGCTGGCCGGCGTTACGGCCATGACCGATGTCACCGGTTTCGGCCTGCTCGGTCACTTGGTGGAAATGGCCGATGGAGCGAACCTCACCGCTCAGCTCAACTACGCTGCCGTACCGCGCTTGCCGGGCGTCGATTACTACCTGGCCGAGGGCTGCGTACCGGGCGGCACGTTGCGCAACTTCGACAGCTACGGCGAGAAGATTGCCCCGATCACCGACGCACAGCGCGATCTGCTGTGCGACCCGCAAACCAGCGGCGGGCTGTTGGTGGCGGTGACGCCGGAAGGTGAGCAAGAGTTTCTCGCCGTGGCCGCCGAGCTGGACCTGACCCTGGCGCCGATCGGCCAGCTGGTGGCCCGACAGACTTACGCGGTCGAGGTGAGCTGATGCGCGACAACACCACCCACTACCGCGATCTCTTTCTTAACGATGTGCCGATGATGGACGCGCGCGCCCCGGTCGAATTCGCCAAAGGCGCCTTCCCTGGGGTGCTCAACCTGCCGCTGATGAACGATATCGAGCGGCAGAAGGTCGGCACCTGCTACAAGCAGCAGGGCCAGGAAGCGGCCATCAAGCTTGGCCATCAACTGGTCAACGGCGCCGTTAAAGCCGAGCGGGTTGCCGCCTGGGCGGCCTTTGCCCGCGCCAACCCTGAAGGTTATCTGTATTGCTTTCGCGGTGGCCTGCGCTCGCAGATCACCCAGCAGTGGCTGAAAGAAGAGGCGGGCATCGAGTACCCGCGGGTCATCGGCGGCTACAAGGCCATGCGCACCTTCTTGCTGGAAACCACTGAGCAGGCCGTCGCTCAGTGCGACTTCGTTATCGTCGGCGGCCTGACCGGCACCGGCAAAACCGAGGTGCTGGCGCAGTTGAGCAATAGCCTGGATCTGGAAGGCCACGCCAATCATCGCGGCTCCAGTTTCGGCAAGCGCGCCACGCCGCAGCCAGCGCAGATCGACTTCGAGAACCGCCTGGCCATCGACATCCTGAAAAAACGTGCGGCCGGCCAGCAGCAGTTTGTCCTGGAGGACGAGAGTCGCATGGTCGGCAGTTGCACTCTGCCGCTGGTGCTGCACCAGGGCATGCAGGGCTATCCGCTGATCTGGCTGGAAGACAGCCTTGAAGGGCGCGTCGAGCGCATCCTCGGCGATTATGTAATCGACCTGTGCGCCGAGTTTATGGCCGTACATGGCCAGGAGCTGGGTTTTGGCCTGTATGCCGAGCGCTTGCAGCAGAGCCTGGGCAATATTCTCAAGCGCCTGGGCGGCGAGCGGCATCAGCGTCTGGCGGCGATCATGCAGGCGGCCCTGGCCGAGCAGGAACGTGGCGCCGGCGTGGACCTGCACCGTGGCTGGATCGAGGGCCTGCTGGTGGAGTACTACGATCCTATGTACGCCTTTCAGCGCGACAGCAAGGACAAACGCATCGAGTTTTGCGGCGACCAGGCCGCGGTGGTCGAGTACCTGCGCCAGCGTCAGCCGGCCTGATTCAGGGGTATACGACTTTGGTGCAATGGTGGGGAGTGAGGCGCGGAGGTACAAAGACCACAGCCGAGTCCTGCGTGATTCTGGTGCGAGTGTTTAATCTCATTCCTCCCCCGGAATGTTAAGTAGGGCGACCTTTTGGTCGCCCATTTTTTTGCCTACGATTTACCTG
>JAXHOM010000005.1:0-46530 GCA_034519305.1 Pseudomonas sp.
CCCTTCTAAGTACTGAGCGCGCGACCATGCATATGCGCCTCATGCTGTTGGGCGGTGGCAATGCCCTTGGCCAGGCGCTGATTCGCCAGGGCGCCGAGGAAGACATTGGCTTCCTCGCGCCGCGCCCGCCGGACTCCGGTTGGGATGCGGCCAGCCTGACTCAGTTGATTGATGACACCCGCCCGGATGCGTTGATCAACCTGGCCTATTACCACGACTGGTTTCAGGCCGAGACCGCCAGCGAAGCGCGCTTTGCGCCGCAAGAGCGGGCCGTTGAGCGTCTGGCCGAGCTCTGTCAGCACCACAGCATTTTGCTTTTGCAGCCTTCCAGTTACCGCGTGTTCGATGGCGCGCGCGCCACGGCCTACAGCGAAAAAGACGAACCGCTGCCCCTGGGCGTGCGCGGCCAGGCCTTGTGGCGCATTGAGCAAAGCGTGCGCGCTACGTGCCCGCGGCATGTGTTGCTGCGTTTTGGCTGGTTGCTGGACGACAGTGTGCAGGGGCTGCTTGGGCGCTTTCTGCAGCGGGCCGAGCGTGATGCTGAATTGCTGCTGGCCGACGACCGCCGGGGCAACCCGACGCCGGTAGACGATGCCGCGCGGGTGATTCTGGCAGTGTTGAAGCAGCTGGATTGCCAGGCGCCGCTGTGGGGCACTTACCATTACGGCGGCCAAGAGGCGACTACCTCACTGGCGCTGGGTCAGGCGGTATTGAGCGAAGCGCGGGCATTTCGCAGTCTGTTGCTCGATGAGATCAAGCCGCAGGCCCATGCCTCGCGCCCTGATGTGGCCGATGAACCGCAGCATGCGGTGCTGGCCTGCAAGAAAATCCTGCACACCTTTGGGGTCAAGCCGCGCGCCTGGCGCACGGCCTTGCCGCATTTACTGGATCGATATTACCGGCATGTCTGACGCACCTATCCTGATCACCGGCGGTGCCGGCTTCATCGGCTCCCATCTGGCCGATGCCTTGCTGGCCAAGGGTTATGCGGTGCGCGTGCTGGACAATCTGTCCACGGGCAAGCCAGAAAATTTGCCCATGGACCATTCGCGTGTCGAGCTGATCGAGGGCGACGTGGCCGATGCCGCGTTGGTGCAGCGCTGCATGCAGGGCTGTCGCGCGGTGGTGCATCTGGCGGCGGTGGCCTCGGTGCAAGCCTCGGTGGACGATCCGGTAAGCACTCATCAGAGCAACTTCATTGGCACCTTGAATGTCTGTGAAGCCATGCGCACGCATGGGGTCAAGCGCGTGCTGTTTGCCTCCAGCGCCGCGGTGTACGGCAATAATGGCGAAGGTTTGGCCATTGATGAAGACACGCCCAAGGCGCCGCTGACGCCTTATGCCGTGGACAAATTGGCCAGCGAGCAGTACCTGGATTTTTACCGCCGTCAGCACGCTCTGGAGCCGGTGGTGTTTCGCTTTTTTAATATTTTCGGGCCGCGCCAAGATCCGTCTTCGCCGTACTCGGGGGTGATCAGCATCTTTACCGAGCGGGCGCAGCAGGGGCTGCCTATCACGGTATTCGGCGACGGCGAGCAGACCCGTGATTTCGTCTATGTCGGCGATCTGGTGACGCTGCTGCTGCAGGCGCTGGAGCAGCCTTGCGTTGAGCCGGGCGCGGTGAATGTTGGCTTGGGCCGGGCGACAAGTCTTAAGCAGCTGCTGGCTGAAATCGGTGGGCTGCTGGGCGGCTTGCCGGCAGTCAATCATGTGGCTGCGCGGGCAGGCGATATTCGTCATTCGCGGGCCAATAATCAGCGTCTGCTGCAGCGCTTCAATTTCCCTGAGCCGACGCCGATGGCGATCGGGCTGGCGCGCTTGCTGGGGCTGTAGCGCTGCGCGGCAAACCAACAAGGCGCCTGCGGGCGCCTTGTTGGTTTGGGTAAATCGCAGGCAGCAAAAAGCCGACCCTGAGGTCGGCTTTTTTGTGTTGCTTAGAACTTGTAGCCGAGACCAACCATGTAGACGAACGGGTCAACGTCAACGTCGACGTCTACCTTGGCTGGGCCAGCGTAGGTAGTGCCGGTGGTGTCGATGTCGATGTAACGCACTTGACCGTTAATCATGATGTTTTCGGTCAGCATGTAGTCCATGCCCACTTGGTAGGCCAGACCCCAAGAGTCCTTCATGTCCAGGCCAGTGAAGCCAGCGTCTTCAGCCTCGCTGGTCAGTTCGGTGTCGAAGAACCACGTGTAGTTGATGCCCAGGCCGACATAGGGCTGGAATGCAGAAGCGCTTTCCATCGGGTAGTAAACGGCGCTGAGGGTCGGCGGCAGGTGTTTGAGCGAGCCGAGCTTGAGGCCGCCCAAACCTTTAGTGCCGACATCATGGCTGAACGGTGTGGCGGCCAGCAGTTCAATACCGACGTGGTCGGTAACCATGTAGGCAAAGTTCAGACCCAGTTGGGTGTCGCTGTCCAGAGTGGCTTTGGTGCCAGGTATTGCTGCGCCACCAGCATGGATTTCGCCGCTGTCTTCGTGCGGATCAACGGTGATAGCACCGGCACGCACAATGATGTCGCCTTCTTTGTGAGCAAGGGCAGCAGGGCTGGCAACGGCCAGGGCGAGCAGAGATGCGGCAAGAATTGAATTACGCATGTGTGGGCTCCATCGAGTTATAAGCTTGTGTTGGCTGGGATCAATGGTAGAGCTTAGCGTGCGTGCCGCGTTGACCCAGCTCAATGGAACCTTCATTCGGCAGCAAGGTCTTAGCCGCCTTTTTATCTGTGGGGCGATTAGTTTTCTGTCGATTCGTAGGGATAAATCTTGCTGGCGTCCATCTGGTAGCCGGCTTCAGCCAGGTCGGTGCTGGTGTTCTCGACCCGCAGCGGGCCTTCAATCCAGAACGGCTGGTAGAGGTTGTCCATCATCACGCCCAGCTCGGTTTTTACGTGCACGATCTGGTTCGGCGGCGGTGGCGGCACATGGATGCAGGCGCCGTAGTAGGGCACCAGCAGGAACTCGGTTACCCGGCCTTCTTCGGTAACATCCAACGGCACTATATAGCCGGGCAGCTTGACCAGTTGGCCATCCAGCGCCTTGACCACCGGTGCCGCCACGGACTGCTGGCTGGCGGCTGGCCCGGTTTCGGCGGCCAAGGCGTCAGCCAGTTTCGACAAGTCGTGCATGGCGGCCGGTGGTGCGGCGGGCGCGGTATCGGCGGGGAGCATTTCCGACCAGGTCAGTTCACGCGGTTCCGCCGCCCACAGGGGGAGGGCGACGATAAAGGAGAGGGCAAGCAGCGCACGCAGCATCAATAAGTTCTCACAGGCGGATCGACAGACCATCGGCCAGCGACTGGCGATAAGCCCGCCAGGCCGGAAGCGCGCCCATCAGCAGGGCGGCGGCCAGAATAGCGCCAAGCAGGGTCCACTCATAGCGACTCGGCAGGGCCAGCGGCAGGAACAGGCCGTAGTGGGCTTGCACATAACCCTGCGCCAGGGCGATGCCTAGGTACAGCAATGCCAGGCCCAGCAGCACACCGGCCAGCGCTAGAGCGAAAGCTTCGACAATCAGCAGGCTGGCGATATGCCAGGGCCGGGCGCCCACCGAGCGCAGAATGGCCATTTCTCGGCGACGTTCGTTGAGGCTGGTGAGGATCGCCGTGAGCATGCCGATCAAACCGGTCAGCACCACAAACAGCGAGACCACGAACAGGGCTTTCTCCGCGCTGCCCATCAGGCTCCAGAGTTCCTGCAGGGCCACGCCAGGGAGAATGGCCAGCAGCGGTTCGCCGCGAAACTCATTGATTTGCCGTTGCACGGCGAAGGTGGCGATCTTGCTGTTCAGGCCCAGCATGGCCGCAGTAATGGCGTGCGGCTGCAGGTCCATGCTGCGCGCCTGCTCAGCGCTGATCCGTCCTTTGCCTTGGGCGGGCACGCCGTTCTGCCAGTCGATGTGCAGCGCCTGCATGCCTTGCAAGCTGATATGCAGGGTCCGGTCGACCGGGGTGCCGGTGCGCTTGAGAATGCCGACCACGCTGAAGGGTTTGTCGTCGTGCTTGCTTAGGCTAATGGTGGCTACGCCATGGGCCAGCACCAACTGCTGACCCAGTTGGTAGTGCAGGGCCTCGGCCACTTCGGCGCCGAGCACCACGGCAAAGGGGTCGTCGGCAAAGGTCTGGCCTTGAGCCAGTTGCAGGGCCTGGCCACGGCCATATTGATAATGCTCGAAGTAGGCGCGGCTGGTGCCCATGACCCGGTAGCCACGGTGTGAGTCGCCCAGCGAGATCGGAATTGCCCATTTAACTTTGGGGTCGTGGGCAATCGTCTCGAAGCTGTCCCAGCGAATGTTGTTGGTTGCATTGCCGAGGCGAAACACCGAATACAGCAACAGGTTGATCGAGCCGGAGCGAGCGCCGACGATCAGGTCGGTGCCGCTGATGGTGCTGGCAAAGCTGCTGCGGGTTTCCGTGCGGATGCGCTCCACGGCCAGCAGCAAACACACGGACAGGGCAATGGCGAACACCGTCAGCCAGGCAGTAAAGCGGCGGTTGGCCAGGCTGGCCAGGGCCAGACGTATGAGGTACATGCTCAGAGCTCCGACGGGCGCGAGGCGCGGTTGAGGTCGCTCAGCGACAGGCTGCGGTCAAATAGGGGCGCCAGGCTCTGGTCGTGGCTGACAAACAGTAGGCTGGAACCGGCGGCGCGGCATTCGGCAAACAGCAGTTGCAAGAAGGCCTCGCGAGCATCGCTGTCCAGGGCTGAAGTGGGCTCGTCGGCGATCACCAGTTCGGGCTGACCGATCAGGGCGCGGGCGGCGGCGACACGTTGTTGCTGGCCAATCGACAGGCTGTCGGCGCGGCGCGCCTGCAGCGCCGGATCGACCAGGCCAAGGTGGCTGAGCAGGGCGCTGGCGGCCTGGCTGACACTGCCGTGGCGCTGTTGCGCGCGCTGCGTACGCAGTTTGGAAAAGTGACAGGGCAGCTCGACGTTTTCGCTCACCGAGAGAAACGGCAGCAGGTTGAACTGCTGGAAGATATAGCCGGTGTGGTCGACGCGAAAATGATCGCGGGCGCCGGAGGACATGCTGCTGAGGTCTGCGCCGAGCAAGTGGATACGTCCACGACCGGGCTTTTGCACACCGCCCAGCAGACCGAGCAAGGTGGTTTTGCCGCTGCCGCTGGGGCCTTTGAGGAACAGGCTTTCACCCTGCTGTAGGGTGAAAGCCGGGATATCCAGCAGTTCAGCTTGGCCGGGCCAGGCAAAGCCCAGCTCGGTCAGTTCAATCAGTGCGCTCATTGGGTGTCCAGAGGCGAGGCCAAGATCGGCAGGAGCACCCTAGCACCCTGTCGGAATTAACGCTGTTCTACTGCGGAAAAGCCGGACTTGGTCATTTTCTGCGCTCTTTTTCGTTGAATAGAATGACTATTCGCCTCAAAAGAGCGCAGAAACTGCCTCAAATCGGTCTTTCCCTCGCTACGAACGGTTAAGTCCGACAGGCTGCTAGCGCCGCACAACAGTGGCCTGCAAGGGTTGTCAGAAGCTCAGACGTGGTTGTGCGGCGGAGAGTTCAGCGCCTTGCTGGCCGTTAGGGCCGATCAGTTGCACCTGGATTTTATCGGTGGCGGGGAAAAGCTTGAACAGCTCGCTGAGGTCGACAGCCGCCAGCGCCTGCGGCTGGCTGCAGGTCAGCACGTAGTTGGCGTCGATATCGCTGTGTTCGGCGCCATGCTCTTTGTCGTGTTCTTCGTGTTCTTCGTGTTCTTCGGCGTGTGCCTCGAACAGCGGGCTATGCAGTTCGTGGCTGGTGATTACACAACCGGCTGCAGCGGCAATGCCAAACAGCGCCAGGGGTGTCTGCAGGTGTTGTTGGGCACGCGCCACGGCAGCTTTGTCGCTGCTGCTGACGGCGGCATGTTCAAACCCCACCAGGTTCATCGCCGGGCTTTCCAGGGCTAACTCCAGGCGCTGGCCTTCCAGCGCTACGTTCAGCTGTGCGGCGCCGTGCTCGTGGGCGGCAAGGCTGGCGTGCTCATCGTGGTGTTCATGTTCGTCATGGGCGGCGTGAGCGGCCGCCAGGGGCAGCAGGGCGAAAGGCAGGGCAAATAGCAGGCGGCGCATGGCAACTCCGGAAGGTCTGGCAAATAAAGTTGTTACGTTATAACGACTTTATTTGCCGCTGACCAGCCCCGCAGTCGTTACTCAGTAAATGGCCTGGTACAGCTTGCGCCGGTAGGTGGTGACCAAGGGATGGTCATTGCCGAGCAGCTCGAACACTTGCAGCAGGGTCTTGTGCGGCAGGCCGTCGGCGTAGTTGCGATTACGCACGAACAGACGCAGCAAGGCATCCAGGGCGGCCTCGGGCTGCTGGCGAGCGAGTTGCTGGATGGCCAGTTGATACACCGCTTCGTCGTCTTCGCTGTTGGCGGCCAAGCGGCTTTTTAGCTCGGCCACGTCTGGTAGGTCGGCGGCCTGGCGCAGGAAGGTCAGTTGTGCGCGGGCGCCAGCCAGGGCCTGTTTGTGGCTGTCGCCCGTCACGGCATTCAGGGCCACTTCGGCCTCGCCCAGTTCGCCGCGTTCGGCCAGGCAGCGTGCATACAGGATCAGTGCGGCGGCGTTGCTGTTGTCTTCTGTCAGCAATTGCTGCAGCAGGCTTTCGGCGTCGCCGATGCGGCCTTCGGCAAACAGCGCCTGGGCCGTTTCCAGCGGGTCGGCCGCTTCGGGTGCCGGTTCGGCGACGTGGGGCGCGAGCAGGCCGCGAATCGCCGATTCCGGCTGGGCGCCGGTAAAGCCGTCGACCGGCTGACCGTCCTTGAACAGCACCACGGTGGGCAAGCTGCGGATGCCCATGCGCTGGACGATGTCCGGCTCCAGGTCGCAGTTGACCTTGGCCAGCAGCAGCTCGCCGCGATAGGACTCGGTGATCTGCGCCAGCAGCGGCATCAGTGCTTTGCACGGCGCGCACCACTCGGCCCAGAAGTCCACCAGCACCGGCTTGTGGAAGGAGTTCTCAATCACCAATTGGTCAAAGTTGAGGCTGCTGGCGTCGAAGATATACGGCGTGTCGCTCATGATCGGTCTCATTGGCTGAGGTGAATGCGGTTAAAGATGTGGGCGCGGCGTGGCAGAAGCAAGCGCCGTGGCGCTGAAAATCAGCGCTGCGCGTGGTACAGGCTGACCAGGCGAAACTCTGCCGGCTCCGCCAGGTCCGGCCAGGTGCAGGCGTCCAGCAGGCCGATGCGTTGGTACAGCGGGTGCTGGAAATCGCGCACCCGCGAGTCGGCCACCAGCGCCTGCTGGCCGCGGCTGAGGAACTGGTCGAGCAACGGCAGATTGGCGCGGTCGTAGAGCACGTCGGCGACGATGATCAGGTCAAAGCGGTCGGCCTCGGCGAAGAAGTCTGCGGAGTAGCTGAGCTGCACGTCATTGAGCTGCGCATTGGCTCGGCAAGCGGCCAGCGCCAGTGGGTCGAGGTCGCAGGCCACCACTTCAAGCGCGCCAGCTTTGGCTGCGGCAATCGCCGCCACTCCGGAGCCCGCGCCAAAATCCAGCACGCGCTTGCCGCGCACCCACTCGGGCCGTTCGGCCAGCCAGCGCGCCAGCACCAGGCCGCTGGCCCAGCAGAAGCACCAGTACGGTGGCTCTTCGAGAATGCGCCGGGTTTCTTCCGGGTTGAAGGCGCGCTCCATATTGGCCGGGTCGATCAGCCACAGCTTGAGGTCGGTGCCGGGCAGGGTTTCCGCCACCAGGCGGGCATCGCCGAGCAGGCCGGCCAGGGCGCTTTGCAATTCACACGGGGCTTTCATGGCGCAGGCACCAGTTGCAGGGCGCCCAGGGCCTGATTGCTCGCGGGCTGGATCGGTCGCGCGGGCAGGCGCAAGGTCAGAATGCCGGCCTGGCTGACCCGGCCGCGCAGCTCCAGGCGCTGGCCCGGTGGGATGCTGATGGGGCTGAAGCGCAAACTAAAAGGCAGCGCCGCGCCGTTGCCGCTCAGGCGGCTGCTGGCCAGCAGTTGCACCGGACGGTCGCGGCTATCGACGAGTAGCAGGGCCAATTCGGCCTCGCCGGCGGCGGGTACGCCGAGTAACTGGCCGCTGAGTTCGCGCAAGTGGTTGGGCAGCGGCTCAGGCGCGACCAGTACCGGCTTCGGTTTGACGGTTGTTGCCAGGGCTGGCGCCGGCGGCGTGCTGCTGCAGGCCGCGAGCAGGCTGGACAGGCAAAGTAGGGCAAGCAGGCGCGGCAGCATGGCAACTTCCACAAAGGTGATGGTGAAACGGGCGGCTTGGCAGCCTGTCGGACTTGACCGTTCGTAGCGAGGGAAAGACCGGGTTGAGGCAGTTTTTGCGCTCTTTTGCGGCGAATAGTCATTCTATTCAACAAAAAAGAGCGCAGAAAATGACCAAGGCCGGCTTTTCCGCAGCAGAACAGCGTCAAGCCCGGCAGGCTGCTATATACCGCAAAGCCTCTGGCTTGTCTTGGCTGTGGGCGCTGTCGGTGCGATGCGCTACCATGAGTTCCCTCATTTTTTCGGCTGTTTGCGCCCATGCATTGTCCGTTTTGTGGAGCGAATGACACCAAGGTGATCGACTCACGTCTGGTCGCCGAAGGTGAACAGGTGCGTCGTCGGCGCGAGTGTCTGGCGTGCGAAGAGCGTTTCACCACCTTTGAAACCGCTGAGCTGGTGATGCCGCGACTGATCAAGTCCGATGGCAGTCGCCAGCCGTTCGACGAGGAAAAGCTGCGTGCCGGCATGCAGCGTGCGCTGGAGAAACGGCCAGTAAGCGTCGAGCGCCTGGAGGCGGCGATTGCCCACATCAAGCACAAACTGCGTGCCACCGGCGAGCGCGAGATCAAGTCGCGGGTACTCGGTGAGCTGGTGATGGGCGAGCTGCAGAAACTCGATGAAGTGGCCTATATCCGTTTTGCCTCGGTGTACCGGCGTTTCCAGGACCTCAACGAGTTCCGCGAGGAAATCGACCGCCTGTCCCGCGAGCCGAGCCACGAATGACGGCAGCCGAACAGGCCGTGCTCGATCAGCGCAGCATGGCGCGCGCCCTCGAGCTGGCGCGCAAGGGCGTGTATTCGACCCATCCCAATCCACGCGTCGGCTGCGTCATTGTCGCGGCCGGGCAGGTTGTCGGGGAAGGCTGGCATGCCCGCGCCGGTGAGCCCCATGCCGAGGTGCATGCCTTGCGTCAGGCCGGCGCTAAGGCTCGCGGTGCCACGGCTTATGTGACCCTGGAG
Organism: Pseudomonas sp.; assembly: GCA_034519305.1. Classification (GTDB taxonomy): domain Bacteria; phylum Pseudomonadota; class Gammaproteobacteria; order Pseudomonadales; family Pseudomonadaceae; genus Aquipseudomonas. The sequence goes on from JAXHOM010000005.1 coordinate 9,185, forward strand.
CCTTGCAGCCATCACGGTCGCACCCCGCCGTGCGCCGAGGCCTTGGTGCAGGCCGGCGTGGCGCGTGTAGTCGCAGCGATGCAGGACCCTAATCCGCAGGTGGCTGGGCGTGGCTTGGCGCGTTTGCAGGAAGCCGGTATTGAGGTCGCCTGCGGTGTGCTGGAAGGCGAGGCGCGGGCGTTGAATGTTGGCTTTATCAAGCGCATGGAGCAGGGCCTGCCCTATGTGCGGGTCAAGCTGGCCATGAGCCTGGACGGCCGCACGGCCATGGCCAGCGGTGAAAGTCAGTGGATTACCGGGCCAGCGGCGCGCGCTGCAGTACAGCGCCTGCGTGCCCGTGCCAGTGTGGTGTTGACCGGCGCCGATACCGTGTTGGCCGATGGCGCGCGGCTGACCGTACGCCCTGACGAACTGGGCTTGAATGCCGAGCTGACGGCCCTGGCCATGACCCGGCCGCCGCTGCGCGTGCTGGTGGATGGGCGTCTGCGGGTGCCGCTGAGTGCGCCTTTCTATCAGGCCGGCAAGGCCCTGGTGGCCACCTGTGCGGCGGCTGGGGCGCGGCAATTGTTTCTCGACGATGGTCATGAGCTACTGGCGGTGTCGGGCAGCAATGGCCATGTCGACCTGCGCAAGCTGCTGCTGGAGCTTGCCGCCCGCGGTGCCAACGAGGTGCTGGTGGAAGCCGGTCCGCGTCTGGCTGGCGCCTTCGCTCGCCAGGGACTGGTGGATGAGTACCAGTTGTTTGTCGCCGCCAAGTTCCTCGGCTCCAGCGCCCGGCCATTGCTGGATTGGCCGCTGGCGAAAATGGCCGAGGCCCAAGAGCTGCAAATCGTCGAGATGCGTGCCGTCGGCGATGACTGGCGGATTATTGCCCGGCCCTTGCCTCGCGGGGCTTGAGTCTGGTCGGCCCAGGCATGCACCGGCAGGGCAAATATGGTAAAAGGTCGCACGCAGCCGCGCATGTGGCTGCAACGTTCTCAGGGCGGGGTGTAATTCCCCACCGGCGGTAATGGCCCCCATGGTTTTAGCCAGGGTCTAGCCCGCGAGCGCTTGTCGAGCCGTCAGGCCCGCCAAGGTCAGCAGACCCGGTGTGATTCCGGGGCCGACGGTTAGAGTCCGGATAAAGAGAGAGCGGGATTCCCTTTAAGGGCGCGGCTGGCCTGCGTCCGTGAAATCCCTATCGATCGAACCGCCCTGTTTGTTCAACGAACAGGAGTGCGTCGTGATGTCTGTTGTTTTTCTGCCTGCCACCGGGCGTTGCCGCCTGCATGGCGTGCTGCCAACCCAGGGGGTCTGATGTTTACCGGAATTATCGAAGCCATTGGCACCATCCGTGCGCTGAGCCCCAAGGGCGGCGATGTGCGCGTCTACGTCGAGACCGGCAAGCTGGATCTGGGTGACGTCAAACTGGGTGACAGTATTGCCGTGAATGGCGTGTGCCTGACCGCTGTGGAGTTGCCGGGCAATGGCTTTTGGGCCGATGTCAGCCGCGAAACCCTGGCCTGCAGCGCGTTTATCGATTTGAAGATCGGCAGCAAGGTCAACCTGGAAAAGGCCCTAACGCCCACCAGTCGCCTCGGTGGCCATCTGGTCAGCGGCCATGTGGACGGCGTCGGCGAGGTGATCTCCCGCGAGGACAATGCCCGCGCCGTGCAATTCAAAATTCGCGCTCCCCGTGAGCTGGCCAAATACATCGCGCTGAAAGGCTCGATCACCGTGGATGGCACCAGCCTGACGGTGAATGGCGTGAATGGCGCCGAATTCGAGCTGACCATCGTGCCGCACACGCTTGGCGAAACCGTGATGGCCGATTACCACGCCGGTCGCCAGGTCAACCTGGAAGTGGACCTGCTGGCCCGTTACCTGGAGCGTCTGCTGCTCGGTGACAAGGCCGCCGAGCCCAAGGCCAGCGGCCTGACGGAAGGCTTTTTGGCGGAAAACGGTTATCTCTAAATTCTGCACTGCGCGCCTTGGCGCCGGTGACCCCTACACATCCGAGAAAGGAGCTGCCCGTGGCGCTCAATAGCATCGAAGAACTGGTTGCAGACATTCGGCAGGGCAAAATGGTCATCCTCATGGATGACGAGGACCGCGAGAACGAGGGCGATCTGATCATCGCCTCCGAGTGCGTGACCGCCGAGCACATCAACTTTATGGCGCGTTTCGCCCGCGGCCTGATCTGCATGCCGATGACCCGCGAACGTTGCGAAACCCTCAAGCTGCCGCTGATGGCGCCGCGCAATGGCTCGGGCTTTGGCACCAAGTTCACCGTGTCGATCGAAGCTGCCGTGGGCGTAACCACCGGCATCTCCGCGGCCGACCGTGCCTGCACCGTGCAGGCCGCCGCGGCGAAGAACGCCAAGGCCGACGACATCGTCAGCCCAGGCCATATCTTCCCGCTGATGGCCCAGCCTGGCGGCGTGCTGGCCCGTGCCGGTCACACCGAAGCGGCCTGCGACCTGGCGCGCATGGGCGGTTTCGAGCCGTCCGGGGTGATCTGCGAAATCATGAACGACGACGGCACCATGGCCCGTCGCCCTGAGCTGGAAGTGTTCGCCCAGGAACATGGCATCAAGATCGGCACCATCGCCGACTTGATCCACTACCGACTGATCCACGAACGTACCGTTCAGCGGATTGCCGAGCAGCCGTTGGACAGCGAGTTGGGTTCGTTCAACTTGGTGACCTACCGCGATGCAGTCGAGGGCGATGTGCACATGGCCCTGACCCTGGGGCAGATCAGCGCCGACGAACCGACCCTGGTGCGGGTGCATAACATGGAGCCGCTGCGCGACCTGTTTATGGTCAAACAGCCGGGCCGCTGGAGCCTGCGCGCCGCCATGGCCAAGGTTGCCGAGGCGGGCAGTGGGGTGGTCTTGCTGCTGGGTAATCCGCTCAGTGGCCAGGAGTTGCTGGCCCATCTGGAACAGCAACTGGGCAGCGATGCCAAGGTCACCACACCGACCACCTACAGCACCGTCGGCGCCGGTTCGCAGATTCTGCGTGACCTCGGCGTGCGCAAAATGCGCGTGATGAGTTCGCCGATGAAGTTCAACGCCATATCCGGCTTTGACCTGGAAGTTGTAGAATACCTGCCCTCTGAATAAACCCAACTGGGCGCCCCGCGGCGCCCAGGTTGTTTAATCCTGCTCTTTTATAGATACGAGAATGCCCATGACCCTGAAGACCATCGAAGGTACCTTCATCGCCCCCAAGGGCCGTTTTGCCCTGGTAGTCGGCCGCTTCAACAGCTTCGTGGTTGAGAGCCTGGTAAGCGGTGCCGTTGACGCACTGGTCCGCCACGGCGTGAGCGAGAGCGACATCACCATCATTCGTGCACCGGGTGCTTTCGAGATTCCGCTGGTGGCGCAGAAGGTTGCCCAGCGTGGCGAATACGCCGCCATCATCGCCCTGGGCGCTGTGATTCGTGGCGGTACTCCGCACTTCGAATACGTCGCTGGCGAATGCACCAAGGGCCTGGCCCAGGTGTCCATGGAGTTCGGCGTGCCGGTGGCCTTTGGTGTGCTGACCGTTGATTCCATCGAACAAGCCATCGAGCGTTCCGGCACCAAGGCCGGTAACAAAGGCGCTGAAGCTGCACTGTCTGCTCTGGAAATGGTCAGCCTGCTGGCGCAGCTGGAGGCCAAGTGAGTTTTAACAGCGATCTCGATCATCCCGCCCAGCCCGACGAAAAGCCGGCCAAAGGCAAGACCGCTGCGCGCCGCAAAGCGCGCAGTCTGGCCATGCAGGCTCTGTATCAGTGGCACCTGGCCGGTCAGTCGGTAAACGAAATCGAAGCCCAGTTCCGCGTCGACAATGATTTTGTCGGCGTTGATGGCGCTTACTTTCGGGAAATCCTCCACGGTGTTCCGCAGAACAAGACCGAGCTGGATGACGCCTTCGCCGGTTTCCTCGACCGTCCGCTGGAAGAGCTGGACCCGGTTGAGTTGGCGATCCTGCGTCTGTCGGCCTACGAGTTGCGTCATCGCATCGACGTGCCGTACCGCGTGGTGATCAACGAAGGCATCGAGCTGGCGAAGATCTTTGGCGCCACCGATGGCCACAAGTTCGTCAACGGCATCCTCGACAAGCTGGCCCCCAAGCTGCGTGCCGATGAAGTGCGTGCCAACAAGCGCTAACAGGCCGTTGAAAAATGTAGGCGAGGCCGCCGTTTTTAACGCCGTATCGGCAGCGCAGGTAGTTCTTCAACGGCCTGCTCAGCCTGTCGCCTGTCGGCGCTCCTGTTTGGGGGCGCCAGCTCGCCCCGCAACGGGGCGCTGAAGCATGGGTGAGTTCGAGCTGATTCGTCATTACTTTGCTGCCGCGCCCTGTGCGCAGGCGGCCGAAGGCGTGGCTTTGGGCATTGGCGATGATTGCGCCTTGCTCGATCTGCCGGCTGGCGAGCAGCTGGCGATCTCCACCGATACCCTGGTCGCCGGGGTGCATTTTCCTGATCCTTGCGATGCCTTTTTGCTCGGCCAGCGCGCGTTGGCCGTGGCGACCAGCGATCTGGCAGCCATGGGCGCGACGCCGCTCGGTTTTACCCTGGCGCTGTGCCTGCCGCAGGCTACGAATGATTGGCTGCAGGGCTTTGCTCGCGGGCTCAATCAGATGGCCGAGCAGTGCGGCCTGGCGTTGATTGGCGGTGACACCACCCGCGGGCCCTTGAGCCTGACGGTTACGGTGTTCGGTCGCCTGCCGCGGGGCCAGGCGTTGCTGCGCAGCGGTGCCCAGGTCGGCGATCTACTGTGTGTCGGTGGCAGCCTGGGCGATGCGGCAGCGGCTTTGCCCCTGGTGCTGGGTCAGCAGCAGGCCGCGCCGGAGGTGGCGGCTGCGTTGCTGGCCCAGTACTGGTCGCCCAGGCCGCAACTGGCGCTGGGTCAGGCACTGCGCGGCAAGGCTTCGGCGGCGCTGGATATTTCCGATGGCTTGCTGGCCGATTGCGGTCATATCGCCGCAGCTTCCGGCGTGGCGTTGCAGATTGAGCTGGCGCGTGTGCCTTTGTCGCCAGCGATCCTGGCCTTGCTCAGCCTGCCGGCGGCGCAGCATTGCGCCTTGAGTGGTGGCGATGATTACCGTCTGGCCTTTACTCTGCCCGCGCAGCATTTGTCGGGTTTGCAGGCCGACGGCTGGGCGTTGCCGGTGATCGGTCGGGTAGTGGCCGGGCAGGGCGTGCAGTTGCTCGATGAACAGGGTCGCGTCATTACGCCGCCACAGCGCGGTTATCAACATTTTCGGAGTTCGGGTGACTGACACAAACAAGGCGCCACCGTCGGTGTGGCGCAACCCCTGGCATTTTCTCGCCTTTGGCTTCGGCTCCGGCACCTTGCCCAAAGCGCCCGGCACCTGGGGCTCGCTGCTGGCGCTGGCATTTGTGCCGCTGTGGCAGTTGCTGCCGGCATGGGGCTACGGGCTGATGCTGGTTGTAACCACCGTGTTCGGTTGCTGGTTGTGCGGCAAGGTGGCCCGCGACCTTGGCGTGCATGACCACGGCGGCATCGTCTGGGATGAGCTGGTCGGGGTGTGGATCACCCTCTGGCTGGTGCCGGCGGGTTGGCAGTGGCTGCTGCTGGGCTTTGTTCTGTTTCGCCTGTTCGATATCGTCAAACCGTGGCCAATTCGCTGGATTGATCGCCACGTCCATGGTGGAGTGGGAATCATGCTGGATGATGTGCTGGCCGGGCGTCTTCGCCTGGTTGAGCCTGCAGCTGATTATTCTCGGATTGAGTTGAACGGAGTCACCATGCTGGGGCGTTGGCTGGGCATGCTGTTGGGCGGATTGTTGAGCTGCACGGCCGAGGCGGTAGAGCAGACGCTGCCGGCTGAAATCCGCGTGGCCGGTGAAGCCTGGGAAGGCCACAGCAACGCCGATGGTTCCGGTCTGGCCTGGGACGTGCTGCGCGCCGTGTTCGAGCCGGCGGGCGTCAAGTTGGTCGTCAACAGCGAGCCCTACACCCGCTCAATCGGCCTGGCCCAGCGCGGCAAGGTGGATGCAGCCCTTGGTTTGTATCGGGGTGAGGTGGATGACCTGGACTTCCCGCGCTGGCCCTACGCCGCCGACCGGGTGGTGGCCCTCGGTCTGACCCGTCTGCCCCAGCCGACCCTGCAAACCCTGGCCAATTACCGGCTGATCTGGGTGCGCGGTTACGCCTTTCAGGACCAACTGCCTAGCGTTGGTCGCTACCAGGAAGTGCAGCGCCGCGATGGCATTCCGGCGATGCTGCGCGAGGGGCATGCGGACTTTTATATCGACGACGATGCCGAGGTGGACTTCCTCCTCGCCAGTCTTGAGCAGCACGACGGATCTGCGGGTTACCGAGTTGCAGCTGTTGCCGCTGTACCTGGCCTTTGCCCGCACCGAACGTGGTCGGGCGCTGAAGCAGCTCTACGAGCAACGCATGGACGTGCTGGTGCGCAACGGCAGTCTGCGTGCCATTTTTAAACGCTGGAAGGATCACTACCCCTATGACTCAGCACAGGAACCGCACCATGGGACGCCTTGAACACTTGCTTGTTGCCAGTCTGCTGGCGTGTGTTGGCAGTGCCCAGGCGGCGACTCAGGTGCAGGTGGTGGGCCTGTTTCCGGGGGCGGCGGTGCTGAATGTCGACGGCCTGCGCAAGCTGGTCAAGGTCGGTCAGACCGGCCCCGGCGGCGTTCAGGTGATCAGCGCCGACAGCCGCGGTGCGGTGCTGCGGGTGGATGGTGTGGAGCGGCCCTACAGCCTCAGTCGGGAGTCGAGCGCCGGCTTCGCCGCGCCGGGCAAGAGCCAGACCAGCATTGCCCGCGGTGGCGATGGTCACTACCGGGTGGCCGGTTCGATTGGCGGCCAGCCGATGCAGTTTCTGGTGGACACCGGCGCCACCTCAATCGCCTTGAATGAAAGTCAGGCGCGGCGGCTGGGCATCGATTTTCGTACCCAGGGTCGGCCGATGGTGGTCAACACCGCCAGCGGCACCGCGCGGGCCTGGCTGGTCAACCTCAATCGGGTCAAGGTCGGCCCGCTGGAGGTGCTCGGCGTCGAGGCTGCCGTGCTGGAGGGCGAGTCGCCCACCGATGCCTTGCTGGGCATGAGCTTCCTCAATCGCGTGCGCTGGCGTGAAGATCAAGGCTTGCTGGTGCTGGAGTCCAAACTCTAATCGGCTATGCCGATGGTTATCCCGCACAATTCAAGCTGCCTGGCCGGCAGATGCTGCTGCTACAATGCCCGCCCTGCGTTTTTCCGCCCTTTGATTATCAGGAGCATCCGGTGTCTGTCGTGTTTGTCGCCGCCTCCCAACTGCCTACGCCATTTGCGCTGTTCACCATGCACGGTTTCCTCGACGAGGCGACCGGCAAGGAACACATCGCCCTGACGCTCGGTGACTTCAGCGATGGCGCCCCGGTACTCGGGCGTCTGCATTCCGAATGCCTGACCGGCGATGCCCTGTTCAGCCTGCGTTGTGATTGCGGTGCGCAACTGCAAGCGGCCCTGCAAGCGATTGCCGATGAAGGCCGCGGCGTGCTGCTGTACCTGCGCCAGGAAGGTCGTGGCATTGGCCTGCTGAACAAGATCCGCGCCTACGAGCTGCAGGATGGCGGCGCCGATACCGTCGAGGCCAATGAGCGTCTGGGCTTCGGTGCCGATCAGCGTGACTACGCCATCTGCCAGCCGATGCTGGAGCACCTCGGCATCAGCGCCATCAAGCTGATGACCAACAATCCGCGCAAGGTCAAAGCCCTTGAGCACTATGGTCTGCGCGTCGCCAGCCGGGTGCCGCTGCAGGCCGGGCAGAACCCGTACAACAAGAAGTACCTCGCCACCAAGGCCGGCAAGCTCGGCCATATGCTCGGCAGCCTGCACCAGGGCGAGGTCGAGCTGGAGCCCAAGGCGTGACCCGCAATGACGTGCGCCGCCGTCTGGCCCTGGCCTGGTGGTGGCAAGTGCTGGTGACCCTGGCGCCGTTGTTGTTGCTCAATGCCCTGTTTGCCGCCGAGCGTGCGTCGTCGCTGCTGGCCATGCCGCTGTTTATCGCCGGCTTGGCCTCAATGTTTGTCAGCCTGCCGCTGTTTCATCGCTTCAAGCATGGCCTGATCGCCACCGAAAAAGCCCTGGATACGCCGGACGAGCCCGCCGCCTGGGTTGCCTTGGCGCGCATCCGGCGCCTGGCCTTTGTTGGTGCCGCCTTGCCCGCCTGGATCGCCGCCCTGGCGGTGTTTGCCGGTCTGCCGGCCTTGCCGCTGATGCTGCTGGCGCTGTCCAGCCTGGTGCTGTTGTACCTCTACCGCATTCCTCGTCAGCTCGGCTGATGCGCCTGCTTGCGCTGCTGCTCTGTGTGCTGGCCCTGCCGGCGCATGCGCAGCAGCGGGTGGTCAGTCTGGCGCCGTCGCTGACTGAGCTGATGCTGGAGCTGGGCGCTGCCGAGCAGTTGGTCGGCGCGCTGGGTGAGCGGCCGGCGGCGCTGGCGGCCTTGCCCTCGGTGGGTGAGCCCGGACAGCTGGAGTTCGAAACCCTATTGAGTCTGCAGCCGGACTTGGTGTTGCTCTGGCCGGACAGCATCAACGCCGCCCAGCGCCAGCAATTGCGCGATCTGCACATTCCCCTCTACGAGGCCGAACCCCATAGCCTGGAGCAACTGGCGAGCCAGGTGGCCGAGCTGGGTGCGCGCGTTGGCCGTGCCGAACGGGGTCGCCAACTGGCCGTGCAGGTGCGTGTTGAGTTGGCCCGTTTGCGCGCGCGCTATCAGCGCCCGACGCCGTTGCGGGTGTTCTATCAGGTGTGGGACAAGCCCTTGTATACCTTGGGGGGCGAACAGATCATTTCCGACGCTTTGCGCGTCTGTGGGGCGCAGAATTTATTTGCCGACCTGCCCCTGGCGGCCCCGCAAATCAGCCTCGAAGCCGTGCTGGCGCGCGACCCCGAGGTGATTCTGGTCAGCGAGGCGCAACTGCTGCCCGCCTGGCAGGCCTGGCCACAACTGCAGGCGGTGCAGCATGGCCAGGTCTGGGTGATCCCCGACCGTGGCCTTGAGCGTCCCAGCCTGCAGATGCTCAAGGCCACCGCGCAGTTGTGTGAGCGGCTACGTTCGGCCCATTAGTGCTACTGCGGCGTCCAAGTGACGGCCAGCAGGCCGGTACGCCCCGGTTCCTGATAGCCATAGGGCGCTGTTGGGGCGAGCATGTAGTTGGCATCAAAGCGCTGGTACAGCGAGGTGTAATAGTCCTTATCCAGTACGTTGTTTAGCTGCAGGTCCACGCGCAGGCTGGCACTGGCTTGCCAGCTACTGCGCAGGTCAACCAGGCCATAGCCAGGCACGGTCTGCCGTTCGGCGTTGTAGTTCGAGTCAACGATGCTGTAATCGTAGCTCTGGCTGACTGCACGCCAGCTGGCCCCAGCGGAGAACACACCGAAGGTTCGATCCAGATCGATAAAGACGGTGCGTTTGGGGGTGAGCTGTAAGGTCTGGCCGTTGTCGCGGTTGCGCGGGTCAACCAGGCTCAAGCCCAGGTTGGTTTGCCAGCCCAGTAGCTCCTGGCTGATGCTGGTTTCGAAGCCGTTGATGCGAGCCTGTCCCACGTTTTCGGTGCTGTTGCCCTTGTAAGCGATCAAGTCTGTGATGTCGTTGCGGTACAAGGACGTTTCCAGCTGGCTGGCGCCCAATTCTGCACGCCATTGCAGCTCCCAGGTTTTGCTGGTTTCTGCCTTCAAATTCGGGTTGCTGTAGCCCGGATAGTAGAGATCAGTGAAGGTCGGCGCGCGGAAGCCTTCGGCGTAGCTGAGCTGCCACTGCTGGCCAGACTCAAGCGGCAAGCCAAGCGCACCATTCCAGCTGTTCTGCGTGCCGTAGAGCTGATTGTCATCGCGGCGCATGCCCAGTTCGCTGAATATCTGTTCGCCATTGAAGCGGTACTGAAACAGCGCCGCGCTATTGCTGCGGCTGTCTTCGGCGTAAGCCGTGCTGCTGTCGAGTTTGTCCTCATACCAGTCGCCGCCCAATGTCAGTTGGTTGGCCGGGTTGAGGTCGAGGCGATTGAGCCAGCTGGCGGAGTGGCGGGTGGTGGCGTTGAGGCCGTTGTTCCACGGCATCGCTGCACCGACAGCCTTGTTGCGGTCATAGCTCTGACCTAGCTCCAGGCGACTATTCCACGTGTCATTGATCTGGCCTTGCAGGAAGCTGCTAGCGCTGCTGACCCGGAACTGGTCGCTGGGCTGTGCCGGGGCCTGCTCGTAGGCGTCGTCGTACTCGTTTTTGCCGTGTTGCTCGTTGTAGTTGAAGCCGACCTTCCAGTCGTCATTGAACTGATGATCGAGGTTGAGGTACTGCGCCAGATTGCGTTGACCCTCGGCATCGCTGTCGGCACCGACGTTGTCGCGGGTGCTGTCGTGGCCGTTGCTCTCGTCGAGGCTGCCACCGAGGCTGAAGCGAGTGCGCGTATCACCGCCGCTAACGCTGGCGCTGCGTTGGTAGGTTTGCTTGCTGCCAGCGGCAAGACGGACCGACGGATTCAGCCCAGCCTCGCCATGGCGGGTGAAGATTTGAATGACCCCACCAATGGCGTCGGCCCCATACAGTGATGAGCGCGCTCCGCGGGTCACTTCCACGCGTTCAATGTTGTCGATGCTCAGGTAATCCAGGCGTGCAATACCGCTGGCGGCTGAAGCAATACGCTGGCCGTCGACGAGGACCAGGGTTTGGGCGGACTTGGTGCCGCGCACTGAATAGGACACCAGGCCGCCGCTGCTGCGGGTGACGACGCCGGGCACGCGGTTTAGCAGGTCAGGCACATTGCGCACTTGCAGGCGCTCAATGTCCTGGCGGGTGAATACGCTGGCGGCACTGATGGCGGCTTTCTTGGGTTCGGCTACACGACCAGAGGTAATCACCAGCGCCTGGGCCTGCAGGGCTTCGTCGGTGTCGATCGACTCGGCGTGAGTCGTGAACGGCAGCAGGGCAACAGCCAGGGCCAGGGGAGACAGTTTCATTAACAATCCTCAAAAGTAAGCGAAGCTTTCGAGGAGGGCGTTGGCCAGCGATGCGGTGCAGGGAATTCCGGGCAGCCGACAATGCTTGCCGGTGCTTGCCCTCCGCAATACCAGTCACGTCCACCAAGGCCGGTCTCCGGACTGCCGAGCGACGTCTACCAACCTTCCCAGGCGAACCCAGTGGTCTATCAGGCAGACGTTGCAGCGCTGCGTTAGGCAGGCTGCGCTCGGTTACCGTTGCGGGGGCAGTGCTGGCTTTGACCAGCTTCCCGTTTCAGGCTGCAGCATCAGGGCTGGCAGCACACCGTGGCGGATAAAAAACGTCGCGCACCTTAAGGTGCGCGGTGGATCAGGAACAAGTGAAAGTGCGGCAAGCCGACGTGTGGTGCGTTCATGTCACGTCGGCTGCGCCCGCTGTAGCGTTACAGGCAAGCCAGGCGCTCACGCACGGCGGCTTCGATGCCGGCGGCGTCGAGGCCACATTCGGCGAGCATCTGGGTCGGTTTGGCGTGCTCGACGTAGTAGTCCGGCAAGCCCAGGTGGAGCATCGGCTTGAGCAGGTTTTCGCTGGCGAGGAACTCGCTGACGGCGGAGCCGGCGCCGCCCATGATGCTGTTTTCTTCGATCGTCACCAGCAGCTCATGCTCAGCCGCCAGTTGGCGCAGCAGGGTTTCGTCCAGGGGTTTGACGAAACGCATGTCGACCACCGTGGCATCGAGCAATTCACCGACTTGCAGGGCTTCCGTCAGCTGCACGCCGAACACCAGCAGAGCCGTTTTCTGACCCTGGCGGCGCACCACGCCCTTGCCGATTTCCAGCGGCGTCAGCTCTTGCTCGATCCGTGCATTCGGTCCGCTGCCACGCGGGTAACGCACGGCGGCGGGGCCATTGAACAGGTGGCCGGTGGTGAGCATGCGGCGCAGTTCGTTTTCATCGCTGGGCGTCATGATCAGCATGCCGGGGATGCAGCGCAGGTACGAGAGGTCGAAGCTGCCGGCGTGGGTCGGACCGTCTTCGCCGACCAGGCCGGCACGGTCGATGGCGAACAGCACGTCGAGGTGCTGCACGGCCACGTCGTGAATCAGTTGGTCGTAGGCGCGCTGCAGGAAGGTCGAGTAGATCGCCACCACCGGCTTGATGCCGTCGCAGGCCATGCCCGCGGCCAGGGTTACGGCGTGCTGCTCGGCAATCGCCACGTCGAAGTAACGCTGCGGGAAGCGCTGGCTGAACGCGACCAGATCGGAGCCTTCCTTCATCGCCGGGGTGATGCCGACCAGGCGCGCATCCTGCTCGGCCATGTCACACAGCCATTGGCCGAACACGGCGGAGTATTTCGGGCCGCTGATCTTCTTCGGCACCACTGGGGCATTAAGTGGCTCCAGCTTGGTGATCGCGTGGTAGCCGATCGGGTCCAGTTCGGCCGGGGCGAAGCCCTTGCCCTTTTTGGTGCTGATATGCAGGAACTGCGGGCCATCCAGGTCGCGCATATTGCGCAGGGTGGTGATCAGCGTCGGCAGGTCGTGGCCATCGATGGGGCCGATGTAGTTCCAGCCCAGCTCTTCGAACAGGGTGCCGGGGACCAGCATGCCTTTGGCGTGTTCTTCGGTCTTGCGGGCAATTTCCCAGGCGCCGGGCAGGCGCGACAGGACCTTCTTGCTGCCCTCGCGCATGCTCGCGTAGGTGCGGCTGGAGAGGATCTTGGCCAGGTAGTTGGACAGCCCGCCGACGTTGTTGGAGATCGACATGTCGTTGTCGTTGAGCACCACCAGCATGTTGGCGCCCACATCCGAGGCGTGGTTGAGTGCCTCGAACGCCATGCCGGCGGTCATCGCGCCGTCGCCGATTACCGCCACGGCCTTGCGCTTGCTGCCTTGCAGGCGGGCGGCAATGGCCATGCCGAGGGCCGCGCTGATGCTGGTGCTGGAGTGGCCGACGCCAAAGGTGTCGTACTCGCTCTCGCTGCGACGCGGGAAGGCGGCGATGCCGTCCTTCTGCCGTAGCGTGCTCATCTGCTCGCGGCGGCCGGTGAGAATCTTGTGCGGGTAGGCCTGATGGCCCACGTCCCACACCAGGCGGTCGTCCGGGGTGTCGAACACGTAATGCAGGGCGATGGTCAGCTCGATCACGCCGAGGCCGGCACCGAAGTGCCCGCCGGTTTGCCCGACCGTGTACAGCAGGTACTGGCGCAACTCGTCGGCCAGGCCTTCCAGCTCGTTTTCACCCAGGCGGCGCAGCCCGTCCGGCGTGCTCGCACGGTCAAGCAACGGCGTTACAGGGCGCTGGCGGGGGAATTCGTGGAAGGTCGTCGGCATCAGGCGCATCGCGTTCATGGGGCAAAAGATGCGGCAGTTTACCCGAAGCACCGATATGGCCCAAGCGGCCTGAACACGCAGGCCGCTGTTACCGCGCAATATGACTGCGCGGCGCCAGCTCGGCCGCCGCGCAGGGCGCTTACCAGGTGTCGACGAAGGGCCGTTTCTTACCCTGACGCGGCGCCGCCGGCGGTGTGGCGTTGAGGCCGCGCAGCAGCCAGGCGCGGGTTTCGGCGGGGTCGATCACTGCATCGATCTCCAGATAGCTGGCCATATTCAGGCCCTTGCCTTGCTCGTAGGCCTTGGCCACCAGTTTGTCGAACAAGGCTTTTTGCGCCACGGCGTCGGGCTGGGCGGCCAGTTCCTTGGCAAAACCCAGGCGCACCGCGCCTTCCAGGCCCATGGCGCCGAACTCGCCGCTGGGCCAGGCGATGGTGAACAGCGGCGAGTGGAAGCTGCCGGCGGCCATGGCCTGGGCGCCGAGGCCATAGCCCTTGCGCAGCACCACGGTGAAGAACGGCACCGTGAGGCTGGCGGCGGCGACGAACATGCGCGAGATATGCCGCACGGTGGCCTGTTTTTCCGCCTCCGGGCCGACCATAAAACCGGGGGTGTCGCACAGTGAAAGCAGGGGAATGTCGAAGGCATCGCACAGCTGCATAAAGCGCGCGGCCTTGTCGCCGGCCTGGGCGTCGATGGCGCCACCGAGGTGCGCCGGGTTGTTGGCCAATAGGCCAAACGGCCGGCCTTCGATGCGGATCAGCGCGGTAATCAGCCCCGGGGCAAACGCACGGCGCAACTCCAGCACGCTGTCGGCGTCGGCCAGGGTGGCGATCACCTCGCGGATGTCATAGACGCGCAGGCGGTTTTCCGGGATCAGCTGGCGCAGCTCGCGCTGGTCGCGGCACTGCCAGTCGGCCAGCGGGCCCTGGAAGTAGCTCAGGTATTGCTTGGCCACCTGCACAGCGGCGGCCTCGTCGGCCACCTGCACGTCGATCACGCCGTTGGGGCCTTGCACGCTGACCGGGCCGACCTGCTCGGGCGTGAAGCGACCCAGGCCGCCGCCCTCAATCATCGCCGGCCCGGCCATGCCGATAGTCGCGTTCTCGGTGGCGATAATGACGTCGCAGCAGCCGAGCAGGGCGGCGTTGCCGGCGAAGCAGCGCCCGGACACCACGCCCACCAGCGGCACCAGTCCGGACAGCTTGGCCATGCCGACAAAGGTGTGGCAGTCGAGGCCAGCCACGCCGACGAAATCGGTATCACCCGGCCGCCCGCCGCCGCCTTCGGCAAACAGCACCAGTGGCAGGCGCCACTGCTCGGCCAGTTGCAGCATGCGGTCGGTCTTCTTGTGGTTGATCACCCCTTGGGTACCGGCGAACACCGTGTAGTCGTAGGCGATGCTCATGCAGCGCGCGGCCTGGCTGCCGAACGCCGCAGCATTCACCGTGCCGATGCCGGCGATCAGGCCGTCGGCGGGGCTCAGTTGCAGCAGTTCCTCGGTTGAGCGCCGACGCCGTTGTGCGGCCAGGGCCAGGGCGCCGTATTCACTGAAGCTGCCGTCGTCCAGCAGGTCGGCAAGGTTTTCTCGGGCGCTACGTTGGCCGGTCTTGCGCCGCTTGGCCACGGCCTCGGGGCGGCGGGCATCGGTGAGCAGGGCGTGACGCTCCAGCACCTCGGCGAGGTCGGCGCGAATATGCGCCAGGTCCAGGCTCTGCTCATCATGCTGGGCGCTGCCGTCGACTTCGGCGGGCTCGATAAACAACAGGGTCTGGCCTTCCGCGAGGGTGTCGCCCGGTTGCGCCGCCAGGGCGCGGACGATGCCGCTGTGGCTGGCCTTGACCACGAACTCCATCTTCATCGCTTCCAGCACGGCGATGCTCTGGCCAGCGGCCACGGCATCGCCCTCGGCCACCTCCAGGCACACCAGCACGCCGGTATTGGGGGTGGTCAGCGGCACGCTGCCGGGCGGGGCGTCGACGCTGTGCAGGGTGGCGGCCACGCTGGCACTGCTGACGGCGAAATAGCGATGGGCGTGGGCCTGTGGCTGGGGTGCGAGCAACTCGCTTAGTTGGTTTTCGACAAAGCGGGTGTTGACCTGATGGCGCTGCACGGCCGGGTGGCGCAGCAGGTTTTGCAGCAGGTGCAGGTTGTTGGCCACGCCCTCCAGGCGGAACTCGCTGAGGGCGCGGTAGGCGCGGCGCAGGGCCGCCGGGTAGTCCGCACCCTGGGCGATCAGTTTGGCCAGCAGCGAGTCGTAGCTGGGGCTTACCGGGTAGCCGGCGTAACCGTAGCCATCCACGCGCAGGCCGGGGCCGCTGGGCGGATCAAAGGCCGTCAGGGTGCCGACCGCCGGGCGTGTGCTGCCGTCGGCGTGCAGGGTTTCCAGGTTGATCCGCAGTTGCACGGCGAAGCCCTGCACGGCCGGCGGCTGCAACAGGCCGAGTGCGGCCAGGGACTGGCCGGCGACCAGCTTGAGCTGGGTGTGCAGCAGGTCGATGCCGGTGACTTGCTCGCTGACGGTGTGCTCCACCTGCACCCGCGGGTTGGCTTCCATAAAGTAGAAACGCCCCGGCTGTGCTGCGTCGAGGAGGAATTCGAAGGTGCCGATGCCGCAGTACTTCACGTCGGCCGCCAGTTGCAGGGCGGCGGCGATCATGGCATCACGCACACCGCTGTCCAGGTCGGGGCTGGGGGCGATTTCCACCAGTTTCTGGTTGCGTCGTTGCAGGCTGCAGTCGCGTTCCCACAGATGGCTGACGGCACCGGAACCGTCGCCGAGCACCTGCACTTCGATATGCCGCGCGTCACTCACCAGCTGCTCGATGTACAGGGCGCCGTTACCGAACGCCGCCTGGGCCTCGGACTGGCAGCGGGCGTAGGCTTCGGCCAGTTCCGCCGGCTCGAACACCGCGCGCATGCCACGGCCACCGCCACCGGCCAGGGCCTTGAGCATCACGGCGCCATGCTCGGCGCAGAAGGCCTGGGCTTGTTCCAGGCTCACCGCTTGGTTGATGCCGGCCACCAGCGGCACGCCGCAGCGCTCGGCCAGGGCGCGGGCGGCGGCCTTGTTGCCGAACAGTTCGAGCACCTCCGGCGCTGGGCCGATAAAGGTGATGCCGGCGGCCTGGCAGCGGCGGGCGAACTCGGCGTTCTCGGCGAGGAAGCCGTAACCGGGGTGGATGGCGTCGCAGCCTTGGGCGGCGGCAATGGCGATCAGCTGGTCCATGTCCAGGTAGGCCGGCACGCCACGACCTTTGAGCGGCACGGCGAGGTCGGCCTTGCGCGTGTGCAGGCTGGCGTCGTCGTCTTCGGCGAACACCGCCACCGAACGGATCTCCAGGTCGGCGCAGGCGCGGGCGATGCGGATGGCGATTTCGCCGCGGTTGGCGATCAGCAGGGCAGTAAAGGGCGCGCTCACAGCAGGTTCTCCAATTCGTTCTTCTTCACCTTGCCGGTGGCGGTCATCGGCAGCGCCGCGACCACGCGGATCTCCGGCACCTTGTAGCTGGCCATGGCGTCGCGACACCAGGCGGTGAGTGTCTCGGCATCTTCCGCGCTGTCGGGTTTGAGCACCACGAAGGCCACTGGCTGCTGGCCGCGCTGGGCGTCGGGGCGGCCGATCACGGCGCTGGCCAGCAGGGCCGGGTGTTGCCCGAGCAGGGCTTCCAGCTCGCTGGGGAACACGCTCATGCCGTTGACCTTGAGCATCTCCTTGCGCCGGCCGAGGTAGCGGATAAAGCCTTGCTCGGTGATCTGGCCGAGGTCGCCGGTGTGCAGCCAGCCGTCCTTGAGCGCGGCGGCGGATTCCTCCGGGCGCTGCCAGTAGCCCTGCATCAGCGCCGGGCTGCGCACGCACAGCTCGCCTTCGCTGCCCAGTGGCAGCAGCGCGCCGCTGGCAAAGTCGCAGACCTTGAACTGGGTGCCGGGCACCGGCAGGCCGACGAAGGTCGGTGCGCTGGTGAGGTCGAAGTCGTCGTCCTGCAGGCCCCAGGTGAAGGTGTCGCAGGTGTGGGTTTCGGTCATGCCGAAGCTGAATTCGAACAGCCTGCAGCCGCTCAGCGCCTGCCAGCGTGCGCGGTAGTCGCGGGTCAGTTTTTTGATAAAGGAGATGCTGCCGGTGCGCTGCAGCGAGCGCAGGTCGTAGTCGCCCACGTGGGGGTGGTCCAGCACCTCGGCGGCGCTGTCGACCAGCAGGCCGCAGTGGCTGACTCGGTAATGCTGCACGGCGGCCATAAAGGCCAGGGCATCCCAGCGCGCCAGCAGCACCAGACGGCAGCCGGCGAAGACCGGGAACAGCAGGCCGGCGTTTTCCCCGGCAATCCAGAACTCGGGCAGAAAGTTCAGCAGCACGCTGTCGCGGTCCAGGCCCAGGGCCGTCGGCACGAAGCTGGCGCAGGTGTAGAGCATGTCGCGGTGACTGTGCATGCAGCCCTTGGGCAGGCCGGTGGTGCCGCCGGTGTAGTTCAGCGCGGCGAGGTCATCCAGTTGCGGGCGATGACTTGGCACGGCGGCCGTGCAGGCGGCCAGGGCCGGGTAGAAATCGAGGAAATCGTCAGCGCTGATTTTCGGCGCCAGCAGCAGGTCGGCCACCGGGATGCTCGGCGCCGCTGGGCGCAACTCCGACAGGCTGCTGGCCAGCACATGGCGCAGCGCACAGTCGTCGCGCACCGCGCGTACCACCGGCAGCAACTGGTCAAAGCAGAGCAGCACCTGGGCGCCGCTGTCCTTGAGTTGGTAGCTCAGTTCCAGGGCCTTGCTCAGCGGGCTGACCGGCGCATACACCGCGCCGCACTTGAGGATGGCGTAGAAGGTGATATGCAGCTGCGGGCAATTGGGCATAAACACCGCCACCCGGTCGCCGGGACGCACGCCCAGTTCGGCCAGCAGCGCGGCGCAGCGGTCGGACTGCTGGTCCAGCTCGGCGTAGCTCAGGCTGTGGCCGTAGAAATCCAGCGCCACGCTGTCCGGTTGCAGGCGTGCCCAGGCCCGCAGGTATTCGCTCAGGGGCTGCTGGCCGTGGGGGTAGGTGGCGCTGCGCGGGACGGCTGCGGGCCAGGCTGCCGCTTGCAGGGCGGCCAACTGGTCGAGGTAGGCGACTGGGTTCATGGCGATGACTCTGTTGTTTTTATCAGGCGAGCATCTTAGGTAGCCGCTGGCTGCGGCAGAACTGATGCTTATGCATCGGCATGCATGAATCCTATGCATGCTTCGCTGGCGGGTTGGCCCTGTTAGGCTGGCTGTCTCCAAGAATGTTGGGTGGCAGGCATGAATGACGCACATGAGTGGCCAGCGCTAAAGCGCCTGGACCTGAACCTGTTCCGGGTGTTCGAGGTGGTCTACCGCGAGCGCAACCTGACTCGGGCGGCGGCGCTGCTGCACCTCAGCCAGTCGGCGGTTAGCCATGCCCTGGCGCGTCTGCGCGAGCAATTGGGTGATCCGCTGTTCGTGCGCGAGGGCCGTGGGGTGGCGCCGACGCCGCTGGCCGAGCAGCTGGCGCCGGGGATTCTCGATGCCCTGGCCGGTTTGCAGCGCAGCGTGACGCGGGTGGCGGCGTTCGACCCGCTGCACGACCGGCGCAGCTTCAGCCTGAACATGCCGGAGCAGATGGAGCCGCTGTTGCTGCCGGCGATTTGCGCCCACTTGCAGCAGCATGCACCGCAGGTGCAGGTCCGCAGCACCAGCCTGCACTGGGCCGAGTTGCGCCGCGAGCTGGCCCTGGGGCGAGTCGATCTGGCGGTGGAGATCGCTCGCCCCACCGATGCCCAGTTGCGCCAGCAGGTGCTGCTGCAAGACCCCTTGTGCGTGATGGTTGGCCCAGGTTTCAGTGGTGAGCTGACGGCCGAACGCTACCTGGCCTGCGAGCATGTGGCGGTGACCTCGCGGCGCCGCGGCATCTGTGTCGAGGACCTGGCGCTGGGCCATCTGGGCCTGGCCCGCCAGGTGCGGCAGCGCTGCCAGCATTACCTCTCGGCGGCCCTGCTGGTGGCCCATACGCCGCTGCTGCTGAGCCTGCCGCGACGCTATGCCGAACTGCTGAATGCCGGGCTGGGCAATCGCCTGCTGGACATGCCGCTGGCGTTGCCGCCGGTGACCCTGAACCTGTACTGGTCGGTGCAGGCCGAAGCTGAGCCGGGCAACCGGTGGTTGCGTCAGCAGGTGCTGGCGCTGGCTGCATCCCAGCACGGCTAACAGGCCGTTGAAAAACTACCTACGTTGCCGATACGGCGTTAAAAACAGGCCGGGACGCGACGTCTCAAAATACTCATTTACAGCATGTAAACTCCGCTTTTGACTCGCTACGCTCGCCCTGCGGGCCAGCCTATGGCTGTTACTGCGCTTCGCTACGTTTAGCCTGTTTTTGCCTTGTCTCGGCTGCCTCGCCTACATTTTTCAACGGCCTGTTGAGGATTGCGCGACGTGCAGGCGACGGCGACACTGCGTCGACCTTGCGCCTGGCGCACCACTAATAAGAGGCCAACCATGCCCGAACTCCTCCACGACCTGTCCTGGGTGCTGCCGCTGCGCCACGACTGGCTAACCACGCTGATGCACGGCTTCAGTTACCTGGGCTACGAGAAATTCATCCTGTTCTTTCTGCCGCTGGGCTACTGGGCCTGGAACAAGGCGATCTTCCTGCGCCTGTTCCTGTTGGTGGCTTTTACCGCGGTGCTGAATGCCTGGCTCAAGGACCTCTGGCAGGACCCGCGCCCGCCGCTGGAGTACCGCCTGGACCATGAGGTGGGCGGCAGTTTTGGCTTGCCTTCGGGGCATGCGCAGATCGCCGTGGTGCTGTGGTTGTGGCTGGCCTATGAGGCGCGCAGCCGGGTGTTCAACTGGCTGAGTGGCTTTATCGTGCTGGGGATTATCTTCAGCCGCCTGTACCTCGGCGCCCATGACCTGGAAGACGTGCTGGGTGGCGCCGCGCTGGGCGCCTTGACCCTCGCCAGCTTTGCTCTGTTGCAGCGCTGGGAAGGCTGGCAGGCGCTCAACCCGTTCTGGCACCTGGCGTTGGTGGTGCTGCTGGCACTGCTCTTTCAGCTCAGCTGGCAGGGGCTGGCGCCCAGCTATGTGCCGCTGCTGGCGGGGATGCTGGTGGGCGTGTTGCTCGGTTACTGGCTGGAAGGGCGGCTGCTGGATTTCCATGCCCGCACCCACTGGTGGCGCCGGTTGCTGGCGGCGCTGCTCGGAGCGCTGGCGTTTATCGCTCTGCAAAGTGCACTGAAGTGGCTGGGCACGCAGTTGGCCTGGCCGGACCTGCTGTGGCAGAGCGTGCGTGGCTTGCTGTTGGGCGGCTTTGTTGCGGCCCTGATGCCCTGGCTGCTGGTGCGCCTGCGCCTGTTGCCGGCACGCGTGGGCTGAAGTGATTGGCGAACGCGTAGCCCGGATGACATCTGGGGGCGGTGTAGTTATCCGCGGCTTCCCGGATTGCATCCGGGCTACGCAGCCGTGGCGTTGTGGGCTGTAGTGATGGGTCTCGCGACGCTCAATCGATCCTACGCTGGCTCGGTACTATTGCTTGGCAAACACGTAGCCCGGATGTAATCCGGGGCTGTGCAATCAGTCGGGCGCTTGGGACTAGCTGTTGCGGGCGACGATAAAGCGCGCCAGCGCGCGCAGCGGCTCGGCGCTTTCGCCCCATTGGCTGAGGGCGGCGATGGCCTGGTCGCGCAGCTCCAGGGCGTAGCTTTTTGCCGCCGGCAGGCCAAGCAGGGCCGGGTAGGTGGGCTTGTCGTTGGCGCTGTCCTTGCCCTGGGTCTTGCCCAGGGTGGCGGTGTCGCTTTCCACGTCGAGGATGTCGTCCTGCACCTGGAAGGCCAGGCCGATGGCCTGGGCATAGCGCTGCAGGGCTTGCAGTGCCGGCTCGTCGGCCAGGCCGCTGGCCAGGGCGCCGAGGGTCACGCTGGCTTCGATCAGGGCGCCGGTCTTGTGCCGGTGCATCAGCTCCAGGGCTGCCTGGTCGAGTTTGCAGCCCACCGAGCCGAGGTCGATGGCCTGGCCGCCGACCATGCCCGCCGGGCCGGCGGCGCGGGTCAGGCAACTGAGCATGCGCAGGCGCACCTCGGCGTCCAGCGGGTTGTGGCGGGCGTCGGCGAGCACTTCAAAGGCCAGGGTTTGCAGGCCGTCGCCGGCGAGGATCGCGCAGGCTTCGTCGAAGGCGATGTGGGTGGTTGGCTGGCCGCGGCGCAGGTCGTCGTCGTCCATGGCCGGCAGGTCGTCATGTACCAGCGAGTAGGCGTGAATCAGCTCCACCGCGCAGGCTGCCGCGTTAGCGCGGCTGGCGCTGCCGCCGAGGGCTTCGCAGGCGGCATACACCAGCAACGGACGCACCCGTTTGCCGCCATTGATGACGCTGTAGCGCATGGCTTGGTAAAGGCGTTGCAGTTGCGGCAGCGGTGCTTCGAAGAGGGCGGCGAGGGCGTCATCGACCCGCGCCTGGCACTGGCTCTGGTACGCGTCGATCATGCCGGCTGATCCGCGTCGAAGGGGGCTTCCTCCAGCTCGCCGTTGCGTTCGAGGAGGATCTGCACCTTCTGCTCGGCCTGGCTCAACGCCGCCTGGCAGTCGCGGGTCAGGCCGATGCCTTGCTCGAAGGCACTGAGGGAGTCTTCCAGCGACAGCTCGCCGTTTTCCAGGCGCTCGACCAGGGTTTGCAGGTCAGCGAGGGACTGTTCGAAATCGGGCGTGGCTTTTTTGCGGGCCATGGTGGCTCTCTCGGCGGGGCTGGAACCGGCGCGACACTAGCAGAGCTAGGCTCCGCGGGCAAATCCGCGGGCCTGCTCGCAGACCTCGGCCGGCTGCGGTTTGGCGTAGTAGAAACCCTGCAGGCGCTGGCAACCGTTGAGCAGCAGAAAGGCCGCCTGACGTTCGTTTTCCACCCCTTCACCCACCACTTCCAGGCCCAGTTGCGCGGCCATGGTCAGGATGCCGCGCACCAAGGCCACCGACTGCGGGCTGTCGGGCAGGTTGGCGACGAACTGGCGGTCGATCTTGATGCCGTCGAAGTCGAATTGCTGCAGGTAGGTGAGGGACGCATAGCCGGTGCCGAAGTCGTCGAGAAACAGCGGCAGGCCGGCGATTTTCAAGCGCGCCAGGCAGTCGCGCACTTGCGGGCCGTCGTCCAGCAGGGCGCTTTCGGTGATCTCCAGTTCCAGCCAGGCGGCGTTGGCCTGTTCTTCGGCGAGGATTTGCAGCAACTGGCCAGCGAGGTCGTGCTGGCGGAAATCCAGCGGCGACAGGTTGACCGCGATTCGCCAGTGCCGCCCCTCGCTTTGCCACTGGCGCGCCTGCCGGCAGGCCTGGCGGAACACCCAGCGGGTGGCCTCGAGAATCAGGCCGGTGTCTTCCAGCACCGGAATAAAGTCCGCCGGAGAAACCAGGCCACGGCTCGGCGAGCGCCAGCGCAGCAGGGCTTCCATGCTTTGCGCCTGCCCGTTGGCATCGACCTGGGGCTGGTAGAACAGCTCGAACTCTTCGTGCTCCAGGGCCAGGCGCAGTTCCTGCTCCAGCTGCTGGCGCAGTTCGGCGGCGCGGCTAAGTTCCGGGGTGAACAGGGCCAGGCCGTTGCGCCCGGCATCCTTGGCGGCATACAGGGCCAGGTCGGCCTGTTTGAGCAAGTCGCTGGCGCTGTTCTGGCGGCCGTTGCACAGGGTCAGGCCGATGCTTGGGCTGACCGTGCAGCTGTACTGGCGAACCTGGAACGGTTGGTTGAACAGGGTGAGCAGTTGGTTGCCGAGATTGTTGCCGTCGTCGAGGTTGGCGCCTTCCAGTACGCAGATAAATTCATCACCGCCGCTGCGCGCCAGTAGGCTGTTGCCCGGCATGTGCTGGCGTAGACGCTCGGCGATCTCTACCAGTAAGCGGTCGCCGATTTCATGGCCAAGGGTGTCGTTGATGCGCTTGAAATGGTCGATATCGATAAATAGCAGGGCCAGCGGGCAGCCGGCGCCGACCAGCACTTCCAGGCGCTGGAGCAATTGGTTGCGGTTGGCCAGTTGGGTCAGCGGGTCGAAGTGGGCGAGAAAACGCAGGCGTTGCTCGGCCTGCTTGCGGTCACTGATGTCGCGCAGCAACACCAGGTAGTACTCGCGGCCATCGCGCAGGAAGGGTGTCATCGACACTTCCAGGGTAATCACCTGGCCGTCGCGCAGGGTGGTGAACTCCAGATTGCTGTTGGCCGGCGCCTCACTCAGGCGATTTACCGCATCGTGTTCCAATAGCCGGTCCTGAGGCTGGTTGCCGAGCAGTTCGGCCGGGTTGCAGCTAAACAGGCTGGCGGCGGCCGGGTTGGCTTGCTCCACCCTTAGCGCCTGGTCGACCACCATCATGCCGATGGGCGCCGCATCAATCAGCGTGCTGAGCAACTGCTGGCTGGTGCGCAGGGCCTGCTGCTGGTGCAGCAGCTGTTCGATCATGTGGTTGAAACTGTGCCCCAGGCGACTGATTTCATCAGCGCCCGTGACCTGGGCGCGGGCATCGTCGAGCCCGGCGGCGAACTGGTGGGTGGCCTGCTCGATGAGCGCTAGGCGACGGGTAACCAGGCGCTGGTAGAGCAGGCTGAGAACAATGCCCAGAGCCAGCAGCAGGGCCAGCACTTCGGCCAGAAACAGCCAGGTGTTGTGCTGGATCAGGCGCAGGGAATGACTGAAGTCGAATCCCACCAGCAATGTGTGCTGGGCTTGATTGTCCAGCGGGTAGACCGCCAGGAAACGTTCGCTGGGTTGTGCCAGCCACTGACTTTGGCCGCGGGCCAGCAGGCGCTGCAAGCTAACGTCATCCAGCCCGCTTTGCTGCGGTAACTGCAGGCCCAGGCGGGTGGCGGCGATGATCTGCTGGTGCTGGTCCAGAACCACCGCCCAGCGCACGTCCTCAAGACTGCCCAGGTCAGCCAGTTCGGTGTGCAGCTCCTCCATGCGCCCCTGGCGCAGGTGGTCGGCCAGGCTGCTTTGTTGCAAGGCGAGCATTTGTCCGGTGTGCTTGCGCCAGCTTTCCAGGGCTTCGCGCTCGCTGCGTGGCAGCTCGATGCTCAGCAGCAACAGGCCGAACAGCAGGGCAAACAGGCCGAACAGCAGCGGCAGCGAACGGCGCAATGAATAGCGGGTCAGCATGCGTTGCCCTCGCAGTTGGGCAGCATGGCTCGGGTGTTAGCCGGCTTGCTCAGCAGGCGGTGGCTAAACAGGTAGTCATTAAGTTGATTGAGGCTCAGTAGCAGGGCGCCACTGTTGAATAACTGCTGATTAAGTGCTCGATCGCCGATCTGTAGGCCGGCCAGGGTTTCTATCAGTTCGGCGCGGCTCAGACCCAGGCGACGGCCCAGGCGCGGGTCGATATCCTGGCGCTGTTCGAACCATTTTTCCTGGCTGGTAAACCACAGCTCGCGCAGGTGCTTGGCCTGTTGGGCGGAGACCCGTTGCGGGTTGATCACCAGCACGTCGATGATTTCGTTGGGCAGAGCGCGGCTGTCCAGCAGCGTGTGCACGCCCAAGGGGGCCAGGCTGGCGCGGGCTGAGGCGAAGTTAATGGCCGCATCAATGCGACCTTCACGTAGGGCATTCAGGTGCTCATTGACCGGCATGTCGAGCACCGTGACGTCACGGCTCTGCAGCTTGGCGAGGTCGAGGATGCGCGACAGGAAGAAGGCACCCAGGGCCGAGTTTTCCACGCCAATGCGCTGCCCGCGCAGTTGCGCGAGTTGCTTGATATGGGGCTTGGCGAACAATACGTCGGCGCCGGCGGAGACGTCGGCAACCAACAGAATCTGCACCGGTTGGCCACTGCTTTGCAGGACCAAGGCCTCGTCGAGGGTCAGCAGGGCGGCGTCTAGCAAGCCGTTACGATAACCGCGCAGCACGCCGGTGGTGTGCGGATATTCCACCAGTCGGTAGCTGCTGGGCGCCATCCAGTGCAGGTCATCGGCCAGGTACAGCGGCCCATAGCCGAGCCAGCGATTAGCGCCGATACGCAAGGTATCGGTCTGCTCGCTGCAGCCGAGCAGGCCGAGGAGCAAGCCAAGGACTAATGCACGGGACATCGGCACATTCCATCGAGGGATGTATGCACGATAGCCAATGCCGTCGATCACGGGAATAGCCTATAAGTCGTGTGGGTAAATCGCAGGCATAAAAAAGCCGGCTTGTGGCCGGCTCTTAGGGGGAGGGTTTGGCTTATTTTTGGTAAGCCGCAACCGCCTTTAAAATCTCGGCGCGGGCGGCGTCTGCGTTGCCCCAGCCTTCAACCTTGACCCATTTGCCTTTTTCGAGGTCTTTGTAGTTCTCGAAGAAGTGCTTGATCTGTTCCAGCAGCAGGGCTGGCAGGTCGGTGTATTCCTTGACGTCGTTGTACAGCTGCGACAGTTTTTCGTGCGGTACGGCCAACAGCTTGGCGTCGCCGCCGGCTTCGTCGGTCATGTGCAATACGCCGACCGGACGGGCGCGGATGACCGAGCCTGGAGCAACTGGGTACGGGGTCACAACCAGCACGTCGAGGGCATCGCCATCGTCAGCCAGGGTGTTGGGGATGTAGCCGTAGTTGGCCGGGTAGAACATCGGCGTGGCCATGAAACGGTCAACGAACAGGCAGTCGCTGTCTTTGTCGATTTCATATTTGATCGGCGCGTGGTTGGCCGGGATTTCGATGGCGACGTAGATGTCGTTCGGCACGTCTTTGCCGGCCGGGATCTTGCTGTAGCTCATAGGGTGACTCCCAAGGATGGGCCAAAAAAGTGGCGCGATTATAGGCATATTCGCGCGCCGTTGCTATGCCGAGAACCTACGCCATTGGTCGTGTATGTGCCGCATGTTGCTGACCGTGCAGTCGCTGCAGGCGGGCCAGCGGATCCTGGCGGTAGAAGGCGTGCAGCTGCTGGTACACCTGCGGGTAGGCGGCCACCAGCAGGTCGGGGGCGCTGAAAAAATATTCGCTGCACACGGCAAAGAACTCGGCGGGGTTTTCGCCGGCGTAGGCATCGATGGGCGGTTCGCGGTGCGGATGCTGGTCGAGTTGCTGGTTGAGGTGGTCGTAGGCGCTCTGCATGACCTCGGCCCAGTCGCTCTGGCGCATGTCGCGGTGCAGGGGCGGCAGGCCGTTGGCGTCGCCGTTGAGCATGTCCAGTTTGTGCGCCAGCTCGTGGATCACCAGGTTGTAGCCATCCCACTGGCCGCTCTGCTGCACGCCGGGCCAGGCCAGAATCACCGGGCCTTGCAGCCAGGCTTCGCCGCTGTGCTCGGCGTCCCACTCGTGGACCACGCCGCTGGCGTCGCGGTGGTGCTGGGGGCTGCGAAAATCGTCGGGGTAGAGCACCAGTTCGTGAAAGCCCTGGTACCAGTCGAGGTCGGCCAGGTGCAGCAGCGGCAGTTCGGCGAGGGCCGCGAGGCACAGGCGGTCGTGATCGCTGAGGCTGACGCCGGGCAGGGCGCTGAGGTGCTTGGCGTGCAGAAACAGCACGGCGCGCTGGCGCAAGCGCTGGTCTTCGACGGCATCGAGGCCGTCG
Organism: Pseudomonas sp.; assembly: GCA_034519305.1. Taxonomy (GTDB): domain Bacteria; phylum Pseudomonadota; class Gammaproteobacteria; order Pseudomonadales; family Pseudomonadaceae; genus Aquipseudomonas. The sequence continues at coordinate 35,947 of JAXHOM010000005.1, forward strand.
AGGATCGGCAGTTGCGCATGGACTGCAGCCCAGGCGCTATCGGCAACCGGGTGGCGAGCCAGCAGGCGGCGCTGGCGCCAGGCCTTGAACGACCACACGGGGGGCGGCTAGTCAGTCATCCAGTTCGAGGGTGTAGTTCTTGAACTTGCTGTCTTCGCGAAAGCCAATCGACTCGTAGACCTTCTGCGCCACTTCGTTGTGGATGCTGGTGGACACGCGCAGGCGCACGGCGTTGGTTTCCTTGGCCAGTTTTTTGGCTTGCTGGATCAGGCGGTCGGCGACCAACTGGCGACGGGCGTCTTCGGCCACGAAGATGTCGTTGAGGATCCATACGCGCTTGAGCGACAGCGAGGAGAAGCTCGGGTACAGCTGGCAGAAGCCCATGAGCTTGTCTTCGTTATCGGCCATAGCCAGGTAGATCACCGACTCTTTGCGGGTCAGGCGCTTCTCCAGAAAGCTGCGCGAGGACTCCGGGTAGGGCATGGCGTCATAGAACTCACGGTATTTCACAAACAGCGGAGTCAGCAGGTCCAGGTGCTCCGGTGTGGCTTGGACTATGCGCATGGTGAGCCTCTTTTCAGTGGAGTAGGGCTAAAGGCATATGCAGGCGCTATGCCACAAACGTTTCTGATGCTGCCGAATCTAGGTAGAAAGCGCAATCCAAGCAAACGTTTGATTTGTAGGCTTTATGCAACGCTATATAGCTGGCTTGTTGCGGTTCGTCGCTGTGTAGACCCTAGCCTAGGCGCTGCCGGCGTAACCGTCGCGCTGGTCGCCCTGCGGCGCCTGCGGTAACCTGCGGGCCTGTTTCCGCAGGCCGTGTCGACCTCTGTTGAGGGCGCATTCATGGCCGCTTTTGAGGTCAAGCATGCACATCCATATTCTCGGTATCTGTGGCACCTTTATGGGCTCGCTGGCCGTGCTGGCCAAGGCGTTGGGCCACCGGGTGACCGGCTCCGACGCCAATGTCTATCCGCCCATGAGCACCCAGTTGCAGGCCCAGGGCATTGAGCTGACCCAGGGTTACGATGCCGCTCAGCTCACGCCGGCTCCGGACCTAGTGGTGATCGGTAATGCCCTGTCGCGGGGCAACCCGGCGGTGGAATATGTGCTGAATCAGGGCTTGCCCTATGTTTCTGGCCCGCAGTGGCTGGCCGACCATGTGCTGCAGGGGCGCTGGGTGCTGGCGGTGGCTGGCACCCACGGCAAGACCACCACCAGCAGCATGCTGGCCTGGGTGCTGGAACATGCCGGCATGAGTCCGGGCTTTCTGATTGGCGGCGTGCCGCAGAATTTCGGCATTTCCGCGCGTCTGGGCGGTACGCCGTTTTTCGTGGTCGAGGCCGATGAATACGACAGCGCCTTCTTCGACAAACGCAGCAAGTTCGTCCACTACCGCCCGCGCACTGCGATCCTGAATAACCTGGAGTTCGACCACGCGGATATCTTCCCGGATCTGGCGGCCATCGAGCGGCAGTTCCACCATCTGGTGCGGACCATTCCCGGTGACGGCCTGATCATTCATCCGCAGGGCGAAGCCGCGTTGCAGCGGGTGATTGGGATGGGCTGCTGGACCCCGGTGCAAACCACCGGTGATGGCGGCCAGTGGCAGGCGCGCCTGTTGCATGACGACGGTTCGCGCTTCGAAGTGCGCTTCGACGGCGTGGCTCAAGGTGTGGTCGAGTGGGAACTGACCGGCCAGCACAACGTTGCCAACGCCCTGGTTTGCCTGGCGGCGGCGCGGCATGTCGGCGTGCTGCCGGAGCTGGGCATCGCTGCCCTGAGCGCCTTTATGAACGTCAAACGGCGGATGGAAAAAGTCGCCGAAGTCCGTGGCGTGACCATCTATGACGACTTCGCTCACCACCCGACAGCGATTGCCACCACCCTCGACGGCTTGCGCAAACGCATCGGCGGCGCGCGCTTGATTGCCATTGTCGAGCCACGCTCCAACTCGATGAAGCTCGGCGCCCACCGCGACGGCTTGCCCGAGTCGGTGGTGCAGGCCGATCACGTGTTCTGGTACGCGCCGGCCAACCTCGGCTGGGACCTGGCCGCCACGGTGGCCAGCAGCACGGTGCCGACCACGGTGTGCGACTCGCTGGAACAGATCATCGCCGCCGTGACAGCCCTGGCCACGCCGGGCACGCAGATTGTGGTGATGAGCAACGGCGGCTTCGGCGGCCTGCACGGCAAACTCGCGGAAGCGCTGCAATGAGTAGCCCAGATCGCGTCACCCTGGCCATGACCGGTGCCTCGGGCGCCCAGTACGGCCTGCGCCTGCTGGACTGCCTGGTGCGCGAAGAGCGCGAGGTGCACTTCCTGATTTCCAAGGCCGCGCAGCTGGTGCTGGCCACCGAAACCGATGTCACCCTGCCGCCCAAGCCCCAGGCCATGCAGCAGTTTCTCAGCGAGTACACCGGCGCCAGTGCCGGGCAGATCCGCGTGTATGACAAGGAAGACTGGATGGCCCCGGCGGCCTCCGGCTCCGGCGCGCCGACCGCCATGGTGGTGGTGCCGTGCTCGACCGGCACCCTGTCGGCGATTGCCACAGGCGCCTGTAACAACCTGATCGAGCGCGCGGCGGATGTGGCCATCAAGGAACGTCGGCAGCTGATTCTGGTACCGCGCGAGGCGCCGTTTTCCAGCATCCATCTGGAGAACATGCTCAAGCTGTCGAACCTTGGGGTGACCATCCTGCCGGCCTCGCCAGGCTTCTATCACCAGCCGCAGAGCATCGACGACCTGATCGATTTCGTCGTCGCGCGCATCCTCAATTGCCTGAATATTCCTCAGGACATGCTGCCGCGCTGGGGCGAACAGCACCGTGGCAGCCGTGATGAATAAGGCTGCCCTCGTGCTCAATTGGCCCTGCGCCGTAGCCCGGTTTTTATCCGGGGGGATTCCCAGCACCCTCCCGGATTGCATCCGGGCTACGGCAGGGGTCAAGGACGGCGGCGATGAATAAGCCCCTCGCGCTGCTGCTGGTCGCTAGCCTGCTGCTACCGGGCTGCGCCAGCGTGCGCACCGCCGATGCGGCCAAGCAGGGCGCGCCATTGATTTACTCCGGCACCCGCCTGGACTGGTACAGCCTGCATGGCGGCTGCTGTCCTATGGATCGCTTCGGTGCCGAAGCACCTAAGCATGCCTGGCTGGATTTGCCGTTTAGCCTGCTGCTGGACACGCTGTTTCTGCCCTTCACCGTGGCCGCCGAGCTGGGGGTTAATCTCGGTGTGCAGGGCGGGCTTTAGGGCTGTGTAGGGGCGCTCGGGCTTTTGTAGGAGCGGATTTATCCGCGATGCCGTTTGCCTTGAAAGCATCGCGGCTGAAGCCGCTCCTACAGTCGTGCTCGGTGCGACCGCCGCGACCGCTCAGGTGGCCTTGGCCAGCCGGCCTGCTGGCTACTGCTGCAAACCTTCCACTGTTAGCCAGCGCTCACTCAGGCTATAGCGACCCTGTTCATCGCGGGCTACGCGGCCCATGGCCACCTGCGGGTCGTGGGTGAAGACGATGCGGCCGTTGCGCGCCAGCAGGCTGTCGAGCAGGCATTCCTTTTCTTCGATCAGGCCTTCGGGAAAGCGGTCGTAGCCCATGGTGATCGGCAGGTGCACCCAGGGCGCACCGGGGATCAGGTCGCCGGCAAACAGCACCGGGCCGTCGGCCATGCTCACTTCCGGGAGCATTTGCCCAGGGCTGTGGCCATCGCTCCAGTGCAGGTGCCAGCCGGCGCCGAGCAGCGGGGTGCTGGTGCATTCGTCCAGCAGGTGCAGGCGGCCGCTGGCTTGCAGTAGCTCCAGCAACTCGGGAATAAACGAAGCGCGGTCGCGCGGGTGCGGGCGGCTGGCGCGCTGCCAGTGACGCTTGCCAGTGATGAACTGAGCGTTGGGGAACAGCAGGCGCGGCGGCTGGTCGGCCTCCCAGGCGGCGAGCAGGCCACCGGCGTGGTCGAAGTGCAGGTGAGTGAGCACCACGATGTCGATGTCGGCATCGCTCAGGCCCAGTAATGCCAGGTTATCCAGCAGCACGTGGCGGTCTTCCTGCACGCCGAAGCGTTGTTTCAGTTCGGGGCTGAAGAACGCGCCGATGCCGGTTTCGATCAGGATATTGCGCCCCGGCTCCTGCACCAGCAGAGCGCGGCAGCCGAGGTCGATACGGTTGTCGGCGTCGGGTTGCACCCAGCGCTGCCAGAGGACCTTGGGGGCGTTGCCGAACATGGCGCCGCCGTCGAGCTTCTGGGTGTTGCCGTTAAGGGTGGTGAGGGTGCGCATGCAGGTGTCCTGTAGAAGGGGCTGGGTGATGAACGTGAACGGCAATAAAAAAGGCACGGCGCCTCGGTGGGGACGCCGTGCCAAGGCACAAGGGCAAATCAGTCTGCGTTGGGCAACTCTTTGATTGAGGTGAATTTCAGCAGGTGGGTACGCTCAACCAAGATGTACAGCGCTGCACCGGCCGCCAGGCCCCAGCCGGCCCCATACACCGCAAGGACCACGCCCATGGTGCCGGCGATGCCGCGTTCGGTGTTGTTGTTGAGCTGTTCGAAACCGACCATCAGGCAGATATAGCCGGTGAGGATCAGGGTCAGCGACAGGGCAATCGGCAGCACCGGCTGGAAGAAGCTGACCAGCGGCAGGGCGAACAGGGCGATAAAGCCGGTGATCCAGAACGTCCCAGCGCCGCTGTAAATCGACTCCATGGCATGTCGGCCAAATTTGTAGCGCTCGGCCATGGTCGCGGCAACGGCTGTCCAGAGAGGACCCGCCAGGCCCGGATAAGGCGCGAAGAAGGCATGCAGGGCATTGCGCAGTGCGGTTACCAGGTGCACGCGGTCGATGTTGTTTTCAATCACCTCATCGGTGCGCAGTTCGTCGGCACGCTGCATCAGTGACTGGCCGACGATGATGTCGCCAAAGGCAATGATGTAGGCAATCACCGCGGTCGGTACGGCCAGCAGGAAGACGTCCAGGCCGGGGAAGCCGACGCTGAACGGCAGGTAGTTCCACATCTCACCGAAGGCCGGTGCGGTGATGCCGAAACGGATGTCGGGCATCTTGTATTCGCCTACGGCGATGCCGATGAAAATGGCGATCAACAGACCCGGCACCATGCCGTAGTTGACGATTTTGCGCGCCAGCGGCAGGCGCTCGGTGAGACCTTTGAACGACACCGAAAACATCAGGTACAGGCAGGCCAGGCTGCCGATGACCAGGGAGATCGGGGTGTTGGCCAGACGGCCACCGGCGTCGATTTCGCCGATCAGGGCGGCGATGCCGGCGCCAATGATGATTCCGCCTTTCATCGAGTTGGGGATCAGGCGTACCAGCACGCTGCCCAGGCGGGTGACGCCGAGGAAGAGGAAAATCACAAAGACCAGAAATTGCAGGGCAAACAGTGCCTGAATCGCCTCCGGGCCGGGTTTGAAATTGCCGAGAAACAGCAGCACCACCGGAATGCCGGGGGTGATCCAGCCCGGCACCATGGGCACGCCGAGCAGCGCCGGGAGCATAAAGCCGACGCCGCACACCACCACATAGGCCAGGGCCACGTCGTAGGGCAGGCCGAGGTATTTTTCCAAGAGCGGGATCATTGCCAGGCTGACCACGAACATGATCAGGGCTTGCAGCATTTCCGCGGTTTCCCAGCGGTAATGGACGAAGGGCAGGCGCACCTTGAATGGGCCTAGAGGCCAGAAAGGTTGTTCGTCGCCGTCTTTACGCTTGAACACTTGCATGGGACTTTCTCCGTTGGCAAAGCCGTGCCCACCGGGGCACGTGCCGGTTTTTGTTGTTGTCGAAACGGGGTGTTTGGCTGGGTCGCCAGGAGGCAGTCCGGGCGACGGCCTTAGGGTTAGAGCGCCTTGGCCATGTCGCGCAGAACGAACTTCTGGATCTTGCCGGTGCTGGTTTTCGGCAGCTGGGTGAACACCACCGTGCGCGGCACCTTGAAGCCGGCCAGGTGTTCGCGGCAGAAGCTGATGATCTCGGCCTCGCTGACGCCCTGGTGGTCGGCCTTGAGGGTGATAAAGGCGCAGGGGGTTTCGCCCCATTTCTCATCCGGGCGGGCGACCACGGCGGCTTCCAGCACGCCGTGGTGGCGATAGAGCACGCCTTCCAGTTCGATGGTGGAGATGTTCTCGCCGCCGGAAATGATGATGTCCTTCAGGCGGTCGCGGATTTCCACGTAGCCGTCCGGGTGACACACAGCCAGGTCGCCGGTGTGGAACCAGTCGCCCTCGAAGGCTTCGGCGGTGGCGGTGGGGTTTTTCAGGTAGCCCTTCATCACCGTGTTGCCGCGCATAAAGATCTCGCCGATGGTTTCCCCGTCGCGTGGCACCGGTTCGAGGGTTTTCGGGTCGCCGACCATCACTGCTTCCAAGGTTGGGTAGCGCACGCCCTGGCGGGCCTTGATCACCGCGCGCTCTTCCAGCGGCAGGGCGTCCCACTCGGCGTGCCAGGCACACAGGGTGACCGGGCCGTAGACCTCGGTAAGGCCGTAGACGTGGGTGACGTGGATGCCCATTTCCTCCACCGCGCCGATCACCTTGGCGGGTGGCGCCGCGCCAGCGACCATGGCCTTGACCGGGTGGTCGATGGCGGCCTTGGCCGAGTCCGGCATGTTGACCAGGGCGTTGAGCACGATCGGTGCGCCGCACAGGTGGGTGACCTGTTCATCGCGGATCAGGTTGAGGATCTTCTGCGGGTCGACGCGACGCAGGAACACGTGCACGCCGGCCAGGGCGGTGATGGTCCAGGGGTAGCACCAGCCGTTGCAGTGGAACATCGGCAGGGTCCACAGGTACACCGGGTGGTTGCCCATGGCCCAGGTCATCTGGTTGCCCAGGGAGTTCAGGTAGGCGCCGCGGTGGTGATAGACCACGCCCTTGGGGTTGCCGGTGGTGCCGGAGGTGTAGTTGAGGCTGATGGCCTCCCACTCGTCCGCCGGCCACTGCCAGGCAAACTCGGGGTCGCCTTCGGCCAGCAGGGCTTCGTAGTCGAGGTCGCTGACCGCCTGGCCTTCGCCGTATTCCGGGTCGTTGACGTCGATCACCAGCGGCGGGTGGTCGAGCATGCCGACGGCGGCGTGGATCACGTCGAAGAACTCGCGGTCGGCAATCAGCGCCTTGGCTTCGCCGTGCTGCAGCATAAAGGCGATGGCTTCGGCATCCAGGCGCACGTTCAGCGGGTTGAGCACCGCGCCGATCATCGGCACGCCAAAGTGCGCTTCGAGCATTTCCGGAATGTTCGGCAGCATCACCGCCACCGTGTCGCCCTTTTTGATCCCACGGCCAGCCAGGGCCGAGGCCAGGCGCCGGCAGCGGGCATAGGTGGTGGCCCAGTTGCGGCGGATGGCGCCATGCACCACGGCCGGGTACTGCGGATAGACCGCGGCCGTGCGTTCGATAAAGCTCAGCGGGCTGAGGGCAATGTGGTTGACGGCAGCGGGGCTGAGACCTTGATCGTAGATCGACATGGCAGATGACACCTTTGGCGAATGGTTAGCGCTGGATATTCCGGTAGCCTGTGCAGCATTACCGGTTAATGGCCGGGTGTGATTTATAAGTTTTACTGGCTGTATATGGAAGCTATACCATGGTTGTATAGGCTATTTACTATAGGATTTTGCCGATGACTCTGCCGGTCGATGCCCTGGCGGTGCCCTTGCACAGTTGGCTGCGTTTGCAGCGCGAAGCAGTGCCCCTGGCTCAGCGTGCCGAGGCCTTGCGCCATGCCGTGCTGGCTTGTGGGCCGGTGCGCCAGGCCTGGTACCTGTGCTGGCAGGCCAGCAGTCGCACCTATGCCCAGGAAGGGGGCGGCTTAGCCTTGCCGCCGGGCCAGGGCGACCCGCTGGCGGCCAGCGATTTGCTGTTGTTCGAGCAGTTGCAGCAGCAGCCCCAGCTTAGCCTGGAGGCGCTGCGCCAGTTGCCGTGCTGGTTGGCCGGACGCCTGCGCCGCGCGGCCCTCAGCCATGGTCAGGCCCTGGCTCTGGAGTTGCTGCCGGGGCAGCCGGGCGTGCTGTTGCTGGAGGTGGAGGAAGGCGCCAGCCTCGACTGGCTGCCCTGGTTGCGCACCTTGCTGAGCCAACTGACCCAACTGGCCGCCGGCATCACCCGCAGCGCACCGCTGCTGGCGGCCGACCCGCAGCCGAGTCTGTTGCTGGACGCCGAGGCGCAGTTGCTGGAGTACAACCTGGCTCTGCAGGGCCTGTTGGCCGAGCGCCCGCTGAGTGCGCTGACCCAGTTGCTGCCGGTTAACTATGTGCCGCTGGTGCGCGCCTGCCTGAGCCAGGGCCGGGCCATCGAAGCGGTGGAGGCTGAGGATGGCGCGCGCATTCTGATCTGGAGCTTTATTCCCGACCCGGTGGCGCAGCGGGTGCTGGCGCGCTGCCGGGATGCCAGCGTCGAGGTGCGCGAGGCCCGCGAGGCCACTCAGGCGCGACGCCTGTATCGGCTGATCACCGAGAACACCACCGACCTGATTTCCCGCCACACCCCGGACGGCTGCTTCCTCGACGCCTCGCCGGCCAGCTGGACGTTGCTCGGTTACTGGCCGGAGCAGCTGCGCGGGGTGCGCGTGCAGAGCCTGTTCCATCCCCAGGACCAGGACCTGCTGGTGCAGCGCACCGCCGAGGCGCTGGAGCAGGCCGGCTATCACACCATGACCTACCGCATCCGCCACCAGGCCGGCCATTACCTGTGGTTCGAAACCGCCAGCCGGGCGATCCGCGAAACCTACACCGGCGCCGTGGTGGAAGTGGTCAGCGTGTCGCGCGATATCACCGCCCGCGTGCAGGCCGAAGAGAACCTGCGGCGCCTGGCCGAAGTGGTCGAGGCCAACACCGACCTGGTGCTGTTTATCGAGGCCGATGGCGCCCTCGGCTATCTCAATCCGGCGGCACGGCGTGCCCTTGGCCTGGACGCAGATGCCGCGCTGCCGGCCCTCGACAGCCTACTGCCAGCGGCTGACTTGCAGCGCTTGCATGGCGAGGGGCGACTGACCGCCGAGCAGCAAGGCGTGTGGAACAGCGAAGCGCAGTTGCTGCGCCAAGCGGCGCCGCCGTTGCCGGTGTCGCTGGTGCTGCTGGCTCACTGCGCGGCCGGCGGCGAGCGCTATTACTCGCTGGTGGCCCGCGACATGACCGAGCGCGAATTGCGCGAGGCCCAGCAGCGCCGCCATCAGGACGAGCTGGCCCACACCGCGCGGCTGGTCACCCTCGGTGAGCTGGCCTCGGGCATCGCCCACGAAATCAATCAGCCGCTGGCAGCGGTGGTCAATTACGCCGGCGCCAGCCAGCGCTACCTGCAAAGCCTGGGCAGCAATCCGCAGGCGGCCGCGCGGGTGGCCCAGGGCCTGGAGCGCATCACCGAACACGCCAATCACGCCGCCGAAGTGATCAAGCGCCTGCGCGGTTTCCTGCGCAAGGGCCAGCGCCGCATGCAGGCGCTGCAGCCGGACGAGGTGGCCCGCGAGGCGGTGCGCCTCTGTCAGTGGGAGGCCAGTAACCGGCAGATCAGCATCGACGAAGCCTTCGCCCCCGGCCTGCCCAGCGTGTATGCCGACCGCGTGCTGCTCGAACAGGTGCTGCTCAACCTGCTGCGCAACGCCCTGGATGCCAACCGTGACGCCCATCCCCACGAGCCGTCGCGGATCGAGCTGAGCGCCCACGAGGAGGGCGGCCAGCTGTGCATCCGCGTCACCGACCAGGGCGCTGGCGTGGCGGCGGACGTGCTGGCGCATATCTTCACCCCGTTCTACACCAGCAAAGCCGAAGGCTTGGGGCTGGGGCTGTCGATGAGTCGCAGCATCATCGAAGGCTTCGGCGGCGCCCTGGAGGCCCATCCCGACCCCGGCGGCGGCCTGTGCCTGGAGTGTCGCCTGCCCCTGGGCCGCAGCGAAAGCGAACCCGCAGAACAATTAGAACCCACAGAGGACTGAGGCATGCCGCAAGCGCAACAACAGGTGTACGTGGTCGATGATGACCAGGGCATGCTCGACTCCACCGTCTGGCTGCTGGAGTCGGTGGGCCTCAAGGCGCTGCCGTTTACCAGTGGCCGGGCCTTTCTCGAGGCCTGCGATCCGGCCAGCAATGCCTGCGTGCTGCTGGACGTGCGGATGCCCGGCATGGGCGGCCTGAACGTGCAGGAGGAGCTGCGCCGGCGCGGCATCGAGCTGCCGCTGATTTTCGTCAGCGGGCATGCCGACGTGCCCATCGTGGTCCGCGCCTTTCGCGCCGGCGCGGTGGATTTTATCGAGAAGCCCTATAACCAGCAGTTGCTGCTGGACAGCGTGCAAGAGGCCCTGGCCCGCCGCCCGGCCAGCACCGCGCAAGCAGATCCGCGCCTGCAGGCGGTGCAGGAACGCCTGGCCAGCCTGACCCCGCGTGAACGCGATGTGCTGCTGCCGCTGGTGCGGGGCTACACCAACCGGGAAATGGCCGAGCAACTGGCGATCAGCGTCAAGACCATCGACCTCTATCGCTCGCGGGTGATGAAGCGCATGCAGGCCGAAACCCTGGCCGAGCTGGTGGGCATGGTGATTGCGGCGGGGCTGGTGGATGCCCTGGAGCTGCGCGGCGCGCCTTAACCGCGGC
>JAXHOM010000004.1:0-45190 GCA_034519305.1 Pseudomonas sp.
GAGTCATATCCGCAATTTCTCCATCATCGCCCACATTGACCACGGCAAGTCGACCCTGGCTGACCGCTTTATCCAGATGTGTGGCGGCCTGGCCGAGCGCGAAATGGAAGCCCAGGTCCTGGACTCCATGGACCTCGAGCGTGAGCGCGGCATCACCATCAAGGCCCACAGCGTCACCTTGTACTACAAGGCCAAAGACGGCATTACCTACCAGCTGAACTTCATTGATACCCCAGGCCACGTCGACTTCACCTATGAAGTCAGCCGCTCCCTGGCCGCCTGTGAAGGCGCGCTGCTGGTGGTGGATGCCGGTCAGGGCGTAGAAGCGCAGTCGGTAGCCAACTGCTACACCGCCATCGAGCAGGGCCTCGAAGTGATGCCGGTGCTGAACAAGATCGACCTGCCCCAGGCCGATCCGGACCGGGTCAAGGAAGAGATCGAGAAGATCATCGGTATCGATGCCACCGACGCCGTGACCTGCAGCGCCAAGACCGGCCTGGGCGTCGACGACGTGCTTGAACGCCTGGTGCAGACCATTCCGGCGCCGACCGGCGACATCGAAGCGCCGCTGCAAGCGCTGATCATCGACTCCTGGTTCGACAACTACCTGGGGGTTGTCTCCCTGGTGCGTGTGCGCCAAGGGCGGATCAAGAAGGGCGACAAGGTGCTGGTGAAATCCACCGGCAAGATCCACCTGGTGGACAGCGTGGGTGTGTTCAACCCCAAGCACACCGCGACCGTCGACCTGAAAGCCGGTGAAGTGGGCTTTATCATCGCCGGCATCAAGGACATTCATGGTGCGCCAGTGGGCGATACCCTGACCTTGAGTTCGACCCCCGATGTTGACGTGCTGCCAGGCTTCAAACGCATCCAGCCGCAGGTGTATGCCGGCCTGTTCCCGGTCAGCTCCGACGACTTCGAAGACTTCCGCGAAGCCCTGCAGAAGCTGACGCTGAACGACTCGTCCCTGCAGTACACCCCGGAAAGCTCCGACGCCTTGGGCTTTGGCTTCCGCTGTGGCTTCCTCGGCATGCTGCACATGGAGATCATCCAGGAGCGCCTGGAGCGCGAGTACGACCTGGACCTGATCACCACGGCGCCGACAGTAATCTTCGAACTGCTGCTCAAGACCGGCGAGACCATCTACGTCGACAACCCGTCCAAGCTGCCGGACCTGTCGTCGATCGAGGACATGCGCGAACCTATCGTGCGCGCCAACATCCTCGTGCCGCAGGAGCACCTCGGCAACGTCATCACCCTGTGTATCGAGAAGCGCGGCATTCAGCACGACATGCTGTTCCTCGGCTCTCAGGTACAGGTGACCTATGACTTGCCGATGAACGAAGTGGTGCTGGACTTCTTCGACCGTCTGAAGTCCACCAGCCGTGGTTATGCTTCGCTGGATTACCACTTCGATCGCTACCAGTCGGCCAATCTGGTCAAACTGGATGTGCTGATCAACGGTGAAAAGGTCGATGCTCTGGCGTTGATCGTGCACCGTGACAACGCGCACTACAAAGGTCGCGCGTTGACCGAGAAGATGAAAGAGTTGATTCCGCGGCAGATGTTCGATGTGGCCATCCAGGCCGCCATCGGTGGGCAGATTGTTGCGCGCACCACAGTAAAAGCGCTCAGGAAGAACGTGTTGGCCAAGTGCTACGGCGGCGACGTCAGCCGTAAACGCAAACTGCTGGAAAAGCAGAAGGCCGGTAAAAAACGCATGAAGCAGGTCGGCAACGTGGAAATTCCACAGGAAGCCTTCCTGGCAGTGCTCAGACTGGATAGCTGAAGACTATGTCGTTAAATTTCCCGTTGTTGCTGGTCATCGCCGTTGCCGTTTGCGGCGTACTGGCCTTGCTTGATCTGTTGCTGCTGGCCCCGCGTCGGCAGACGGCCATCGCCACCTACACCGGTCAGGTCAGCGAGCCTGATCAGGCGGTGCTGGAGCGTCTGAACAAGGAGCCGCTGCTGGTTGAATACGGCAAGTCGTTCTTTCCGGTGCTGGCCATCGTGCTGGTGCTGCGTTCGTTTCTGGTCGAGCCGTTCCAGATTCCGTCGGGCTCGATGAAGCCGACCCTGGAAGTCGGCGACTTTATCCTGGTCAACAAGTTTGCCTATGGCATCCGCTTGCCGGTGCTCGACCGCAAGGTCATCGAAGTCGGCAATCCGCAGCGCGGCGACGTCATGGTGTTTCGCTACCCCAGTGACCCCAACGTCAACTACATCAAGCGCGTAGTGGGCTTGCCGGGCGACAGCGTGCGTTACAGCCAAGATAAGCGCCTATTTATCAACGGTCAGTCGGTTGCGGAGCAGTTTATTGCGGAGGAGCCAGGTAGCCTTGGCAGCGCCATGCTCTATCAAGAGAAGCTGGGTTCCGCCGAGCACCAGATCCGCAAGGAAATGAACCGTTATCGCATGATGCCTGGTCAAGAGTGGCAGGTGCCGCAAGGCCACTACTTCATGATGGGCGACAACCGCGACAACTCCAACGACAGCCGTTTCTGGAACGACCCGAACATCCCGCGGGAACTGCTGGGCATGGTTCCGGACCAGAACATCGTCGGCAAGGCCTTCGCCGTCTGGTTGAGTTGGGCTGATCCGAAATTGCGCAATGTGCCGAGCCTTGCCCGCGTCGGTCTGATCCACTAAGCAAACGTTGGCTTGCGCTGTTTGCGCAGCGTGGGCCATCTATAGTTTTCCTGCCCCTTGGGCATTCAATAATCTGGAGTGAAATCGATCATGACATTGACGCGTTCGCAGAAAGGTATGTCGATGCTGAGCTGGATGGTGCTGTTGGCCGTGGTGGCCTTCCTCGCCAGTGCTGTATTCAAGATGGTGCCGCATTACCTCGACTATATGGCGATGAAAAAAATCATCACCTCGGTGGAAACTGACAAAGCAGCTGAAGTACGCAGCGTGGGCGAGTTCTATTCCCACGTCAGCAAGGGCATGTCGGTCAACAGCATTCGCGACCTGGACATGGAAAAGGCCCTCAAGGTGACCATCGACAACAACGAGTTCCGCGTGCACCTGAAATACGAGAAGCGTGAAGGGCTGATCGAGAACCTCGACCTGGTGGCACGTTTCGACCAAGAATTTCGCGTGCGCATGCCGTGAGTGCATCTTTAGACCGTTTGCAGCGTCAGCTCGGTTACACCTTCCAGGACCAGGAGCTGATGATTCTGGCCCTGACTCACCGCAGTTTCGCTGGGCGTAATAATGAGCGCCTGGAGTTTCTCGGTGATGCCATTCTCAACTTCGTTGCCGGCGAGGCGCTGTTTCAGCGCTTTCCTCAGGCCCGCGAAGGTCAGCTGTCTCGTCTGCGCGCGCGTTTGGTCAAGGGTGAAACCTTGGCCATTCTGGCCCGTGGTTTTGACCTGGGTGAGTACTTGCGCCTGGGCTCCGGTGAGTTGAAAAGCGGTGGTTTTCGCCGTGAATCGATTCTTGCCGATGCCCTCGAAGCCCTGATCGGTGCCATCTACCTGGACACCGGCATGGACGCAGCCCGCGAGCGGGTGCTGGCCTGGTTGACCAATGAAATCGAAGGTCTGACCCTGGTCGACACCAACAAAGATCCGAAAACCCGCCTGCAGGAATTCTTGCAGTCGCGCGCGTCCGAACTGCCGTTGTACGAGGTGGTGGACATCCAGGGTGAACCGCACTGCCGGAGTTTTCTGGTGGAGTGCCAGGTTGCCCTTTTGAATGATAAAACCCGGGGTCAGGGAGCCAGCCGCCGCATTGCCGAACAGGTTGCCGCGGCGGCTGCCTTGATTGCCCTGGGGGTGGAGAACGGCCATGACTGATACAACCGCAACACGCTGTGGCTATGTTGCCATCGTCGGCCGTCCCAACGTGGGCAAGTCCACGTTGCTCAACCATATTCTCGGCCAGAAGCTGGCCATCACCTCGCGCAAGCCGCAGACCACCCGCCACAACATGCTCGGCATCAAAACCGAAGGCAGTGTGCAGGCGGTGTATGTGGACACGCCGGGGCTGCACAAGAACGGCGAGAAGGCCCTCAACCGTTACATGAACAAAACCGCTTCGGCGGCGTTGAAAGACGTCGACGTGGTGATCTTCGTGGTCGAGCGCACGCGCTGGACCGAAGAAGACCAGATGGTTCTCGAGCGCATCCAATATGTGCAAGGGCCGGTCATCGTGGCGATCAACAAGACCGACCGCATCGAAGACAAATCCGAGTTGATGCCGCACCTGGAATGGCTGCAGCAGCAATTGCCCAACGCCATCATCGTGCCGATTTCGGCCCAGCACGGGCACAACCTTGAGGCGCTGGAGCAGCAGGTGGCGAACAACCTGCCGGAAAGCGAGCACTTCTTCCCGGAAGACCAGATCACCGACCGCTCCAGCCGCTTCCTGGCTGCCGAGCTTGTGCGCGAGAAGATCATGCGTCAGCTGGGTGCCGAGCTACCGTACCAGATCACCGTCGAGATCGAAGAGTTCAAGCAGCAGGGCCGCACCCTGCATATCCACGCCTTGATCCTGGTGGAGCGCGACGGCCAGAAGAAAATCATCATTGGCGACAAGGGCGAGCGGATCAAGCGCATCGGCATGGAAGCGCGCAAGGACATGGAGGTGCTGTTCGACTCCAAGGTCATGCTCAACCTCTGGGTCAAGGTCAAAGGCGGCTGGTCCGACGATGAGCGCGCCCTGCGCTCGCTGGGCTACGGCGACCTGTAACCGTAAGCCGCGACATGTCCACTCTCGCGCAGCCGGCCTTCGTACTGCACAGCCGCGCCTACCGCGAGAGCAGTGCACTGGTCGATTTGCTCACCCCACAAGGGCGTTTGCGCGCGGTGTTGCGCGGCGCCCGTGGCAAGGCTGGCAGCCTGGCGCGGGCCTTTGTACCGCTGGAGATTGAGCTGCGCGGGCGCGGTGAACTCAAGACTATTGGCCGCCTGGAAAGCGCCGGGATTCCCAATCTGTTGCACGGCGATGCGTTGTTCAGTGGCCTGTACCTGAATGAGTTGCTGATTCGCCTGTTGCCCGCCGAAGATCCCCATCCCGATGTTTTTGACCACTATGCCGCGACCCTGCTGGCGCTGGCCGCCGGACGGCCGCTGGAGCCGCTGCTGCGGGCGTTCGAGTGGCGTTTGCTGGACGATCTGGGCTATGGTTTCGCCCTCGATCAGGACCTCTCCGGCCAGCCGGTAACGGCCGATACGCTCTACCGCCTGTGCCCCGATGCCGGCCTGGAAGCAGTCTTTGAACTGCAGCCCGGGGTTTTTTACGGCGCCGATCTGCTGGCCATGGCCCAGGCTGACTGGTCCGCGCCCGGCGCGCTGGCCGCGGCCAAACGGCTGATGCGCCAGGCCTTGGCGCCCCATTTAGGTGGCCGGCCGCTGGTCAGCCGCGAGCTGTTTCTTTCTGCACCCAGAATCAACCTTAAGGACTCTCTCCGTGACTGACGCCCCTCGCATTCTGCTCGGTATCAACATCGATCACGTCGCCACCCTGCGCCAGGCCCGTGGCACCCGTTATCCTGACCCGGTCAAGGCCGCCTTGGACGCCGAGGAGGCCGGTGCCGATGGCATTACCGTGCACCTGCGCGAAGACCGCCGGCATATCCAGGAGCGTGATGTTCGCGTCCTCAAAGAGGTGCTGCAGACGCGGATGAACTTCGAGATGGGCGTGACCGAAGAGATGCTGGCGTTTGCCGAAAGCATTCGCCCGGCCCACGTTTGCCTGGTGCCGGAAACCCGCCAGGAACTGACCACCGAAGGCGGCCTGGATGTAGCCGGCCAGGAAGCGCGGATTCGTGCGGCGGTCGAGCGGTTGGCGCGCATCGGTTGTGAAGTGTCGCTGTTTATCGATGCCGAGCCGCTGCAGATCGAAGCGGCTAAACGCGTCGGCGCGCCGGCCATCGAACTGCACACCGGTCGCTATGCCGACGCCGAGGGCCCGGAAGACACAGCCCGTGAGCTGGCGCGCATCCGGGACGGCGTCGCTTGCGGCGTGGCCCATGGTTTGATCGTCAATGCCGGCCATGGCCTGCATTACCACAACGTCGAAGCCGTGGCGGCGATTGCCGGCATCAACGAGCTGAACATCGGCCATGCGGTGGTGGCCCATGCCCTGTTTGTCGGCTTCAAGGCGGCCGTGGCGGAGATGAAACAGCTGATTCTGGCGGCCGCACCGGGCCGTTAAATCTGCGACTACGCAGGCCAAAAAAAGCCCCGCAGTGCGGGGCTTTTTTTGGCCGGTGATTAGCGCTGTGCAGTCGGCGGGAACTGCTGATGCAGACGTTCGAGTTCGGCGTCCTTGTCTTCCCACAACTGGTTGACCCATTGCTGGAAGGCCAGGCGGTAGGCCTCGTCACCGTCGTAGTTCTTGCCGATAAACTGGGCCGGGATTTCCACTTGTTCGAAACGCACCACCACTCGCTGCAGGCGCCCGCACAGCAGGTCGACGAAGGTCGGCGTGCCGTTGGGGTAATGGATGGTCACGTTGAGCAATGAGGCCAGCTGTTCGCCCATGGCGTCCAGCACGAAGGCGATGCCACCGGCCTTGGGCTTGAGCAGGTACTTGAACGGCGAGTTCTGCTGCGCCTGTTTGGCGGGCGTCAGGCGGGTGCCTTCGAGGAAGTTGAACACTGACACCGGGTTGATCTTGTAGCGCTCGCAGGCCTTGCGCGTGGTGATCATGTCCTGGCCGCGTTTCTCCGGGTGCTTGGCCAGGTATTCCTTGCTGAAGCGCTTCATAAAGGGGAATTCCAGCGCCCACCAGCACAGGCCGATCACCGGCACCCAGATCAACTCCTGCTTGAGGAAGAACTTGAGAAACGGCGCTTTGCGATTGAGTTGGTATTGCAGGATCAGGATGTCGACCCAGCTCTGGTGGTTGCTGGTGACCAGGTAGGAGTGGTGCATGTCGACACTTTCCAGGCCTTGCACATCCCACTGGATCGGCTGCACCAGGTCCATCCAGCCCTTATTCACGGCGATCCAGGTTTGCGCGCAGGCATGCACCCAGTAGTTGATGCTGCGCTGGGCGCCAGCAAACGGCAGGGCGGCCTTGAGCAGGGCGCCGATAAACAGCGGCCAGCAGAAAATCAGAGTATTGACCAACAGAATCAGGCCAGCGAGCACGCCCCGCAGAGGGGCCGGAAGAAAACGCAGCATGCAGTTACAGCCTCCGAAACAGCGGCGCCGCAGCGCCCTGGAGTGGTTCATGGGGCGCTGCGGAGGGCCGCAGCGCGATTGATCGACGCACAGGTTAACGCTTGTGCACTGAAGTGCAAGCCAAGCGCTTGGCTGGATGCGCGAGATTGGCGCGAATGCCCGCCTTATAGCCTCGGTTAGTTGGTTTTTCCCGGTAGATTGGCGGCCTGGATGGCGGTCAGGGCGATGGTGTAGACGATATCGTCCACCAGCGCGCCGCGGGACAAGTCATTCACCGGCTTGCGCAGCCCCTGCAGCATCGGCCCGACGCTGACGCAATCGGCACTGCGTTGTACCGCTTTATAGGTGGTGTTGCCGGTGTTCAGGTCGGGGAAGATAAACACCGTGGCGCGGCCGGCCACCAGGCTGTTGGGCGCTTTCTGCTTGCCGACACTGTCGATTGCGGCGGCGTCGTACTGCAACGGGCCATCCAGCAGCAGTTCAGGTTGCTGGGCGCGCGCCAGGCGCGTGGCTTCGCGGACTTTCTCCACTTCATCACCGCTGCCCGAGTCGCCGGTGGAGTAGCTGATCATCGCCACCCGCGGCTCAATGCCGAAGGCGCTGGCCGAGGCGGCGCTCTGCAGGGCAATTTCCGCCAGCTCGGCGGCATTTGGATCGGGATTGACCGCGCAATCGCCGTAGACCACCACCTGGTCGGGCAGGAGCATAAAGAACACCGACGACACCAGTTGGTAGCCCGGCGCGGTCTTGATCAGCTGCAGGGCCGGGCGGATGGTATTGGCGGTGGTGTGGATGGCGCCGGAGACCAGGCCGTCGACCTGATCCAGGGCCAGCATCATGGTGCCGAGCACCACCGGGTCTTCCAGTTGCTGCTCGGCCATTGGTGCGTTGAGGTTTTTGCCTTTGCGCAGCTCGACCATGGGCGCGACATAGTCTTCGCGGACGAGATCCGGGTCGATGATCTCCAGCCCGGCCGGCAACTCGATGCCCAGGGCCTGGGCCACGGCCTGCACTTCCGCGGGTTTGGCCAGCAGCACGCAGCGGGCAATGCCGCGGGCCTGGCAGATGGCTGCGGCCTGCACGGTGCGCGGCTCGCTGCCTTCCGGCAGGACGATGCGTTTGTTCGCTGCCTGAGCCTGCTTGACCAGTTGATAACGGAACGCCGCCGGTGACAGGTGCCGTTCGCGCACGCTGCCGCAACGCTGGCGCAACCATTCGTGGTCGATGTGGCTGGCGACGAATTCGGTCACCAACTCCGCGCGCTCGCGGTCATCGATGGGGATTTCCTTGTTCATGCGGTTGAGGTTGGTGGCGGTGTCATAGGAGCTGGTGGCCACTGTCAGCACCGGCAGGCCGGCCTTCAGGGCGCCCTGGCAGAGCTCCATGATGCGCGGGTCGGGGGCAAAGTCGCTGCACAGCAACAGGCCGGCCAGCGGAATGCCGTTCATGCTGGCCAGGCTGGCGGCGAGGATGATGTCGTCGCGATCGCCGGGGGTGACCACCAGCACGCCGGGCTTGAGCAGGTGGACGCTGTTGGGCACGGCGCGGGCGCAGAGAATAATCTGCTGCACGCGGCGTTTTTCATAATCGCCGGCATTCAGCACATGGGCGCCCAGCAGGTCGGCCACATCACGGGTGCGCGGGGCATTCAGCTGGCTCTGCCAGGGAATGCTGCCGAGCAGGCGCACATCGGTGTTGCCCTGCATGTGGCCGAGTTCTTCCAGGCGCTTACTGAAGTCGACCACGGCGTCGGGGTTGCGCACCTTGTTGAGGATCACCCCAAGCACCTTCGGCGCTTTCGGCCCGCCAAACATCTGCATCTGGATTTCCAGGCGATCAAACAGCTCGCTGAGGCTTTCCGATTCGGCCGACGACACCAGAATCACCTCGGCATCCAGGCTCTTGGCCAGGTGCAGGTTGATTTGGCCGGCATAGCTGGCGTGGCGGTTCTGCACCATGCCTTCGACGATCACCACATCGTGGCCTTCGGCGGCCTGCTGGTAGAGGCTGATGATGTCTTCCAGCAGCTCGTCCAGCTGGCCATCACCGAGGCGCCGTTCGACATAGGCCTGGTCCAGCGGTGTGGGTGATTTCAGCCCGTGGGTGCGCGCGATCAGCTCGCTGGAGCGCTCCGGGCCGGTGTCGCCGGGGTGCAATTGGGCAATTGGCTTGCAGAAGCCGACTTTCAGGCCGGCTAACTCCAAGGCGCGAACCAGGCCCAGGCTGATGGAGGTGAGGCCGACGCCAAAACCGGTGGGGACAACGAAAAAGGTATGCATGTCAGCTCTCAGTTCAGCAACGCAAGGGTGTCGAGGGCGATCTGCCGCTCTTCATTGGTGGCGATGACCAGCACGCGGGGATGGCCCTCGCGCTGGATGGCGCCGCTCTCGCCACGCACGCAGCGGGCGTTGGCGCTGTCATCCAGGTACAGGTTGAGCAGGCGCAGGTGGGCCAGGGTCTTGCTGCGCACCAGGGCCGAGTTCTCACCGATGCCACCGGTGAAAATCACCCCGTCCAGCTGCGGCAGGGCGCAACTCATGGCGGCCAGGGATTTGGCCAGGCGATAGCAGAACACCTCGATTGCCAGGGTGGCGCCGGGATGGCCGCTGGCGCTGGCCTGCTCTAGGCTGCGCATGTCGTTGGACAGCCCGGACAGGCCGAGCAGGCCGCTGTCGTGGTTAAGCATGTGTTCGGTCTGCTCCAGGCTCCAGCCCAGGGTACGGGCCAGGTGGCCGAACAGGTTGGGGTCAATGTCGCCGCTGCGGGTGCCCATTGCCAGGCCTTCCAGCGGTGTCAGGCCCATGCTGGTGTCGCGGCTCTGGCCGTTGACGATGGCGCAGGTCGAACAGCCGTTGCCCAGGTGGGCCGATAGCCAACTGCTGTTGGCTGGGTTGAGGCCGCTGAGCTCGGCGGCGCGCTGACTGACGTAGCGGTGGCTGGTGCCGTGAAAGCCGTAGCGGCGCACGCCGTGCTCGCGGTACAGCACCTCCGGCAGGGCATAGCGGTAGGCGTGTTCCGGCAGGCTCTGGTGGAACGCGGTGTCGAATACCGCGACTTGCGGCAGTTCGGGAAACAGGCCCAGGGCCGCTTCGATACCCAGTAGATTGGCCGGGTTGTGCAGGGGTGCCAGCGGTGCGGTGCTGCGGATGGCCGCCAGGCTGGCGCTGTCGATACGGCTGGCCTGGGTAAAGTGTTCGCCACCATGCACCACTCGGTGGCCAATGCCGAGCAGTCGGCCGTTCGCGGCCAACTCGACTCGCGGTAGCAACAGCGCCAAGGCATCGCGGTGATCGGCGCCGGGCATGCTCAGGCTGTGTTTCTGGCCGTCCTGTTGCCAATGCAACACGGCGTCAGGCGAGCCCAGGCGCTCGGCCAGGCCGCTGAGGGCGAAATGGCTGTGGGCTGGATCCAGCAGGGCAAACTTGATGGATGAGCTGCCGCAGTTGATTACCAGAATGTTCCGGGGTGTCATCGGTGATCCTTGCTGATGGAATGCTGGGCGCACCAGCCGCAGGGGAAGGGCTGGCCCAGTAGAGCATGACGTTGTTGCGGATCAACGACCCAGGGGCGATTTTGCCAGGGTGGTTGATGGCGCAGATGTTGAGTATGGCCGCAGGACAAGAGTGCCACCCAGTGGCCTTCGTCGTCCTGACGAAAATCAAGCAGCAGTGCCGCCTGGTCCCGTTTGTCCGGGCTCGGTTCGCTTTCGGGCGAGGCCTTGGTTAAACTTGTCCGTTCTTTATTCTTTCGCAAAAGGTCTCGCCCCATGCTGATCGCCGCCAACAAGGCTGTCTCTATCGACTATACCCTGACCAACGACGCCGGTGAGGTGATCGATAGCTCCGCCGGCGGCGCGCCGTTGGTCTACCTGCACGGTGCAGGCAACATCATCGTCGGTCTGGAAAAAGCCCTGCTGGGCAAAGAAATCGGCACCGAACTGACCGTGACCGTTGAGCCTGAAGACGCCTACGGCGAATACAGCGCTGAGCTGGTAGCGACCCTGGGTCGTGACATGTTCGAAGGCGTTGATGAGCTGGAAGTGGGCATGCAGTTCCACGCCTCCGGCCCGGACGGCGGCATGCAGATCGTTACCATCCGTGACCTGGACGGCGACGACGTGATCGTTGACGGCAACCACCCACTGGCTGGCCAGCGCCTGACCTTCGCGGTAAAAATCGTCGCCGTGCGTGACGCCAGCGCCGAAGAACTGGCCCATGGTCACATCCATGGTGAAGGTGGTCATCACCACTGATTGAGCAACTGCTAGACTGCTCAAACGTCAGGTTAAGTTGTACTGGAAGGCGCCTACGGGCGCCTTTTTTGTCCGCCAAGGATTTTGGAGACTGTATCTATGAGCGCCTTTCACGACCTTACGCTGACCGGGCTTGATGGTCAGGAACTGCCGCTGGCACCCTTTGCCGGGCAGGTGGTGCTGGTGGTCAATGTGGCTTCAAAGTGTGGCCTGACCCCGCAATATGCTGGGCTGGAGAATCTCTATCAGCATTATCGGGCTCAGGGCTTTCATGTGCTGGGCTTGCCGTGCAACCAGTTTGCCGGGCAGGAGCCGGGTACCGAGGCCGATATCCGCCAGTTCTGCAGCCTCACCTATGGCGTTAGCTTTCCGTTGAGCAGCAAGCTGGAGGTCAACGGCCCCGGCCGTCACCCGTTGTACCGGCTGCTGGCGGGGGAGGGTGCGGAGTTTCCCGGCGACATCACCTGGAATTTCGAGAAGTTTCTCGTCGGCCCGGATGGTCGTGTGCTAGCGCGGTTTTCCCCACGCACGACCCTGGAAGATCCGGCCCTGATCGAAGCGGTCGAGAGCGCCCTGGCAAACCTGCCCGGCGCTTAAGCGCGCCGCAACGCGGCTTGCGATGAAACGGCAACAGACCCTAGCATCTGTGGCACAAACTGTAGTTATCGGCGGGCGTTGCCCGTCAGTTCAGAGCAGGGGCCTTGATGAGTTTTCTCGCAGCCGATATTGGCGGCACCTATACCCGCTTGTTGCTTGCCGAACCCAGCGCTACAGGCTGGCGGGTGTTGCGCGAGCAGCGCTTTGTCGGTGCCGACTACCCTGGGCTTGAGGCCATCGTGCAGCTGTTCCTCGGCACCGAGCGGCCGAGTGTGGCCTGTATAGCCGTGGCTGGGCCGGTCAGTGAACAGCGCGTGTGCATGACCAACCTGCCCTGGAGGCTGGATGCCCGCGAGCTTGCTGCGCACTTCGGCATCGCCCAGGTACACCTGCTCAATGATTTCGCCGCGCAGGCCTATGGCCTGGACAGTTTACCTGCCAGCGACCTCTGCACTCTGCAGGCCGGCCAGCCCCAGGCTAGCGGCGTGCGGGCGCTGCTCGGCGCCGGTACAGGTCTGGGTATGGCCTTGCTGGTGCGTTGCGGTGAGCACTGGCAGGTGCTGCCGAGCCAGGGCGGCCTGGCCGATTTTGCCCCCGTGGATGAACAGCAACTGGCGCTCTGTGCAGTCTTGCAGCAGGCCTACGGTCGCGCCAGCCAGGAGTTGTTGCTGTCCGGTCATGGTCTTGAGCGCATCCATGGCTTTCTGGGCGGGCGCGGCGTGTTGCTGGGCAGCGGTCCCGATGCGCGTGAAATCTCTCAGGCGGCGGAGCAGGGTGAGCCGTTGGCCTGCGCCAGCCTGGCCTTGTTCGCGCGCATCTTCGCCGCCTGTGCCGGCAACCTGGCCTTGCTCGGCCTGGCCCAGGGCGGCGTCTATCTGAGTGGTGGCATTGCGCCGAAGATGCTCGCTTTCCTGCAGCAACCCGAGGTGCTGCAGGCCTTTAGCGACAAGCCGCCGATGCGCGAACTGTTGCAGCGCATGCCCTTGCATGTGGTGCTTAACGAGCAACTGGGCCTGCATGGCGCCGCGACCTTGGCGGCGCAGCTGTGCCGGGCGCAGCCTGAACAGGCTGAGGGCGGGCTATGACCGAGCTACCCCCGCTGTTGCCGGCCCGGCGCCTGTCCTGGCAGTTTCTGCGGCTGGTGGCGCCGTATTGGAATTCGGCGGACAAGTGGCGGGTGCGCGGCTATACCGCCTTGTTGCTGCTCTTCACCTTGGCCCAGGTCGGTCTGGCGATCTGGATGAGTTACTGGAGCCGGGCGCTGTTCGATGCCCTGGAAGACAAGTCGCTGAATGCCTTGTTGGTGCAGATCGGCACCTTCGTGCTGATCTTCCTGCTGACCATGGCGGTGACGGCCCTGCACATGCACGTCAAGCGCTGGCTGCAGCTGGACTGGCGGCGCTGGTTGACGGAAAAGGTCCTCGACCGCTGGATGGCTCAGGGGCACCACTACCAGTTGCAGCTGATCGGCGGTGAGCACGACAACCCCGACGGGCGGATTGCCGAAGACATCCGCATCGCCACCGAGAGCACCGTGGGCCTGGCCCATTCGCTGGTCTATTCACTGCTGGTGTTTGGTAGCTTTATCGACATTCTCCTGACGCTCACCGGTAGCGCTTATGTGCCCGGCACCGTTTGGCTTGTGCCCGGTTACATGGTGATCCTGGCGTTCGCTTACGCCGGTGCCGGCACTTTGTTCGGCCTGCTGCTAGGACGCCCTCTGGTCAGGTCCACCAACAAGCTGCAAACGGCGGAGGCCAACTTCCGCTTTGGCCTGGGCCATTCCCGTTCCAATTCCGAGTCCATTGCCCTGATGCGCGGCGAAGGTATGGAGCGGCGTAATGCGGCCAATTTCTTTGCCGAGTTGGGCCAGCGCTGGAACCGTCAAACTGTTGCTTACCTGGGCATCATGGCGTTCTCCTCGGGCTATGGCGCGCTGCTGCCCGTGTTCCCGATCCTGCTGATGGCGCCGCAGTACATCGCCGGCAGCATGACCCTGGGCATCCTGATGCAGGCGGCGCAGGCGTTTCAGAAGCTGACCTCGGCGCTGTCCTGGCCGATCGATAACCTTGGCGAGCTGGCCCATTGCCGCGCCTCGGTGCAGCGGGTGCTGAGTCTGTACAACGACATGCAGGTGCTCGACGAGCAGGCGGCCGAGCCGCAGGAACACCGGATCAGCGTGCTGCAGTCGAATCAGTCCGAGCTGGTGCTGCGTGACCTGTGCATCGCCAATCCGGACGGCCAGGTGCTGATCGAAGACCTGAATGCCACCATCCACCGCGGCGAACGGGTGCTGATCGCCGGCGACCCCACCGTCACCATCAGCCTGTTCAAAGTGGTGGCTGGCCTCTGGCCCTGGGGCCATGGTGAGGTCTGGTTGCCCGCAGGAGCGCAGATCAGCTTCTTGCCGCAACGGCCGTTCCTGCCGCTGGCCAGTTTGCAGTCGGTGCTCAGCTATCCCTATGCCGCTGATAACTTCAGCGCCAAGGCCATGCACCATGCCCTGGAGTGCGCCGGGTTGGCTTGGCTGGCGCCGCGGTTGGCTGATGTGGATAGCTGGGATCGGGTGCTGCCGCTGCGCGCCCAGCAACGCCTGGGGATGGCACGGCTGTTTCTGCAGCAACCGGCCTGGGTGTTTATTGAGGAAGCCACCGATGCCTTCGACCCCAAGGGCGAGGATTGCATGATGGACATGCTGCAGCGCGAGTTGCCCAACGCCAGCCTGCTGACCATCAGTTTTCACGGCGGTCTGGATCGTCACTATCAGCGCAAGCTGGTGCTCAACCGCCCGGCCGAGGACAAGTTCCTCAGCTGCAGCACGCCGAGCTGTGCGCTGAAGGTCCCTGGCTAAGGCCAATCAAGCCAAGGTAATGGCGCTACGTAGCCCGGATAAAATCCGGGTGGTGCATTCCCTCTCAATTCGCTCCCGGATTGCATCCGGGCTACGTCTCTAAGGCCAATCAAGTCAAGTCAAGGCAATGGCGCGGCGTAGCCCGGAGTCTTCCGGGCTCTTGTGGGAGCGGTCTTGACCGCGATAGGTCGCGCCGATGTCGCGTTTAAAGGCTTCGCGGTCAAGACCGCTCCCACGGATTTTGCAGGCGCCTTCCTATCCAGGTGATGCAAACCTAGGGCCGTAGGATGGGTTGAGCCTGCGATACCCATCAACTCTTCGTTGCGGATCAAGCGCGTGATGGGTATCGCTGCGCTCCACGCCATCCTACGCAGAGCATGCCGGTCTAGCTGAAATTAGCCGGCAGCCAGCCGCGGTTGACGCATTCGCGGAAGCACCAGGCCGGGGTGGTTTCGGTCTTGTAGCTCCAGAAGAACCAGCCCAGGTATTTCTCGAAAGTCAGCAGCTGGGCGGCGGCATAGCCGCGGTAGGCGGTGTCCTGCTGGAACTGATCCATGTGTTCGAGGGCATGGTTGAACGGCCCGTCGGCCCACAGCGACACCACTTTCAAGTCCAGGCCCAGGCTCCATTCGCCGCAATAGGCCGGCAGGCCCAGTTGGTTGATGATGGCATCGGCTTCGCTCTTCCACTGGCCGCTGGCCTTGTGGATATGGGTGTAGATGTCGCTGTCGATATCGCCGCGCTCGAAGCACTGGTAGCGGTGCAGGTCGAACACCACGTTGACAAATTCCGGCGTCTGCATAAAGCCCAGGTATTCCTCGAACGAGCGGAAGCCGTCGTGGAATACCACGCTGACTTTGTCCGCCGGGCAGTGCTGGCGAATCCGCCGGTAGGCGTCGACGTTGTAGCTTTTCAGGTAGTCGGTGGGCACGTCCCAGCGCGGCTCGTTGAGCACTTCGATGGCATGCAGAGCCGGTTCGGCGTGGTAGCGCTCGGCCAGGCGCTCGAGCACGCTCAGCGAGTGTTCGCGGTAGTCGGTCTGGGTGTGCCATTCGCAGACATCCTTGATTCCGCCGTTATCGAAACCGTTCTGGCAGCCGGGGGCGGCGTGCAGGTCGAGGACGATTTTCAGCCCCAGCTCTTTGGCCCAGGCGAAGGCGCGGTCAAGCACTGCCAGGCCGCCTTCGACGAAGGGGTAGCGGTGCTCGCCGTAGCTGCGGTGGTACGGATAGTCGGCGCCGAAGATCCAATGGCCGACCGGGATGCGCACGGCGTTGATGCCGCGCTCGTGCAGCCAGACAAAATCCTCGCGGGTGATGAACGTGTTCCAGTGCTGCTGCAAGCGCTGCGTGGCGGCGGCGCCCAGTTCGGCACACCAGGTGGTTTCATCGGTGGCCTGCAAGCCCTCGAATACACTGGGGGTCATCCATTTCTCCAGCACCAACCAGCCACCAAGGTTGACGCCGCGGAGTTTGACGGATGGGGACTGCTGGGAAAGCGGGGACTGTGACATGCAAATGCTCCTTGAACCGGACCGGGCAACGACGGTTAAGCCTGTGCTTTCAGCATAGTTGGGCCGCACGGGTGGCGGCCTTGATATGCGGCAAAGGTTAGCTCAGTCGCCCGGCTATTGACGCGGTTCAGGATGTCAGTGCGCTGGCCTGGGGCTCGGCGTTGGGGGCGCGCAACCGCTCCAGGCAGTCGCTAACGCAGTGCTGAGCACGGCGCGCCAACTGGTTGCGGTTCTCCTCTGGCAGCGGCAACAGCAGCGGCAGCAGATGGATTTCCACCTCGGCGGCCGGCGCGCTGAGCAGTCGGCGCAGGTGACTGAGCAGATCGTCGTCGCCGATAAACGCCGCTTGCAGATCGACCGCGCCGTCGCGCCAGTAGCGGATGGCCACCGGTTGCACGGCGCGTTGCTGCTCGATCACGCCACTCAGCAGGCGGCCGTGAAAGGTGCGCAGGCTCTGGCCGTCGGTGGTGGTGCCTTCGGGGAACAGCAACAGTGCGCGATCTTCCTGCAATTGCTGGCCGATCTGCGCACCGATGTCGTTGCTGTCGCCCGCGCCACGCTGGATAAACAGGGTACCGGCCTGCGCCGCCAGCCAGCCGGCCAGGGGCCAGGCGCGCACTTCGGCTTTGGACAAAAAGGTCAGCGGTTGCAGGGCGCCGAGCAGGGGAATGTCGCACCAGGACACATGGTTGCTCAGCCACAGGGCCGTCTGCCCAGGCAGTTGGCCGTGCACCTGCACGCGCATTGGCAGGCAGCGCACCAGCCAGCTCAGGCACAGACGGCTCAGGCGTTGGCGCAGGTGTTCGGCGGGGTGGCGACTGAGCACTTGCAGCAGTTTGAGGGCGCCGGCCAGTAGCAGGCTGGCGCTCAGCCACAGCAGTAGCAGCAGGCTGCGCCCGAGCAGGCGCAGGTGGGCCATCATACGGCGGCCTTGAAGTGCCGGGCGTAGCGCGGGCACAGCTCGTCGCGCTTGAGCAGGATAAACACGTCAGCCACCTGGAAAGTCCTTGTCCCAGCACGGCTCGCCGCAGATCTTCGCACCCAGGCGCATATAGGCCTTGAGCAGCGGCGGCAGTTCGGCGATCACGTTGCTCGGCACATCGAGGGGCGGCAGCGGGGTTTTCGGTTCGGCGCGCAGGTGCTGGTTGCACAGGTAGCGTTCACGCAGACGCTGCATGATCGCCTGGGCCTGGATGCCGCCGTCCTGCATGGGGATGCTGGCGCAGCCCATCAGGTAGCGATAGGCGCCCTCGTTGAGCACCTCGGCCAGTTCGCCCCAGAGCACGGCGATGGTGCCGCCGTTACGGTAGGCCGGATCGACGCAGGTACGGCCGATCTCCAGCAGTGGGCCTTCGAGGTTGGGCAGGCCATGCAGGCTGAATTCTTCTTCGCTGTAGAAGCGTCCCATGCGCGCGGCGGCCTGGCGGTCGAGCAGGCGGGTGGTGGCCACCAGCTTGCCGCTGTTGAGGTCGCGTACGCCGATGTGCCGGCAGTGCGGGTCGTAGTCGTCACGGTCCAGGCCTAGTTCGGCACCTTTTAGTTTGGCGTCGAACTCCTGGCTGAACACTTGAAAGCGCAGGGCCTGGGCTTCCTCCAGGGCGCGGGTGCCGAGCAGGCGTTCGGCCTGTAGGCGGCGTTCGGGACTGGCAGTGCGGGTGCGGGCAGTGGTGCTCATTGTGTCGCCTCCATGAAGCAGCCTGGCAGGGGTTGCGGTCTGTCGACTTTGTTGTGCAAGCTCAGGCTAGGTAGAACGAATGTCAGTGCCGTGACACTGCAGTGATGCTTGCGTGACAACTTCCAAGGAGTTCCCCATGTTCTGGTCCACCCTGCTCAGCCCCGCCGAACGCCTGCCGGCCCTGCCTTTGGAGGACTGGTTTGCGGCGTTGCAACTGCGTACCGGTGAGGTGGCGCCGCTGGAGTTGGCCATGCTCGGCGGACGCCTGGCGGCAACGCCGGGGCTGGCGTTTCTTGCTGGTTATCAGGGCGCCTTGCGCGCGCTCTGGCCGTCGGCGCCGGCCAGCTTGGGGGCGCTGTGCGTGACAGAGAACAGGAGCACCCGCCCGGCGGATATGCAGACGCGCCTGACGGATTTGCAGTTAAGCGGGCGCAAGGACTTTGTTACCGCTGCCGAAGCGGCCGACTGGCTACTGGTGGCCGCCCGTGATGAGGCGCCGGGCGCGTCACCCCACCTGTCGCTGTGCGTGGTTTACAGCGGCGCGCCGGGCGTGCGCATCGAGCCGCTGCCGAGCCTGCCGCTGATGCCGGATATCGGCCATGCACGCTTGCACCTGGAGCAGGCCACGTGCGAACGGCTGGCCGGCGACGGCTGGGATGCCTATGTGAAGCCGTTTCGCAGCATCGAAGACCTGCATGTGCTGGCGGCGGTCACGGCCTGGCTGTACGGCGTCGGCCTGGACAGCGGCTGGCCCCAGGGTTTGCTGCTGCGCCTGAGCAGCCTGTTGGCGGGTTGTGCCGAGCAGGCCCGGCAATGCCCGCGGGCGGCGGCCAGTCATGTTTTGTTGGGGGGGCTGTTCGCCCAGTTCGATGGTTTACAAACCGAGCTGGCCGCGGCCTTCGCCGCCGGCCCAGCCGGCTGGGCTGCACTCTGGCAGCGCGATCACAACCTGCTGAATATCGCCGCTGGTGCGCGTGCCAAGCGCCTGGAAAAAGCCCTGCAGGCCTTGCACCTGGCGTACTGACGGCGCCAGCGGCTACAGACGCAGGGCTTTTTGCAACGGTGCGCTGTGCGGGTCGTCGCGGTGGCTGACCAGCGCATAGTTGTAGCCGGCTTGAGACCAATAACGGGCTTGCAACTCACCGTCCTCGCGGGCGCCGCTGGGCATCTGCGCATACAGGCTGCCGGGGGAGCGCAGGTACAGGCTGGTACGCTGCCCTTGGGCGTCCTCGAACAACAGCAACGCCGCCGGTCCCTGTTCGGTGGTCAGCAGCCGGGCGCCCACGGCATGTAGGCCATAGGACTGCAAGTCCGGTAGGCGCGACGCATGGCTGAAGCGCTGGTCGAGCCAGCCCTGCAGGGCCGCCGTGTCGCGCGGTTGCAGATCGACCACCTGATCCGGGGTGAGGGCGAACAGGCGGTGAGCTTCCAGGGCATCCTGCATCGGTGGATTGGCCGCCAGCAGATTCTGGCTGCGTGCCTGCCAGCCGCCAACGCTACCAATACCGACCGCTAGCAGCAGGGCCGCGGCTGTCGCCAGCAGGCGTTGCTGGCCCTGGCGGCGACGCCGACGAATGGCCAGCGGGTCGAGTTGCGGGTTGCTGGTCAGCGGGTCCAGATTGGCCAGGGCCGCGCGCAAGTGCTGGGCGTCCTGGCGCCAACCGGCCACTTGCGCGGCAGCATCCGGGTGACTGGCCAGATAGGCCTCCACTGCCAGGCGGGTGGGCTCGTCCAGTTGCTGGTCAAGGTAAGCGTGCAGCAGTTCGCTGTTGGGCTTGAACGGGTTCATTTAAGTCTCCGCATGGCGGGTCGAGGCCGGGTATCACCACTCAGGTCGCGCAGCGCCTGGCGTGCCCGGGATAGGCGCGACATCACGGTGCCGATCGGGATGCCCAGGGTGTCGGCGGTTTGCTGATAACTCAAGCCTTCGACACTCACCAGCAGCAACAGAGCGCGTTGCTCGTCGGGCAACTGGTTGAAGGCCTGCAAGGTGGCGTGGGCTTCCCAGTGTTGTTCCGGCGAAGGTGCGCTTGCATCTTCGCGGCCAAACAGTGCCAGCAGCCGGGCATGGCGTTTGGCTCGGCGCTGAGTGTCGAGAAATTGTCGATAGAGAATGCTGAACAGCCAGGCGCGCAGATCGCTATCCGCTCGTTTGCTGCCCCAGCGCGACAGCGCACGCTCCAAGGTGGCCTGCACCAGATCATCGGCACAGGCCGGCTGGCGGCTTAGCGACAAGGCAAAGCGGCGCAGGCGTGGTAGCAGTTCGCGCAGTTGCTGGTCATCAATCATGCGGGTCTCGGATGGGTGGCGACGCCGTTTGGCCAGCGTGGCCTGGGCGTCAGTGAGAGTGTGACGCACGCGCGGAAGATTTATTCCCGCGTGACGGAATAAAACCCGCGTTGCTGCGTCTCACCGCCTCACTGACTTGGCCGAGTGGCCCTGGAGCCTGATTCATGAGTAGCCCCGCAATGCCCCCATCGACCTTGATCTGGCGCTGGTCACTGATTGGCGTGTGCATAGGCGCGCTGGTCGCCAGCTTTATTGCCGCTGGCGGCTGGCTCGATCCGCAGCGCCTGAGCCCGCGCCGGCTGGTCGATCAGATCGAAGCCAATGCTGGGTTGTACCCAGGCTATCGACGCGCCCATGCCAAAGGCTTGTGTGTCAGCGGCTACTTTGAGGGCAATGGCCGGGCCCAAGCGTTGTCGACGGCGGCGCTGTTCGCGCCGGGGCGAGTGGCGGTTACCGGACGTTTGTCGATTGGCGGTGCCAACCCCCATGCCGGTGATACCAGCGTGCCGGTGCGCAGCCTGGCATTGCTGCTGGAACAAGCCGACGGCCAGCAATGGCGGATGGCGATGAACACCCCACCCGTGCTGGCGGTGGCCACGCCGCAAGCGTTTCTTGAGCAGGTCCAGGCGATGCGTGCTGACCCCGCCACCGGCAAACCCGACCCGGCACGCATGCAGGCGTTTTTTGCCGCACATCCGGAGAGCGCAGCCTTTCGCCAGTGGGCGCAGCAGCACAAACCGACGTCGAGTTTCGCCAACAGCACGTACAACAGCATCAATGCCTTCTACCTGATCAACGCCGCCGGTGTGCGTCAGGCGGTGCGTTGGGCGTTGCAACCGGAGGCGGCGGTGCAGCCGTTGCTGGCTGGCGCCACGGGACCGGCGTTGTTGCAAGAAGAGTTGCTAGACCGGCTGCAGCAGGGCCCCGTGCGTTGGCAGCTGATACTGACCCTGGCCGATGCGGCGGACCCGCTCACCGATGCCACCCAGGCCTGGCCTGCCAGCCGCCCGCAACTGCATGCGGGCAGTTTGGTGGTGGAGCAGGCCGTCAGTCAGCAGGAGGGTGCCTGCCGCGACATCAACTTCGATCCCCTGATCCTGCCCGCCGGCATTGAGCCGACGGCCGATCCGATACTGCAGGCGCGTTCGGCCGCCTATGCCGAGTCCTTTAAACGGCGCACCGCAGAAGGTGCCCCGCAGCCTGCCCGTGGAGTTCAACTATGAGTCGTCAGTCATCTTCATTTGCCCCGGCGGCGCGCCTGCTGCATTGGCTGATGGCCGTGCTGTTGCTGGCCATGCTGTTTATCGGCGTCGGCATGCTCAGCACATTGTCGGCTTGGCACAGCACGCTGCTGGCCATCCACAAACCGCTGGGTGTTTTGCTCTTGCTGTTGTGGGTGTTGCGCCTGCTGGTGCGTTGGCGCCAGGCGCCACCGCCGTTACCCGCCGATCTACCCGACTGGCAGCGGTGGGGTGCCAGCTGCAGCCATGCTCTGCTGTATGGGCTGATGCTTGTGCTGCCGCTGGTGGGGTGGGCCATGCAAGGTGCCGCCGGTTATCCGCTGCTGCTCGCGGGTTGGGCGCTGCCGGCACTGGTGGTACCTGACCCGCAACTCTATGCCGGCTTGCGCCTGGCCCACGGTTATCTGGCCTATCTGTTGTTTGCGCTGATTGTGTTGCACCTGGCCGCCGGGCTGTATCACGGTCTGATTCGCCGCGATGGGGTGCTCGCCAGCATGACCGGCGGGCGCTGAAACGCACTCGGTAGCACTGGCGCGTTTGGTCATTCAAGGGTGTCACAGTGACGTGCTAGGGTGCGGCCTCGAATAACAATCAGAGGCTGTGCCATGCCCGTTGCCATTCTTCGCCGCCTGCTGCTAGTCAGCAGTTTGTGCGCCGCATCGCTGATCCAGGCCGAGACCTGGCCTGGCGCCGACTGGAGTCGCGCCGAGGCGCCGAGCAGTGCCGCGCTTGAGGCGTTCAGCGCATATGCCTTCCCGCCCCGCGATGATGTCAGCCGCCAGGGCATTCGCACCGATGCGCTGCTGGTGATCCGTGACGGGCAGATTATTTACGAGCGCTACGCCGGGCCGACCAAGGCCAGCACCCCGCACCTGACCTGGTCGGTGAGCAAGAGCCTGCTGGCGGCGACCCTCGGCGTTGCCTATGGCGAAGGGCGCTTCAAGCTGAGTGAGGCGGCGGCCACGTACTACCCACCGTTCGCCGCCCATCCCGAGGTCAAACTCGGCCATTTGTTCAACTGGGCGTCGGGCCTTAACTGGCAGGAAGACTACGAATACGCGCCGCTGAATTCCTCGGTGGTGGCCATGCTTTACACCCGTGGCCGTACGGACATGCCGGCTTTTGTCGCCAGTCATCAGGGCGAGGCCACACCGGGTTCGCGCTTTCGCTACTCCAGTGGCGACAGCAATGTGCTGTCGGCGGCGCTAAAGGGCATGGTCGGTGCAAAGGCTTATGCCGACTACCCCTGGACGGCTTTGTTTGAGCCTCTGGGCATTACCTCGGCGGTGTGGGAAACCGATGCCAGCGGCACCTTTGTAGGCTCTTCCTATGCCTATATGACCGCCCGTGACCTGGCCCGCGTCGGCCTGCTGATGCAGCGCGACGGCCGCTGGGGCGAGCGCCAGTTGTTGCCCAAGGCCTGGGTCGAGTTCAACCGCACGGCCTTTGCCGCCTATCAACCGCTGCCCGGTGAAGCCGTGCCCGGTGGTCACTGGTGGTTGAACCAGGCTGTTGCTGGCGCCGCCAAGCCCTGGGCCGACGCACCAGCCGACAGCTTTGCCGCCCTTGGTCATTGGGGGCAGGCCTTGTATGTGCTGCCCAGCGAGGGCCTGGTGATCGTGCGGTATGCCGATGATCGCGACAAAAGCTATCAGCACAATGAATTGCTCAAGCGGGCGCTGCTCGCTTTTAGTCCGGAGGTGGCGCAATGAGCCTTAGCCTGATTAAGCGTCGCCCATTCACCAGTTTGTTGCTGTTGCTGGTGATCGTTCTGCTGGCCCTGGGCTGGTCCAAGCGCACGGCTCTGTCGGCGTTTCCGGACATCATCAGTGCTTACACCGCCAAGGAATACTGCTCGTGCCGTTACGTCATGGATAACCCGGCAGATTACTGCCTGGCCTACGTCAAGCAGTACGTGCCCACCAGCCGCTTTGTCGATGATGTTGCGCACAAACAGGTCAGCGTCAGTGGCCTTGGGCGCACGAATACGGCGGTCTGGCTCAGCACGCGTCAGGGTTGTCAGCTGCAGCCCGCGCCTTGAAGTTGTAAGTCCGCGAGGGCAGCTTGGCGGCGGGGTTTGCAAGGCTGGCGCGGGCGGCTATGGTGGCGCCTGAGTTTGCCTTGCGAGAATGCCCCATGTTGAAACTATCCGCCTTCCTCCTGGCCGCCTGCGCGGCCTTGCCGGTGCATGCCGACTGGCAGCTGGACAATGAGTCCTCGCGGCTTTCGTTTATCTCCACCAAGGCCACCCATATCACCGAGGTCAACCGTTTCCGTGGCTTACGCGGCAGCGTCGAGGATGACGGCAAGGTGCGCCTGCAGGTGGAGCTGGAAACCGTGGAAACCGGCATCCCCCTGCGTGATGAACGGGTGCGTAAGCAGCTGTTCGAGATCGCCCGCTTTGCCGAGGCCGAGATCAGCGCTCAGCTGGATTTTGCCCCCCTGGTAGCCCTGGCGCCTGGCGCCCAACTGGAGCTGCGCTTGCCGCTGCTGGTGAATCTGCACGGCCATCAGCAGGAGTACCGCAGTGAACTGCTGGTGACCCGGCTGGACGACCGGCGCTTTCAAGTCGTGACCCTGGCGCCGCTGGTGCTGAATGCCGCTGACTTTGGCCTGGCCGAGGGCCTGGAAAGCCTGCGCGCCCTGGCGGGCTTGCCGGCCATCAGCCTGGCGGTGCCGGTCAGCGCGGTGCTGATCTTCAATGCCCGCTGATGATCTTTCCCTGGCGCAGCGGTAACCGCTTCGAGCTGCTGCTCGACGGTCCGCAGTTCTTCCCGCGCATGTTTGCCGCCATTGCCGGTGCCCAGCGTCAGGTGGAGCTGGAGCTGTATCTGGTGACGGCCGGCAATTGCGCCACGCAACTGGTCGACCAGCTGTGCCTGGCGGCCCTGCGCGGGGTGCAGGTGCGTTGCCTGCTGGACGGTTTTGGCAGCCTCGGCTTGCCGGCGGCACAGCGCGCCCAGCTCCTGGCCGCCGGGGTGCAGCTGCGCTTTTACAACCCGTTGGGCTGGCACCGGGGCATGCGTAACCTGTATCGCGATCATCGCAAGCTGCTGCTGGTGGATGGCGAACTGGCGTTTGTCGGTGGCACCGGTGCCACCGATGAGTTCTGGCAGCCCCAGGACAACAGCCATGCCTGGCATGAGGTGATGGTGGCCATCGCCGGGCCGTTGGTGGCGGACTGG
The DNA here is from genome assembly GCA_034519305.1 of Pseudomonas sp. GTDB lineage: Bacteria > Pseudomonadota > Gammaproteobacteria > Pseudomonadales > Pseudomonadaceae > Aquipseudomonas. The sequence continues at coordinate 24,743 of JAXHOM010000004.1, forward strand.
CAGCAATTGTTCGAGCGTCAGTGGCCGGCGTCGTTGGCGCGTTTGGCCTGGCGTCCGGCGCCCTATGCCGGCTTGCCGCGTTTGCCGGTAAGCCCGCGGCAAGGCAATGGTCTGGGGCGGGTGGCCTATGCCGACGGTCGCCAGCACCGCGACATTCTGCATTCCATGGTGCGCGCGCTGCTCAGCGCCAAACAGCGCATCTGGCTGGCCACGCCGTATTTTCTGCCCACCTGGAAAGTCCGTCGCGCCCTGCGCCGGGCAGCCCTGCGCGGGGTGGATGTGCGCCTGCTGCTGACCGCGCGCAACACCGACCATCCGCCGGTGCGCTTTGCCGGCCAGCGCTACTACCCGCGCCTGCTCAAGGCCGGGGTGCGCATTTATGAATACGAGCCGCGTTTTTTGCACTTGAAGATGCTGCTGGTGGACGACTGGGTTAGCGTCGGTTCGTGCAACTTTGATCACTGGAATCTGCACTTCAACCTGGACGCCAATGTCGAGGTCTTCGATCCGGCGTTTACTGCTCAGGTTGAGGCCAGTTTTGTGGAGGACTTCAGCCACAGCGAGGAAGTCGACCTCTGGCGCTGGCGGACCACGCCCTGGCCTCAGCGTTTGCAACAACGCCTGTGGGGCTTGCTGGATCGCTTGTTGGTCAACCTGCTGGACCGGCGGCGCTAGGCTGCAGTGGTTGAGTTCGCGGTTAGGCTGCTCACCATGACGCGGTAACAGCCCATCACCATCACCCCCGACTTTTGTCGGGTGCGAGTGCGATAGTGGCTGGATATGCTCGGACTAAATAATCAAAAAGGAGGCGCGCATGCGCCGCTATCGGCTGTTGGTGTTGGTGCTGTTAACGGGTTTGCTGAGCGCTTGCTCGACCCCTGGGGCATTTTTCGGCGCGACCGAGGGGCCGCTGTTTAAGCCCCGTAGCCTGAGCGATGAAAACCGCGTGCTGCTCTATCTCTACCGGCCGCAAAGCAACTGGGCCGATCAGGAGTTGGAAGCCCCCGGTCTATTTATCAACACCCAGTTGTTCAGCGGCCTGCCCAGCGGCGGTTACCTGGTGATGGAACTCGACACCGCCAGTTACCAGCTGGAAATTCGCCGGCCGTTGCTGGGCAGTTACTGGACCCTGGTGGCGGAGAGCCCGATGGACTTCACGCGGGTTGCCAGTTTCGCCCTGGATGCCGAGGCCGGCGCCACCTATTACCTGCGTTACGACGAACTCAGTCCGCCGCCCCACGATGACAGCCTGGCGGCCAGCGGCGACGGTCCGCTGCAGCTCGTGTCAGAGAAGGTCGCCCTTGGCGAGCTAACCCGCAGTCACCGGATCAAACCCTTTACCCGCATTGCCGCCAGTGGCGAGGCCCATGTACGTCGCTCGCAACGCAGCTTCTGGCGCTCGGTGGGCGACGCGCTGAACAATATTGGTATCTAAAGCCGTGGGGGCAGGTCAGTAGCGCGTGGCGGAGTATTGAACTCCGCTTGGGCCCGCTTCCCGCTCTAGCCCTTTCATTGAGCACACCACCGTGCTTAAGCCGCGAGTTGTCAGTCCCAGCCCGGTGGGCAGTTTTTGCAGCCGGGCATATTGGCGCCCTGGTAGTTGCCATACAGCTGGCGGCTGTCGCTGAGGTCGGCGTTTTCCAGGTTGGCGCCGCCCATTTTTACTTCCTGCAAGTTGGCTGAGAGCAAGGAGGCGCCTTTGAGGTCGGCTTTGCTCAGCCAGGTCATTTCCAGATTGGCGGCCGTCAGGTTGGCGTTATGCAGTTTGGCCCCCGACAGCCTGGCAAACTCCAGGTTGGCGGCACGCAGATCTGCGCCGGTAAAGTGCGCGCCCTGGGCAAACAGGCCCCAGCCGTTGATAGCCACCAAGGTGCTGGCGCTAAAGTCGGCCAGACGCAGGTTGCTTTGCTGCAGGCTCGCGCGAGTCAGGTTGGCGCCTTGCAGGTTGGCTTTTTCCAGATTGGCCAAATCGAGGCGGCTATGGCGCAGGTTGGCGCCGCGCAAGTCGGCACCGGCCAGGTTCATCCGACGCATGTCCTGATTGCTCAAGTCGGCGCCGCGCAGGTTGGCATTCGGGCACTGGCTGTCGGCTTCGATACGGCAGCCGTTGACGGTTAGCGCCTGGTCATCGGCGCGCAGCTCACCGGCGATCAGCAGCAGGGCGATGGGTAAAAGTAGAGGTAGCGGGTGCATGGCGTAGCCTCGCAAATAGGCTGCCAGCCGTGGCGACTGGCAGCGGCAAAAGGGCTGGATTACAGCGTTGTAACCGTTATGTGTTGCAACGCAGACGTTCCGAGGTAGGAGCGGCTTCAGCCGCGAAGCTGTGCTGGCTTTGGGATTGTTCGCGGCTAAAGCCGCTCCTACAGAAGCCTGGTTGCAGCCCCCGTAACAGTGGCTTGGCTTACTTGTCCCAGCTTGGCAGCTTGAACACCCAGAACGAGCCGCCCTGGGCGACCGGTTTGGTTAGCTCGGCCATGTCGCCACCCCACAGCGGCACCGCGCCGCCATAGCCGGTGGTGACACCGATGTACTGCTCGCCGTCCTGCTCCCAGGTGATGGGCGGGGAGATGATTCCAGTGCCGGTTTGGAACTTCCACAGCTCCTTGCCGGTTTTCGCGTCGAAGGCTTTGAAGAAACCGTCGCCGGTGCCGGTGAACACCAGGTTGCCCTTGGTCGCCAGCACGCCACCCCAGAGTGGCAGCTTCTCTTTGTGCTCCCAGGCGACCTTGCCGGTGGTGGGGTTCATCGCCCGCAGAATGCCAACATGATCGTCGTACAGGCGCTTGATGCGGAAACCCATGCCCAGGTAGGCGGAGCCTGGTTTGTACACGGCTTCCTCAGCCCAGTAGTCCTCCTTCCAGTGGTTGGCCGGAACGTAGAACAGGCCGGTGTCCTGGCTGTAGGCCATGGGGCTCCAGTTCTTGCCGCCGAGGAAGGGTGGCGACACTTCCACTGACTTGCCCTTGGTCTCGCCTGGCGCGGGCTTGGGTGGGCGCTGGCCTTCGATCTCCACCGGGCGGCCGGTTTTCAGGTCGATATGGCTGGCCCAGGTGATCTTGTCGACGAAGGGGAAGGCGTTTTGCAGCTTGCCGTTGTTGCGGTCGACCACATAGAAGAAGCCGTTACGGTCGGCGTGGGCGGTGGCTTTGACGGTCTTGCCGTCTTTGGCCTTGTAGTCGAACAGCACGAGTTCGTTGTTGCCGGAGAAGTCCCAGGCATCGTTGGGGGTGTGCTGGTAAAACCATTTCACTTCGCCTGTGGTGGCATCGACGCCGACTTGGCCGGAGGTGTAGAGGCTGTCGTAGTCTTTCGGCTTGCCACCTTCGGCGGTGCGCGCCCAGCCGTTCCAGGGCGCCGGGTTGCCAGCGCCGACGATGATGGTGTTGGTCTCGGCATCGAAGCTGGCGCTCTGCCACGGCGCGCCGCCACCCTGACTCCAGGCCGCGACCTTACCGGTTGGCGAGTTCGGGTCGTTGGGCCAGGACGGTGCTTTGACATCGCCGGTTGGGCTGCTGTCTTTGCCGTTCAAGCGGCCCATGTGGCCTTCCACGAAGGGGCGCATCCAGACTTCTTCGCCGGTGTCGGGGTCGCGGGCGAACAGCTTGCCGACCACGCCGAATTCATCCCCGGAGCTGCCGTGCACCAGCAGGGTTTTGCCGCTGACCTGGTCTTTAACCAACGTCGGTGCGCCGGTCATGGTGTAGCCGCTGGCGTGATCGCCGAACTTCTTATTCCACAGCACCTTGCCGGTGTCTTTGTTGAGGGCCACGACGCGGGCGTCGAGGGTGCCGAAGTAGATTTTGTCGCCATAGATGGCCGCGCCACGGTTCACCACATCGCAGCACGGGCGAATGTTGTCCGGCAGGCGGTGGTTGTAGGTCCATAGGCGTTTGCCTGTTTTGGCGTCGAGGGCGAACACCCGCGAGTAGGAGCCGGTGACGTAGATCACACCGTCATGGACGATGGCCTGGGACTCCTGGCCGCGCTGCTTTTCGTCGCCGAAGGAGTACGACCAGGCCGGGGTCAGCTTGAACACGTTATCGGCATTCACCTGCTGCAGCGGGCTCCAGCGCTGGGCATTGGTGCCCATGCCGTATTGCAGCACGTTGTTGGTGGTCAGGTGGTCGTTGGCGATGTCGTCCCAGGTCACCGGGGTGGCCAGGGCACTGCCGCTCAGGCCAAGGCCGGCGGCCAGCAGCAGGCTATGAATGGCCAGCGCCAGTGGGCGTGGCGAGCTGGGTAAGGTTCTTGTTGTCATGGTCGGTTCCCATCGTGGTTGAGAAGGCTGCCGGTCGCCGTGTGGTTGCTGACCTGGCGAGTCGATAGTGGAACCACCCCCGCGCGGCGGAAACGGAAAAGCACCCGCCCATGCCGGGAAAAATGCCCAAACCGCGCCTGAATTAGCCTTGCCTCGAAAGCCCTGTTACGCGGCGCCCGCAAGCCTTACTACCAAGGGAGTAGAGGCGAGCCACCAAAGCAGCATTCGTTGCTGCCTAGGGGCTTTCTAAGATGCCTGTAACTGAGCGGCGTAACGACAGCTCTGCGTGCAGATATAAACGAGGTCTTCATCATGACAATCAAAAAGAACGGCTTGGCACTGCTGCTGGTGGCTTTCTCGGCCAACCTCTGGGCCCACGGTGATGTGGTGCCGCAGGCAGTCAAGACCGATGGCCTGGAGCCGGTAGGTAAAGAATGGTTGGAAGAGAATCCCTACCGCGGCAACCCCAAGGCGATTGAAATCGGTGCCTCGGCCTACAACCAGAACTGCGCCGCCTGTCACGGCCTGGAAGCCAAGTCCGGCGGTATCGCCCCGGACCTGCGCCTGCTCGAAGAAGGCATCAGCGGTGACGAGTGGTTCAAGGAGCGGGTGATCAACGGTGCGGTGCGCGATGGTCGTGTGTACATGCCGAAGATGGCCGACTACCTGAGCCAGGAAGCCCTCTGGGCTGTGCGTAGTTACCTGGAAAGCGTGGCCATTCAGGAGTAACGCGCATGCGCCCGATCCGCCTGCTGTTGTGGCTCTGGCTGGGCCTGTGCGCTGGTCAGGTGATGGCCCAGGCGCCGGTGCGCAGCTATGACTCGATTACGGAGTCTGGCGTGCTCAAGGTCATGCTCTATCAGGGCTTTGCGCCCTACAGCTTCCAGCAGGACGGCCAACCGCGCGGCGTCGATTATGAGGTCGCCAAGGCGCTGGCCAAGGGTTTGGGCCTAACGCTTGAGGTGATCTGGGCTCAGCCTGGGGAAAAGCTCGACGACGACCTGCGCGATTACATTTGGCGCGGCCATTACCTGCGCCCCCACGAGCTGGCCGACGTGATGATGCGGGTGCCCTACGACCGCGAGTTTTCTTACAAGAGCAACGAGTTCGGTGAGCTGATCAACGAGCACGTGGTGATGTTCGGCCCCTATCAGCGTGAGCGCTGGCAGGTGGCCTACGACCAGCGGCGGCTGGACAGCGTGCCCAGTGTTGCGGTGTTCCAGCACAACCCGATCGGGGCCGAGGTCGACAGCGTGCCGTCGTTTTACCTGTCATCGATCTTCGACGGCATGCTCAGCGGCAAACTGCATCACTACGCCACCACTGAGGCAGCCTTTGCCGGGATGAACAATGCCGAAGTGGACGCGGTGATGGCCCTGCGCGGCGAGATCGACTGGCAGCTCAAGCAAGCCGCCAACCCGTCGTTCGCCAAAGCTGAAAACGCCTACCCGGAAATGGGCAAGCAGGTCTGGGACATCGGCATGGCGGTGCATGAAAGCAACCGCCAGCTGGCCTATGCCCTGGAAGAAAAACTCGAAGAGCTGATCCTCGCTGGCGAGGTGCGCAGGTTGTATGAACAGTACGGCCTGCAGTACGAGTTGCCGGAGTTGTACCAGGAAGGTCAATAAGGCTCTAGGCCAGCTACGTGTTGCAGTGCGAGCCTACCGCCGTAGGAGCGGCTTCAGCCGCGATGCTTTCAAGGCAAACGGCGTCGCGGATAAATCCGCTCCTACATACGCTCAATAGGGGCTGCAAAACATGGCGGTGCCTGAGCGTCCAATAGCGCCAGAAATGGCCGGAGGTGGGTGATGGAACAGCTGGATTGGCGTTGCTACCTGTTGTTGGCCGTACTGGCCTTGCCCCTGGACAGCTGGGCGGCGCTGGCTGATCCGGTCAGTTCGGTGATGTGGGACTACCACCACGCGCGCCTGCTGCACGGCGAGGCGTTTGTCTTCGACCCGCAGATCAAACTGCAAGTCCCACCGTTTGCCGAAGACGCCCGCCAGGTGCCGTTGCAGGTGGATGCCAGCGCCTATGCCGGTCAAGTGGTGCGCATGCTGGCCTGGGCCGAGCTGAACCCGATCGCGCAGATCTTCGACTTTCGCCCAGGCCCGTTGGTGCAGCCGACGCTGGCGATCCGCATCCGTATCGAACAGGCCACGCCGATCCGCGTGGCAGTGCAGACCCGCGACGGCCTCTGGCATGTGGGCTCGACTCAGATCGATGCCGCCGGCGGTGGCTGCACGGCACCCAGCGTGGTGCGCGCTCAGGCGGGTTGGGAAGAGCGCCTGGGCCAGGTGCAGGGCCAGCGTTTCGCCCAGGCCGAAGGCAGCCGCCTGCGCCTGCAGGTGGCTCACCCGATGGACAACGGTCTGGTCGGCGGCATCCCGGAATTCTTTCTCAATCAGGCTGAGCTGCGAGGCGCCGACGGTAGCGTACTGGCCACCCTGGAGCTGTTTCCCGCGGTCAGCGAGAACCCCACTTTGAGCTTCGACGTGCGCGGCAACGCCCCGACTGAAGTGTGGCTGCGCGACAACAATGGCAATGAGTTCAAGGCTGAGCTTTAGGTCGTTGTTGTCAGCTGTTCGCGGTCAAGACCGCTCCCACAACGGCGCGCTCACCGCCTTGGTCGCGGTATAGCTCGGTCTTGGTGGGAGCGGTCTTGACCGCGAAGTTGTTCCATTACCCTCATCCCAAACCAAGAGGTGCCTATGCGCTGGCTGTTATTGCTGACCCTGAGCTGCGCGTCGCTGGCCCACGCCGAGCTGAACTATGACCTGCAACCCCGGCAGATCGCGGCGGACACCTGGGTCCTGGAGGGGCGCACCGACAATTTTGCCGCGGACAACGGCGGCAATATCGTCAACACGGCGTTTATCGTCACCAACGCGGGCGTGGTGGTGATCGACAGCGGGCCGTCGAAGCGCTACGGCGAGGCCCTGCGCCAGGCCATCGCCAAGGTCACCGAGCAGCCGGTAATCAAGCTGCTGATTACCCATCACCACCCCGACCATGTGCTGGGCAACCAGGCCTTCAGCGATGTGCCAATTGCCGCTCTTGCCGGCACCACCCAACTGCTGCGCGAGCAGGGGGAGGCCATGGCGGAAAACATGTACCGCCTGGTGGGCGACTGGATGCGCGGCACGGAAGTGCTATTGCCGACCGAAGCGCTGCAAGCCGGGCGGCTGACCATCGGCGATCACTCGTTGCGCCTGCTGGCCCTGAGTGGGCATACCGGCGCCGACCTGGCGATTCTCGATGAGCGCAGCGGTGTGCTGTTTGCCGGCGATCTGGTGTTTTACCAGCGCGCCCTGACCACCCCAGGCACGCCGGGGCTGGACGTCTGGCTGGCGGATATCGCCACCTTGCAGGCGTTGCCCTGGAAGCAGATCGTGCCCGGCCACGGCCCGCTGGCCAGCAGTGACGCCCCCTTTGCGCAGATGACCGATTACCTCGGCTGGCTTGATGGCTTGCTGCGCAAAGGCGCGGCCGAAGGGGCGGAAATGAACGCGCTGATCCGTGCGCCGATTCCTGAACGTTTTGCCGCGGTGAGTCTGAGCCGTTATGAGCTGATTCGCAGCGTCAGCCACCTGTACCCGCGCTACGAACAGGCGCGGTTTAAGCGCCTGGATTGAGCGTTCGCTACACGCTTTGCTCCCCTCGCCCATTTATGGGAGAGGGCCGAAATTCCCGTGAAACTGCAAGTTTATCCCCTCTCCCTAACCCTCTCCCCTGAGGGGCGAGGGGACTGGCCGTGTGCGATCAGTGCTTAAGTGAGCAGCCCCCACCTGAGCTATGTTCACGCCACGGCCTTGGCGCCGCACATGCTGTTGTGGGAGCGGTCTTGACCGCGAAAAAGTCTATTGCAAGCTGAGCTGGTCGCCGCGTTCCTGTTGCCAGTCGTCGAGGCTGGGGGCGGCGCTGTCGCCGGCCATCTGGTGGATGATCTCGAAGTAATCCTGTTTGAGCGGGTCCTGCATGATGTGCTGGCGCGAGCGCACGCGTACGGCGTAGATGTTCTGCACATTCTGGTGGTCGAAGGCACGCCACTGCTGCGGGCCTTTGAGCAGGCTGTAGCGGTGATCTTCGAGGGCGTCGATCAGCGGCTCGCTGGCCAGGCTGCCGCTGCGCCGCACGGCGTCGGCCCATTGCATGACGATGCTGTACGCCGAGGCGGCGGAGCTGGCCGGGTATTCCTGATAGTGGTCGATATAGGCCTGCACGAAGGCCTGGCCGCTGTCGCTTTGCTCTTGCGCTGGCACCCGCCAGGTCCAGGCTTCGGTGCCGATCACGCCGGCCATCACCTTGGGGCCGATCTGCTGGACGATGCTTTTGCTCAGGTGCGGCACGATGATCTGCATGCGCGTGTGCAGCTTGAGGTTGTGGGCCAGGCGCAGGGTGCGCTGCAGGTCGTCGCCAAGCAGGGCCAGAACCAGAATGTCGGCATCGCTGGCGGCGGCCTTGTTGAGGGCAGCGAGGTAATCCTTGCGCATCGCGGCATGGGCGGGCAGGGCGCTGCGGCCGTGACGGGCGCGGTCTTGGCTGGCGGTGCTGGCGCGCAGCTCGGTTTCGATGCTGCGGCCCCAGGTGTCGTCCACCAGGATGTAGTGATAGCGCTGACGCGGCATGTGCCAGCCCAGGTATTCACCCAGCACCCGAGCACTCATGCGCGCGCTGTTCGACTCGCGAAACAGGTAGCGGTGGCCGGCACTGCCAGTGACTTCGTCGGCATAGCTCAAGGTGGCGAAATACAGCAGGCCGAGATCGTGGGCGCGCTGGCCGGCGGCGATCGCCTCCTCACTGGTGGCGCCGCCGAAGATCATCTGTACCCCTTGTGCGGCGAAGGCGTCGACGTTGGCTTGCGCGGTTTCGGCCTTTGAGGCGCTGTCGCGGGTCAGCAGTTGCAGCGGCTCGCCGAGCAGGCCGCCGGCGGCATTGAGCTCGGCCACCGCCAACAAAGCGCCGCGGTGCAGCTCCAGGCCCTCGGCCTGGTAATTGCCGCTGTGCGGGTAATTGAGGCCGATGCGGATCGGTTCGGCCAGCAGGCGCACGCCGAGGCAGTTGAGGAGCAGGCAGCAGAACAGAATGAGGCGGGTCATGGGGCTTTCTCCTTAGCAAGGGGCGTCACTGTCCAATGCGGCGGGTGCGCTGGGTATGCTCTTTTCAGGTGGCCGGGCTGGCACTTAAGTCGGTGGCGGGTGGCTTGGCGCTGGCGTGTTTCAAGGTGGGAGCAGTCTTGACCGCTCCCACAAAAAAGCCGCCTCCCGCAGCGGCCTTGCAGCTATATGGGCGCGGCAATAAAGCGAGTATTGCTACCAACGGATGAGGGAAATCGACCCTGCGAGTAATTGTTGGCAAGGGCCTGGCGGCCAAGAATCTGCCCCAGGCCGGGAAAAATTCCCGGTGACAACAATTACCCTGCAGAGGTCGCCGCAATGAAACCTACCGGTCTTCGTCAGCCATTCGTGCTCACCGCACTGTGCGCTGCCATGCTTTTGCCTGCCGTATCCGCCTGGGCTGTTACTGACCAGGAAATTCTCGATGATGTGAAAACCACCGATCAGATCGTCACCAACGGCATGGGCCTGCAGGGTCAGCGCTACAGCCCGCTGACGACCCTCAACACCGACAACATCAAGGACCTGCGTCCGGTATGGACCCTGTCCTTCGGTGGCGAAAAGCAGCGCGGCCAGCAGGCCCAGCCGCTGATCAAGGACGGCGTGATGTACGTCACCGCCTCCTACTCGCGGGTGTTTGCCGTGGATGCGCGCACCGGCAAGGAACTGTGGCAGTACGACGCCCGCTTGCCGGACGACATTCGTCCGTGCTGTGACGTGATCAACCGCGGCGTGGCCCTGTACGGCGATCTGGTGATTTTCGGCACCCTCGACGCCAAGCTGGTGGCCTTGAATAAAGACACCGGCAAGGTGGTGTGGCGCAAAAGCGTTGCTGACCATAAAGCCGGCTACTCGATCACCGCGGCACCGCTGGTGGTTAACGGCAAGCTGATCACGGGTGTGTCCGGTGGTGAGTTTGGTGTGGTCGGCAAGATCGAAGCCTACGACCCGAAAAACGGCGCCCTGCTGTGGACCCGCCCAACCGTGGAAGGCCACATGGGCTACGTCTACAAAGACGGCAAACCGGTTGAGAACGGTATCTCCGGCGGCGAAGCCGGCAAGACCTGGCCCGGCGATCTGTGGAAAACCGGCGGCGCGGCACCGTGGCTGGGCGGCTACTACGACCCGGAAACTAACCTGCTGCTGTTCGGTACCGGTAACCCGGCGCCGTGGAACTCGCACCTGCGTCCTGGCGACAACCTGTTCTCGTCCTCGCGTCTGGCCCTCAATCCGGATGACGGCACCATCAAGTGGCACTTCCAGACCACGCCGCACGACGGCTGGGACTTCGACGGTGTGAACGAGCTGATCTCCTTCAACTATCAAGACGGCGGCAAGACCATCAAGGCGGCGGCCACTGCCGACCGTAACGGCTTCTTCTACGTACTGGATCGCACCAACGGCAAGTTCATCCGTGGCTTCCCGTTTGTCGACAAGATCACCTGGGCCAAGGGCCTGGACAAGAACGGTCGGCCGATCTACGACGACAGCAACCGTCCGGGTTCGCCAGCAGCGGCCAACAAGGGCAAGAGCGTGTTCTCCGCACCGGCCTTCCTCGGCGCGAAAAACTGGATGCCGATGGCCTACAGCCAGGACACGGGCTTGTTCTATGTACCGTCCAACGAGTGGGGCATGGACATCTGGAACGAAGACATCGCCTACAAGAAGGGCGCTGCCTACCTGGGTGCTGGCTTTACCATCAAGCCACTGAACGAGGACTACATCGGCGTGCTGCGCGCCATCGACCCGAAGACCGGCAAAGAAGTTTGGCGCCAGAAGAACTACGCGCCGCTGTGGGGCGGGGTGATGACCACCAAGGGCAACCTGGTGTTCACCGGCAATCCTGAGGGCTTCCTGCAGGCCTTCAACGCCAAGACTGGCGACAAGGTCTGGGAATTCCAGACCGGCTCCGGCGTACTCGGCTCCCCGGTTACCTGGGAAATGGACGGCGAGCAGTATGTCTCGGTGCTGTCCGGCTGGGGCGGCGCGGTGCCGCTGTGGGGCGGCGAAGTGGCCAAGCGGGTGAAGAACTTCAACCAGGGCGGCATGCTCTGGACCTTCAAACTGCCGAAAGAGTTGGTGGCCAAACACTAAGGCTTTAGCGGCAGCGCACCACGCGCGTTACAACCCGGAAGGTCGGCATTGCCGGCCTTTTGGCGTTTCTAGGGGGCAACTGCACGGAAGTGGCGTGGCCACGGTATGGGTGGGAGCGGCCTTGGCCGCGAACAAATGGTGGCCGCCGCACAGCCTTCGCGGTCAAGACCGCTCCGACAAGATCTCGTTCGGTTCAGGTAAATCGCCTCGGGTTCGTTGCGGGCACCTGCGACCAAAGCGACACTGCTCTACGAGCATTGAGGAACGTAGCCCGGATGCAATCCGGGGGGGAGGTTTGCCTGCGCCCCATTGCCCCGGATTGCATCCGGGCTACGCGCTGCCGCTGAATGCCCACAGTTTGGGGGGGGGCGGCCTTGGCCGCGAACAAATGGTGGCCGCCGCACAGCCTTCGCGGTCAAGACCGCTCCCACAAGATCTCGTTCGGTTCAGGCAAATCACCTCGGGTTTGTTGCGGGCACCTGCGACCAAAGCGCCGCCGCTCTACGAGCATTGAGGAACGTAGCCCGGATGCAATCCGGGGGGGAGGTTTGCCTGCGCCCCATTGCCCCGGATTGCATCCGGGCTACGCGCTGCCGCTGAATGCCCACAGTTTGGGTGGGAGAGGCCTTGGCCGCGAACAAATGGTGGCCGCCGCACAGCCTTCGCGGTCAAGACCGCTCCCACAAGATCTCGTTCGGTTCAGGCAAATCACCTCGGACTTGTTGCGTGCACCTGCGACCAAAGCGCCGCCGCTCTACGACCATTGAGTGATAGCCCTATGCCGGGTGACGTTGCTAAATGACCGTTGAGTCAATTTTTCCGTTGTCGAGGTTTGCCATGTCTCCTAGCCGTTCGCCCATCGCTTGGGTTGCCGCCCTGCAAAGCCTGGGCCTGGCGCTGTTGTTGTGGGCCCTGGCGGGCGGTCACCTGAGCCTGCTGCTGGCGTTGTTGCCGGCCGCGTTGCTGGTGTGGTTGCCAGTGTTGCTGGTGCGCCCGGCGGCGGCTGAGTCGACGTGCGCGGTAGACGCCATGCAGATCAGCCAGCTCAGCCGCGAGCTGTCGCAGACCACCACGCAAAATGCCTTGTCGGCCGCCGAGGTGGCTTATGCGGTCAAACAACTGGGCGAACGCCTGCGCTCGCAGTTGCAGGCTGCCGAGAGCATCGTCGGCAGTGCGCAAAACATGATCGCCACCGAGGAGCAGACCTCCTTGCTCAGCCAGCAGACCGCCGGCGCCGCCTTGCAGGTGCGGCAGAGCAGCGACGAGGGCCTGGCCGTGGTGCAGCAGACCATCGCCCGCATGCACCAGCTCAGTCAGCGCGCCAGTGCCAGCCAGGTGTTGATCGAAACCCTGAGCAAGCGCAGCGAGGACATCCAGCGGGTCACCCAGGTGATCCAGTCGATTGCCAGCCAGACCAACCTGCTGGCCCTGAATGCCGCCATCGAAGCCGCGCGGGCTGGCGAATACGGCCGCGGTTTTGCCGTAGTGGCCGACGAGGTGCGCGGTCTGGCCGGGCGCACCGCCAGCGCCACCGAGGAAGTCGGGCAGATGGTGGCCGATATCCAGCAGCAGACGGCGGCGGTGGTGGCGCAGATTCAGCAGTTGGCCAGCGAGCTGCACATCAGTGTCGGCGCGGTCGAGCAGGCGGGCGGCGGTCTGGAACAAATCGCCGAGCTGGCCCAGGGTGTGGCGGCGCAGATCGGCGAGATCGCCCAGGGTGCGCACAACAACCGCGATCAGCTCGGCAGCCTGTTCGGTGCGGTGGAGCAGATGCGCGGTGACCTGGCCCAGAGCGATGCCCATACCCGCCGTCTCGGTGCGGCCGCCGAACGCCTGGAGGGGCAAGCCGAACAGATCAGTGAGCGCCTGGCGGCGGTGGCCCTGGATGACTACCACCAGCGTGTGCTGGACCTGGCTCGCGAAGGCGCCCAGGCGATTGCCGCGCAGTTCGAGGCTGATATCGAGCGCGGTCGCATTCGCCTGGAAGACCTGCTCGACCGTGATTACCAGGCCATCGCCAACACCTGGCCGCAGCAATACCGCAGCCGTTTCGACGATTACACCGACAAGACCCTGCCGGCCCTGCAAGAGCCGTTACTGAGTCGCCACGAGGGCCTGGTGTTCGCTATCGCCTGCACCCCGGACGGTTACGTGCCGACCCATAACCTGGCGTTCAGCGCCAAACCCACGGGTGATCGTGAGCACGACATGGCCCATAGCCGCAGCAAGCGCCTGTTCAATGACCGCACCGGCGCCCGCTGCGGCAGCCATCAGCAGGCGTTGCTGTTGCAGACCTATACCCGCGATACCGGCGAGCTGATGCACGACCTGTCGGTGCCGATCATGGTCAAGGGCCGTCATTGGGGTGGCCTGCGCCTGGGTTACAAACCCGAGCCAGTAACGGATACCGCTTCGCGCTCAGTGCGTATGCCGGCGCGACGTTGAACTACGCTGGGGCGTTAGCGCCGGCTTGGCGCGCCCGCGAATGAAGCGGCAAAAGAGCCTAGTACCAAAGAAGTAAGCCATCTATGCCATGGGCGCATACCGCCGGGGCAGAGCGGCTGCAAAGATCGACCCATCACCTGCCGCGAACCCCGGACAGGTACGACCAGCACAGAGGCTTTGATCATGATCTACGCACAACCCGGTTCCGCAGGTTCAATCCTTACCCTCAAACCGCGCTACGGCAATTACATCAACGGTGCGTTCGTCGCCCCGGTTAATGGCCAGTACTTCAGCAACACCAGTCCGGTGGATGCCTCGCTGATCGGCGAGTTCCCGCGCTCGGACGCCGCCGACATCGAGCTGGCCCTGGACGCCGCCCATGCCGCTGCAGATGCCTGGGGCAAGACCAGCGTGCAGGACCGCGCCATGGTGTTGTTGAAAATTGCCGACCGTATTGAGGCCAACCTCGAACTGCTGGCCGTGGCCGAAACCTGGGACAACGGCAAGGCCGTGCGCGAAACCCTGAACGCCGACGTGCCGCTGTCTGCCGACCACTTCCGTTACTACGCCGGCTGTATCCGTGCGCAGGAAGGCAGTGCCGCCGAAATCAACGAACACACCGCCGCCTATCACTTCCATGAGCCCCTGGGCGTGGTTGGGCAGATCATTCCGTGGAACTTCCCGCTGTTGATGGGTGCCTGGAAACTGGCTCCGGCCCTGGCCGCCGGCAACTGCATCGTGCTCAAGCCCGCCGAGCAAACCCCGCTGTCGATCACCGTGCTGATGGAGCTGATCGGCGACCTGCTGCCGCCTGGCGTGCTCAACGTGGTGCAAGGTTTCGGCCGCGAAGCCGGCGAAGCCCTGGCCACCAGCAAACGCATCGCCAAGATCGCCTTCACCGGCTCGACCCCGGTCGGTTCGCACATCCTCAAGTGCGCCGCCGAGAACATCATCCCGAGCACCGTGGAGTTGGGCGGCAAGTCGCCGAACATCTTCTTCGAAGACATCATGCAAGCCGAGCCGGCCTTTATCGAGAAGGCCGCCGAAGGCCTGGTGCTGGCCTTCTTCAACCAGGGTGAAGTGTGCACCTGCCCGTCCCGCGCCCTGGTGCAGGAGTCGATCTACGACGCCTTCATGGTCGAGGTGATGAAGAAGATCAAACAGATCAAGCGTGGCAACCCGCTGGACACCGAAACCATGGTCGGCGCCCAAGCGTCGCAACAGCAGTTCGAGAAGATCCTCTCGTACATGGACATCGCCCAGGCCGAGGGTGCGCAGATCCTCACCGGCGGCGCCGTCGAGCGTCTGGAAGGTAACTTGGGCAGCGGTTATTACATCCAGCCGACCCTGATCAAGGGCCACAACAAAATGCGCGTGTTCCAGGAAGAAATCTTTGGCCCGGTGGTCGGCGTGACCACCTTCAAAGACGAAGCCGAAGCCCTGGCGATTGCCAACGACACCGAGTTCGGCCTGGGTGCCGGTCTGTGGACCCGCGACATCAACCGCGCCTACCGCATGGGCCGGGCGATCAAAGCCGGTCGCGTGTGGACCAACTGCTACCACCTGTACCCGGCCCACGCCGCGTTTGGTGGCTACAAAAAGTCCGGCGTCGGCCGCGAAACCCACAAGATGATGCTCGACCACTACCAGCAGACCAAGAACCTGCTGGTGAGCTACGACATCAATCCGCTGGGCTTTTTCTAAGCGCTGTTCACGTTATGGGATGCAGGCACGATTGGGCTTTTGTAGGAGCGGATTTATCCGCGAACTTCGCGGCTGAAGCAGCTCCTACGGCGCGGTGATTTCCTGCACCCGTAACGGGTAATTGTTTGAAGCAAACCGTCTGGCGCGTTCACTCCGGCGCGCCGGCCTGATTATGCGATGCCCTCCGGTGGGGGTTCCGACGTGCCTCTGGCGCTGTCGGCCACCTCGCTCATATCGCAACGCGGCTTCGGCCGTGTTTTTTATTGCCTGCAGAAAAGTTGCGGCTATGCAGGCAGCTCTTCGCGGTCAAGACCGCTCCCACCGGGGCCGTGTGCATGTCGCAGCTATAGCGGCGTACACACTGTCGTGGGAGCGGTCTTGACCGCGAAGCTTTTGGTGCACAAGCCAGGCGCGTAGCCCGGATGCAATCCGGGATCGGCTGCTATGGTGAACATGCCCTAGATTGCATCCGGGCTAACGCCTTGCACCTGCCAGCCTGTGGCCGATTCCTACCAATGCCAGCACGGCATCCTCCCAAAGTACCATTCTGTCTCTGGCCCGGCAGGCGCATAACTAGCACTACCGGAATTCGCCGGTTGTACAAGAAGAGGACCGCGCCATGTGGACTAAACCCGCCTTCACCGATATGCGCATTGGTTTCGAAGTCACCATGTACTTCGCCAATCGTTGATCCGCTTTGCCCCGGCCCTGCCGGGGCATCTCACCCGGAATTCACCATGCATATCCAGATTCTCGGTTCCGCCGCCGGTGGCGGCTTTCCCCAGTGGAACTGCAATTGCCGCAACTGCCGCGGTGCCCGTGACGGCAGCGTGCGTGCGCAGCCGCGCAGCCAGTCTTCGATTGCCCTCAGCGACAACGGTGTGGACTGGATTCTGTGCAATGCCTCGCCGGACATCCGTGCCCAGCTGGAGTCGTTCCCGGCCCTGCAGCCGGCGCGCAAACTGCGCGACACGGCCATTGGCGCGATCATCCTGCTGGACAGTCAGATCGATCACACCACCGGTCTGCTGACCCTGCGTGAAGGCTGTCCGCACCAGGTCTGGTGTACCGAGATGGTGCATCAGGACCTCAGCAGCGGCTTCCCCCTGTTTCCCATGCTCAGCCACTGGAACGGCGGCCTGCAGCACAACCTGATCGAGCTGGGCGGCACGCCGTTCCAGATCCCGGTCTGCCCCAATTTGCGTTTTACCGCCATTGCCCTGCGCAGCAGTGCGCCGCCGTATTCGCCGCACCGTGGCAACCCGCACCCCGGCGACAACATCGGCCTGTTTATCGAAGACCTGCGCACCGGAGGCAGCCTGTTCTACGCGCCGGGCCTGGGTCAGGTCGACGCTGAACTGCTGGCCTGGATGGGCCGCGCCGATTGCCTGCTGGTGGACGGCACCCTCTGGCGCGACGACGAGATGCGCGTCTGCGAAGTGGGCGACAAGCTCGGCAGCGAGATGGGTCACCTGCCACAAAGCGGCCCCGGCGGCATGATCGAGGTGCTCGACGGCCTGCCGGCCGCGCGCAAGATTCTGATTCACATCAATAACACCAACCCGATCCTCGATGTCGATTCGCCCGAGCGTGCCGAGCTGGCCGCCCATGGCATCGACGTGGCGTGGGACGGCATGAGCATTCAGCTGTAAGGAGCCCGGCCATGAGCCAGATCGCCATGAGCCCTGCCGAGTTCGAGCAGGCGCTGCGCGCCAAGGGCGCCTACTACCACACCGAGCATCCGTTCCACCGGGCGATGTACGCGGGCACGGCCAGCCGTGCGCAGATCCAGGGCTGGGTGGCCAACCGTTTCTACTACCAAGTGAGCATTCCGCTCAAGGATGCGGCGATCATGGCCAACTGCCCGGATCGCGACACCCGCCGCGAGTGGGTGCAACGCATCCTCGATCACGACGGCGCACCGGGTGAGGAGGGCGGCATCGAAGCCTGGCTGCGCCTGGCCGAGGCCGTGGGCTTGCCGCGCGAGCAGTTGCTGTCCCATGAGCTGGTGCTGCCGGGCGTGCGTTTTGCCGTCGATGCCTACGTTAATTTCGCCCGTCGGGCCAGTTGGCAGGAGGCCGCGAGCAGCTCGCTGACCGAGCTGTTCGCCCCGCAGATCCACCAGTCGCGCCTGGATGCCTGGCCGCAGCATTACCCGTGGATCGACGCCAGCGGCTACGACTACTTTCGCAAGCGCCTGAAAGAAGCGCGCCGCGATGTCGAGCACGGTCTGCGCATCACCCTGCAGCACTACACCACCTTCGCGGCTCAGCAGCGCATGCTGGAAATCCTCCAGTTCAAGCTGGATGTGCTGTGGAGCATGCTCGACGCCATGAGCATGGCCTACGAGCTGGACCGCCCGCCGTACCACACGGTGACCCAGGCGCGCGTCTGGCACCGGGGGATTACCTTATGAATGAGATCACCATTGAGCAGGTGCCGCGCCTGCGTCGCGGCTTTCGCCTGCAGTGGGAGCCGGTGCAAAACTGCCATGTGCTGCTCTACCCGGAAGGCATGATCAAACTCAACGACAGCGCCGGGGAAATTCTCCAGCAGATCGATGGCCAGCACAGCGTGGCGCAGATCATCAGCGAACTGTGCGGGCGCTTTCCCAATGTGCCGGGGATTGATGAAGACATTCTGGCGTTTATGGAGGTAGCCAGTGCTCAATTCTGGATCGAACTCCACTGAAGGCGAGCGCCAGGTGCCGTTAGCTGGGCCGCCGCTGTGGCTGTTGGCCGAGCTGACCTATCGCTGCCCGTTGCAGTGCCCGTACTGTTCCAACCCGCTGGACTTCGCCCAGCAGGGCGCGGAGTTGAGCACCGCCGAATGGATCGAGGTGTTCCGTCAGGCCCGCGAGTTGGGCGCTGCGCAACTGGGCTTTTCCGGTGGTGAACCGCTGGTACGCCAGGACCTCGCCGAGCTGATCAAGGCCGCCCGCGATCTGGGCTACTACACCAACCTGATCACCTCCGGCATCGGCCTCACCGAAGCGCGAATCGCCGAGTTTGCCGAGGCGGGCCTGGACCATATCCAGATCAGCTTTCAGGCCGCCGACGAGGAGGTCAACAACTTGCTGGCCGGCTCGAAGAAGGCCTTCGCCCAGAAGCTGGCCATGGCCCGCGCGGTCAAGGCCCATGGCTATCCGATGGTGCTGAACTTTGTTACCCATCGGCACAATATCGACAACATCGATCGGATCATCGAACTGTGCCTAGAGCTGGAGGCTGATTTCGTTGAGCTGGCCACCTGTCAGTTCTACGGCTGGGCCGAGCTCAACCGTGCGGGCTTGTTGCCGACTCGTGAGCAGCTGCAACGCGCCGAGCGCATCACCAACGAGTGGCGGGCCAAACTGGCGGCGGAAAACCATCCGTGCAAGCTGATCTTCGTCACCCCGGACTATTACGAGGAACGTCCCAAGACCTGCATGAACGGCTGGGGCAATCTGTTCCTCGACATCACCCCGGACGGCACCGCCTTGCCGTGCCACAGTGCGCGGCAATTGCCGGTGCAGTTTCCCAATGTGCGCGAGCACAGCATCCGCCATATCTGGCATGAGTCGTTCGGCTTCAACCGCTTTCGCGGCGACGACTGGATGCCTGGAGCCGTGCCGCTCCTGCGACGAAAAGCACAAGGACCTCGGCGGCTGTCGCTGTCAGGCCTTTATGCTCACCGGCGATGCCAGCAATGCCGACCCGGTGTGCAGCAAGTCGCCCCATCACGGCGTAATCCTGCAGGCGCGCCTGGAGGCCGAGCAGGCCCACGCCGGGCCGCAGGCGTTGCAGTTTCGCAATGACAAGGCCTCGCGGCTGATCGCCAAGGGCTAAGCATGCCGGACTCGACGCAGGCCTACGGCTTCTGGCCGAGTGCTTGGACTAGTGCTGATGCGGCTGCTGCCAGTCGCGACTTTGCCGAGCTACGGGTGGGCTTGGGCGGGGTGCTGTGGTCGCAGTTCGATCCGGCCGATGGCCGCACCTGCCTGTGGCTCTTCCGTGCTGACGAGGCGCAGTGCCTGACGCCCGAAGCGTTTTCCCTACGCAGTCGGGTGTATGAATACGGCGGTGGCGCTTTCTGTGTCGGCGACAGCGGTGTGGCCTTCGTCAATGAAGCCGATCAGCAGCTGTATTGGCAGGATTTATTGCGCCGTTGCGGGCGCTGATGGCGCGGGCCGATTGTCGCTATGGCGACTTACAGTTCGACCCGCAGCGTCAGGCCGTGCTGGCGTTGGAGGAGGAGCACGGTCGTGAGGCGGTGCAGCATCGCCTGGTGCGCATCCACGTGGCCGATGGTGCGCGCGAGGTGCTGGTCAAGGGTGCGGACTTTTACGCCGCGCCGACCCAGAGTGGTGATGGCCAGCGCCTGGCCTGGATCGAGTGGGATCGACCGCAGCAGCCCTGGCTGGCGACGCGCCTGTGTGTTGCCGAGCTGGATCACGCCGGCCACTGCCAGAACGTGCGGGTGCTTGCCGGGCAGGCGACGGATGAATCCTTGCAGCAGCCGTGCTTCGATGACCATGGTCGCTTGCTGGTGCTCAGCGACCGCCAGGGTTTCTGGCAGCCGTGGCGTGAGGATCAAACCGGGCAATTGCAGGCGCTGGCCTGTGCCGCTGCCGATCACGCCGCCGCACCCTGGCAACTGGGCGCGCGCAACTACCTGCCGCTGGCCGATGGGCACTTGCTGCTGAGCTGGTGGGAGGCAGGTTTTGCCGTGCTCGCCGAGTCGGGCGCCGCGGCTGTGCTGCCGTTTGCTCGCGAGTACAGCCGCTCGAGCCAAGTGGCGGCGGATGCTGAGTATTTCTACCTGATTAAAGTCGGTGCCGTCGATGGCCTC
>JAXHOM010000034.1:0-34293 GCA_034519305.1 Pseudomonas sp.
TCGACTGACACCTGCCGCTGCGTCGGACAATATACGTGTCGCTCAGATTGAGAGCGCACTCAAAACGGCTGAAAAAATAATAGTGATCATGTCGGTACGCGATCACGGGATGATTGGAGCTAACGTGAGTGCTGAAATTATTTTTCGCAGCGTGTCTGACTCACTAGAGACGGCCGTTCGATTCGAAGCTTTCTATTTCACCACCCACGAAATGCTCAAAAGCCTGGTCAGAACGGGGCGCCTAGACAGAAACCCGTTTTTCTATCGGTACCGATTAGAGTGCTGGTTTAAACCTGACCCGCACACCGCCCTCTCAATCCCGGCAAGCTGCTGGACACCTCTGCCTGATGACAAAGTTTGATATCCACAACGGCGGGCGCACTGTAGTGGACTCTCTGGTCAAGCCCTTAGGCAAATTCTGAGTGAGTTGTATGAACAACGCGAGCTCTAACCAGTCATCCTCCCAACAGGGACAGTTGGTCAGTCGTGAGCAGAGAGAACGACTAAACTCTCAACGCGGGCACGTACTTTGGCTTACAGGACTCTCTGGCGCAGGGAAATCCACGCTGGCTTATGCTCTCGAAGCACAGCTTTATGATTTGGGGCGGCGCTGCGTGGTGCTCGATGGAGATAACCTGCGAAGGGGCTTATGCGCTGACCTAGGTTTCACACCACAGGCCCGACATGAAAACCTGCGGCGCGCTGCTGAAACCGCCAAGTTGTTTGTAGATATGGGAATGATCTGCATAGCAGCCTTCATATCTCCAACCTGTTATGACCGTGAAATGGTTAGAAGTATCATCAGCCCTGAAGATTTTTCCGTGGTTTATCTCGAGTGCTCTTTGCAGGTATGCGAGGCACGGGATGTAAAAGGGCTTTACAGACGAGCCAGGGAGGAAGAGCTTGAAGACTTCACAGGCATATCCTCACCCTACGAACCACCGCGACAACCAAACCTAATTCTGAACACCGACAACCTATCGATTGAAGACTGTGTGCAGCAGCTAATTAAACTTCTTATCAATAAATTTCACTAAAAAAGCTGACATACAATCACAAGAGGCCGAGACTACTAAGCCGGGTAATAATTTAAGTAATGGCACAAATCAGGCGTTATTCAGACCGTATTTTATCCGAAGTAAAATCAGCCATAAGTACTTGTAGAATTCGCCGACAGGCTTGCCCATCGCCAAATGGATTACTCCAGCTAAGATGGGACCGGCGCACAAAATCCGCAGCGGCGATCAAATTATTCCCCGTAACGACTGGAACTAACTGAGCCCCACCACTTTCTAGACTTTCCGGACGCTCGGTGTTGGGCCGAAGCACTAAGCAGTGCCGACGAAGTGCACACGCCTCCTCTTGCAATCCTCCACTATCGGTCAAAACTAAATCGGCCCCTTGCAACAACGCAAGCATGTCAACGTAACCGACCGGCTCAATAGCCTTTATTTGCGGCCAGCTAGAGAGGGCTTTCCGATACCGTGGGCCAAGCCTAGGATGGATAGGAAAGACTACCAATTTATTCTGTTCGTAAGCTAACCCTTGAACTGCGTCCATAAGCTGTTCAAAAGAATCGAAATTATCTGTATTAGACGGGCGATGACAAGTCAGCAACAGATAACTTTCCTGATGTAGACCTAGCCTCGAAAGGATACTTGAGCGCTTTGGGGCGCGATCCGCATATAACAAGACCGCATCATTTCCGGTATTGCCAGTGACATGAACATTCGCCCCTTGAATACCTTCCTTCCCCAGTAGCGCTACCTGCAGTGCTGAAGGGCAAAACCAGAAACTAGATAGATGATCCAACAAGACTCGGTTGACTTCCTCCGGCATCGTCCTGTCATAACTGCGCAACCCGGCCTCTACATGCGCAACAGGAATATTGGCTTTGCTGGCAGCAAGACCTCCTGCCAGTGAGCTGTTGGTATCACCTTGGACAAGCACATAGTCTGGCTTCAACTCCTGAAGTATCGGCTCTATACCCATGACCATGCGAGCAAGCTGCACAGCTGCAGTATCTGAACCAACACCAAGGTTGAAATGAGGGAGAGGTAATTCGAGCTCTTCGAAAAACGCCCGATCCATGGCAAAAGCGTAGTGCTGATTGGTATGAATCAACGTATAGCGAACGCCATCGCGAATACAGGCGGATATCAACGAAGAAAGCTTGATGATCTCCGGACGGGTACCGAGTACAAACGCTATATGCATTGATCTGTATGCCCTGACAAGGCCATGGGCTGAACTGATTGCAGTTCAGGGGCAAATTCTTGCAGAACACCATTAGCCAATTGCAGAGCACGATCCATATAACGTAACGCTGTCAGTCGATGGGTAATCAGCAAAACCGCGAGCTCCGGCCTGGAAAAACGCAAGGCCTGTAGAAATCGATTTTCCGTCAACTGATCTAGGGAAGCAGTCGCTTCGTCAAGAATCAGCAAATCACGCGAGTGAAGAAGCGCACGGGCAAGACCGATACGCTGCCGTTCACCACTGGAGATTCGCCGCTCAAAAACCTCCACAGGTGTGTCTAGCCCTTGCGGAAAACGCTTCACCAGCTCATCAACACCCGTGATTGTCAGCGCCTTTAGCAGGCTGTCATCGCTGTAATCTGTACCAAGAAAAGCGAGATTCTCGCGCAAGGTTCCTGGAATAAGCGTTGTAAAGGCACCGATATAGCCAATGGAGCCATGCTCACGCGACGCATGAAACCACTGTATCCGCCCGCCAGTGGGTATCAGCTCACCGATAAGCAGATCTACCAAAGTAGATTTCCCTGCACCTGACTCGCCGACTAAACCTACCCAGTCACCTTTGCACAGGCGCAGATTCAGGCTGCCAATGACCTTTTGAGTAGTCTCTGGATACTCAAAATGCAGTGCTTCACAGCTCATTAAAAGCTGGGGCTGGGCTTGGCAAGGCTTGACGATTACTTTGTGAGGAGGTTATAGGTTTGGCACTGGGGGGAGTCGATGTCGGAAGTGGCCGGATATAGCCGGAAGACATCGGAGCGCCAGACGCGACGCGGGGTTCGTGGTCAAGCCGTTGACCGGGCCAGTGCCAAAGGCGTGCAAAGCCTTAGACATCGAACTCAAACGAAAAGCCCGCTATTTCGCGGGCTCTTTGGCATCGTAACTACCGGGTTACTGAGCCTTCCGGTTAGACCATCCAGCCGCCAGCCCAGACTACGCGGCCGATGATCTCTAGGTCAGCCAGGTGCTCCTTTGGGACAACCATATTCTGGTAGGCCTTATTCTCGCTGATGATCTGTATCGAGCCGTCGAACTGGCGCTGCAGGCGCTTGGCGTAGAGATGGTCATCCAGGCGGATGACATAGACAGCCTCACCCTCAAGCGCATTGCGGCTGTGATCGATCATTACCGTATCGCCGTCGCTCAGCAGCCCTTCCATTGAGTCGCCATCCACGCGCACAGCCGAGAGCTTGGCAACCTCCAGGCCTTTCTTGCGCAGGGAGTAGCTGGTGAAGGCCAGCATCGTCAGCACCCGCGCCCCTTCGGTCCAGCAGCCATGCCCGGCGCTACAGCGAGCATCGTAGAGCGGGACGTAGGCGTATTTCTCTGCGTCTGGTGCAGCAGCTGGCGCCAAGCCCCTGCGGATATCGCCTTCGCCAGATGCCAGCCAGCCGATATCGACACCGACAGCCTTGGCGATCTCAACGCAGCGCGCCACCTTCGGCTCGCGCTCACCTGTTAGGTAGTACTCCAGAGTTCGCCGAGGAATAGCCGTTAAGCGCGAAAGCTCATCGCCGCTTCCGGCCAGTTCGGCGCACTGCCGCATGCGTGCGGCCAGCCCGTCAGTCATTTCGTTTTCCCACAATAGGAAAACGAAACGGGTTCGTGAGGGAAAACGAAATTTCGCTTTCCTATAAATGACTTAAAAATCAATAACATAGCCGCAATCACCACAAAAAATGCCGGTTACGGCAAAACGAAACGCCGCTTTTCGCTTTACCACCAAGAACAAAGCGGCTATGTTTATGCCCTAGGTAACGTTAGACACCCCAAAAAAACCACCCTGCCAGGTGGTTGATAAGGACGCTAGGCATGAACAAAGCCGACATTCCAATTGATCCGTCCATCCGCTGGGAATGGATCAAGTACCAGCTGCGTGCGCATGGCACCTCATTGGCTGAGATCGCCAGAGACCTTGATGTCACTGGCACTGCCGTGAAGAACGCCAAGCGCACCGCTTATCCGCGTGTTGAACGCGCCATTGCCAAAGCTCTCAGCTTGAAGCCTATCGATCTTTGGCCGGAGCGCTGGAACTCGACCGGCACCCCTCACCGTATTCGCATCCAGCGCGCGGAAAACAACGCAACTTATGGCCAAGAGCATAACCCAGCTTATGACCTTGGGCACCGTAAAAACGGAACGGAGGCCTAGACATGCGTCACGGAAAAGACGACCGCACCCTAGACATCTTCACCGTCCCGCAGCCGGTTCTGTCCGTGCCGGGCTCTGGCAACTATGCCGCCCAGATCAGTGAGCTGGTTGGCGAGATCCTCAAAGGGTCTGAGCTTGATCGCTATGAGGTCGCGGCTCGCATGTCGCGCCTGTCCGGCGATGACGTGAGCAAACACATGCTCGATGCGTGGTCGAGCCCAGCCCGGACAGATCACAACCTTCCTTTATATAGAGCCGCCCTGCTGGAAGAGGTCTGCGCCAGTCATGTGTTGACCAACTGGCAAGTTGCACTGCGCGGTGGACGCGTGGCCTACGGACGCGAAGCCCTGGATGCAGAGCTTGGCCGCCTGGAGCGGGTGGCATCGGATGCCAGCCGTAAAGCGCGCGAGCTGAAACGCATGCTGGGTGACAATCATGCGTAACTGGTACAGCGCCCAAGAGCTGACGGGCCAGCCTGGTCTACCAGGAACAACGCGAGCCATTCAGATCCGCGCTCAGCGCGAAGGCTGGGAAGGTCAGCGCCGCCTTGGCAGCAAAGCCATCGAATACGCATTCGCCGTGCTGCCAGAGGCTACCCAGGCGGCATTGATCGCGGCCTCAGTTGCCGATGAGCCGAAATCAGAGGTCGTCAGCGCTCCAAAAGTAATAGAGCGTGACGCCGTTTCAGCGTCACGGCTGACAGATTTGCAGCGTTCAGTGATGACCGCGCGCTTGGCTTTTGTTCGTGAAATTGAGCGTATGAGCCAGGTGGTCAGCCAGCAGCGCGCCATCGACACCCTGGTCGCGCATGCGAAAAGTAACGCCCTCAGCCCTTATCTGAGCGAGCGCGTGATCCGCGCCAACGACCGCAAAACCGGAGATCGCAGCCTTTCAGAGCGTACCCTAAAGCGTTGGCTGGCTGACTTTCGCAAGCTGGGTGAAACCGGCCTGGCACCGGACCGTCGGGAAAAAGACTTGAGCGTCCCACCCTGGGCTGCGGACTTCCTGCGCTGCTTCCAGCGTCCGACCAAGCCCAGCGTCGAAGCCAGCTATGCCGAGTTTGCCGCCAAGTGCGATGGCGACCGGCCGAGCATCCACCAGGTGCGCCGCTTCCTGAACAAGCTGAGTGTCGAGGCCCGCGAGCGCGGTCGCTACAGCCCACAGGAATTGAAGGCCTTCCAGCCATTCCGTCGCCGCACCACCAAGAACCTGCTGCCGGGTGATGTGTACACCGCCGACGGCCACAAGTTCGACGCCGAGGTGATCAACCCGCACACCGGCAAGCCTTATCTGCTCTCGCCTTTCAGCGAGGATGCCCGTGCGGCGATTGCCGTCAACAAGGCGGCAGATGAGGCCGCAGCGCAAGACGCGGAGCGCCTGGCCGCAGCCCTAGACACTGCGGGGGCGCGGATTCTCACCAACAGCAAGGACTTCGCCAGGGAGATGCAGGCCCAGGCCTTGCTGATTGGCGAGCGGATTGGCCTGGAGAACGTGCCGGCATTCTACGCCGCCCAGCCCAAGGCCACCGGGCCGCTGGCGCTGAACCCGGTATTGCCACGCTCGCTGGAGGATGGCCTACAGCACTGGACGCAGGAAAAGGTTCAAGCTGGTAGCCAGAATGCCCCCCTTAATGACCTGCTGCTTGGCAAAACCGGCACGCTGGAGCGGCAGTTGGCGGCGGTCACGGGCAAGCTGCGTGAGCCCACCGGGCCCCTGGCGCAAGGTGCTGTTATTCCTGCAGAGACGCTCGCGGCGGCCACGCGCACCCTCAAGCAGGAAGTGGTGCAAGCCATGCGCAGTACCCAGCAGGCGCCGGCCGAGGTAAACGGCCTGATCGAGGTGCGCGTCAGCAATGATGGCCGGCCGCCATTGGTGACACGGCTGCAGTCCAGCGGCGGTGTTGATATGAAAACCGCCTATGTCGGCCGCACCGGAGCGGGCAGCTGATGGCCTGGCGCGACGATTACCGGCCGGGCTCGTTTCGGGGCGTGCCATTTCACCTGAAGAGCAGTAGCCGTACTGGCGGGCGCCGCACCGTACTGGACGAATATCCGCTGCGTGACGCCCCAACCACCCAGGACATGGGCCGTAAGGCTCGGCAGTTCAACCTGTCGATGACGGTAATCGGCCAAGACTACATGTCTCAGCGTGATCGCCTGATCACGGCGCTGGAGACTTTCGGCCCTGGCACCCTGATGCACCCGTTCTACGGTGAGCTACAGGTGGCGGTGCTGGGTGACTACAGTATCGAGGAAAGCACCGGGCAAGGCGGTTTGGCGCGCATCAGCCAGAACTTTGTCGAGTCGAGCGAAAAGCCCCGGCCGGACAACCTTCCGCTGCCAGGGGTGCAGGTTAATCTGGCCGCCGACCAAGTGCAGGAAGAGTCCTGGTTTGAGTTTGAGGATGAATGGGGAGTTCTTGATACCGCCAGTTTCGTAGCCGATACGGCCACCGCCATGCTCGGCGAAGCCACGGCGGCCATAGCTGACGCGATGGCTTACGGTGAGGGTTTAGCGGGCACGGCAAGCAGCAGCCTGCAAGGGGCTACCAGCAAGATCATGAGCGGTGGCGGGTTGCTCAACGGTGGTAGCCAGTTCAGTACGCTCTTTAGCCGCCTAACCGGCAACTTCCAGCAGCTTATCCTGTCGCCGGGCAATCTTGGTTTTAGCCTGCTGGGCATGATGCGCAGCGCTACTAGCGGTATGAGCCCGTTCGGTGCCTTTCGCGCCATGTCTTCCCTGTTCAATGTAGGTAGCAAGGTTAAGGCGGTTCGCGGTAGTGGTTACGTAACCCCGGCCCGCGCCCAACAAGCGGCCAATCAAGCAGCGGTCTATCGGCTGATTGAGCGAATCGCGGTAACTGAGGCAGCACGCTTGGCTACTGGGCGGCCGCTGGCAGCGGCTCCCGCACTGCTTGCTGGGCAAGGTAGTGCACTAACTGCGGCCCTCGCACAGGTTACTGGGCAGCATCCGGCGACAGGTAATGCGCTGGCAACTGAGAAGTTGCCGACTACAAGTCGTGAGCTGGTCGCAGCCCTAGCACTGATCGCCGGACGGTTGCCGGCTGCAAGTAGCCCTCTGAGTGGTGCTCAAGCTCTACCGGGGCTGAGCTACGACAACCGCGAGCAGGCGGTACACGTTCGCGACCAATTACTGGCCGAGCTGGATCGCCAGCAGCTGCAGGCCACGCCAGCACGCTACAGCGCCTTGGCCAAGCTGACCACCACACTGGTGACCGACTTGAATCGTCAGGCGACCAGCCTGGCGCCTTTGGCGCAGCACCAGCCGCAAATCACCCAGCCTGCGCTATTGATCGCCCACCGCCTGTATGGCGATGCGCGTCGGGCTGGCGAAATCGTCGCCCGCAACCGCATCAGCCACCCCGGCTTTGTCCAGGGTGGCCAAGTATTGGAGGTGCTGAAAGATGCCTGAAGTCATGTTGAGCGTTGACGGCAAAGACTGGGGCGGCTGGAAGAGCTACCGCGTAGGCCTCGGCATGCAGCAGCTGGCCGGCACCTTTGACTTGGAGCTGACTGAGCGCTGGGCCGGTCAAGCCGTGCGCCGCGAGATCCCCGAGGGTGCGCCTTGCACGCTGCATTACGACGACGATTTGTTGATCACCGGCTATATCGACCGCGTAAGCCCGACATACAACGCCCAGGATCACAGTGTCAGCATCAGTGGTCGAGATAAAACCTGCGACCTGGTCGACTGCTCGGCGCCAGCCACTCAGTGGATCGGCCGCGGCTTGGTCGATGTTGCCCGTGCGCTTTGCGCGCCCTTTGGCATTACTGTGATTGACCAGGCCAACGCCAACGCGCCGTTCGTAAGCCTCAAACCCAACGATGGCGAGACGGTGTTCGAAATGCTTGATCAGGCCGCCCGTATCCGTGGCGTACTGCTGATCACCGATGGCAAAGGCAACTTGATTATCACCCGTGCCGGCCAGGCGCGAGCCCATGACGCCCTGGTGCTTGGCGAGAACATCAACCAAGGTTCCGGCAACCGTGACCGCACCGAAGTGTTCAGCCACTACACCCTCAAAGGCCAGTCCCAGGGCAGCGATGACCTCTATGGCGCTGATGCCGCCGCCATCCTGGCCACTGCCACTGACAACCGCGTCAAGCGCCACCGCCCGACGACCATCATTGCCGATGGCCCGCTAGATCGTGTCGCTGCCATCCAGCGCATCACCTGGGAACGCAATGTGCGCTGGGGCCGCTCGCAGAGCATCAGTTACACCCTGATCGGTCATCGCCAGAGCAATGGCGAGCTGTGGCGCCCCAACATCCTGGTGCCGGTATATGACACCTACAACTACCTCAATGGCGCTGAGCGCCTGATCACCGACATCACCTATGTGCTCGATGACCAGGGCGAGCGTGTAGAGCCAACCGTCATGCCGCGCGAAGCCTTTGATGTGCTGCCGCAGCCTGAACCGGAGGCCGCCGATGCAGGGGATTGATCGGCTGCTGCGGCCACTAAGGCGGGGGCTGGCGCAGATCGTCACCCGTGCCGTCGTCACCCTGGTGAACGATGCCGCGAAAATGCAGACCTTGCAGCTCAGCTTGCTGGCCGATGAGTCCCTGGACGGCGCCGAGCACTGGCAGCCGTACGGCTTCACGGCAGTACCGCATGCCGGCGCAGAAGCCCTGGTGGTTTCTGTCGGGGGCCACCGCGCGCACAGCGTCGTTATTGCCTGCGGTGACCGCCGCTACCGCATCACCGGCATGGAAGCTGGCGAGGTGGCCATCTACACCGACGAAAAAGACAAGATCCACCTCAAACGTGGCCGAGTGATCGACATCGAGACCCACACTCTCAACATCAAGGCCGCCACGGCGGTGAACTTCGATACGCCGCAGATCAATACCACCGGCAAGATCGTCTCGCAGGGTGACCAGATTGCGGTCGGCATCAGCCAGACAGGCCACAAGCACCTCAACACACAGCCGGGTAGTGGCCAGAGTGGGGGGCCGGCATGACCGATATCGCCCTGATCTGGAACGGCAGCGAAGCCGATATCGCCATCGAGAATGGCGACCTGATGCTCGATCACAGCCTGCAAACGCCCACGCTGATCAGTCTGTTCTCCGACCGGATGGCCCGCACCGATGACGTGCTGCCCGGCAGCGCTGACGACCGCCGGGGCTGGCCAGGTGATGCCTGGCCCGATGTGGTAGGCGATCAGATCGGCTCATGGCTGTGGCTGCTCAGCCGGGAAAAGGAAATCGACGAAACCCTTCGCCGGGCGCGTGATTACGGCAAGGCAAGCATCGGCTGGCAGCTGGAAGACGGCATCGCCTCGCGTGTTGAAGTCTCGGCCAGCGTTCCATCACGCGGAACGCTTCGCCTTGCCGTGGCCATCTATCGCCGCGATGGCCGCACCGAAAACCATCAATTCGACTCTCTATGGGAGGCTCTGTAATGACCTTTGTTTTGCCATCCCTTGAGGAAAATCGGCAGCAATGCGCCAACGATATCGAAACCTGGTTGCCAGGTACCGATGCACGAACCCGTCGCAGCACGGCCGGCGTTTTGGCCTTTGCCCAAGCCGGCGCGGTACAAGGCCTGCACGGCCATATCGACTACCGCTATCGCAACATGCTGCCAGATGAGCTGGCCGACGCCGAAGGCGTAGAGCGTTGGGCTCGGGCATTTAAGCTCTGGTACCGCGACCCGGTCGCGGCTGCCGGCCAGGCACAAGTCACGGGCTCTAGTGGCTCGACATTGCCTGCAGGAACTCAACTGCAATATGGCCAAGGCGTGCTTTACACCACGCGGGTCGATCTGGTGTTAGCCGGCTCAACCGGGCAAGTATGGGTGGATGCACAAGCACCAGGCATCGCAGGCAATCTGCCGGCAGGTGCGCGATTGACCCTGCTCAGTCCAGTGTTGGGCATTCAGTCCAGTTTAACCGTTGCAGTCGGTGGTTTTACGGGCGGTACCGAACAGGAAACCCTGGACGGCCTACGTGTCCGGGTAAACCGTCGCATGTCAGATCCGCCTCAGGGCGGCAGCCTAAAAGACTACGCAACCTGGGCACTGGATTCGCACCAGGACATCACCCGAGCCTGGGTCACTGAGCACGAATTGGGCAGTGGTAGCGTGGTGGTACGCATTGCATGCGACAACCTGGCTGACCCCATTCCCAGTGCAGCAGTGCTGGCCGATGCCACCAGCTATATTGCCGAGCGTCGTCCCGCTGGGCGCCGCTCGATTTCCGTGCTGGCGCCACTGGCGTTGCCCGTGGCCTACCAGATCCGCGCAGTGCCAAATACTGCGTCAGTCAAAGCCGCTATCGAAGCCGAGCTACGCGACCTGCATCGCCGTGCCTCTGCCCCCGGTGTTGTCTTCCTGCTCAGCCAAGTCCGCGAAGCCGTCAGCATTGCCAACGGAGAAAGCGATAACAGCGTGACAGCCCCAGTCGCTGACGTTGCTCCTGGTACAGGCCAGATGCCGACCTTTGGGAGCATCACATGGCTGTAACCGCAGAAGACTACGGCCAACAGCTCAGCCAGTTACTGCCCCCCGGCGCCGCATGGTCGCAAGATCCTGAAAGCAACCTACAGCTGTTGCTGCGGGCCTTTGGTGAGTCGCTGGCCAGGGCACATCTGCGTACGGATGACCTCTATCGGGAGTCAGATCCTGGGCAGGCCAACGAAACACTGGAGCGCTGGGAAATGGCCCTCGGCCTACCCGACAGCTGCAGTGTGCAAGGCTCACAAACCTTGCAGGAACGCATCGCTGCAGTGCAGGCCAAGATCATCGCTCAGGGCGGCCAAAGCCGTGCCTATTTCATCTCTTTGGCTGCCGCCCTCGGTTATCCCAGCGCGACCATCACAGAGTACTGCGCCCGCCGTCATGGCCGCGCCCGCATGGGTGAACCCTATGGTGGCGAAGCATGGGAGGACGCTTGGCAGCTGAACCTGCCGGCAGCCCTTGTTATTCCACGTCGTCATGGCCGCTCGGCTTATGGCGAGCGCTACCGCGTTTGGGGTGATGCCGAGCTTGAATGCGTGATGCAAAAGCGTAAGCCAGCGGGCTCCATCCTTTCATTTCGCTACGGAGGTTAATCATGAATTATCCAAACTCAGTACCAGGCGTTGGCCTGGTCGGGGGCAAGTTCACCGACGGCAATCCGCTGCTGGGGCAGCCTGCATCGCTTGACCCATCAGCGTGGGCTAACCAAGTCACCGATGAACTGCTCAACGTCATAGCAGCAGCCGGTATTGCTCCAAGTGAAGCGGCAAGCAACCAATTGCTGCTGGCACTTCGGGCGGCCGGTGTGTTCACCACCCCCCAGCAGTTTGACACCAGCACCAAGGCGGCCACGATGGAGGCTTTGCAGCGTGCACTGGGGAACTTCGCATCCGCTTCCGTGCTTAGTGCGGCAACCACCCTGATTGCTTCAGATGCCGGCAAGGCCTACTCGCTAAATCCTGGTTCTAGTTTGGTACTGCCGCTCTTTGCGTCGGTTCCAAAGGGAGCTTCATTCTTCATTCTCAACGCTGACGGCGCCGCCTCAAAGACCATTACGAGGCAGGGCGCTGACACGATGTTCGCGCCGGACGCAACGAACTTCCCATCTTCAGCGGTCTCCAGCATTACTCTGCTGCCCGGTGAATGGGTGTGCATAACCGCTAATTCACAATGGCAGGTAATCGCTGGTTCTGTCTGGAATAGGGTTTCTTCTGGCCCGTTTGGCGCATCCCTAGGCCCAAGCGGCTATCAAAAACTGCCGAGCGGGAAGATTCGCCAGTGGGGTGTCAGCGGTGTGATTCCGGGTGGCACCAACCTAGTTATTACGCTGCCGATAGCGGCTCCTATTGCAATTGATTGCGTCAATGCAACCTTTGTAAACGAGGGTGCCGACATTTCTGCAGGCGATTATCGGGTGGCGCAGGTGCGGGCCAGGGCACTGACTAGCTTTACCTTGCGCAACCTTTCTTCTACGGCTTCCCAATTTTTCTGGGAAGCAACCTGCCGTTAAGGAGACCCTATATGTATTACTCAAAATCAACTGGCGGGTTTTACGATGCCGTAATCCATGGTGCCAAGAGCGTTCGTGTCGTAGATCCAGAGTGGGTGCGGCCCACGACAGAGATAACTCTGCAGCCAGGGGAATCCATTGCGGTCGGTGATGCCGCCGTCACTAACGATGGCGACACTGTCAAGCGCATGTATGTCCCCGATATGGAGGCCGTCCCGCCGACCATTGAAGTGGATAACCCTCAATGCTGCATTCCACTGGACGCTGTAGAAATCACCGCCGAGGAACACGCAGCTCTGTTGGCTGGGCAGTCCGCAGGAAAGATGATCGTCACCGGGGAGGATGGCTATCCATTCTTGGCTGATCCGCCGCCGCCAGCCCCACTGACAGTTGAGCAGATCGATGCGCTGCGTCTGACGGCATACGCTGATCCGGTAACCGGTAGTGATCGCTATTTCTCGGAAGTTGCACGCCTGCAGGTGATGGGTGGCAGCGCGGCCGATATCGAGGCCACCCGCACGGCGGGTACCGAGCGTTATGAGGCGATCAAGGCGCAATACCCATGGCCATGATCCGGCACTACGCATGGGCCATCATCCAAAACGTAACGCTGTTCCTGGTCTGTATCCCGCTCACGTTACTCGGCCTGATTGTCGTGCCGATTGCGTTGCTGTGGCCGGATGACAGGCAGAAGGCGGCCACCTACAAAACCGATGGCGCCGAGCAGTGGTGGCTGCGGACGCTACCAAGTTGTGCGACCTGGTGGGACAACCCATACGACGGCTTCCTAGGTGACGATGCGTTGCGCTGGGCGGGCCGCGATATCCCGTTTGGCTGGCGCAACACCTTCTACTGTGCCCAGTGCTGGTGGGGCGCCATGCGTAATCCGCTGCACCGCTTCAAGTCATTCGTCATGGCGTGCGATATCCGCCGCTGCACCTTCCGCCTGCTGGCCGGCCAAGAGTTTGTGCGTGATCGCCCAGACTCCACCGGCTACCAGTTCGCCCTAGCCACCCGTGATGACGGCCGCCGCTATTACCGCATCTACTGGGTTTGGCAGTGGCCATTCAAGGTATTCGGGCGTGATGTGGCGGCCATCGTAGAGATCGGCCACGAGTTCCGCCGCGATCACTGGTACCAGGACTACACCGGCCGCGACTTCAAGAACTTCAAGGGCTTCGCGTTCTTGATCCACCCATGTAAGCCGATCTGATCATTACTCGATTAGGTTGAAGTCGCGCGCCAAGGCTGGGTCAGGAGTGCAACCGCACACATTATCCCCGCGCAGTGGCTGGTGTCCGTCAAAGAAAACCAGCCCCTCGGACTCAAGCCGGAATGCCAGGGCCTGGCGCGTAACCACTCTCAAGGCTCGCGTCTTGGCTTCATAGCCCTCGATAGCGGCAGTTGAAACGCCAGACTCTTGCGCCAACTGTTCAACGCTCCAGCCGAGCAGCTGGCGAGCCTGTCGGCAGTGGTCGGCATTGAACTGCAGGGGAATGGTTACGTACTCGCTATCGTCTTGCACGGTGGTGGCTCCTTGGTACTGAAGAGAATCAGAGTCGCTAAATACTGGTTATAAATACAGTATTTAGCGAAATCTCTCAAAGGTATCCCCATGCACAGCTCGCCCATCATCCCCTGGCTCGGCGGCAAACGTCGCCTAGCCGACCGGCTTCTACCCCTATTCCCTGCCCATGAATGCTACGTCGAAGTCTTCGCAGGCGGTGCGGCGCTGTTCTTCCTCCGCCCAATGCCGGCCAAGACCGAAGTGTTGAATGATATCAACGGCGAACTGGTCAACCTCTACCGGGTGGTGCAGAACCACCTGGAAGAGTTTGTGCGTCAGTTCAAGTGGGCGCTCAGCAGCCGGCAGCTGTTCAAGTGGCTGCAGGACACTCCGACCGAAACCCTGACAGACATTCAGCGTGCGGCGCGCTTCTTCTACCTGCAGCAGCATGCCTTCGGTGGCAGGGTGGATGGCCAGAGCTTTGGCACCGCCACCACCGGCCCGGCAATCAACCTGTGCCGCATCGAAGAGAACCTGTCAGCCGCTTACCTGCGCCTCGCTGGCACCTATATAGAGAACCTGAGTTGGCTGGCCTGCGCCGAACGCTATGACCGCCCGCATACCTTCTTCTATATGGACCCGCCGTACTGGCAGACCGAGGGCTATGGGGTTGCCTTCCCGTTTGAGCAGTACCAGGAGATGGCCGCCTTCATGCGCCGCTGCAAGGGCAAGGTGATGGTCAGCATCAACGACCACCCCGACATCCGCCAGGCGTTCGAGGGCTTCAACATGGAGCAAACAGCGATCAAATACAGCGTCGGCAATCAACGCCAAGGAGGGGCAGAAACCAGCTCAGAGCTGATCATCATGAACTGGCAGCCGGAGATGCTAGGCGGGCTGTTCTAGCGGTGCCAATTAGCGCGCTAGGTTTTGACAGTTAGGCAGTGCCAAACGTCCCGCAAGACGGTGCCAAAAACGGCGCGCGCTTACACGCGGTCAAGACCGCTCCCACAAAGTTCACAGGCGCCTCGGTCCCCCGGTCCCGTCAGAAGGCCGAGTGGAGGTGCTGTGGAGAGGGGCATTTGGCATGGATGCCAAATGAGTCACGATGGGCCAAGGATGGCCCATCGTGACGACCCTCGGAACAGCGCCGGAACGAGGGAAGTTTCGCGCAGCGAAACCCGGATGCCGGGTGCGCTTTCTCTTTGGTTACTTTCTCTTTCGCGCAAGCATACGGAGCGCAGCGGAGTAACAGCCGCAGGCTGGCCCGAAGGGCGAGCAAAGCGAGTCAAGAGAAAGTAACTCGGCGTAAAGCCGAAACCGGTAGTGGCCATGAGCACAATACGCGCTGAATGCAGCGTCTGAAAAATCACCCGCCGGCCCGCCTCAGGCAGAAGCGGCGTGGGTGCGGAAGCTGAAGTAGTAGCGCAAGGCGTCGATCATCTCGACAAACTCGCCGGGCGGCGCCACCAGGGCGAAGCCCGAGTCGAAGCTGCCGGGGGTAACGTCTTCGCGGCACCACTGGCAGGTGGCAAAGAAGTCGATGCAGTGCACCTGGCTATCCTTGCCGGGGATTTTCAGGCGCATGTCAAAACGCGCATTGACCAGCATCGGTAGTTGGCTGATCAGCATCAGGCCGTCCACGGATACATTGCCGATGTAGCCCATCGGTTTGTCGGTGATGCGATTGAACACCTTCAGGTAATACGGCAACTGATGGCGCTCAATGCGGCGTTGAATGCGCATGCTGGCAGATCGCTATACAGGGGAAGCTGAGTATGGCCACACAAATGCTTGGTACGCCAGTTTCAGCTGCACTGTTCCGCCACTTGGGCGTTAAGCCGGCGACGAGCGGCGTCGATTTGTTCGTCGCTGTAATAGCTCCGCCCGCCTTTGCCATCATCTTTATAAAAAGTACCGCCCTCGCCCAGCTGCGCCTGGTTTTCACGTAAACGCTGACAGTGCTGGGCCTGTTTGGCCTGCTGCTCGCGGCTGACGGCGGCGGCCTGCTGTTGCTCTTCCCGGCGTGCGGCAAAGAAGCGCTCAGTGCGCGCTTCACGCTCGACAGTGGCCGCATCGCGCTGGATCACCTGGGGCTTGACCTCGACCTGCACGGCCCCGGCCTGAGGCCTTTCGCCAAAATGCACGCGACCATTGGCGTCAGTCCAGCGGTACACCTCGGCCAGCGCCAGGCTCGGTAATAACAGGGTGCATAACCACAATTGCCGCATACTGTCGCTCTCCATGACTGCTTCCCAGGGTCTGTTCCCGTTTCATTCGCGGCCGCGCCGGAGCCGGTTTTTGCGCGAGGCAAGGCGCGAGGAGCGTGATTTGGTTGTTCCAAATGAGCGACGAGTAACGCCGCCTCGCACAAAAACAGGCCCGGCCCTTCGGGTTGCGCGAGAAATGGCCCCCGCTGTTGTTGCAGGACTTGGTAAGGGAATAACCATTATCTGCGTCCTGCGCCTAACCGGGGACCATTTCTCGCAACAACGCGGCTCGCAATGAAACGGGAACAGCCCCTGGCTTATCCCTGACACTGGCGCTAGGTCGCCTGCACGACCAACGTGCCTGACAGTTTACAGCGCACGCGACACCTTGGCCGGCTCCGCATCACGCAGTTGCCCCAACTGCTCAAGGGTACTCAGGCGCGCCTTGGCCCGATAGGCATACTCGGTCTGCGGGTAATGCGAAACGATAAACTGGTAGGTCTGCTGGGCGTCGACAAAAAAGTGCTCACGCTCCAGGCATTGCCCACGCAACAGGGAAATTTCCGGCTGCAGGTAAGGCCGCGAGCGGATCTGCCGCTGCGCCTGGGACAACTCCAGGGCCACGGCCGCAC
The DNA here is from genome assembly GCA_034519305.1 of Pseudomonas sp. Classification (GTDB taxonomy): domain Bacteria; phylum Pseudomonadota; class Gammaproteobacteria; order Pseudomonadales; family Pseudomonadaceae; genus Aquipseudomonas. Next base: position 16,751 of record JAXHOM010000034.1, read on the forward strand.
AGTCGCCAGCGGCGTATTGGCGATAGGCATTGTCCAGATGAAAATCTGCCGACATACGGGTACAGGCGCCCAGTACCAGCATCAGGCTTATGACTAACAGGCTGCGCATAACGGTGTCCTCCTCGGCTCTGCAGTGTATCGACCGCCCGCCGCAAATCTCCAGCCCTAGCAGACGGACACTTTCAGCACGAGCATAACCTCCGTTGGGTGGTGGGCCGGGAGGCGCCTGCCAGTACGAGCGCACTGCTAGACTGGCGTGCATTATCGTCCGGCTCTGGAGTTCTCATGCGTTCATTGTGTCTTGGCCTGTTGGGCCTGAGCCTGCTGGCAGGCTGTTCACCCACCACCCCACTGTTTATCGCCCAGATCGGCACCCAGGAAGTGGTTGAATACAAGACCCTGAAAACCAACCGCATGACCGCCGCCATCGAAGAAGATGGTGATTTGCTGACCTACAGCGCCCAAGCCATCCGCGACAACAAGAGTGCCCAGGCCGAAACCCTGTACCTCAGCGGCTACCAGGACAAAAAACTCGGTGACCAGGTACGCGCCATCGCCCTGTACCAGATCGGCCTGATCTACATGTGCCGTTATAACGATGACCGCGACGACAACAAAGCGCTCAACTACTTCTATCAGGTGCACAACGAGTTCCCCGCCACCCTCGCTGCCCAGCGCGCCGAAGCCCGCATCCAGATGATCCGCCAGCGTGCTCAGGAGCCTGTGCAGCAGAACGCCCGCGAACTGCTCAAGCACTGGAAGCCCAACGAGAACCTCGACCTCAACAAGCCCAGCCTGGACCCGGACCTGACCCTGCTGTCACGCCGCGCCATCCTCAAGGACCGCGTCAGCGAAGCGGAAACCCTCTACAGCCTGGCCGTGGCCGACAATGGTGTTGCCGCGAGCATCAAGGAAAAGGCCCTGTACCAGATGGCTCTGATGCACATGGCCGCCGACAACCCGCAGCCCGATCGCGCCAAGGCCATCGACTACCTGCGCCAACTGCTGGCCCAGTTCCCACGCAGCGAACTGGCCAACAAAGCCGCCCGCCATCTGGATATGGCGCTGAACAACGGCATACCTTAAGCCGCCCAGCGCCTTACACTAGGCTGATGCACGTCAAGCTCCGCAAAGGGCATTTGCTGTGCAATACCGCATCAGCCAAGTGAAGGTGAGCACCATGCAACTGCGCCAGCTACTGGTCGTGATCGACCCGTCCCAACCCAGCCAACCCGCACTGCAACGCGCCCACTGGCTGGCACGCGCCACCTCGGCCAAGGTCGAGCTGCTGCTCTGCGAATACAACTCGGCGCTGGTAAACAGCCTGATTTTCGACAGCGACACCCTCACCAGTGCCCGCGAAGCGATGCTCGCCAGCCTGCACGCCGAACTGGAAGGCATGGCCGCCCCGCTGCGCGAGGAAGGCCTGCAGGTTACCGTGCAAGTGCGCTGGGGCAAGCCACTGGAGCAGGTGATTCTGCAACGGGTAGCGGAACTGCAGCCCGACCTGCTGCTCAAGTCGACCCATCACCATCATTCGCTCAAACAACGGCTATTGGGCAATAGCTGCTGGCAACTGCTGCGTCATTGCCCGGTACCGCTGTGGCTGGTGCAGCACGGCGAGTGGCAATGCCGCCAGCTGTGCGCGGCCCTCGATCCGCTGCACGCGGACGACAAACCGGCGGCCCTCGACCAGCAACTGATCGCCGCAGCCCAAATGCTCAGCGACACCCTCGGCATCCAGCCTCACTACCTGCACAGCTACGCCCCGGTGCCGCAATCGCTGCTGTTCGACAGCGCTCTGGTTAACGACTACGAGCACTACCGCCAGCTCTGCGCCACCCAACACCGCGAGGCGTTCGAGCAACTGCTGGCGGATGCCGGCGTACCGCGCAACCAGGCCCAACTGCGCGAAGGTTTTGCCGAAGAGGAAATTGCCCGCTTCGTCCAGGAAGAGAAAATCGACCTGCTATTAATTGGTGCCATCGCCCGCGGCCAGTTGGCCAACGCCCTGATCGGCAACACTGCGGAGCGTGTACTGGAGAGTGTCGAGTGCGATTTGCTGATCCTCAAGGCTGCTGTCACCACTGTTTAGACAGGTAGTGCCGAGGAAAAATGACTACAGGGTTGCGGCATAGTAGCCTCGTGCTCTGTCTGAGAAATGGAGCCTTTGCATGACCCTTCGCCGTACCAAAATCGTCGCCACCCTGGGCCCGGCCAGCAACTCGCCGGAAGTGCTGGAGCAACTGATTCTTGCCGGTCTGGATGTAGCCCGCCTGAACTTCTCCCACGGCAGCCCCGACGAGCACAAAGCCCGCGCCAAGCTGGTACGTGAGATTGCCGCCAAGCACGGCCGCTTCGTCGCCCTGCTCGGCGACCTGCAAGGGCCGAAGATCCGCATCGCCAAGTTCGCCAACAAGCGCATTGAGCTGAAAGTTGGTGACCCCTTCCGCTTCTCCATCAGCCACCCGCGCGACGCCGGCAACCAGGACGTGGTGTGCATCGACTACCCGGACCTGATCACCGACTGCAAGGCCGGCGACGAGCTGCTGCTCGACGATGGTCGGGTGGAAATGCGCGTCGACTCAGTGGGCAGTGACGAACTGCGTTGCACAGTATTGATTGGCGGCCCGCTGTCCGATCACAAAGGCATCAACCGCCGTGGTGGTGGCCTGACTGCGCCGGCCCTGACCGACAAAGACCGCGCCGACATCAAGCTCGCGGCCGAGATGGAGCTGGACTACCTGGCCGTATCCTTCCCCCGTGATGCGGCCGACATGCACGAAGCCCGCCGCCTGCGCGACGAAGCCGGTGGCACGGCCTGGCTGATCGCCAAGGTCGAACGCGCCGAAGCGGTGGCCGACGACGAAACCCTCGACGGCCTGATCCGCGCCAGCGACGGCGTGATGGTCGCCCGTGGTGATCTGGCAGTGGAAATCGGCGACGCCGAACTGGTCGGCATCCAGAAGAAGATCATTGCCCACGCCCGTCACCTGAACAAAGTGGTGATCACCGCCACCCAGATGATGGAGTCGATGATCAGCAGCCCGATGCCGACCCGCGCCGAAGTCTCGGACGTGGCCAACGCCGCCTTCGACTACACCGACGCGGTGATGCTCTCGGCCGAAAGCGCTGCCGGCGCCTACCCGGTGGAAGCGGTCAAGGCCATGGCCCGTGTGTGCCTGGGCGCGGAAAAGCACCCGATCAACAAGGTATCGCGTCACCGCCTGGAAGAAAGCTTCGAGCGCTGCGACGAAAGCATCGCCCTGGCCGCCATGTACACCGCCAACCACTTCCCCGGCGTCAAGGCGATCATCTGCCTGACCGAAAGTGGCTACACCCCTCTGATCATGTCGCGCATCCGCTCCTCGATGCCGATCTTCGCCTTCTCCCCGCACCGCGAAACCCAGGCCCGTGTGGCCCTGTTCCGCGGCGTGCAGACGGTGCCGTTCGATGCCGCGGCCCTGCCGGCCGACAAGGTCAGCCAGGCGGCCATCGACGAACTGCTCAAGCGCGGCGTGGTGCAGCAAGGTGACTGGGTGATCCTGACCAAGGGCGACAGCTACCACACCATCGGCGGCACCAACACCATGAAGATCCTCCACGTCGGCGACGTCATGGTTTAAGCCTGCGGGTTAAACCAAAAGGCAGCTCATTGAGCGGCCTTTTTGTTGGCTGTGGGTAAATGCTGCGATTACGAGGGCGTTTGTCCGCGATGCCGTTTGCCTTGAAAGCATCGCGGCTGAAGCCGCTCCTACGGGGAGCGCTTTGGTTGGCCTGTGCGTCCTTAGACGAACCTGGAGAAGTCCGGCTGACGGCGCTGCATAAAGGCCGACAACGCTTCGATGGCCTCCGGCGAGCGCAGGCGCTGGCCGAACAGCTCGCCTTCGGCAGTGATCACCTGGCGCAACTCTTCGCGCCCCGGCGCCTGCATCAGTTGTTTGCTCACCGCTACCGCTGACGGAGCCAGTTGCTGGAAGCGCCGGGCCATGGCCGCGGCTTTATCCAGGGTGGCCACGCCATCGTCGAGCACGCCGTTGGCAATGCCCCAGCTGGCGGCCTGCTCGCCCGTGAAGGACTCACCTAGCAGCAACAGCTCGGCCGCCTTGGCGTGGCCGAGCAGGCGCGGCAGGATCAGGCTGGAGCCGAACTCCGGGCACAGGCCGAGGCTGACAAAGGGCATCTTCAACTTGGCGCAGCGGCTGACGTAGACCAGATCGCAATGCAGCAACAGGGTGGTGCCAATCCCCACGGCAGCACCGGCCACGGCGGCGACAATCGGTTTTTTCAGCTCGAACAGCGCGCGCATAAAGTGGAACACCGGGCTGTCCTGGCTGACCGGCGGCGCCTGGAGAAAATCCGCCACATCGTTGCCGCTGGTAAAGCACTCGGCGCCACCGGTGATCAGCACCGCGCGCACCTCGGGCTCGGCATCCGCGGCCAGCAAGGCCTCGGCCATGGCGCTGTACATGGCGCGAGTCAGGGCGTTCTTCTTCTCGGGGCGATTGATGCGCAGGGTCAACAGACCGTCGGCGCGCGTCACAACTACATGTTCACTCATGACCTTCCTCGCGGCGCGGGCGCCTGCAAGTCAGGCGCGCGGCAAAAACACGTCGGCCAGCACTTGATTGCGCGGCAGACCTAACAGATAGAGCCGGCGCGCGAATGTCTCGACGCTGGCGGGGCCGCCGCAGAGTAAGGCCTGGGTTTGCCGGGAAACAAGGCGCAGTTCGGCCAAAGCAGCCGGCAACTCGGCCGCCGTCGCCAGGCGGATGTGCAGCTGCGGATGCTGTGCCGCCAATGCGTGCAGTGGCGCGGCCAGGTAATGCCCCTCGCCCTCGCGGGCCAGGTGCAGCAGCTGAATCGGTCCGCGGTGAGCCTGGCGCAAGGCCTCGCGCAGGATGCCCCAGAGCGGCGCCAGCCCCGTGCCAGCCGCCAGCAAGCAGAGCGGCCGTGCCTGCCAGTCCGGGTCATAATGCAGGGCGCCGCCGCGCAGCTCGCCCAGGCGCAGGCTCTGGCCGAGCTGGAAACCGCGCGCCGCCGTGCTGAAGGCGCCGGGCTTGGCGCAATCGATGTGCAGCTCCAGCCAGTCGTCGGCATCCGGCAGGCTGGCCAGGGAGTATGGCCGGGCAATGCCCGCATCGGCCCAGAGCACCAGATGCTGACCGGCCTGATAGGGCAAGCGCCGCTCCGGTTGCAGGCGCAAACGCAGCACGTCATTCGTCAGCCAGTCGCAACCGACAATGCTCGCCGCACGACCGTCACGCAGGGGGTCGAAGACTTCCACACTTAAATCGTCGGCCACCCGGCACTGACAGGCCAGGCGCCAGCCTTGTTGACGCTGCGCCGCACTCAAGGCATCGGGCTGGGCATCGTCAGGTTCGCCTTGCAGGCAACGCACCAGGCAGGCGTGACAGCTGCCAGCGCGACAGCTGTTGGGCACGGCAATGCCGGCAGCGAGCAAGGCGTCGAGCAGGTTTCCGGCCTGTGGTACCTGGATGTTTTTATCGCCGACCTTAAGCTCAGGCATCGCTGGCCTGCCAGGCAGCGGCGCAGCGATTACGGCCGTCGCGCTTGGCTCGGTACAACGCCTGATCGGCGCGCTGCAAGGCATCGTCCAGCTCATCGTTGTGGTGCAGCAGCGTCATGCCTGCCGACAGGCTGATGCCCTTGACGTGCACGCCCACAGGCTCCGCCGCCGCAAACGCCTCGCGCAAGCGTTCACAACAGGCACTGAACTGGTCAATGCTGGTATCCGGCAACAACAGCACAAACTCCTCACCACCGTAACGGGCGAGGATGTCGCCATCCCGCAGGCACGCCCGCGCCACCGCGGCAAAGGTCTGCAGCACCCGGTCACCGACGGCATGGCCGTAGCTGTCGTTGACCTGTTTGAAATGGTCGAGGTCGATCAAGGCCAGGCCGTGCACCTGCCCAGGCGCCAGCATGGCCAACTCGTTGGCCGCCAGGGCTAAAAAGTGGCGGCGATTAAACAGCCCAGTCAGCTCATCGGTGGCGGCCAGGCTTTCCAGCTGGCGCATCATCCCACGCAAGGTGTCCTGGTGCGCCTGCAGGGCAAAGCGGCGCTTGCGCATGCGCTGGCTCAAGGCCTGCACATAGCTGGCGAACAGATATAGCCAGACAAGCACAAAGAACAGCGCCGCCACCTGCAACAAGACCAAGGCCGGATCATGCAATTTCTGCTGCGAGGCTTCCCAAAGGTTGAGGCCAAGAAAGCTGCAAAAGGCGAAGGCCGCACAACGGGCGAAGATTCGTGGCGGTAACTGGAACACGCCGAATAACAGAATCAACACGTAGAACATCAACAGGGTGCCGCGGCCGCTGTCGAGCAGAGCCAGCAGATAGGTCAGCCAACTACAGCCGACCAATACCTGTGCTTCAGTCATGCTCGGGTCGCGGAAGCGCAAGTTGTAACCGCTGCGCAGCATGACAAAGAACAGCAACTGACTGACCACCACAAGCACGCTACTGACCAGCGCCACATTCTGCGGCGCCGGTAAGAGGTCGAAACTCACGGCCAGCCAGAACAGCGTCATGGCAATGCCGTAAGTGGCCACAGCCATGGCAAAGCGGCGCAACAGCAAATGCTGTAGCGAACGCCTGTTCACTGCTTGATGGCTGGCACGCATGGGGATCCGTCCCGTGGGGGCAATTAGCCAGCACTGTACCCCGGCGCCTGGAGAAAACCCAGCATCGGCAGCAGCAACCGCAGAGACTGACCAGTCTACTTTTGCACGCTGTGCCAGCCCTCTGCTGCAGGTTATACTGCGCCGCCATTTTTGCTCTAACGCGCGCCGGGTCGTGGCCCTGCGCGCCTCCAAGTTCCTGCCCAAATAAAGGAGCGCGCCCCATGACCGTGATCAAACAGGACGACCTGATTCAGAGCGTCGCCGACGCCCTGCAGTTCATCTCCTACTACCACCCCGTGGACTTTATCCAGGCCATGCACGAGGCCTACCTGCGTGAAGAGTCGCCCGCCGCGCGCGACTCCATGGCGCAGATCCTGATCAACTCGCGCATGTGCGCCACCGGCCACCGGCCGATCTGCCAGGACACCGGCATCGTCACCGTGTTCGTCCGCGTCGGCATGGATGTGCGCTGGGATGGCGCCACCATGAGCGTCGACGACATGATCAACGAAGGCGTACGCCGCGCCTACAACCTGCCGGAAAACGTCCTGCGTGCCTCGATCCTCGCCGACCCAGCCGGTGCACGGAAAAACACCAAGGACAACACCCCGGCCGTTATCCACTACTCCGTAGTGCCCGGTGACAAGCTGGAAGTGGACGTCGCGGCCAAAGGCGGCGGCTCCGAGAACAAATCCAAGATGGCGATGCTCAACCCGTCCGACTCGATCGTCGACTGGGTACTGAAAACCGTGCCGGAAATGGGCGCTGGCTGGTGCCCGCCCGGCATGCTCGGCATCGGCATCGGCGGCACCGCCGAGAAAGCCGCGGTAATGGCCAAGGAAGTGTTGATGGACTCCATCGACATCCATGAGCTGAAAGCGCGCGGCCCGCAGAACAAGCTGGAAGAGATGCGCCTGGAGCTGTTCGACAAGGTCAACCAACTGGGCATCGGCGCCCAGGGCCTCGGCGGTCTGACCACCGTGCTCGACGTCAAAATCATGGATTACCCAACCCACGCCGCCTCCCTGCCGGTGTGCATGATCCCCAACTGCGCCGCCACCCGTCACGCCCACTTCGTGCTCGACGGCACCGGCCCGGCCGAACTGGAAGCGCCGGACCTGTCCGCCTACCCGGAAATCGTCTGGGAAGCCGGCCCGAGTGCGCGCCGCGTCAACCTCGACACCCTCACCCCGGAAGACGTGCAGAGCTGGAAGCCGGGCGAGACTGTACTGCTCAACGGCAAGATGCTCACCGGCCGGGATGCTGCGCACAAGCGCATGGTCGACATGCTGAACAAGGGCGAAACCCTGCCGTTCGACCTCAAGGGCCGCTTTATCTACTACGTTGGCCCGGTCGATCCGGTGCGTGACGAAGTGGTTGGACCAGCCGGCCCTACCACCGCCACGCGGATGGACAAATTCACCCGGCAGATCCTGGAAAGCACAGGCCTGCTCGGCATGATCGGCAAGTCCGAGCGCGGCCCGATTGCCATCGAAGCGATCAAGGACAACAAAGCCGTGTACCTGATGGCTGTTGGCGGCGCTGCTTACTTGGTTGCCCAAGCAATCAAAAAGTCGCGTGTGGTGGCCTTTGCCGAACTGGGTATGGAAGCCATCTATGAGTTCGACGTGAAGGACATGCCAGTAACCGTGGCCGTCGACACCAAGGGCGAGTCGGTGCACATCACCGGCCCGGCGATCTGGCAGAAAAAGATTCACGACAGCCTGGCCGTCGAAATCAAGTAAGCCGTGTAGCCGTGCCTGCGGTCTGCATGGACCGTCCAGACAATCCCCGCCAAGTGCGGGGATTGTCGTTTCTGCAGCAGCCAATCGCACCAAGCGCCGGCCAACAAGGCAGTGAACTGGCACGGTTAAAAGCTTCGCGGTCAAGACCGCTCCCACGGATTTGCAGACGCCTCGGTCCTTGGTCCCGTCAGGAGGCCGAAACGTAGCGAAGCGAAGTAACAGCCGTAGGCTGGCCCGAAGGGCGAGCGCAGCGAGTAGTGCAGGTGCTGTGCAGAGGGACATTTGGCAGGGATGCCAAATGAGGAACGATGGGCCAGGGATGGCCCTTCGTAACGACCCTCGGAACAGCGCCGGAACGAGGGAAGTTTCGCGCAGCGAAACCCGGATGCCGGGTGCGCTTTCTCTTTGGTTACTTTCTCTTTCGCGCAAGCCAACGTAGCGCAGCGGAGTAACAGCCTCAGGCTGGCCCGCAGGGCGAGCAAAGCGAGTCAAGAGAAAGTGACTCGGCGTAAAGCCGAAACCGGTAGTGGCCAAGCGCGCAACGCATAACTGATACAGCACCAAAACAAAAACGCCAACGCCCCATCACTGGGGCGTTGGCGTTTGTTCTGCCGTGCTCAGACCATGGCGCTGTGCCAGGCCTGTGGCACATCAGTCTTACAGGCTGCTGGCGTTCTCGCTCAGGTAAGCCGCAACACCTTCCGGCGAAGCAGTCATGCCTTTGTCGCCCTTCTTCCAGTTGGCCGGGCAGACTTCACCGTGCTCCTCAGTGAACTGCAGGGCATCCACCAGACGCAGCAGTTCGTCCATGCTGCGACCCAGCGGCAGGTCGTTAACGATCTGCGCCCGCACCACGCCATTCAGGTCGATCAGGAACGCGCCGCGGTAAGCCACGCCGCCTGCCGCTTCAACGTCGTAAGCCTTGCAGATTTCGTGGGTGATGTCGGCCGCCAGGGTGTATTTGACCTGGCCGATACCGCCGGCATTGATCGGGGTGTTACGCCAGGCGTTGTGGGTGAAATGCGAGTCGATCGACACGCCGATCACTTCCACGTTGCGCGCCTGGAAGTCAGGAATGCGGTGATCCAGCGCGATCAGCTCGGACGGGCAGACAAAGGTGAAGTCCAGCGGATAGAAGAACACCAGGCCGTATTTGCCCTTGATCGCCGACGCCAGGTTGAAGTCTTCAACGATTTCGCCATTGCCCAATACGGCTGCAACGGTGAAATCCGGGGCTTGTTTACCGACGAGTACGCTCATTTCATATCTCCTTGAAAAATGGGGGCATGTGGCCCTGTTCAGACACGCCAACAGCACGCGCCTGCACCACAAGACGAACAATCATACACCGCGCTTTTCGCCCTCGCCCATTGCTTTTAAGCACCAGAAAAAATCATCTAAGCATTTGTAATTAATCACTATTTTTCGATAGGCAGAGAAACGAAAATCAAACCATTTGACAATCATTATCATTACTATTAAGATCTATTCCTGCTTTCCACAACCTGCAGCGAAGCCAAGTCCATGTATGTCTGCCTCTGCCAAGGTGTCACCGACGGCCACATCCGCGACGCTATTTACGAAGGGTGCTGCAGCTACCGCGACGTGCGCGAAAGCCTCGGCGTCGGCAGCCAGTGCGGCAAGTGTGCCTGCCTGGCTAAGCAGGTGGTGCGCGAAACCCTGAGTGACCTGCAAGGTGCGCAAGCCAGCCAGGCAGCGCAGCTGTTTAGCCCGGCCTAACAAGTAGGCAACCCCGCAGCCAAACGAAACCGGACCTTGTCCGGTTTTTTTGTGCCTGCAAATCAACAGCTTGGCACTGAAACACGGCGGCAATGCATGCAGAGGTGCAAACAATATCCTTTTGCATCAATGGCTTGAGTTTGACAGCCATGTGCCTTGAAGCCAGACTCGATGATCTCTCAACACCCCATGCGGACGAGGCGGCTCATGAAAGGCGACAAGAAAGTCATCCAGCACCTGAACAAGATCCTCGGCAATGAACTGGTCGCGATCAACCAGTACTTTTTGCATGCACGGATGTATGAAGACTGGGGTCTGAAGAAGCTCGGCGAGCACGAATATCACGAGTCGATCGACGAGATGAAGCACGCCGACAAACTGATCAAGCGCATCCTGTTTCTCGAAGGCCTGCCCAACGTGCAGGACCTGGGCAAGCTGCATATCGGCGAAAACACCGCAGAAATGCTCGCCTGCGACCTGAAGATCGAGCACAAGGCCCACGCCGATCTGAAAGAAGCCATCGCCTATTGCGAGAGCATCGCCGACTACGCCTCGCGGGACTTGCTGCGCGAAATTCTCTGCTCGGAAGAAGAGCATATCGACTGGCTGGAAACCCAGCTGGGTCTGATCGACAAGGTCGGCCTACAGAACTACCTGCAATCGCAGATGGACGAATAAGGCCTCACCGGCGCAATAAAAAACCCGCACTTGGCGGGTTTTTTATTGCAGATACGACGACTCAGGCGTTGGCCTTGCTGGTCGCGTCCTTGATCATGGTTTGCAGCTCGCCGCTTTCATACAGCTCAACCATGATGTCGCTGCCGCCAACCAGCTCACCGGCTACCCACAGCTGCGGGAAAGTCGGCCAGTTGGCGTACTTCGGCAGGTTGGCGCGGATTTCCGGGTTTTGCAGGATGTCGACGAAGGCAAACTTCTCGCCGCAGCCCATCACTACCTGCGCGGCCTTGGCCGAGAAACCGCACTGCGGCGCGTTCGGCGAACCCTTCATGTACAGCAGAACGGTGTTCTTGCTGATCTGGTCTTTGATCGTTTCGATGATATCCATGGAGCACCTCGCTTGAGCTTTCCCGGACTCTCACCGGGCACGATGGCGGCGATTCTAACCCAAACCCGAGCATATTTCTCGGTCATTGGGCGGGCAAAAAACCCTTAAAAAATCTGTCCAAGGGCGGCCTTGGTCGTGCCTATCCACACCAGCGCCTGCAACTTGAACAACGCCCAGCGGTCACCACTTTGCAGTTCTGGCTCGCCACAGCGGGGGTCGGAGCGCTGCAGGGCGCCGGTCATTTGCCGGCTGACGGGGATGGCCTCACAGCCATGGCTGTCTTCGCAGACGAAGTCCCAGGGCTGACGCGCCGGCGCATGGCAGGCAAAGCAATTGCCGCCAAAACGGTTGTTAACCTCGGCAAAACCACGGGCGCGGATGGTGGTTTGCTTGCCATCGACCGCCAGTTCAAAGAACTCCCAATCACCCGTGGCTGGGCTGAAGCCGGCCTCGCGCTTGACCATCGCCTCGGTGGGCACCAACTGGATCACCGAACCCGGCGGGTACACCGCGCCGCCCGGCGCATTCGCCGCCGCCAGGGTGGCGGGCAAATTACCGAGAACGTTATCGACGAAAAAATGCCGGACCGGGGTCATCTCGCGGATGCAGCGAAAGCTCTGCGCATCGACGGCCATCACAGCGGACGGTGCCTCGGCGGCGGTCAATACGCCGGGCAACATAGCCGGTAACAAGAGCGCCGACAGGGTGAAAGCTTTTGACAGATGAAAAACACGCATTGGCAACCACTACTCCAGAAACAATTAGGCAGAAAGAACTTCAACCGGCACACCATTGAGCGCGGCGTTGCCGGACAGCCCGTCCAGCAGGCGTTCATCGGTCAGGTCGTTGGCACTGGCGCCAGGCTGGGCGCGGGCAATGGCCAGCTGCACACCCTGGCGAACATGGCCCCAACCGTGGGGCAGGCTGACGACGCCGGGCATCATATCGCTGCTGCTCGATACCTCGACCTCAAGGCTGCCAACACGCGAGCGCACACACACCCGTTGACCATCGGCCAGGCCACGGGCGGCCAGGTCGTCGGGGTGCATCAGCAGTTGATGGCGCGGCTTGCCCTTCACCAGGCGGTGGTAGTTGTGCATCCAGGAATTGTTGCTGCGCACATGGCGGCGGCCGATCAGCAACAGCTGCTCGGGGTTGCCTACAGGCGCATCGGCCAAACGCTGCAGGTCGGCCAACAACAAGGCCGGCGCCGCCTCAATGGCTTTGCTGGCGGTCTTCAGGCGTGCCGCCAAGTTGGCTTTGAGCGGCCCCAGGTCCAGCCCGTGGGGCTGCTCACGCAGGGCGGCCAAGGACAGCTTGTGCGCAGATTTGTCGCCATAGGGGCCAAAGCGCAGGCCCATGTCGATCATCTGCTCCGGGGCCATGGTCGGCTTCAGCTCAGCGCCGGTGTGCGCGGCAAAGGCCTTGGCCAGACCGACAAAAATCTCCCAGTCGTGCAACGTGCCCTCGGGTTTAGCCAACACCGCCTCGTTGAAGCGGGTGACGTTGCGCACCGCGAAGGCATTGAAGGTGGTGTCGTAGTGATCGTGCTCCAGCGGCCCGGTGGGAGGGAGGATCAGGTCAGCGAAGCGACTGGTCTCGTTGATGTAGAAATCCAGGCTGAGCATAAATTCCAGGCCACCCAATCCCTGCTCCAACTGCCGGCCATTGGGTGTCGACAGCACCGGGTTGCCGGCCACGGTTACCAGGGCGCGAATCTGCCCCTCGCCTGGGGTAAGCATTTCTTCCGCCAGAGCCGCCACCGGAAGCTCGCCGCTGTATTCCGGCAGACCGGAGACACGGCTTTGCCAGCGGTTGAAATGGCCACCTGAGGTGGCGGCGACGATATCGACCGCAGGCTCGGTGCAGAGCACGCCACCCACCCGATCAAGGTTGCCGCTGACCAGATTGATCAGTTGCACCAACCACTGGCACAAGGTACCGAACGCCTGGGTGGAAACCCCCATACGGCCGTAGCACACCGCCTTATCGGCGCTGGCGAAATCCCGCGCCAGTTGGCGAATGGTCGCCGCTGGCACGCCACAGCGGGTGCTCATGGCCTCGGCGGTAAAGCCGGCGATGGCACTGCGTACGGCGTCCAGATCACTGATCGGCAAATGGCTGGCGCGGGTCAGGTCCTCGTCAAACAGGGTATTGAGCAACCCGCAGAGCAGCGCAGCATCTTCGCCAGGGCGAACAAACACGTGCTGATCGGCAATCGCCGCCGTTTCGCTGCGCCGCGGATCGACCACCACCAGCTTGCCGCCGCGCTTCTGGATGGCCTTGAGGCGTTTCTCCACGTCCGGCACGGTCATGATGCTGCCGTTGGAAGCCAGCGGGTTGCCGCCGAGAATCAGCATAAAATCGGTGTGATCGATATCCGGAATCGGGATCAGCAAGCCGTGGCCGTACATCAGGTGGCTGGTCAGGTGGTGCGGAAGTTGGTCCACCGAGGTGGCGGAAAAACGGTTGCGGGTTTTCAGCAGGCCAAGGAAGTAGTTGCTGTGGGTCATCAGCCCATAGTTGTGCACGCTGGGGTTGCCCTGGTACACCGCCACCGCGTTCTGCCCGTGGCGCGCCTGAATATCGGCCAGGCGCTCGGCCACCAGATTGAACGCTTCGTCCCAGCCTATCGCCTGCCACTCGCTGCCGATCCGACGCATGGGCTGACGCAGACGGTCGGGGTCACTCTGAATATCCTGCAGGGCCACAGCCTTGGGGCAGATATGGCCACGACTGAAGCTGTCTTCAGCGTCGCCCTTGATCGACACGATCTGCACCTGGCCAGCAGCGTCGGCCTCAGTCTGGATGGTCAGGCCACAGATGGCCTCGCACAGGTGGCAGGCGCGGTGATGCAGGGTTGTGCTCATGGCGAACCTCGAGATTATTGTTTTAGCAGGCCGTTGAAAAACGTAGGCGAGGCAGGCAATACAAGGCAAAAACAGGCGAGGAAGCGGAGTTTACGAGCGGTAAATGAGCATAACTCGCTGCACTCGCCCTTCGGGTCGCGCTGAAGCGCGCTAGCCGCAATCGGCTTCCGAGCCTGTTTTTAACGCCGTATTGCCAACGCAGGTAGTTTTTAAACAGCCTGCTAGTCGACCGGTCAGGTCGCACCACTATGGCGACTGCCGAGTGCCGGCGCCAGCAGCCTTAGTGCCATGAATCAGGCATCATCAGCGTCAAGCACAGGCGCCCTCGCCCCTTGGCAATTTGCGCCTATGCGTAACTTCCTTATAAGATCGCGCCTCCCCTATTCGTCGCACTGAGCGGCCCACGCCGCTGGTTACCTAGGCTTTTCCCTGAAAAACCTGCTTCAAGGTCCAGCGTGTTGTTGTAACTAAGGTAGTTAATGATGAGCGCAAGGCACTTTCTCTCGCTGTTGGACTGTACGCCCGCAGAGTTGAGCAGCCTGATCCGCCGAGGTATCGAACTGAAAGCCCTGCGCAACCGCGGCGGCCTGTTCGAACCGCTGAAAAACCGCGTGCTCGGCATGATTTTCGAAAAAGCCTCGACCCGCACGCGTCTGTCCTTTGAAGCCGGCATGATTCAACTGGGCGGCCAGGCGATCTTTCTCTCGCCGCGCGACACCCAGCTGGGCCGTGGCGAACCGATTGGCGACTGCGCGATTGTTATGTCGCGCATGCTCGACGCGGTGATGATCCGCACCTTCGCCCACAGCACCCTGACCGAATTTGCCGCGCACTCGCGGGTACCGGTGATCAACGGCCTGTCCGATGACCTGCACCCGTGCCAGTTGCTGGCCGACATGCAAACCTTCCTCGAACACCGCGGCGCCATTCAGGGCAAGACCGTGGCCTGGATCGGCGACGGCAACAACATGTGCAACAGCTACATCGAAGCCGCGCTGCAGTTCGACTTCCAGCTGCGCGTGGCGTGCCCTGAAGGCTACGAGCCCGATGCGCGCTTCCTGGCGATGGCCGGTGAACGCGTGCAGATCGTCCGCGACCCGCGCGAAGCCGTGGCCGGCGCCCACCTGGTGAGCACCGACGTGTGGACCTCCATGGGCCAGGAAGAAGAAACCGCCCAGCGCCTCAAGCTGTTCGCGCCCTATCAGGTGACCCGCGAACTGCTCGACCTGGCCGCCAGCGACGTGCTGTTTATGCACTGCCTGCCGGCTCACCGCGGCGAGGAAATCAGCCTCGACCTGCTCGACGACCCACGTTCTGTAGCCTGGGATCAGGCCGAGAACCGTCTGCACGCGCAAAAAGCGCTGTTGGAAATGCTCGTCGAGCCGGCTTACCACCACGCATGAGCCAACCCCTGCTGCTCAGCCTGCGCAATCTGGGTTGCGGCTACCGCGGCCAAGCGGTAGTCCGCGACCTCAACCTGCACCTCAATTCCGGTGATATTGGTTGCCTGCTCGGCCCCTCCGGCTGTGGCAAGACCACCACCCTGCGCGCGATTGCCGGCTTCGAGTCTGTGCAGCAAGGCGAGATCAGCCTCGCTGGTGAGGTCATCTCCCGCGCCGGCTTCACCCTGGCGCCTGAGAAGCGCCGGGTCGGCATGGTGTTTCAGGATTACGCCCTGTTCCCGCACCTGACTGTGGCGCAGAACGTGGCCTTTGCCATCCGCCAGCATCCGCAACGGGAGCAGATCACCCGTGAGCTGCTGGAGCTGGTCAAGCTGGAAAGCCTCGGCCAGCGCTATCCCCACGAGTTGTCTGGCGGCCAGCAGCAGCGCGTGGCCCTGGCCCGCGCCCTGGCGCCGGACCCGCGCTTATTGCTACTGGACGAGCCGTTTTCCAACCTGGATGGCGAGCTGCGCCGCAAGCTCAGCCAGGAGGTTCGCGAGATCCTCAAGGCCCGCGGCATCAGCGCCATCCTGGTCACCCACGACCAGCAGGAAGCCTTTGCCGTCAGCGATCACGTCGGCGTGTTCAATGAAGGTCGCCTGCAGCAGTGGGACACGCCCTACAACCTCTACCACGAGCCGCTGACGCCCTTTGTTGCCAGCTTTATCGGCCAGGGGTATTTCATTCGCGGCCAGTTGCTGTCACCCGACACGGTGCAGACCGAGCTCGGCGTGATCCGCGGTAACCGCGCGTATCAGTGGCCCACCGGCAGTGCCGTGGATGTGCTGCTGCGTCCGGACGACATCGTTTACGCCCCTGGCAGCGAGCTACAGGCACGCATCGTCGGCAAGACCTTCCTTGGCGCCGCCACGCTGTACCGCCTGCAACTGGCGACCGGCAGCCTGCTGGAATCGATCTTCCCCAGCCATGCTGACCTTGAACCCGGCAGCCACGTCGGCATCCGCATTGCCGCCGACCATCTGGTGGTCTTCCCCGCCCACTGACGCCCGCCGACGTAGCTTAGGCAGCACCCAACCACAGGCGACCGCTGGCCACCAAACGGGCATGGCCGCCGATTTTCACCCGCTCACCCTCCAACCGACAGCGCAGCTCGCCCCCGCGGCTTGAGCACTGGTAGGCGGACAGCATCGACTTGTTCAAGCGCTGCGCCCAATAAGGGATCAGGCTGCAATGGGCCGAACCCGTGACGGGATCTTCATTGATGCCGATAGCCGGGGCAAAAAAACGCGAGACAAAATCATGGTTGTCACCGCGCGCCGTGATGATCACCCCCTGCCAGGGCAAACGCGCCAGCGCGGCGAAATCCGGACGACACGCGCGCACACTGCGTTCGTCATCAAGCACCACCAGCAATTTGTCGGCTGCCAGGGCGGTAACCACGCTCACGCCCAGAGCCTGCTCCAGCTCCAGGCTAACCGCCACCGGCTGTGGCATCAGCGCCGGAAAGTCCAGCACCAGCAACCCTTCTTCGCGACTGACACTAAGCGCCCCGGACTTACAACTGAAGGTTATGGCCTCGCCCGGCTCGCCATACACTTCGAACAACACCTGCGCAGCCGCCAGCGTGGCATGCCCGCACAAGGGCACCTCAGCCGCCGGTGTAAACCAGCGGATGTGCCAGTGGCTGCCCTCTTTGACCATAAAAGCCGTCTCGGCCAGGTTGTGTTCCGCGGCGATCTGCT
Organism: Pseudomonas sp.; assembly: GCA_034519305.1. Taxonomy (GTDB): domain Bacteria; phylum Pseudomonadota; class Gammaproteobacteria; order Pseudomonadales; family Pseudomonadaceae; genus Aquipseudomonas. Next base: position 33,967 of record JAXHOM010000034.1, read on the forward strand.
GCATCAGCTCATCGCCCAGCCAAGTGTCCAGGCGATAGACCATCGCCGGATTACCGCGAAACGCGTGTTTGCTAAACGCATCGACCTGATGAAAATCCAGTTGCATGAGCCTGCCTCCTCGCCATTGATGCCTGCAGTGTGGCCGCAGCGGTGCACGGCCGCCCGTTACAGCGGAAGCTTTTTCCACAATCACAGTTCGTCTCCTGCACTGCCCTGGGTCCACCCTGCACACACTGGCGCCACGGCAGTGCAGCCGGCGTCATGAAAACCACGCAAAACTGTCACAATTTCATTGCAAATCAACACGCTAGGGAAAATGGCACGCTC
>JAXHOM010000010.1:0-115854 GCA_034519305.1 Pseudomonas sp.
CAAGGTGCTGCAGGAGTTCGTCAAAGCCGGAGCGCCGGAAGAAATCATGTACGTCAGCAAGCCGCACATCGGCACCTTCCGCCTGACGGGCGTGGTCGCCGATATGCGTCAGCAGATCGAAGCCCTGGGCGGTGAAGTGCGCTTCGAGCAGAAGGTCAGCGACGTGCTGATCGAAGACGGTCAGCTGCGCGGTGTGGTTCTCGAGAGTGGCGAGCAACTGGCCAGCCGCCATGTAGATCCTGGCCCTCGGCCACAGCGCCGCGCGACACCTTCCGCATGCTCCACAGCCGTGGCGTGTACATGGAAGCCAAACCGTTCTCGGTGGGTTTCCAAATCGAGCACCCGCAATCGTTGATCGACCGCGCGCGCCTTGGCCTTAGTACGCCGGCCACCCCAAGCTCGGCGCCGCCGACTACAAACTGGTGCACCACGCCAAAAACGGTCGCTCGGTGTACAGCTTCTGCATGTGCCCAGGCGGCACCGTGGTGGCCGCCACCTCCGAACCCAACCGGGTGGTGACCAACGGCATGAGCCAATATTCGCGCAACGAGCGCAATGCCAACGCCGGCATCGTGGTCGGCATCACCCCGGAACAGGATTTCCCCGGCGGGCCGCTGGCCGGCATCGAGTTGCAGGAACGCCTGGAATCCCACGCCTATCGTGCTCGGCGGCAGCACCTACGAAGCGCCCGGCCAGTTGGTGGGTGACTTTATCGCCGGCAAGGCCTCCACCGCCCTGGGCAGCGTCGAGCCGTCTTACAAGCCCGGCGTGCACTTGGTCGACCTGGCGCTGCGCCCTGCCGGACTTCGCCATCGAGGCGATCCGCGAAGCGCTGCCGGCCTTCGACAAGCAGATTCGTGGCTTTGCCATGCACGACGCGGTGCTCACCGGCATCGAAACGCGCACCTCTTCGCCGCTGCGCATCACCCGTGGCACCGATCTGCAAAGCCTGAATACCAAGGGCCTGTACCCGGCTGGCGAAGGCGCCGGGTATGCCGGCGGGATTCTCTCCGCCGGGGTCGACGGCATCCGCATCGCCGAAGCGGTGATCCTCGACATGCTAGCCCAGCCCCAGCCCCAGCCCCAGGCCTGAGGCTTGCCAGCCGCGCTCCGGCGCGGCGGACCTAACAGGCCGTTGAAAAATCTAGGCGAGGCAGGCAAGACAAGGCAAAAACGGCCGAAAAAGCGGAGTTTACGAGTTGTAAATGAGCATTTTGAGGCCGTTTTTAACGCAGTATTGCCAACGCAGGTAGTTTTTCAACGGCCTGTTAACCGATCAAGCAAGGAGCTCCAATGCACCACGTCCAACCTGGCATCCTCGCCGGCATCCCTCAGTTCGCCAGCTACCTGTTCTTTCACGCCCTGCCCGGCGCCGAGCTGGCGCCGGCCCTGCAACGCCTAGCCGCACTGACCGATGGCCAGCGCCTGGTGGTTGGCCTGGGGGAATCCCTGGTGCTCAGCCTTGGCCACTCGATTGCCGGCCTGCATGCCTTCCCCAGTTACGCCCTGCCCGGTTGCGACATCCCCTCCACGCCCAGCGCTCTTTGCTGCTGGTTGCGCAGCGCTGAGCGCGGCGACCTGATCGAGCAAACCCGGCAGATCGAGCAGACCCTGGCCGGCGCCTTCCGCCTGGAACAACAGGTCGAGGCGTTCAAGTACCGCAACGGCCTGGACCTCACCGGCTACGAAGACGGCACGGAAAACCCAGTGGCCGACGCCGCCGTGGCCACGGCGGTGGTCAGCGATCAGGGCCCCGGTCTGGATGGCGGCAGCTTCCTCGCACTGCAGCAATGGCTGCATGACATGCCGCGTTTCGAGGCCATGTCCAGCCAGCAACAGGACCACGCCATCGGCCGACGCAAAAGCGACAACGAAGAACTTGAGGATGCGCCGGAGTCAGCCCACGTGAAGCGCACCGCGCAAGAGAGCTTCGCCCCGGAAGCCTTCGTCCTGCGCCGCTCAATGCCTTGGGCCAGCGGCAGTCAGGCCGGCTTTATGTTCACCGCTTTCGCTTGTTCGTTTGATGCCTTCGAGGCCCAGCTCAAGCGCATGGTCGGTGCCGAAGACGGCATCCGCGACGGCCTGTTCCAGTTCACCCGACCGCTCACCGGCAGCTACTTCTGGTGCCCGCCGCTCAAAGACGGCCAGCTCGACCTGCGCGCCGTCGGCTTGTAGAGCCTCTCAGTCGAGCACCCCAGCCACCAGTGGCGTCGGCCGACGCCACTGACTCAGGGCCAGGCCGACGAACACCAGGGCAGCGCCCAGCAGCTGCTGGCCCACCAGGCGCTCGTCAAGCAGCAGCACGGCAAACAGCAGGGTGAACACCGGGATCAGATTGATAAAGCCCGAGGCCTGGCTGGCCGGCACCCGGCTGACCGCGTAGTTGTACAGGCCATAGGCCCCCACCGTGACCACCAGCCCCAGATAAACCACCGCCCACAAGCCCTGAGCACTGACCGTTTGCGGCAGTGGCGCACTCCACAGCGCCACCGGCAGGAAAAACAGGCTGCCGACAAAGGCCTGCATGGCGGTGAGCAAAAACGCCGAATAGCGCTCGCTGAGCACCTTCAACAGCAGCGTGTACACCATCGCGCAGAGCATCGCGAGAAACTCGTAGAAGTTGCCCAACAGCGGCGCCGGCGCATGGGCGTCCGCCTCACCGGCCAGGCTCAACCACACCGCCCCCGCCACGGCCAGTAAAAACCCCAGCAACGTGGTGCGGCTGATCCGTTCACGCAGAAACACAAAGGCGCCCATGGCCACCAGCAACGGCATCAGCGCGGTGATCATCCCCGCTTGCGCGGCGCTGGTGTTCTGCAAGGCCAGGGCCTCGAAGATGAAATACAGACAGGGCTCACACACGGCCAACACCAGCAGGTATTTCCAGTCACCGACCTGATAGCGCATCTGCCCACGCCAACGCCAGGCAAGGAGAAACACCAAGCTGCCGAGGGCCATGCGCCCGAAAATCACCCACAACGGTGGCAGCTCGCTAAAGGCCAGCTTGAGGGCGATAAACGACGAACCCCACAAGGCCATCGCCAACACCAAGCAACCGATGACCTGAACCCGCTCGCTCAACCCGCGCACCACAACCTCCCGCCCCCGCCGCACAATGCGCAGGGGCCACCAGTATAGGGAGGCAGGTGGACGCGCCCCAGAACAGTTGCGCGTGGATTCGCTGGGTAACTGTGCGGCCACACTCGGTTAGCCACTTAAACCAGGAACACAGCGCCTGCGTGCCCGTTTCTGTAGGAGCGGCTTCAGCCGCGAACCCCGCCAGTAAGTCCTCGCCGGGCAAGAACTCAATCACCACGTGGACAGCGCCAAACCAAAGGCGCGGTAACAGTTACGCACGGCGAGGCATTCGGCCCGACGCCAATGGCAGTGGGCAGCAGCCGATAGCGCTTGTACTGAGCGAAGCTTCGCGGCTAAAGCCGCTCCTACGAATAACCGTCGTGCAACGGACGAAGAGAACGCGACTCGGCGTAAAGCCGAAACCGGTAGTAGCCAAGTGCGCAATCTATAACGGGTACAGCACCGCAAAAAAAACGGGAGCCCGTGGGCTCCCGTTAAAAACAACCGCCGGGGCTTAAGCTAAAGCCCACCAGCGGTATACAACCTCACCTGCGCTCCACAAGAAACGCCTGACTAGTCTGGCAAATGTAGGCGCCAGGCGGCGTAGCGCTTTGTTACTGCTCTGCAACAAAATGTAAACAGCCTGTCCCGCTGGCCGCCCCGCCAGCAACCCGGCAGAATGCCGGCATGAACCCAACCCCCCACCCGCCGCGCTTTTGCCAGCCCCTGCACGCCCATTGGCCCTTGCCCCAGGCGCTGGCCGGCGCGCAGTTGGTCAGCTGTCACTTTGACCCCGCCCAACTGCAGCACGACGACGCAGCCCTGTGTGGTATTGCCGCCGTAAACGGCGCCAACAAACGCCAGGCCGAGTACCTCGCCGGCCGCCTGTGTGCGCGCCAAGCGCTGCTGCAATTGACCGGCGTAGCCTCGGTGCCCGCAGTCGGCGCTGATCGGGCGCCGTGCTGGCCGGCCGGCGTGGTGGGTTCGATCACCCACGGCGACGGCTGGGCCGCCGCCGTAGCGGCCCATGCAGGTGACTATCAGGGTCTGGGCCTGGATGTGGAAACCTGGTTAGGCCATGAACGCGCCGAGCGGCTGGCGGCGCAACTGCTCACTCCGGCAGAGCTGCTGCGCCTGGCGCAGTTGCCCGAGAGTCAGCGCGCGAGCCAGATCAGCCTGAGCTTTTCCCTCAAGGAAAGCCTGTTCAAGGCGCTCTATCCGCTGGTGCAACAACGCTTCTACTTCCATGACGCAGAAGTTATGCGCGCCGCCGATGGCCAAGCCGAATTGCAGCTGCTCTGCGACCTCGGCCCCCACTGGCCGGCAGGCAGCCGCTGCCAGGGGCAGTTCGTCGACCTCGGCAAGCAGGTGCTGAGCCTGGTCAGTATTGACGCTTAAACCGTTGCTTCGCGCTGCGTTTGCTGACGCGGCCACACCAGGCTGAAGCAGGCGCCCCCCAGGTCGGCACTGCGACCAACCAGCGCCCGGCCGGCATGCCAGTAGATGATCCGCCGCACAATCGAGAGGCCCAGGCCGTGGCCGCCGGAGGCGCGGGTACGGCTGTCGTCCAGGCGCAGAAACGGGGTAAACAACCGCTCCCAGTCCGCCTCGGGCACACCGGGGCCGTCGTCCTCGACATCCACCCGGCACTGCTCACCCTGCAGGTAATAACTGACCCGCACGCGAGTTTCCGCATGGCGCATGGCGTTGCTCACCAGGTTTTGCAGGGCGCGGTGCAGGTAACGCAGCTCGCCATCCACCAGCGCTGGTTCGGCCGCAGGTGTGGTGCCGCACAGCAGCCGAATGGCCGGACGCAACGGCGCCTGCTCGCTGAGCACCTGATCGAGCAAGGCGTCGAGGTCGACGCGCTGAAACTTCAGCGCCGGCTCGCCCTGCTCCAGGCGCGAATAGGTGAGCATCTCGTCCACTAGGCGGTCGAGTTCCTGAATATCACTGTCCATGCCGTCCATGTACTTGCGCCGGGCACTGGCGGTTTGCGCATCGGCGATCATCTCCAGACCAAAACGCAGGCGCGCCACCGGTGTGCGCAACTCATGGGACACCGCCCGCACCATCTCACGCTGGATGGTCAGCAAGTGCTGCAACTGCCCGGCCATGTGGTTGAACGCCGCCGCCAAACGCCCCACTGAGTCGGCGCCACGGGTCGGCACGCGGGTTTCCAGGCTGCCGGCGGCAATCCGCGTGGCCGCCCCTTCCAGACCGCGCAAACGGCGCTCCAGTTGGTGCACCAGCAGGTACACGGCCAGGCCGATCAGGCTCAGGGCCATGGCGGCGATCAACACCAGCAGTTGCGGCGGCGCCGGGTTCATCAGGTGCAACGGCCCAAGTTCCAGCACCCAGGGTGTGTCCAGCAGGCCTGCGAAAATATGGATCGACTCGCCGCCCTTGCCCAGGGCCATCACCGTGTCACCTTCATCGACGCGGCGGCGCTGGTCGTCATCCAGCTGCGCCTCCTGCAGGGTGATCAGCTTCAGCTCGAAGCCGAACTGCTTGCCCTCCTTGATCTGCGCCAAGCGTGCCGGTTGCTCGGCCACCGGGTAGCGCACCAGCTCATCGCTGAGCAGGTAAACAGTGGCGCGCGCCAGCTGCTCGCTGATCTGCTGCACCTCGCCCACCAGCACTAGCGCCTCGGGTCCGCTCAACAGGCTGTAGACCAGCGATGGTTTGTGCCCGTCCTTAATCACCAGCACCTGGCCACGGCGCAGGCGCTCGCGGGCATGGCTGTCCAGCGGTTGTTCGTCCAGCGCCTGCAAATCCAGGGGGATGCCCAACAAGCGTTCCCACTGCAGCAAGGCGCGGTGGCGCTCGACCCGGTTCATTGGCTGGAGGTTATCGGCCATCAGGCGGAAGGTGCCGCGGGCCAGGCCCTCGCGGTACTCGTCGCCGCGCACCTGATTGACCAGGTGCAGGGTCATAAAACCGAGCAGCGCCACCAGCACCAAGGCCGCCAGCATGCCGCCATAGATGCGCAGAAAGATTGAATTCACAGGGCCTGCGCCGCCTCACGCACAAACAGGTAGCCCTTGCTGCGCACGGTCTTGATCAAGCGCGGATGCTCGGGGTCGTCGCCGATTTTCGGGCGGATGCGCGAGATTCGCACATCAATGGAGCGGTCCTGGCCGTCGTAACCAATGCCGCGCAGGGCGGTGAAGATTTCCTCACGCGAAAGGATGCGCCCACTGTTGAAGGCCAGCAGCCAGAGCAGATCGAACTCGGCACTGGTCAGCTCGATGCCACGACCATGCAGCCACACCTCACGCATGCGGTTGTCGATATGCAGGGGCCCGAACTCCAGGCGCTGGGCGTCGGTCGCCGGCGTCTCGCTGCTGCCCTCATGGCGGCGCAGCAACGCGCGGATGTGGGCCAGCAACAGGCGTGGGCGCACCGGCTTGCACATATAGTCATCGGCGCCCAACTCCAGACCCAGGACCTGATCGAGGTCGTCGGTGCGCGCCGTCAGCATCAGGATCGCCCCCGGATAATGCTGGCTGCGCAGCGTGCGGCAAATCGACAGGCCGTCTTCGCCGGGCAGCATCAGGTCGAGAATCACCAGGGCCGGCTGCTCACGCAGAATCCGCGCCACCGCCTGCGCGCCGTCGGACTCAATGGCCACGCGCAAGCCGTTAGCTTCGAGATACTCGCGGGTCAGCTCGGCCAGACGCTGATCGTCTTCCACGATAAGAATTTGCCAGCCTTGCTGCTCCACCACACTCACTCCTGCCACCGCCGCGCCCCGATCGAAACGCGCGGCATTGTAACAACGCCCGGCGTTCTGCACAGCGCATGCCACCCCATGAGCAAAACACAACATATAGTGTTGAGCTGTGACGCCTTCAGCATCTTCAAAGGCCATTGTCAAAGCCATTTAACTGGCGACGAGTGGTCACCCCGGGGCAACCCCAAGGCCCATGCGGGTTGGCCAAAGTTACCCAAGGTTAACCCACAGGGTTATCCACAGGCTGGAGCAAACTGTCGTCTTGCAATGATCTGTCTAGCGCTCTATCTTGTATCCCCATCGCGCCAAACACCTATATGTTGGGTTTTGGTGACTTACCGGACACAAATAGAATGAACCGCTCAGGCCGCTTCGCAGGCCAGCACCGGTAGCTCGAATCGCTCTTTGCAGCAACCATCCAGCGCCCATGCGCAGGATGCTAACAAAGCCCCAAAAAATGCGTGACGGCGGCTTTGATTCGGTGTAATGCGAAACCGCACACACCACTAGGTATTGTGGTTCTGGCCTGAGGCCAGCACCAGTGACTTTTGAGCCAGGAAGGTGCTTGAGTCGTGCCCTTTCCGACCTCAATTACAACTTCCCGTGCGCCTGGCGTTGAGCCTGGCGCGTGGCGTTGTTGAAATGATGAACGAACGGCCAGCACGCCAAGTGTCCAACCTAATAAATACAGAACACGGAGACATTGAATGCATACCGACAGCACTCGCGAGACGCTCAAGGCCAACGCGCCGCAAGCCGGCGACAGCCTTGACCTGGCTGCCACCGCGCCAGGCCAGCTGCGCGTGATCAAGCGTAACGGCACCGTGGTGCCGTATACCGATGACAAGATCACCGTGGCCATCACCAAAGCGTTTCTCGCAGTTGAAGGCGGCACCGCTGCTGCCTCGTCGCGTATCCATGAAACCGTTGAGCGCCTGACCGAACAGGTCAGCGCCACCTTCAAGCGCCGCATGCCGTCCGGCGGCACCATCCACATCGAAGAAATCCAGGACCAGGTTGAACTGGCCCTGATGCGTGCCGGCGAGCAGAAAGTGGCCCGCGACTACGTGATCTACCGCAACGAGCGCTCCAAGGAGCGCGCCACCCGCGGTACCCAGGTGCCGGCTCAAGCCCACCCAAGCATTCGCGTCACCCACCTGGACGGCAGCGTTGCGCCGCTGGACCTGGGTCGCATGCACACCATCATCAGCGAAGCCTGCGAAGGCCTGGCTGAAGTCGATGGCGAGCTGATCCAGAGCGAAACCCTGAAGAACCTCTACGACGGCGTGGCGCAAAGCGACGTCAGCACCGCATTGGTGATGACCGCCCGCACCCTGGTTGAGCGTGAGCCGAACTACAGCTACGTGACCGCCCGCCTGCTGATGGACAACATCCGCGCCGAAGGCCTGGGTTTCCTCGGTGTTGCCGCCAGCGCCACTCACCACGAGATGAGCGAGTTCTACGCCAAGGCCCTGCCGGCTTACATCGCCAAGGGTATCGAGTTCGAATTGCTCAACCCGGTGCTGGCCTCCTATGACCTGGAGAAGCTCGGCAAGGCGATCAACCACGAGCGTGACCAGCAGTTCACCTACCTGGGCCTGCAGACCCTCTACGACCGTTACTTCATCCACAAGGATGGCGTGCGTTTCGAACTGCCCCAGGTGTTCTTCATGCGCGTGGCCATGGGCCTGGCGATCGAAGAGAAGCACAAGGAAGAGCGCGCCATCGAGTTCTACAACCTGTTGTCGTCCTTCGACTACATGGCCTCGACGCCGACCCTGTTCAACGCCGGCACCCTGCGTCCGCAGCTGTCGTCGTGCTACCTGACCACCGTGCCGGACGACCTGGGCGGCATCTACGACGCCATCCGCGACAACGCCCTGCTGTCCAAGTTTGCCGGCGGTCTGGGCAACGACTGGACCCCAGTGCGCGCCCTCGGTGCCTACATCAAAGGCACCAACGGCAAGTCGCAAGGCGTGGTGCCATTCCTCAAAGTGGTCAACGACACCGCTGTTGCAGTAAACCAGGGCGGCAAGCGCAAAGGCGCTGTGTGTGCCTACCTGGAAACCTGGCACATGGACATCGAAGAGTTCATCGAGCTGCGTAAGAACACCGGTGACGACCGTCGCCGCACCCACGACATGAACACCGCCAACTGGATTCCGGACCTGTTCATGAAGCGCGTGTTCGACGACGGCCAATGGACCCTGTTCAGCCCAAGCGAAGTGCCAGACCTGCACGACCTGACCGGTAAAGCCTTCGAAGAGCGCTACGAGTACTACGAAGCCCTGACCCAGTACGGCAAGATCAAGCTGTTCAAGACCATCCAAGCCAAAGACCTGTGGCGCAAGATGCTCTCCATGCTGTTCGAAACCGGCCACCCATGGTTGACCTTCAAAGACCCGTGCAACCTGCGCAGCCCGCAGCAGCACGTGGGCGTGGTCCACAGCTCGAACCTGTGCACCGAGATCACCCTGAACACCAACGCCGACGAAATCGCCGTGTGCAACCTGGGCTCGGTCAACCTGCCGAACCATATCGTCAACGGCAAGCTCGACACCGCCAAGTTGGAAAAGACCATCAAGGTCGCCGTGCGCATGCTCGATAACGTTATCGACATCAACTACTACTCGGTGCCGCAAGCGCGCAATTCCAACTTCAAGCACCGCCCAGTTGGCCTCGGCATCATGGGCTTCCAGGACGCCCTGTACCTGCAGCACATTCCGTACGGCTCCGACGCCGCGGTGGAATTTGCCGACAAGTCCATGGAAGCGGTCAGCTACTACGCCATCCAGGCCTCCTGTGACCTGGCCGACGAGCGCGGCAGCTACGAAACCTTCAACGGTTCGCTGTGGAGCAAAGGCATCCTGCCGCTGGATTCGCAGCAGATCCTGATCGAACAGCGCGGCCAGAAGTACATCGACGTCGACCTGAACGAGTCCCTGGACTGGGCACCGGTTCGTGCCCGCGTACAGAAAGGCATTCGTAACTCGAACATCATGGCCATCGCCCCGACTGCCACCATCGCCAACATCACCGGCGTATCGCAGTCGATCGAACCGACCTACCAGAACCTCTATGTGAAATCGAACCTGTCGGGCGAATTCACCGTGATCAACCCGTACCTGGTTCGCGACCTCAAAGCCCGCGGCCTGTGGGACTCGGTGATGATCAACGACCTGAAGTACTACGACGGTTCCGTGCAGCAGATCGAGCGCATCCCGCAGGAGTTGAAAGACCTCTACGCCACCGCGTTTGAAGTGGACACCAAGTGGATCGTTGACGCCGCCAGCCGCCGTCAGAAGTGGATCGACCAGGCCCAGTCGCTGAACCTCTACATCGCCGGCGCTTCGGGCAAGAAGCTCGACGTGACCTACCGCATGGCTTGGTACCGTGGCCTGAAAACCACCTACTACCTCCGTGCCCTGGCCGCGACCAGCACCGAGAAGTCGACCATCAACACCGGCAAGCTCAACGCCGTGTCCAATGGCGGCATCGACGAAGGCTTCAGTGCCGCACCGGTAGCCCCGGCCGGCCCGGCACCCGTGCCGAAAGCCTGTGCCATCGACGAGCCAGACTGCGAAGCCTGCCAGTGATGGTTGGCTGACGCGGCTCCCAGAGCGCATCCCGCGTTGTTGCGCGGCGGCGCGGCCCCCATCACGTACTTGAGTACGCTCAGGGGTCCACGCCACCGCGCGCCTAGCGGGCCCTCGCTCTGGAAACCGCTCGAACGCAGGCAGAGCAAACGCTCAGCTACGCGCTCGATCAAAAGCACAGCGCTTACAGGTAAACAAACAAACCAAAGCAACACACAGAATCAGTCCCCTCTCCCGTTTACGGGAGAGGGTTAGGGAGAGGGGAAATTGGCTACCGCCATCCCCTCCCCCACAAACACCCGCCTCCCTGCCGCAAGGCCGTGAGGCACGGGCTGAGGGACGCCGCGTTAGAGCGACCCACCCCGACCAGCGGTACCCGTTTTGCCCTTGCGCGTTGCACGCAACGGAACACAATCGAATTAACTGTATATCCACACAGGCCGGTTATTTCACCGCCTGAAGCAGGAGCCGAGTCATGCTGAGCTGGGATGAATTTGACAAAGAAGACGAAGTCGACCTGAACGCCGTCAAGCCGGCGCCGACAGTGGTCGAGATGAGCCTCGACAAACTCGACAAGGATGGCCAGAACGCCGCCGTTGAGGCGCGTGCCGTCTCCGCCAGCGACTCGCCGGCCATCGCCCGCGCCAAGGCCGCACTGGATCAGCTCGACATCGCCGAAGGCCTGGCCGAACTGGACGGCGCCTCCGCCCGCGTGGCCGTGGACGAGAAGCGCATGATCAACTGCCGCGCCGACCTCAACCAGCTCGTACCCTTCAAGTACGACTGGGCCTGGCAGAAGTACCTGGACGGCTGCGCCAACCACTGGATGCCGCAAGAAGTAAACATGAACGCTGACATTGCCCTGTGGAAGAGCAAAGACGGCCTCAGCGAAGACGAGCGCCGCATCGTCATGCGCAACCTCGGCTTCTTCTCCACCGCCGACAGCCTGGTTGCCAACAACCTGGCCCTGGCCGTGTACCGCCTGATCACCAACCCGGAGTGCCGCCAGTACATCCTGCGCCAGACCTTCGAAGAGGCGATCCACACCCACGCCTACCAGTACTGCATCGAATCGCTGGGCATGGATGAAGGCGAGATCTTCAACATGTACCACGAGATCCCATCCGTGGCGAAGAAGGCCTCCTGGGGCCTGAAGTACACCCGTTCGATCTCCGATCCGACCTTCAACACCGGCACCGTCGAGACCGACAAAGAGCTGCTGCGCAACCTGATCGCCTACTACTGCGTTCTGGAAGGCATCTTCTTCTACTGCGGCTTCACCCAGATCCTGTCCATGGGCCGCCGCAACAAGATGACCGGCGTGGCCGAGCAGTTCCAGTACATCCTGCGTGACGAGTCGATGCACCTGAACTTCGGCATCGACGTGATCAACCAGATCAAAATCGAAAACCCGCACCTGTGGGATGCCGAGCTGAAGGAAGAAGCCTCGCAGATGATTCTGCAGGGCACTCAGCTGGAAATCGAATACGCCCGCGACACCATGCCGCGCGGCGTGCTGGGCATGAACGCGGCGATGATGGAGGACTACCTCAAGTTCATCGCCAACCGTCGCCTGTCGCAGATTGGTCTGAAGGAAGAGTACCCAGGCACCACCAACCCGTTCCCGTGGATGAGCGAGATCATGGACTTGAAGAAGGAGAAGAACTTCTTTGAGACCCGCGTGATCGAGTATCAGACCGGTGGGGCGTTGAGCTGGGATTGATTTATAGCTGCCGCTAGGGAAACTCTGAAAAAGACTTCCTGATTTTGGCAAAATATACACACCCCGTTGCCCGAGTTTTCCGATGAAGCAGATGACCTTTGCCGACGCCGAGTACGCCGGTAAGCGCAAACAGACCCGCAAAGAGCTGTTCCTGATCGAGATGGATCGGGTTGTGCCGTGGAAGGGCCTGATCGCTCTAATAGATCCGTATTACCCCAAGGGTGAAGGTGGTCGCCCGGCTTATCCGTTGATGGCCATGCTGCGTGTCCATCTGCTGCAAAACTGGTTCGGGTACAGCGATCCAGCAATGGAAGAGGCTTTGTACGAAACGACCATCCTGCGGCAATTCGCAGGCTTGAGCCTGGAGCGCATCCCGGACGAAACGACCATCCTTAACTTTCGTCGAGTGCTGGAGAAACACCAACTGGCTGGCGGGATCTTGGGCGTTATCAATGGCTATCTGGGTGATCGCGGGCTGTCCTTGCGCCAAGGCACGGTTGTTGATGCCACTTTGATCAGTGCGCCCAGCTCGACCAAAAACAAGGACAAGAAGCGCGACCCGGAAATGCACCAGACCAAGAAAGGTAACCAGTACTACTTCGGCATGAAGGCCCACATTGGCGTGGACGAGCAGTCTGGCCTGGTGCATAGCGTGGTGGGTACGGCGGCCAATGTGGCGGACGTCACGCAGGTCGACAAACTGTTGCATGGTGAAGAGAGTGTGGTCTGCGCCGATGCGGGTTATACCGGCGTCGAGAAACGCGCCGAGCATGCGGGTCGAGATGTGATCTGGCAGGTGGCAGCACGCCGCAGCACCTACAAGAAGTACGGCAAGCGCAGTCTGTTGTACCGGACCAAGCGCAGAATCGAGAAGGCCAAAGCGCAGACCCGTGCCAAGGTTGAGCACCCGTTTCGCGTGATCAAGCGCCAGTTCGGTTACGTGAAAGTACGTTTCCGTGGCTTGGCAAAAAATACCGCGCAACTGATTACGCTGTTCGCACTGTCGAATCTGTGGATGGCGCGACGACATTTACTGATGAACACAGGAGAGGTGCGCCCATAAAAAGGGCAATGGCTGGCGCGAAGTGCTCGCGGCGGCCAGAAAGCATGAACTAACCGGCTGGATCGATCATTTTTTGATCGATGAGCTGTTTTTGAAATCGTAGATGGCGAAGTGGCCTGAAAATAGCGGACTACTTCAGACCATCCCTAGCCACATCACATAAAGCTGTGCCTTACAGAATGTTGGGGTAGCTTAAGTAAAAAGAAGCCCCGCATATGCGGGGCTTCTTTTTACCAACACAAACGGAAGAACCTATGAATCACAAAAATTTTATAGGTCATGCAACAAAAGTAATCGAAGGCACAGAAAGCCAATTTATCGACATTGGCGAAATACTAACCAACCTTCTTCTATTCGAAAAATATACGCTACATTCAATCCGACTTAGAGAAATACCAGAGCTAGTAAAAGCCTTCGGAGTCGAAGACACCATTCAATTAATAAAATCAAACTCATTTGAAATATATCTTGATTCCGCCACAACAGCACAAACAGGCCAAACAACCATTTTAAAAAGCAGGGAGCAAAAAGGAGCCCTCCCCTTGCTCTCCTATAGCTTTGACACAGTAGACGCCGCAAACCGAGAACACTACATCAGCAGATGCTTCGAAGAATCAATAAAACCAATAAAATCCTCCACTAAAAACCTCATAAAACTAAAACAAGAAATACTTAAGAAAATTAAAGATACATCCCAAGACATCAACACCAATACCGCAAAACAAATACAGTCAGACTTAATATCAAACAGCCCCATACTCAAAACCGCACTCGCAAACACCTTAAATACCGACAATAACATCAAAGCATCCGCTGCAGACTTAGAGCTAAAAATATTCCATATTGATACCAATGACTTTTCCACTGAAAGCAATTTACAAAGAAAATTCAATCTAAGCGAAATAGACTCTCACAAAGCAATTGAACGAGCCATCTTGAATGTCGCAGGTCTAAATAGAAGAATTGCCGAAATGATGCATTTTAATGCACTCAGCAACTTCAATCATTACGATCTTCCAATTTACGAAAAGAAACTAGAATTCTTACTCTCACCGCTTGACCCAGATAAAAACAAGCAAAGAGCAAGTAAACTATTCAACACACTACACCTTCCAGACCTACGAACCTCCGAACAGAAAATAGATATTCAAAAACTTCTAGAGATTCGAGAGAGCAAAGAATGTATACAGTTCAGGGAATGGTTAAAGACCATCGATACAATGTCAGACATCGAAATTCAAGAAGCAACCCTCAGCTTCAGCTCAAAAATCTCAGCTATTGCCCACACAAAATCCGCCAAAACACTTCGTTTCATTACAACAAATGCACTAGGACTAGTACCTATAGTTGGATCTCTATTAGGGCCCGCAGCGACAATCATCGACAACTATCTTTTCAATAACGTCATAAAGGATTCTCCGATAGCAACCTTCGTCCAGAAATCCTATCCGGCCATGTTCAAAAGTTAACCTAGCCAGAACAAAAAGGAGCCAACCATGATTTATCAGCGCGGAGGATGGGCTGAGCGCAGCGATACCCATCAACCTCCGACCAACCGCAGCACTTTTATTGACTGTTACTAAGCCTTTCGCCCTTACGGCGAGTTACTTTCTCTTTGCTTGCGCGAAAGAGAAAGTAACCAAAGAGAAAGCGCACCCGGCATCCGGGTCTGGCTGCGCCAGACTCCCCTCGCTTCGGTGCTGCTCCGAGGGTCGTCACGAAGGGCCATCCCTGGCCCATCGTGACTCGTTTGGCATCCTTGCCAAACGCCCCTCTCCACAGCACCTCCGCTCGGCCTCCTGACGGGACCGGGGGACCGAGGTGTTTGGACGAGTTGTGAACGGCAGAGCGAAGAGCAAAAGCTTCGCGGCCAAGGCCGCTCCCACAGGTACAAACATCCGCTCTGTTTTTAAAACTCAATTTCACAGACGACGCCAAACGCCCCATCAGGAGGCCGAGTGGAATCGTTGCGTAAGGGGTTGAGCGGCATGGATGCCGCGAGAGCCGCGATGGGCCAGGGATGGCCCTTCGCGGCGGGCCCCTGGAGCAATGATGGAGCGAGGGAACCCGACGCAGTCGGGCCGGATGCAAGGGGCAAGACCTTTTGGTTACTTTTGGGGCAACTGCCAAAAGTGACCCGCCGTAAGGGCGGAACCGTTAGCAGAGAACAACACCAAAGCGGCGTATGTACGCAGACTCAAGCTCAGCCACACGCTAAATCTTCACGCAAGCAAACAACGCATTGCCGGAAACGCCGTCCCACGGAATGAGCTTCTCGTAATCATGCTCAAACACCTGCACCGCAAAATACGGCTGCAACAACGCCTGTAACTCAACAAAACTCACCGCCACCATCGAATGCTCGTCGTTCCACACCTCGGTTTGCCCGACTGTGGTTTTTTCAATCCGCAGCCGCAGCGCCTGCTGCTCGCCCTCGCCGGAGTAACTCCAACCGGAACTGAAGGTGAATTGGCCTTCATCATTTTCGACGCTATGGGCGGCAAACAGGCTGTTATCGATCTTGCCCTTGTCGACCACGTTGAAGCAGAACAGCCCATCGGTGGCGAGCGCTGCATGAGCGCTGGCGATGCACGCCTTCAGCCGCTCAATGCCGCCGCTGTAATGGATGGAATAGAGAAAACAGGTCAACAGATCCACCGGCTCACTGAGGGTGAAACTGCACATGTCCTGCAGCGCAAAGTGCGCCTGCGGGCAGCGCATGGCGGCCTTGTCCAACATCGGCTGATTGATATCCAGCCCACTGCTGCTGTAACCGGCATCGCTGAAATGGCGCACATGGGCCCCCGTACCGCAGGCCAAATCCAGATGACGAGTGCCGCCGTTGCCAAACAGCTGCTGCAGCCTGTGGATACAGTGACTTTGCGCCTGATAGTCGATATCGGCACACATCAGGTCGTAGTAATCAGACAGGTCGGTGTAAAGGGCATTAACGGACATAGCGGCCTGCTGATTGAGCCGCGAACTTTGCGGTCGCGCATCATAGCCGAACCCTGGCCGCAGCAAGGCTAATCATCACCGCGAGGCGACGGGCGCAGGCGCCGCGAGCAACCGCTTCGCGGCTTCAGCCGCGCCTACCCAGTCCAAGGATCCAGCGCCACAGCAGGACGGGCGTTTAGCTCACTTCTTCGGCTTGCTGACCTCATGCCCGAGCACGCCGCCCACCGCCGCACCAGCACCGGTGCACAACACGCCGCCGCACAACAGATGCCCCGCTACGCCGCCGACTACAGCGCCTGCCGCCGTGCCTTTTTCCTGGTGGGACCAGTTGGCGCAACCCGTCAGGCCGACAGTGGCGAACAGGATGCCGGTAAAAATCAGTTTGGTACGGGTCATAGCAGGCACTCCAGTGCACAAGCCTTACAAAAATCCCCGGCATTGCAGTTAACGACTACTGGGGAGGAACCCTCATTCTCCTCCGCCTGTACCGGCTGTCTGTACGCCAGCGAGCATAGGCACGGCACTCACACGTGAGCGAGAATACCCCCAACCCCTTTACAACAGCCCCACGCCTGCGAGCAGCCAACGCCCCGTGGTAACCTTGCCGGCATTGCCAAGCAGATGGGCCGCCGCCGCACAACAGCGCAGGCTGCGCCCCAACTTCGCCCCAAAAATTCAACGCCTAGCCATAAGCCTCTGATGACTAAAAACATTGCCGACCTGTCCGCCCACACCCCGATGATGCAGCAGTACTGGCGGCTGAAAAATCAGCACCTCGACCAGTTGATGTTCTATCGCATGGGCGATTTCTACGAAATCTTCTACGAAGACGCGAAGAAAGCCGCCAAGTTGCTGGACATCACCCTGACCGCCCGCGGCCAGTCGGCGGGCCAGGCGATCCCTATGTGCGGGATTCCCTACCACGCCGCCGAGGGTTATCTGGCCAAGCTGGTCAAGCTCGGCGAATCGGTGGTTATCTGCGAACAAGTCGGCGACCCGGCCACCAGCAAGGGCCCGGTGGAGCGCCAGGTGGTGCGCATCATCACGCCTGGCACGGTCAGCGATGAGGCGCTGCTGGATGAGCGCCGCGACAACCTGCTGGCGGCGGTGCTGGGCGACGAGCGCCTGTTTGGCCTGGCGGTGCTGGACATCACCAGCGGCAGCTTCAGCGTGCTGGAAATCCCCGGTTGGGAGAACCTGCTGGCCGAACTCGAACGCCTCAACCCGGTTGAGCTGCTGATCCCCGATGACTGGCCACAAGGCTTGCCGGCGGAGAAACGCCGTGGCGTGCGCCGCCGTGCACCGTGGGATTTCGAGCGCGACTCGGCCTTCAAGAGCCTGTGTCAGCAGTTCGCCACCCAAGACCTGAAAGGCTTTGGCTGCGAGAACCTGACCCTGGCCATCGGCGCCGCCGGCTGCCTGCTGGCCTACGCCAAGGACACCCAGCGCACCGCCCTGCCGCACCTGCGCAGCCTGCGTCACGAGCGCCTGGATGACACGGTGATCCTCGATGGCGCCAGCCGCCGTAACCTGGAACTGGACGTCAACCTGGCCGGCGGCCGCGAGAACACCCTGCAATCGGTGGTGGACCGCTGCCAAACCGCCATGGGCTCGCGCCTGCTGTCGCGCTGGCTGAATCGCCCATTGCGCGATCGCTCAGTGCTGGAAGCTCGCCAGGAATCCATCGCCTGCCTGCTGGAGCGCTACCGCTTCGAGAACCTGCAGCCACAGCTGAAGGAAATCGGCGACCTGGAGCGCATCCTCGCCCGTATCGGCCTGCGCAATGCGCGCCCGCGTGACCTGGCGCGCCTGCGTGATGCCCTCGCCGCCCTGCCGGAACTGCAGCAGGCGATGACCTTCCTCGAAGCGCCGCACCTCGGCGCCTTGGCCCAGAGCATCCGCACCTACCCCGAGCTGGCCGAGCTGCTGGCCCGCGCCATTATCGACAACCCGCCGGCAGTGATCCGCGACGGCGGCGTGCTGAAGACCGGTTACGACGCCGAGCTGGACGAGCTGCAATCGCTCAGCGAGAACGCCGGGCAATATTTGATGGACCTGGAGATCCGCGAGAAGGCCCGCACCGGCCTGGCCAACCTCAAGGTCGGCTACAACCGCGTGCACGGCTATTTCATCGAACTGCCAAGCAAGCAGGCCGAATCGGCGCCGGCGGACTACATTCGCCGGCAAACCCTGAAGGGCGCCGAGCGGTTTATCACCCCGGAGCTGAAAGAGTTCGAAGACAAGGCGCTGTCAGCCAAGAGCCGCGCCCTGGCGCGGGAAAAGCTGCTCTACGACGAGCTGCTGGAGCACCTGATCGGTCATCTGGCCGACCTGCAGGACAGCGCCGCGGCCCTGGCCGAGCTGGATGTGCTGAGCAACCTCGGCGAACGCGCCCTGACCCTCGACCTCAACCGCCCGCGCTTTACCGATGAGCCGTGCATGCGCATCAGCCAGGGCCGCCACCCGGTGGTCGAGCAGGTGCTGAGCACGCCGTTCGTGGCCAACGACCTGAACCTTGATGACGCCACGCGCATGCTGATCATTACCGGCCCGAACATGGGCGGTAAATCCACCTACATGCGCCAGACCGCACTGATCGTGCTGCTGGCCCATATCGGCAGTTTCGTCCCCGCCGCCAGCTGCGAGCTGTCGCTGGTGGACCGCATCTTCACCCGCATCGGCTCCAGCGACGACCTGGCCGGCGGGCGTTCGACCTTTATGGTGGAGATGAGCGAAACCGCCAACATCCTGCACAACGCCAGCGACCGCAGCCTGGTGCTGATGGACGAAGTGGGCCGCGGCACCAGCACCTTTGACGGCCTGTCGCTGGCTTGGTCGGCGGCCGAATGCCTGGCCGGCCTGCGCGCCTACACGCTGTTCGCCACCCATTACTTTGAACTGACGGTGCTGCCGGAAAGCGAGCCGCTGGTGGCCAACGTGCACCTCAATGCCACCGAGCATAACGAGCGCATCGTGTTCCTTCACCACGTGCTGCCTGGGCCTGCCAGCCAGAGCTACGGTCTGGCTGTGGCGCAACTGGCAGGCGTACCAACGCCGGTGATTGCCCGTGCGCGCGAGCATCTGGCGCGCCTGGAAACCACCAGCCTGCCCCATGAAATCCCCCGCAGCGAGCCCGGCAAACCCGCCGCGCCGCTGCAAAATGACCTGTTCGCCACGCTGCCACACCCTATCCTGGAGGAATTGGCCAAGATCAATCCGGATGATATGACCCCGCGTCGCGCGTTGGAGCTGCTATATAGCTGGAAGACACGGGTCTAACGCTAGCGCCAGCAAGCTGTTAGAATCGCGCGCACTTTTAAGATGCCCCGGCCTATTAGCCTGGAGCCGCGGGCCATCAACTTGCCGAGCCAGAGAGTTCCAACCCTGTTGGGCTCCACGGCCGTCGCCTGAGGAGAAACCTAGAAATGACCTTCGTCGTCGTCGACAACTGCATCAAGTGTAAATACACCGACTGTGTGGAAGTCTGTCCGGTGGACTGCTTCTACGAAGGTCCGAACTTCCTGGTCATTCACCCGGACGAGTGCATCGATTGCGCCCTGTGCGAACCAGAATGCCCGGCGCAAGCGATCTTCTCTGAAGACGAGGTGCCGGAAGACCAGCAAGAGTTTATTGAGCTGAACCGTGATCTGGCCGAAGTTTGGCCGAACATCACCGAGAAGAAAGAATCCCTGCCGGATGCAGAAGAATGGGATGGCGTAAAAGACAAGCTGCAGCACCTGGAGCGTTAATCGCCCCCGTGTAACTGCCAAAAGGCCCGCCATGTGCGGGCCTTTTGCTTTCTTGCAGGCAAAAAAAGGGGCGGGGATTACCCGCCCACTTTTTTGTCCCTAGTCCCTTTGTTTCCCACTTCATCATCCTGATGAGTCGCATCCCGCGATGTCCTGGCCGTCATCCTTGTCAGCCTGTGCCTGTCCGTCGGCACAGGTGAGATATTAGCCACTTACGGAATGACAACAAGCCCTTGCAGGAGCTACCGCAGGACCCAGGCTTAATTATTTAATCTATATATTTCAATAACTTAATATCATAAAACGGCATACGCCAAGCCGCCGACACGGCGATCACCTACGCGCTTTGTAAGCTATGACTTACAAGCCTACTCGCCAATTCGTCGGTATTGCCTGATTTTCAGCAACCCGCCCCGCACCAAAAAAAATGCCCGCATCCAGAGATACGGGCATTTTTGTTATCGAACTGTTGGCTTCACTCAAAAGCCAGACAGTCACGACGCAGCGCTTACTGGAACAGCGACTCGCCAGACAGGCCGTTCTTCTCCATGATCTCGCGCAGGCGCTTGAGCGCTTCAACCTGGATCTGCCGAACCCGCTCACGGGTCAAGCCAATTTCCCGGCCGACTTCTTCCAGGGTGCTGCTTTCATGGCCGCGCAAGCCGAAACGGCGGATAACCACTTCGCGCTGTTTCTCGGTCAGTTCGGTCAACCACTGGTCGATGCTTTGCGACAAGTCATCGTCTTGCAGCAGCTCGCAGGGATCGGTGGGGCGGTCATCAGACAGGGTGTCGAGCAGAGTCTTGTCCGAATCTGGGCCGAGCGACACATCCACCGACGACATCCGCTCGTTCAAACCGAGCATGCGTTTGACCTCGCCCACCGGTTTTTCCAGCAGGTTGGCGATTTCTTCGGCAGAGGGTTCGTGATCGAGTTTTTGCGTCAGCTCACGGGCCGCACGCAGATAGACGTTCAGCTCTTTGACCACATGAATCGGCAACCGGATGGTGCGCGTCTGATTCATGATGGCCCGCTCGATGGTCTGCCGAATCCACCAGGTGGCATAGGTCGAGAAACGGAAGCCGCGTTCGGGATCGAACTTCTCCACCGCCCGGATCAGGCCGAGGTTGCCCTCTTCAATCAGGTCAAGCAGGGAAAGACCGCGATTGATGTAGCGACGGGCAATTTTCACCACCAGCCGCAGGTTGCTCTCGATCATCCGTTTGCGCCCAGCAGGATCGCCCTTCTGCGCCAGACGGGCGAAGTGCACTTCTTCTTGCGGGGTTAACAGCGGGGAGAAACCGATTTCATTGAGATAGAGCTGAGTAGCGTCTAATGCTCGGGTGTAATCGATGTATTTGTGTTGTTTCGGCGAGGTGGCGCTTTTGGATTTGGTCTTACTGACAGGAGCATCAGACTCCTCGTTAGACTCATCATCCAAAACGATGCCGGTCTCCAGCAGGAGCACATCATCGTCTACGTCAAACTCCGGCGCTTCTTTTTTGAGTGCCATTCTTATTGTCCTTCACTGAGTTCGACAACAAGCTCTGGCACCACCTACCTTCTGCTAAGCACCCAATCGGGCGACCGGAGAAGAACGTCCTTGGTAATACCGAAGCTCATCCGCCTACGCGCAAGAACAGGATGGCGACAACTCAACGCCGGGGCAGGTATTGCAGAGGATCAACAGGTTTACCCTGGCGGCGAATCTCAAAATGGAGCTTCACCCTATCGGTTCCTGTGGAACCCATCTCGGCAATCGACTGTCCGACTTTGACCTGCTGCCCCTCCCGCACCAGGAGCCTGCGGTTATGACCGTAGGCACTTACGTAGGTATCGCTGTGCTTGATGATGACCAGCTCGCCGTAGCCCCTTAAACCACTTCCGGCGTAGACAACAGAACCATCAGACGCAGCCAAAACAGGCTCGCCCAATTCTCCGGCGATATCAATTCCTTTATTCAAACTGCCGTTTGAGGAAAAACGCCCAATTACTGCGCCTTTTGAGGGCCATCCCCAGCCTGCAGCAGAGCGCGGCGTTGAGGTGATTGGCGTAACGGCTGGAGCGGGTTTTACCAGCGCCTGGCTCTGCGCCGGCCTCACAGGCTTGGGCGCGCTGGCGCTAACCACAGGTGCAGGGCGCGCAACGGCCACAGGCCCACGGGCCTGGGCAACGCCAGGCGAGCCGCCAAAGCGGATGATCTGCCCAGTGCGAATCAGGTAGGGCGCAGGGATGCCGTTACGTGCTGCCAGGGTTTTCCAGTCCCAGCCAAAGCGAAAGGCGATCGAATACAGCGTGTCTCCGCGCTGCACCACATATTGACCACTGCTGGCCGGCTGACGCTGGGCAACCTGGGACGTCGTACGACCATTGCGGTCAACGACCTGCACGCCGCCAGGCGGCTTGCTCGCACAGCCACTAAGCAGCGCCCCAAGCAATAAGCTGCTGAGCAGGTACTGAGCACTGCCGAAACGCTTTCGCACATGTATGCCTGTCAACTTCACCGGTCTCTCCCTTGGCCGCTCGCGGCGCCTGACAGCTGGCGCATAGTCTGGCGCAATTATTTAGCGTCTGCGCTGCGCGGTTGGTACAGCCCGGCCAACCACTCCAGGCCGACAACCAGCAACACACCGCAGAGGGCCAGAATGACCGCCATCAACAGTTGCGGGTCCTGCCCGCTAATTTCGGCAAATTGCCCAGGCAGAAGATTGCCCTGCAGTAACGGCAAGGATTCACCGTGGCTGTCCAGGCGCCAACTGAGGGTTTCTTTCCAGGGCCAGACTTTATTCAGTGACCCCAGCATCAACCCTGTGAGGAACGCCAGGCTCAGGTCGCGCCAGCGGGTCAGCATCCAGCGCAGCACGCTGGCAAAACTGATCAGCCCCACCAAACAGCCGCTGGCGAACACCGCCAGCAAGGCCAGATCGAGGTCCTTGACCGCGCCCAGAACCACGCCATACAGGCCGAGCAGCACGAGGATAAAGCTGCCGGATATACCCGGCAGAATCATCGCGCAGATGGCGATGGCACCCGCACAAAACAGGGTAAACGGGTCACTGCCCAGCTGCACGGGCGACGCCACGGTAATCCAGTAGGCAAACCCGGCACCGAGCACGAAGCTCAGGCCACGGCTCCAGTTCCAGCGTTGTATCTCGCGGGCAACCAGATGAGATGAAATCAAAATCAGACCGAAGAAAAACGACCAGATTGGTATGGGCTGCTCAGCCAGCAGATAGGTAATCAGCCGCGCCAGGCTCAGGACGCTGGTGAGAATGCCCGCCAGCAGCACCAACAAAAAGGTCGCATTAGCCGCCTGCCAGGCCGCGGCAATGCGGCCACGCACCAGCAAACCAAGAGCCCGAGGAAAACTGGCCAGCGAGGCCAAGAGCTCGTCATAAATACCGGTAATAAAGGCGACGGTGCCTCCGGAAACGCCCGGCACAACATCTGCAGCGCCCATGGCAATGCCTTTGGCATAGAGCAGAAAATACTTTTTCATTGGATCTTCCGGGCAATCAAACAATCAGGCCAAGGGGCCATTAAGCAAAGGCACAAAACGTACGTCATCCAGTACGTGACGGGTAAAACCCTGCTCGTCGCGCACGATCAGCAACAGTTGCTGCTCGGCGCCCGCGCCCACCGGGATCACCAGTCGGCCACCCGGCGCCAGCTGATCCAGCAGGGCCTGCGGCACTTCGGCAGCGGCGGCTGTGACGATAATACCGTTGTACGGCCCCAGGGCATTCCAGCCTTCCCAACCATCGCCCCAGCGAAATACCACGTTACGCAGATTGAGCTCTTGCAGGCGCTCCTTAGCGCGCTCCTGCAAGGCCTGGATGCGCTCCACCGAGAACACCCGCTCCACCAACTGGGCCAGCACCGAGGTCTGGTAACCGGAGCCGGTGCCAATTTCCAGCACCTTGTCCAATGGCCCGGCGGCCAACAGCAGCTCGGTCATGCGCCCGACCATATAGGGCTGGGAGATGGTCTGGTTGTGGCCAATCGGCAGGGCGGTATCTTCGTAGGCGCGGTGGGCCAGGGCTTCATCGACAAACAGATGACGCGGCGTACGGCGAATCACTTCCAGCACGCGCGGATTGGACAGGCCTTCCTCGTACAGACGTTCGATCAGCCGCTCGCGGGTGCGCTGCGAGGTCATGCCAATGCCATGACGCTGCAATTGTTCTTGAGTGCGCATCAGAGCAGCCCCTCCAGCCAACCTTCCAGCCCGGCGAAGGCATCTGGAAAGGTGCGATCCAGCTGCAGCGGGGTGATCGACACATAGCCCTGCATCACCGCATGAAAATCGGTCCCCGGACCGCCGTCTTCGGCATCGCCGGCGACGGAGATCCAGTAGCCTTCCTTGCCACGCGGGTTGACCACCTTGACCGGCGCCGCAGCACGGGCGCGATGACCAAGGCGAGTCAGCTGCACGCCGCGGATGTGATCCAACGGCAAATTGGGCACATTGACGTTAAGCACGGTACGCGGTGGCAGATCGAGTTTGGCCGTGGGCTTCAAGCAACTTGCGGGCGAAATAGGCGGCAGTCGGCAGGTTATCCGGCTGGCGCGACAACAGCGAAAAGGCAAACGCCGGGCGCTGCAAAAAGCGGCCTTCCAGGGCGGCGGCAACAGTGCCCGAATAGAGCACGTCATCCCCCAGGTTGGCGCCCAGGTTGATCCCCGACACCACCATTTCCGGCACCGGCTCGAGCAAGCCATTGAGGCCCAGGTGCACGCAATCGGTGGGCGTGCCATTGAGGCTGATAAAGCCGTTGCTCAACCACTGCGGATGCAGCGGCCGGTCCAGGGTCAGCGAGCTGCTGGCGCCGCTTTTATCCTGATCGGGGGCGATCACTACGCACTCGGCATAATCCGCCAGCGCTGCATGCAGCGCTGCCAGGCCGGGTGCCGCCACCCCGTCATCATTGGAGATCAGAATACGCATGAAGTGTCCGTCTGCCCTGCAGGCAACAGATCGACCAGTTCGCGCACCACAACGGTGGCGAAACATCCGGCCGGCAGGACGAATTCTAATTGCAGAATGTCAGGCTCCGGATAATGCCACGTCAAACCGCCGATGGGCAGACGCAGAATGCGCCGTTCGTGCGTCATGCCCGCATCGACCAGCCAGTCACACAATACGGCCTCTTCACTGCCGACGCGTTGCTCCAGCAACTGAGCGGCACCACTGGCCGGCGATGGGCCGGCGCCCCACAGCGGGCCGGTCGGATGCAGGTCAAGAATCGCCAGCCGTGGGTCGCTGCATTCAGCCTCGCCCGCGGGGAAAAAACTGCGGCTGTCGGTAAACGCCAGCAGATCGCCGACCTGGGCCCGCTGCCAGCTACCATCAGCAACGCGCGCCGCCAGCACCCGGTTGAACACATAACTGCGCGCCGCCGAGAGCACCCGCGAGCGGATGTTGCGCTGCTCCGGCAACACCTTGGCGATGGCAAAGTTACGTGCCTGGCCAACGTTGCCACCCTCATGACCGAAGCGCTGAGTACCGAAATAGTTCGGCACGCCCTGGGCGGCGATCTGCTGCAAACGCGCATCCAGGGCGGCGTGATCGGCGTCCAACTGGGTCAGGCGCAAGGTAAAGCCATTGGCCGCGTGGGCGCCGCGCTGCAATTTGCGCTTGTGCCGCACGCTTTTGAGGATGCTCAGGGTCGGGCCTTCGGCCGCCGACAAGTCCGGATCGGCCTTGCCCGGCAACTGAATGCTGAACCACTGGCGAGTCAGGGCCTGACGGTCCTTCAGGCCGGCATAACTGACCGTGCGCACCGGCACACCGGCGGCGCGGGCCAGGCGTTTGGCGGCTTCTTCGGTGTTCAGCTCACGCTTTTCGACCCACAACCACAGGTGCTCGCCATCACCAGACAGCGGGATATCCAGCACTTCGTCGACCTGGAAGTCTTCGGCAATCGCCTTCAACACCGCACGGCCGAGGGGCGGACCGTAGGCACAAGGACCAAGCAATTCGAGTTCGTTCATGCGCTCACCAGCAAGGCCACAGCGTGCACGGCGATGCCCTCTTCACGGCCAGTGAAGCCGAGTTTTTCCGTGGTGGTGGCCTTGACGTTGACCTGATCCAGCGCGACCTCCAGGTCGGCAGCAATCAGGTTGCGCATGGCGTCAATGTGCGGCGCCATCTTTGGCGCCTGGGCGACGATGGTGGCGTCGACATTGCCCACCTGCCAGCCCTTGGCCTTGACCAGCCCCAGCACGTGGCGCAGCAACACGCGGCTGTCGGCGCCTTTGAACTGCGGGTCGGTGTCTGGGAAGTGCTTGCCGATATCGCCCAGCGCCGCTGCGCCCAGCAGCGCGTCGCTCAGGGCATGCAGCAACACGTCGCCATCGGAGTGGGCCAGCAAGCCGAATTTGTGCGCAATCTGCACGCCACCGAGGGTGACAAACTCGCCGTCGCAGAAGCGGTGCACATCGTAGCCATGGCCAATACGCATAAAACCCATCCTGAAAAAATCCGGATGGGATTCTACCTGCTTTGGCGACTGTTAGCCGTTTAGTGCCGCGGCGTGATGACGTAAATGATCGTCAATGAAGCTGGCGATAAAGTAATAGCTGTGGTCGTAGCCCGGCTGCAGGCGCAACCACAGTGGATGCTCCTGGGCTTTCGCCTGGGCCTGCAGCAGCTGCGGCTTGAGCTGGCTATCGAGGAAATCGTCGCGATCACCCTGATCAATCAGGATCGGCAGCTTCTCCGTGGCCTCAGCCAGCAGTGCGCAGGCATCCCATTCGCGCCAGCGCGCACGGTCTTCACCCAGATAACGACTGAAGGCCTTCTCGCCCCACGGGCAGTTGCTCGGGTTGCTGATCGGCGCAAAGGCCGACACCGACTGATAACGCCCCGGATTGCGCAAGGCGCAGACCAGCGCGCCGTGGCCGCCCATGGAATGCCCGCTGATGCCGCGCCGTTGCGACACCGGGAAGTGCGCCTCGACCAACGCCGGCAGCTCGTGCACCACGTAGTCGTGCATCTGGTAATGGCGCGCCCAGGGTTGCTGGGTGGCATTCAGGTAAAAGCCAGCGCCCAGGCCGAAGTCCCAGGCACCCTCGGCATCATCCGGCACCTCGGGACCGCGCGGACTGGTGTCCGGCGCGACAATGACCAACCCCAGCTCGGCCGCCATGCGCTGGGCGCCGGCCTTCTGCATAAAGTTCTCATCGGTGCAGGTCAGCCCCGACAGCCAGTACAGCACCGGCAGGCTCGCGCCCTGCTCGGCCTGGGGCGGCAGGTAGACGCTGAACTGCATGTCGCAACCCAGCACGCTGGAAGCGTGCCGGTAGCGTTTGTGCCAACCGCCGAAGCTTTTCTGGCAGGAGAGGTTTTCCAGGGCCATGAGGGTCACCTTAGAAGTGGATCACGGTGCGGATGCTCTTACCTTCATGCATCAGGTCGAAGGCGGTGTTGATCTCGTCCAGCGGCAGGTTGTGGGTAATAAAGGTATCCAGGGGAATCTCGCCGCTCTGCGCTTTGGCCACATAGTTTGGCAATTCGGTACGCCCACGCACGCCGCCGAAGGCCGAACCGCGCCAGACGCGCCCGGTGACCAACTGGAACGGCCGGGTGCTGATTTCCTGGCCGGCGCCGGCCACGCCGATGATGACCGACTCGCCCCAGCCCTTGTGGGCGCACTCCAGCGCGGCGCGCATCAGCTGCACATTGCCGACGCATTCAAAGCTGTAGTCCACGCCGCCATCGGTCAACTCGACGATGACCTCCTGGATCGGCTTGTCGTAGTCCTTGGGGTTGATGCAATCGGTGGCGCCCAACTGCTTGGCAATCTCGAACTTGGCTGGGTTGATGTCGATGGCGATGATGCGGCTGGCCTTGGCCATGCTCGCGCCGATGATGGCCGCCAGGCCG
Organism: Pseudomonas sp.; assembly: GCA_034519305.1. Classification (GTDB taxonomy): domain Bacteria; phylum Pseudomonadota; class Gammaproteobacteria; order Pseudomonadales; family Pseudomonadaceae; genus Aquipseudomonas. The sequence goes on from JAXHOM010000010.1 coordinate 27,792, forward strand.
ATGCCGCCCAGACCAAAGATCGCCACGGTGGCGCCCTCTTCCACCTTGGCGGTGTTCAACACCGCGCCGATGCCGGTGGTGACGCCGCAGCCGAGCAGGCAGACCTTCTCCAGCGGCGCCTCCTTGGGGATTTTCGCCAGGGAAATTTCCGGCAAGACGGTGTACTCGGAGAACGTCGAGCAGCCCATGTAGTGATAAATCGGCTGACCCTGATAGGAGAAACGGCTGGTGCCATCTGGCATCACGCCGCGGCCCTGGGTGCCGCGAATCGCCTGGCAAAGGTTGGTCTTGCCGGATTTGCAGAACTTGCACTCGCGGCATTCGGCCGTGTACAGCGGGATCACGTGATCGCCCACCGCCAGGGACGTCACGCCCTCGCCCACCGCCTCAACGATACCGCCGCCTTCATGGCCGAGAATGCACGGGAAGATGCCTTCCGAGTCTTCACCGGACAAGGTGTAGGCGTCGGTATGGCACACGCCGGTGGCGACGATACGCACCAGCACTTCACCCGCCTTGGGCGGCGCCACGTCGACCTCGACGATTTGCAGCGGTTGGTTGGCAGCAAAAGCAACGGCGGCACGGGACTTGATCATGGGGCTCTCCAGCGGAGTGAACGATGGCGCAGAGTGTAGATCAGCGCGCATTAGGGAATAATCAGCCGAATAGCAAAACATTATTGCCATACAGGGATAATCAATGAGCAACTGGGAAGGCCTGGACGAGTTTGTCGCCGTCGCCGAATGCGGCCAGTTCACGGCCGCCGCCGAGCGCCTGGGATTGTCGTCATCGCAGATCAGCCGCCAGGTCGCACGCCTGGAAGAGCGCCTGCAAACCCGCCTGTTCTATCGCAGCACCCGCAAGGTCAGCCTGACCGAGGCCGGGCAAACGTTTTTGCAGCATTGCCAGCGCCTGCAGGACGGTCGCGAAGAAGCCTTGCGCGCCATCGGCGACCTGGCCGGCGAGCCCAAGGGTCTGCTGCGCATGACCTGTGCGGTGGCCTACGGCGAGCGGTTTATCGTGCCGCTGGTCAACGACTTTATGGCCCTACACCCGCAACTGCGCCTGGAGATCGAGCTGACCAACCGCCCCCTCGATCTGCTGCAAGAGGGCCTGGACTTGGCCATTCGCCTCGGTCGTCTGCAGGACTCACGCCTGGTGGCCGCGCGCCTGGCGCCACGGGTCATGTACCTGTGCGCCGCGCCGGCCTACCTGCAACGTTATGGACGGCCCCACAGCCTGTCGGAATTACCGCAGCACAACTGCCTGATTGGCAGCAGCGATCAGTGGCTGTTTCAGCAGGAAGGGCGTGAACAGGCGCTGCGGGTGCAGGGTAACTGGCGCTGCAACAGCGGCGAAGCGGTGCTGGATGCGGCGCTGCGCGGCTTCGGCCTGTGTCAGTTACCGGATTACTACGTGCAAGCGCACCTGCGCAGCGGCGCCCTGGTGGCGTTGCTGGAGGCGCAGCAGCCACCCAATACCGCCGTCTGGGCGCTGTATCCACAGCAGCGGCATTTGTCGCCGAAGGTGCGGCAACTGGTGGAGCACCTGAAAAGCGGCCTGCGCGAACGACTGGCCGCGTGCATGGCCTAAGCCCTCTGCAACCACCTCAGCGCTGCAGGGCGGGGCTCAGGCGCAGCATGTCCAACGCCGCATCCACCAGCGCTTCAGCCTCTTCTGCGAGGGCAAAGCTGTCCGGCACCAGCAACCACTGAGCGACGATGCCATCGATATAGCCGTGCAGGCTGATCACCGCCCGCGGGATATGCAAATTGGCCGGCAACTGGCCGCGGTGCACGGCGTTGCCCAGGGACAGTTCGATACGGCCGTTGCAGGTGAGGTAAGCGCTCTGCCGCTGTTGGCGCAGGTCGCACATGGCATCGGTGAACTCGCATTTATGGATGAGGATTTCATTGATCCGGCGGATCTTGGCATCCAGCGCCACCTGCTTGAACAGCTTGATCAGCAACAGGCGCAGGCAGCCCAGCGGATCGACTTCATCTTCGCTTTCACTGGCCTTGGCCAACTCGTCCAAGGGCTCGTGCAGGGTATCCAGCAGCGCTTGGACGAGGTCGGCCTTGTTGCTGAAATGCCAATAGATGGCGCCGCGGGTGACGCCGGCAATCGCCGCGATCTCGGCCAAGGTGGTGTGCGCCATGCCGCGCTGATGAAACGCCTGCTCGGCCGCTTCGAGTATCTGACTGCGGGTTTTCTGCGCGTCTTCTTTGGTGCGACGGACCATTTACTCAACCTCGGTCGGCAACAGTCACTCTGTTGCAGCAGTTAGCCCAGATGATCAGCATCTCGGCACTTAAGTACATTCATTGCAACAGATTGTGCCGGCAAAGAGCATTTACAAACAAGCATGAATGTAAGTATATTCCTTAGCATCCTACCTACATAGTCATTCGTTCAGCTTTTTTCTGCCCGAACGCATCCCCGCTTTGCCGATTCGAGGTCTGCATGTCATCCAAGCCCGCCGTTCCCGCCCTGCTCCTGGCCATCAGCCTGACCACCCTGCTTAGCGCCTGCAAAGAGGAGCCGGCCACGGCCGCAGCGCCGCCGCCCAAGGTCGGCGTAATCACCCTGCAGCCCCAGGCATTTGCCCTCACCTCCGAGCTGCCAGGCCGCACCAGCGCCTATCGCATCGCCGAAGTACGGCCACAGGTTAACGGCATCATTCTCAAGCGCCTGTTCACCGAGGGCCGCGAAGTCAAAGCCGGTCAGCAGCTGTACCAGATCGACCCAGCACTCTATGCCGCGACCCTGAAAAGCACCCAGGCCACCCTGCAGTCCAGCCAGTCGCTGGCCGAGCGCTACAAATTGCTGGTGGATGAACAGGCGGTCAGCCGCCAGGAGTTCGACGAAGCACGGGCCAAGCAGATGGAAGCCGAGGCCGCGCTGCAAACGGCCACCATCAACCTGCGCTACACCAAGGTGCTGGCACCGATTGCCGGGCGCATCGGCCGCTCGGCAGTCAGCGAAGGCGCCCTGGTGAGCAATGGCCAAAGCGCCGCCATGGCGGTGATCCAGCAGCTCGACCCGATCTACGTTGACGTCACCCAGTCGTCCCTGGAAATCCTCAAGCTGCGCAACGACCTGGCCAGCGGCCGCCTGCAAAAGGCCGGCAACAACGCCGCCACGGTCAAATTGCTGCTGGAAGACGGCAGCGAGTACCCGCAAGCCGGCCAACTGGAATTTTCCGAAGTGTCGGTCGACCCCGGCACCGGTTCCGTAACCCTGCGCGCGGTCTTCCCCAACCCCAAGCATGACCTGCTGCCCGGTATGTTCGTCCACGCACAATTGCAGGCTGGGGTCAGCGCCCAGGCCATTCTGGCCCCGCAACAAGGCGTGACCCGCAACCTGAAAGGCCAGCCCACCGCCCTGGTGGTCAATCAGAACGATCAGGTGGAACTGCGCGAGCTGCAAGCCGAACGCACCGCGGGCAATACCTGGCTGATCAATCACGGCCTGCAGGCCGGTGACCGATTGATTGTCGAGGGCCTGCAATACGTCAAGCCGGGTGTCACGGTGACGGTCAGCGAGGCCGCCAATCTCGCGCCCGCCGCCGGTAAAGGGGAATAACCGATGTCGAAATTCTTTATCGACCGGCCCATTTTTGCCTGGGTGATTGCCCTGGTGATCATGCTGGTGGGCGGCTTATCGATCCTCAAGCTACCGATCAACCAATACCCGAGCATCGCCCCGCCGGCGATCGCCATCGCCGTCAGCTACCCCGGCGCCTCCGCGCAAACGGTGCAGGACACCGTGGTGCAGGTGATCGAGCAGCAGCTCAACGGCATCGACAACCTGCGCTATGTCACCTCGGAAAGTAACTCCGACGGCAGCATGACCATCACCGCCACCTTCAACCAGGGCACCAGCCCCGACACCGCTCAGGTGCAGGTGCAGAACAAGCTCAACCTGGCCACCCCGCTGCTGCCGCAAGAGGTGCAGCAGCAAGGCATTCGCGTGACCAAGGCGGTGAAGAACTTCCTGATGGTGATCGGTCTGGTGTCGGCCGACGGCAGCATGAGCCGCGATGACCTGGCCAACTACATCGTCTCCAACATGCAGGACCCGATTTCGCGCACCCCAGGGGTTGGCGACTTCCAGGTGTTCGGCGCCCAGTACGCCATGCGCATCTGGCTCGACCCGGCCAAGCTGAACAAATTCCAGCTGACCCCGATGGATGTGCAGAGCGCCATCGCCGCGCAGAACGTGCAGGTGTCGTCCGGCCAACTCGGCGGGCTGCCCGCCGTGGCCGGCCAGCAATTGAACGCCACCATCATCGGCAAGACGCGCCTGCAAAACGCCGAGCAATTCCAGAAGATCCTCCTCAAGGTCAACACCGACGGCTCGCAAGTGCGCCTGGCGGATGTCGCCGAGGTGGCCCTGGGCGGCGAAAACTACAGCATCAGCGCCCAGTTCAACGGTAAGCCGGCCTCCGGCCTGGCGGTCAAACTGGCCACCGGCGCCAACGCCCTGGACACCGCCAAGGCCCTGCGCCAGACCATCAGCGACCTTGAGCCGTTCTTCCCGCCCGGCGTGCAGGTGGTCTTCCCCTACGACACCACGCCGGTGGTCAGCGCCTCGATCACCGGGGTGATCCACACCCTGATCGAAGCCGTGGCGCTGGTGTTCCTGGTGATGTACCTGTTCCTGCAGAACCTGCGCGCCACCCTGATCACCACCATGACCGTGCCGGTGGTATTGCTCGGCACCTTCGGCGTGTTGGCGGCGTTTGGTTTCAGCATCAACACCCTGACCATGTTCGGCATGGTGCTGGCCATCGGCCTGCTGGTGGACGACGCCATCGTGGTGGTGGAAAACGTCGAACGGGTGATGAGCGAAGAAGGCCTATCACCCAAGGAAGCCACGAAAAAATCCATGGGCCAGATCCAGGGCGCCCTGGTCGGTATCGCCCTGGTGCTGTCGGCGGTGCTGCTGCCGATGGCGTTCTTCGGCGGCTCCACTGGGGTGATCTACAAGCAGTTCTCCATCACCATCGTCTCGGCCATGGTGCTGTCGGTGCTGGTGGCGCTGATTTTCACCCCGGCGCTGTGCGCGACCCTGCTCAAGCCGATCCACAAGGGCGAAGGCCATGCGCCCAAGCGCGGCTTCTTCGGCTGGTTCAACCGCAGCTTCGACCGCAGCGTGCAACGCTATGAACGCGGCGTGGCGAGCATGCTGCGGCACAAGGCGCCGTACCTGCTGGCGTACCTGTTGATCGTGGTCGGCATGGTGGTGCTGTTTACCCGCATTCCCACCGCCTTCCTGCCGGAAGAAGACCAGGGCGTATTGTTCGCCCAGGTGCAGACCCCAGCAGGCTCCAGCGCCGGACGCACCCAAGCGGTGGTCGACCAGATGCGCAGCTACCTGCTGGAAGACGAAGGTGACACCGTCAGCTCGGTGTTCACCGTGACCGGCTTCAACTTCGCCGGCCGCGGCCAGAGTTCGGGCATGGCCTTTATCATGCTCAAGCCCTGGGGCCAGCGCTCGGCGGAAAACAACGTGTTCAACCTGGCCCAGCGCGCGCAGATGCACTTCTTCAGCTTCCGCGACGCCATGGTGTTTGCCTTCGCCCCGCCGGCCGTGCTGGAACTGGGCAACGCCAGCGGCTTCGACGTGTTCCTCCAGGACCGCGCCGGCGTCGGCCATGAGCAACTGCTGGCGGCACGCAACCAGTTCCTCGGCATGGCCGCGCAAAGCAAGATCCTCGCTGGCGTGCGCCCCAACGGCCTGAACGACGAGCCGCAGTATCAGCTGAGCATCGATGACGAACGCGCCAGCGCCCTCGGCGTGACCATGGCCGACATCAACAACACCCTGTCGATTGCCCTGGGCGGCAGTTATGCCAACGACTTTATCGACCGCGGCCGAGTCAAGAAGGTGTATATCCAGGGCCAACCGAACTCACGCATGAGCCCGGAAGACCTGAACAAGTGGTACGTGCGCAACGGTGCGGGCGAGATGGTGCCGTTCTCGGCCTTTGCCAGCGGCAGCTGGATCTTCGGCGCGCCCAAGCTGTCACGCTTTAACGGCGTGGAAAGTATGGAAATCCTCGGCACCCCGGCACCGGGCTACAGCTCGGGCGAGGCCATGGCCGAAGTCGAACGCCTGGCCCGGCAGTTGCCCAAAGGCATCGGCTTCGCCTGGACCGGACTGTCCTACGAGGAGCGCCTGTCCGGCTCCCAAGCGCCGGCCCTGTATGCGCTGTCGTTGCTGATGGTGTTCCTCTGCCTGGCAGCGCTGTACGAAAGCTGGTCGATCCCGATTGCGGTGATGCTGGTGGTGCCCCTGGGGATTGTCGGCGCACTGCTGGCCACCAGCCTGCGCGGCCTGTCCAACGACGTGTACTTCCAGGTCGGCTTGCTCACCACCATTGGCCTGGCGGCGAAGAACGCCATCCTCATCGTCGAGTTCGCCAAGGAGCTGCACAGCCAAGGACGCAGCCTGCAGGAGGCCGCCATCGAGGCCTGCCGCATGCGTCTGCGACCGATCATCATGACCTCCCTGGCGTTTATCCTCGGCGTGGTGCCCCTGGCGATTGCCACTGGCGCTGGCTCAGGCAGCCAGCATGCCATCGGCACCGGGGTGATCGGCGGCATGCTCACCGCCACCGTATTGGCGATCTTCTGGGTGCCGCTGTTCTTCGTCGTGGTGTCTGCATGGTTCAGCAAGAAACAACCCAGCAACAGCCATGAGGAGGCCAGCCAATGAATAAGTCCCTGCTATCCCTGGCGCTCGCCGCCTTCACCCTCGGTGGCTGCTCACTGATCCCGGATTACCAGCAACCGCCTGCCAGCGTTGCCGCGCAGTGGCCGCAAGGCCCGGCCTACGGGCCCAACGCTGCGGCCGAGCAGGCCGCCAGCGAACAAGGCTGGCGCCAGTTTTTCCGCGATCCGGCGTTGCAACAGCTGATCCAGACTGCCCTGCAGAACAACCTCGACCTGCGTGTGGCGGCGCTGAACATCGACGCCTACCGCGCCCAATACCGCATCCAGCGCGCCGAATTGCTGCCGGCCGTCAGCGCCGATGGCAGCGGCAGTCGTCAACGTTTGCCGGGCGAGCTGTCGTCCACCGGCAGCCCGCAGATCAGCAGCCAATACTCCGCCACCCTGGGCGTCAGCGCGTACGAACTGGACCTGTTCGGCCGGGTTCGCAGCCTCAGCGAACAAGCCCTGGAAACCTACCTGAGCAGCGAAGAAGCGCGCCGCGCCACGCAGATCAGCCTGGTGGCCGACGTGGCCAACGCCTACCTGACCTGGCAGGCCGACCTGGCCTTGCTGCGCCTGACCGAAGACACCTTCAAGGCCTTCGACAAGAGCTATCAGCTGACCTTGCGCAGCAATCAGGTAGGTGTGGCCTCAGCCCTGGAACTCAGCCAGTCGCGCACCTCGGTGGAAAGCGCGCGGGTGAAACTGGCGCAATACCAGCGCCAGGTGGCCCAAGACCGCAATGGTCTGACCCTGCTACTGGGCAGCAGCCTGCCGGCCGACCTGCCAGCGGGCCAACCACTCGATAGCCCACTGCTCAGCCCACTGGCCGCCGGTTTGCCGTCCGAGTTACTGCAACGGCGCCCGGACATTCTTGCCGCCGAGCACGCCCTGAAAGCCGCCAATGCCAATATCGGCGCCGCCCGCGCGGCGTTCTTCCCGAGCATCAGCCTGACCGCCAATGCCGGCAGCCTGAGCCCGGATTTGGCTGGGCTGTTCAATGGCGGTTCGGGTAGCTGGCTGTTTCAGCCGCAGATCAGCCTGCCGATCTTCAACGCCGGCAGCCTGCAAGCCAGCCTGGATTACAGCAAGATCCAGAAAGACATCCGCGTGGCGCAGTATCAACAGAGCATTCAGAGCGCCTTCCAAGAGGTCAGCGACGGCTTGGCCGCGCGCCAGACCTATCAGCAGCAACTGCAGGCCCAGCGTGATCTGGTCAGCGCCAACCAGGAGTACTACCGCCTGGCCGAGCGCCGCTACCTGATCGGCGTCGACAGCAGCCTGACGTTCCTGGTCGCCCAGCGCGCCCTGTTCAACGCCCAACAGTCACTGATCATCGACCGTCTGGCGCAACTGGGTAGCGAAGTGAACCTGTACAAGGCCTTGGGTGGCGGCTGGCTGGAGCAGGACGCGCCAGTCAGCGGCCGGTCCGGCGGGCTAGGAAGACCCCCCGATAAACTCGTAAAGGGATCGGGCCTTGAGCAGGCAGCGATACCCATCAGGCGTTTTCACCATCGGCATGCCATGGGTATCGCAAGCTTCACCCATCCTACGCGGCAACGACCGGGCCTTTAGTGTTTATGGCTCCAGCGCAGGCGCAACCACTCCAGATCTTCCGGGCGGGTGACCTTGAGGTTATCCGCCCGCCCCTCGATCAGGCGCGGCGCTTGCCCCGCCCATTCGATGGCCGAAGCCTCGTCGGTAATCGCCACCTCAGCCACCAGCGCCTCGGCCAGCGCCCGCTGCAACGCACCGAAGCGGAACATCTGCGGTGTGTAGGCTTGCCAGATCTGGCTGCGGTCGACGGTTTGCGCCACCCGCCCATCGGCGCTGGCACGTTTGAGGGTGTCGCGCACCGGCACGGCCAGCAGGCCGCCGACCGGATCAGCCGCCAATTCAGTCAGCAAGCGATCCAGATCGAAGCGCGACAGATTGGGCCGTGCAGCATCGTGCACCAGCACCCAATCGTGTTCCGTCGCACCCAGTTCAGTCAGACGCAACAAGCCCTGCAACACCGAGTCGGCACGTTCGGCACCACCTTCGGCACGGCTGATACGCGGATCGTGGGAACAGGCCAGGGTCGGCCAGTAGGGATCTTCGGCCGCCAAGCTGACCACCAGACCCTTGAGGCCAGGATGATCGAGAAAGCAGTCGAGGGTATGTTCGAGAAGGCAACGCCCGGCCAGGGCCAGGTATTGCTTGGGACGGTCGGCCAGCATGCGCGCGCCAACCCCGGCCGCCGGGATCACCACCCAGAAATCGGGCGTGCTCATTCGGCCAGCTGATAGAGGGTTTCGCCCTCTTTGACCATGCCCAGCTCATGGCGGGCACGCTCTTCGACAGTTTCCATACCCTGCTTGAGCTCCAGCACTTCGGCTTCGAGGATACGGTTACGTTCGAGCAGGCGCTCGTTTTCGCCTTGCTGTTCGGCGATTTGCCGTTGCAGATCGGTCACTTGCGCCAGGCTTCCATCGCCCACCCACAAGCGATACTGCAGGCCAGCCAGCAGCAGGATCAGAACGACGAACAACCAGTAAGGACTGCGCATTAAGGTTCAGCAATCATCCAGATAGACAGGGTCAGCTAACCAGGCAGCGTGAAAACGTAGCGAGCGAAGGTCAGGCAAGGCAAAAACAGGCTCGGAAGCGGAGTTGACTGTAGTCAATGAGCATTCCGAGCCTGTTTTTAACGCAGCATCACCGAGCGCAGTAGTTTTCACCCTCGCCGCGAAACTCGGCGCGACCGCGGTATACCGCTTTGTCGCCCAATTGCTCTTCGATACGCAGCAGTTGGTTGTACTTGGACACACGATCAGAACGGCACAGAGAACCGGTCTTGATCTGGCCAGCCGCAGTACCCACGGCCAGGTCGGCAATGGTGCTGTCTTCGGTTTCGCCGCTGCGATGGGAGATCACTGCGGTGTAACCGGCCGCCTTGGCCATCTGGATGGCTTCCAGGGTTTCGGTCAGGGAACCGATCTGGTTGAACTTGATCAGGATCGAGTTGCCGATCGACTCGTCGATGCCGCGCTTGAGGATCTTGGTGTTGGTCACGAACAGATCGTCACCGACCAGTTGGATCTTCTCGCCGATCTTGTCGGTCAGCACTTTCCAGCCAGCCCAGTCCGATTCGTCCATGCCGTCTTCGATGGAGATGATCGGGTAACGCTCGGTCAGGCCTGCCAGGTAATCGGCAAAACCTTCGGCGCTGAACACCTTGCCTTCACCGGCCAGGTCGTACTTGCCATCTTCGAAGAACTCGCTGGAGGCGCAGTCCAGGGCCAGGGTCACGTCAGTGCCCAGTTTGTAGCCAGCATTGGCCACGGCTTCAGCGATGGCCGCCAGGGCGTCTTCGTTGGAAGCCAGGTTCGGTGCGAAACCACCTTCGTCACCTACGGAAGTGCTCAGGCCACGGGCCTTCAGCACAGCTTTCAGGTGATGGAAAATTTCGGTGCCCATGCGCATGGCGTCGGAGAAGGTCTTGGCGCCAACCGGCTGAACCATGAACTCCTGGATATCGACGTTGTTATCGGCATGTTCGCCACCGTTGATGATGTTCATCATCGGTACCGGCATCGAGTACACGCCCGGGGTGCCGTTCAGGTCAGCGATGTGCGCGTACAGCGGCACGCCTTTGGCCTGGGCAGCGGCCTTGGCCGCAGCCAGGGACACGGCGAGGATGGCGTTGGCACCCAGCGACGCTTTGTTCTCGGTACCGTCGAGGGCGATCATCGCGCGGTCCAGGCCTTGCTGGTCGACCGGGTCTTTGCCCAGCAGCAGGTCACGGATCGGGCCGTTGATGTTGCCAACGGCCTTCAATACGCCCTTGCCCAAGTAACGGCTCTTGTCGCCATCACGCAGTTCCAGCGCTTCGCGCGAACCGGTGGAAGCACCGGACGGCGCACAGGCGCTGCCGATGATGCCGTTGTCGAGGATTACATCCGCTTCTACCGTAGGATTGCCACGGGAGTCGAGAACCTCACGGCCTTTGATGTCGACGATTTTTGCCATTGCTCTAAGCACTCCAAAAATTGATCAAATCGCTGCGCTGACTCTGAGGCATGCGCAGCGAAGCTGAACTCGAAACGAGACTTTTAACGGGGCCGCACTTTACCGGAGAAACGCCCGATCAGGCAGTTTCAATCGGCGCAAAACTCTTCACCAGGTCATCCAGCTGCTTGAGCTGGGTGAGAAACGGCTCAAGCTTGTCCAACCGCAAGGCACACGGACCGTCGCACTTGGCGTTGTCCGGGTCCGGATGCGCCTCAAGAAACAGCCCAGCCAGGCCCTGACTCATGCCCGCCTTGGCCAGATCAGTCACCTGACCACGACGCCCGCCGGCGGAATCGGCGCGACCACCTGGCATTTGCAGGGCGTGGGTCACGTCAAAAAATACCGGGTAGTTGAACTGCTTCATGATGCCGAAGCCGAGCATGTCCACCACCAGGTTGTTGTAGCCGAAAGAGGAACCGCGCTCGCAGAGGATCAACTGATCGTTACCGGCCTCTTCGCACTTGGCCAGGATGTGTTTCATTTCCTGGGGCGCGAGGAACTGGGCTTTCTTGATGTTGATCACCGCGCCGGTCTTGGCCATGGCCACCACCAGGTCAGTCTGGCGCGACAAAAACGCCGGCAGCTGGATGATGTCGCACACGGCCGCCACTGGCGCCGCCTGCTCAGGCTCATGCACGTCGGTGATCACCGGCACGCCGAAGGTCTTCTTCACTTCTTCGAAGATCTTCATGCCCTCTTCCAGGCCGGGGCCGCGGAAGGAGCTGACGGAGGAGCGATTGGCCTTGTCGAAGCTGGCCTTGAACACATAAGGAATGCCGAGTTTGTCGGTCACCCGCACATATTCTTCACAGGCACGCATGGCCAGGTCGCGCGATTCCATGACGTTGATGCCACCAAACAGCACGAACGGCTTGTCGTTGGCGATCTCGATATTGCCGACACGAATAGTCTTCTGGCTCATGCTTTGCGCGCCTTCTGGGCCAGTGCTGCGTTGACGAAACCACTGAACAGCGGGTGACCGTCACGTGGACCGGAGGTGAACTCGGGGTGGAACTGGCACGCGACGAACCACGGATGATCCGGCGCCTCGACCACTTCGACCAACGCGCCGTCACCGGAGCGACCAGTCACTTTCAGGCCGGCAGCCTGCAATTGCGGCAGCAGCTTGTTGTTCACTTCGTAGCGATGACGATGACGCTCAACGATCACGTCCTTGGCATAGCAATCGTGAACCCGCGAACCGCTTTCCAGCTGGCAATCCTGGGCACCCAGACGCATGGTGCCGCCCAGATCAGAGGCCTCGCTGCGGGTTTCCACGCCACCGTCGGCATCTTCCCACTCGGTGATCAGGCCGACGACCGGATGGCCACTGGCCTGGTCGAATTCGGTGGAGTTGGCATCGGTCCAGCCCAGCACATTGCGGGCAAACTCGATAACCGCCACCTGCATGCCCAGGCAGATGCCCAGGTACGGAATCTTGTTCTCACGGGCGTATTGCACCGCGGTGATCTTGCCTTCCACGCCGCGCAGGCCGAAGCCGCCCGGTACCAGAATGGCGTCGACGCCTTCGAGCAGACCGGTGCCCTGGTTCTCGATGTCTTCGGAGTCGATATAACGCAGGTTGACCTTGGTGCGGTTCTGGATGCCGGCATGACTCATCGCTTCGATCAGCGACTTGTAGGCGTCCAGCAGTTCCATGTACTTGCCGACCATGGCGATGGTGACTTCTTTTTCCGGGTTGAGCTTGGCGTCGACCACGCGATCCCACTCGGACAAATCCGCCGGGCCACACTGCAGGCCAAAGCGCTCGACGACGAAATCGTCCAGGCCCTGGGCATGCAACACGCCTGGAATCTTGTAGATGGTGTCGACGTCTTCCAGACCGATTACCGCACGCTCTTCAACGTTGGTGAACAGCGCGATCTTGTGCCGCGAGGACATGTCGATCGGGTGGTCGGAGCGGCAGATCAGTACGTCCGGCTGCAGGCCGATGGAGCGCAGCTCTTTCACCGAGTGCTGGGTCGGCTTGGTCTTGGTTTCGCCGGCGGTGGCGATGTACGGCACCAGCGTCAGGTGCATCAGCATGGCGCGCTTGGCGCCTACTTCGACACGCAGCTGGCGGATGGCTTCGAGGAACGGTTGCGACTCGATGTCGCCGACCGTGCCGCCGATTTCGACCATGGCCACGTCAGCATCGCCGGCACCCTTGATGATGCGGCGCTTGATCTCGTCGGTGATGTGCGGAATGACCTGAATGGTCGCGCCCAGATAATCACCACGGCGCTCTTTGCGCAGCACGTGCTCGTAAACACGGCCGGTGGTGAAGTTGTTGTTCTGGGTCATGGTCGTGCGGATAAACCGCTCATAGTGGCCCAGGTCGAGGTCGGTCTCAGCGCCGTCGTGGGTGACGAACACCTCACCGTGCTGGAACGGGCTCATGGTGCCCGGATCGACGTTGATGTACGGGTCCAGCTTGAGCATGGTGACCTTGAGGCCCCGCGCTTCCAGGATAGCCGCCAATGAAGCCGAGGCGATGCCCTTCCCCAATGAAGAAACAACACCGCCCGTGACGAATATATAGCGCGTCATGAAAAACCCTAGAAGTCTGCGTTTAAGCGGTCAGTGCCGCCTGGGAAAGCGAAGCAGGCTTAAAAAAACCTGCCGGAAACAAGCAAGCCTTTGCCGATTCCAAGGGAGTCTGCAAAAGCGGTAATAAGACGGGAGAGTAGTCTACCGGAAAGGGCCTTTCAGCTCAAATCCTGGTCACTCGTCGGTGGCTGCCAGTGCAACTGCCAGTCGCCCTGGGCCGCCCCATCGAGCCCTGGCAAGTTGGCCACCGCCAGCACCCGCTCGCCACACAGCAACAGCGGCACGCGGCCACGAACAAAGGCCGGCAACCCGGACTCATTGAGCAAGCGCTTGAGGTCACGACTGCCGCGGCCGGCAATGCTCATGCACTCGCCACCCTGGCGGTAAGCCACGCGCAACGGCCCAGCAGGCGCCGTGCCCAGCAGGCGCAGGCGGCCATTGCCGGGCAACTGCAACTCACCGCCCGTAAGCGGCAACTCCACTGACACGGGCGTTTGCAGCCAGGCTCCGCTCAGCCACCACAACCGTCCGTCGGCTCGATGCAGCTGACCGCCCGCCAGCCGCCAAACCGGCAAGGCATCACTCGCCGCTGCCAGCAAAGACTCGAAGCCCGCCCAGTGATCGCTGTCGGGCAAGGCGGTCATTGGCGCCAGCCAATAACGCAACAGATTGCGCTGCCGTGCCACCGACAACGCCAGCAGCGGCGCCAACGGCAGCGACGGCAACGTCAACCAGGCGAAACGCGAAGGCTCACTCAGGCTTGCCAGATCGAGGCGCGCCAGGTCATCCAACAAGTCTTGTGCCTCGCGCAGATGCTCGGCGGTACGCGCCATGCTCGTTGCGGCCTGAGGCCAACGCTGCTTCAGCACAGGCAGCACCTGTTGGCGCAGGTAATTACGCGAATACTGCACATCGCCATTGGAAGGATCTTCCACCCAATGCAATTGATGGGCAGCGGCATAGGCTTCCAACTCGGCACGGCTTGCCGTCAGCAAGGGCCGCAGCAAGTGCCCACGCCCCAGCGCTCGACTCGCCGGCATACCGGCCAAGCCACGCACGCCAGCACCGCGAAACAAACGAAACAGCAGGGTTTCCGCCTGATCATCGCGATGCTGGGCCGTCAGCAGCAACTCGCCCACCTCCAGCTCATCGGCCAATGCGGCGTAGCGCGCCTCCCGCGCCGCGCGCTCCAGACTCGCGCCAGGCGCCACCTGCACGGCCCGCACGCGCAAAGGCACGCCGAGCGCCGCACATACTTGCTGGCAGTGGGCTGGCCAAGCAGCAGCGACGGCCTGCAAACCATGCTCGACATGCACCGCCCGCACCGGCGGCAACGCCATACGCCGAGACAGCGAGACCATTAGATGCAGGAGAACGGTGGAATCCAGGCCGCCGGAAAACGCCACGCACCACCCCGGCGCGGCGCACCAGGGTGACAGAGCAGTCAGTAAGCGGGATTCCAGGGACATAAGAGAGGTGCTGCAAGCGCCGGACAAGGCGCCAGCTTAAAGGAAACTGGCGCTCAGTGATTGTCCGTCGCGGACTCAGGCGATGCCGTAGCTCATCAGGCGCTCATAGCGACGCGCCAGCAACGCATCGGTGTCGAGCTTCTGCAAGTTCAGCAACTGCGCGGCCAATTCCTTGCGAATCGATTCGGCGGCCACTTCCGGCGCACGGTGGGCGCCGCCCAAGGGTTCGCCGATGACCTTATCGACAATCCCCAGGCCTTTCAGGCGCTCGGCGGTAATGCCCATGGCTTCTGCTGCGTCCGGGGCTTTTTCGGCGGTTTTCCACAGAATCGAGGCGCAACCTTCCGGCGAGATCACCGCATAGGTGGAGTACTGCAGCATGTTCAGCTGATCGCACACACCAATCGCCAGCGCACCGCCGGAACCGCCCTCGCCGATCACCGTGGCGATGATCGGCGTCTTCAGACGCGCCATTACCCGCAGGTTCCAGGCAATCGCCTCGCTCTGCCCACGCTCTTCAGCGTCGATACCCGGATAGGCGCCCGGGGTGTCGATAAAGGTCAGGATCGGCAACTTGAAGCGCTCGGCCATTTCCATCAAGCGACAGGCCTTGCGGTAGCCCTCAGGACGCGGCATGCCGAAGTTGCGACGAACCTTCTCGCGCACTTCACGGCCTTTCTGATGACCGATGACCATCACCGGCTCGTCGTTCAGACGGGCAATGCCACCGACAATCGCCGGATCATCGGAGAAATGCCGATCACCGTGCAGCTCGTCGAACTCGGTGAAGATGTGCTGGATGTAATCCAGGGTGTAAGGCCGCTGCGGATGGCGCGCCAGACGGGCGATCTGCCAGCTGCTGAGGTTGCTGAAAATGCTCTCGGTCAGCGTCGTGCTTTTGTCCTGCAGACGGGCAATTTCGTCGCCGATGTTCAGCGCATTGTCGTGACCGACCAGGCGCAGCTCTTCGATCTTGGCTTGCAGGTCGGCGATTGGCTGTTCGAAATCGAGAAAATTCGGGTTCATAAATGTCCATCTTGCGTCGACGGCCAGGCGGCCGGGGAGCTGTATCTGCCAGCCCCGTACCTTAAGGTATGGGGGGCCTGCAGGTCGATAATAAAGCGCACAGCGCGAACCGATAAAACAGGTGCCCGGCAGCCCAGTGGCGCCTCGGCATCAGCGGTAGTTGAGAAAGACGTTGTCGCGCCCGAACTGGTCACGCAATGCCTGAATCAAGCCATCCGCCGGATCGATACGCCAGGCATCACCAAACTGCAACACGGCCTTGGCCTCGCTGCCGGTGTAATCCAGGCTCACCGGGCACTCACCGCGATGGCGCTGGCACAACTCGCCCAGCCAGCGCAGGCGGTCACCCTTGAGCATATCACTGGCCACCTTGATGCGCAGGCTCTCGGCCAGGCCGGTGCGCGCTTCCTGCAGGCTCATCACCCGCTTGGCGCGCAGGCGCAGGCCGCCAGAGAAGTCGTCGTTACTCACCTCGCCTTCCACCACCACCATGGCGTCGGTCTGCAACAGGGCCTGGGCGGCATTGAAGGCCTCGGCAAACAACGACGCCTCAATGCGCCCGGAGCGGTCATCGAGGGTGATAAAGCCCATCTTGTCGCCCTTTTTGTTCTTCATTACCCGCAGATTGACGATCAGGCCGGCAACCGTCTGATCACCCCGCGCCGGCTTGAGATCGATAATCCGTTGACGGGCGAAGCGGCGAATCTCGCCCTCGTACTCGTCGATCGGGTGACCGGTCAGGTACAGCCCCAAGGTCTCCTTCTCACCGCGCAGGCGCTCCTTCAGCGACAGCTCTTTAGCCTTCAAGTGGTTGGCGTAGACATCCGCCTCGGCATCGGCAAACACCCCGCCAAACAGGTCCATATGACCGCTGGCATGGCTGCGACTGGTCTGTTCGGCGGCCTGAATCGCCTCATCCATGGCCGCCAGCAGCACGGCACGGTTACGGTCGATATTGGCCTGATAGGCCTTGATCTCGTCATGGAA
Source organism: Pseudomonas sp. (assembly GCA_034519305.1). Classification (GTDB taxonomy): domain Bacteria; phylum Pseudomonadota; class Gammaproteobacteria; order Pseudomonadales; family Pseudomonadaceae; genus Aquipseudomonas. Next base: position 44,595 of record JAXHOM010000010.1, read on the forward strand.
ATACGGCCCCAGACGATCCAGGGCACCGCTGCGAATCAGGGCATCGGTGGTGCGCTTGTTGATGCGCTTGAGGTCGACCCGTGCGCAGAAATCGAACAGGTCCTTGAACGGTCCGTCCTGACGCGACTCGACAATGGCCTCCACCGGCCCCTCGCCCACGCCCTTGATCGCGCCCAGGCCATAAACAATCCGGCCGTCGTCATTAACGGTAAACTTGAACTCAGAGTTGTTCACATCCGGCGCATCGAGGCGCAGCTTCATGCTGCGGCACTCCTCGATCAGCGTCACGACCTTGTCGGTGTTGTGCATATCCGCCGACAGCACCGCAGCCATAAACGGCGACGGATAGTGAGTTTTCAGCCAGGCGGTCTGGTACGACACCAGACCATAGGCGGCGGAGTGGGATTTGTTAAAGCCGTAACCGGCGAACTTTTCCACCAGGTCGAAGATGTTGCCCGCCAGGTCCGCATCAATGTTGTTGCTGGCGCAACCCTCGATAAAGCCACCGCGCTGCTTGGCCATCTCCTCGGGCTTTTTCTTACCCATGGCGCGGCGCAGCATGTCCGCCTCACCGAGGGTGTAACCGGCCATGACCTGGGCAATCTGCATCACCTGTTCCTGATACAGGATGATGCCGTAGGTCGGCAGCAGCACCGGCTTGAGGCCGTCGTACTGGTAGTCCGGGTGCGGGTACGCCAGCTCGGCACGGCCGTGCTTACGGTTGATAAAGTCGTCGACCATGCCCGATTGCAGCGGGCCCGGACGGAACAGTGCCACCAGAGCGATCAGGTCTTCCAGGCAGTCGGGCTTGAGCTTCTTGATCAGCTCCTTCATGCCGCGTGATTCCAGCTGGAATACCGCGGTGGTCTCGGCTTTTTGCAGCAACTGGTAAGTCGGCTTGTCATCCAGCGGGATGAAATCGATATTCAGCGGCGGCTCATCGACCTTGGCGCGGTCGCGGTTGATGGTCTTCAGCGCCCAATCGATGATGGTCAGGGTGCGCAGGCCGAGGAAGTCGAACTTCACCAGACCGGCGGCCTCCACGTCGTCCTTGTCGAACTGGGTGACCAGGCCGCCACCTTCGTCATCGCAATAGATGGCCGAAAAGTCAGTGAGTTTGGTCGGCGCGATCACCACGCCACCGGCGTGCTTGCCGACGTTACGGGTAACGCCTTCGAGCTTGCGGGCCATCTCCCAGATCTCGGCGGCTTCCTCGTCGATCTTGAGAAAGTCCCGGAGAATTTCTTCCTGCTCGAAGGCTTTCTCCAGGGTCATGCCGACTTCGAAGGGGATCATCTTCGACAGGCGATCCGCCAGGCCGTAGGACTTGCCCTGCACCCGCGCCACGTCACGCACCACCGCCTTGGCGGCCATGGTGCCGAAGGTGATGATCTGGCTCACGGCGTTGCGGCCATAGGTCTGGGCCACGTACTCGATCACGCGGTCGCGACCGTCCATGCAGAAGTCGATATCGAAGTCGGGCATCGATACCCGTTCCGGGTTCAGGAAGCGCTCGAACAGCAGGTCGTACTGCAGGGGATCGAGGTCGGTGATCTTCTGCACGTAGGCCACCAGGGAACCGGCGCCTGAACCCCGGCCCGGACCGACCGGAATACCGTTGCGTTTGGCCCACTGGATAAAGTCCATCACGATCAGGAAGTAACCGGGAAAGCCCATCTGGATGATGATATCCAGCTCGAAGTTCAGGCGATCAACGTAAACCTGGCGCTTGGCCTCGTAGTTCGGCGTGGTGTCTTTCGGCCAGAGCACGGCCAGACGCTCTTCCAGACCATCGAAGCTGATCTTGCGGAAGAACTCGTCCATGGTCATGCCGTCCGGCACCGGGAAGTTGGGCAGGAAGCTCTTGCCCAACTGCACCTCGATATTGCAACGCTTGGCGATTTCGACGGTATTTTCCAGCGCCTCGGGCAGATCGCTGAACAGCTCCCACATCTCCTCCGAGCTTTTCAGGTACTGCTGATCGCTGTAGCTGCGCACCCGCCGTGGATCGTCCAGGGCCCGCCCTTCACCGATGCACACGCGGGTTTCATGGGCGTAGAAGTCATCCTGCTTGATAAAGCGTACGTCGTTGGTGGCCACCAGCAGACCATCGCAGCGGCCGGCCAACTCCACGGCCAGGTGCAGATACTCTTCGTCATTGACCCGACTGGTGCGCTGCAGCTCCAGGTAATAGCGATCCGGAAATACCGCCTGCCATTCGCGCAGCATCGCTTCGGCTTCGTCAGGATTGCCCGCCAGCAGGCTCAGGCCGATTTCGCCCTCTTTGGCCCCAGACAACGCAATCAAGCCCTTCGGCGGCTTCTTTTACCCACTCGCGCTCGATGATCACCAGGCCGTTGCGCTGGCCCTCAATAAAGCCACGGGAAATCAGCTCGGTGAGATTGCGGTAGCCCTTGGCGTTCATGGCCAGCAGGGTCAGACGGCTGAGCGGACCGTCTTCATCCTTGTTCGCCAGCCACAGGTCGGCGCCACAGATCGGCTTGATCCCGCCACCCATGGCGGCCTTGTAGAACTTCACCAGCGAGCACAGGTTGCTCTGGTCGGTCACGGCCACGGCCGGCATGCCCGCGGCAGCGGCAGCCTTGATCAGCGGCTTGACCCGCACCAGGCCATCGACCAGGGAGAACTCGGTATGCAAACGCAGGTGAACGAAGGTGGCGGACATGCGAATCCTATAAAAAGCACAAATACGACAAGGCCCGAATTGTACCGGGCCTTGGGGGAAACAACAGCTGGCTTACCGCTGGAGGATTAGAGCAATTCGAGCAGTTTGCGCACCGGGCCGAAAGAGCGCCGATGGATCGGCGTCGGGCCCAAGCGTTGCAGCGCCTCCAGGTGCACCGCCGTCGGATAGCCCTTGTGTCCGGCAATCCCGTAGCCCGGATACTGACGATCCAGCGCCTGCATTTCCCGGTCACGACTGACCTTGGCCAGGATCGACGCCGCAGCAATCGCCGGCACCTTGCTATCACCCTTGACCACGGCAGCACTGGGCACCGCCAGTTGCGGGCAGCGATTACCGTCGATCAGGGCCAGCCGTGGGGTGATATGCAGGCCAGCAACGGCCCGCTGCATGGCCAGCATGGTGGCGTGAAGGATGTTCAGCTGATCGATTTCCTCGACCTCGGCGCGGGCGATGCACCAGGACAGGGCCTTCTCGCGAATCTCATCGAACAGCAGCTCACGGCGCGCTTCGGTGAGTTTTTTCGAGTCGTTCAGACCCAGGATAGGCCGTGCCGGATCGAGGATCACCGCCGCCGTGACCACCGCGCCACACAGGGGCCCGCGCCCCACTTCATCAACCCCGGCGACCAGCTCTTCAACCAGGGTGAAATCCAGGCCTAGCTGCATGGCTGGCCTGCGATCAGTGCCAACACGGCTTCGGCCGCCTGCGTCGAGGCATCCAGGCGCAGGCTGCGATGAATAGCGGCAAATTCGGCGGTCTGGGTGGTACCGTTTTCCAGCAACGGCAACAGGGTAGCGGCCAGCGCTTCGGGGGTCGCGGCATCCTGAATCAGCTCAGGCACCAACAGGCGGCCAGCGAGCAAATTAGGCAGAGAGATATAGGCACTGCTGACCAGCCGCTTGAGGATGCGGTACGTCAGCGGCGCCACGCGGTAGGCCACCACCATCGGCCGCTGACACAGCAGCGCCTCCAGGGTCGCGGTACCCGAGGCAATCAACACCGCATCGCACGCCGCGAGGGCCTCGTGGGACTGGCCATCAAGCAAGGTCAGCGGCAGGTTACGCCCGGCCATTAAGGCTTCCAGTTGCACGCGTCGTTCGGGACTGGCGCACGGCAGGACAAAACGCAGCTGTGGCCGCGCTAGCAACAGCAACTCGGCAGCATCGAGAAACAAACCGCCGAGCTTGCCCACCTCACCGCCACGGCTACCAGGCAACAGCGCCACCACAGGCGCGTCCAGAGGCAAGTCCAGGCCAGCACGGGCCGCTGCACGATCCAGCTCAAGCGGGATGGTGTTGGCCAGGGGATGCCCGACGAAACGCACCGGCACCTGATGGGCCTGGTAGAACTGCGCTTCGAAGGGAAACAGGGTGAGCATCAGATCGCAGGCTTCGCGGATCTTGAACACGCGCTTTCTGCCGCCAGGCCCACACGGAGGGGCTGACATAGTGCACCGTCTTGATTCCGGCACGGCGCAACTTGAGTTCGACGCCAAGGGTGAAATCCGGCGCATCGATACCGATAAATACGTCCGGCTTTTGCTCGATAAGGGTGCGAATCAGGCGTTTGCGCCGCGACAGTAACTCCGGCAGGCGCCCGAGCACTTCTACCAGACCCATGACCGACAGACGCTCCATCGGGAAATAGGAGTTCAGCCCCTCGGCCTGCATGCGCGGGCCGCCGACGCCAATAAATTCAATGGCAGGATGCTGGACGCGCAAGGCCTGCATCAGGCCAGCGCCGAGAATATCGCCGGAGGCTTCGCCGGCCACCAGGGCGACGCGCAGGGTCGAGCCCATGATCAGCGGGTGATGCCGCGGCTGGACGCCTGTACGGAGTCACGAAACAACGCCACTTCCGGGAACTGCGCAGCCGACTCGGCCATTTCGGCCATGGCCTGCTCCACTGTCAACCCCTGGCGGTAGACCACTTTGTAGGCACGACGCAGGGCCTGGATAGCCTCAGCGCTAAAACCACGGCGGCGCATGCCTTCAAAGTTCATGCTGCGCGCTTCAGCCGGGTTACCGAACACGGTGACAAAAGCCGGCACATCTTTGCCGATGGTCGTCCCCATGCCGGAAAAGCTATGAGCACCAATACGGCAGAACTGATGCACCAGGGTATAACCCGAGAGAATGGCCCAATCGTCCATGAGCACATGGCCGGCCAGCGCGGTGTTGTTGACCAGAATGCAGTGATTGCCAATCACACTGTCATGGCCGACATGCACATAGGCCATTAGCAGATTGTGATCACCAATAGTAGTTTCCGCGCGGTCCTGAATGGTGCCGCGGTGAATGGTCACGCCTTCGCGGATCACGTTGTGATCGCCGATCACCAGGCGCGTGGCCTCGCCCTTGTACTTCAAGTCCGGGGTATCTTCACCCACCGAGGAAAACTGATAGATGCGGTTGTGGCGACCGATCTTGCTCGGTCCCTTGATGATCACATGGGGACCCACCACGGTACCCTCGCCGATTTCCACATCAGGCCCGATGATCGACCAGGGGCCGACCTGAACGTCATCCGCCAGCTTGGCCGACGGATCGATGATGGCGCGAGGGTCAATCAAACTCATAGTTTGCGTTCCGCACAAATGATTTCAGCCGAGCAAACTTCCTTACCGTCAACCGTGGCCTTGCAGGCAAACTTCCAGATGCTGCGCTTGGCACTGATAAAACGCGCCTCCAGAACCAACTGATCGCCCGGCACTACCGGCTGACGAAAGCGTAGCTTGTCCGAACCAACGAAGTAGTAGAGCACGCCATCAATCGGCTTCAGATCCATCATCTTGAAACCCATGATGCCGGCCGCCTGAGCCATGGCTTCGATGATCAAAACACCAGGCATGATCGGGTGCTGGGGAAAGTGACCGTTGAAAAATGGCTCGTTGATGGTCACGTTCTTGTAGGCGCGAATCTGTTTGGCCTCAAGATCCAGGTCCGTCACCCGGTCTACCAACAAGAAAGGGTAGCGGTGCGGCAAGTATTCGCGAATCTCGTTAATGTCCATCATGTTCGGGGAAAGCCTGTAGTAAAGGTGGGGCCGCGCAACGCTCGCGGATCAGGCCTCTGATGAGGTCTGCTGGTCTGAGGTCACGGCTGCCAGGCGTTTTTCCAATTGCTGCAGGCGACGCGCCATCTCGTCCAATTGACGAATCCGTGCCGCACTTTTACGCCATTCACCAGCCGGCTGCATGGCCGTACCGGAAGAATAAGAGCCTGGTTCAGTGATAGAACGGGTGACCATGGTCATGCCGGTGACGAACACGTTGTCACATACTTCGATGTGGCCAACCATGCCGACACCGCCAGCAATCATGCAGTGTTTGCCAATCTTAGTGCTGCCGGAGATGCCTGCACAACCGGCCATGGCAGTGTGATCACCCACCTGCACGTTGTGGGCAATCATAATCTGATTATCCAGTTTCACGCCGTTACCGATCAGGGTGTCGGCTAGCGCGCCGCGATCTATGGTGGTGTTGGCACCGATCTCGACGTCATCACCAATACAGACGCCACCAATCTGGGCAATTTTCTGCCAAATGCCTTTCTCGTTGGCGAAACCAAAACCCTCGCCACCAAGCACCGCACCGGACTGGATGACAACCCGCTTACCTATATGTACATCGTGATAGAGGGTTACTCGCGGCGCTAACCAGCCATCCTCACCGATCACCGAGCGAGCACCGATCACACAGTGGGCACCTAAGGTGACACCGGCGGCAATTTGCGCCCCACCCTCAATAACAACATAGGGCCCGATGCTAGCAGAGGCATGCACTTGGGCATCACTGGCAACCACAGCAGTCGGATGCACGCCAGCAACAGCCTGTGGCTTGCGATCAAACAGATGGGACAGCTCTGCGTAAGCCAGATAGGGGTTAGCCACCAGCAGCGCATCACCCGCATAGCCCTCGGCATCCGCAACGGTGAGCAGCAAGGCGCCCGCCTGGGTTTGGCTGAGAAACTTGCGATACTGCGGATTAGCCAGAAAGCTCAACTGTGCCGGCTGAGCATCTTGCAGCGTTGCCAGACCGCTAATAAGCCGATCGGCACTGCCCCGTAGAGTAGCGCCGAGACGTTCAGCCAACTGACCTAGAGTGAAAACCACGACCGACATGATTAGCGCTGCTGATTCATGCGCTCAATGACTTGGCGAGTGATGTCGTACTGAGGTTTGACATCGACGACCGCACCACGCTCAAGCACCAGGTCGAAGTTGCCTTTTTTGATCACTTCCTCAACAGCCTTATCCAGTTTCGGCTTCAACTGTTTGAGCATGTCACGATCAGCAACAGCCTTGGCTTCGTTCAGCTCTTTGGACTGAAACTGAAAATCACGGGCCTTTTGCTTGAATTCCAACTCAAGGCGCTCACGCTCGCCCTGAGCCATCTTGCTGCCACCCTTGACCAGACGATCCTGAATGCCTTTGGCGCCGCTTTCCAGCGACTTTAGCTTGGTCAGTTGCGGGCCGAATTTCTTCTCGGCATCCACGGCGTATTTCTTGGCTGCATCAGACTCCAACAGCGCCATTTGATAATTCATTACGGCGATTTTCATCTCCGCAAAGGCTGGAGTGGCCATCAGAGCTGCCATGCACAGAACCACTTGAGTCAACTTACGCACTTTGTTACTCCTGCAACAAAACTGTTGTCTTTAGTAAAAATCAAACACTGATTAGAAGGTTTGACCGAGCGAGAACTGGAAGATCTGGGTATCGGCGTTGTCCGGTTTCTTGATCGGTGCGGCCAGGCTGAAGCTCAGCGGACCGAAGCCGGTGATCCAGGTTAGGCCGACACCCACGGAGCTGGCCATGTCACTGATACCGATATCGGCACACTCGCCGGCTTCGTAGCCATCGCAATTGGTCTGGAACACGTTGCCCACATCCCAGAACAACGAGGTGCGCAGGGAACTTTGATCCTTGACGAACGGCAGCGGGAACAGCAGTTCCGCACCGCCTTGAACCAATACGTTACCGCCAAAGGGCAACGGATCTTGATCCGGATCGGTGCACAGATCCTGATCATTACAAGTATTTAGGGGGTTACTTGGATCGTTGTAACTTGGCGGATTGTTCGGAAAAGCCCGACTCGGCGTACTGCGAGGGCCCAACGAGTTATCCCGGAAGCCGCGAATCGAGCCGAAGCCCCCGGCGTAGTAGTTCTCATAGAACGGCAAGCCATCGGTGGAACCATAACCGGCGCCATAACCCAGCTCAGTATGGAAGCGCAGGGTCGTTGCCTGAGTCAGCGGTTTGAACAGCTGCGCGCGGTAGTCGAGTTTGTAGAACGACAGATCACTGCCCGGCACGGTTGCCTGCAACACCAGGCTCTGGGAAGCACCACGGGTGGCCAGCACACCCTTGTTCAGGGTCGACTCGGACCAGCCGACAGAGGCCTTAAAGTTGGTGAAATCGGTGCCTTCGTTCTCCAGGAAGTCCTGAATCTGCTGCACGGTGTAGAAGCCGGAATCCAGTTCATCCTGCTGCGCGGTCAAACCATAGGTCAGACGCGAGGTTTCACTGATCGGATAGCCAATAGTAGCGCCGACGCCAAGACTGTCGATGGAATAGCTCGACACATCGGTATCCAGCTCATCGTAATCGGTCTCACGGAAGAAGGCGTTGTAACCCAGGCTTACACCATCAACGGTCCAGTAGGGATCAACGAAGCCGAAGTTGTAGGCACTCTGGTATTCGCTGCGCGTCAGCCCGAGGCTGACCTTGTTACCGGTGCCGAGAAAGTTGTTCTGGCTGATCGAGCCGCCAAGAATCAAGCCGGCGTTCTGGGCAAAACCGACGCTGGCGGTGATGGAACCCGACGCCTGCTCTTCAACGCTGTAGTTCACGTCAACCAGATCATCACTGCCCGGCACTTTCGGCGTTTCGACGTTGACTTCCTTGAAGTAGCCAAGACGTTCCAAACGGGTCTTGGACTGATCGATCAGGTAGGTCGAGGCCCAGCCATTTTCCATCTGGCGCATTTCACGGCGCAACACTTCATCTTCAGTCTTGGTGTTGCCACGGAAGTTGATGCGATTGACGTAAGCACGCTTGCTCGGATCGACCACAAAGGTGATGGCAACTGTGTTGTTGTCATCATTGGCTTCCGGCACGCCGTTGACGTTGGCGAAGGTGTAGCCTTCGTTGCCCAGTCGGCGAGTCAGCAACTCGGACGTCGTGGTCATCAGCTTGCGCGAGAACACCTGGCCTTCACGCACCAGCAACAGGGCCTTGAGTTCGCTCTCCGGCACCTTGAGGTCACCGCTGAGTTTCACGCCGCTAACGGTGTACTTGTCACCTTCGTCAACGTTGACGGTGACATACACGTGTTGCTTGTCCGGGGTAATCGAAACCTGGGTCGAGGTGATATCCATGTGGATATAGCCGCGATCGAGGTAGTAGGAGCGCAGACGCTCAAGGTCACCGGAGAGTTTCTCACGGGAATACTTGTCGTCATTCTTGAAGAACGACAGCCAGTTGGTGGTCTTCAACTCAAACAGGCCGCTGAGGTCTTCTTCAGGGAATACGCTGTTGCCAACGATGTTGATGTGCTGAATCGCAGCAACCGAGCCTTCGTTGACATTAATTTTCAAAGCCACGCGGTTACGCGGTTGCGGCACCACTTCGGCATCGATGGTGGCCGAATAGCGGCCCTGAGAAACGTACTGACGCTGCAACTCGTTCCGCACGCCTTCCAAGGTTGCGCGCTGGAAAATCTCGCCTTCGGCCAGACCGGACTGATTCAGGCCTTTAAGCAGATCTTCGGTCTTGATCGCTTTGTTGCCTTCGATTTCGATGCCGGAGATGGACGGACGCTCAACAACGCTGATGACCAGCACGTCACCGTCACGGCCCAACTGAATATCTTGGAAGAAACCGGTTTTGAACAAAGCCCGCGTGGCATCGACCAAGGTGCGATCGTCGATTTTCTCGCCCACGTTTAGCGGCAAGGCGCCAAACACGCTACCAGCGGAAACCCGCTGCAGGCCGTTGACGCGAATATCGGAGACAGTGAAGGACTCGGCGTGAACTTCGGCGATCATCAGTGCGGAGAGCACCGCAGTTAGCAGCAGACGTTTCATGAAGTCCTTTCTTATTTCAACTGACAATAAAAAATCTGCCGCAGTACGCGGCAGATTCGAAACTCGGTGCGTTTACAGTCGGCCCAGATCGTTTATCAGGGCCAGCAACATCACCCCGACGATCAAACTGATACCAATCTGCATGCCCCACGCTTGCACCCGCTCCGGCAAGGGACGCCCACGGGCCCACTCAACCAGGTAAAACAGCAGATGCCCCCCATCCAGCACGGGTATTGGCAATAAATTCAACACGCCTAGGCTGATGCTCAGGTAAGCAAGGAAATTAAGAAAATCCCCCACCCCGGACTCAGCAGAAGCGCCGGCCACTTTAGCAATGGTTATCGGCCCGCTCAAGTTTTTTACCGAGAGCTCGCCAAACAACATTTTCTTTAGCGAGTCGAGGGTCAGCACACTCATGGTCCAGGTACGCCGCGCCCCTTCTGCAACCGCCTCAAGCGGACCGAAGCTGACTTGCCGCAGCATCTCCGGCGGCCAAGCTCCGCCTTGCACGCCAGCCCCCAGGTAACCACTACGGGCAGCCCCCTCGCCGCGCAAGGCCAGGATCAAGGACAACTCAAAAACCTGATCGCCGCGCTGTACGCGCAGCTTAACCTGCTCCGCCGGCCGACTACGCACTCGATCGACCAGCTGCTGCCAGTCACCAAGCGCAACATCGTCCAGGGCCAGCAAACGATCCCCCACTTTCAGGCCCGCGGCACTGGCTGGCCCCTCGGGATCCAGCTCAGCCAGCACCGGCTCAATCTGCGGACGCCAGGGACTAATCCCCAGCGCTTTGATCGGATCGGGTTCGGCCTCACCCTGCAGCCATTGCGACAGCTGCAACTGACGGGGACTTTCGACACTGGAGCCCGCCTCACGCACCAGCAATTCGACTGTGCCGGTCTCGCCCAGGCGCCGCACCAACTGCAGATTGACCGCCCCCCAACCACTGGTGCGCTCGCCATCGACAGCCACAATTTCCTGACCAGCCTCCAGCCCCGCACTGGCGGCCAGACTGCCCGACTCAACAGCACCGATAACCGGCTTGACCTGCTGGCTGCCCAGCATCGCCAGCACCCAGAAAAAGGCAAACGCCAGGATAAAGTTCGCCAACGGCCCCGCCGCCACAATAGCGATGCGCTGCCCTACCGGCTTGCGGGTAAACGCCTGGGACAGCAGCTCAGCGGGCACCTCACCTTCACGTTCATCGAGCATTTTGACGTAGCCACCCAACGGGATGGCTGCGATCACGAACTCTGTGCCCTGACGGTCCTGCCAGCGCAGCAAGGGCGCACCAAAACCAACGGAAAAGCGCAGCACCTTGACGCCACAGCGCCGTGCGACCCAGAAATGGCCAAACTCGTGAATAGTGACCAACACCCCCAAGGCCACCAGGGTGCCAAAAATCATATAGAGCGCGCTCATCGACATCCTCCGGGTTTAGCGCCCGTTACGCTGCAACCATTGCTCGGCATGTGCACGCGCACTGGCATCGGCCAGCAACACGCTATCCAGGCTTTCGACCTCGACGGCAGCCTCAAGATTCAATACATCTTCAATGATGGTGGCGATCTGCGGAAAGCGGATGCGCCGCTCGAGAAACGCCTGCACCGCGATTTCATTGGCCGCATTCAGCAAGGCCGGGGCGGTGCCGCCGATCTCGGCCACTTGCCGCGCCAGGCGCAGACAGGGAAAACGCTGCTCATCCGGCGCCTGAAAATCCAACCGGGCGACGGCAAACAGGTCCAGCGGAGCCACCCCTGAATCAATCCGCTCCGGCCAGGCCAGGGCATGACTGATGGGAGTGCGCATATCGGGATTGCCCAACTGCGCCAGGACCGAACCATCGACATAATCGACCAGGGAATGGATCACGCTTTGCGGGTGGATCACCACCTCGACCTGGGACGGCTTGGCAGCGAACAGCCAACAGGCTTCGATCAACTCAAGCCCCTTGTTCATCATGCTGGCCGAGTCGACGGAAATTTTCCGCCCCATGGACCAGTTGGGGTGGGCACAGGCTTGCTCAGGGGTGACGTGCTGCAATTCTTCCAGCGGCGTCTGGCGAAACGGTCCACCAGAGGCCGTCAGCAAAATGCGCCGCACACCAACCGGCGCCAGACCGCGGGCATAGTCCCCCGGCAAGCACTGGAAAATGGCGTTGTGTTCGCTGTCGATCGGCAATAGCACGGCGCCACTGCGGCGCACCGCCTGCATAAACAAGGCGCCGGACATCACCAGGGCTTCCTTGTTGGCCAGCAGGACTTTTTTGCCTGCTTGCACCGCCGCCAGGGTCGGCGGCAAACCGGCCGCCCCGACGATGGCCGCCATCACGGCATCCACCTCAGGATGGGCCGCCACTTCGCAGAGCCCGGCCTCCCCCACCAGCACCCGAGTAGCCAAGCCAGCAAGCTGCAAGGTCGACTGCAGAGCCTGGGCAGCAGACGACTGAGGCACAACGGCGTAGCGGGGTTTAAAGCGCAGACATAACGCCTCCAACTCAGCCAGACGACTGAAGCCGGTCAAGGCGAACACCTGATAGCGCAGCGGATGGCGCGCAATCACATCCAGGGTACTGAGGCCTATGGAGCCAGTGGCGCCCAGCACCGTTACCTGTTGCGGCGCAGTCACAGCACGCCCCAGCCAACGGCCCAGAGCAGCACGGCAAACAGCGGGATGGCGGCTGTCAGACTGTCGATACGATCAAGAATTCCGCCATGACCGGGCAACAAATTACTGCTGTCTTTAATCCCTGCCTCGCGCTTGAACATGCTTTCGGTCAGATCGCCAACCACCGAGACCATCACCAGCAACAAGGTGCTGGCCAGGGCCAGGGCCAGTTCGACTGGCCCCCAGTGGCGATAGAGACCCACCGCCAGAGCAATCAGCAGGCACGTGAGCAGACCGCCGATCACACCCTCCCAGCTTTTGCCTGGACTCACCTGCGGCGCCAGCTTGCGCTTGCCAAAGGCCCGACCAGCAAAATAAGCACCGATATCCGCCCCCCACACCAGCACCATCACGGCCACGATCAGGTAATTGCCCAGAGGCCACTGCTTGAGCAGCACCAGGCCCTGCCAGGCCGGCAAGAGGATCAACAGACCAATCAGCACCTTGCTCGGCAGCGACTGAAACACCACTTTGCTACGCGGGAAATTGAGCACCAGCAAGGTGGCGAGCAACCACCAGACAACCGCCGCCAGCAATACCTTGGCCGCCAGTTGCGGAAACACATACAGGCCGTACAACAGCACCGCCACCAAAGCGCCATAGGCGATCCGCAGCGGCTGCGCAGCCAGGCCTGCCAGGCGCGCCCACTCCCAGCCACCCAGGGTAACCACCGCACCAATGAACAGGGCGAAACTCGCCCCATCCAGCAGAAAGAACCCACCCAGAGCGACAGGCAGCAACAGCAACGCGGTGATGATCCGTTGTTTCAGCATTATGGGCGCGCCTTAGATGCGGCTTGCGCTTCCACCTGTTCGCTGGTCTTGCCGAAGCGACGTTGGCGGGTAGCGTAGTCAGCCAGCGCATTGCGCATGGCCTGGTGTTTGAAATCCGGCCAGTACAGGTCGGAGAAATACAGCTCGGCATACGCCAGCTGCCACAGCAGGAAATTGCTGATGCGGTGCTCGCCACCCGTGCGAATGCACAAGTCTGGCAAGGGCAAATCGGCCGTCACCAAACGCCCCTGCAACAATTCAGCACTAATGGCATCCGCCTGCAGAGTGCCAGCTTGAACGTCACGAGCCAGCGCCTGAGCTGCCTGCACGATATCCCACTGCCCGCCGTAGTTGGCCGCCACCTGCAAGATAAACTTGCTCGGCCCGGCCGTTTCCGCCTCAGCTGCCGCCATGGCGGCCTGCAACTCCGGGTGAAAGCGTGAGCGATCACCAATGATGCGCAGGCTAATTTCATTTTCCTTGAGCTTTTTCGCCTCACGCCGCAGGGCGCTGAGAAACAGCTCCATCAACGCCCCAACCTCTTCAGCGGGACGCTGCCAGTTCTCACTGGAGAAGGCGAACAGGGTCAACACTTCAACCCCAGCTTCGGCGCACACCTTGATGACCGCACGCACCGCATCGACGCCAGCTTTGTGCCCGGCGACGCCCGGCAGCAAACGTTTTTTCGCCCAGCGATTGTTGCCATCCATGATGATGGCAACATGCCGCGGCACCACTGCAAAAGACTCGGACACTGTCTTATCCATGACCTTAGCGACCGTTAAACGGCCATCAAATCCGCTTCTTTCTGTTTAACCGCCACTTCAATCTCAGCGACGAACTTGTCGGTCAGCTTCTGGATGTCATCGGCGGCACGACGCTCGTCGTCCTCGCTGATTTCCTTCTCCTTGACCAGGTCTTTCAACTGGCTCAAGGCATCGCGGCGAATATTGCGCACGGCCACACGACCATCTTCCGCCGCATCACGGGCCTGCTTGGTGAAGCCCCGACGGGTTTCTTCGGTCAGCGCCGGCATGGAGATCAGCAGCAACTCACCCAGGTTGGTGGGGTTGAAGCCCAGACCTGAGCTCTGGATCGCCTTGTCGACGGCCGCCAGCATATTGCGTTCGAAAGCCACCACCTGCAGGGTGCGAGAATCCTTGACGGTGACGTTGGCCACCTGATTCAACGGGGTATCCGCGCCGTAGTACGGCACCATCACACCACCGAGAATGCTCGGATGCGCCTGACCGGTGCGGATGCGGCTGAAGGCATGCAGCAGCGATTCCAGGCTCTTCTGCATGCGTACTTGTGCGTCTTTCTTGATCTCGTTGATCATTGCTTGTTCTCCTCGATCAGCGTTCCCTCGGCACCGCCGAGCACGATATTCAGCAAAGCGCCGGGCTTGTTCATATTGAACACCCGCAGCGGCATGTTGTGGTCACGGCACAGGCAAATGGCGGTCAGGTCCATCACGCCCAGCTTGCGATCCAGCACTTCGTCATAGCTCAAGTGCTCGAACTTCTCAGCATGGGGATCCTTGAACGGGTCGGCGGTGTAGACACCATCCACCTTGGTCGCTTTGAGCACCACGTCGGCATCGATTTCAATGGCGCGCAGGCAGGCGGCCGAGTCCGTGGTGAAGAACGGGTTGCCCGTACCAGCAGCAAAGATCACCACTTCGCCCACGTTCAAGTGGCGCATGGCCTTGCGACGATCATAGTGGTCGGTCACACCGACCATGGAAATGGCCGACATCACCAGCGCAGGGATATTCGAACGCTCCAACGCGTCACGCATGGCCAGGGCATTCATCACGGTGGCGAGCATACCCATATGGTCGCCCGTGACCCGATCCATACCCGCCGCGCTCAGCGCAGCACCACGGAACAGGTTACCACCGCCGATCACCAGGCCAACCTGCACGCCGATGCCGACCAATTGGCCGACTTCCAGAGCCATGCGATCCAGCACCTTCGGGTCGATGCCGAACTCTTCCGAGCCTATCAGGGCCTCGCCGCTAAGTTTGAGCAAAATGCGTTTATAGCGAGGTTGACGACCACTCACCTGCTGAGCCATTGCGTATCTCTCCTGCGGCGTTTGAATACTGCGCAGGCCCTTGAGGCCTGCACACGAATAAAATCTTGGACGGGCGCTGCGACAGCGCCGACAGCATCTGGTGCCATATGACACACAAACACCGGGGGAGTTTCAGCCCGATTCGGCTCCCCTGTTTGTAAAAGAGGCCGCTCGCGTGAGCGGGCAGCCTCTTGGGTGCGACAGTATGAACCGTCTTACTGCTTGCTGGCAGCCAACTGAGCAGCAACTTCTTCAGCGAAGTTGTCGACCGGCTTCTCGATGCCTTCGCCTACCTGGAAGCGCGTGAAGGAAACGATTTCAGCACCGGCTTTCTTGGCCAGAGCGCCAACTTTGATTTCCGGGTCTTTAACGAAGGCTTGCTCAACCAGACTGGCTTCAGCCAGGAACTTCTGGATGCGGCCGCCAACCATCTTCTCGACGATGTCAGCCGGCTTGCCCTTGATTTTGTCTTCGTTGAGGCTCATGAACACGGCTTTCTCGCGCTCAATGGCGTCAGCCGAAACTTCCGAAGGCAGCAGGAATTCAGGGTTGCTAGCCGCCACGTGCATGGCAATGTCTTTAGCCAGATCAGCGTCACCGCCTTTCAGGACAACCACAACACCGATTTTGTTGCCGTGCAGGTAAGCGTTAACCACGTCACCTTCAACACGCGCCAGACGGCGAATGTTGACGTTTTCGCCAACCTTGGCCACCAGGGCTTCGCGAGCAGATTCCTGAGCGGCGATCAGCGGAGCTGCGTCGGTCAGTTTGTCAGCGAAGGCTTTTTCGATGCTGCTGGCAACGAAGTTCTTGAAATCGTCCTGCAGAGCCAGGAAGTCAGTTTGCGAGTTGACTTCAAGGATAACGGCCGACTTGCCGTCTTCAGCGACTTTAACGCTGATCGCGCCTTCAGCAGCTACGTTGCCGGCTTTCTTGGCAGCTTTGATGGCGCCGGAAGCACGCATGTCGTCGATGGCTTTTTCGATGTCGCCGCCAGCCTTGGTCAAGGCCTTCTTGCAATCCATCATGCCTTCGCCGGTACGCTCACGCAGTTCTTTAACCAACGCTGCAGTAATCTCTGCCATTTCAAAATTCCTCTTGGATAGGTTTTAAACCATTCCACCCGAGTACACGGGCGCTAAATTCTTCACTCATTCACTAGCAGCCTGTCATTCAGCACAACGACGCTAATAAATGGTTTTCGAGGTGGCAAAAAGGGGGCCAAGCCCCCTTTTTGCGTACTGAGTAAACGCTAGGCGTTAATTACTCAGCCTTCAGCAGCTTCAGCAGCAGGGGCTTGCTCGACGAATTCGTCGGTGCCGCCATTTGCATTGCTACGACCACGGATTACCGAGTCAGCCATGGCGCCCATGTACAACTGGATAGCGCGGATGGCGTCGTCGTTACCCGGGATGATGTAATCAACACCTTCAGGGCTGCTGTTGGTATCGACGATGCCGATAACTGGAATGCCCAGTTTGTTGGCTTCGGTGATAGCAATGCGCTCGTGGTCAACGTCGATCACGAACAAAGCGTCTGGCAGACCGCCCATGTCCTTGATACCACCCAGGCTGCGATCCAGTTTCTGCAGATCACGGGTACGCATCAGGGCTTCTTTCTTGGTCAGCTTGGTGAAAGTACCGTCTTGCGACTGAACTTCCAGATCGCGCAGACGCTTGATCGAGGCACGGATGGTTTTGTAGTTGGTCAGCATGCCGCCCAACCAGCGGTGATCGACGTACGGCGAACCGCAACGTGCTGCTTCTTCAGCGAACGATCTTGCCAGCGGAACGCTTGGTGCCGACGAACAGAATCTTGTTTTTGCCCGAAGCCAGTTTCTCAACGAAGGACAGCGCCTCGTTGAACATCGGCAGGGTTTTTTCCAAGTTGATGATGTGGATCTTGTTGCGCGCGCCGAAAATGTACTTGCCCATTTTCGGGTTCCAGTAACGGGTCTGGTGGCCGAAGTGCACACCGGCCTTCAGCATATCGCGCATATTGACTTGGGACATGATAGTTCCTTGATAAGTCGGGTTAGGCCTCCACGCATCCCAATGACCAACCCTCCAGAACCAGTCTTGAAGGCACCCAGGTCACCGTGTCGATACGTGTGTGGGGTTAATGCTTTGCCGGGCTACCCCGTAAAGCGGCGCACTTTATAGCACATAAGCATGGCGCAAGCTAGCCGACAAACACATCCAGGGTCACAGCCAGTTACGCGTCGCGCTTATGGCTGGCGCCATGAAGCTGCTAATATGCGCACCTTTTCCGCCTGCAGCAGAGACCCCGCTATGACCGTCACGATCAAGACGCCCGCTGAAATCGAGAAAATGCGCGTCGCCGGCCGCCTGGCCGCCGAAGTGCTGGAAATGATCGGCGAGTACGTCAAGCCGGGCGTAACCACCGAAGAGCTGGACCGCATCTGCCACGACTATATCGTCAACGTGCAGCAGGCCATCCCCGCCCCGCTCAACTACAAAGGCTTCCCCAAGTCGATCTGCACCTCAATCAACCACGTGGTCTGCCACGGCATCCCCAATGAAAAGCCGCTGAAAGACGGCGACGTGCTGAACATCGACATCACCGTGATCAAAGACGGCTACCACGGCGACACCAGCAAGATGTTCATGGTCGGCAAGGTCAGCGAATGGGCCGAGAAGCTCGCGCGCATCACCCAGGAATGTATGTACAAGGGCATCGCCCTGGTCCGTCCGGGCGCACGCTTGGGTGATATCGGCGAAGTGATCCAGAAGCACGCGGAAAAGAACGGCTACTCAGTGGTACGCGAATACTGCGGCCACGGCATCGGTGCGGTGTTCCATGAAGAGCCGCAAGTGCTGCACTACGGCCGCGCCGGCACCGGCATGGAGCTCAAGGAAGGCATGACCTTCACCATCGAACCGATGATCAACCAGGGCCGTGCGGAAACCCGCACCCTCGGCGACGGCTGGACCGCCATCACCAAGGACCGCAAGCTCTCCGCCCAGTGGGAACACACCATTCTGGTGACCGCCGACGGTTACGAGATCTTCACCCTGCGCAGTGATGACACCCTGCCGCGCAGCGCTCCGGCCACCCAGCCGGCCTGATTGCTTCTTTAATAAGGAAGACCGTTTTATGCCGCAGGTTGATCCCGAGCTGTTTGACCGCGGCCAGTTCCAGGCGGAGCTGGCGCGCAAGCCCAGCCCGATTGCCGCCTTCAAGAAAGCCCTGCGGCAGATCAATGACGTGCTCAACGCACGCTTCATGGGCCACCGCGACATTCGCCGCCTGATCGAAGACCGCGCCTGGTGCATCGACCAAATCCTGCGCGAGGCCTGGGATCGCTTCAACTGGAGCAGTGAGGCCGCCATCAGCCTGGTGGCCGTCGGCGGCTATGGCCGCGGCGAACTGCACCCGCACTCGGATATCGACCTGCTGATCCTGCTGGAAAACGAGGATCAGGAGTTGTTTCGCGACTCGATCGAACGCTTCCTCATGCTGCTGTGGGACATTGGCCTGGAAGTCGGCCAGAGCGTGCGTTCAGTGGCCGAGTGTGCCGACGAAGCGCGCGCCGACTTGACCGTCATCACCAACCTGATGGAAAGCCGCACCATTGCCGGCCCCGAGCACCTGCGTCAGCGCATGCTGGAAGTCACCAGCCCGCAGCAAATGTGGCCCAGCAAGCACTTCTTCCTGGCCAAGCGCGACGAGCAGCACGCCCGCCACGCCAAGTACAACGACACCGAGTACAACCTCGAACCCAACGTCAAAGGCTCCCCCGGCGGCCTGCGCGACATCCAGACCATCCTCTGGATCGCCCGCCGCCAGTTCGGCACGCTCAACCTGCACGCACTGGCATCCCAGGGCTTTCTGATCGAAAGCGAGTTCAGCCTGCTGGCCGCCTCCCAGGACTTTCTCTGGAAGGTGCGTTATGCACTGCACATGCTGGCCGGGCGCAGCGAAGACCGCCTGCTGTTCGACCACCAGCAGAAGATCGCCGGCCTACTGGGCTTCAGCGACGACAACGGCAAGCTGGCTGTCGAACAACTGATGCAGAAGTACTACCGCGCAGTGATGGCGGTGGCCGAGCTGAATGACCTGATCATGCAGCACTTCGAAGAAGTGATCCTGCGGCACAGCGACAACCAGCCCGCACAGCCAATCAACAGTCGCTTTCAGGTGCGCAACGGCTTTCTCGAAGTCACCCACCCGAATGTGTTCAAGCGTACGCCCTTCGCCATTCTGGAAATCTTCGTGCTGCTGGCCCAGCACCCAGAAGTGCGCGGCGTACAGGCCGACACCATCCGCCGGCTGCGCGAGAGCCGCACACTGATCGACGACGACTTTCGCCGCGACATTCGCAACACCAGCCTGTTTATCGAGCTGTTCAAGTCCCAGGAAGGCATTCACCGCAACCTGCGCCGGATGAACCGCTACGGCATCCTCGGCCGCTACCTGCCAGAGTTCGGCCAGATCGTCGGGCAGATGCAGCACGACCTGTTCCACATCTACACGGTCGATGCCCACACCCTGAACCTGATCAAACACCTGCGCAAACTGGGCAAGCCAGGGCGTCAGCGAAAAGTTCCCGCTGGCCAGCAAGCTAATGGGCGCGCTGCCCAAGCCCGAACTGATCTACCTGGCCGGCCTCTACCACGACATCGGCAAGGGCCGTGGTGGCGATCACTCGGAACTGGGCGCGGTGGATGCCGAGGTGTTCTGTCAGCGCCACCAGTTGCCGCTGTGGGACTCGCGCCTGATTGTCTGGCTGGTGAAAAACCATCTGGTGATGTCGACCACCGCCCAACGCAAGGACCTCTCCGACCCACAGGAGATCAATGAGTTTGCCCGCCTGGTCGGCGATCAGACCCGCCTCGACTACCTCTACGTGCTGACCGTGGCCGACATCAACGCCACCAACCCGACGTTGTGGAACTCCTGGCGCGCCAGCCTGTTGCGCCAGCTGTATACCGAGACCAAGCGTGCCCTGCGCCGTGGCCTGGAAAACCCGCTGGACCGCGAAGAGCAAATCCGTCAGACGCAGAACGGCCGCCATCGACATTCTGGTGCGCAATGGCAACGACCAGGACGAGGCCGAACAACTCTGGTCGCAGCTGGGCGATGACTACTTCCTGCGCCACACCGCCAACGATGTCGCCTGGCACACCGAGGCCATCCTCCAGCACCCGGCCGACGCCGTGCCGCTGGTACTGATCAAGGAAACCACCCAGCGCGAGTTCGAGGGCGCCACCCAGATTTTCATCTACGCCCCCGACCAGCACGACTTCTTCGCCGTAACCGTGGCGGCCATGGACCAGCTCAACCTGAGCATCCATGACGCCCGCATCATCACCTCGTCCAGCCAATTCACCCTCGACACCTATATTGTTCTGGACGCCGACGGCGGCTCAATTGGCGATAACCCGGCGCGCATTCTGGAGATTCGCCAGGGCCTGGTGGATGCTTTGAAAAACCCGGATGACTACCCGGCGATCATCCAGCGCCGCGTACCGCGCCAGCTCAAGCACTTCGCCTTCGCCCCGCAGGTGAGCATCCACAACGACGCCCAACGCCCGGTCACCGTGCTGGAAATCACCGCACCGGACCGCCCAGGTCTACTGGCACGCATCGGCAAGATCTTTCTCGACTTCGATCTGTCACTGCAAAATGCCAAGATCGCCACCCTTGGTGAGCGGGTCGAAGACGTGTTCTTCATCACCGATGCCAAGCACCAGCCACTGGCCGACGCGGAACTCTGCGCGCGCCTGCAGGCCGCCCTCACCGCTCAATTGTCAGACGCCAACGGTCAGACCGGCAGCGCAACCACGATTCGCTTTTAGGAAGTTGCACCACCGATGAACAGTGCCCTGAACCAACTGCAACCCTACCCGTTCGAGAAACTGCGCGCGCTGCTGGCCGGCGTGCAACCGGCTGCCGACAAGCGCCCCATTGCCCTGTCGATTGGCGAACCCAAGCACCGCTCGCCGGCGTTTGTCGCTGAGGCGTTGGCCAGCAACCTCGAACAACTGGCGGTGTACCCCACCACCCTCGGCCTGCCCGTGCTGCGCGAATCAATCCGCGACTGGTGCCAGCGCCGTTTCGGCGTGCCCGCCGGCTGGCTGGACGCCGCGCGCCATGTGCTACCGGTCAACGGCACCCGTGAAGCCCTGTTCGCCTTTACCCAGGCCGTGGTCGATCGCCAGGACGACGCCCTGGTGGTCAGCCCCAATCCGTTCTATCAGATCTACGAAGGCGCAGCTCTGCTCGCCGGCGCCCAGCCCCACTACCTGCCGTGCCTGGCCGAAAATGGCTTCAACCCCGACTTCGACGCCGTCAGCGCCGACACCTGGCAGCGCTGCCAGATTCTATTTCTGTGCTCACCCGGCAACCCGACTGGCGCACTGATTCCGCTGGCGACCCTGGAAAAGCTGATCGCCCTGGCCGACCAGTACGACTTTGTGATCGCCGCCGACGAGTGCTACAGCGAACTGTACTTCGACGAACAGCAGCCACCGGCCGGCCTGCTCAGCGCCTGCGTCAGCCTCGGCCGTAGCGATTTCAAGCGCTGCGTGGTGTTCCACAGCCTGTCCAAGCGCTCCAACCTGCCCGGCCTGCGTTCCGGCTTCGTGGCCGGTGACGCCGAGATCCTCAAGGGTTTCCTGCTCTACCGCACCTACCACGGCTGCGCCATGTCGGTGCCAACCCAATTGGCCAGCGTCGCCGCCTGGAACGATGAAGACCACGTGCGCGCCAACCGCGACCTGTACCGCGCCAAGTACGATGCCGTGCTGGATATCCTCAGCCCCGTCATGGACGTACAGCGCCCGGACGGCGGCTTCTACCTGTGGGCCAAGGTCACGGGTGACGACGCCGCGTTCACCCGCGCGCTGTTCGCCCAGGAGCACGTCACCGTAGTGCCCGGCTCCTACCTGTCGCGCGAGGTGGATGGCTTTAACCCCGGCGCCGGGCGCATCCGCATGGCCCTGGTCGCACCGCTGGCCGAGTGCATCGAAGCCGCCCAGCGCATTCGCCACTTCCTACAGAGCCAGCCCGCATGAGCATCACCCTCTACGGCATCAAGGCCTGCGACACCATGAAGAAAGCCCGCACCTGGCTCGACGAGCACGCTGTGAGCTACGTCTTTCACGACTACAAAGTTAGCGCCATCGACCGCGCCAACCTGCACAAGTGGTGTGACGAGCATGGCTGGGACAAAGTCCTCAACCGTGCCGGCACCACCTTTCGCAAACTGGACGACACGGCCAAGGCCGATCTCGACCAGGACAAGGCCATCAGCCTGATGCTGGCGGCGCCTTCGATGATCAAACGCCCGGTGCTGGATCTCGGCGACCGCACCCTGCTCGGCTTCAAGCCGGAACTCTATGCCCAGGCGCTGGCCTGAATTGAGCCAGCCACACCCAGAATTGACGCAATAAGGAAACTAACCATGTCGCAACAACTGTTCAGCCTGGCCTTTGGGGTCGGCACACAAAACCGTCAAAACAACTGGCTGGAAGTGTTCTACGCCCAACCGCTGCTGAAACCGTCGGCCGAACTGCTGGCCGCCATCGCCCCCATCCTCGGCTACAGCGGCGGCAATCAGGCCATCAGTTTCAGCACCAACCAGGCCGAGAAACTGGCCGAAGCCGTCAAGCCAATCGACGCCCTGCAGGCCGCCCTGCTGACTCGTCTGGCAGAAAGCGAGAAGCCGCTGGTCGCCACCCTGCTGGCCGACGATGCCGCCCTGACCTCGACGCCTGAGGCCTACCTCAAGCTGCACCTGCTGTCGCACCGCCTGGTTAAACCCCACGGCCTGAACCTCACCGGCATCTTCCCATTGCTGCCGAACGTGGCCTGGACCAGCCAGGGTGCCATCGACCTCGGCGAGCTGGCCGAACGTCAACTGGAAGCCCGCCTGCGTGGCGAGCTGCTGGAAGTGTTCTCGGTCGATAAATTCCCGAAAATGACCGACTACGTGGTGCCAAACGGCGTGCGTATCGCCGACGCCTCGCGCCTGCGCCTGGGCGCCTATGTCGGCGAAGGCACCACGGTCATGCACGAAGGCTTTATCAACTTCAACGCGGGCACCGAAGGCCCCGGCATGATCGAAGGCCGCGTGTCGGCCGGCGTATTCGTCGGCAAGGGCTCTGACCTGGGCGGCGGTTGCTCGACCATGGGCACCTTGTCCGGCGGTGGCAGCATCGTCATCAGCGTCGGCGAAGGCTGCCTGATCGGTGCCAACGCTGGCATCGGCATCCCCCTGGGCGACCGCAACACCGTGGAGTCGGGCCTATACATCACCGCCGGCACCAAGGTGGCATTGCTGGATGGCCACAACCAGTTGGTCAAGGTAGTTAAAGCCCGTGAACTGGCTGGGCAGACCGACTTGCTGTTCCGCCGCAATTCGCAAACCGGCGCCGTGGAGTGCAAGACCCTGAAAACCGCCATTGAACTGAACCACGCCCTGCACGCCCACAACTAACAGGCCGTTGAAAAATGTAGGCGAGGCAGCCGAGACAAGGCAAAAACAGGCGAAAAAGCGGAGTTTACGTGCTGTAAATGAGCATTTTGAGCCTGTTTTTAACGCCGTATCGGCAACGTAGGTAGTTTTTCAACGGCCTGCTAAGCCGCTCTTGTAGGATGGGTTGCAGCGCGCAGCGCTGCCCCATCACCACGGTGCTCTTATGGGTATCGCTCCGCTCAACCCATCCTACGGTTCCAACATGCTGCTTAATTCTCCCTGGCGCTGCGACTTTCCGGCCCTTGCCGCGTTCGCCAGCGAAGGCCAGACCTATCTGGACAGTGCCGCCACTGCGCAAAAGCCGCAGGCGATGATTGCGGCCCTGACCGACTATTACCAACACGGCGCCGCCAATGTGCACCGAGCCCAACATCTGCCCGGCGAACGTGCCACCCGTGCCTTTGAGGCCGTTCGCGAGCAAATCGCCCACTGGCTGAACGCCGCCAGTAGCGAGCAGATCATCTTTACCCGCGGCAGCACCGAAGCCCTCAACCTGCTGGCTTACGGTTTGGAGCATCAATTCCAACCTGGCGACGAGATCGTCATCAGCGCCCTCGAGCACCACGCCAACCTGCTGCCCTGGCAGCAACTGGCCCAGCGCCGGCAGCTCAAGCTGGTGGTGCTGCCACTCGATCAGCATGGCGACCTCGACCTCGGCGCTGCCGCCCAGCTGATCGGCCCACGTTGCCGACTGCTGGCCGTCAGCCAACTGTCCAACGTGCTCGGCCGCTGGCTGCCGCTGGCGCCATTGCTGGCCCTGGCCAAAACGCAAGGTGCGCTGACCGTGGTCGACGGTGCCCAAGGCGCCGTCCATGGCCGCCCAGACTTGCAAGCGCTGGGCTGCGATTTCTATGTGTTTTCCGCCCACAAGCTCTACGGCCCGGACGGCGTCGGCGTGCTCTACGGCCGGCCCGAAGCCCTGACGCGCCTGGCCCATTGGCAGTTTGGCGGCGAGATGGTGCAGACCTGCGACTATCAGCACGCCAGTTTCCGTCCGGCGCCGCTGGGTTTCGAGGCCGGCACGCCGCCGATTGCCGGCGTGCTCGGCCTCGGCGCCAGCCTCGACTATCTAAACCGCCTGGATACCCATGCCGTGGC
The DNA here is from genome assembly GCA_034519305.1 of Pseudomonas sp. GTDB lineage: Bacteria > Pseudomonadota > Gammaproteobacteria > Pseudomonadales > Pseudomonadaceae > Aquipseudomonas. The sequence continues at coordinate 69,513 of JAXHOM010000010.1, forward strand.
GGCCCACGAAGCGGCGCTGCACCAACAACTACTGGCCGGCCTCAACGCCCGCGCCGGCATCCAGTTGCTGGGCACCCCACAGGTAGCCCTGGCCTGCTTTAGCGTGGCGGACGTGCACCACAGCGACCTGGCCCAGTTGCTCTGCGAGCAAGGCATCGCCGTGCGTGCTGGCCAGCACTGCGCCATGCCGCTGCTGGCCAGCCTTGGCCTGGGCGGCGCGATTCGCGTCTCCCTGGGTTTGTACAACGACAGCAGCGACCTCGAACGTTTCTTCAACGCCCTGGATCAAGCCCTGGAGCTGTTGCAGTGAGCCTGCCGACGGCCGCCAGCGAAGCCCTGCAGGCGTTCGCCGCCTGCCCCGGCTGGGACCAGCGCGCGCGCCTGCAGATGCAGTGGGGTGAGCGCCTTGAGCCGTTGAGTGCCGAACAGTGCAGCAACGAGCATCTGGTTCAGGGCTGTGCCAGCCAGGTGTGGCTGCTCGGCCAGCAACACGAGGGCCGCTGGCACTTTCAGGCCGCCAGCGACGCTCGCTTGCTGCGCGGTTTGCTGGCCCTGCTGCTGGCGCGGGTCAATGGCCTGACGAGCGAAGAGTTGGCCGCCGTCGACCCGCTCGACTGGCTCACCCAACTAGGCCTGGGCCGTCAGCTCTCCCCCTCGCGCAGCAATGGCTTGAATGCGGTACTACAACGCATGCGCGAACTGACAGACTGCTGAACAACTACCTGCCTTGCCATCGCCGACGCTTTTCAACGGTCTGTCCACCCACTAATCACCCAGCTTGGCCTTGGCCCGCTCCGACGGTCGTCGCGTGCCCGCCACCAGGCGGTCCACGGCCTTGGCGGCAGCGACCATGCCGAACGTGGCGGTCACCATCATCACCGCACCGATGCCGCCGGCGCAGTCCAGGCGCACGCTCTGGCCGTCAAAACGTTTTTGCAGGCAGATGCTGCCGTCTTCCTTCGGGTAGCGCAGCTGCTCGCTGGAAAATACGCAGACGACGCTGTAATTGCGCCCCGGCGTGCGCGAAAAGCCGTAGTCGCGGCGCAGCAACGAGCGCACCGACGAGGCCAGCGGGTCATTGAACACCTTGTTCAGGTCCGCCACTTGGATCTGCGTCGGGTCCAGCTGGCCGCCGGCACCGCCGGTGGCGATGATGCGAATCTTACGCAGCTTGCACCAGGAGATCAGCGCCGCCTTGGCCGCCACGCTGTCGATGCAATCAACCACGCAATCCAGCTCGGGGGTGATGTACTCGGCCATGGTCTCGCGGGTGACGAAATCCGCCACCGCATGTACCACGCACGCTGGGTTAATGGCGCGAATGCGCTCAGCCATCACCTCGACCTTGGCCCGACCGACCGTGTCCGTCAGGGCCTGGATCTGTCGATTGCTGTTGCTGATGCACACGTCATCGAGGTCAAACAGGGAAATCTCGCCCACCCCCGAGCGCGCCAGGGCCTCGGCCACCCAGGAGCCCACGCCGCCAATCCCCACCACCGCCACATGGGCCGCAGCCAGGCGCTCGGCGCCTTCGCGGCCGTACAGCCGGGCTACGCCGGCAAACCGCAGTTCATCAATACTCATGCCGCCACCTCGAAAATCAGCCGGCGATTATAAAGCCGAGCGGCCTGAATGACGCGACATAAGTCTGCCCAGCGGAGCGACGGTCTATAGTTGGCCGATCACTGATCGCGGAGCCCGGCATGCGCAACTTCAGCTTCTACAACCCAACCAAAATCCACTTCGGTGAAGGCCAGATCGCCAAACTCGGCAAGGAGATCCCACCGGGCAGTCGCGTGCTGGTCACCCACGGCGGCGGCAGCATCTTCAACAACGGCGTATGGGCTCAGGTCGAACAGGCGCTGCAAGGCTTCAGCATCAGCCGCTTTGGCGGCATCGAAGCCAACCCACAGTTCGACACCCTGCTGCGCGCCGCCGAGCAAGCCAAAGCCGAGCAGTGCGACTTTATCCTGGCCATCGGTGGCGGCTCGGTCATCGACGGCAGCAAGTTCATTGCCGCCGTGCTCTGCTATGACGGCGACCCACTCGACCTGCTCACTGGCACCAAAGCCAGCGCCGCACTGCCTCTGGGCTGCGTGCTGACCCTGGCGGCCACCGGCTCGGAGAGCAACCCCCACGGCGTGGTCACCCACGCCGAGCGCCAGGAAAAGCTGCCGTTTTTCAGCCCATTGCTGTTCCCGCGCTTTGCCATTCTCGACCCGCGCTGCACCTTCAGCTTGCCGCCACGGCAGATCGGCAACGGCGTGGTGGATGCCTTCGTGCACACCATCGAGCAGTACCTCACTTACCCGGCGGACGCGCCGCTACAGGACCGCTACGCCGAAGGCCTGCTGCTGACCCTGATCGAGGAAGGCCCCAAGGCCCTGGAAAACCCGGAAGACTACAACGTGCGCGCCAACCTGATGTGGTGCGCCACCCAGGCCCTCAATGGCCTGCTCGGCTGCGGCGTGCCCCAGGACTGGGCCACCCACATGATCGGTCACGAACTCACCGCCCTGTACCACCTCGACCACGCCCAAACCCTGGCGGTGATCCTCCCCGCCCTGCTGGCCGAGCGCCGCGACAGCAAACGCGCCAAGCTGCTGCAATACGCCGAGCGGGTCTGGCAGCAACATGAAGGCAGCGAAGAGCTGCGTATCGACAACGCCCTGGCGGCCACTCGCGAATTCTTCGAGCGCATGGGCGTGGCCACCCGCTTGAGCGCCTACCAACTGGACGGCGGCGTCATTCCCCAGGTGCTGGCCCAACTCAAGCAGCACAAACTCACCAGCTTGGGCGAACACCGCGATATCGACCTGGAGGTCAGCGCACGAATTCTGCTGCGCGCTCTTTAGTCCAGCAATTACAGCGGTCAGATCGTGCGCACACAGTTGCGCACAGGCGAACTTAAACCCGCTTTACCAGTCTGACGCTGGCGTGTTCTGCACCACGGCCATCCGAGCATCTGCGGGAGCTATACAGTCACCGGAGGCCGGGGTAGGATGCGCGCCGACTGGCGTCAAGCCAGTATGTCCCCCGCTCCCTCGTTCCACCCTTTGGAACCCAGAATCCCTATGTCATCGCGCAAACTCGGTCTCAACCTGGTGATTTTCGTCGCAATCGCGGCGCTATTTACCGGCATTTGGGCGCTCTATAACCGGCCGGTCAGCGCACCGGAATGGCCAGAGCAGATCTCCGGTTTCTCCTTCTCGCCGTTCCGGCTGGACCAGAACCCGCAGAAAAACACCTACCCCAACGACGAACAGATCCGGGCCGACCTGGAACTGCTGAGCAAGCAAACGGACAACATCCGTACCTACTCGGTGGAAAACACCCTGGCCGACATTCCGCGCCTGGCCGAAGAGTTCGGCCTGCGCGTGACCCTGGGCATCTGGATCGGCACCGACCTGGAACGTAACGAACGCGAGATCGCCAAGGCCATCGAACTGGCCAACAGCACCCGCAGCGTGGTTCGCGTGGTGGTCGGCAACGAAGCCTTGTTCCGTGAAGAAATCACTCCAGAAGACCTGATCGTCTACCTCGACCGCGTCCGCGCTGCCGTCAAGGTGCCGGTGACCACCTCCGAGCAGTGGCATATCTGGGACAAATACCCACAACTGGCCAAGCACGTCGACTTGATCGCCGCCCACGTCCTGCCGTACTGGGAATTCATCCCGATGGAGGACTCCACCGAGTTCGTCCTCGAGCGCGCCAAGGACCTCAAGAAGCTGTTCCCGAAAAAACCTCTGCTGCTCTCGGAAGTGGGCTGGCCGAGCAATGGCCGCATGCGCGGCGGCGCCGAAGCCTCTCAGGCTGACCAGGCCATCTACCTGCGCACCCTGGTCAGCACCCTGAACGCCAAGGGCTACAACTACTTCGTCATCGAAGCCTTCGACCAGCCGTGGAAGGCCAGCGAAGAAGGTTCGGTGGGCGCCTACTGGGGCGTCTACAACGCCGCCCGCCAGCCCAAGTTCGCCTTTGAAGGGCCGATTGTGGCCATCCCGCAATGGCGCGTCCTGGCCATCGGCTCGGTGGTCATGGCCCTGCTCGCCCTGGCCCTGCTGCTGATCGACGGCAGCGCCATGCGCCAGCGCGGCCGCACCTTCCTCACCGTGGTGGCCTTTGCTGGCGGCTCGGCGATGGTCTGGATCGGCTACGACTACAGCCAGCAATACAGCACCTGGTTCAGCCTGACCGTCGGTGGCTTGCTCGGTCTCGGCGCCCTCGGCGTGTTTATCGTACTGCTCACCGAAGCCCATGAACTGGCCGAAACCGTCTGGCTGCAGGCCCGCCGCCGGCCATTCCAGCCGGTGCTCAGCGACAGCACCTTCCGGCCGAAAGTCTCGGTACACGTGCCCTGCTACAACGAGCCGCCGGAGATGGTCAAACAGACCCTCGATGCCCTGGCCAACCTCGACTACCCCGATTTTGAAGTCATCATCATCGACAACAACACCAAGGACCCGGCGGTCTGGGAACCGGTTAAAGCCTATTGCGAAGAACTGGGGCCACGCTTCCGCTTCTTCCACGTCGCACCGCTGCACGGCTTTAAGGGCGGTGCGCTGAACTACATCCTGCCGCACACCGCGCCGGATGCCGAAGTGGTGGCGGTGATCGACTCCGACTACTGCGTCGACCGCAACTGGCTCAAGCACATGGTGCCGCACTTCGCCGATCCGAAGATCGCCGTGGTGCAATCGCCCCAGGACTACCGCGACGGCGAAGAAAACAGCTTCAAGAAGCTCTGCTACGCGGAATACAAAGGCTTCTTCCATATCGGCATGGTTACCCGTAACGACCGTGACGCGATCATCCAGCACGGCACCATGACCATGATCCGCCGCAGCGTGATGGACGAGCTGAAGTGGGCCGACTGGACCATCTGCGAAGATGCCGAGCTGGGCCTGCGCGTGTTCGAGAAAGGCTACTCCGCCGCCTACGCCCACCAGAGCTTCGGCCGCGGGCTGATGCCGGACACCTTTATCGACTACAAAAAGCAGCGCTTCCGCTGGGCCTACGGCGCCATTCAGATCATGAAAGGCCACGCCCGCAGCCTGTTCCTCGGCAAAGACTCGCAACTGACCCGCGGCCAGCGCTACCACTTCGTGGCCGGTTGGCTGCCGTGGATCGCCGATGGCCTGAATATCTTCTTCACCATTGGTGCGCTGCTCTGGTCGGCGGCGATGATTATCGTGCCGCAGCGGGTCGACCCGCCGCTGATGATCTTCGCCATCCCGCCGTTGGCGCTGTTCTTCTTCAAGTTCGGCAAGATCCTGTTCCTCTACCGCCGCGCCCTGGGCGTGGGTCTGTGGCGCTCGATCCAGGCCGCAGTGGCCGGTTTGGCGCTGTCCCACACGATCGCCAAGGCGGTGCTGTACGGCGCCTTCACCGAGACCATTCCGTTCTTCCGCACGCCGAAGATGGCCTCCAACCACGGCATCATGGTGGCCCTGGCGGAAGCCCGCGAAGAGGTGTTCATCATGCTTCTGCTGTGGGGCGCGGCCCTGGGCATCGGCCTGGTGCAGGGTTTCCCCAGCGCCGACGTGAAGTTCTGGGTCGGCATGCTGCTGGTGCAGTCGTTGCCGTATCTGGCAGCCCTGATCATGGCGCTGCTGTCGTCCATGCCACCGGCTAAAAACGACACCGAGGCCAGCCCGGCCTAAGCCTGCGCAACAGTACAAACGGCGGCCAATTGGCCGCCGTTTTGCTTTACCATGGCCGCCTTTTCGCCATTGCTCACTGCGGAGTCGTCATGTCCACCCTCTCCCCCACCCTGGAACTGGCCTGCGACCTGATCAGTCGCCCTTCGGTCACCCCGCTGGATGCCGACTGCCAGGCGCTGATGATGAGTCGCCTGCAGGCCCTGGGCTTTGCCATCGAACCGATGCGCATCGAGGACGTGGACAATTTCTGGGCCCTGCACGGCACTGACGGCCCGGTGCTGTGCTTTGCCGGCCACACCGACGTAGTGCCCACCGGCCCGCTGGAGGCTTGGCAGTATCAACCCTTCGACGTGCGCATCGACGAGCAGGGCATGCTCTGCGGCCGTGGCGCCGCTGACATGAAAGGCAGCCTGGCGTCGATGATCATCGCCGTTGAGCGCTTTCGTCAGTGAGTACCCGGCGCACAAGGGCAGCATCGCCTTCCTGATCACCAGCGACGAAGAAGGCCCGGCCCATCACGGCACCAAGGCCGTGGTCGAGCGTCTGAAAGCGCGCAACCAGCGCCTGGACTGGTGCATTGTCGGCGAGCCGTCGAGCACCACCCTGGTCGGCGACATGGTCAAGAACGGCCGCCGCGGCTCCCTCGGCGCCACCCTCACGGTGCGCGGCCTGCAAGGTCACGTGGCCTACCCGCAACTGGCGAAGAACCCGATCCACCTGGCCGCCCCGGCCCTGGCCGAACTGGCCGCCGAGCACTGGGACGACGGCAATGCCTTCTTCCCGCCAACCAGCTTCCAGATTTCCAACCTGAATGCCGGCACCGGCGCGACCAACGTCATCCCTGGCGAGCTGAAAGCAGTATTCAACTTCCGCTTCTCCACCGAATCGACCGTTGAAGGCCTGCAGCAGCGCGTTGCCGCCATTCTCGACAAACATGGCCTGGACTGGCACATCGACTGGGCGCTGTCCGGCCTGCCGTTCCTCACCGAGCCCGGTGCCCTGCTGGATGCCGTGGCAGCCAGCATCAAGCACGTCACCGGTCGCGACACCGTGGCCTCCACCAGTGGCGGCACCTCGGATGGGCGCTTTATCGCCACCATGGGCACCCAAGTGGTCGAGCTGGGTCCGGTCAACGCCACCATTCACCAGGTTAACGAGCGGGTGCTGGCCAGCGACCTCGACCTGCTGACCGAAATCTACTATCAGACCCTGGTGAAGCTCCTCGCATGAGCCTGATTTGTCCGCTCTGCTCGGCGCCGCTGAGCGCCGTCGATAACGGCGTGGCCTGCCCGGCCAATCACCGTTTCGACCGCGCCCGCCAGGGCTACCTGAACCTGCTGCCGGTACAGCACAAGAACAGCCGCGAGCCTGGCGACAACCTGGCGATGGTTGAAGCCCGCCGGCGCTTTCTCGATGGCGGCCATTACGCACCACTGGCCAAGCGCCTGGCTGAACTGGCTGCCGGTTATGCGCCTGAGCGCTGGCTGGATATCGGCTGCGGCGAGGGCTACTACACCGCACAGATCGCCGAGGCCCTGCCCGCCGCCGATGGCTATGCCCTGGACATTTCCCGCGAGGCGGTCAAACAGGCCTGCCGGCGCACCAAGCAGTTGACCTGGCTGGTGGCGAGCATGGCCCGCGTGCCACTGGCCGACGCCAGCTGCCAACTGCTCGCCAGCGTGTTCAGCCCGCTGGACTGGCAGGAAGCCAAGCGCCTGCTCGCCCCCGGCGGCGGTTTGCTGCGCATGGGGCCGACCGGCCAGCACCTGATGGAGCTGCGCCAGAAGCTCTACGACGAAGTGCGCGACTACGACGACGAAAAACACCTCAGCCTGGTGCCCGACGGCATGCAGCTGGCCCACAGCGAAACCCTGACCTTCACCCTCACGCTCGACACTGCCCAGGCCCGCGCCGACTTGCTGGCCATGACCCCGCACGGTTGGCGCGCCAGCGCCGAACGGCGCGCAGCAGTAATCGACGCCGAGTTACAAGTCACCGTATCGATCCGCTACGATTGGTTCCAACGCGCCAGTTTCTAGAACTTACGAGAACCCCCATGCGCCAGCCCGATATCGAGATTTACCTGAAGGACGCCGATCACCACGCCATCACCGGCTGGTTGAGCGAAGCCATCGGCCCCTGCAGCCCCTGGCAGCAAAAAGGCCAGACCTATAAATGCACCGCAGGGAGCATTCCGGTCACCTGGCTGCCCAAAGCCGTAGGCAAATGGCACAGCCTGGTGCTGGACAGCGACGCCACCCCCTGGGCCGACGACCTGACGTGCGCCAATGCCGCCTTCGCCGCGCTGAATGTCGAAGTGCGCTGCGCCCCCGGCAGTTGGGAAGAAGAAGAAAGCATCGAACAAGCCGACCGCTGGATGCGCATCAGCAGCGACGGCGTTGAGGAAATCACCTGGCACACCAGCTGATGGTTTCTCGCGCATAAAAAAGGCCGGTCATTTGACCGGCCTTTTTTATTGGCTATCGCAAAGAGTGCCATGAGACCGTTGTAGGAGCGGATTTATCCGCGATGCCGTTAGCCTTAAAAGCATCGCGGCTAAAGCCGCTCCTACGGACTTGGCTAGCCGAGGGATTGGGTGAGGTGTAGCCCGGATGAAATCCGGGGTAAATGTGCACAACAACGCACTCCCCGGATTTCATCCGGGCTACAAAAAATGCCGTTCACAGGACTTAAGTGAACGGCATTGCTGTTTGACCTTTTCTAATTGGCTATCGCGAAAAGTGCCACGGGCGTCGCCCCTCCCTAGCGCTTACGCCGACGCCAGAACCACAGCAACAACACACCCACCGTCAGCAGCAACGGCACCAGGGCGATGTTGACCAACTTCAGGCTGCGCCCCAGGGCATCGATGTCGGCATTCAGCTGGAAGCGCACGTCGCGCAGCTCCTTGCGAATGCGCACCTTCTCGGCCATGAACTGCTGCAAGGTAGCCTGCTGTTCAGGCGTCAATTGTGGCGACTGAGCGGGATCATCACTCTGCTGCAGGCTGGCCAGTTGCTGCTCGGTGGCCGCCAGGCGCTGTTGCAGCTCGGCCTCCTGCTCGCGGAACTTGACCTCAGCGGTACGCTGCAGCGCGTCCACCACCTCGAACGGCCGACTGAAACGGCCGCGCGAGCGCACGCTGATCAGCGCATCGGAGCCGCTGAGGTTATCCAACGCGTTGATGGTGAAGCTGGCGTTGTCGGCCCACGGCTGCGGCATACGCTGGCCGAAGAAGTCCTGCACCTGCACCCACATGCGGTCGCTGAGCAAGTCGGTGTCGGCCACCACGATGACGTTGATGTTGTCGGCGGACTTCAGGCCGTCCTTGCGCCCTTCGATGCCATTGGCAAAGGCCGTCTCGGCCGGACCGCTGATGCGCGCCGCCATGGCGTAGCGCTGGCCGGTCGGTTGCAGCTCGCGGATCAGCTCCTCGGGGTTTTGCAGCAGCGCCAGGCGCTTGCTGTCCACCGGCATGGCGTACACCGAGCTTTGCAGCAGCGGCGTGAAGCGGCTCTTGGCCCCCGCCAGCGGCTCAAGAATGCCGGCACTGGCCAGGGTCAGGGTTTCCAGCCCGGCGGTGCTGACATCGCTCTGGTCCAGCGCCGCACGCGGCAAGCTGAGGAACGCCGCATGGCGCACCGCGCGCTGGCCTTCGCCCATGCTCAGGGCCATGGCGTAAGCACCATCGGTCACCACCTGATCGGGCAGCAGTTGCACGCCCCAGGCTTTAAACAGCGCGGGCAGGTCGGAGGTTTTGCTGGCAGCTTCTTCACCCGGCATCGGCATGCCGCTGTCGATTTCGCTGTAGGGGTCGACAAACGCCAGCAATTTGCCGCCGCGCAGGACGAACTGGTCGATGGCGTACAGGCTCTGCTCGGGCAGGTCTTTAGGGTGCACCAGCAGCAAGACCGAGACCTTTTCCGGAATCTGGTCGATGCCGGCTTTCAGGCTCTCGATCTGGAACTGCTGACGAATCTCCTCCATCACCATCCAGGGCTGCGACGGCTGGCGGGTTTGCATGTCGAACCCGCCATTCAGGGGCAGGCCACTGAGCACGCCGATCACCGGACGCTCAGGTTTGGCCAAACTCTGCACCAGACGGCTGAGGTCGTACTCGAGAAACTCCTCCTGATCCAGGGCAAACACCGGGATCGCCTGCGGTACGCCGTCACCGACACGGCCGGCCAGGCCGAAGTACAGCTTGTCGCCACCGGCATTCAGGGGAATGGCCTGCAAACCAAACTCGGCGGCCTGGTCCTCTTCCGCCGAGAACGGCTGCGGATCGACGATATGCAGCTTGAGCTTGCCCTCAGCGGCGCGCTCGTAAGCCTTGAGCATTTCCTCGACGCGCTTGGCGTAGTTGCGCAGGGTCGGCAGGTCCTTGCTGGCCTGGTCGGAGTAGAAGAAATACAACTCCACGGGCTGCTCGATCTCGGCCAGGACTTTTTCAGTGCCAGCGGAGATGGTGTAGAGCTTCTGCTCGGTGAGGTCCAGGCGCCAATCACTGAGGCCGACCCGAGCGAGCATGTTGAAGGCCAGGAAGGCCAGGGCAATAACCAGCAGCCCGGCGCTGGAATACATCAGCTTTTTCATGTCAGTCAGCCTTCTTCAGGTCGAGCACCACCGCAGTCGCTGCCAGCCAGGCGGCAATCAGGGTGACGAAATACAGCAGGTCGCGCAGGTCGATAACGCCCTTGCTGATGGCCTCAAAGCGGGTCAGGAAGCTCAGCGACGCCACCCCATCCACCAGCCACTGTGGTGCCCACTGACTGAAGGCATCCAGCACCAACGGAAAACCGCTGAGGATGAACAAGAGGCAGACGCTGACGCAGAGGATAAAGGCGATCACCTGGTTCTTCGCCAGCGCCGACATGCACGAGCCAATTGCCAGGAAGCAGCCGGCCAGCAGCCAGCTGCCGAGGTAACCGGTGACGATGGCGCCGTTGTCCGGCTGGCCGAGGTAGTTGACCGTCAGCACCATCGGGAAGGTCAGCAGCAGCGCCAAGCCGGCAAACACCCAGGCGGCGAGGAACTTGCCGGTGACCGCCTGAAAGCGGGTGATCGGCAACGTCATCAGCAGCTCGATGGTTCCGGACTTGCGCTCCTCAGCCCACAGGCGCATGGCCAGGGCCGGAATCAGGAACAGGTACAGCCACGGGTGGAAATTGAAGAACGGCGCCAGGTCGGCCTGACCGCTCTCGTAGAAACCGCCCATGTAGAAGGTGAACACCCCGGACAGGACCAGGAAGATCAGGATAAACACATAGGCCAGCGGCGTGGCGAAGTAGCTGCCCAGCTCGCGTTTGCAGACCACTGTTAATTGACTCATGCCACTTCCCCCCGGGTCAGGCTGCGGAACACTTCATCCAGGCGGCCACGCTCCACGTCCAGCTCCTTAACCTGCCAGCCACGGGCATGGATCAGCTGATTAACCTGGGCAAAAATCACCTGCCCCGGCTGCGCCAGCACCGTCAGGCTGTGCTCGTTGGCATTTTCTTCCACGCCGGCAACGCCCGGCAGGGCCGCCAATGCGGCCTGGTCGAGGGCGCCGTCGCTAACCAGGGTAACGGCCTGGTGGTAACGCGAGCGGCTCTGCAGTTGCAGCGGGGTTTCATCCGCCACGCGCTTGCCGTGGGCAATCACCAGAGCGCGGGTGCACACCGCGGTCACTTCTTCAAGAATATGGGTGGAGATGATCACGATCTTGTCCGCCGCCAGGCTCTGGATCAGGCCGCGCACCTGGTGCTTCTGGTTCGGGTCGAGGCCGTCTGTGGGCTCATCGAGAATCAGCACCCGCGGATCATGGAGAATCGCTTGGGCCAGGCCGACACGGCGCTTGAAGCCTTTCGACAGGGTGTCGATGGACTGCTCCAGCACCTTATCCAGCTCCAGCTGGGCCACGGCCTTGGCCACCCGCTGGTGCTTCTCGGCGCCGCGATAGCCACGTACTTCGGCAATAAAACCGAGGAAGCCGCGCACCGTCATATCGCCATAGCAAGGCGCACCTTCCGGCAGGTAGCCGATCTGCCGCTGGGCCTGCAGGGTTTGTCGCTGAATATCGCAACCGAAAATGCTCACCCGCCCGCTAGTGGGGGCGAGAAAACCGCTGAGCATCTTCATGGTGGTGGATTTACCGGCGCCATTGGGGCCGAGAAAACCCAGCACCTCGCCCGCCTGCACCTGAAACGACAGGTTATCGACAGCCGTGTGCTGAGCAAAACGTTTACTCAGGTTGTGTATTTCAATCATGGTCTCTATCCACGCGATCAACGCCCCCTCCCCACGCCGCGCCAGCCCTGGCGCGGCCGGCGAGACAGGCCGGCAAAATGCCGGCGGACTATAAGGAGTCCGCCGGCGCCTATGCAAGACCGTAATAAAGTCAGGAAGTTGCGCCGCGCCCCAGGCAATCGGGTGACTCGACGGGCGCCATGACAGCCATCAAGGCGCCCACCGCCGGCAGATGCTTTTGCCCACAAGCAGCTGATGGTTCACACTAACGGCCCCGAGCAAATGCTCGTTTCTTCAAACAAGCAGCAGAATTCGTATGACCCGCTCCCCACTTCGCCGTCTTGTCTTTGGTGCCCTGCATCGTTTGCTGTACCTATGGGTGCGCTCGGAGACCATTAATCAGTCCGCCTTCACCCTCAAGCTCGATCGCAGCCGGCCGGTGTTTTATGTGCTGCAACTGCCCTCGGTCAGTGATCTGGCGGTGGTCGATAGCGAGTGCCGCAAAGCCGGCCTGCCGCGACCGATCCTGCCAGTCAGCGTCGGCCAGCTGGATGAGCCCAGTGCGTTCTTCTACCTGACCCCGGAACCCGGTTGGTTTGGTGGCCAGGACAAGCGCGGTGCCTCGCCGACCCTGGTGCGCGTGCTTGACGCCCTGGCGGCCGACGCCAGCCTGGACGCGCAGATCGTGCCAGTCAGCGTGTTCTGGGGACAAACCCCGGCCAGCGAATCCAGCCCATGGAAGCTGCTGTTTGCCGACAGCTGGGCGGTCACTGGGCGCCTGCGCAAGCTGTTGAGCATCCTGATTCTTGGCCGCAAGACCCGCGTGCAGTTCTCCACACCGATTCAGCTACGCGAGCTGGTCGCCCAGGACAAAGGCCAGGAGCGCACCCGGCGGATGGTCCAGCGCCTGTTGCGAGTGCATTTTCGCAACCAGAAAGCCGCCGTCATCGGTCCAGATATTTCCCACCGACGCAACCTGGTTAAGGGCCTGATCCACGGCCCGCAGGTGCACCAGGCGATCCTCGACGAAGCCGAACGCAGCCAGCTGCCGCTGGAAAAGGTCGAAGCCCAGGCCCTGCGGTACGGCAACGAGATTGCGTCGGACTACGCCTACACCGCCATCCGCTTCCTCGAAGTGGTGCTCAGCTGGTTCTGGAACAAGATCTACGACGGCATCAAGGTCAACCATATCGAGGGTGTGCAGGAAGTCGCCCAGGGCCACGAGGTGATCTATGTGCCCTGCCACCGCAGCCATATCGACTACCTGCTGCTGTCCTATCTGCTGTTCACCAACGGCCTGACACCGCCGCACATCGCTGCCGGTATCAACCTCAACATGCCAGTGGTTGGCAGCCTGCTGCGCCGCGGCGGTGCCTTCTTCATGCGCCGCACCTTCAAGGGCAACCCGCTGTACACCGCCGTGTTCAACGAATACCTGCACACCTTGTTCAGCAAGGGCTTCCCGGTGGAGTACTTCGTCGAGGGTGGGCGTTCGCGCACAGGGCGCATGCTGCAACCTAAGACCGGCATGCTGGCCATCACCCTGCGCAGTTTCCTGCGCAGCAACCGCCTGCCGGTGGTGTTCGTACCCGTGTATATCGGCTACGAGCGAGTGCTGGAAGGCCGCACCTACCTGGGTGAGTTGCGTGGCGCGAGTAAGAAGAAGGAGTCGATCTTCGACATCTTCAAGGTTATCGGCGCGCTCAAGCAGCGCTTCGGCAGCGTCTGGGTCAACTTCGGCGAGCCGATCAAGCTGGCCGAGTTCCTCGATCAGCAGCAACCAGATTGGCGTAGCCAAGCGCTGGCGCCGCAATATCGCCCAACCTGGCTGAATGACGCCACCAACCAGCTGGCCGAACGCATCGCCCGTCACCTCAACGAAGCGGCGGCGATCAACCCGATCAACCTGGTAGCCCTGGCGCTGCTCTCCACCAGCAAGCTGGCCCTAGACGACAAGGCCCTTGCGCGGGTGCTGGACCTGTACCTGGCGCTGCTGCGCAGCGTGCCCTACTCGCCGCACACCACCCTGCCGGAAGGCGATGGCCAGGCGCTGATCGACTATGCCAAGGGCATGGATCTGCTGGCCGAGCAGAAGGACGCCCTAGGCAAGATCCACTATCTGGACGAAAACAACGCCGTCCTGATGACCTATTACCGCAACAACGTGCTGCACATCTTCGCCCTGCCGGCCTTGCTGGCGAGTTTCTTCCAGAGCAGCGCGCGGATCAGCCGCGAGCAGATCCTGCGCTACACCCGCGCGCTCTATCCGTACCTGCAGTCGGAGCTGTTTATCCGCTGGAGCCTGGACGAGCTGGACGGCGTGATCGACCAGTGGCTGGCGGCGTTCGTCGAACAGGGCCTGCTGCGCGAGGAAGACGGCATGTTCCTGCGTCCGGCACCGAGTTCGCGACAGTTCGTGCTGCTGACCCTGCTGTCGCGGGCCATCGCCCAGACCCTGCAACGCTTCTACATGGCCATCGCTCTGGTGCTGAATGCCGGGCAGAACGCCTTGAGCGCCGAGGAACTGGAAGACCTGTGCACGGTCATGGCCCAGCGCCTGTCGATCTTGCATGGCCTGAATGCCCCAGAGTTCTTCGACAAGAGCCTGTTCCGCCACTTTATCCAGACCCTGCTGGACGAGGGCGTGCTGCGCCAAGATGAAGCCGGCAAGCTCAGCCACCATCCGCAGCTCAGTGAACTGGTGGAAGGCGCGGCCAAGCGCGTGTTGCCGGCAGAGATCCGCCTGTCGATCCGGCAGGTAGCCCACGACCACGAAAGCCCGGCTGCCGAGTCGCTGGTCTAAACCCTCCAAAGCCCGCGCCGCCAGGGCGCCGCGGGCCTGCATTCAATCTGCCAGTACAAGGAAGATCATCATGCTGCGATTTACCACCCTGCTGACCGGCCTGGCCCTGTCCCTCAACAGCTACGCCCTGTCCCTCAGCGACCTGACCCAGCAAGACGCCAGCGGCGGCCTCAAGGACGCCCTCGCCCAGGGTGCCAAGGTGGCCGTGCAGCAACTGGGCAAGCCCGGCGGTTTCAGCGCCAACCCGGATGTGCGCATCGAGCTACCCGGCAACCTCGGCAAGGCCGCGTCGGCCATGAAGATGATGGGCATGGGCGCCCAGGTCGAGCAGCTGGAAGCGAGCATGAACAAGGCTGCCGAAGCTGCCGTGCCGCAAGCTCAAGTGCTGTTGCTGGAGGCGGTGAAAAAGATGACCGTGAGCGATGCGAAAAGCATCCTCAGCGGCCCCAACAACGCCGCCACCACCTATCTGAATAAGAGCAGCCGCGAGCAGCTGCGCGCCAAGTTCCTGCCGATCGTCAAGCAGGCCACCAGCCAAGTCGGCCTGGCCAAGCAATACAACAGCTTTGCTGGCCAAGCTGCGAGCTTCGGTGCCATCGACGCAAAAAGCGCCAACATCGAAAACTACGTCACCGAAGAAGCCCTTGATGGTCTATTCACCATCATTGCCGAGCAGGAAGCCTCGATTCGCGACAACCCCGCTGCAGCGGCCACCAGCCTGGCCAAGAAGGTGTTTGGCGCTAACTGAGCCATCCGCAAAAGCAAAACGGCCCGTGTAGCAGTCGCTCCACGGGCCGTTTTTTTGGGTTCACTTAAGCCGCCACAGGCGTAGCCCGGATGAAATCCGGGAAACTGTGCAGAGCAACGAGAACCCGGATTTCATCCGGGCTACAAAAATCTGCACAGCGCCGCTTTAGCGCGCCGCCTTGGCTTGCTGATACAGCGGCATGACTTTCGGGATAGCGCCCTGCAGGGCCGCAATCCGGCTGCTGGACGACGGGTGAGTGCTCATAAACTCCGGCGGCGCACCGGCGCTGTTGCTGCCCATCTTCTGCCACAGGCTGATGGCCGCCTGCGGGTCGTAACCCGCCCGTGCCGACAGCTCCAGACCGATCAGATCGGCCTCGTTCTCGTTATCCCGGCTGTTGGGTAACGTCATGCTGTACTGCACCACGCTATCCGCCAGGGCCATGCCTTCCTGCCCCAGGCCGAGCAAGGCACCGACACCCTGCTGGGCCATCTGCGTGGCATAGGCCTTGGACATGGCCTCACGGCCGTGTTCGCGCAGGGCGTGGGCAATCTCGTGGCCCATCACCGCGGCCAGTTCGTCGTCACTCAGTTTGAGCTGCTCGATCAGGCCGCTGTAGACGATGATCTTGCCGCCAGGACCGCAGTTGGCATTCAACTCTTCACTGTCGATCAGGTTGACCTGCCAATCCCACTGCGCCGAGTCCGGGCGAAACACCGGTGCCTCGGCAATCAGTCGCTGGGCAATGGCATTCACTCGCTTGGCATTACTGCTGTTCTTGTCCAGCACGCCCTTGCCCGACGCCTCGCTGAGGGTCTGCTGGTACGACTGCTCATACATCTGGTTGACCTGTTGGGTCGACAGCATGCTGAACATGTACTGCTTGCGCTCCACCCCCACAGCCCCGCCGCTGGTGGTGTTGACTGCCTGACAACCGGCCAGCCACACCGCCACACTCAACCCCGTCAAACGTACCAACCTGCCCACTGTGACTCTCCTGCGCAATAAGGTGCCTATGCTACTAGGCTGCCGACTCAATCACAGCAACCATGCACTTGCATGATCGCCAACAACACTCTTTGCTATTAGAAAGCTAATGCTTTGTTACATCACTGCCGATATGCCAAGGACAGGCGTAACCCGTAGACCTTGGAGTTCCCATGAAATTCAAATCCATCCAGTTTTCTGTGGCAGCTCTGGCCGGTGCCAGTGTACTGGTCGTGGTGGTGGCCCTAGTGCTGTATGCACTGTTTGCCGGCTCCAGAACCGAAGCGTTGGTGCAACAACGCACCCAGGCGCTGCTGGAAAAAGTCATCAACGAACGCCTGATTGCCCTGGCCGATACCCAAGCCAGCAAGATTCAACGTGAGCTGGAATACGCCCTGACCACCGCCCGCGAGCTGGCCAGCACCAACATGCTGATGGCTCAGATCGATGCAAGCGGCGCCGCGCAATTGAATATCAGCCGTGAAGAACTTTCCAATCTGACCAAGCAAGCTCTGGTGCGCAACCCCAAGCTGCTGGACTTCTATATCGGCTGGGAGCCCGGCGCCTTCGACGGCAACGATGACCTGTACAAGGGCCAGACCGACGCCGGCTACGACGAGACCGGGCGCTTTATGCCCTGGTGGTACCGCAAGCCCGATGGCACCCCGATAGTTGCGCCCTTGAGCGCGACCATGATGGAAAGCGACAAACTCCTGCCCACCGGCGTGCCCGAGGGCTCGTTTTACCTGTGCCCGAAACGCACCAAGAAGGACTGTGTGATCGACCCGGCGCCGTATGAGTTCAACGGCAAGATGGTGCTGACCGCCTCGTTCAACGCGCCCATTGTGGTCAATGGCAAGTTTCTTGGGGTAGCCGGCAACGACCTGGCCCTGGACTTTATCCAGGACCTGCTCAAGCAGGCCGACAAACAGCTGTACGACGGTGCCGGCGAACTGGCGCTTTTTTCTTCCAACGCCAGCGTAGTAGCCAACACCAAGGACGCCAATAGCCTCGGCCAGCCGGGCAGCAAGATTCTCAGCGCCGGCGACTTGAACGACCTCAAGCAGTTGAGTGGAGGACAGCCGTTCTATAAAACCAATACTGACGAAGGCCTGATCACGGTATTCATGCCCTTCAACATCAGCAACACCGACGCACGCTGGACCCTGATGCTGCAACTGCCACTGCAAGCGGTGATGGGTGACCTGCAGAAACTGCAAGCCGAACTGCAGGAGCAAAGCCGTGAGGACACCTTCGGCATGGCCTTGGTTGGCCTGCTGATCGCCGGCCTCGGCCTGGTTGTGGTGTGGTTCGTGGGCTACGGCATTGCCCGGCCGCTGAAGCAGATGGTGGCCATGCTCGATGACATCGCCCAGGGCGAAGGTGACCTGACCCGCCGCCTGAGCACGGATCGCGTCGACGAACTGGGGGCCATCGCCAATGGCTTCAACACCTTCCTGAGCAAGCTGCAGGTGATGATCAGCCAGGTGGTGACCTCGGTGCAGAAGGTCAGCGACTCCTCCGAGCACACCGCCGACATCGCCATCCGTACCGACCAGGGCATGCAGAAGCAGATGCAGGAGATCGAGTTGGTCGCCACTGCCGTGCATGAAATGACCGCCACCGCTCAGGATGTAGCGCGCAACGCGACCCATGCCGCCGAAGCCGCCAACCATGCCGACCAGGCCGCCAACAACGGCAAGAGCATTGTGCACAGCACCTCGCAGGCGATTGCCGCCCTGGCCAGTGAAATCGGCCGCGCGGTGACCGTGGTGCAAACCCTGGCCAAGGACAGCGAGAACATCAACGCCATCCTGGTGGCCATCCGCGGGATTGCCGAGCAAACCAACCTGCTGGCCCTCAACGCGGCCATCGAGGCGGCCCGTGCCGGCGAACAGGGCCGCGGCTTTGCCGTGGTGGCCGACGAGGTGCGCAACCTGGCGCAGAAAACCCAGCAAGCCACCGAAGAAATCCAGGCCATGATCCAGCAACTGCAACACGGTACCCGTGAAGTGGTGAAGGTCATGGAAGACAGCCAGGCGAAAACCGACGACAGCGTCAAGCATGCGGCCGAAGCGGCTCAGGCCCTGGAGTCCATCACCCAGGCAGTGTCGGTGATCAACGACATGAACACCCAGATCGCCAGCGCCGCCGAGGAGCAAAGCGCGGTGGCCGAAGACATCAACCGCAACGTCACCAATATCGGCCAAGTGGCCAATGAAGTGGCCAGCGGTGCCGACGAAGCCAGCCAGGCCAGTGCCGAGTTGACCAAACTAGCCGAACAACAACGGCGCCTGATCAACCAGTTCCGCGTCTGATTGAGCGGATAACTGAATATAAAAGGAGCCCAGTTGGGCTCCTTTTTCTGCCTTTGAAAAAATTACGTGGTTGTAAACTGAGGAAGAAAAGGGTAAGCCGGAAGGGGGGGTTTAGCCGCGAAAATGGGGAAAAGATCCCCTCGTACACACCGCAAACCAGAATAAACACACTATCTGGGCAACGCTGTCACCAACCCCAATCACGCCGGTGTCAGGCACTCCGGCGCATCCAGTTTGGGATCATTGACCAGATTGGCCAGCACCCGCTCGCGCATTGCCAGTGGCGGCTTGGCCAGCAATGCCTGCAGCTCGGCGGGTGAGGTGTCGGCGGCCAACCAGGCCTCCTGCCCGGCCTCATCCAGCAGCAGCGGACGACGCTGATCGGCGGCCGCCTGGGTCACCACGGCCACGCTCAGGTAGGTATGCCCCTCCACTGGATACGCTTCCCAGATCGCGGCGAAATACAGCGGCGAGGTCTCATGGGTCAGCCAATACGGGCGCTTGCGCACCGCACCGCGCCACTCGTAAAAACCGTTGGCAGGCAGCAGGCAACGGCGCTGGTGGAAGGCTTCACGAAACATCGGTTGTTCGGCCAGGGTTTCCGCCCGCGCCTGGGCCGGGGTGCGCGACCAGTCGGTCAGCCAGGGCGGCGTCAGCCCCCAGCGAGCCGAAGCGGCATGGCGCTGGCCGGCCTCATGGCGAACCATCAGCACATGAGCGCCGGGGGCGATATTCCAGTGCGGCTGCTGGTCGGCCGGAAAGCCGGGCAAGGCGGTCAGCGCTGGCGGCCAGCGAAACAGGGCATAGCGTCCACACATAAGGGGTGACAACACTCAACAAGCAAAAGGATTCAACAGAGCAGAACGCCGGCAATCTCGACCGGTTCGTCACTGTCCAGCGGTTGCGCGGCATTGTACGCAGTGATCAGCAGCCGCGCGCGCTCGGCCTGCTCGTTGGCTACTTGCAGACCGAGCAAGCCACTGACCGGCAACTCACCCATGGCACCCAGCAGGTGGCGGCCACTGAGGTGGGCCGTGACCCCTTCGCTGGCGAGCATGGCCAGCAACAGCTCGGCTTCGAGCAAGTCGGCCGGTTCGTAGACCCGCTGCATCAGTCATCCTCCCGACGTACCTGCAGGTCCCAACTGTCGCCATCGGTCTGCAACTCGAACTGAATCGGCCGGCAACAGACCGGGCAATCCTCGATGTACTGCTGATCGCCGCCCGAGAGATCCAGCAACGCCTCTACTGGCTCGCCGCAATAAGGGCACTGATAGTCCTGAGATTCCAGCATCGCAGCCTCCGTGTGACTTGCGGGTATACTTCGTGGTCTATGTGCAGCCTTAACAGCAGATCAAACTGCTGAAGACTTGTTCGAGATCATCGCCAACCTAAGCGTTCACGAACACACTCTCCCCCTGCCGACACCACAACAAGAGAACATGATGGGCGAATTCGATGCCATCCGACCTTACGCCGACGCCGAAGTCCCGGCGGTGCTGGAACGCCTGCTGGGCGACTCCGCATTTCTATCGATCCTCACCCACTTTCGCTTTCCGCGCCTGGCCAACTCCTTCGGCTGGCTGCTTAGACCTCTTATAGCCTATCGCTTGCGCCGTGAGTTGCGCGGCATCCACTCGGTGGCGCAATTGCAGGACCGGGTCGAACCCTATGTCGACCGCACCATCGAGCGCGCCACCGACGGCGTGACCTACAGCGGCGTGGAGCGCCTGCAGAAAGGCAGTGCCTATCTGCTGCTGGCCAACCACCGCGATATCGTCATGGACCCCGCGTTCGTCAACTACGCGGTCTACCATGCGGGCATCCCGACACCGCGCATCGCGATTGGCGATAACCTGCTGCAAAAGCCCTTTGTCAGCGACCTGATGCGCCTGAACAAGAGCTTTATCGTGCACCGCTCCCTGAGTGGCCGCCGGGAGAAGCTGGCGGCGTTCCAGTTGCTGTCGGCCTATATCAACCACTCGATTCGCCATGATTGCCAATCGATCTGGATCGCCCAGGCCGAGGGCCGCGCCAAGGACGGAAATGACCGTACTGATTCGGCGATCCTCAAGATGTTCCACATGAGCCGCAAGGACGAGCCATTCGCCGAGGTGATCCGCAGCCTCAAGCTGACGCCGGTGTCGATCAGCTACGAATACGACCCCTGCGACCAGGCCAAGGCCCGCGAGCTGTATATCCGCGCCAGCAGCGGCAGCTACGAGAAGAGCCAGGGCGAAGACGACCTCAGCATTGCCCAGGGCATCACCGGCTACAAAGGCCGCGTGCATATCAACTTTGCCGAACACATCAGCCAGGACTTTGCCGACACCAAGCAATTGGCGGCGGAGATGGACCGGCAGATCCTCGCCGGCTATCGCCTGTTCCCCGTGCATTACCTGGCCTACGCCATGTGGCAGGAACGCGACCCGCAGTTGCAGGTGCCGACCGCCGCCGAGCTGTTTGCCCCGGCCGAGCTGGCCAAGGCCGAGGCCGAATGGCAGAAACGCCTGAACGCCTGCCCGCCCGAGCAGCAGCCTTACCTGGTGATGCAATACGCCAACCCGGTGCGCAACCAGTACCGCATCAAGGCCGGCCTGGCGCTGTAAAGAGCGGCCCGCAGACACGACAACGGCGACCCTAGGGTCGCCGTTATCGTGTCCAGCCTGGGTGTTTACAGCCGGGTGCTGTCCCAGGACAACAGCAGGGCAATGGCCAGGCAAGCAAAACCAAATTGATAGAAGAATCGATTCAGGCGCAGGGTCGGCTCGGCGTCCAGTACGGCTTCGCCGTGACCATCGCTCGGCCCATTCACCTGAGCCTCGGCGCGCAACTCGCGCTGGCGAGTGGCCAGCAACAGCCAGGCGCCCGCACAGGCAAAAAACAGCGCCAACAAATTCAGACAACGCCCAGGGTGGGCGGTAATTACCGCGTAAAGCGCCTGCAACGACATGTTTGCTCTCCGCCTCAGTGGCTACGCCCAGCGGGCGCTGCCCCTACACCACAGTCTAGTGCCCAGCCCTGGGAACGGGCGGGTCAATACGGCGGCGGAGTCTACCTAAGGCCTGCACTTATGACGCTTGTTTCCGACGAGTTGTCGCCCTATCACCAATCCGTCTGAATACTGTCAACTTCATGACCTAGAGTTGAAACCTCGTCGCGATAGCTTGAGTCGTATATCGAGACCGCTACTCATCTCGCCATGGAGGAACCACGACATGCTGCATGCGCAACCGCAAGACCGCGACTACCTGATTGACTCGCTCGATGATGTCGAAACCGTGGTCGATGAACTGTCCATCAATGTTCAGGACCATCACTGGCTGGTGTACTGCGCCATGGGCGGCCACGAACACTACGACCTAGCGGATATCGAACCGCGCAGCGGTTTCAGCATTCCCGAGCGGTATATGGCCGCGGCCTGAATTTCCCGCATAAAAAAGCCCCGACCTTGGCCGGGGCTTTTTTATATTCGAGCGTTACTGACCGAGCACTTGGCCAATGGTCGGGTCCTTGAACACCCGGCTCAGGGCATCACTCAACACCTCGGTAACCAGCTTGGTGTTGGTCTGCTGATTAGGCGCCATGCCAAAGCGCTGGTCCATGGACGCCCCATAGCGGCCGTTGTAACGGCGCCCGCCATTTTGCGCATCAACCCGGAAGGTGGCGCTGATGGTGGCTTCGGTGACGTACAGACCTTCCTTGGGCGACTGGTACTTGAGCTCGCTGAGGGTCAGGGTCAATTGCGGCGCGTTGTAGGCATTCGCCGTCGGGGTAAAGCCCAGCAGGCGCACGGCGGCTTCTGCCTGAGTCTGCAGCTGTGGCAGCAATTGCGCGCCGGCGACCGTGATGGTGCTGGTTTCCGGGTACATGCCACCACGGGTGCCGAGCACTGGCGACGGACGACCATCCACCACCCGCACCACCACCGGCTGACCACGACCAACGGCCGCCAGCTGGGTATTGAGAACGGGTTGCGGGCTGAGCTGTTGCGGGCTGTGGACACAACCGGCAAGGGTCAAACTGGCCATGGCCAGCAAACCGAGTAACAAGCGATGCAGCATGTTCATCATCTCCAAGGGTGGGCACGCGATGGCCGGCAGTATAACCATGGCGGTTGCAGGCTTACAGCCGCGCAGTGCTGTGACCCGTGCGAACCGCCGGGGTTCCGTGCACCGGGCAGTAGCGCAAAAGAGTGCGGGAATAAAAAAACCGCCCCGGAGGGCGGCTTTTGCTCATGCACTAAGCGATCAAACGTCGCTAACCAGCCCCAGCAACTCGTTGGAGCGGGCCTGCACGCTGCGATACAGCTCGGCATCGGTTTCCAGCACCTTGCCGGTGGCCTTGAAGATCGCCTGCAAGCGGCTCTGCCACTGCTCCGAGCGCACTTGCTCGGGGAAGCAGCGCTCGATCAGATCGAGCATGATCGAGACCGTCACCGAGGCACCTGGCGAAGCGCCCAGCAAGGCAGCCAGGGAACCATCGGCAGAAGACACCAGCTCAGTACCGAACTGCAGAATGCCGCCGGACTTGGCGTCCTTCTTGATGATCTGCACGCGCTGGCCGGCTGTTTCCAGGCGCCAGTCTTCGGCCTTGGCTTCCGGGTAGAACTTGCGCAGGGCTTCCAGACGTTGCTCCTGAGACTGCATAACCTCGCCCACCAAATACTTGGTCAGGTCGAAGTTGTCCCGCGCCACGGCCAGCATCGGCAAGATGTTGCTCGGGCGAATCGACAGCGGCAGGTCAAGGAACGAACCGTGCTTGAGGAACTTGGTGGTGAAGCCGGCATAAGGCCCGAACAACAGGGACTTCTTGCCTTCCACGACGCGGGTGTCGAGGTGCGGCACGGACATCGGAGGCGCGCCAACATCGGCCTGGCTGTAGACCTTGGCCTGGTGCTGGCTGACCACTTCAGGATTGTCGCAGCGCAGCCACTGACCGCTGACCGGGAAGCCGCCGAAGCCCTTGCCTTCCGGAATGCCGGACATCTGCAGCAGCGGCAAGGCCGCGCCGCCAGCGCCGAGGAAGACGAAACGCGAGGTGACCTTACGGGTCTCGCCGCTGAGCACATCTTTAATGCTCACACACCAGCCGGCGCCGCTGCGTTCCAGGCCAACCACACGCTGGTTGTACTGGACGTCGGTGTGATCCTGCTCGGCAAGGAAGCGCAACAACTGATTGGTCAGGGCGCCGAAGTTGACGTCACTGCCACCGACGGCACGGGTCGCCGCAACGCGCTCATCAGCCTCACGGCCGGGCATCATCAGCGGCATCCATTCGGCCAGGGTGGCCTTGTCTTCGGAGTACTGCATGCCGGCGAAGCAGTGATGCTTGCTCAGCTGGGCAAAACGGGTTTGCAGGAAGTCGATGTCTTTCTCGCCACGCACAAAGCTCAGGTGCGGCACGGGATTGATGAAGCTCTGCGCGGAACCGAAAGTGCCTTTTTCGATCAGGTGGGCCCAGAACTGCTTGGACACCTCGAACATGGCATTGATGCTGACGGCCTTCTTGATATCAACCGAGCCATCGGCGGCTTGCGGGGTGTAGTTCAGCTCACACAACCCGGCATGGCCGGTGCCTGCGTTGTTCCAAGGGTTGGAACTTTCGATAGCACCTGCATCCATCAACTCAACGACTTCCAGCTTAATCGCCGGATCCAGCTCTTTGAGCAGCACGGCGAGCGTTGCGCTCATGATGCCGGCCCCAACCAACACCACATCCACTGCTTCGTTTTCGTTTCGCGCCATTACCGCATCTCCACAATCAAAATCTGCAGCACCCAACTGCTGTTACTCGGCCTCATGAGCAAACACCAGCTGCTTATTACTGTCCGCCAGATGGCCTTGGAGCCAGGAAGAGGTAACTTCCAGATTACTAATGGCTCCCTGTATGCACCTTGACCACTCTCAACCGGAGATAAACAGGAGAGGATCTCAGCTCAACAGTTCATTGGCACACATCAGGATATCTCCCGACGCCGCCAGCTCTGCACAGGACAGGCCCCTATAAGGGCGTGATTTTTTCGGCGCGAACAATACCATTAATGACGCATTGCTTAACGCAAAAAAGTGCGCAACCCGTGGTCACTGATCTCTTTTTCGTCGATATCACGCAGAAAAAAGCCTAACCCCTAGTGTTTTCGCCATCTGCAGACTCAGCAGAGGACAAAAAAACATGCCTAGACATTGGTAGGCTTGACCCCGACCACCGCACAGCAGTCGCAGGCAGAGCCGCTAGAACCAGCCACTGTCCAGCTGCGCCTTGCAACTGCGGTACTGCATGGCATAACGCTTGGCGCGGGCATCGACCTTGGCAGCCACAGGCAGTAACCAGGCCTTCTGCAGATGGCTGCCGCGACTGAAGCCGCCCCAGCCCTCGTGGTAATTGAGGTACTGGTTGTAGGCATCCCATTTGGAAATGCCATTCACCTTCTGGCTTTTGCTGGTGTACCAGCCCATGAAATCCAGGGCATCGGCAAAATCATCGCGACTGGCCCAGCTGTTGCCGGTTTCGCGCTGATAATCCGCCCAGGTTTCGTCTTTGACTTGGGCGTAGCCATAGGCCGTGCTGGGCCGACCGTAGGGGATGACGCCAAGGAAATAGCGCATCGGCGGCCGCGCATCTTCGCGAAAGCTCGACTCCTGATACATCATCGCCATGGTCACGAACGACGGCGTGCCCCAGCGCTGGGTCATGCCTTGCGCCGCCTGGTGCCAGGCCGATTTTTCCGCAAAGATCTGGCACAGGTCTTCCGGCTGTGCCGGCGGGCGGGTGCTGCAGGCGCCGAGCAGATAAATGCTCAGCAGCAACGTCGCCCGGCACAGCAACGGCGATTCAAGCACGGGCGGCATTGATGACATCGATATAGGGCGCAGCCTGACGCTGGTCCTGAATCAGGGCGACAAAGTCATGGCCCTGGGCATCGGTGGCACTCAGGTCGTAACCGGCAGCCTGGAAGAAGCCGACAAAACGGGCGAAATCATCCACCCGCAGACCGCGATAGGCCTTGATCAGCTTGTGCAGGGACGGCGAGGTGCCATCGACCGGCTCGAAAGCGAGGAACAGCTTGATCGGATCGTCACCGATTTCATCGCCAATCACCTGTTTCTTGTCTTTACGCATGATCCACTCCAACGGGCCGGTTTTTCAGGGCCGGCAGTTTACCCCAGGGGCCGACGCCCAGGCGACCACCTACCGCGAAGACCGCACAAGCCAGGGCCGCCAACTGACGACGGCCCTACAAGAGGGCGGCCGAGCCTCTAAACAGGGCGTTTTCACCGCCAAATACAACTATCGGAGGCCTGCGCCGACACACCTGCGGCCCTTATACTCAGGGCATTGCCGAAGGAATCCGCCATGTCGCTGCCCTTGCTTCCCGTGTTCGCCGCCTGGCGCCAGACCCTCAAGGCTGGGTATTCATTCAAGGCCCTGCGCGGCGACCTGGCGGCGGGCCTGACGGTAGGCATCATCGCCATCCCCTTGGCCATGGCCCTGGCGATTGCCGTCGGCGTCGCCCCGCAATATGGCCTGTACACGGTGCTGGTGGCCGCACCACTGATCGCCCTCACGGGTGGCTCGCGCTTCAACGTGTCCGGGCCGACCGCCGCGTTTGTGGTGATCCTGCTACCGATCACCCAACAATTCGGCCTCGGCGGTCTGCTGCTATGCACCATGCTGGCCGGCCTGATCATGATCACCATGGGCCTGGGCCGCGCCGGCCGCCTGATCGAATTCGTGCCTTACCCGGTAACCCTGGGTTTCACCGCCGGCATCGGCATCGTGATTGCCACCCTGCAGCTCAAGGACCTGTTCGGCCTGAGCCTGAGCAGCCAGCCCCTGCACTACTTGGAGCAAGTGCAGGTTCTGCTGCTGGCCCTGCCCAGCGCCCATCTCGGCGATGCCCTGGTGGCGGCACTGAGCCTGGCGGTGCTGATTCTCTGGCCGCGCTGGGTGCCGAAAGTGCCTGGCCACCTGGCGGCCCTGGCCGTGGGCACGCTTGCCGGCCTGGCTCTGGAAGGCATGGGCATTCCTCTGGCAACCCTAGGCGAGCGTTTCAGCTACAGCCTCGACGGTGTGCTGCATGCCGGGATTCCACCCTTTCTGCCGGATTTCGCCTGGCCCTGGCAATTGCCGGCAGCCAATGGCCAGCCCCTGGGCCTGTCGTTTGAGCTGATTCGCCAACTGCTGGCGCCGGCGTTTGCCATCGCCATGCTCGGCGCCATCGAATCGCTGCTCTGCGCGGTGGTGGCCGACGGCATGACCGGCAGCAAGCACGACCCCAATGCCGAGCTGGTTGGCCAGGGACTGGGCAACCTGATCGCACCGCTGTTTGGTGGCATCACCGCCACTGCCGCCATCGCCCGCAGCGCCGCCAACGTGCGCGCTGGTGCCTTCTCGCCGCTGGCGGCAATCATCCATGCCGGCGTAGTGCTGGTGGCGATTCTGCTGCTGGCGCCGCTGTTCAGTTACCTGCCGATGGCGGCCCTGGCGGCCTTGCTGCTGATGGTGGCGTGGAACATGAGTGAGGCCGGCCATGTGCTGCACACCCTGCGCATCGCCCCGCGCAGTGACGTGCTGGTACTGCTGACCTGCCTGATCCTGACCGTGCTGTTCGACATGGTGCTGGCCGTCGGCGTCGGCCTGCTGCTGGCTGCCGGTCTATTTATCAAGCGCATGAGCGACCTCACCGACACCGCCGCCCTGCCCCGGCACTTCCATCAGGCCCTAAAGGATTTACCCGAGCACGTGCTGGTGTACGCCATTAGCGGGCCGCTGTTCTTCGGCGCGGCAGAGAAAGCCCTGAGTGTGCTGCGCCGCTTCAATAACGACGTCAAGGTGGTGATTGTCGATATCAGCGCCGTGCCGCTGCTGGACATGACCGCCCTGGCGGCGCTGGACAATGTGCTGCGTGACTATCGCAAGCAAAGCGTCGGCCTGGTGTTGGTCGGCACCTCATCAAGGGTGCGCCTGAAACTGCGCCGCGCCGGCATCCTGCGTGAAGAAGGCCACCTGGCCTATGTGCAAAACCTCGAACAAGCCAGGGCCAAGGCCCTGAACTGGCTCGAACCGGCCAGCGTCAACGACTGACAAGTTGAGCGGTTGCCCGGATGCCCTCCAGGCCAGCCACTCAGAACTGCGCGACCATCCAGGCCTGATAGGCCTCGACCTCAGCGTCACCTTCACGCGGCGCCCAGGGCGCCAGCTCGCCGTCGCCAATCGGCCGGTAAGGTCCGGCCTTGCACTCGAACAGCACGCTGTCGGCCTCCAGCACCACCAGGGCGTGAAACACCCCTGGCGGCAAATCAACACCGACACAATCACTGCCCGCCACCAGCAGCCGCTGCGCCACCACCTCACCGCTGTCGCTGAAAATCAGCAGCCCCAGACGGCCCTTGAGCACCAGCAGCGTCTCGGCCTTGTCGGCGGCCAGATGTCGGTGCGGCGGGATATAGGTGCCCGGTTGCAAGCCCACTGCCAAGCGATGACAGGGCTCGTCCATCTGATGGAAATTATGGTGCTGACGCAGGCGCGGACTGGCCGCCGCCTGGGTGCTCAGCTGGGCAAACAGCGCCTGATCGAGAAAGCGCGGTTCAAGCATTACAGTTACAGGCCTTTGACCGCGTAGATACCCGGCGCATTGCGCCAGTAGCCCTTGTAGTCCATGCCGTAACCGAAGATGAAACGATCGATGCACGGCAAGCCGACGTAATCGGCTTTCAGGTCCGGGCGCGCCTTGCGGTCGTGGTCCTTGTCGATCAGCACGGCGGTGTGCACCGCGCTGGCACCGGCATGGCGGCAAAAGTCGATGATCGCGCCCAGGGTGTGCCCTTCGTCGAGGATGTCATCGATGATCAGCACATCGCGGTCCATAAAGGAGATTTCCGGCTTGGCCTTCCAGAACAGCTCGCCGCCGCTGGTTTCGCTGCGGTAGCGGGTGGCGTGCAGGTAGGACAATTCCAGCGGGAAATTCAGCTTGGGCAGCAGCTTGCCGGAGAAGATCAGGCCGCCATTCATTACGCAGAACACCACCGGGTTGCGCTCGGCCAGCTCGCTGTTGATCACCACAGCCATTCTCTCGATGGCCGCTTCCACCTCGGCTTCGTGGTACAGGCAATCGGCTTCCTGCATGACTTGGCGGATATGGGCGAGATCGACAGACATGGCATTTCCTCAAAGTAGACAGGCTCTGCGCGCAGACAACCTGATCAATGTGTCAAAATAAAAGCCGGCAAAGGTACTCACCTGCTGGTCTGCGGGCAAGCCCTGGCAGACCAACGCAGACCAACGCAAAGCCACAGGATAAACGCTAAGCCCGCAAAACACCCAGCCGCCGCCTGCCCGGCGAATGCTTTACTCTAACCTTGTTAATCGCCCGCCCCGCCGGAGAGCCCCGTCATGCCTACCTTCGAGATCCGCCATCCGCTGATCCGCCACAAACTCGGCCTGCTGCGCCGCGCCGATATCAGCACGAAAAACTTCCGTGAATTGGCCCAGGAAGTTGGCGCCCTGCTGACCTATGAAGCGACCAAGGACCTGCCCCTGGAAAATATCCAGATCGACGGCTGGTGTGGTCCGGTGCAGGTGGAAAAAATCTCCGGCAAGAAGATCACCGTGGTACCAATCCTGCGCGCCGGCATCGGCATGCTCGACGGCGTACTCAGCCTGATCCCTGGCGCCAAGGTCAGCGCCGTCGGCGTCGCGCGCAATGAGCAAACCCTGGAAGCGCACACCTACCTGGAAAAACTGGTGCCGGAAATCGACGAGCGCCTGGCCCTGATTATCGACCCGATGCTGGCCACCGGCGGCTCCATGGTCGCCACCATCGATCTGTTGAAAAAGGCCGGCTGCAAGGAAATCCGCGCCATGGTGCTGGTGGCTGCACCCGAAGGCATCCAGGCGGTCGAAGCGGCGCACCCGGACGTGGTGATCTTCACAGCCTCCATCGACCAGTGCCTGAACGAGCACGGCTATATCATTCCGGGCCTGGGCGATGCCGGCGACAAGATCTTCGGCACCAAGCAAAAGGACGCCTAAATATGCAGAGTGAATTCAACGATCCACTCTGGCGCCAGGCACTGGCTGGCTCGCAAATGCTCTTCGTGGCCTTCGGCGCCCTGGTGCTGATGCCGCTGATTACTGGCATGGACCCCAATGTCGCTTTGTTTACCGCAGGTTTCGGCACGCTGATTTTCCAAATCGTGACCAAGAATCAGGTGCCGGTATTCCTCGCTTCGTCCTTTGCCTTTATCGCGCCGATTCTGGCCGCCAAGAATGACTTCGGCCTGCCGGCAACCCTCGGCGGCCTGGTAGCGGCGGGCTTTGTCTACATGCTGCTGGCGGGCGCGGTAAAGCTCAAAGGCACGGCATTTATCGACCGCTTGCTGCCTCCAGTGGTAATCGGCCCGGTAATCATGGCCATCGGCCTGGGGCTAGCCCCAGTAGCCGCCAACATGGCCATGGGTAAAGCTGGCGATGCCAGCGCGCAACTAGTGCCCTACGACACCGCATTGATCATTTCGCTGTCGGCCTTGCTGACCACACTGATTGTCGCCGTGGTGGGCCGTGGCATTTTCCGCCTAATCCCAATTCTCGCTGGCGTTGCGGTGGGTTACAGCTTGTCATGGTTACTGGGGGTCATCGACTTTACTCCCGTGGTAGCGGCGCCCTGGCTGGCGGTACCTAACTTTGTCGCGCCGGAACTGCACTGGGGAGCGATCCTGTTTATGTTGCCCGTGGCCATCGCGCCGGCCATCGAGCACATTGGCGACGTGCTGGCGATCGGCACTGTCACCGGCAAGAACTACCTCAAACAACCCGGCCTGCACCGCACGCTGCTGGGCGACGGCCTGGCCACCTCGGCCGCCGGCATGCTCGGCGGCCCGCCCAACACCACCTACTCGGAAGTCACTGGCGCCGTCATGTTGACCAAAAACTTCAACCCCAAGGTGATGCTCTGGGCTGCCATCATTGCCATGCTGCTGGCCTTTATCGGCAAGTTCGGCACGCTGTTGCAGAGCATTCCAGTGCCGGTCATGGGCGGCATTCTCTGCCTGCTGTTCGGCTCCATCGCCGTAGTAGGCTTGAACACCCTGATTCGTCATCAGGTCGATTTATCCGAGGCACGCAATCTGGTGATCGTGGCCGTCACCTTGGTGTTCGGTATTGGTGGCATGGTTATAGGTGCCGGCGATATCAGCCTCAAGGGCATCTCCCTGTGCGGCATCATCGCCATCCTTCTCAACCTGCTACTGCCCGGCGGTGACGGCTGGCACAGCAAGGCGCTGAGTGCAGACCAACGGGACTGAATGCAAGCCGCGGGATCAGACCTGTATCTGATCCCGCCCCCCCCTGTCACGTCTTGGCCAACGACCACTGCTGCAAATGCAGCACGCTCTCGCGATAAGGCTGCAAGCCTTTGGCCAGCAGAAACAGCGAACTCGATACCGCCAGGGTGCTGACGATCAGCAGCGAATAGCGCAGCGCTTGGTCATCGGCAAACAGGTAGTCGGTCACCAGCGCCACCGCCGTCGGGCCGATGCCCAGACCAATCAGGGTAATCACAAACAGGTAGATGGCCGACGCCTGGCCACGCATGGCGCTGGGCATGATTTCCTGAATCGCCGCCGGGGCCACGCCAAACGGCATGCTCAGGCAGAACACCGTGGGCGCCATCAGCGCCGCCGCCCACAGGGCATTGTCCATCAGCGGAAAACTCGCCACACACGGCAATGCAGCCATGGCCGCATACAGGCCGACACGCATATTGGCGTCCGTGCGCCCGCGCTTGGCCATCCAGTCCGCCAGGCGCCCGCCAAAGACGATGCCCAGGCAACCAAAGACCGCCACGATGCTGCCGTACACCACGCCCACGTGGCCGGCATCCCAGCCATAGGTGCGAATAAAGAAGGTCGGAATCCACGCCGCACTGCCGTAGCCGGCAAAGGCCAGGCCGGCAAACCCGAAGTTGTGGTACAGCACCGTACGCCGATTGGCGCGCAGGTAGCGCCCAACCTCAGCCAGCGGCACCGCCACCCCGGCCCCCACACCGCGCCGCGCCGGCTCACGCACCGCCAGCAGCAACAGGGTAAACAACACGCCAGCGGCGCCGAGGATCAGGAAGATCAACTGCCACGGCCGCACCTCGCCCAGCACCGGCAACAAGACATCGCCCTGGGCCGAAGCAAACTTGATCACCAGGCCACCCAGCAGGAAGGCCAACCCGGAGCCCAGGTACACGCCCATGGAGTAGACACTGATAGCCGTGGCCCGGCGCTCGGCCGGGAAGCTGTCAGCAATCAGCGAATAGGCCGCCGGCGACAAGGCCGCTTCGCCGACGCCGACACCAATGCGACAGAGCAGAAACTGCCAATACAGCCGCGCCATGCCGCAGGCGGCGGTCATCGCACTCCAGAACAGCACGCCGATGGCAATCAAGCCGCGCCGGCTCTTGGTATCCGCCAGCCGCCCCAGCGGAATGCCGCACACGGTATAGAACAGCGCGAAGGACAAGCCCATCAGCAGGCTCATTTGGGTATCGCTGATCACCAGGTCACGACGGATAGGCCCAACCAGCAGATTGAGAATCTGCCGGTCAATAAACGACAGCACATAGGCCAGCATGAGGATGGCCACGGTGCTCCAGGCACGCAGGCTGGAGGGGTAAGCAGAATTATTATTGTTGTTCGCCACGCACGTTCTCCTGAGCCGCGTTGTACGCGACCCGACGGTTGAAAGTGCGCCCAGCTTAGCCGGAGCGAACGCGACGCTTATACCGTTCGCCGGCCTTATCCAGCCGGCGAATACAGCACGCGCCCTTGCGCGAATGACTCGCAGGTCACAAGGCTTGCGGCGCGCGCTCGCAGAGGCTGTTAAGCGCCGGGCCCCAGGCCGGGTGATCATTCAGGCAGGGCACCAGCAGCAGCTCTTCACCGCCGGCGGCGAGGAACTCTTCACGGCCACGGATACCGATTTCCTCCAGGGTCTCGATGCAATCGGCGACAAACGCCGGGCACATCACCAGCAGCTTTTTCACGCCCTGGCCGGCCAGCTCGTGCAAACGTGCCTCGGTGTAGGGCTCGATCCACTTGGCCCGGCCCAGGCGTGACTGGAAGGACACCGACCATTGCTCAGGCTTGAGCCCCAGTTGCGCGGCGAATAGCTCGGCGCTGCGCAGGCACTGGGCGCGGTAACACACGGCGAGCAGCTCAGGCGTTGCATTACGGCAGCAGTCTGGCCCTTTCAAGCACTGCCCACCCGTGGGGTCGAGCTTGTGCAGGTGACGCTCGGGCAAGCCATGAAAACTCAGCAACAGGTGATCGAAGCCCGTCTGCAGATGGGGCTTGGCGCTCTCGGCCAGGGCAGCAATGTATTCCGGCTGCTGGTAGAACGGCTGGAGGATGGCAAATTGCATCGCCAGTTTGTGCGCGCGCACCACCCGCTTGGCCTCTTCGATCACCGTGGTCACGGTGCTGTCGGCAAACTGCGGATACAACGGCGCCAGCGTAACCTGGCGGATGCCCTGACTGGCCAGACGCAGCAGCACGCTCTCGATCGACGGCTCGCCGTAACGCATCGCCAGCTCCACCGGACCATGGCGCCACTGGCCTTGCATCTGGGTTTGCAGACGGCGGCTAAGGGCCACCAGCGGCGAGCCTTCATCCCACCAGATTGAGGCATAGGCATGGGCCGAAGCCGCAGGACGCTTCCACAGAATCAGCGACACCAGCAGCCGGCGCACCGGCCATGGCAGGTCGATGACATAAGGGTCCATCAGAAACTGATTGAGGTAGCGACGCACATCCGCCACCTCAGTCGAGGCCGGCGAACCCAGGTTGACCAGCAACAGCGCGTGATCGGTCATGCAGCATCCTTATGGCCAAGAAGATCGTTCAAGGCCTCATCCAAGTCGGTAAAACGGAAGGTGAAACCGGCCGCGGTCAGCCGTTCCGGCAATGCTCGCTGGCCACCCAGCAACAGGCCGCTTAATTCGCCCAGGCCCAGGCGCAACACCCAGGCTGGCATCGGCAGCAGCGCCGGACGATGCCAGGCGCGGCCCAAGGCCCGCGAAAAATCCAGATTGCGGGCCGGTGACGGCGCGCAGGCATTATAGGGACCGCGGGCAGTGTCGTGCTGCAAGAGAAAATCGATCAGGGCAATTTGATCCTGCAGATGGATCCACGGCATCCATTGCCGGCCATTACCGATCGGCCCGCCCAAACCCAGCTTGAACGGCAGGCGCAAACGGCCGAGAAAACCGCCCTCGGCCGCCAGGACCAAACCGGTGCGCAGCAACACCACGCGCATGCCCAGGGCCTCACCGGCCAACGCCGCCGCCTCCCAGGCCGCACACAACTGGCTGGCGAAGTCAGCGCCGACCGGCGCCATCGTCTCGTTCAGGGTTTGCTCGCCGCCATCGCCATACCAGCCCACCGCCGAGCCGGAGAGCAACACCCGCGGCCGGTCGGCACGGCTTCCGAGCCAAGCCAGCAACTGCTCCGTCAGGGCCACGCGACTAGCCAGCAGAACGGCCTTACGCTTGTTCGTCCAGGGTCGATCGGCAATCGGCGCCCCAGCCAGATTAACCACGGCATCCAAGTGTTCGTCGCCCAGCTCGTCAAGTCGGGCAATGGCCCGCACCCCGGTGCCGCACAGACGCGCGACTTGCTCGGGCTGACGACTCCACACCACGAGCTGATGGCCCTGGGCATGCCAGTGACGGCACAGCGCGCAACCTATCAAACCCGTACCACCAGTCAGCAATATCTGCATGGCATCTTCCTCCAATTAGCTAAAGCACTGACTAGTCTGATGAGTAGACAGGTAAGCGCGGCGCACATACTTATACAAAAATAGCAGATTGTATAATTACCGTCCAAGACTTAACCTGCTGCCACAGCTATGAGGTAAACCATGAGCACACCTATCGCCATCATCGGCACCGGCATCGCCGGCTTGTCGGCGGCCCACACCCTGCAGGCAGCAGGCCATGCCGTACAGCTATTCGACAAGAGCCGTGGCAGCGGCGGACGCATGGCCAGCAAGCGCAGCGATGCCGGCGCGCTGGACCTGGGCGCACAATATTTCACTGCCCGTGACCGACACTTCGTTGAGGCCGTACAACAGTGGAAGGCCCACGGCTGGGTCGGCCAATGGAGCCCCAAGCTGTATCACAGCCACCAGGGCCAACTGAGCGTGTCGCCAGATGAGCAGGAGCGCTGGGTCGGGGTTCCGCGCATGAGTTCCATCTGCCGAGCCATGCTCGCGGGCCTGCCGGTACAGTTCTCCTGCCGCATCACCGAGGTGTTTCGTGGCGAACAGCACTGGAGCCTGCTGGATGCCGAGGGCAACAGCCACGGCCCGTTCAGCCATGTCATCGTCGCCACTCCAGCGCCACAGGCGAGTGCCCTGCTCAGCGCTGCACCCAAGCTGGCCAGTGCGGCCGCCAGCGTGGTGATGGAGCCAACCTGGGCAGTGGCCCTGGCGTTTGATAAGCCACTTAAAACCGAAGTCGAAGGCTGCTTCGTCCACGACAGTCCGCTCGACTGGGTCGCGCGCAACCGCAGCAAACCCGGTCGCGATACGGCCGTCGACACCTGGGTTCTGCACGCCACCAGCCACTGGAGCAAACATCACCTGGACCTGCCCAAAGAGGCGGTGATCGAACAATTGCAGGGCGCATTTGCCGAACTGATTGGCTGCACCGTGCCCGCAGCCAGCTTCACCCTCGCCCACCGTTGGCTTTACGCCCGCCCGGCTGCCGCGCACCAATGGAGCGTGCTGGCCGATGCCGATCTGGGTCTGTATGCCTGCGGTGACTGGTGCCTGTCCGGCCGTGTGGAAGGCGCCTGGCTCAGCGGCCAGGAAGCGGCCCGCCGCATCCTTGAGCAGCTCTGATGAGGCGCCTGAACCCCAACAAGCTGCTGCTATCGAAATGGACAGCAGCCCGCCCGCAGAACCGCGAAAAGCACTTTTTAGTTAACGAGCTGCTATGCGATGAAGCCGGCACCGTGCTGCAGGTAGAACTGCAGGCGGTGCTGACGCGGCGCAGCGAACAGATCGACTGGCGCCAGCTGCAAGATGACGAGGTCTGGCTAAGCGGCTGGCAGTAACACCCGCCGCTTAACTGCTAACGGCGCTTGCCGCCCAGCAATGACCCCAGCAAGCCACGCACCAGCTCACGACCGACCTGAGTAGCGACTTGCCGCACCGCCGTTTTCAACGCTTGACTGGCGAGACTGCCGAGCATGCCGCCGGCCATCTCGGTCAGGCTGTCGCCCGCTTCGGCCGGTTTGGTCGGCGCCGCCGTTGGGGTTTGCGCCGCCCGCGCCAGCAACAACTCATAGGCCGACTCACGATCAATAGCCCGATCATAGCGGCCGGCTTGCGGCGACTGACGGACCAATTGCGCACGCTCAGCTTCACTCAACGGACCAATACGCGACTGCGGCGGGGCAATGGCCACCCGCTGAACCATGGCAGGCGTACCTTTGTCTTCAAGAGTGCCAACCAGTGCTTCGCCGATGCCCAACTCAGTCAGCACCGCCAGGGTGTCGAAGGCCGGATTGGGGCGAAAGCCATCAGCCACCGCGCGCAAGGATTTCTGCTCTTTGGCAGTAAAGGCGCGCAAGCCATGCTGGATGCGCAAGCCCAGCTGAGCCAGCACTTCATCGGGCAAGTCGGCCGGCGACTGGGTAACGAAAAACACCCCCACGCCCTTGGAGCGAATCAACCGCACCACCTGCTGCAAACGCTCCTGCAAGACCTTGGGCGTGTCGGCAAAAAGCAGGTGGGCCTCATCAAAAAACAGCGCCAGCAGCGGCTTGTCGGCATCGCCGCGCTCGGGCAACTGTTCGAACAGTTCGGCCAGCAGCCACAACAGGAAGGTCGCATAAACCTTCGGCGCCTCATGCACCAGGCGACTGGCGTCGAGCAAGTGAATGCGCCCACGACCATCGGCCTCGGTGCGCAGAATATCTTCCAGTTGCAGCGCCGGCTCGCCAAACAGGGCTTCCACGCCCTGCTGCTCCAGGGTCGCCAAACGCCGCAGCAATGCCTGGCCGGATGCGCCGGTAAACAGCGGCTTGTCCTCACCAAGCATCTCGGGATGGGCTGCCAGGTGATTGAGCAGCGCCTTCAAATCCTTCAGGTCGAGCAACAGCAAGCCTTCGCGATCCGCCACCTTGAAGGTTGCATACAGGGCCGCCTGCTGGCTGTCGCTCAGCTCCAACAGGTTACCCAGCAACAACGGACCCAGCTCGCTCAGGGTGGTGCGCAGGGGATGACCACTCTCGCCATTGACGTCCCACAAGGTCACTGGATAGGCCTGAGGGCGATGCTGCAGCCAGGGCATGCTGGCAATTCGTTCGGCGATCTTGCCTTGCGGGTTGCCGCTGGCGCCCAACCCACACAGGTCGCCTTTAACGTCAGCGGCAAACACCGCCACGCCGGCATCGCTGAACGCTTCAGCGAGGCGTTGCAGGGTAACGGTCTTGCCCGTGCCGGTGGCACCGGCGATCAGGCCATGGCGGTTACATAAGCGCAGGGACTGAGCCACTGGCTGCCCTGCCAGATCGGCACCTAGTACAAATGCGACATTTTCAGTCATCTTGCCTTCCCATGGGTTAAAGCTTTACTGGATATATGCCGAGACACACAGCATAGCCGGAGAGCCTGCGCGCCTGAATAGGCCGTATTTCTAACAAAC
Source organism: Pseudomonas sp. (assembly GCA_034519305.1). Lineage (GTDB taxonomy): Bacteria > Pseudomonadota > Gammaproteobacteria > Pseudomonadales > Pseudomonadaceae > Aquipseudomonas. Next base: position 106,965 of record JAXHOM010000010.1, read on the forward strand.
ATAACCGCGGTCATTGCCATGAACTTGAAATTTCGCCAGAAAATCTTGCTTGCAGCCTCCCTGGTGGTCGCTGCTGCCTTCTCGCTGTTCACGCTGTTCGGCGATTATCAGCAACGCAATGCCATCAGCGGTGACCTGGACAGCTACATGACGGAAATGGGCACGGTCACGGCCAACAACATTGAAAGCTGGTTGTCGGGGCGCATCCTTCTGGTGGAAAGCGCTGCGCAGACCATCGCCAGCAATCCGACGGCAGACGCCGTTAGTCGCCTGCTGGAGCAAAAAGCCCTGGCCTCGACCTTTATCTACAGCTACCTGGGCAGCGCCGATGGCAGCTTCACCATGCGCCCCAACGACGACATGCCGGCCGATTACGACCCGCGCACACGCCCTTGGTACAAGGACGCCATGACGGCTGGCGGCACCACCCTGACCGAACCCTATATCGATGCAGCCACCAAACAACTGATCATCACCATCGCCACCCCGTCGCAATCGGCCGGTGTAGTCGGTGGCGACCTGAGTTTGCAGACCCTGGTGCAGATCATCAACTCCCTGGACTTCCACGGCATGGGCTACGCCTTCCTGGTCAGCTCGGACGGCAAGATTCTGGTGCATCCAAACCAGGACCTGGTGATGAAAGGCCTGCGCGACGTGTTCCCCAAAGACACCCCGCGCATCACCCAGGAGCTCAGCGAGGTTGAACTCGACGGCGTGACCCGCCTGCTGACCTTCGCCCCGGTCAAAGGCCTGCCAGGCGTGACCTGGCATGTTGGCCTGAGCATCGACAAAACCAAAGCCTACGCGATGCTTAGCACCTTCCGCACCTCGGCCATCATCGCCATGGTCATCGCGGTGGTCAGTATCATTTTCCTGCTCAGCTTGCTGATTCAGGTGCTGATGCGCCCTTTGCGCATCATGGGTAAAGCCATGCAGGACATCGCCCAGGGCGAAGGTGATCTGACCAAGCGCCTGGAGATTCATTCGCAAGATGAATTCGGTCAGATGGCGGGCTCCTTCAACAAGTTTGTCGAGCGTATTCACAGCTCGATCCGCGAAGTGTCCTCAACCACCGGCCGCCTCAACGAAGTGGCCAAGCTGGTAGTCAACGCCTCGACATCATCGATGGCCAACTCCGACGAACAGGCCAACCGCACCCACAGCGTGGCCGCTGCCATCAATGAGCTCGGCGCTGCCGCCCAGGAGATTGCCCGCAACGCCGCGCAAGCCTCGAATCAGGCCTCCGATGCCCGCCATCTGGCCGAAGATGGCCGCGAGGTGGTGCAGAAGACCATCGTTGCCATGAGCGAACTGTCGGGCAAGATCAGCGCCTCGTGCAGCAACATCGAAAGCCTCAACGGCAAAACGGTGAATATTGGCCAGATCCTTGAGGTGATCAAAAGCATTTCCCAGCAAACCAACCTGCTGGCCCTCAACGCCGCCATTGAGGCTGCCCGCGCTGGCGAAGCCGGCCGTGGTTTTGCCGTGGTTGCCGACGAAGTGCGCAACCTTGCCCACCGCACCCAGGAGTCGGCACAGGAAATCCAGCAAATGATCGAGGAGTTGCAGGTTGGCTCGCGCGACTCGGTCATCACCATGACCGAAAGCCAGCGCTACAGCGAAGAGAGTGTGGAGATTGCCAACCAGGCCGGCGAACGCCTGAGCAGCGTGACCGAACGGATCGGCGAGATCGACGGGATGAACCAGTCGGTGGCCACCGCCACCGAAGAACAGACCTCAGTGGTGGAGTCGCTGAACGTCGACATTACCGAGATCAACACCCTCAACCAGCATGGGGTGGAAAACCTGCACGCGACCTTGCGCGCCTGTGATGACCTGCAGCAGCAAGCCACCCGCCTCAAGCAGTTGGTGGACAGTTTCCGGATCTGATCCGGCCTCAGCCCGCCTTGCCAGGCAATGGCAAGGCGGCTTCAGTCGCGGGCAACGCTGCTTCCTGCTGCAATTGCTGCCACAGAGTCGCCGCCTCGGCGAACTCAGCGCCATCATCTTCGCTCAATGCCTCAGGGTCGTAGCGACGCGTACAACCCTCACCAATCATTTGCGGTGCATAGGCCGCACCACGAGCCAGTGGATCGCTCATCACGTTCTACTCCAGATAGCGACGCAAGAACCCAATCCTAACGCGCGTCGTGCTGGGCGAAGGACTTGATCGCGCGCAGCACATCATGGCGACTTATCAGCCCCAGCAGGTGGCCATTTTCGACCACCGGCAGCCGGTGCCGACCACCTTCGATAAATCGCCCCGCCACCTCGATAATGTCCGTCTCAGGGCCAACGCTTTCCACGGCAGTGGCCATATAAGCCGCCACAGTGCCGCCCACCGCATCGTAATAAGACCCCGAGAGCATGCCGCGCAAGCAATCACCTTCGGACAGCAGACCTATCAGCAAACCATGTTCATCAACCACTGGCGCTGCCGACAAGCGATGTTGCAACAGTAGATCTATCGCGCGCATAAGATCCGTATCAGCATGGAAGCTCACCGGATGACGGGTCATGCAATCGCGCACTTTGATTGATTTCAACATTACGAACCCCTTATGGCCTGACGCCGATCAGTCGAACAACACGGTCTTGTTGTTATGGACCAATACCCGGTCTTCCAAATGGAAGCGTAGACCACGGGCCAGTACTCTTTTTTCCACATCTTTGCCCAGGCGCACCATGTCTTCGATGCTGTCGCGGTGGGTAACCCGCGCCACGTCCTGCTCAATGATCGGGCCGGCATCCAGCTCTTCAGTGACGTAGTGACAGGTGGCACCGATCAGCTTGACCCCACGCAACGAGGCCTGATGGTAAGGCTTGGCGCCGACAAACGACGGCAAGAAGCTATGGTGGATGTTGATGACCCGATGGGCAAACGCCTGGCACAGCTGCGGCGGGAGAATTTGCATGTAGCGCGCCAGCACCACGGCATCGGCCTCGCAGGCCTCAACCAGGCGCGACACTTCGGCAAAGGCCGGCTGTTTGTCCTGCGGATCGACCGGCACATGGTGAAACGGAATGCCGTGCCACTCGACCATGCTGCGCAAATCATCATGATTGGAAATCACGCAGGGAATATCGCAATCCAGCTCATCGCTGTGCCAACGGTGCAACAAGTCCGCCAGGCAGTGGGACTCACGGCTGGCCATCAGCACTACACGCTTCTTCTGTGCTGAGTCGGTGACTCGCCAGTCCATCGAAAACTCACGGGCAATGGGTGCAAAAGCCTGACGAAACGCGGGCAAATCAAACGGCAGGGAATCAGCGCGAATTTCATGGCGCATAAAGAACCAGCCACTGTGGCTGTCCGAATGATGGCTCGCCTCAGTAATCCAACCGTTATAGGTGGCCAGAAAGTTACTGACCTTGGCGACAATACCAACGCCGTCCGGACAGGCTATGACCAGGCGAAAAGTACGCATGCAGAAAACTCCGGTACGTGAGCAAAGGTGGGCATTCTAGGGGCTGTTGCCGTTTCATTGCGAGCCGCGTTACAGCAAGAATGGTTGCCGCGGGCGCGGCCTTGTCTTGCGCCATAACCAACTGCGCGCCAGCCACGCAGAAAACGGCAACAGCCGCGGGCCAGCGCAGCAACTAATTGCCGCATTACTAATGCCTGCCACCGACCTGATACATCCACACTTATTGATAACTGCATGCGCGTAACACGCACCCGTTGAACAACGGGCCGCGCATTTATCTTCAGCATCTCAACTGGCACCAGCAGACTCAATACACGCTAAGGCTCGCGAGATACGCGAGCCTTAGCGACGCGGAAAACTTGCCCGGACAAACAGTCCATCCACCCCATACGGACATATTTACTCGCAACACATGCAGCTGTAATGAGTCATTTGTATTTCTTGACATACATTCAATAGCGACAAGTTGATATAAAAACCCTTCTCCATGTTTACTTGCGCAAGATGTCTGACTAGTATTGCCGAACGAACACATCGTCCACCCGAACATTTTAGGAAACGTCAATGTCCCTGATTAACGAATACCGCGCCACAGAAGAAGCCATCAAAGAACTTCAAGCTCGCCTGCAAAGCATGTCGGCTGACGACAAGCTGCAGAAAGAACTGGAATTTGAAGGCAAGCTGCGCGCACTGATGGCTGAATACCAAAAATCCCTGCCGAGCATCATTGCCATTCTCGACCCGGAAGCCAAAAGCAGCAAAGTAGCCCGCACCAGCAAAACCACCACTACCAAGCGCGCCCGCAAGATCAAGCAATACAAGAACCCGAACAGTGGTGAAGTGATTGAAACCAAAGGTGGCAATCACAAGGTTCTGAAAGAGTGGAAAGCCAAGTGGGGCTCCGATGTAGTTGAAAGCTGGGTTACCCTGCTCGACTAATCGCACCAACCGCACAATAAAAAACGCCGGCTTGCTGGCGTTTTTTATTGTCTGAAGAATGACCCTATCTACAGCTGCAAGCGTTGCTGCAATTGCTGCCCATAGGCTTGCCAAGCCAACAGAATGGTTTGCTCACTGGCGGACGCATTGATCAGTGCATCACTCAAGGCGCTATTGAAGTCCGCCAGGGTATTGGGCGCCCCGTACTGAGGATCACGTAAACGCTGCTGGCAAAACTGTAACCATTGCTGTGCTTCAGCATTTGACAGGGTGTCGGCAAAGTTGCGCGCACGGTAACGAAACAGTAATTCACTCAGGCGCTGATCATCAAACGGCCACACCGCCCGCGCCAATTCTTGCGGATCGGCCCGACGAACTTGCTCGCATAAACGCCGGTCACGCTCACCGAAAAAGCCGTCATACAGTTGCTGCTCCGGGTCTTGACTGGGAACAAATGCCTCTTCGGCATAAATTGCCGGGAGCTTGTCTCGCCAGAGTGATTGACTGTCACGCAGCAAAGTCGCGCGTTGTTGCATGAGTGTCATATCCAGTTGCAAGCGCTGTTTATCTTCTTCACGTAATACGCTTAACGGCGCCAATACTGGGCACCGATTAACGTGCAATAACTTCAATGGAATGGGCAGTTCATCCGCAGCCAACTCGTCGCGCCGGGTGTACAGGCGCTGACGCAGGGTTTCGCTGTCCAGATCGAGTAATACCGCCGGATCAAGGTGCAAATCGCAGACGATCAGGGCATTGCGATTGCGCGGATGCCAGGCCAGCGGCAGCACCACCGCCAGATAATGCCGCGCCCCAGCAAAGCGCCCAGACACATGCAGCAGCGGCTTGAGCAATTCGATCTGCTCCAACACCCGCGGCTTACTGCGCTGTTTATAAAGAAACTCGTAGAGCTTCGGCTGCTGGCTGCGCACCAGCCGCGCCAGAGCAATGGTCGCCCGCACATCGGCCAGCGCATCGTGGGCCTGGCCATGGTCGATGCCGTTGGCGGCGGTCAGGCGCTCCAGCTTGAGGCTGACGCGTCCGTCTTCTTGCGGCCAGTTGATGCCTTCGGGCCGCAAAGCGTAGGCGGTACGCAGCAGATCAATCAGATCCCAGCGGGTGTTGCCGCCCTGCCACTCGCGGCCATAGGGGTCGAAGAAGTTGCGATACAGGCTGTAGCGCGTCACTTCGTCATCGAAGCGCAAACTGTTGTAACCCGCGCCACAGGTGCCAGGCACACTCATCTCGGCATGCAGGCGCGTCATAAACTCGCCCTCGGACAACCCCCGCTCAGCCAGGCGCTGCGGGGTGATGCCGGTAATCAGGCAAGCCATGGGATGGGGCAGGATATCGTCGCTGGGCTGGCAATACAGATTGAGCGGTTCGCCGATTTCATTCAGCGCCTCGTCGGTGCGAATGCCGGCCACCTGTAACGGCCGATCACAGCGCGGGTTGATGCCGGTGGTTTCGTAGTCATACCAGAAGATGCTGGGCGTCACGGCGAAGTCCTGAAGAGATGAACCGCGCCAGTCTAGCAGGCGCAAAAGCGGCCAGTAACTTGCCGACGCACAGTCCAGAGCACGCGGCTTGCCGGCGTGTTGCCGATACCGCTAGCATCGCGGTTTATCTGACGCAGTCTGCCGATGTCCTCCACAGCCACCCCCTCCCGATTCCAGGCCAGCCCCGCGCCCAGCGAGCTGCTGGACACCCGCTATAAAGTGGAAACCCCGGAAGGCATCGACCTGATTTTGCGCCCCGCCAGTCTGCTGCCACGCGCGCTGGCGTTTGCCGTCGACCTGGCCATTCGCGGCCTGCTGCTGGGCCTGCTGTTTGTCGCCTTTGCCTTGCTCGGCAAGCTGGGTATGGGCCTGGGGGCGATCGTCACCTTTCTGCTGACCTGGTGGTACATGGTGTTGTTCGAGGTGCTCAACCAGGGCCGCTCGCCAGGTAAACAACTGCTGGGCCTGCGCGTGGTGCATGACGACGGCACGCCCGTCGGCTGGGCCGCTTCCCTGACCCGTAACCTGCTGCGTTTTGTCGACTTTTTACCATTCGCCTATGGCCTGGGCATTCTCAGTTGCCTCAATCACCCAGCGTTCAAGCGCCTCGGCGATCTGGCCGCCGGCACCCTGGTGGTTTACCAGGAAACGCCGAGCCCGCGCCCACCGCTGCCGCCAGCTGAGCCACTGCCTGCACCTTTCGCCCTGAGCCTGGATGAGCAACGGGCAATCCTTGCCTTTGCCGAGCGCCAAGGCAGCTTGTCCGATGAGCGCCGCCAGGAAGTCGCCGCGCTGCTGGCTGAGCCGTTACAGGTCGCCCCCGAGCAGGCGCAAGCCCAGCTCAACGGTATCGCCCGCGGCCTGTTGGGGCCGACATGAAGCAGAGCCAGTTTGAAAGCCGCCATCAAAGCGACTGGCACGTATTTGCCCAGCAGCTGCAAGCCCTGGAACGGGGCAAAAGCAAACCCCAACACGTGGATGAATTTGCCGGCCGTTATCGCCACCTGTGCCAACACCTGGCCCTGGCCGAAGCACGCGGTTACAGCAGCCTGTTGGTGGAGCAACTGCAGCAACTGGTGATGCGCGGCCATCAGCAGCTGTACCGCCATCGCAGTCCCTTGGGCGCCAACCTGATTCGCTTCGTGCTCGGCGGCTTTGCCCAGTTGGTGCGCCGCGAATGGCGCAGCCTGCTGACCGCCAGCCTGTTGTTCTACGGCAGCCTGCTGGGTATGGGCGTGTTGGTCTACCTGTTCCCCGAGCTGGTCTACAGCGTGGTCGACCCCGAGCAGGTCAACCAGATGGAAGCCATGTACGACCGCGACGCCTCACGCCTGGGGCGCTTTGGCGAACGGGACTCCGGCGATGACTGGGTGATGTTCGGCTACTACATCATGAACAACATCGGCATCGCCTTTCAGACCTTTGCCAGCGGCCTGCTGTTTGGCCTGGGCAGCCTGTTCTTCCTGTTTTTCAACGGCCTGATGATCGGTGCAGTGGCCGGCCACCTGACCCAGATCGGCTCCGGGCAGACGTTCTGGTCGTTCGTCATCGGCCATGGTGCCTTCGAGCTGACCGCCATCACCCTGGCCGGTGCAGCCGGTCTCAAACTCGGCTGGGCGCTGCTCGCCCCCGGTCGCTGGCCACGCAGCGAAGCCCTGCGCCTGGCCGCGCGGCAAAGCGTGCAGCTGGTGGCTGGGGCCATCCTGTTACTGCTGCTGGCAGCCTTTGTCGAAGCCTACTGGTCGTCGATGACCAGCATCGGCAGCAACATTAAATTTGCCGTTGGCGGCGGCCTTTGGCTGCTGTTGGCGAGTTACTTTGCCCTCGCCGGACGAGGTCGTCATGCGCCTGACTGACGCCAGCGTAACCATCCGTCCGCGCAGCGCCTGGGAGGCCTGCGACCTCGGCGTGCTGCTGGCGCGCCGGCATGCCGGGCTGCTGACCGCCAGTTGGGCGCTGCTGACCCTGCCGGTGTTTGTCCTCTGCAGCGCGCTGCTCTGGCAACAACCGAGCCTGGCCATGCTGCTGTTCTGGTGGCTCAAGCCGTTGTACGAACGCCTGCCGTTGCACATTCTGTCGAGGGCCCTGTTTGGCGCCACACCGACCCTCAAGCAGGCATTCCAGGCCTTACCCGGCCTGCTCAAGCCGCAACTGCTGGCCAGCCTGACCTGGCGACGGCTGAGCCTGACCCGCAGCTTCGACCTGCCGGTGCTGCAGCTCGAAGGCCTCAACGGCCAGGCCCGCAGCCAACGCCTGATTGTCCTCAGCCAGCGCGAGGCGCGGCCAGCCACCTGGCTGACCATCATCGGTAGCCATGTGGAAATGGCCCTGTGGCTAGGGATGCTCAGCCTGCTGTACCTGTTGTTGCCGCAACAGTGGGAGCTGGACTGGAGCTGGAGCAACCTGATCGAACCGGACAGCGGCAGCTGGCTGTGGCTGGAGCACCTGTCCAACTTGCTGTACGCCCTGCTGCTGATCATCTGGGAGCCGGTTTATGTGGCCTGTGGTTTCAGCCTCTACCTGAACCGTCGCAGCGCCCTCGAAGCCTGGGACATCGAACTGGCCTTCCGCCGTCTGCGCCAGCGCCTGAGTGGCATTGCCACAGTCGCACTGCTGGTCTGCGGCCTGTTCCTGCTACCGCCAGCACCGTCGGCCTGGGCAGCCACCGACGAGGCCAACGCCAGTTGCCCGCTACCCCTGCCTGAGGCACCCGGCCCAGAAGCCGCACGTCTGCTAAAGCAGCCCTTGAACAGCCAGGCGGCGCAGAGCGCGATCAAGCAACTGCTTGAGCAACCGCCCTTCGAACACAGCGAGAGCGTGACCCGCTGGCGCTTTGCCAAGGAGGCCAGTGACAAGCCGGATGAAGCGGCCAACGCAAGCAGCCTGGGCGAAGCCCTTAAGAAGCTGCTCGAACTAATGGGCCTGATGGACGGCTTTAAAACGCTGGCCCTGGCCCTCGAAGTGCTGCTGTGGACAGCCTTGTTCAGCCTGCTGCTAACCCCTATCTGGCGTTACCGCGACTGG
>JAXHOM010000001.1:0-38644 GCA_034519305.1 Pseudomonas sp.
CGTATGAGGCCATCGAGTAGCGGCCAACATGCACCGGCCTGCCGGCTTTGCGCCCGAACTTAAGGAGCCCCATGCCCTATGGGCTTTCGGACCTGACCGTTCGTAGCGAGGGGAAGGCTGATTTGAGGCAGTTTGGGCGCTCTTTTGAGGCGAATAGTCATTCTATTCAACGAAAAATAGCGCCAAAAATGACCAAAGCCGACTTTCCCGCCAGAGGACAGCGTTAAGTCCGACAGGCTGCTAGGCCTCCCGAGCGCAAACCGACGCAGCCTGGTTACCACACCCTCAACCCCGTGCAGAGCCTTACCACATGCCGATTCTGAGAAACATCGCCATAGAGCGACGCCTATGGCTGATACTGCTGATCGCCCTGATCACCATAACCCTGCTGATGACCCTGGTGCTGCTACGGATCCAGGCCGGCCTCTATGCGGCAAAGGTCTACCAGATTCAGACGGCCGTGGAGAACACCGCCGGTATCATCGAGCGCTTCCAGCGCCTGGAGCAGCAGGGCGTACTCAGCACCCAAGAGGCCCAGCTCGAGGCCCGGGAGATGATTCGCGGCCTGCGTTATGACGGCAGCGAGTACTTCTTTATCCAAAACATCGAGCAGCGGATGCTGCTTCACCCGATGAATCCGGGCCTCGAAGGCCAGGACGTCAGCGCCCTGAAAGACGCCAAGGGTGTGGCGTTCAACCGCGAGATGGTGAAAATCGCGCAAACTACTGGCCAGGGTGTCGTCGAGTACAGCTGGCCCAAACCCGGCAGCTCAGCGCCTGTAGACAAGATTTCCTACGTTGCCCTGTCCCAGCCCTGGGGCTGGATTCTGGGAACCGGTGTCTATATCGACGACATACAGGCGAAGTTCCAAGACGAAGTGTTCAAGACCTGCAGCCTCGCCCTGGCGCTTTCCGCCCTGCTGATCCTGGTCACCGCCCTGATATCCCGCAGCATCACGCGACCGCTGCGAAACACAGTGCAGGCCATGGCAGAGATCGCGCGCGGCAACGGCGACCTGACCCGACAGCTGGCAATCGACGGCCGTGACGAGCTGTCCGAACTCGCCAAGGACTTCAACAGTTTCACCGCCACCTTGCGAAGCATCATCGGTGAAATGCTGGTTGCAGCGACCGCTACCGACAAGGCTGCGCAGGCCATCCATGAGAACTCCACGGCCGCCAGGGAGCAGAGCGAGCTGCAGGCACAGCAGGTTACCCTGATCGCGACCGCGCTCAACGAGGTGACCTACAGCATTCAGGACGTCGCCCAGAATGCCGAAGCCTCGGCCAGGGAGGTATCCAGCGCCGAGGCTCAGGCACTGGATGGGCTGAGGAATGTCGAACTCACCCTCGGCGAGATCGATTCGCTCTCGACGCTGATCGACAAAAGTGTTGCCACTATCGACTCGCTTGCCGAGCAGAACGAGCGAATCAGCGCGGTGCTCGCCATCGTTCGCTCCATCGCCGAACAGACCAATTTGCTTGCGCTTAACGCGGCCATCGAGGCCGCGCGGGCGGGCGAGCAAGGACGCGGGTTTGCCGTGGTCGCCGACGAAGTCAGGCTGCTGGCACAGCGCACGCAGGACGCCACCGCAGAAATCCAGACCATGATCGGGGCGTTGCGCAGCAGCAGCAGTACCGCCGTATCGATGATCGCAGAGACCCACAAGCTATCGGGCCGTACCGTAACCCAAGCCAATCTTGCCGGGGCCTGCCTGCGAGCCATCGTCGCGTCATTGCGCGAAATAACCACCCAGGGACACACGGTGGCGGAGGCGACGCGACAACAATCGCTTGCGACCGAGGACATCAACCAGAACCTTGCCACGGCCTCACTGCAGGCTAACGAGGCTGCTCAGTTCGCCGAGCAGACAAGAGGCCTTGGCGACAGGCTTCAGGCCAATTCGGTCGAACTCAAGCTAACGCTGCAGAGATTCACGTTCTAGCCAAACGAGCCTCATGGAGAGAAAAACCGCGTGGCGGGCCTCCCTGCCCACCACGTAGAACTAGCCCTGCACCAGCGCCTTGGCCGCTAGCTCGCCGGTCTCCACCGCACCATTGAGGAAGCCCCAATACTCCTGCGAGCAGTGCTCGCCGCAGAAGTGGATGCGGTTGCCGGCATCCTTTTGCCACTGCGCGCCCCAGAAGCGGCTGTAGTCGCCCAGCGCCGAGGCGCTATAGCTGCCCTTGCTCCAGGGGTTGGCCGACCATTTGGACACCAGCGCCTTGCCCTGATAGGCCGCAGTGGTGCCTGGGAACACCGGTTCAATCTGCGTCAGCAGCTTGCTCACATCGCTGGCCGCGGCCTGGGCGAACGGCTGGCTGGTGGTTAGCGCCAGCCCCTGCTGCCCGCCCAGGTAGTCACACAGCACGCTACCGGTGGTGGGTTTGCCGACCTGGGTATCCCACACAGTGACAAAGCCAGTGGCGCCGGAATAGCTCACTCCGTTCATCTGCACCGGATGGCCATCCACATACCGCAGCGCCCCCCAGGGCCGCGAGCCGCACTGGAGATGCAGCTTGCCATTGCTGCCCATGCGCAGTTCGTTAATCGCCAGGCGCTTGGCCGGGGAGAAACTGTCCCGCACCAGGGGCGACATTTCCACCTCGCGCAGCTTGCTAAAGGGTAAGGCCAGCACCAGTTGATCGCAGATATCGCTGGAGCCATCGCTAAAGCTGCACACGTACGGCCCCATGGCACTGCCGGAAATAGCCGTGAGCACCTTGCCGGTGATCACACAGCCGGCCGGCAACTGGCTGGCCATGGTGTAAGCCACGGCATCGTTGCCGCCGACTATGTGGAAACGCTCGTCGGTGCCAGCCAGAGGAAATGGCTGGTTGATCGAGTTGAAGCCCATCAGGTAGACCATATTGAGGCAGCCCTGCTGCTCCGGCGGCAGGCCGTACTCGGAGATCAGGTTGGCCTGCATTAACTGACCGAAGTGACTGCTGGCGCCGATGCCGGTCTGGCTCAGCCAGTCGATCGCGCTGATCTGATCGAGACGCGCATGCTCGGCGTTATGGCTGTTGTACATCGGCTGCCAGGGCGCGGCCTGCTGGGTGCGTTTGAACAGCTCATAGACCTCGCGCCAGTCAGCGCCGAGCTGATCCTCGCGGTAGAACTGGTTGTTCAGGTAGTACAGCTCTTCGCCACCGGGCAAGGCGCCGCTATTGACGTCCTCCAGGCTCAGGCCCAACTGATTGACCAGATTGCGCAACGCGCTGTGCTCGGTGGACACCAGCTCGCCACCGCGCTCCACGGCCATGCCCTCGTCGAAGAAACCGCGGGTGGTGAAGGCCCGCCCACCAATGCGCGTGCTCGCCTCATAGACGGTGCTGGGATAACCATACTGCTGCAAGCGGTGAGCGCAGCGCAGGCCAGCCAGGCCGGCGCCAATGATGATCACCCGCCCAGGATTGCTGCCCTGCCCACCCATGGCGGCCAGGGTCGGCCCCATGGCGCCGAGCAGGCTGGCGCCGGCCACACCGGCACCCAGGGTCTTGAGGAAATCGCGTCGTTGCTGACGTTGCAGCTGCGCCAGGCGGGTCTGCTCGCGCTGGATATCAAGCAGCTCGTCGACCGGGATACCGCTGCGTTCGGATTGCTGATGGGCCCACTGCAAACGCCGCAACAGGCGGGCCAGGGGGGAATTGCTACGACTGGACTTGCGACTCATAAGGTACCTCGACGGGTTGAACCACAATGAATACGAACCGCGCCCTTCAGGCGCGGCTACTGCCGTAGATAAAATTCCGAGCCTGCTGCGCGGCAGCCCTATTTGATGTACCAGCCCCAGGGCTGGGCGCTGTCGTAACGGGTGATCTGCTTCACCTCGCGGTAGCTGTCGAAGCCCCACTGCCCCAGCTCGCGGCCGATGCCGCTCTGCTTGTAGCCGCCCCAGGGCGCCTCGCTGAAGGTCGGCTGCGAACAATTGATCCACACGATGCCGGCGCGCAGCCCACGGGCCACCCGCTCGGCGCGCGGCAGATCCTGCGACATCACCGCCGCAGCCAGACCGTACACCGAGTCATTGGCCAGGTGCAGCGCCTCCTCCTCGCTGTCGAAGGCGCGCAGGCAGACCACCGGGCCGAAGATCTCCTCGCGCCACAGCGCGCTGTCCACCGGCACCTCGGCGAAGATCGCCGGAGTGAGGAAATAGCCCTTGTCCAGATCAGCCGGCACCTCGCCGCCATAGGCCAGGCGCGCGCCGCTCTGCTGCCCGCCCGCGATGGCGCTGAGCACCTTGTCGCGCTGCCCGGCGCTGACCAGCGGGCCGAGCAGCACGCCCTCGTCCAGGCCGTGGCCAATACAGATCTTGCGAGTCTGCTCGACCAGTCGTTCGAGCAAGCGCGGGTAAAGCGCCCGCTCGACCAGCACCCGCGAGGTGGCCGAGCAGACCTGGCCCTGGTTCCAGAAAATACCGAACATGATCCACTCCACCGCCGCCTCCAGATCGCTGTCGGCGAAGACGATAAAGGGCGACTTGCCGCCCAGCTCCAGGCTGAGGTTTTTGATCTCGCGCGAGGCGGCCTGCATGATCCGCCGCCCGGTCGGCACGCTGCCGGTGAAGGCCAGCTTGTCCACCAGCGGGTGCTCGGCCAGCGGCGCGCCGGCGTCCGGCCCGAGGCCGGTGACCAGATTGAACACCCCGGCAGGCAGCCCCACCGCATGCACGATGGCCGCCAGCTCCAGGGCCGTCAGCGACGTCAGCTCGGAGGGTTTGAGCACGATGCAGCAGCCAGCGGCCAGGGCCGGGGCGACCTTCCAGGCGGCCATCAGCAGCGGGAAGTTCCACGGAATGATGGCGCCGACCACACCCACCGGCTCGCGCTCCACCCAGCTGCTAAAGCGTTCGTCGGGTACCGCGATGCTCTGCCGCAGCACGGCATCGGCGGCTTCGGCCAGGCCGGCGTAGTAGTCGAAGCAACCGGCGGCATCGGCGATATCCCACTGTGCCTCGGCCAGCGGCTTGCCGTTGTCGCGCACCTCCAGCTCGGCGAGCTGCGGCAGTTGCTGACGAATCCCGGCGGCGATGGCGCGCAACAGGATTGCCCGTTCGGCACCGGACAGACGCGGCCAAGGGCCCTCGTCGAAGGCGCGGCGCGCGGCGCGTACGGCCTGGTCGACATCCTCGGCGCTGGCGGCCGGCACCTGGGCCAGCACGCTCTCGTCACTCGGGTCGAAACTGGCGAAGCTCTGCTGGCGAGCCGGGAGTCGCCATTGCCCATCGATGTACAGGTGCTGGTAGATATCCATCTGCGCGGGTTCCACTGAGTCAATTGAAAGTTAACAGGCCGTCTGCGCGGTGATGCGCACATGCTGCAGGTGGCTGAACGCGGCGATGCGCGCGCCCTGCTCCACCTGCACGCCGGGACCGAAGACCACACAGGGCTCGACGCAAACATCCACGCCCAGCTCGGTGTCGGCGCTGAAATACACGGTGTCGGCAGCGGCCAGGGTCACCCCGGCATGCATGGCCTGCTGGCGACGACGGCGCTGGAAGATCTGCTCGGCAGCATGCAGCTGCTCGTGGTCGTTGACCCCGAGAATTTCCTCCTCGGCCACCGCCACGGCCACCACCGGCAGGCCGGCGGCATTGGCCAGCTCGACCGCGTCAGTGAGGTAGAACTCGCCCTGGGCATTGCCGTTGCCGATGCGCTCCAGCAGCCACAGGCAGTGGTCGGCGCGAAAGCCCATGACCCCGCCGTTGCACAGATTGATCGCCAGTTCCACGGAGCTGGCGTCCTTGGCCTCGCGGATCGCCAGCAGGCGCCCGTTCTCGGTGAGCAGGCGGCCGTAGGGGCCGGGCGCAGTGGTGGTGAAACCGGCGACGGCCACCGCGGCGCCATCGATCAGGGCCTGGCGCAGACGCTCAAGGGTCTGCGCCGTAATCAGCGGCGAATCGCCGAACAGCACCAGTACGCAGCCCTGCTCATGCCTGAGCAGCGCCGGACGTGCGGCCAGTACCGCATGGGCAGTGCCCAGGCGCTGCTGCTGGACGAACTGTCGGGCCGTTGGTGCCGCCTGCTGCACGTACTCGGCCACCGCTGGGGTATCCGGGCCGACCACCACGGCCAGCTGCTCGATACCCGCCGCCCCGGTGGCGGCCAGTACATGGCCAAGCAGCGGGCGATTGCCCACCGGGTGCAAGACCTTGGGCAGGCTGGAACGCATTCGTGTGCCCTGACCGGCCGCGAGCACCACGGCCAGGGTGGGAAATGAAAGGCTGTTGCTCATAGATGCCTCGTGGTGCAGCCCGACCTCCTTGCTGCCTCGAGCAGGCAGCAAGGAGGTCGGGCGATTCGATCCGGGCCAGCCAGGCCGCTACAACGACCTGGCCGGCAGAAAAAGGGTGACACCCCCGGCTACGCCGGGAGCGTCGAGGTTATGGACTACAGAATGTCCAACGGGTACTCGGTGATGAAACGCACCTCGTCGTTGTCGGCACCGGCATTGATGTTGGCCGCGCTGTTACCGCGATAGGTGGCCTGGCGCAGCTTGAACGACAGGCCCTTGGCCGCCCCCTCCTGCACCACATAGGCCACCTGGATATCGCGCTCCCACTCTTCGCCATCCACCACAGCGTTTTCCCAGGCATAGGCACCCAGCGGATCGGCACCTGTGCCATCGCCATCCTGGCCGGTAACGTAACGCACCATAAAGCTCAGGCCCGGCACGCCGAGGCTGCTGGCATCAAGGTCATATTGCAGCTTGTAGGATTTCTCACCGGGGGCGTTGAAGTCGCACCACTGCGAGGAGTTGGCCAGCCAGATCGAACCGCCGCCGTTGTAGGCACCCAGCGGGTTGGCGCCGTTGACGCCGTTATCGGCGCCATCGAAGCCGCTGATACCCAGGTAGTCGAATGGCGTGTCACCGTTGATGCGCTGATGCGCCAGGGTGAAGGTGTGGGCACCGGTAGTCAGCGCCAGGGCCGCGCTGAACGAGTCGTTGTTGATCTCGCCAGCACGCGCCTCGCCGGCATCATCGGTCTTGTAGTAGTTGAGGCTGGTCAGCAGCGAAGTGTCTTCGCCCAGTGCCCAGAAGTGGTAAAGGTCGGCGTAGTACTGGTGCCAGACATCTGCATAGTCGGCCGCGTGCAGACCACCCGACAGACTGTCGCTGAAGGTGTAGTCACCGCCGATATAGTCGGCGCGATCGACCCGGGTATAGCCATAGGTGGTGCCCAGGTTGCCGTTGCGGTTACTGCTGTTTTCCGCATTACCCGAGGTGAAATGCCCGCCCTGCAGGGCTAGATCCTTGATCTCGTTGCTGCTGAACATCACCCCGTTGGTGTGTGCTGGCATCAGGTAGCCGTCCCAGGTGCCAAAGACCGGACTCTGCGGGTTCAAATCGCCGGCCTTGATCTCGGTTTCCGAAATCCGCACTTTCAGCGCACCGCCCACCATGCCGTAGGCATCCTGCCCCTGACAGCTGGTCGTCTCGCCGAAGGCATTTTCAGCGCAATGGCTGTTGTTGCTTGGCAATAGGCTGCTGCCACCGGTACCAGCACCGCCATTGAGACGCACCGCGCCATTGGCAAATGCGTCGAGGCCGAAGCCGACGGTGCCCTGGGTATAACCCGAGGTGAAGGTCAGCATTTCCGCCTGGGCCCACTCATTGCGATAGCTCTGGCTAGCCGCGTCGGTGTTCCTGAAGTTCTTGTAGTAAGCCATGTTGCGGCTCAGCAAGGTCAGGTCGCTGTCTTCGATAAAGCCCTTGGCCTGGGCCTGGCTGGAGCCTGTCATGCCTTGCGCCAACTGTTCGCTGGCGATGCCTTCTTCATCCGTCGCGTAGGCCAGCTGGCTCGTTGCCGCCGCTATGGCCAGGGCCAACACGCTGCACTTGTGGATTTTCATGATCTTGATTCCTTTAGCTTTGTTGTTATGGATTCGGTAGCAGCTGCCGGATCGTGCTTACCGGGCGCCGGTCGGGCAGCTGCTTTCATGGATGAATCGACGTATCTCTCACTTGTTTGCAGTGCGCAGTGGCGCGGCAAGGCTGCTGAACGGGTCCTTGGCAAAAACCACCTTGCCGCCCACCAGGGTCAGCAGCACCTGATTGCGCGCCAGCTCTTCCTCTGGCACCTGCATAAAGTTCTTCTCCAGCACGATCAGGTCGGCGAACTTGCCCACTTCGAGCGAACCGACCGCCTGTTCCAGATGCAGCTGCTCGGCGGCATTGCGGGTGATCGCGCGCAACGCGGCACTGCGCGACAGCGCCGGGTCGGCGTTGAGCCGGGCGGCGTAGTCGGGGCCATAGCTGTGCGGGTTAGTCGGGTCGCCGGAGCGAGTGACGCCGACCTTTAGAGCGAGGAACTGGTCGAGCGGATCGACCGGCCAGTCGCTGCCGAAGGTGATGCGCCCACCGGCGTTGTGGATGCTGCCGGAGGGCTCCATCCGGGCGAAGCGCTCGGAGCCGATATGATCGTCGGTGCCATCGACCGAGAACGGCGCCTGCTGGGCCCACTGCAAGGACATGGTGGCGCTCACGTCAAGGGCCTTGAAGCGAGCGTAATCGGCCGGGTCGACCGTCTCCGCGTGGGCGATGGCCGGGCGGATTTCGCTGTTCGGCAGTTGCTGGCGCAGGTAGGCGAAGCCGTTCAGCGACTCGCGCACCGCGCGTTCGCCGGTGGCATGCAGGTGCGGGTCGAAGCCGGCCTTGGCCGCCTCAAGCAGCAGCGGCTTAAGCACCTCGGCGGAGTAGTACAGCTCGCCGCGATTGTTGCCCGGCACCCACTTGGGCGCGGTGTCGCTACCGGCATTCTGGTTGTAGGGGGCAAGCATCGCGCCGGTATCGGCCGGGGCGTTGATGATGCCGTCCATAAACAGTTTGACGTGGCGCATGTTCACCCCGGGCGCCGCCTGAACGGCGCCCTGGTCGTAGCTCTGCGCCAGGGCCTTAGCCTCGGCGATGGTCTTGACCGGGTCCTTGGCGGCAGCGGCCGGGTCCAGCTTGATCGACAACAGGGCGCGGGCACTGAGCTCGCCCGACTGCTGCAGGCTGGTGAAGGCCTTGGCATTCTCCGGGCCAGACAGGGCATCGAAGAAGCTGGTGACACCCTACTGGCGCATGGCGTCCAGGGCGCGACGGATCTGCACCAGTTTCTCCGCTTCGGTAACCGCAGGTATGGCCGCGACTATGGCTTCGGTGGCACCGTCCTCGCAGATCCCGTTGGGATTGCCGGCATTGTCACGGGCAAACTTGCCGCCCTCGGGGTCCGGCGTGGCCTTGCTCACCTTGGCCAGCTGCAGACCACGGGAGTTGGTCAGCACGGTATGAAAGTCAGTGGAGCGCACCGAGATCGGCCGGTCGGTCTGCAGCGCATCCAGGGTCGACTTGTCCGGGTCGCCGTCGAGATTGTTCATGCCCATGCGGTCCCAGCTGCCCACTTCGAGCCAGTCATTGGGGCCCTTGCCCGGCTCGGCATCCAGACAGGCCTGGATCGCCTTCTGGAAGTCGGCGCGGGTCATCGCCTGGTACTTCAGGTCGCACAGCGACAAGGCGCGGCCACCGTCGCCCGGGTGCATGTGGGCATCGACGAAACCGGGCATCAGCATGCGCCCGCCGAGGTCGACTTGCTGGGTCTGGCTACCGACGTAGGCGGCAGCGCCTTGGTCGTCGCCAACATAGACAATCTTGCCGGCGGCCACGGCCACCGCCTGTTGCACCGAGTCCTGGCCATCGACGGTGTACACGTAGCCATTGCGCAGCAGCAGGTCCGCCGCTGGCGTGCTGGCGCTTTGGCAACCGAGCAGGGCCAGGGTCGAGAGGGTCGTGCTGGCAAGCGCTAAAGATAATGTCGAGCGTTTCAAATTCTGCACCTCTGTGAGTGTTCAGGGCGTGGTCCGCAACGACCAGCGCATCTGCCTTTGGCAGCCAGCCCAGCCTAGCGAGCCGAACCGCGCGATGGCCCCCTACAAATGAGGAGGGACAGCAGGATTACTCGCCCCCTGGCGCAGGCGGGGCTGGCCTGGCTCGGCCGCCAGCGGCAGGCGCAGGATGACGCCCAGCTCGACCTTGCTGCGCACGCCCAGCTGCAGGTAGCAATTGCGCAGGTAGGTGCGTACGGTCGCCGGGCTCAAGGCCAGCATCCGGGCAATTTCCTTGTACGAGTGACCGGCGGCGAACAGCATGGCGGCGCTGCGCTCGCGGGGTGCCAGGGCGGTGCTGCGCGAGGGCGCCTGCAGCGCCAGCAGCACCTGCTCACCGACCCGCGTCAGGGTCAGGGTCGCCCGCCCCAGACGCACAACGCAGGGTGCTGCGGGCAGTTGCTTGAGCAAGCCGCCGGGCAGCAGCGAACCGTTCCAGCCGGGATGCACAGCGGCGATGCTGTGACACAGCCGGGCGCCGACATACAGCAAGCTGCCGTCCAGGTTGGCCACCGCGAAATCGCTGGCAGCGGCGCAGGGAGCCAGGCGCAGCAGATCCTGCAGCTGAAAGCGCCAGAGCTGCAGCAGATGCTCGCAGAACGAGGCGAACAGACCCGCCTGGCTGTCGCTGAAGGCCTGCTCCGTCTCGCCCCGGTACAGACAGACGAAAAACATCAGGCCGCTCTCCGGCAGCTCGAAGGTGATGCATAGCAGGTGGTAGAGATCATGCCGACGGGCGAAGGCGTTGACCGCTGCGCAGGGGTCGCTGAAGCCGCTGGCGCGCACGATCTCCCCCGGCCGGCTCAGAGTGCCGTGGGAGAAGCGATCGTTGCCGGCGACCTGGTTCCAGTCGGCGGCGAACGAGTCGCTCAGGTTGATCCGCCCGTGCACCCAGTTCTGCGGCGGCGCACTGCCATCCGCCTGAGACATCTCACCCCACCAGGCCGACGCGAAAGGCACCAGTTGGCCAAAGGCCCGTAGACCATCGGCGACAAACTGCGACATCCCGCGCTCACGCGGCAGGCGCCCCAGCTGCAGCAGGCACAGGTTGAAGGCCTGCTGGCTGTGCATGGATTGGCCGGCGCCATAGTGAATCATCGCCCTGCCCTCATGCTGCAGAGCCCGCAGCGATGGCAGTCGGCCTGCGCGCGGCGTTCGGCCGCGGCTACTGGGAAGCTGATAGGCATGGCGCGCTCCTGGCTCAGCCGCGATAGAACGCGTCGTCGGCGTAGGGGTACCACCACGATTGGATCTGCGGCTGGTGGTCGATGATCACCATCTTCGAGCGGCGGAACGCATCCAGGCCCTGGCGGCCCAGCTCGCGGCCCATGCCGGACATCTTCCAGCCACCGAAGGGCAGCGCGTCGTTGTCGATCAGCGGGTTGTTGACCCAAACCATGCCGGCTTCCAGGCGGTCGGCGGCCTCCATGGCCTCGGCCAGATCGGTGGAGAACAGCGAGGCGCCCAGACCGAATGGCGAGTCGTTGGCCAGGCGCACGGCTTCGTCGAAGTCGGCGACGCGGCAGATCGCCGCCACCGGGCCGAAGCACTCCTCATGGAAGATCTTCATGCTGGCGTTGACCCCGGTGAGGATGGTCGGCTCATAGAACCAGCCGCAGTCCTGCCCCGGCGGAATGCGCCCACCGCAGACCACGGTGGCGCCCTTCTCCACCGCGTCCTCGACCAGGCCCATGACCTTGTCGCGGGCGGCCTGGCTGACCAGCGGGCCGATCTCGCTGTGCTCCAGGCCATGGCCGATGCGTAGCTGACGAGTCTTCTCGGCGAAGCGGGCGACGAACTGGTCGTGGATCTCGTCGACCACGAAGAAGCGCTCGGCCGAGGTGCAGATCTGCCCCGTCAGGTGGAAGGCCGCGGTCACCGCGCCGGCGGCGGCGACCTCCAGCGGCGCATGCTTACTGATGATCATTGGGTCGCTGCCACCGGCCTCGATCACCGCCGGCTTCATCCGTTCAGCGCAGGCCACCGCCACCGCCTTGCCGGCGCCGACGCTGCCGGTGAAGGCCACCGCATGGGTGCGTTCGGACTGCACCAGCAGCTGCGCGGTCTGTGCATCACCTGGCACGCAGGACACCAGCCCGGCCGGCAGGGTGCGGAAGTGCTGCATAAATTTGAGGGTACACAGACTGGTGCTTTCTGCCGGTTTGACGATGCAGGCGTTGCCGGCGGCAAGCGACGCCGCCACGGTCCAGCACATCAGCAAAATCGGGAAATTGAACGGCATGATATGCACGCTCACCCCATAAGGTTCATAACGCACATGCTGGAAGGAGCCGATCTGCGTGGTGCCGGCGACCTTGCCGGCCTCGTCGCGGGCCATCTCGGCGTAGTAGCGGAAGATCGGCGCGCAGTTGGCCAACTCACCCATGGCCTCCGGAAACGGCTTGCCCATCTCCAGGGTCATCAACCGCGCCGCTTCGCGGTTGCACTCCACATCGCTCTCGATGGCATTGGCCAGGCGGTGCAGCAGCGCCGCGCGGCTCTTGGCATCGGTCTGGCGCCAGCCCTGCTGGGCGGTGTTGGCCGCCTCGATGGCAGCCTGCACGTCGGCCGCATCGCCGAGGCCGATGGTGCCGACCAGCTGCTGGTTCGCCGGGTCGAAGATCTCGCGCAGGCGCTGGGTGGCCGGCGTCTGGTAGTCGGGGCTGATAAAACGTAGCGGCTTGTCGCAGGTGAAGGTGCTCATGGCGTTTCCTTGGGCAGTCGAAGGGTGCCTGCGCGCAGCGCGGCAATCGCGCTGGCCGGCAGAGCGTCGCGCCAGGGCGCGAGCTGCTGATCGAGAAAATCGCGCAGCGGCTGCAGCGCGGGATGATCGAGGGCCTGCGAAAACAGGCCGAGGGTGCGTGGCAAATGGTCGAGATAACCGAGCTTGCCGTCGCGCTGGGCCAGGCGTACAAAGATGCCGAGCACCTTGGCGTGACGCTGGGCGGCCAGCACCGCGTAGTCAGCCATAAAGCGCGCGGCATCCAGTTGCGGTCGTTGCGCCAGGTAGCGCTGCAGCAGCCTGGCGCGCAGCGCGGTCGGCACATCGCGACGGGCGTCTTCCAGCAGCGACATCAGGTCATAGGCCGCCGCGCCCTGCAGGGCATCCTGGAAGTCCAACAGGCCGCAGGCGGCAACCCCTTCGCGGCCTTCCAGCAGCATCAGGTTGTCAACATGGAAGTCGCGCAGCACCACGGCCTCGCGGCGCTCGGCCACCGCTGCACAAAGCCCGCCGAACAGTTGCAGGTAGTCCTCACGCAATGCGGCAGCCCGCTCGGGGCCGACCAGCAGCGGCGCATACCAGTCGATAAACAAGCCGAACTCCGCCGCCAGCCGCCCCGTGTCGTAGGCCGGCAAGGAGGCGCCATGGCTGGCCGGCGCCCGGTGCAGCTGCACCAAGCAATCCACCGCCAGCTCGTACAACGGTTGCTCGGCATGCCCGGCCGCCAGCAGGCGGGTGTAGGTGGCGTGGCCAAAGTCCTCGACCAATACCAGCCCCGCCGCCGCATCGGCCGCCAGCACCCGCGGTGCCGACAGGCCCAGCCAGTGCAGCAGCTCGGCCACCTGCAGGTAAGGGCCGAGCGGCTCGCTGGCCGGCGGCGAATCCATCAACAGCAGGCCGGCGCCGTCCAGGCGAAAGTAGCGGCGCGCCGAGGCGTCCGCCGGCAACGCCAGCACTGGCGTGGCGCCGTGGCCATGCTGGGCGAGAAAAGCGGCGCGCTGGACCGCGCGCGCGTCGTCGGCTGCGGCTTGAGTAGGCAGGGCTTGGTTCATGTCATCACCGGATCATGTAGACCTTTTTCACCGTCTCGTGGACGGTGCACACGCCTTTCCAGTCTTTGGGGAAGAACGCAGCGGTGTCCGGGGTGATCTCGATCACCTCGCCCGACTCGTGCACGTAGGTGCAACGGCCTTCGAGGAAGTGGCAGAACTCGTCGCTGGTTACATGGCAGAACCACTTGCCCGGCGTGCAGTGCCAGATGCCGCATTCCGACTGGCCTTGCGGGCCCTTGTGCAACACCACGCCACTGATGTGCGACTCGCCTTCGAGCATGGTCGGGATCACGCCCCAGTCCTTCAGTTCGGTGACGCTCAGGGGGCGATGGATAACGGGGGTTTTCATGGTCGTGTACTCACTTTCTGCAAACGAAACCGCGCCCGCTCAGGCGCGGCAGATTCAGCCGGCTCAGACCAGCATGTAGGTATTACGCAGGGTCTCGACAACCTCGCACTCGCCGGTCCAGCCGGCGGGGAACAGCACCAGGGTCTCGGCGCCGACCTCGATCACCTCGCCGTTGTCGCGACGGTAGATGGCCCGCCCGGAGAGGAAGTGGCACAGCTCGTCGCGCGGGATCGATAGGCGCCAGGTGCCGGGGGTGCACACCCACAGGCCGACTTCCGGGCGGTTGTTCGGCCCCTTGAACAGCAGGCGACCGCTGGAGTGCGACTGCCCGGCGATGGCGTCGGACTGGTAGCCCCAGTCAACCAGGTCGGCGTAGTCACGGGCGCCGACGATGCGCGGCGCGCTGGATTGGAGGATGGCTTCAGCCATTGTTCAGCACTCCATCGAGGATTTTGGCCGCGTCTTCCGGGCCCTTGCGTGAGGTCATATAGGCGCTGGTGCGCTTGAGGCGCGCGGCCATGTCGGCGTCGCTGACGCACAGCGCCAGCTTCTCGGCCAGCTCGGCGTGCGCCCAGTTGCTGCGGTGCATGCGGAAACCGTGACCGCTCTCCTCGGCGCGCATGGCGTTGTCGTGGCCGTCCCAGACGTAGGGCATGACGATCGCCGGTTTGCCGAAGTACAGGCACTCGGTGAAGCTGTTGTTGCCGCCGTGGTGGATCACTGCATCGACCTGGGCAATCACCGAGGGCTGCGGGTACCAGTTGGAAACGATGACGTTGTCCGGCAGCTCGCTGTATTCCTCCAGATGCTCGCCAACGTTGAACAGCGCGCGGTACGGCAGCTGGCCGATGCTGGCAATCAGGCGCTTAAGCAGTCCCACATCGCCGGAACCGAGGCTGCCAAAGCTGACATAGAGCAGCGGTTTGTCGTTGTTGGCCCGAAACGCGGGGATCTCATAGGCCTTGTCCTGGCGCACGCAACCTTGCAGGTAATGAAAGCGCCGGGCCGGCAGCGGATAGCGGCGCTCGAACTTGACCGGGTCCGGATAGAGCAGCAGGTTCATCCAGGGCGACTCCTCGAAGAAGGTGCCCAGCGGATAGGGACGCTCGCCGCACTCGTTGAGGAAGCGGTTGAAGTCGGCGTGGATCGGTGCGATCACTTCCTCGAACTTGGCGCGGAAACGCGCGTGGCCGGCCTTGTCGTCGATGCTCATGCCCGACAGGTACGGCGGGATATCCGGGTCTTCCACCTCGTTCTCCGAGCAAGAGATGATCCGCACCCAGGGCTTGCCGTACTGCTTGATGGCTGGAAAAAGGATGACGTTGTCGACGCAGATCAGGTCCGGCTTGATCCGGTCGAGGATCGCCGGCAGCTCCTTCTGCGCCCACTTGCTGGTCTCGACGATGGCCGCCCAGCATTCCTTCACATAGTTGTCGAGCTGGTCGATCGGCTCCTTGCCGAAGTTGGGGATGTGGCCGTTGATGAAATCGCTCCAGTAGCGCGCCATCTCCTCGGCCGGCATCGGCTCAGACATATTCACGTAGTGCTCTTCGAAACCGTAGGCGGAATACACCCCGGTCATCCCCGGGTCGGTGAGGAACACCGCCTTGTGCCCCAACGCCTCGCAGGCCTGGGCGATGCCAACGGAATTGAGCGCCGGGCCGTAGGCGGCCTCGGGGAAGAAGGCGATGACTTTGCGTTCACTCATGGTCTGGACTCCCGATGTTGTTGTTCTGATTCAGCAAGCCAGCACGCGCGCATGCCGGGCATTCCAGCCCAGGCGGATCGGCATGCCGCTGATAAAGCTGGTGAACTCATGCTGCGAGGACGGCACCCGCACGATCAGCGGCTTGCTGGAGACCGGCGTGTGCACGTGCAGGTTGGTGTCCAAGCCGTGGTAGGCGACCTCGACCACCTGGCCGTCGACCTCGTTGTCGCAGCGCGGCGAGTCGCCACCGAGCACCTGCAGGCGCTCCGGGCGTAGGGCCAGGGCGACGTTGCCGCTGATGACTGCGGCGGTCGGTTCGATCTTCAGCAAGCGCCCGCCGGCATCCACCTGGTCGCCGCCGATGCGCTGACCTTCGATCAGGTTGCTGACGCCGATAAAGTCGGCGACGAAGCGGTTCTGCGGATATTCGTAAAGCTCGTTGGGGCTACCGCACTGACTGACCTCGCCGTCCTTGAGTACGGCCATGCGATCGGCCATGACCAGCGCCTCTTCCTGGTCGTGGGTGACCACGATGAAGGTGATGCCGCTCTCGTGCTGCAAGCGCTTGAGCTCCAGCTGCATCTTGCCGCGCAGCTTCTTGTCCAGCGCACCCAGCGGCTCGTCCAGCAGCAGCACCCGCGGGCGCTTGATCAGCGCCCGAGCCAGGGCCACGCGCTGGCGCTGGCCGCCGGACAGCTGGTCCGGCCGGCGACGGGCGAAGTCGCGTAACTGCGCGGTCTCCAGCATGGCGTCGACGCGCTGGGTGATCTCCTCCCTAGGCAGGCGTTCCATCTCCAGGCCGTAGGCGATGTTGTCCTGCACGTTCATGTTGGGAAACAGCGCATAGGACTGGAACATCAGATTCAGCGGGCGCTGGTTCGCCGGCATCGGCGAAATGTCGCGGCCATCCAGGTAGATGTGGCCTGCGCTCGGCGTCTCGAAACCGGCGAGCATGCGCAGCAAGGTGCTCTTGCCGCAGCCGGAAGGACCGAGCAAGGCGAAAAACTCGTTCTCGCGAATGCTCAAGCTGACGTCTTTGACGGCCATGCCCTGACCGTAGGACTTGCTGATCTTGTCCAGCACCAGCACCGGGGCGTTGTTAGTCTTCATGCTTGCTGTGCACCTTGTTGAGCCGCTGGGAAGCGAACAGCGCGGTGAAGCTAACCAGCATCACCAGGGTCGCCAACGCGTTGATTTCGGGGGTGACGCCGAAGCGGATCATCGAGTAGACCTGCATCGGCAAGGTGGTCGAGGCGCTGCCTGAACCCGAGTTGAAGAAGGCGATGATGAATTCGTCCACCGACAGGGTGAACGCCAGCAAGCCGCCGGCCAGCACGCCGGGGAAGATGCTCGGCAGCAGCACCCGACGCAGGGTGGTTGGCCAACTCGCACCCAGGTCGATGGAGGCTTCGAGGATCGAATAGTCGAAGTGCTTGAGGCGGGTGCGCACCACCGCGCAGACGAAGGCGATGTTGAACACCACGTGGCTCAAGATGATCGAGTGCAGGCCCAGGCTCATCTTCAGCAGGTTGAAGAAGCTCAGCAGGGCGATGGCCAGGACGATGTCGGGGATGATCATCGGCGCCATCAGCAGGGTGTCGGCCAGGTTGCCGGTCTTCGCCGGATTGCCGCTGGCGTGGCTACGCATCTCCACCCCCAGCGCCAGCAGGGTGCCGAGCACGCAGGCCAGGCTGGTGGAGATCAAAGCAACGATCAGGGTGTTGAGCGCCGCGTGCTGGATCGCCTGGTTGGCGAACAGCGCGCCGTACCATTTCAGCGATGCGCCGCCCCAGGCGGTGGGCAGACCGCTGGCGTTGAACGACAGCAGGATCAGCACCAGGATCGGCACATACAGGAAGGCATACACCAGCCACAGGTGGCTGCCCAGCAGCATACCGGATGCATTACGCATGGCGAGCCCCCTGGGCGCGGCGCGCCAGCATGGCCTGAATAAACAGCAACAGCAGCATGATGGCGATCAGGAAGAAGCTCAGCGCCGAGCCGAACGGCCAGTCGCGGGCGGTGAGGAACTGCGCATAGATCAGGTTGCCGACCATCAGCACCTGCTTGCCACCGAGCAGGTCGGCGGTAATGAAGTTGCCGATGCTGAGGACGAAGACGAACACCGCACCGGCGGCGACGCCGGGCACGCTGAGCGGCAGGATGATGCGGCGGAAGGTGGTCCAGCCGGAGGCGCCGAGGTCGCTGGAGGCTTCCCACAGCTCGCCGTTGATCCGCGACAGCGAGGCGAAGATCGCCAGGATGACGAAGGGGATGTAGTTGTAGACCAGCCCCAGAATCACCGCCGACTCGGTGTAGAGAATGTTCAGGAAGTCGCCGTACAGACCCATGGGTTCGAGCACACCGGCAATCAGGCCCTTGCGGTTGAGCAGGACGATCCAGGCGTAGGTGCGGATCAGGTAATTGCTCCAGAACGGCAGCATCACCAAGAACAGGTACACCGCCTGGCGCTGGCGCGGTGCGCGGGCAATCGCATAGGCCGCCGGATAGCCGATCAGCACGGCATACAGGGTGGCCAGACCGGCGATCTTCGCCGAGCGCAGGAGAATCTCCAGGTACAGCGGGTCGAGCGCGCGCTGGTAGTTGTCCCAGGTGAAGACGTAGTCGATGCCACCGTAGGCGCCGCGCTCGAGAAAGCTGTAGACCAGTACCAGCAGGCACGGCAGCAGCAGAAACAGGGCCAGCCAGCCCAGCGCGGGCAGCAACAGCCAGGCCGACAGCCGCCTGTCAGCGTGCAAAACACTCATGCGTAGTTCCCCCAACCCCAACGTGCGGGGCGGTATCGAGCGTGATTCAGGAAGGGAGCGGCGGGCACCGCTCCGGGGGTAGAGCCATGGAGCCTGTAGCGGATCTTTTGAGCTAGAACCAGGCAAGGCGAAATTGGGCGAGGACGCGGAGTTTGCGAACTGTAAATGAGCAGTACTCATTTCACTCGCCCTTCGGGTCGCGCTGAAGCGCGTTAGCCGCAAGCGGCTTTCCGAGCCCAATTTCAACGCAGCATGGTCGACGATCAGGAGATCCGCTCCTTATTGCGCGGCCATGATCTCGGTCACGGCACGTGTATAGGCCTTCTGCGTGGCGCCGCCGACGTCACGCAGCAGCTCCTGCTTGACCAGCTCCGCCGGAGGCGTGGTGAGGTTCGGATACTGGCTCAGCAGCGCCTTGCCCAGCCCGTCCATGGCCGCCTGGTTGGGCACTTTGTAGAGGATGTTCTCGGCGACCCAGGCGTGGTTTTCCTTGGCCAGCATGAAGTTGACAAACTGGTAGGCCGCGTCGAGGTTCTGCGAGCTCTTCAGCACCACCATGGTGTCGACCCACAGGTCGGAACCTTCCTTGGGCACCATGAACTTGATGTCCGCGTTGGCCTGGGTGCCGTAGTTGCACCAGCCATCCCAGGCGTGGGCCATCAGCGTCTCGCCGGAAGCCAGCTTGGAGTAGAAGGTGGTGTCGTCGAAGGAAAGGATGCGTTTCTTGGTTTCGATCAACTGGTCGCGCACGACCTTGATGTGCTCCGGCTGGGCCTCGTTGACCGTCCAGCCGTTGGCCAGGAAGCCGGCGCCAAGCAGCCAGCGGTCGGTGGCCAGCAGGGTGACCTTGCCCTTGACCGCATCGCTCGGCTTGAGCAGGTCATTCCAGCTCTGCGGCGCCTGGCTGAGTTTGTCGGCGCGGTAGCAGATACCGGTGGTGCCCCAGGTGTAGGGCACGGAGTAATGGTTGCCGACGTCGTACGCCAGGACCTGAGCCTCGGGGTAGAGGTTCTTCAGGTTGGGCACCTTGGCCGGATCGATAGCGGCCAGCAGTCCCTGCTGCTGCAGGACTTCGGCGAACGGCGAGGAAACAAACAACACGTCGTAGCCGGCGCCACCGGAAGCCATGACTTTGCCCATGATTTCTTCGTTGGTGGCATGCAGCGACTTGTCCGCCTCGATGCCGGTGGCTTGCTGGAATTTCTCCAGGGCATCCGGGGCCATGTAGCCGTCCCAGATGGAGATCACCATGTCCTTGGCACTGGCCAATGGCGCGGCCATGGCAACGGACAAGGAAAGACTTGCGCACAACAGGGTTGTAGTATTTTTCATGAGGCACACCTAGCGAACGATTGATTGTTGTTTTTTCGAAGGCAGATGAAGCGGTTTTGCATGTCTTTTTTTTCGAATAAATACCACACGAAACACTAAGTCAACAATTTTCTGTTTCTTGTTGGGGGTTCACCGCTGTGGCATAAGGGGGTTCACGCGCCGCAACCGCCTATTTAGAGAGCAAACGGATTGAGCACTACCCGCGAAAAGAAACCCCGCACCAACCACCTGGAGCTAGCCCGTCGAATCATCGAGCACGCCCAGGAAAACAGCATGGAAGCTGGTGACGCCCTCTCCGAACAACAGCTCGCACGCACCTTCCAGGTATCGCGCACCCTGATCCGTGCCGGCCTCAACGTACTGCTCGAACAGCAACTGGCCGAGCACCAGGCCGGCCGCGGCTATTACCTGAGCGCAGCCCCGGCCAACCAGACACTCAGCCCCGCCCTGCCGCAGGCCGCAGAAGAGGAAATGGCCGCCTCAGTGCTGCGCGACCGCATGGCCGGCCGCCTGGGCAACAGCATCAACGCCAGCGAGATCATGCGCCGCTACGAGATCGGCCGACCGGCCGCACAGAAGGTGCTCAGCCAGCTGACCGAAGACCAGGTGCTGCTGCGCGGCCCCGGCCAGTCCTGGCTGTTCCGCCCACTGCTGAACAACCTCAGCGCCCTCGAAGACAGCCTGCGCTACCGCATGCTGCTGGAACCCGAAGCCCTGCTTTCGCCAGGCTTCGAAGCCGACCGCCAGCGCCTGTCGCTGCTGCGCAGCGGCACGGAAAGCCTGCTCAGCCAGCCCATTGAAGCCTTCGATATCGAGCAGTTCCGCGAACTCGACATCGGCTTTCACGAGCTGATCGCGCAGAGCTGCGGCAATCGCTTTATCTGCGACGCCCTACTCCACCACCAGCGCTTGCGACGCCTGCCCAACCTGCTGCCGATGGTCAGCGTGCACCGCCTGCAGGAAGCCCTGCGCGAGCATTTACGAATCATCGAGGCGATCGAACGCGGGCAGATGGAAATCGCCGCCGACCTGATGCGCCTACACCTGCGCCTGTCCGCCGCACAGCGCCCACAGACCGCCAACCGCGGCATTCCCCGAGCCTGAATCCAGGCCCGGCACTAATTTATTCAAAAAAACAGTGTATTTTTTTATCAAAAAATACATGATCCAAGAACAGCAGCCAGGCCGGGGCCACCCCCTGGTCACGGAAACGACCCACTATGTCCAAAGAAAAACTCATCGCCCTGTTCCCCGAAGCCAGCTTCGGCGCCGCACTGAACTGCATTGGCATCGCCCAGGCACTACGCGAGCAGGGTGCGCGCCCGGTATTTATCTGCCATGAGCATTTCCAGGGCCTGTTCGCCGAATACGGCTTCGCCGAGTACCCGATCCTGGTCGGCAGCGCGCTCTCCGCCGAAGAGCACCAGCATTACTGGGAGCGCTTTATCGAGCGCAGCATTCCCTACTTCGACCAGACGCCGCTGGAGCAGATCGACAGCTACGTGGTGCCAGCCTGGGAAGCCATCATCGACACCGCCATCGAGGCGGAAAAGCCACTGCAGCAGCTACTGGCCCGGCTCAAGCCGGACGTCATCGTGCTGGACAACGTGGTGATGTTCCCGGCCATCGCCAAGGCCGGCTGCCCCTGGGTGCGGGTGATCTCCTGCGCAGAGACGGAACTACCCGATGCCGCCGTGCCGCCCTATCTGTCCGGTGCCAGCGCCAGCGACCCGGACGCCTGTGAGCGCTACTGGCAGCATTACGTCAAAGCCGTGACACCGGCCCACACCCGCCTCTCGCGTTTTATCGAAAGCCAGGGCCTCCCACCCTGCGCCCCTGGCCTGTTTCTCGAAGAATCGCCCTGGCTCAACCTGCTGCTGTCGCCCACGCCGGTGCGCTACACCCGCCAGCAGCCACTCGACCCGGCGCGCTTCGTCTACTTGGATGGTTGCGTGCGCCGCGAGGCGCCGTACGTAGCGCCGCAGTTCCCGCGCAACAATGAGGCGCCGCTAATCTACCTCAGCTTCGGCAGCCTCGGCGCCGCCGACGTTAGCATGATGAAGCGCCTGATCGACGCGGCGGCCGGCCTGCCCTATCGCTTCCTGATCAACGTCGGCGCCTATCGCGAGCAGTACGACAGCGTGCCGGACAACGTCTACCTGGACAGCTGGTTCCCGCAACCGGCGGTGCTGCGCGAATGCCAGCTATTTATCCACCACGGCGGCAACAACAGCTTCTGCGAGGCCCTGTATTTCGGCCTGCCGTCACTGATCATCCCTTACTGCTGGGACGGCCACGACAATGCCCGGCGCGCCGAGGAAGTCGGCGTCGGCTGCTATCTACCGCGCTTTGCCGAGCCGGTTGCGGCACTGCCTGGCGCCATCGCCCAACTGCTCGGCGACAGCGCCATGCAGCAGCGTCTGCAACAGGCCAGCGCGCAGATGCAGGCCTCGCGCGGCACCGAGGTGGCCGCCCGGGCGATTCTCCAGCTACCCAGCCCCTAACCCACCAGCGAGCCACCCCATGAGCGATCGCGCCCTGCACAGCCTTGAGCAAGCCATTCCCCTGCCTTACTGGCTGGACGCCGAGGGACCAGCCCCCAGCTTCAGCCGCCAGGTGGGTGAGCTGCACTGCGAACTGGCGATAGTCGGCGGGGGTTTCTGCGGGCTGTGGACCGCCCTGTTGGCGCGCCAGCGCCATCCGCAGGCGCGCATCGTGCTGGTCGAAGCCCAGGCCTGTGGTGGCGCGGCCAGCGGGCGCAACGGCGGTTTCTGTGCGCCGAGCATTTCCCACGGCGTGTCCAACGCGCTGAAGCGCTGGCCCACCGAGGCCGAAACGCTGATCCGTTTAGGCCGGCAGAACCTCGACGAGCTGGAGCAAGACGTGCAGCGCCTCGGTCTGGCCGTGGAGTTCCAGCGCCAGGGCAAGCTGAGCGTGGCCAGCAGTCCCTGGCAGATCGAGGGGCTGCGCAGCCTAGAGGAGAAATACCGGCGCTTCGGCATCGCCTGCGAATACCTGGAAGGCAGCGCCCTAAAGGAGCGCCTCGACTCGCCGCTGTACGGCGCCGGCCTGTTCGAAGCCAACTACGCTCTGCTCAACCCGGCCAAGATGGCCCAGGAGCTGCGCCGCGTGTGCCTGCAGCAGGGCATCGAGATCTACGAGCACAGCCCGGTACGGGCCCTGCAGCAGCACCCCGGACACCTGCTACTGCAGACCGACTATGGCAGCATCCAGGCGGAGCGGGTGGCGCTGGCCACCAATGTATTCACCGACCTGCTGCCGCGGCACAAGGCCGCGATCATCCCGATCTACGACTACGCGCTGACCACCGAGCCGCTGAGCGACGAGCAGCTGCGCAGCATCGCCTGGCGCGGCCACTATGGCATCGCCGACTCTGGCAACCAGTTCCACTACCTGCGCAAGACCGCCGACCAGCGCATCCTGTGGGGCGGCTACGATGCCGTTTACCCCTTCGCCAGTCGCCTGGACGAAAGCCGGACCCAGCGCCCGCAGACTTTTGTGCGCCTCGCCCAGCAGTTCCAGCAGACCTTTCCACAGCTCGCCGATGTGCGTTTCAGCCATGCTTGGGGCGGCATCATCGACTCTTCGGCACGCACCACGATGTTCACCGGCAGCCATGCCGGCGGGCGCATCGCCTATGCCCTGGGGTTCACCGGCCAGGGCGTGTCCGCCAGCCGCTTCGCCGCCGCCACCGTGCTCGACCTGCTCGACGGCCAGCACACCGAACGCACCGCGCTACGCATGCTCAACCGCATGCCAGTGCCATTCCCGCCCGAGCCACTGCGCTACGCCAGCATCAGCCTGGCGCAACGCGGCCTGGCCGAGGAAGACCGCAGCGGCCGGCGTAACCTGCTGCTGAAGACCCTGGACGCCTTCGGCGTCGGCTTCGATTCCTGAATCACAAAAATAAGGAAATTCCGTGTCCAAGATGCCCGCCCACGTCATCGATTTCGCCGCCAGCCCGGTCGAGGCCCTGGTCCGCGAGATCAACGATCCAGCCATCGTCGAGACCCCCTACCGCAGCCATACCTGGCGCCACTTCAGCAACCCCGGCAAGCACTTCACCGCCGGCGTCTGGGAGGCCGGTAGCCACAAGGAATATTGCAACTGCGACTACGACGAGCTGTGCCACATCCTCGAAGGCCAGGTGCGCCTGACCGACACCGATGGCAGCAGCCGCGAGTTCGGGCCCGGCAGCACTTTTGTGGTGGAAGCCGGCTTCAAGGGAACGTGGGAAAATCTTGCGCCAGTACGCAAGGTCTACGTGATCGTCGGGGCATGATCTCGGCCCGATATAAGCTGTTCAGCTCAGCTTCTGTAGGCTCACGGACCTCTCAACGCTTATAGTCTTAAGCCCAATATCTTTCAGGCTTCCCTCTCGCTGGCTCAATCCAACCAAGCCTGCAATCGGTGTGCAAAGCGATGCACCTGTATAATGCCTCCCACATGCACCTAGCATTCCCACCGCGTGCACCTCATGTGCACCTGCACACCAAAACACAGCAAATTACTGGTCACTAAATTGAATAAAACTGTTTTAGATCAACGAGTTATAAGCAGAAGATTTAGTGTCGCCCCGATGATGGATTGGACTGATCGGCATTGCCGGTTCTTCCTGCGCCTGTTGTCCAAGCAAACCCTGCTCTACACCGAAATGGTCACCACCGGTGCGTTGCTGCATGGCGACCGGCAGCGTTTTTTGCGTTACAGCGAATGCGAACACCCGTTGGCGCTGCAACTGGGTGGCAGCAACCCGGCTGATCTGGCTGCCTGTGCGCGCCTGGCTGAGGAGGTCGGTTATGACGAGGTCAACCTGAACGTCGGCTGCCCCAGTGACCGGGTGCAGAACAATATGATCGGTGCCTGCCTGATGGGCCATCCACAGCTGGTGGCCGATTGCGTCAAGGCTATGCAGGATGCGGTGAGCATCCCGGTGACGGTCAAGCACCGTATCGGCATCAATGGCCGTGACAGCTATGCCGAGCTGCGTGACTTCGTCGGTACCGTTGCGGCTGCCGGCTGCCGCAGTTTTACCGTGCACGCACGGATCGCCATTCTCGAAGGCCTGTCGCCCAAGGAGAACCGTGAGGTGCCGCCGCTGCGCTATGAGGTCGCTGCCCAGCTCACGCAAGATTTCCCCGACCTGGAATTCATTCTCAACGGTGGCATCAAAACCCTGGATGAGTGCCGCACGCATCTGCAGACCTTCGATGGCGTCATGCTCGGTCGCGAGGCTTATCACAACCCCTACGTGTTGGCGCAGGTCGATCAACAGCTGTTTGCCAGCAACGCGCCGGTCATTGGTCGCGCCGAGGCGCTGCGCCAGCTGCGCCCCTACATCGAGCAACACCTGGCAGAGGGTGGCGTGATGCACCACATCACCCGCCACGTACTCGGCCTGGGGCAGGGCTTCCCTGGCGCCCGACGCTTTCGCCAGTTGCTGTCGGTGGATGTGCACAAGGTCGATGATCCACTGCGGCTGCTGGATCAGGCCACTCAATTGCTTGAGGGCCACTAGGTCGGGTAAGGTCAAGGCATTAGCATCGACAAGGCTTCGTCATGACTTCCAAACTGGACCAACTCAAGCAATTCACCACCGTGGTGGCCGATACCGGCGACCTCGACGCCATCATTCGCCTGCAACCGGTGGACGCCACTACCAACCCGTCCCTGCTGCTGAAAGCTGCTGCCCTACCCCGTTATGCGCCGCTGCTGCAAAGCGCCATCGGCCATTGTGACGGCGACCTTGGCCTGGCCTGCGACCTGTTTGGCGCCAGCGTCGGCCAGGAAATCCTCAAGGTCATTCCCGGACGCATTTCCACCGAGGTGGATGCCCGCCTGTCGTTCGACACCCGAGCTACCCTCGCTCGCGCCGAACGCCTGATCGGCCTGTACGAACAGGGTGGGGTTGGCCGTGAACGGGTACTGATCAAGATCGCCGCAACCTGGGAAGGCATTCGTGCCGCCGAGCAACTGGAGCGCCAAGGCATTCAGACCAACCTGACCCTGTTGTTCTCCTTCGCCCAGGCCGCTGCTTGCGCCGACGCGGGGGTATTTCTGATTTCGCCCTTCGTTGGCCGTATCTATGACTGGTACAAGAAAACCGAAGGCCGCGATTTTATCGGCGCCGAAGACCCGGGCGTGCAGTCAGTGACGCGCATCTACAACTACTACAAGGCCAATGCCTACACCACCGTGGTGATGGGCGCGAGCTTTCGCAATCTTGGCCAAATCGAACAACTGGCCGGCTGCGACCGCCTGACCATCAGTCCCGAGCTGCTGCAAAAACTGGACGACGAACACGCACCACTGCCACGTCTGCTCGCGCCGGGCAATGCCGGTGAGCCCCGCCAAACCCTCGGCGAGAGCCAGTACCGCTGGGCCATGAACGAAGATGCCATGGGCACCGAGAAGCTCGCCGAAGGTATTCGCCTGTTTGCCCGCGACCAGGAAAAACTTGAAGCCCTGCTGAAAGCCCTGGCCTGAAACGACAATGGGCGATCCTGTGAGGGATCGCCCATTGTCATCACGCGGTTTTGCGGAGTTGTCAGTGCTGGCGTTCCAGCGCGCTGACGAGGTCGTGAAAGGCTTCACGGTTGGATTCATTCAGGCTCATAAGGATTTGGTGCGCTTCCAACACCTTGGCCTTGACCACGTCTTCTGACTGATCCTGCGAGGGCAAATCCGCCAGACACTCGGGGCATGGCAGCGGGCTTTCGACGATATTGAACACCTGATCGAAGCCCATGGATTGCAACAGGCGGGTGATGTCATCGTGGGTAGTCACCACGGTGGGCAACAGGCCGATTTTCTGCCGCGACAGGATCGACAACTTGGCCAGTAAGCCGAGCGTGGTGCTGTCGATACTGCGGGTTTCAGTCAGATCAATGACGATGGCCGAGAAATTCAGGGAGGTGAAAATCTTTTCAATCGTCGCATCCAAAGCCGAACACAAGGTCAGACGGACTTCTCCGACGAACTTTAAAACGAATGTGCCGCTTTGCTCGGCAAACTGGATTTTACCAGTACTCATGCAAGGTTCCTGCTCATCACCAGCAAGGCGATATCATCCGGCATATCGCCCAGCTTGGCCAGACCAAAGACTTGACGTAACCCATCAAGCGTTCCCCCAGCACTGGATACCAATTGCGGCAAGAGGGTTTCTTTTTCTTTGAGGGTATCGCCAGGCAAAAGGTCCAAGATACCGTCAGACAAGAGCGTTAGGCTGAAGCGCTCGGGTATCTGCATAACATGATCCTGATAGGTGGCTTCGGCGAACAAACCCACCGGCAAACCCCGGCCCTGCAGGTAGTGCGACTCACCTTCACTAAACAGCACAGGCAATGGCAGATGGCCGCCGATACTGTAGGTTAGCGAGCCCGCCTGCTCATCAATTACCCCCCCAATCATGGTTACGTGCTTACCCAGCTTGCAGTTGAGTAAGCCGCGATTGATATGGGCGAGCACATCCGAGGGTTTGAACTCTGGCAAAACCCCACCGCGACGCGATTCATAGAGCAAACGGGTGGTCATGAACTTCAGCAGCACGGTCACAAAGGCTGATGAAGCGCCATGGCCGGAAACGTCAGCCAGGTAAAACGCCACACGATGCTCATCGAGGCGGAAATAATCGACAAAATCACCCGAGAGATAAAGCGAGGGAATGATCTGGTGGGCAAACCGCAAGCCATCGACCGCCCAAGGCGTCTGCGGCAGCATATTCATCTGCACCTGCCGCCCGGCGTTTTGGTCTTCTTCAAGCAGGCTCAGGCTGGCCTGCAGCTGACGGTTGGCGGCCTCGAGCTTTTCCCGATAGCGCAGGTTTTCCACCCGCAGCTGCACGCGATCCAACGCCCGTCGCACCGAGTGCTCAAGCACTGCAAGGTCTTCCAGTGGTTTAATCAGATAGTCAGCGGCGCCCAAGCGTAAGGCTTCCACCGCATCGGTCATGACCCCGGCACCCGAGACTACGATGACCGGCGTTTCAACCTGCAGCGCATTGATGCGGCGAATCAGCTCCAGGCCATCGACCTGCGGCATGCGCAAATCACAGATGACCAGATCGGGATGATCACGCTCAAATACTTCAAGGCCCTGCAATCCATTGCTGGCTTGCAGAACGTTGAAACCGCTGTCTTCGAGATAGGCTGCGAGACTCGCACGCACGACTTGGTCGTCGTCAATGATCAGCAGCGTGGCACTGGAACTGTGCATTGGCTATCCAGGCAAACAACGCCGGGGACGGGTTAAATTTGGCATCAGCACACGGGACTGAATGCATTGGAAAGGCTTCACTTCAAGGCGCAGACGGTACTCCCATCTCAGCATCGATTCAAGCGTGAGCCGATCGTCGCCGGGCGACTTTACACCTCAAATCCGCGGGGGTTATAAGAGTTGCTGAGGAGCGTCCTATAGAACAAGAGGAAGGGGTTAATGAGCCAAATTGATCGTGCCTACAGTGAGAAACGAGACTACATCCGCATGCGGATGGAAGCCAAAATGACTCTGCACCATGCCGGCCAGGAAATTCCGGCGCTGTGCCTGGATCTGTCTAGCACCGGCATGCAGGTCGAAGCGACCAGCAACCTGCAGATGGGTGAAAAAATCCGCGTTCAAATTGCCTCTGACCACGACAAGCTGTCTGGGCTGAACGCTGAGACCGAAGTGGTGCGCGTCATCGATCTGGGCGACGGCCGCCAATCGCTGGGCCTGACCATCCTTTCCATGAGCTGAGTTAAGGAACGCTGACATAAAAAAGCCGGCCATGCAGGCTGTGTGAGAACTGTTTGTTGCTGGCCACGATACAAAAGCAAACGCCCCGACTGGTTCGGGGCGTTTGCTTTCTACGACCAGAAATCTCAGTGTAAGCCTGTTTAGGCCAGCAGCTCGATCATTCGGCGCGCGCCCAGCACGTTGATTGCTCGTTTAAGGTTATAGGCTTGCACCGCCAATGACATTTCCGCCCTTGCCCCACTGAAATGGCGCATGAGGAAGCGGCCGTTGCCGAACAGCCATTGTTTGAGATTGCCGAAAGGGTGCTCAACGATAGAGCGGCGCCTGAGCATCATCTCCGGGTGGGCTACCAGGCGTTGCTCCATGCGCTCGAACGCCGCCTCATGGGCGTGCCGTGAGAGGTAGCGTTGCTTGGCCTGCGTGCAGTTGGCTTTCAGTGGACAGGCGGCGCAGTCTTGCGGGTTTGCCGCGTAAATTCGACTGCCTCGGTTGAGCTGTTTGAGTGCCAGCGTTTTGCCTGCTGGGCATTGATAGCAGTCGCTTTGCTCGTCATAGGTAAAGGCGCTGCGCTCAAAGTGCTGGCCGTCACCCTGGGTGTTAATCGCGCGGTTCGGTGGCACATGAGCGGTGATCTTGGCGTCCTCGCAGGCCTGGAAGTGTTCGCCATTGGAGTAACCCGCATCGGCTGTGACATCCAGCGTTTCTTGCTCCAGCACAGCCTTGGCCGCCGTAGCCACTGGCTCCAGTTGTTGGTTGTCGGTGCTGGCATCGGTTACGTCGTGATGCAGGATCAGGCAATGTTTGCTGTCGACTGCCGTCTGCACGTTGTAGGCCACGCGCGGGCCCAGATGTGTGCGCATCATCTTGGCATCGGCTTCGCCCACCACGAACTGTTCCAGCCCTTGCGCCTCCATCAGGGCCTGGGTGGTCAGGTTGTTGTCGTGCTTGTGCCGCAACTGCTGCAGGGCCTGCTTGACTGCGACCCGGTCAATTGGCTCAGAACTCTGCGCTGCATCACCTGCATCCAACTGGGCCAGGTACTGCGCGATATGTTTTTCCAGCGTGTCTTGTTGGCGCTTGAGCTGCTTGAGGCTCAGGTGTTTGCGCGCGGAGGCGACCGCCTGGAATTTGCTGCCATCGATGGCCACCAACTGCCCGCTGATCAACCCCACCTGGCGGCAGAACTGCACGAACGCTTTGCATGTCGCCTGAAAGGCTGCGCTGTTGTCCTTGCGAAAGTCGGCGATGGTTTTGAAATCCGGCGCCAAACGGCCCAGCAGCCACATCACCTCGATATTGCGCTGGCACTCGGTCTCCAGCCGGCGCGAGGAACGGATGCGCTGGAAATAACCGTAAAGATAGAGCTTGAGCAGATCTGCGGGGTCGTAGGCCGGGCGCCCGGTCTTGAGCGGCCGGGCTTTGCTGAAGCCCAAAACCTGGAGATCCAACCGGGCCACATAGGCCTCAATGACCCGCACCAGGTGATCCTCGGGAACCAACTCTTCCAACGTGGGTGGAAACAGACTGCTCTGCTGGCGACCTTCGCCTTGGATATAGCCCATAAACGACAATGCCCGTATCGAACGATACGGGCATTGTCTTCAACTTGCCTTCAGGTGGCTAGGTTTTCACACAGTCTGCATGGCCGCCTTTTGTTTTATCTAGCTGATGACTTAGAAGTCATCCACCACTTTACCATCCGTGACCTTGAACTCGCGATTTTGCAGGTAGGCATTGCGGATAAAGACGTACTTGTCGCCGCTGATCAGCTTTTCGGCCGACAGCAAGCTGGCACGGGTGTCGACAACATTGACACCACGGGTCACGTTGCGCGCAGGCACATCATTAATATACGGATAGGGTTCCAGCAGGCTGTCCGGGATTTTGGCAACGGCATCGCGACCGCTACTTGGCCCCAGCAGCGGCAAGACCACATAAGGACCACTGCTCACGCCCCAGGCACCCAGGGTCTGACCAAAGTCCTCATCACTCTTGCGCAGCTCCATCTTGGTCGCTACGTCGAAGAAACCGAGCAGACCGAAGGTGGTATTGAACAACACCCGGCTGGTATCGATGCCCGCCGCCTCGATTTTGCCCTGCAGCAGGTTGTTGGCCAGATTGCCGACATCGCCGACATTGCTAAACATGTTATGGATGCCATCCTCGAGAAACTGCGGAGTAATGGCCTGATAACCCTGCGCCAAAGGCTTGAGCGCATAGGTATCGAGGGTGTCGTTAAAGGTGAAGATCGGTCGATTGAACGACTCCCACGGATCATCTTCACTGGCGGCCTGCGCCAACACCGGCAGGCACAACAACCCGGCGCAGAGGAAAAGCTTGCCCAACTGTTCAGACCAGCTCGCAGCTATTGCGCGCATATCCACTCACTCCCTTCGATTTAATCTGCCGATGCGGCTAACCCGTCGACGCTGTAGCGCAGTATAAAGCCACAGCGCTCGTTTTTGCCGGCCCGAACGCAGCAAAATCACCAAAGCCGATAGCGCAGCATTTGACCCGAATCAGGCAAGCGATGCGCAGGTAGATTAATCTGCAGGTAGACGCTCCACGGGCACCCTGCCCAACGCCCCATCACTCAGGGAAACCAGCATGCCGGCACATTTACAGCAACAACTGCAAGAACTGCGCGATCAACTGGCCCAGCAGCCACCGCTGAGCGACGACGACAGGGCAGCCCTGGCTGCTCTATTAGAAGAAATCGACCAGCAACTGACCCGCTCCAGCATCAACCCGCCAGACACGTCACTGGTTGACGGCGTCAACCTGGCCGTAGAGCGCTTTGAGGTGGAACACCCGACGGTGGCCGGCACGTTGCGCAACATCCTGCAGAGCCTGGCCAACATGGGCATCTGAATGACCCAGACCGAGATAAATACTTAGGGAAACCTGAGAAAAGTCCGAAACATAGCGAGACGGAACGAAACTAAACGGAATGGAGTTTGAAAAAGAGTTGCAGATAATGCAATGGGGAAAAAGCCCGGTCAGGCGTCGCTGGCCGGGCTGAACATATCTACCTGACGACGCGCGATCTCCTCCTTCCGCACCGCCTTGATGATCTTGTAAACCCACTGCAGCGAAACGCCAAACTCGCGGGCCAGGTCGCTCTGGTTGTGGCCGTTGAATTTGTCGAAGATCTGTCGATCACGCTTGCTCAGCTTGATCGACAGCCCCATCGGGAAATAGATGTTCTGCCCGCCCCAGTGAGCAGCCATGCGATCCGCGACTTCCTTGGCAACGTGCTCTGCCTGTTCAGTGTCCAGGGAGATCAGCTCGCCCAGGGCGTGGCTGATGTGTTGTGTAAGGTCGAGCAGAAGCTCGGGGCCCTTGCTACGGAAGTCAGTCATATATTCCCCTCTTTAATAGCTGCGCGAGTGACGCGCAGTTGCCACTTTTTCAAATTCTCGATCACCCGGCTGGCCTGCTCGCTGCTGAGCCACTGAAGCGCCTGTACGCCCGTCATCTTCAGGACGAACTTTGCCAGGGCTTCCTCGGACGGATCGCGCACTTCGCCCACACCGTGCAGCGTCAGCCAAAGCGCACGAATCTTCTTCGACTGATCATCCGCTGCCAGTGGCCGCTGCTTCTTGCTTGGACGTACCTTGAAGCCGCGCTGCTTGAGCTGTT
Source organism: Pseudomonas sp. (assembly GCA_034519305.1). Taxonomy (GTDB): domain Bacteria; phylum Pseudomonadota; class Gammaproteobacteria; order Pseudomonadales; family Pseudomonadaceae; genus Aquipseudomonas. Next base: position 32,197 of record JAXHOM010000001.1, read on the forward strand.
CCAAAACCCGGTACAGGTTTGGAACGCTGAGGTCGGCTGTGGAAGTCGCACCACCCAAACCCTTCATGCCGCTGAGCAGCAGACGGTAGGTGTCGTCATCCATGCGCAGTTCGCGGCGGGCGACGTGGATCAACTTGATCAGGCGCAGGCGGTCATCGGTCTTCATGATGTTTCCCCATCAGTTCAGCGACACGACGCTCGCCTTCTTCTTTTGTAAGGAGGCCCAGCATCACGTCGCTGTTGATGCGGCCGATCTGGTCTTGGCGTTGACTGCGAACTGAGACAACCTGGCGTGGCTTGGCGGGTGCCGCCTGTTTGACCTGCTGAGGATCACTGGCAATGCCGAATACCACAGCGCGCAGGTAGTGATGGTTGTCCAACGGCAGGGATAGACGTTCGCGCTGGGTGAGCATCTGCTCGATGCCAGCAGCCCATAGAGCCGGGCTGGCTGGCTTGGATTCAGTGGTGCGTGCGTCGCGGGTGACGCTGCTGGCATTGACCAGCAGCATCAGCTCCTCGACCAGTTTGATCGCTTTGGTGGTGCGCAGGCCGCGCTTGGCCGGGCTGAACAACCGCAAGTAAGCCAGCACTGCGCGTCCGAGCTGGGGCTCCAGGTCGGCGAACAGAGCCGCCAACTGCTTGCCTTCGGCATCGGCGAAGCCGGCCTCGAACGGGAACTGCTCACCGCAGCATGGGCACTGGATGCGCATCAGATCAGGCCCCCGCTGTCAGTAGCGCACGTGGCTGGTGGTTCACCGCTTGATGCAGCTGCGCCGACTTGCCAGCTCGATAGCCGGCCTCGGTGGCCACCTCGTCACGCGCTTTGAGCTTGCGGCGCTTCAGCTTGGCCTGGCCGAGGTTCGGGTATTTCTTGGCCATGTACGCCTGGATCGCTTCGGCGATGTTGTCCTCCACACCTGCGAAGGCTTCGATCTTGGAGTACACCGCATCGATCCAGGCGTGCGCGAAAGCATCACCACGGGCGACTTTGGTCGAGCGCTTGCAACGCTTCTGCGTAGCCAGGTAGTCGCGGCGAGCCTTTTGCAGCTGACGCTCAAGCACCTGGTAGGCGTAGCCGGCCAGCTCCGGTGCTGCGGCACAGCCGACGAACACGAAGGACGCAACCTCAACCCATCCGCTGCGGATGATCAAATGAGTACCGAAAGCGTGGCCGCAAACCTGAGCCAAGCGAACCCGCCAGGCAGGTGGATCGCCCTCGGAGCCTGCAAGCACCTTCATCTCACCAGCCATGCTGGCCAGCACATCACCCAGCTCCAGGTTGTAAGCCTCCATCAGCTTGTGCGCCTGGCGCAGGGCGATCTCCGCTTCGTTAGGGTTGGAAGTCTTCGACTTCGCCATCTCCATGCACTTCTTGATCTTTTCTAGAACTCGCTCCTGATCCATCTCACACCGCCGCAATGCTGAGGTTGATCGGGTCGTAGCGGTCGGTATCACCGACACGCTGATAGACGCGGATGTAGACGGCTGTGCCGTTTACCTGGATGGAGTCTTTCAGCGCCTCCATGGCCAGCTTCCAGTCCACGTCATCGATCTCGATACGCAGCAGGCTGAGCACGTCACCGGTTTTGATCTGGCCCTGCTTGTTGGCCCGGAATGCGCGATCAACCAGCACGCGCAGGTGCTGGTCGGCACCCTCACTCCATTTGCGGATGCAGCGGTCGATCAGCTCCTTTGCCGCGAGAATTTCCTCGGTGAAGGTCAGGCGCTCGGCCATTTGGCGTTCGACCTTGAACTGGCCGTCATAGGTGGTGATGGAGGCATTGCCCTTTTTGCCGCCGATGGTCACACCGTATCGCTCGTTTGAAAGTGCAATGAGGTCGTCGATATCGGCCAGGGCTTTGGCCTTGAACTCGACCAAGGCTTTGTTGATCTCCAGCGCAATGCGGGCCAGATCTCGGGCGACCTGGTCGCGCAGCTTGTCGTGCTCGCGCACCTGTTGTTCGGGTACCAGGTGGCCAGCGCCGTTGCGCACATAGCCGGCTGGTACTGGTGTTTGGTTGGTATCAGCCATTGATTTGTTCCTCTTTGGTGAATGTCTTACAGCCGCAACGCGGACAGACGTTGTCCATGATGTAAGAGGCTTTCGGTTGTGGCTTCTGGCGCAGTTCGGCGTGGGCACCGACCCAGCGGCAGCGGCGGCATTTCAGAAGGTCGCTCATCGGTTCTGCTCCTTCACTAGGGAGAACCACACAACGTCCACGCCACGAATGGTCACGGCGTTACGGGTGAAACGGCCTTGGGTGCGGTGCCGCTGGCCGCGTACTTCGTGGCCGAAGCGACGGGCCAGCAGCTCAACACTGTCAGGGCTGATGGTGATGGTGTTGTCCAGGAAGGACATCGCCGTGATCTGCAGGCCGGCATCACGCACTGCGCGAGTCAGGTCGTTGAACTCCGTCAATTTCGGCAGGAACTCAGGTGCGGTGATGCTCATTGGACGCTGAACAGGTGGTGCTACAAGCTGAAGGCTGGCCATGTCACACCTCCCGAACGATTTCGTCAGTGACAAGGGACTCGCCGACGCGAGCGGCCAGGTTCATTGCGGCAACCATCATGTTGCCGATAGCAAGCGGGTACAGCAGGCTCTGCAGGCGATCACGGCTGGTGGCTGTCAAACGCTCGGCCAGGGCCTCAATTCCCTTGGCGCTAATAACGTCATCAAGCTTTTTTCCGGCGCGGCCGAGACGGAATGTCAGGAAGTCGTCGAGCCTGGCGGCAGTCACAGGCTGCAATTCAGCCACTTCAATGCGCTGCACTACCTCGCGCACCTCGGCATTGCGCTCGCTCAGTTTCACTTTCAACTCAGGCTGGCCGATCAGGATGATGCTGAGCAGTTTGGTAAACCCAGACTCCAGTTCGCGCAGGCGCTTGAGGTGCTTGAGGGTCGCGATAGGCAGGCTGTGCGCCTCCTCAATGATCAGCACGTGCCGATAGCCACTCTCATAGCTGTTTTTAAGTGCCCGGTGCATTTGCCGGAAGCGGGCCTCAGGGTTGGACTTTGGCCGTTCCAGAGGCGTGATGGTGTCTACGATGGCCTCAGCAATGTGCGGCGTTTTCAGGGCCTTGCCCTTGTCCCCCCGGTCTTCCATCGCCAGTACGTAGGGCTCAATCACAATGACCGGCGCATCTTCAGTGCGCAGGCGGTTGATCAAATCCCGGCGCAAAGTACTTTTGCCTGCGCCGGACTCGCCGATGATGGCCAAGAAGCCATCGTGTCTGGCTGCTTGATACATGGACTCCCGGATGTAGCGAATATCCGGGCTCACGTACATGTCTTCGGCGCACTGCAGATCCTCAAACGGGTCTCGGAAAATGCCGAAAGCACGTTTAGTGTCTGGCAGTAACACCTGTTTACGTAGCAACATAGGTTCGCACTCCTGGTCGGATTTGGATTTTTTGGTTGGGTTTGCAGGGGCCTGGGCGTTGGCGCGCTCAGGCTCCACCTCTTCAAATGCGGTATTCACCGCAATATCGTCAGCGCCGCTCTGCTTGAGGAAACCCTCAACGCGAGTGCGCAGATCTGCTGGGTCGATGGTTCGCGGCCACTGCTTGTGGTTGATCAGCAGTGAAACCGTGGCCGAACTCACCCCCAAATGTTTAGCCAGCGTGATTTGCCGCTGATCAAGATCGGCTAGTGCATTTTTTAGCTTCAGCATCATTCACCTCCAACCACGCGCAGGCCTGGGCGCGCGGGTTTGTTAAGGGTTGCGGCGACGCCATCCAGATCAGCCTCAGGCACGCCGTTCGGGTAGTTGGATTTCAACCAAACCATCGACTCTGCCGACCAAGCGGGTACACGGGCGCGCAGCAGCTTGGCTGCGGCAACATGGGTCATTGGTTGCAGTTCGATGGTTGGCAGGTTGACGTCCAGCGCCGTGCCCCGCTTGGGCAGGTAGGTCGGTAGTTGGGCGTCTTCGATATGCTGATATGGCTTGAGTTGCCCGCCGAAAGGGATGGCCTTGGCCTTGCGCGCGGCGTCCAACTCCTCTTGGGTGTCCACGCCCATGGCCAGCTTGGCGGCTTCCTTGCGTGCCACTTGGGCCGGGGTTTCCGCGTGGCGTTTGAATGCTTCGCCGATCACCGGAGCGGTGATATCGAAGCCCATCTCATTACGTGCAACCACCGGCACTACGTAGTACACCTCGTACCCCTGAGCATCCACGCTCACCACCTGGGCGGCGTCGTCTCGCCACGGGTTGCGAGTGACCAATACCTTCTCGCCAACCATCACGCCCGGCACCGACGACACGTCGTACTCAGTGCCCAGAAAGCTGACGTGCAGCTTGCTGTTGACCTTACGACTCTCCGGTTCGGCCACCGCCAACTGGCGGCACACCTCAACGCTTGGCACCTTGATTAGTTGATCCTGGCGGATGCTCAGCCACATGGCTGTGCGGCTTTTGCCATAACGCGAATGCACCGCTGTAGCGTTGAAATGGCTACGCCACTTCTTGGCCAGGGCGTTCAGCTCTGCCAGGTCGGCCACCGGCTGAAAGCGCAGGCCCGCCTCGAACTTGCGCTCGATGATGTTTCGCGCGTTCTCCACCTGGCCAGTTACCCGAGCAGCACCTGGTGCATGCACAATCATCTGAATGCCCAGCGAGCGGCACAGATTCTTGGCCAGCCCACCGGTGTTGGCAGAACCTGGGTCCATCATCAAAGCGGACGGCTTGCCGTGCAGCACATCAGCGCCGCCACGCTCCTGCATGGCATTGATCAGCACGCTGGTCATGTTCTCGCCGGACTCGGCACCCATGACATATTCCAGGTAGATCCAGCCGCTGGTGTGATCGGTGATTTCATACGACCACACCCGGTCTGCCGCAATGCGCGCTAGGTTCTTCGGCTTGTTCTTGTAGAACGCGTCCTGATCCATTACCCGCAGGCCATTGGCGCGGGTGTCAGCACCGGGCTTGAGGTAATAAAGGACGCACAGCGAGGCGTCGATCTGCCAGACATGGTTTGGATGCAGGCTGGCCAACTCGGTGACCGGGGCCGGGGCCAACAGCTGGTCCGGGTGCAGCCGGTAGCTATACAGCCCTCTGGCAATGGTGCTGAGCGACAAAGGACGCAGCTCGCCCGTCTTCTTGTCCAATGCTTCGGCGCGGATCATGCCGCTGGCACGCAGGGCCTCTACGGCATCGCCCAAGGCATACAGGCGTTTCTCATTTCGTCGAGCCGATTCCATGATAGCGGCGCTGATAGTTAGCGCCTCCTCACGGCTGAGCGCGCTCTGGCCTGCATCTGCACGGCGTTTGCGGGGAGCACTCACGCGCACCTCCTTCAACTTGCGATAGAGCGTGGCCAGGGACATGCCCAGCTCCTGCGCCGTGCTTTTGCACAGCGTCGTGCCTTGGCCGTGGGCTGCGGATTGCAGTTGGCGGTCCAGGTCGACGAGGCGTTGAGTAATCACGGCGCTCATGGCTTAAGCTCCCTGCTGCGCGCCGAGAAGCGTATCGACATCGGCAGTCAGCCATTCCGGTGCACCTTCCATGTCCTCAGGCAGGTGGAACTCACTGCGAATGGACGCCAGCAGGCCTTCCAACTGGCGCACCAGAGTGGCCTTGAAGCTGCGATGGTCTACCCCATGTTCCTCAGAATGCTCGGCCAGTTTGTTAAAGCCCGCGCGCAGCTTGCCGGTGATGTCCGTTTCGGCCTCATAGGCCAGGGCGGCTACTTCTTGGCGAAGTTCCTTGGCGCGCTCGTCGGGAGTCATTGCCCTGCACCTGGCGTCTGGTTTTCTCCAGGGTCTGGCGGGTTTCATCCAGCTCGCGGTTCTTGCGCGCCATCACCTCACCCTGGGCGCTGTAGCTGTCTCGGGTCTCACGCAGGGCGGCGCGCAGTTCGCGACAACTCATGCGGTCAACGTCATCCAGGCTCAAACCGGCCAGGGTGCCGCCTTCGGCCAGGGCGGCCAGTTCTTCGTCGTCTTCCAGCATCAGGTCGTACAGCTTTGCCTTGCCCAGCGCCATCAGCTTGGGCGCGGCGGCAGTCAGCTGCGGGCTGCCCTGCAAAAACTTGGTGGCAGCCTTCATCATCAGTTGTGCTGAGCGCTCCTGGATGCCCAGACGCTCCTCGCAGATGGCAATAAAGTCGCCGTAGCCCTCATTCTCCTTCAGCTGAATCAGCCGCTTGCCGGCCTCCAGCATGGCCTCGGCAGCGGTGCCCATATAAAAACGCGCCTCGCCGATCACCCGCTCGCGGTCATAAGCCAGGCCGTCGCCGTACAGCGCCATCACCTCGGCGCTATGCGAGGCCAACTGGTTTTGCGTGGCCAGCAGCGTCTCGCCGTCCAGCGGTTGCAGTTCAATGGGTGTTACGCCCTTGTTTGCAGTACGTCCCATGTGGCGTTCCTTCTTCTATTTAGTAGCGGGTGCCTGCCAGCACCCGTTGGTTGATTTCGTTGATGCGCCCCTGCATACGTAACTGA
>JAXHOM010000024.1:0-181028 GCA_034519305.1 Pseudomonas sp.
TCGTCCTGCAGCCAGGCATCCAACGTGGCCGGTTCAAGCAGGTCATGGGCCGGCGACTCAAGCAACTGCCAGGAGGACAGCGCCCCCTCAAGCAGCGCCTGTAAATGGCGCCCGACAAAGCCGTTTAAGCCCGTAACCAGTAGTTTCTTCACTCCAAGCTCCCTCTCAACCCAAGGCCGTCAACAACCCACCGAGCAGGCTGCCACCCCAGCGCCACACCAGCCAGGCCGCCGCAGCGCCGACCAGCAACCCTGCAAGTATTTCACCGCGGCTATGCCCCATACGCTCACGCAAGGGGGCTTTCTGCCCCTCAGTCGATAGCGCATTAATAGCCTGTGCGTGCAGACCAACTTGTTTGCGCAGGCTATTAGCGTCAAGCAGCACGATAAAGGCCAAAGTGACGGCTACACCAAACGCTGGATGCGCAACACCTTCGCGCAAAGCAATCAATACCGCCATGCTGCAAACGATGGCGCTATGGTTGCTCGGCATTCCGCCATAGCCAATCAAATCAAACGCTAAGCGTCGAGCACGCAAACTGTTGATGGCAAATTTGCTACAACCGGCCAGCAGCCAGGCGACAAAGGGCGTGAGCCCATATGACATATCAAGCGTCATAGCGTCTGCCCCGGCCAGATGGAAACAGCAGACACAACGCCCCAGATCGCGACTGTAAGCAACAGTTGCCAGTCACCCAGCAAGGCGTCAGTCGGTGATTCGCCACAGTCTTTAGACTCGACAATAAACCAGTAGCGATACAGGCCATAAAGCACCAGCGGGATAGTCATCACCATCTCAGGACGCGCCGTCATCACGAACAGGCTGTAAAACAATAGAGCGCCGGTGGCAGCCATCTCGGCATAACGATCAATCAAAGCCGGCGTGTAATGCTGCAGTACTTCACGGCTGTCGCTACCGTTGCTGGCAAGTTCTTGGCCGCGCTTTACCGCCGCCAAATACAGTGCAAGGCACAAGGTAGTCACAAACATCCAGGACGATACTGGCACCGACAACGCCATGGCACCGGCATACACGCGCAAAACAAAACCAATCGCAATCGTGAAAATATCGATTACCGGCTGATGCTTGAGCACGAAGGTGTATGCCAGGTTAAGCAGCAAATATCCCAGCACCACATAAAGCACTGCAGGCATGACAAACCAGGCGGCCAAAAGTGCGACATATAAAATCAGTAATAACGTTATTGCTTGCGGTATTGAGACAAGGCCTGATGCCAATGGCCTGCTCTTGGATTTTTTCGGATGCCGCCGATCGCGCTCGATATCCGTCAGATCATTAAGGATATAAGTAGCTGATGAGGCCACGCAGAAAATCAGTGCCGCCAACGCCACTTTTTCAATGGACTGCAGTTTGAGAAATTCGCCAGCGAAAATTAAAGGGGCGAAAACGAATACATTCTTCACCCACTGACGCGGGCGCAACAACGCGAACATCCCACGAATTTGCGCTAGAGACGAGCGCGGCGCTACGGTAGCATGCATGCCATTTTGCCTCGGCTGGGTATTAAGGAAGAGTTATGAAACTGGCAGCTATCTACGCGCTTCTTGCTGCGATCGCGACAGCAACCAACATAGGTGCGCAAGCTGGCTTCCTGCTCGCCTACGACGGCAGCCATGCTATCGCACTGTCGATCATTGCCGGAACAGGCATTGGCTTAATTGTTAAATACGCCCTCGATAAACGCTACATTTTCAGCTTTAAGGCCGAGAGCGCCGCCCATGACGGCAAGATTTTCGCCCTATATGCTTCCACTGGCGTGATCACTACCGTCATCTTCTGGGGGCTGGAATTTTCCTTTCACCTATTTTTTGGTAGTGATTTGATGCGCTATCTCGGCGGCGTACTGGGTCTAGCCATTGGCTATGTGATCAAGTACGAACTGGACAAACGCTTTGTATTCCGTCAACAGGCACAACCAACATGCTGACTCACGGCTGGGGCCGCTACCCACTGCATGACGCACAACTGATCCAGCCACACACAACGCAAGAAGCCGTTGAACTTCTGGGCCAAGAAGAAGCCGTACTTGGCCGCGGCATGGGTCGCAGCTATGGAGACAGCGCGCTGGCCGATACACTGATCAGCACGCGTCACCTCAATCGCCTGCACAGCTTCGATATGCAAAGCGGTTTACTGACGTGCGCAGCCGGCATCAGCCTAGGCGAGCTTCTGGATGTATTTGTGCCGCGCGGTTGGTTTCTGCCCATCACTCCTGGCACCAAGTTCGTCAGCGTCGGTGGCGCGATTGCCAGTGACGTGCATGGCAAGAACCATCATCTGCATGGCTGCTTCAGCGAATGTGTTGAAAGCCTCGAGCTAATGCTGGCCGACGGCTCGCTGATCAACTGCTCACGCAGCGATCAGCCCAAACTGTTTCATGCCACCTGTGGCGGCATGGGCCTGACCGGGCTGATTGTTGCCGTGACGCTGCGACTTCTGCGTATCGAGAGCGCCTACATCCAGCAAACCACCTTCAAAGCCACCAACCTTGATGAGGCGCTGCAGCTATTTGAGACCCATAGCACTAGCACCTATTCAGTTGCCTGGATCGATTGCCTGGCCAAAGGCCAGGCATTAGGCCGCTCACTGTTAATGGTGGGTGAACACGCCCGCGACGGCCAACTGCTATTACCTGCCAAACGAGCGCTGAGCGTGCCGTTGGACATGCCCGCAGCACTGCTTAACCGCTACTCCGTACAAGCCTTTAACGAGCTGTACTACCAACGCATCCGCAAGTCAGAGTCTAAACAACGGGTATCTTTTGAGAGCTTCTTCTACCCGCTGGATGGTATTCAGCAGTGGAACCGCCTGTATGGCAAACAGGGCTTTGTGCAGTATCAATTTGTTATCCCCAAAGTCGCCGGCCTGCAAGGCATGCGCGCAATTCTTGAACGAATCTCGGCCTCCCATCGCGGCTCCTTCCTGGCAGTGCTGAAAACCTTCGGCGCCGCCAATAACAACCTGCTGTCATTCCCCATGGAAGGCTACACACTGGCGCTGGACTTCAAACTGGAGCCGGGCCTGCTGGAGTTATTGGACGAATTGGACAGCATGGTCCTGGCCTATGGCGGCCGCCTGTATCTGGCCAAAGATGCGCGTATGAGTGAGGCCACATTTAAACAAAGCCAGCCCAACTGGCAGCAATTCCAAGAAGTTCGCGCCCACTATGGCGCCCTCGGCAAATTCGCCTCCCTGCAATCGCGCCGGCTCGGCCTGGACTAATCCCATGCAAAAAATCCTGATCATCGGCGCCACCTCGGCGATTGCCGAAGCCTGCTCCAAACGCTTCGCCGCCCAAGGGCACAGCCTGTATTTACTCGCGCGCAACAGTTCGCGCCTGGAGAGCCTGGCGCAGGATCTGCGCGTCCGCGGCGCTGCAGCCGTGCATTGCGCCACCTTTGAGGCGAACGCACTGGAAACTCATCAGGCCTTACTGGAACAGGTAAAAGCCGAACTAAAGGGCTTGGATCGGGTACTGATCGCACATGGCACCCTTAGCGACCAACAGGCCTGCGAGCAAAGCGTCGAGCTGACCCTGCAGGAATTGCAAACCAATGCCCTCAGCGTCATTGCCCTGCTGACCCTTCTGGCTAATCACTTCGAGCAGCAACGGCATGGCAGCATCGCCGTGATCGGTTCAGTGGCAGGCGACCGCGGCCGACAATCCAACTACATCTACGGCACCGCCAAGGGTGCTTTGGGCATATTCCTTCAGGGCTTGCGCAACCGCCTGCACAAAAGCGGTGTACAGGTACTGACCATCAAGCCCGGCTTCGTCGACACCCCCATGACCGCGGCTTTCCCCAAGGGCCCGCTGTGGGCCACACCGGAGAAAGTTGCCCAGGATATCGACAAGGCCATTGAGAAGAAGAAGGACGTGCTTTATACGCCAGGGTTTTGGATGTTGATCATGCAGATCATCAAAAGCGTTCCAGAAAAGATCTTCAAGCGGCTTTCGCTTTGAATCTGGAAACTGTCCAAGTGTTCTCCGCAAGAGCAAAAGCCAGCATGCCGACGTACTTTCCTGGAACAGATAAAGGGCGAAGGGAATCAGCACTCTGCAAACATCGATGGCTTGGCTGGCTTCTCGCCGCCCTGATTGTGGCGGTGATAGCCGGACAAACTACACACAATACCGGTAGCGACCCCCGTGGCACCCTGCTGGTGAGTGAGGCCATAGCGCAGCATGGCACCATCAAACTTGATGCCTATGGTAAGACGCTCCTCGATAGCTACGGCTATGTGATTCACCGTAAAGGTGAGCACTTCTATAACTACTTCCCCCTGGGCACCGCACTAGTCAGCACTCCATTCGTGGCTATCGCCAATGCCTTTGGTTTCAACATGGCCAAGGACGAGCCTCTCATCCAGATGGTGCTAGCGACTCTGGCCGCCCTGCTTATCACCTTCATACTCTACAAAACCGCCAGGCTCTATCTGCGCAAGACCGAGAGCTTGCTATTAGCAGGGCTTTGCTGGTTCGGCAGCTCTCTCGCGAGCACGGTGGGAACCGCGCTGTGGTCACATGACTTCGCCTTGGTCTTTTCCAGTGCTGCCATCTTTCTAGTACTTCGCCAACGTCAGCCGGAGTCGTTGCTGGCTCCGGCGCTGATAGGGTTATGCCTGTTTACGGCCTATCTCTGCCGACCGACCCTAGCGCTACTGTCGCCCTTTCTGCTGTTGTACTACTTCCTCCAGGACAAAAAATCCGCGCTGTTTGCCGCCGCCACCCTGAGCCTACTGCTGCTTGGTTTTATGGGCTGGAGCATGCACGAGTTCGCCCAGATTCTGCCGGACTACTACTTACCAAAGCGCTTGGAGGGCGGCGACGTTGCAACAGCCCTGTACGGCAACCTGCTAAGCCCGGCTCGAGGATTGTGGGTCTACTCACCCTTTCTACTAGCATCCGTGCTCCTGACCCTGCTGCTGGCACCCCGGAACAAAACCCTGGCAAAGCTGAGTCTGATCACTCTTGCCTGGCCGATTGTCCATTTATTCTCGGTCAGCCAGTTCCCTCATTGGTGGGCTGGGTGGTCATTCGGTTCCCGCTTAATGGTCGACGCACTGCCCGGCCTCTTTTTAGGTCTTTTCGGTGGTTTGGCGGCGCTACACCAAAGGAAAAGCCTCGCGTACGCAGCCGTACTGGTCAGTGGCCTCTTCGCCATCTACGTCAACACCTACCAAGCCCTATTTAATCCCTACGGGATGCAATGGAACGTCCAACCCAACGTCGATCACTACCCCGAATATCTGTTCGATTGGCGCTACCCTCAATTTCTCCACAGTAAAGGTCGCCACGAGGAACGATTGGCTGAGTTCCGTAGCCATCAACTTCCGCCCTTCAGCGGCCTCATCGACATTCCCTATGACTCGGCCTTAGCGGCCTTCGACAGCTTTTACGGGTTGGAAGCAGGCTTTCGATGGAGTGAAGGGAAAAATGCCAGCCTAAGTCTAATGCTTGGCGAGCAAGACCTAATCGGCGAGGCCAACTTGCACGCAGGGTTTCTCGGTGATCAAGCCCTGACCATCAAACTCAATGGCCAGCAAGTCTTCGAGGGGCGCTTTGCCGGAGGGGAGCGAGAGATTCGCTTCAGCTTTGCTCCAAAGCTGTTACACGCAGGCCTGAATACCTTCACTTTCCATCTACCAGATGCACACAAACCCGCCAGCGAAGATCCTCGGGTATTGGCGATGGCCTTCCGCAGGCTGTCATTGAGATAAAGAAGAATAAAAGTTTATAACTCCAGCGAACATGCGTATGAATATAAAAAATCGCGACATTGAAACTCTGCGCGCGTGCGCAATATTGCTCGTACTCGCATCGCACCTACGCCACTTCACTAGCGACCTTTTTTTAGAGCCACTACCTCAATTGCCACTATGGCAGGGCGTTGATCTTTTTTTTGTTATATCTGGATTTCTAATAAGCAATTCATTACAACCCACAGCAACAAAATATCAACAAGGGTTAGCCTGGGCCGCAGACTTGAAGGCATTTTGGATACGCCGAATATTCCGCCTACTACCTGCCGCTTGGCTGTGGGTATTTATACCTTTGACCATGGCGCTTATTTGGCCCGGACATTCGCTCATCGGAACGCTAGATACTATAGCGAGAGATGCATTTGCAGCACTTACTAATACCGCAAATTTTTACTGGGCCTACTGCATAGGCACAATTCATTGGGGTGAATTTTGTAGTCGAGCGGGCATTCTCGGTGTGTATTGGAGCTTATCGCTGGAGGAGCAGTTCTATCTACTATTACCTCTGGCACTGTTACTAATTACAAAGCGCAAATTAGCAATAGCCCTAGCACTGGTCATTCTTGCATTGTTGTTTACTGAGCGCCCGGTTTTTAGCGTGGGGTGGTATGTTCGACCAGACGGGCTTTTGTGGGGAGTTCTACTATCGCTCTACCTAAGCCAAGTGAAAGACTTTATTTCTTCTGGCGCCAAGTTCACGATACCGGCTAAACGCCTTCTATTCGTAGCGTTAATTATCGCTTTAATCTTAGCCCCATCCATCCTGGCAACATCCACAACCTACTTATCTACTATCGGCGTAATTTCAATAATAAGTGCAGCGCTCGTTGCCATGTGCGCCGCAGACGAATCGCTAACACCTAGAGGCCTAACGGGATCAATATTAGCTTGGCTCGGATCACGTTCATACGCACTGTACCTATGCCACTGGCCAATCTACTGTATAATTAGAATATTAATTATCCCCACAAATACAACTGGACAACCACTGCACTTAGAAGCCATCACATTCACATTGACGTGGTGCTTGAGCTGTATCGCGCTGGCAGAGATAACATATCGCTATATAGAAACGCCACTGAAAGCCTACGGCTACAGACTAGCTCTAAAAAAGCATTATAAAAAGACGCCCTTATAAAATCCAGACACACCCATAGCAATTCAAAATCACTCAATGCAATAAATTAGTGCGACCACTCGCTGACCTGCGGAAGAACGCCTAATCGATCACGACGAGCCAGAACCACATAATTATATCCGACACCTATTAGATTTTGTATTTCCGAAAAAGTCACACCTTGAACATCAACAATGTCTTGACCTCTACTTTCCAATAGAGAATTGACTAAATATTTAATTTCATAATTAGCAAGGTACTTCTCACGGGTTAGCCCCCAGCGCAAATCCAAATTTGGCAGCCCCCAAGCAGCGATAAGAACGGGCTTTCGCGATAATACATAATCCACATCATGCTTAGCATGACCAACGATGAATGGCTGCGGAGGCATGACTCTCCGACCAATATGCCGATCATTCAAGCCCAGCATATCTAGAGTTGGTAGCGTTGAATAATACGGTACTTTACCCGCAGCATCGATTGCCAACAGCGAGCCGGGCTCAACCTTAGCCAAAAAGCGACCTAAATTATTCCACATATCATAGTGCTTACTCTGATATGCAAAACGCCCACCCTGAAATGCCACTAACGAACAAGCCAGAACAGCAACCAATGGCAACGTCAACTTGACCGCCATCAAATTCGCCCTAGAAGACATTAGCAGAGTAAAAAATATCCCTATTGGAAAAACCGCCAACAGGAAGCGCTCATAATAAATATCACCCCCTATATAAATAAAATATGTCAGCGAGAAGACCAAATAAACAAGAGGAAATAGAATCCGACTGAAAACAACTCGACTCAGGAGTGCCGCCGCGATTGAAAACAGCGCATACACCGCAACACCATTATATAAAGACTGCTCATACAATATCTTGAAGCCACTCTCTACACGCTCAAAAATGTTTCCCGCTATTTTTGCATGGTAGGTGTTGGCAATGTAGTCGCCATAGTAAAAAACTCTCCATGAGGTATAAATCGCCATAACCAAAAGCACGAACAATAAGAGTTGATAGCTATATTTTTTGCGCCCATCAAACCAAAGGCATGATGCGGCTAATAAGGGCAGAATGAACCCATCAACACGACAAAGAATCGTAGCAAGCGCCACAACACATATCCATGTGACGTTTGGTTTCGCTTGGCTCAGAAGCGCCCAGTTAGCAAGAAACAAAAAAAGGAACAGTGTACTTTCGAGACCCGTTGCGGCATTAGCCCACAGCGCAGGGGTGAGTGCCAGCATAGCGCTGCCAATCCACGCATATATCGCCCCAAGCTCCTTATTAATTATATACTTCAGGACAAAACAGCACATGACAAGCAAGAGAGCATTAATAGCCACACTATAAAAATATACGCGCTCATATCCGAAAAAGAACCCAGGCACCATCAGCAACGTATAAAGAAAATTCGAGTAGCCCTCGACCGCCTCTCCTGGATTGAAAATCAAACCATTGCCATTAAAAAAATTAGCTGCATATCTATAACTAATAAATGCATCGTCGGAACCGAATGCATGGCCACTTGATGGCCAAGAGTACCCATATCTTGCATGTAGTGATACGCCAGCAATGCAAAGCACAACTAAAAACAAGCATCCAACAGCAGTATTTATGCACTCAGGCCATTTCTTATTCATTCAATTTCTTCTATTTTTTCAGGAATTGGCGGTTGAATAGCAAAATTAGGCGATGCGCATATCAGGCGCCATTTACCGCCACATCGAGCCTGACACTACCCACGTTATACTGAGCCCACTCAAACATAACTACTGCTGGAAAATAATCGCCTCCGGAAGCCCATATTAATTAAAAAAAGTACCATACGGCATCAGGGCTCTGCTCGGCCAGCAGTCAAAAAAATAAGATAAAATCACATTAGTGCTATTCTCTTGCAAAGAATCAGCAACTTAATGAAATTACTAATCTCCACCACTAATTTCCTCTAACCACAAAAATAGCGCGTCAAGATGCTCCATTCGCACTAGCGAACCTGAACATCCTGCACCCCTATTGCTAATATGCGCTGATCACCATTCCCTGGGCTGCGCGCATCGGGCAGATCAAATTCGAAAGCATTCAAACCATCTGCACGAAGTAGATCAGGAGGGAAATATACGCTCCAGCTGCAGCACTCCGCGGTTTCACCTAACCGGATATCGGCAATCGCTGTGCCGTTTAGGCGTACAGCCACGCGTTGGCTACCTAGAACCGGCCCCTTAATTAAGAGTTGTCCTTTATATTTTTGCTTGGGTCGGAGCGAAAACAGAATGGTTGCATGCTTATCACGGCTCCAGCGATGTGACGGCTCAGCAATACTCCAATCAGGAAAACTAATTCCATCTCTAAAATCAGGCTGATCGGAGAGCACCGCTAGTCTCAGTTGGCCATCTTCACCAATCTGATGAATTCGACCGCGAGCTTGCTCAGGCTGTTGAAGCCATTTTAGCTGCGGATAAACATGGCCAAAAATCTCAGCCATTGACTTGCGCGACCCCATAAATCCGTAGGAAAAACTCGGAAAATCAGCATTTAATATAGTCGGTGGTACAGTCTGTGTGGATGCTTCTTTGAACGAACGCATTAGGCCCGACATAAAGTCATGCGTTCTCTGGTGATTATCATACGCTTTGACAAACAGCTCACGACCGGAAAAATATGCAGAAACTGGATAGCCTATAATTAAAACCATTGCCAGAAGCAATGTGGGCACTTGCGCCAAAGAATCTGAGTTCTTGATAGATGCGCCAACATCGGTTTGTATTGCCAAAGCTCCAAAAATCCCGACAAGGACTAATTCATCCACATAATAGCGCATTGCCCACAATGGGAACGAGACTATTAATGCACCTCGACCAGAAATCGTAAGAGCGTTACTAACAAGCAACAGAGTTATTAACAATGAAATCGGCACAATAGATAGTGGCTTACGCCATAGCAGCACTCCAATAACAGCCCCCCAGACAAGAGCCGCAGCCCACGCTGACCAAGACTGCTCTATCGGCAAATTTATCAACGACCCAGAGAAGCGCAACAATAATTTTATAGAACCAGAAACAATCTCAATCGCCTCCACCCCCATTGAAACACGCATAACAGGAGAGACGAAAAGATACCAGATTGAATACAATGCAGAAACGACTACCATGCTAGAAATTAATCTTATACCGGCTCGCGATAATCGCCTAACTTGTACCGCAAGGCATATTTCTAAAGCTACGAAAATCACAGGAAATAAAATGGCCTTAACATAGAAACCTAACGCAAATACCTGCGCCGCCACACAAAGCAGGCTATCCAGGCGTTGCTGCCGCTCTCGATAGCGCAAGTAAAAAATAACTGCCACTGCTTGCAAAATCAAATATGGGATACGGTGCGCCGCCGAACTCCACCAAATCAAGGTATGAATCCATACCGGACTAGCACCAACTAATAAAGTGATAAGCCAAGCTGCGCGTACTGAGACGAGGCGTCGCAAAATAAAATGCAGTAAGATAACAATTAAAAACCAGCCGGAGACCATCGCAGCTAAAGCAACATCAAAATTAAGCGGTGATATTGTAAAGATCAGAAAGCTTTCTAACTTATGAAAGGGCACAAAATGCACATCAATCGGCGTGCGCAACATATCAAAAAATGACTTGTTTACCACATCAGAGAAATGGTCAAAATCATCCGCAATAAAATGACTGCTGCGCCTTATAAAAATCGTGATCGCCGAAAAGAACACCAATAGCATCACTATTACAGCGGCAGGAACTACCAGTTGTGGAGCTGCATTAGCTGTCGTGGTCGAATACTTCTGATCTTTACACATCGATTCACTCGGCACGGCATTGAGAAATAGATTGCGGCTCAAGCATACGCTTCGCCAATTGCCCCCCACGTATACGAAGCGGGCACTCAACCAAGCGGTAGTTCAACTCACTCAGCACCACTATTAACGCGCCGGCAGTTAAAATTAATGGATAGAAGAACACCCCATCGAAGCCCGACTTTTCTGGATGCAGACGAAACCAGAGTTCGCGCGTAAAAAAGAACGCAGGAATATGAATCAAATAGATTGCGTAGGAGCGCGTACCTACCCAAATGAGTAAACGCTTTAGAACGCCCTCAGCGCATAGGAAGTTTTCATCATAAGACGCGATCCAGACTAATACTGCTGACAGCAATGCAATCATGCCGACACGTATGGATACGACATGTAACTGATCAGACCCCAGCGCAGCCATGCAAACAAAGACCCCCCCCATTAACACAGTGCCCAGCCGCCAGTTCGCAAGGAAAATCGGCTTTAATAATACGTATGATTGATGGCGCGACCACAATGCCAGTAGCACGCCGAGCGCCAATGCATCGGTGCGAAATGTCATAAGCAGCAACGACCTGGTAGAAAATATCTGCAGCAGCACTAGACCCAGTAACACATAAGGTAAAAAGCGACGACTCACTATAATCAACAGTGGAAAAAGCAGATAAAACTGCTCTTCTAGGGAAAGACTCCAATACACAAAACTAGCTCCGTACTCCCAGCGCATGAAGCTTTCCGCAAAGCGAACATTGGCAACCTGCGTGATCGCTGCAATGGTTGCTTCAAAATTCGCACGAAAGGTACCAAAGGCTCCTGACTGATTGAAAATCACGGTAGCTAACAAAATTATTCCGAGCCAGAGCCATGCAGAAGGCAGTAACCGCCACGCGCGCCTGAGCCAGAAGGCCAACGTAATTTGTAATGCGGATATATTGTTAGTACTGACTTGCAACCGAGGAACTAAATCGCGCGCAATGACAAATCCAGAAATAGCAAAAAATAAATCCACACCAAACCAGCCACCAAAATAGGTATAAAACCGTGTCAATGCAGGACTTGTCCATGTGAGCAGGTTGTCGCTGGCATGGTGAACAACTACAAACAACACCGCAAAACCACGAAGTACTTCAATATCATCAATACGTTTTTTCATGAGCAAAGAAGTTCCATCGAACTAAGGCTTGCGGGCGATTATGACTTGGCTTTTGGGTAACAACTGGTCCAATGCTTTTTTCATCGGCGCAGCCTCAGGGATTTTAATAATTTGATGCCACAGTTTTGCCCAGTCGTTCAACAACGGCGGATACGGGGGTCTTACAACATCAAGCGACTCACCTTCTAGCTCAGCGCCTGCCGTCTTGGCCAGCGTCCAGTAAAGAAACATCCAAAAGGTCCAGAAAAATCCAGAGGCATCACGATGAATAATCTCTAAGCCAGCGCTGGAAACTAAATTTTCAAATTCTTCCCGTTCGAACACATGAATATGATTTGGCCGTTCAAAGTAGTAACTGGGCGCAAAGCCCTTCTGCATATTTTCACCAACTGAATCTGGCACAGACAACAAATAAAGCGCGCCAGGCTGACCAACACGAACTAACTCGCACAGAAATGCGGCCGGATCTTCGACATGCTCAAGCACTTCCATTGCAATAACCCGCGACTTGCTAGCATCCGTCACAGGCAGAGGAATACCGTCAGAAACAAATCCCTCACTTTTTCGTGCGGGACTTTGTGCGACTTTGGCTCGCAATAATTCAATTGCCTGTGCCGTTACGTCAACGAAGGTTACGTCAGCACCACGATTGGCACAGAACAGTGTGGCACCGCCAGCACCACAACCGATATCCAGTACGCTGTCGTCAGCGGTAATTGGAAAGCCCTTGAAGAGCTCGTTGCTGTCACCTAGATACCAACCGCTTTGCACTGCATCGAACAGTCCACAATCACGAGAATCTACAAACTCTCCTGGACTCGAGATCTCCTTCCATATCTCCTCTGTTGGCCGCGGATCATTTTCCAGGCCTGCTAGGCGCCGGAACAAGTCGATATGATTCATACGCGGAGCTCCTCGGTGAGCGTCATGAAACTCTGCATTCGCTCAGTAGCAACAGCTTGCGAGCAATGCAGGCGCATTCGCTCAATCGCCGCATCCGACATGCGTTCATACCGTTCGGGATCGTCTTTAGCACAGTGATAAGCCGCTTGATAGGCGCTGACTAGGGACGCCCAATTGAGCTGATGACGGCAGGTACGGTAAGCCAGACGTGGATCATGGGACCACGCGCTAGCGTCCAGCCAGCTATCAACAACGAAAGCGACATCTTCATCGATATAGTCGCGCATCGCCGAATGACGTGGGGCGATTGCGGGCTTTCCGCAGGATAGAAACTCCATCAAGGGCAGGCACTGGCCCTCTCCGTGCGAGGCATTAACTGCAAACGCGCTTGCACGAATCAAACTATCGAATTCGCTACCCTCGAGATAACCATGTAGCAGGACCACCCGACATTTGTACGCGGGCATGCGCGCCATCCAGATCAGCATGTCATGCATGGCGGACTCGTACTCACGGTGCCCAAGCTTGAATACCAAGGTGGCATCGGGAACATCTCGAAAAGCCGCGCAGAAGGCAGTCAACATGTCCGCCCAGTTCTTGCGCCCATCGTAAGGATTGAACAGCGCAGTAAAAATCACCCCGGAGAGTTCAAGGCGGCTATCTGTCGGCAGCCACTCTGGCATTCGCGGGGTGAGCCCGGATGCAGGCGGATGCGGAGGTTCCACAGTATTGCGTGGCTCCAGACACTTTCCATCATCCTCATAGACCAGATCTACCACCGGCTCATCTTGGGCTATCAAGTCAATGTTCTGATCAGCCCTTGGGCTTGGTCTGGGCAAAAAAGACAGATAACGAGAAAGAACATTGAGATACCACTCGCCCAAGTAGCGGCGGGTAACCTGCAGGCGAGACTGCTGACGAGTTGGCTGCATTTCCGGCTCAGGCTCAGGGGATGCCGGCTGCGAGCGAGCCATGGCGCTCTCATGCTCGCGAATGGCTTGAATCACTCGTGCCGCTGCATTCGGACCCGAGATATAGGGCGCTAAAGCCGCGTCATGGCTATCAACAACAACCCCGGAGCGCACCTGTATCACTACTTTATCCGTTAGAGGAAGAGCCGCAGGCTGAGCTCTGAAGCTGGCGTACTTATCCCAGACCGGCGAGGGGATCGAGACGATGGGATATTGCGCGCCCATTTCCTTGCGCACAGCGTCGACAATCATTTGCGAGTGGGTAATGGCACTGCCACATTTGCCCAACACATGACTCCAGTCTTGGTTGACCTCATCGAGCCAGTGCTCATTCGGAATACTGTCAAACTCCCAGGCGAATACCGGAATAGTTGGGCAGCGCAAATCGGTTGGAGTTTTTTGCGGCGGCGAGAACGATAAAAAGATGCAGCGTTCACCAGCAGCGCAGGCCTGATCATAGATACGGTCAACTTCAACCTCTGGCTGCTCAACCACCAGCACTTCACCTAGGTTTCTTAGCACCGGTAGAAAATCACGCAAGACAAAGTAATAGCTGTATTCCGGCAGGCCCATACTGGTCGCGATGCGCGCAGCGGTTACTTGCGAATAGACAAGAAACTTCATGGCGTTTCGCTCCCATTTGGCGACTGCGCGCTCACGGCGAGGGGAGGGTGCATAACACAGAGCAAGAACTCGCCCAGCGGCTCAGCAACCACCTCCACGGAGGCGAACGCTTGCATCTTGGCGAAGGCATGCCGTGACATACAGCGGTATTGCTGCGGCTGCTGCGTGGCAACGGCGTAACTGGCCTGGAAAGCTTCCATTAACGACTGCCAATTGAGGCGATGACGGTGGGTCGTGAAGATACCGGTCGGATCATGGGGCCAGCAAAAAGGCTCCAGCGAGCATTGCAAAGTGAACGCCAGGTCATCATCAACGTAGTCGGCCATTGCCGTATGTGTAGGAGCGATAACAGGCTTGCTGGCTGAGAGAAACTCCATCAGCGGCAGACACAAGCCCTCACCAGAAGACGCATTCACGTAATAGGTGGAGGCGCTGATTAATTCACGGTATTGCTCATCTTCAAGAAATCCATGCAGAACGACCACGCGACAGCTAAATGGGGCCAATCGCGACAAGAGCGTGATCAGCACGATGCGGTAGTACTCCAGATCGTGATGGGTCATTTTTACGATCAGGGTCGCGCTTTCAACTGACTTAAATGCCCAGCAGAAGGCCGTGATTATTTCGACCCAATTTTTGCGTGAGTCGGCTGGATTGAGCACTGTGGTGTAGACGACGCCAGTGACACTAATTGGCTGTGGCGGCGGTTTTACCGGTTCGCTCAGCGCATCGGTCACCTCTGCTTGCGGCATTACAACTTCAGGTGCTGAAGTAACTGGCGGAGCCCTTAGACCATCATCAACAGGTAGCCAAATCTCCTCCCACCAACCTTTGAGTAATGCCGTACTTAATTGCCAGGCCTCAACCAAGGGCTTTGGCGCAGGTAAAACCTCTGGCTCTGGCTCTGGCTCTGGCTCAACAATCTCTTCTACTGGCGTGTCTACTGGTTTGCGCACCAGCCCATCAGCCGATAACCCCAACAGCGGGCTGTCAATGACAATTCCTGCGAAGGGGAATTGCCGCTCGCCAAGCTCGGCTGCAGATCCATCCACAGAACCAAGTGCCGCATAGCGATCCCAAACCGGCGCAGGCAAGGAAATGATGGGAAAGCCTGCAGCCGTGTCTTGCTCAACCAACCCCGCCGCTTCTCGACTGGTGGCAATCGCACCCGCACTATGCGCAAACACATAGCGCCAATCATTCTGCGGGTTACCATCCCAAGCCACCGACGGCAGGCTGTCAAACTCCCAAGCAAAGAGCGTCACAGTGGGACACTTAAGATCGAGCGGAGTCTGATGCGGCGGACTAACACTGATAAAAATGACGGCCTCGCCCTGCGCACTGTAGCGCGCATGCAAAGCGTCAATTTCATCCCGACTCTGGACTTGAATCACAGTGCCAATTTGCTCAAGCGCTGGCAGAAAATCTTTCATCAAAAAGAAATAACTGTATTCCGGCTTACCGAGCGAGGCGTGGATATCGGCTTGGCTGATTTTGGAGCTAACAAGAATAATCATTGAGTCACATGAGCTGTGCCGCTCTCACCCAGAGGCAGTTGGCGCAGTGGGTTGGGCTTATTTCTTATAGTGTCCAACAACGCTGCGAAGCTGATCAGCAGGCGTGTGGGAGTTGAGCGCGCCTGGCAGAAGATAAGCGCTTTTAAATTGAAAAACCGAGCGAGTCTATGGCCAAGCACGCCGATCAACAAGGCATGATTTTCGCCAAACTGACCGAAGTCTCAGCGTGACCAACAGACAACCCAACATCCTCCGTACAACCGCTCAGATTCCTGAATTAGACCTGCGCTTATGCCTGATCTCAGGCCGCCGTACAGATATGCACACATGCAACAGTACAGTTGGGGCACAGCTTGAACTGTTACCGCACAATTGCACGGCGCTGTCACTGGTGAGCTCACCTGCACCAGGCGGATCATGGTGGCCCAGCCCGCCACTTCGTCGCCCGGCGAAACGGATGCCGCCATGCCTAGCCATTCTCTGCCCCACAGCGGCCATATCGACGCCGCCCGACCACGCCTTAACCGCGGTCAGCAACTGCTGGCCTTGTTGCACATTTGGCAGCAACGCAGTCGCAGTCGCCGACAACTGGCCCAACTAGACCCCCGCCTGCTGGCCGATACAGGCATCAGCGCAGCCGAGCGTCAGGTCGAGTTGAGCAAGCCATTCTGGCGCTAAGCCAAGGCATGCAGCTGGTCACGGCCTGTGGACTTGGCTAGGCTGATGGACACCGGAGCGCGCTTCTAGGCGGCCGGTTCTGACTATTTAAGGAGTTCTGCCATGTCCCCATTTCGCCTGTTTGCTGCGGCTGGTCTGCTGAGCCTGGCCACCAGCGCCTCGGCCACCAGTTTTGTGGTGACCACCGACTGGATCGCCGATGCGTTCGGCTCATCCTCGGATGCCACGTCGTCGTCGACCAAGGATGACAAGGTGATTCGCGCTGCCCGCGATGACGCCGCCAGCTTTGTCGCCAGCAATGGCGCCATCCGTGGCGCCCAGCTGGAAGCCGCGCTGCTGCAAATCCGCGAGCACGCGCCGCAGCTGCAAGCCAGCGATGCACAATTGGCCGAGGCCATCCTCAGCCACTAAGGCTGATACCGGACGGTCGACCGCTGGCCGACCGTCCGGACCGCGTCCTTCGCGACGCGATACACCCCTGCATTAAACCGGCACTTGGGCGATAATCGCCGGCTTGTTCACGCCCTCGTTTCCCGGAGATAGTTCATGCGTAGCCCTCTGATTGCCGCCAGCATCGCCCTGGCCCTGTTTGCCGGTGCGGCCCAGGCGCAAACCCTGAAAGCCACCAGCAACATGCTGTTGAACGCCACTAACCGCACCCTGGACTTCACCTCAGACACCACCACCTCGATCCGCGACATGAAGCTGGTCATCGCCGCCCGTGACGACGCCGCCAGCTTCGTGGCCAGTAATGGCGCTATCCATGGCGCCCAGCTGGAAGCCGCGTTTGTCGCCGTGCGCGCACAGTACCCGGCAGCCCGCAATGTCTCCGATCAGGAGCTGGCAGCGGCCATCCTCGCACCGTGAAATTAGTCTGGGCCTGGCTGCTCGGCAGCCTGCTGTGGCTGCTCAGCGGCCCCAGCCAGGCGCTGCAACTGCACCTCGACACCGAGGACCTGAGCCCTGCCGAGCGCCGCGCCAGTCAGCAGTTGATCGACCAGGCCCTGGCCGCCCTGCCTCCGAGCTTCCACCAGCGCCTGCAACAATCGGTGCGGCTGCGCTGGTCGGACGAGCTGCCGGCCAACGTCTACGGCAGCGCCAACCAGTTGCTGGCGCGCCTCGAACTGAATGCCCAACTGCTGCCCAAGTTGGTGGATGGCAGCGCCGCCCGCGAACAGACCGACCGCGCCCACGGCACCTTGCAGCGCGAACTGCTGGCCAGTCTGCTGCATGAGCTCACCCATCTGTACGACCGCGCCCGCCTGTGGGATACCGAGACCCAGCACCTGCAGCGGAATTGCGGGCGCCGCGTCGCCAGTGGCGGCCTAATCGGCCTGCCTGCTGAGTGCCGCGGGCAGACCGCGCGACGCTTCACGCTCAGCGATGACCCGCGCCTGCTCGACCTGGCCGGCTGGCCGCAATACGTCGGCCGCCGTGGCCAGCGCGAGCAGCACAACGGCCAGGTGGCACGCAGCCCGGACAGCTACGAGCTGAGCAACCCGCGCGAGTTTGTTGCGGTCAATCTCGAATACTTCCTCCTCGACCCCAGCTACGCCTGCCGGCGCCCTGAGCTGTATGCCTACTGGCAGGCACACTTCGGCTGGGCGCCGGCAGCCCGCCAGGCCTGCGGCAGCCAATTGGCCTACCTCAACGCAGGCAGCGACTTTGGCCGCCAACCGCTGGGCCAGCTCGACCCCGAGCGGGTCTACGCCGTCGATTACCTGCTGGCCGAGGCCAACAGCGAGTGGGTCAGCCGCTTTGGCCACAGCATGCTGCGCCTGGTGATCTGCGCACCGGGGCGGCCGCGCGGACCGGCGTGCAGGCTCGACCTGGACCAGCACCTGGTGCTGTCCTACCGCGCGTTTGTCGGTGATGTGCAACTGTCCAGCTGGGCCGGGCTCACCGGCGGCTATCCGTCGCGGCTGTTCGTTTTGCCGCTCAGTCAGGTGATCGACGAATACACCAAGATCGAGCTGCGCAGCCTGGCCTCGGTACCGCTCAAGCTCAGCCGCAGTGAACAGGATGCACTGGTGCGGCATGCCGCTGAACTGCACTGGAGCTACGACGGCAGCTACTTCTTCATCTCCAACAACTGCGCGGTCGAGACCCTGAAACTGCTGCGCAGCGGCAGTGACGCCGCGCCGCTCAACGACCTCGACAGCATCCTGCCCAACGGCCTGCTGGAGATCCTCGACGCCCGCGGACTGGCCGACACCTCGGTGCTCGCCGACACGCGTGAAGCGCTGCGCCTGGGCTATCGCTTCGACTCCTACCGCGAACGCTACCAGGCCATGTTCGACGTTCTTAAGCGCCAGCTGCCGATCCCGCAGCAGGCAGTAGAGGACTGGCTCGACCTGCCGGCCAAGCAGCGTCAACCGTGGCTCGCCCGCGCCGACCTGCGCACCAGTGCAGCACTGCTGCTGCTCGAACAGGCCGCCCAGCGCCGCCAGTTGCTGCGCGCCCAGGAGCAGATCAAGCAGCGCTACCTCAGCGCCCGCGACAACAGCGGCGCCGACCCCGCCCTGGCCAAGGCCGGCAGCACCCTGGAGCAGCTACTGGCCAACAGCGGCTTTCTCAGCCGCCCGGCCGAGCTGCTTGGCAGCCAGGGCTATGGCCTGCCGCAACCCGCCGAGTGGCAACAACTGCAAGCCAGCAGCGCCGAACGCCAGCAACAACTGCGCCGCCTCAGTGACAACCTTGAGCAAGAAGTACGCGCCCTGCTGGAACCGGCACAGGTCGCGGAGCTGCAACAGGCCGAGGCCAACCTCAGTCAGCTAAGCCAGCATTTGCGCGAACTGCACAAAGCCAATGGCGGGCTGGTCCTGCCGTAGCCCGGATGTAACCCGGAATAGCACAATCCCCCGGATTACATCCGGGCTACAGGCGGCGCCGATCTCCCGGCGCAAGGCACACCCAACAGCCCCTCCTACAAACACTCCTCATCCTCCTGGGGTAGCTGCGGATCAAGCTGCAGCCACGGCAGACGGCTGCTGACCCAGATATGCCGGTCGGCAGGTGCCTGTTGCGGGTGATCGAGAGTGGCCACGGTGACATCCAGCGTCGAGGGGCTCAGCTGGGTCAGCAACGCCAACTGCGCGCCGCAACCTGGGCAGAAAAAGCGTGTGCAAGTGGGCGATGAGGCGAATGTGGCCGGCGTCCCGCGTAACCATTGAAAGCTGGCGAGCGGCACCGTGATCCAGGTGGTGACGATACCGCCGCTGGTGCGCCGACAGATCGAGCAGTGACAATGAGCAATGTCGCGCAAAGGCGCATCAAACTGGTAACGCAGCTGGCCACATTGGCAGCCGCCTTGCTGGGCATTGCTCATCTCCAGGGTTCTCCATTCAATAACGCCTAGTGAGGCGTTAGACTGCCACACCTCATCATCCCCCAGCAGAGTAACTCCCCATCATGGAATGGCTGACCAGCCCGGAAATCTGGATTGCGTTTTTCACCCTGACCGCGCTGGAGATCGTCCTCGGCATCGACAACATCATCATGATCGCCATACTTGTCGGTCGGGTGCCCAAGGCCATGCAAGCCAAGACCCGCTTCTTCGGCCTGGCCCTGGCGATGGTCACGCGGATCATGCTGCTGCTCTCCATCACCTGGGTGATGCGTCTGACCAACGACCTGTTCAACGTCTTCGGCCAAGGTATTTCCGGGCGTGACCTGATTTTGTTTTTCGGCGGGCTGTTTCTGCTGTGGAAGAGCAGCACGGAGATCTACCACGGCCTGGAAGGTGAAGACGAGACCGCCGACGAGCCCAAAAGCATGGCCGGCGGCTTCCTCGGCACCATTGTGCAGATCGCCATCATCGACATCGTGTTTTCCCTCGACTCGGTGATCACCGCCGTCGGCATGGTCTCCAACGTGCCGGTGATGGTCGCTGCCATCATCGTCGCCGTGCTGGTGATGATGCTCGCTGCCGGCACCATTAGCGACTTTATCGACAAGCATCCGTCACTGAAAATGCTCGCCCTGTCGTTCCTCACCGTGGTCGGCACCGTACTGATCGCCGAGGCCTTCGACGTGCACGTGCCCAAGGGCTATGTGTACTTCGCCATGGCCTTCTCCCTGGGCGTGGAAGCCATCAACATCCGCATGCGCACGGCGCGAGCCAAGAAGCTGGCGCAGCCCGAGCCGGTCAAACTGCGCAAGGATATTCCTGGCGAGTAAAGCGCCAGGTAAGCGACACAAAACGGGGCCTCAGCAGGCCCCGTTTTAGTTTTTGATCTCTTCAAGTCAGGCCATCAAAACAAACCCAGCTGACTCGGCGGATGACTGCTGGATGTTGCTGATAGCGGCGTATTCGCCGCGCCATCCTCAGCCGCCAGCGCCAGGCGCAACGCCAATCCCGCCGCACGCTCGGCTTTGGTGTTAACCGCCTCACTGATACGTGGCGCCAGGGCCCAGATCTCGACCTTGTTCTTGGCGCGGGTGATGCCGGTGTAGAACAGACTGCGAGTCAGCAGCGGGCTGGATTGTTCGGGCAGCACCAGCAGCACCTCGCTGAACTCCGAACCCTGGCTCTTGTGCACGGTCATCGCCAGGGCAGTTTCGTGGCTGGGTAGGCGCGCGGTGGTGAAGGTGCGGAAACCCTCTTCGCTCTCGAACATCACCCGCAAGCCCAGCTCGGTCATCAGGCAGATACCGATATCGCCGTTGAACAGGCCCAGGGCGTAGTCGTTGCTTTGCACCATCACCGCCCGCCCGGCATACCAGCGTTCGCGCTCGGCCAACTTGAAACGGCGCTTGTAGCGTGCCTCCAACGCCTCGTTGAGACCACTCACGCCGAACGCGCCTTCGCGCTGGGCGGTGAGCACGCGGAACTGATTGAAGGCGGCAAAGGCCGCCGCCGGCTCACCGGCTCGCGCGGCCTGCAGATAGCCTTCGTAGCCCTGCTCGATCCGCGTCAGCAACGCCGCCGGGTTCGGTGCAGACTGCCAGTGCAGGTCGCTGCGCCCTTCTTGCAACAGGCTCAAGGTGCCGCGCGCATCGCCACCGTTGATCCGCCGCGCCAGTTCGCCGATGCCGCTGTCGCCGGCAAACCGGTGGCTGTGGGTGAGCAGCACCACGGCATCGCCGAGCATGGATGTCGGCGTCTCCACCGGCACGCTTTGCCCGGTCAGGCGCTGCAAGTCGGCCGCCGCGCTGGCGTTGAAACCCCGGCCGTCACACAGTTCGGCGAACACCGCGC
Source organism: Pseudomonas sp. (assembly GCA_034519305.1). Classification (GTDB taxonomy): domain Bacteria; phylum Pseudomonadota; class Gammaproteobacteria; order Pseudomonadales; family Pseudomonadaceae; genus Aquipseudomonas. The sequence continues at coordinate 21,758 of JAXHOM010000024.1, forward strand.
CGGCCTCCACGGCACACAGTTGGTCCTTGTCGCCGAGCAGAATCAGGCGGCCGTTGGCAGGCAGGGCATCGAGCAGTTTGGCCATCATTGCCAGGTCGACCATCGAGGCTTCGTCGACCACCAGCACGTCCAGCGCCAGCGGATTGGCCGCCGTGTGGCGTACCTGCGGACGATCACCGCGACTGCCGAGCAGGCGGTGCAGGGTGCGCGCCTGTTCCGGCAGTGCCGCCTTGATGGTCTCACTGACCGGCAGGCTGGCCTTGGCGTTGCGGATCGCCTCGGCCATCCGCGCCGCAGCCTTGCCGGTGGGCGCGGCCAGGCCGATGGCCAGACGTTCGCCGCCGGGTTGTTCCAACAATGCCGCCAGCAGGCGCACCACGGTGGTGGTTTTGCCGGTGCCGGGGCCGCCGGAAATCACCGCCACCCGTTTGCGCACTGCCTGGGCGGCCGCCAGGCGCTGCCAGTCGGGTTGCTGCACGTTGTTGGCAAACAGGCGCTGCAGGCTGTCGCTCAGCTGCGCTTCACCCACCGCCGGCTGATCGGCGGCGCGGCTGAGCAACTGCGCCGCCAACTGGGCCTCGTACGCCTGATAGCGCGCCAGGTACAGGCGCTCGCCGTCGAGGATCAACGGGGTAAAGTCGCCCGGCGCCCCAACCAACGCGGACGCGCTCAGCTGCCCGCGCCAGTCAGCCAGCGCCGGTAGCACATAACCCTCACCCCACGGTCGCTGCCCGGCCCAGCGCGCCAGCGGCAGGCAGACATCGCCATTGCCGAGCACCTGACAGCACAGCGCGGCGGCGGCCAGGACCGCTTCATTCGCACTCGGGTCGAGGCGTTGCAGGCTGGCCAGCAGGGCGCGTTCCAGAGGCCCGAGGGGCAGATCGCTAACGCTCATTGATTCGACTCCCGGTCACTGCGAGCGCTGCCAAGTTGATGGGTATCGCTGCGCTCAACCCATCCTACGGACTCAGACCGCGTAGCCCGGATGCAATTCGGGGATGACAGCGGCTGATAGAGCTCCCGGATTGCATCCGGGCTACGCGTGACAGCCATCAGTGGCCCCCTTCGAACAACTGATCCAGCGCATCCAGCAAAGCGTCGCTGGGGCGGGCGAAGTACACGCCAGCCTCCGGCATGCCGCGCAGGAACAGGTAATAGGCGCCGCCCAACTGTGCATTACTGAAGTCAGCCAAGCGCTGGCGCAGGAAACGCCGCAGCGCCACCAGGTAGATCAGGTATTGCAGGTAGTAATGCTCGCCGGCGAGCGCTTGCAGCAGGCGCTCGCCGCCGTAGTAGCTGGCGTCCGGGCCGAGCCAGTTGGATTTGTAATCGAGGATGTACCAACGGCCGTCGTGCTCGAAGGTCAGGTCGATAAAGCCCTTGAGAAAGCCCTTCAAACTGTCGAACTCCAACCGGCTGGCGGCCTCGCGCAACGGCTCGGCCAGGCCGTGGGCCGGGTCGCTGAGGATCTGGCGCAGGCGCTGCACCTGCAGGTCGCCGACCGGGAAGGTGAAGCCCAGCTCGGGTAAACGCCGCGCCGGCTTCAGGCTGGCCAGACTGAGGCCCTGGCCATCCAGATCGCTGTCCAGCACCAACTGCAACTGCGCCAGCGCCACCGCGCCCCAGGCGTCGGCATCGATGCCGTGGCCGCTCAGGGCTGGCGCCACCAGATCCGTCAGCGCGCCTTTACCTCGCGCCCAATCTTCGAGAATCGCGTGCAAGCAAGTACCGGCCCGCGCACCACGGGGGAAGGCGTAGAAGCCGCTGCCCGGCTCGCTGGCATCCGGCATGACCAGGCCATCGCGGTCTGGCGCTTCCATGTGCATGCCAGCCGCTAACCCGGAGAAGCTGCCGACCCGCCAGGCGCTGTACAGGCTGCGCTTGAGCTGACCCAGTTGCGCGGGCGGCGCGGCGCGACGTTCACCGGCGGCACTGGCTTCAGTTTCACGCAGGACCTGCACGGCCATACGGCCCTGACTGGCGGCGCTCAGCTGGTCGATCTCCGCCCGCAAGCCGCTGGGGCTGAGTTGTTGAAAGTGCTCGGCGAGTTCCACCAAGGCATCAGCGCCCGACAGCTGACGACCGTGCAGCAGCCAAGCCAGGGCGCTGCTGTGCAGGCCGCTGTCGCTCATGCTGCCGTCCTTTTTCGGCTTGCAGTTCACTGGCCCCCAGTGCAGCCACAAGCGGTCGCGGGCACGGGTTAGAGCCACATAGGTCAGGCGCAGTTTCTCGGCGAAGCGCTCATGGCGGGCGCGCTCGCGGTGCACGTCGAACTGCTCGCCACCCAGATCCAACAACGGTGTGCCGTCGTCGGCGTGGCAGGTGATGTCTTCATGTTGGCGCAGCAAAGCGCCGTCCCACAGATAAGGGCAGAACACCAACGGGTACTCCAGGCCCTTGGAGGTGTGGATGGTGACGATCTGCACCCGTTCGGCATCGCTTTCCAGGCGCAGCAGGGCATCTTCGCCATGGGCCTCGGCGCTGCGCTGGGCGTTGAACCAGCTGAGCAATTGCTCCAGGCCCGCGCGTTGCAGGCTCTCGGTTTGCAGCAGCTCGGCCAGGTGCAGCAGATTGGTCAGCCGCCGCTCGCCATCCACCAGCGCCAGCAAGCGCGACGCCACCTGTTGCTCATCCAGCCAGGCACGGAAGGCGCGCATAAAGCCCTGCTGCTGCCAGAGCTGGTGATAGCGTTCGGCAGCCTCGCGCTCCTCGTCCCAGGCGCGGGCATCTTCCTGGCAGGCGGCCAGATCGGCGGCGCTACGCCCGAGCAAACGACTGGCCAGGGCATAGCGCAGGGCGCCTTCACGGCCAGGCTCAGCATAGGCAGCCAGCACCGCGGCCAGCTCACCGGCCTCTTCGCTGTGCCAGACGTTTTCCTTGCCACGACGCACGCTGGGGACGCCACGCGCGGCCAACTCGGCGGCCACGTCACTGGCCTGCCGATGGCTGGCGACCAGCACGGCAATATCGCCGCCTTTGAGCGGCGTGCGTTCACCGCTGGCGTCGAAATACGCCTCGCCCGCTGCACTGGCGGCCAGCAGGGCGGCGATGCGTCGGGCTGTATCGCGGGCCACCAAGGTGCCGGCCGCGCCTTTGCCGAGATAGTCATCATCCAGCCAGACCAGACTCAACGGCGCGTCCGCTTCACCCTCGACGACCGGCAACACCAGTTGCGCGCGAATCTTGTCGCTGGCGCCGACTGGCGGGTAGCTCAGTCCCGGCTCAGCGAATGGCATCGGCCGGTCGAACAGCTGATTAAGGGCGGCGATCAGCTCCGGCGTGGAACGGTGGTTGGTGGCCAGGCTGTACTGCCGCGCTGCCTCGTCGCGGGCCTTGAGGTAGGTGGCCAAGTCGGCGCCGCGAAACGCATAGATGGCCTGCTTGGGGTCGCCAACAAAACACAGGTCACCCCACTGGCTACTGCGCGCCTCGCTGGCGGCGTCAGTTCCTCGCTCAGGGCTCGCCGTACAGCCAGTACTGTCTCCCCCTTCGCTCGGAGCCTTCCTTGCCAGCAAGTCGCTCGCTACGCCAGGACCTGAATAGATGCGATGAAACACCTGGTACTGCACCGGATCGGTGTCCTGGAATTCGTCGATCAGCGCCACCGGGTACTGCGCGCGCAGGGTGCCGGCCAGGTGCTCGCCGCCCTCGCCATACAGACCTTGCTGCAGCTGGTTGAGCAGGTCGTCGAAGGCCAGCAGGCGTTGCGCCGCCTTGCGTTGCGGCAGCTGCTCATTGAGCTGGCCGATCAGGCGTACCTGCAGGTCGATCAGCCGTTGCTCGGCCTCCGGCTGCGCCGCCGCCAGGGCGTCACACAGGTCCTGTAACGCTGCTGCCAATGGGCTCTCGGGCACGCTGGCGCCCTTCTTGCTGGCCTTGAGCAAGCCTTCACGGGACAGACGTTGGTGCGCCTCGGTCTTGCTGAACAGCGCCGCGGCGTCGCTGAAATAACCGTCCAGTTCCAGCTGCCAAACGCCCAGTTTGGCGGCGTTACACATATTACTTTTGAAGCCGTCGCAAGCCTTGAGCTGCGCCAGCCAGGCGGCGCTCTCGATCTGCCAGCTGTCGCGCGCGCGCTGCCAGGCGCTGCGCAGGCCACTCATTTCGCTGCTGGTCCCCGGCTGCGGCTCGATGCGCAAGTAAGGTTTGCCCAAGTGATTGCGCAACTGCTGGCGCAGGCTCTGCGGGGTGACTTTCTGCTGCACCAGAAACGCCGCCCACTCCGACTCGGCGGCGGCCAGCTCATGGCGCCAGAGGTCGGCAAGCAGGGCGTCGAGCAGTTCGCGGTCGTCGTGGGTCAGCTCGTTATCGAAGTCGCCACCGGCCTCGAAGGCCGCATCCTGCAAGGCGCGCTGGCAGAAGCCGTGGATGGTAAAGATCGCCGCTTCGTCGAAGCCATGCACCGCCAGCAGCAAGCGCCGGTGGCTGGCTGGATCGGGGTATTGGGCGTGCAGACGGTTAAGCAAGTCGTCCGCGCCTGGGCCCTGCTCGTACACCGCCAGCAACTCGGCCAGGCGCTTGCGGATGCGCTCGCGCAGCTCGGCGGTGGCGGCGGTGGTGAAGGTCACCACTAGAATCTGGCTGACGTTGAGCTGCTTCTCCAGCAGCAGACGCGCGTACAGCGCGGTCAGGGTCCAGGTTTTGCCGGTGCCGGCGCTGGCTTCGATCAGCGAGCGGCCGGTGAAGGAGTCGGTGAGTAGATCCAGGCTCATGTGGCCTCACCACTGTCTTCAACACTGGTCTTATAGGCCTGCCGTTCATGGGTCGGCTTGGTGGGGAAAGCCAGTTGAATCTGCCGACTTTTGACCATGCTGTTGAGATGCTGCTGGCGTAACGCGTCAGGGCTACGATTGACCAAGCCTGCCAGCACATTGAGGGTCAAGTAGTGATCTCGACACAGTGCGCTGATGACTTCACGCATGCGCTCTGGCTGCATGCGGCCACTTTGCCGTGGCTCCTCGGCAAGCCGCTCCAAACGCAAACGAAAGCTGACCTCTAGCAGGTCCAGAGAATCAATTAATGGCACATCGAAATGATCACTCAAGAGGCAACCTTCGGCATTTCGATGCATCCCGGCGTCAAGCTTGAGTGCGGAGCGTCCCTCGTTATGTTCGGAGCTAAGGTCGCTATGTTCGGAGCTAGGGTCGTTATGTTCGGAGCTAGGGTCGTTATGTTCGGAGCTGGATAACGGCGCTGCGAACACTTGCTCAGGCGTCGGTAGCTGCTCACCCGGTAAGTGATAGATCATCCCGCGCGACTTGCCATCGGCAACCAGGAAACCCTCTTTTACCAAACGGGCCAGCAACTGGCTCAAGTCATGGGCATGGGCGCCGCAGATTTCGAGGAGACGGTTATGACTGACGACACGTTCAATAGCCGCAGTCGCCAAAATCAAGCGCGCGGTGTGCTCCAGATTGTCGAACCCAACACCAAAGCGCATACGCAACTGCTCTACAGCCGCGGCCGGAAGCAGGTCAAGCATGCGCAGCTCGAGCAAGGTCTGCTCAGGGTCGCTTTTTTCATAGAGCGCTGGTGGTCGCCAATGCTGGCTACGCCAGCCGCTGTAGATCTTCGGCACCCCGGAACCGCCGCGCTCACCCAGACCAATCAGCAGAAACATCTGATGCATAAGACGATTACGACAATCACTGGTACCGCCTTGTAGTACCTGCTCAAGAGGCAGGCGCAGGCCGCCAGGGTTACGAAAGCCGAACAAATCCGGACGTTTGACGATAAGCACGGAAACACGCCCGGTGTAATCCGCATGCACCAGGGTGTTAACCAGTGCTTCGCGCAGGGCCTCATGCACGGGTGTGTCGTCCTGGCGCTGGTCACCCTTGAGAGCAAAAGGCACTTTTAAGTCTTCAACCAGCTTGCGGTAAACCCGTCGATAAAAATCAAACAGGTTTCCTGACCAGGTGCCATCTGGCACGAGCCGGTCGATCCAACGTAATTCTGTCTTGGCCTGCGGACGCTCTTGGTAATCCAGAAAGTAATGCGGCATGGCTTCCTGAATCGACAACCAACGACCGAACATCAGCAGGCCGGCCAGCGTCAGCCCCTCTTCACCTGACGTGCGATCGCGTCGCCAGCCACCGATTTGGCGCAAAAATTCAATACCTTGCTGCTCAAGCGCAGGGTGATCGGCTTTGCGATCACTAAGCATCTGCCGATAAATACGCAAACTATCGGGATCGATATCACTGAAATCGTAATGCGCCAGGATGCGTTCGTCGCGTGAGTCTTCTACTTGCTCAGCGAACATACGTTTGACGCTTTCGTCATCGCAGCGCCGGTCACCTTCATGCAAGCGACGATAGGTGTTACCCAAAGGCTGACCATTGAGAAATACCGGTCGCTGTTTACGCGATGCGGATGGAATGTGGATTTCGAGGATTTGCTTACCATCGAGCTCACGCACGGTCACATCACGATCCGTCAGCAGGTTGACGCTGACCTTGGCTGGGTTGTTCAGTGTGTTGAATAGATCCGTGCGAATTTTCTCGATATTCACCAGGCCGGCGACACTGAACTGAGCGTTTTTTTCGCGCACACCCAGCAGCACGACACCACCATAGGTATTGGCGAAGGCTGAATAGGTCGGCCAGAAATCCTTGGGCAACTCGCCCTTACCGTCTTGGCCCTGGGCAAGCTTGCACTCCAGTTCGGCCGTCTCGGCCAGCTGCGCCAAATCACCAAAGGCTTGAAATTTAAGCATCTCGTGGCTCCTTCGCCGAAATAGCAATTGCGCCTGAGAATAATGCGTTCGCCGACAGGTTCATGCCTCGTCCTCTGCTTGCTCTTGCAAGGCATCCAGGGCCGGGCCGTAGAGCTGTTCGGCCAGGGCTTCGAAGCGCTCGTCGAGCACCTCACGGTCGCGAAAGGCCAGAGCATTCCAGGGGTCGTCACCTTCGCCGCTCATATGCTCGTTGCCTTGCCACATCAGCGCCGCTTCGCTGCGGGCGGCGTCGATCGGTTCCTTACGGCCGGGGTTGCGCCATTTTTTGGCAAAACCAACGCTGCATTTGGCCAGCAACGGCAGCGGCTCGCACAGCGCACTTTGATAGGCCTCTAGCCACGGCTGCAGCAACTCCAGGGGGTTGGCCAGCGGGCCGAGGCGCCACTCGCTTTTTGGCGAGAGCAGCCGACTGTCGCGGCGGATGCCAGGGGTCGCCGCGCAGTTGAGCAGCAGGTGGCGCAGCCAGAACGGCGCCAGCTCCCAGGCGTTCAGCTCGCGCAGGCGGTAGTCGAACAGGCCCTCGGCGGTCACCCCTTCCAGCCAGCCGTGGATGCGCACGCCGGCCAAGGTGATATCCACCAGGAGCGGCTGCGCGGCCTCGGCCGGGCGTTCGTCAAACAGGGTCGGGGCGAAGGCGCGAATCGGCCCGCGGATCTGCCCCCAATAGGCCTGGCCCAGCTCACCCACCGGCAGCCAGCCGGAGGCGGCGGCGACGGCGCGCTCCTGGGCTTCGCTCCAGTTCTGCTCGATGGCCTGCAGCGCCAACTGGCGCAAACCGTGCAGGCTGGTCCATTCGACGCTGAAGGGTTCGTCGCCGGCCAGCACTTCGGTTTGTTCGGGCAGATACAGGCCGAGGCGCTGTTCCAGCAGGTAGCGCGCCGGGTGCTTGAAGCAGTGCAGCAGCTGGCTCGGCTCGATGGTCAGCCAGTCCGCAGCGGGGGCAGCCAGGCGACTGGCAAAAGCGGGCGCCAGCACTACCGGCTCGCTCAGGCGCTGCGCAGCGCGGAACCAGGGCGCGGCGAAACCGGCATGGGCGGCACTGGCGAAGTTTCCGGGGGCGAAAGGTTGCAGCGGGTGTTGATGGGTAATACGCGCGCTGGCTTTTTGCTCTTGTAGGAGCGGCCTTGGCCGCGATGTTTCGGCGGCGCCGGGTTCGCGGTCAAGACCGCTCCCACAGGTCGGCAGGAGCGATTCCCGAGTGCTTGCTGCAGCTCCTACATCCCTATAAGTCGCTGTCAGGTCGACCACATCCAGCAGTTCACTGATCAGCACCGACGGCGGTAACACCGCATTGCTGCGCGGGTCGCGGCCGACGTAACTGAGGTACAGGCCCTGGCGCGCCGAGAGCAAGGTTTCCAGCAGCAGGTAGCGGTCGTCCAGACGGCGTGCGCGGTCGCCGTGCCGGGGTTTCTGCCCGATCAAATCGAAGCCGGCCGCCGGGGTGCGGCGTGGCAGGGCGCCGTCGTCCAAACCGAGCAGGCAGACCAGGGCAAACGGCAGGCTGCGCATCGGCACCATGGTGCAGAAGGTCACCGCGCCGGTAAGAAAGCCCGAGGCGCCGCTGCCTTGCTCCAACGCAGCGGTCAGTTGCTGGCGGATCAGTGCCAGCTCCAGCGGTCGCTCGATACCCGCCGCCAGGGCCTGTTCGCGCAGGGCGGCGCAGGCCTTGCTAAGCAGCAAGAGAGTGTCGCCGGCTTCGCGCTCGTCGAACAGCTCGTCGATCAGCCCCTGCAGCGTGTCGGCCCAAGCGCTCAGGCTGCGCTGCCGTTGCAGCGTCTGCGCCAGTGCCGCCAGGCGTTCGACAAAGGCCACCAGGCGGCCGAGCAGCTGGGCGCGGGCGCCTTCTAGGGCATCCAGCGGCCAGCTGTCGCCGAGCAACGGCGCGTGTCCGGCGGCCAGTTGCGGCGGCGCGGCAAAGCCCAGCAGCAGGCGATCCAGGCCCTGGCGCCAGGTGAAGGCGGCATCGGCCGGCAAGCCGAGTTGCTGGCGGTGCTCGCCATCGCGGCCCCAACGCACGCCGGCGCTGCTCAGCCAGTCGCGCAGCAGCGGCAGGTCGTCGGCGTCGATGCCGGCCTTGGCCGCAAGGGCTGGTTGCTCCAGCCAGGTCAGCACTTCTTCGGCGGTAAAGCGGCTGTCGGGCAGCGCCAGCAGGCTGAGAAATGCTTCGATCAGTGGGGTTTCCGCGCGCAGGCTGCGGTCGGCCAGGCTGAACGGGATGCGTGGCACACCTTCGCGCGGGGCAAAGACGGCTTCGATATAGGGCGCGTAACGCTCGATGTCCGGGGTCAGCACCACCACCTGATCGGGAGTCAGTTGTGGGTTGGCGGCGAAGCGCGCGAGCAACTGGTCATGCAGAATTTCCACCTCGCGCAGCGGCGAGTGGGCGCAGTGCACTTCCAGCGAGCGGTCGTCGGCACGCAACGGCAAACGCTCCTCGGGCTGGCGGGTGCGCAGGCGCAGGATGTCGTTTTGCAGGGCTTGCAGCAGGCTGCTGTCGTGCAGGTCGGCGTCCTCGGAATACAGGCCGGTCTCCTGGCCACCTTCGCCGGACGCCAGGCTGAACAGGCTGTCGAAAAAGTCCCGGCCCTGTTTGCCCAGGCTGGCAAGCAAGGGGTTGCCGACATCCAGGTACCACTCATCCGGGCTCAGCTCCGGACGCTTGGCCAACTCGCGGATATCACGAATCTCGCCCCAGGCCTCGCGACACGGATTGAGGGCAAACAGAATGACCTCGCAGTGCCGGGCCAGGCCTTCGAGCACGCGCAGGTGGTGGGGCGGCAGGCTGCTGATACCGAACACCACCACGCGCTCGGGCAGCCCGGCAATCGGCTCGGGGGTGTGCAAGCGCTGCAACAGCTCATCGAGCAGGCGCGCACGGTGTGGGTGGCCATCCTTGGTCAGCTCGCGCCAGAGCAGCGCCTGCCAGCCTTCGTCCGGGCCCAGATCGAGCAATTCATTGCTCTCCCAGGCGGCCAGCCAGTCGTCGCGGTACAGCAGGTATTGATCGAACACGTCGGCAATCTTCACCGCCAGGGACAGCCGTCGGCGCTCGTCACCGCCCGCTAGGTAATGGGCCAGGCGCGGCGCCTGAGCGCAGTGCTCGGGCTCACAGAGCCAGTCATACAGGCGCCAGGTCAGGCTGCAGGGGCTGAAGGCCGACTGTTCAGGTAACTGACCGAGCACCAGGCGCGACACATCCCAGACGAACTTGGCCGGTAACTGCACCTCCAGCTGCATGGCGATCCCAGTGCTGCGCGCCAGTTGCAAGGTCAGCCAGCGGCCCATGCCCTGACTCGGCACCACCACCAAGGCCGGCGCCAAAGGCTCACTCAGCGGCTGAGCCAGCAGCGTGCAAGCCAGCTCACCAAGGGTTTCCAGATCGGGGGCGTGAAAGAGGCTGAGCATGGGGCGGTGGAGTCCGTTCGAAGGCGGGAAAAACAGCAACTCTGTTGCGCCGGATCATAACGCGAAGCCAGTAGCCGACTACGGTTAAAGGCTAATGCGACGAGCAGTGTCGCGCGCGACATTCTACGCAATCACGGAGCCAGCATGGACAACCAGCCAACCGCGGCCGCAGGGCCGGATGTTTACCCCTATCTGCAAAAGCTCTACAGCCTCGGCGGCTCGGACATGTTCTTCAGCGTGGGCACCCAACCGCAGCTCAAGGTCGAAGGCCTGACCCACCCGGTCGGCAGCGAGGTCATGAAGCCCGGCGCGGTGCAGCACATGGCTTATCAACTGATGACACAGAAACAGATTGCCGAGTTCGAGCGCGACCTGGAAATGAACCTGGCGGTCAGCGTCGGCGGCTCGGGGCGCTTCCGTATCAACGTCTATTACCAGCGCGGCGAAGTGTCGATGGTGGCGCGCCTGATCAAGAACGAAATCCCACCGATCAGCGCCCTGGGGCTGCCAATCCAGCTGGAGAAGCTGGCCATGCTCGATCGCGGTCTGATTCTGGTCATCGGTGCCGCAGGCTCGGGCAAGTCGACCACCCTGGCGTCGATGCTCGATCACCGCAACAGCAACAAGGACGGCCATATCCTCTGCATCGAGGACCCGATTGAGTTCCTGCACAAGCACAAGCGTTCGGTGATCGACCAGCGCGAGGTCGGCCTCGACACCCACAGTTTCAACGACGCCCTGCGCAACGTTCTGCGCGAAGCGCCGGACGTAATCATGCTCGGCGAGATCCGTGACCTCGACAGCATGCAGCACGCCCTGCACTACGCGGAAACCGGCCACCTGTGCCTGGCCACCCTGCACGCTACCAGCACCACCCACGCCCTGGAGCGCATCGTGCGCTTCTTCCCGGAGGAGGCGCGCCGGCAGATTCTCGCCGACCTGGCGCAGAACCTGATCGCTTTGATTGGCCAGCGCCTAGTGCCTGGTGTCGAGCAGAAGCGCGCGGTGGCGGTGGAGCTGCTGCTGGCCTCAGCGCATATCCGCGACCTGATCCAGCGCGACCTGCTGGACGACCTGCGCGAAGCCGTCGGGCGCGCCACCGAGCAAGGCATGCAGACCTTCGACCAGCACCTGCTGGCGCTGTATGAGAGTGGCCGGATCAGCGTCGAGGAAGCCATCCGCCATGCCGACTCGCGCACCGACCTGACCCTAAAGATTCGCCTCGGCCATGGCGTCGGCACGATCAATAGCGACCTGAATATGCTGCGCGATAGCTAAGAGCCTGACCCTCGCGGTGCTCACCGCCCTCTCCCCCAGCCCCTCTCCCATAAATGGGCGAGGGGAGCAAAGCGCGCAACCCGAAACTGATCCGCACTGGTCGCCGTGCTTTCCCTGGCGGCCCGGCTTGGGCATCATCGGCCCATGCGCACACCTTCAGTCGATCCCCGTCATGCCTCCGTCAGCGCCAGCCTGACCCAGGCCGTTCTGCACGCGGCCAGCCGTCTCGGCCTGGCCCGCGCTGGGCTGCTCGCAGCCAGCGGCCTGGACGCCAGCCAACTCGACAACCCCGATGCCCGCGTGCCGCTACTCGCGCAGCAACAACTGTGGGCGACGATTGAGCAGCAACTGGGTGGCGTCGAAGCCGGCCTACTGATCGGCGCGGCCCTGGCGCCGGGGCAATTCAGCGTGCTCGGCTACCTGCTGCAAAGCAGCCCGACCCTGAGCGCGGCGCTGCAAGCAGTGCAGCGTTATCAACGCCTGGCCGGCGAGGGCGGGGAGTTCAGCCTGCAAGCAGAGGGCGAATGCCTGTGGCTGGTGTATCGCGCCGTACAACCCGAGCAGGCTGCCACCCGCACCCGCGTGCTGGCGCTGATGGCCTTCTGGCAAAGCCTGATGACACCGCTGCTGGCGGACTTCCACCTGCTCGGCGCGCGTTTTATGCACGCGGCGCCGGACGACCTCAGCCGCTACACCCACGTGTTCAACTGCCCACTGCAGTTCGCCGCCAGTGATTACGCCATCGGCCTGCCCCAGGCCTTGCTGGAACAGCCGCTGGCCCAGGCCAACCTGCCGTTGCAGAAGCTCCTGCGTGAACATGCCGAAGCCCTGCTGGCGCGGCTGCCCAGCGAGAGCCTAAGTGCCCGCGTAGTGAGTTTGCTAAGCGCCCAGCTCAGTCAGGGCGAGCCGGATCGCAGCCAGCTGGCCCAAACCCTCCACCTCAGTGAACGCACCCTGCAACGACGCCTGGCCGACGAGGGCAGTAGCTATCAGCAGTTGCTCAACGATACCCGCCGGCAACTGGCCGAACGCTACCTGCGCGATGGTCAGCTAGCCGCTACGGAAATTGCGCTGCTGCTCGGCTACTCGGAGCCCAGCGTGTTTTTTCGCGCCTTCCGTCAGTGGACGGGGCTGACCCCCGGCGAATACCGCAGCCAGCAGCAACACGGCGAAGGCTGAAATCTAGCGATAGCCGCGCAGCCGCTGCAGGCGCCAGCCGGCCAGGCCGAACAGTAAGGTCAGCCCAACACCACAGAACAGCAGGCCCTGACTGGCGGGCAGCACCTCTAGCAATAGACCTGCGCCCAGACCGCCAGCCGCCGGGACCACCTGGCTGGTGACGGTGTAGATGCTCAGCAGCCGGCCGCGCAGCTGCGGCTGACTTTCATGCTGCAGCAAGGCGACGATCAGGCTGACCGCGATGCCGGCGCCGATGCCGTTGAGGCCCAGGCATAACAGGGCTAGCCCCAAGCTGTTGGTTTGCCCCAACAGGCCGAGGGCGATGCCACTGCCGAGGGCGGCGACCAGCACGCAGCGGCCCTGGCCAAAGCGTCGCGCCAGCCACAACGACACCGCGCCACCGAGCAACAACGCCAGCGCCAGGGTGCCGAGAAACAGGCCACGGGCCAGCTCGCTCAACTGCAGGGTTTGCTGGGCGAAGCGCGGCAGCATCACCTGAATCGGCCCCATGGCCAGGTAGATCAGCACCGCCGCCAGCAGCGCCTGGGCCAGCAAGGGCGTGGCACGCACATAGGCAAAACCTTGCTGCACGCGCTCAAGCACATGACCGGCGCCGCCCAGACCCGGCACCCGCAACCCCACCAGCAAACCCGCCGACAGGCCAAACAACAGCAAGCCGCTGCCATGCACCGCCGGCCAGCCGCCGAGGTTGCGCGCCAGCGCCAGCAGCAGCGGCGCCAGGCCGAAACCGAGCATCACCAGCAGATTGAACAGCACCGCCAGCTTGGCCTGCCGTGCACCGGCCAGACGGCCGAGCAGGGCCATGCGCGCTGGCGCCAGCAACGCCCAGCCGACCCCGGCGCAGGTGGCCCCCAACAGGTACAGCGGCACCCCGAAAGCCTGGTTACGACTGGCCGCCGCCAGCAACAGCAAGGCCAACAAAAAGGCGCCGTGGGCGAACTGGGCAATGCGCTGTGGCGAGTGCTGATCGCACCAGGCACCGGCCGGCCAGCCGAGCAACAACGGCACCCCGAAGCACAGGGCAAAGCCGGCGCCGGCGAGGGCGTCCATGCCCCAGACATCCTGGGCAAAGAGGATCACCGCATAGTTGGTCAGATGGCCGCCAAGAAAACCGGCCAGGCAGGCGGCGAAGAAACGGATCAGGTCCAGCCGGCTGTAGGTTGAGGTGGCCAAGAAATAACTCCAGAACAATAGAGAGCCTGTGAAAGCGGCCTTAGCCACTACCGGTTTCGGCTTTACGCCGAGTTACTTTCTCTTTGCTTGCGCGAAAGAGAAAGTAACCAAAGAGAAAGCGCACCCGGCATCCGGGTTTCGCTGCGCGAAACTTCCCTCGTTCCGGCACTGTTCCGAGGGTCGTCACGGTGGGCCATCCCTGGCCTAGGCGGCCCCGCCCATCGTTCCTCATTTGGCATCCATGCCAAATGCCCCTCTACACAGCACCTCCACTCGGCCTCCTGACGGGATCGGGGGACCGCGGCGCCTGCACGATCCGTGGGAGCGGTCTTGACCGCGAAGCTTTTAACCGCGCACAGCGCGTAGGGTGGGTTAGGCCGCAGGCCGTAACCCACCAAAGCAGCGGCTCAGTCGCCCGGCGTCAGTTGGATCAGGGTCGGCTGGCCGTCCTCGATCTGCCAGCTGGGGAAGGCGCCGTTGCTGGTGAACACGCTGCCGTCGGTGGCGATCTCGATGTCGCGGGTGAAGGTCACCTTGCGCGGCATGGGGAAGGTGCGCCATTGGCCGCTGGCGATATCCAGACGCATCAGGCTGTCCGACGCGGTACCGGTAACCCACACCTGCTGGCGGGCACGGTCGACGTTCAGCGAGTAGGGCGTTTCCGCACCATTCAGCGCGGACGGCAGCGGGTAGTCGCTGAAGCTGCCGTCGGCCGGGCGGTAGCGGACAATCTTGGCTTCCGGGAAGGCGGCGATCCACACATCGCCGACGGCATCGGCACGCAGGCGGCGCGGGCCCTGGAAGGGCGTGTCGATGACCTGCACGCTGTCAGTCTTCGGGTCGATCACGCCAATTGAGTCAGCATGCAGGCGGGCGAACCACACCCGGCCGTCCGGCGCCACGTCGATGCCATAAGGCAGTGGCATGCCCGTGACGCGCTGATCCACCGGCAGCCAGTGCATGGGCAGGCCCCAGTTCATCAGCTTGCGCACCACGCCGTTAAGCGCCAGGCCCACTTCCTCTTTGGTGCTGCGCGCTGGCAGGCCGTAGGTGCGGAAGGTCTTGCTGGTGCGGTCAAAACGGCCGACCTGATTGGACAGCGCCAGGGTGAACCAGACGTTGTCGTCAGTATCGATGCGCACGGTGTGCGGGTACAGACCGTCGTCAAAGTAGTGAGTGGTGAAGGCTTTGCTCACCGGGTCGAACTCGAACAGACGCTGCTGCAACGACGGAGTGATGAAGATGTGGCCGTCTTTCGGCGACTCGGCAAACGAGTGGATACCGGCGGTGGTTTCCAGTTTTGGGTAGGTTTTCAGGCGGCCGCTGAACAGCCCGCCGATCTCGTCACCCTCGTCCACCGGCGTTTTGTACACCACGGTCTGGCCGGTTTTCGGGTCGATTTCCCACAGGCGGTCCTGCAGGTTGTCACCGACGTAAATCTTGCCGTTGCTGTGCAACAGCAGGTCGTGCATCTGCGAGAAGGGGTCACCAATCGGCCACTCGCGCACCTGAGCGTCGGCCAGTTGGCGTTCCCAGGGTTTGGCACGCAGGACTTTCTCCGGGTGCTGGCGCAGGTCGGTGTAGCCCTTTTGGAACACCTCGATCAGTTTCGGCTGGTGCTCGCTGGACGGTCGCGCGCCGTAGCCGATCATCCGTTCCATCACCTGCTGCCATTCCTCCTCGCTGCGCTCGCGGCGCATAAAGAAACTGCCCTGCTGGTGGCAGAAGCTGCACTGCTCCATGGCGGTTTTCTTCAGCGCTGCATCGCCACCAAAATCCAGGGCGGCGAACCAGGCGTTGGCCGGTTGCTGGGCGGCCAGGGCGGCGGGATCGGTCTCGGCCTTGAGGCGCAGCTCCAGGGTGGCATCGGCGCTAACGCCGGTCTGGGTCAGGTCCTGATAACCCGGCACCCGCACGCGCAGATTGAGCGGCACGGCTTCTGGATAATCGACCTGCACGCGGCCGTCGGCACCGGCGAAAGCGGTGATCTCCGGGCTGATGCGCTGCTGGGTACGCTCGGCCGGGTAGCCGTTGTCGTCACCGGCGGCGCGCAGCGGCCGTTCGGCCTTGAGGGTGAGCATGGCCAGCGGCAGTGGCGCGCCGGCGGCATCGCGGATGCTTACCTGCAGTGCCTGGGCGGGCAGGGCCAGGGCCGTAAGGGCGAGGGCAACAACGGCATTACGCATGACTAACTCCCTGGGCATCGAGAAAGGCAATAAAGGCTTCGCGGCTGGTGTAGCGCGGGGTGTAACCGAACTCTTCCTTCAGCCGGCGGTTGGCCAACACCGGGCGGTAACGTAGAAAATCCACCTGCTCGGGGCCGTACTGCGACAGGCGCAGCGGTTTGAGCACACGCAGCACGCCCTGGATCAAGCCGGCCGGCAGCGGCCGGTAGGGCTTGCGCAGGATCTGCGCGATCTCACGCAGGCTCAGGGCGCCGTCGCCGGCCAGGTTGTAGATGCCGCTGGCACCTTTCTCCAGACCCTTGCGGATGATGCTCACCACGTCCTGATCCCAGATAAACACGAAGCGGCTGTCGCTGCCCTGGATGCCCAGCACTGCGCGCTTCTTGAACATGTCGGTGATCTGGTTGTTGACCCGTTTGCCGAGAATGGTGCCCGGCCGCAGGATCAGCTGACGCAGCTGTGGATGGGCGATGCGCGCCTGCACCAGCAGCTCTTCGACCTCGCGTTTGTGCTTGGCATAGGCAAATTTGTTATGGCCACGCAGGGGGTCGTGCTCATCAATCCACTCGGCGTTTTCCGGGTAGTAGCCATAGGCCGCGCCGGAGCTGGTGATAATCAACTGCTCGACGCCACTGGCCGCGGCCGCCTCAACAATTGCCCGAGTGCCTTCCACGTCGATGGCGTGCAGGGTGGCTTCGCTCATTCCCGGCGGTGGGCTGACCACCGAAGCCAGGTGGACGATGGCCTGGGGCTGGCACTCGGCGACCGTTTTACGCACCGCCTCGGGCTGGCTGATATCCAGCAACCGAGGCTGCACATTGCCACGCAGCAAGTTGGCGGGAATCTCGCGGATATCGGCGGCGAACAGCGTCCAGTTGGGCTGCTGCACGGCCAGGTCGGCGAGCAGCTGTTGGCCAATAAAACCGGCAGCGCCGGTGATCAGGATGCGCATGTCTGTTCCTCTTTTTCCGCGTGCAAGTGCGGTGGGGTGCGCCGCCACAAAGCCACCAGCAGCAAGCCGGAAACGATGTGCCAGGTGCCCCACAGGGCGGCGATCAGGGCCATGTCCGGCTGGGCGCCGAACTGGGTGAAGATCAGCCCCAGGGCCAATCCGGAATTCTGCATGCCGACTTCAATGGTCAGCGCCCGGCGATCAAAGTCCGCCAGCCCGCTGAGGCGAGCGCTGCCCCAACCCAGCAGCAGGGCACAGAGGTTGTGCAGGACGACGATCAACAGCAGCGAACCGAGGCTGTCGAGCAGCAGGTGGCGGTTGCCGATCACGGCCACCAGCAGAAAGCCGATGAAGGCAATCATCGTGAAGCGTTTGAAGCCCGGCAGGATGCGCGCGGTCATGCCGTGGCAGCAGGTTGCCCAACAGCATGCCGGCCAGCAGTGGCAGCACCAGCATCAGCAACAGGCCCTGGACGATGCCGCCAGCATCCACCTGCAACTGACTCATCTGGCTGCTGAGGAAGGCCGCGGTGTCCGGGTTGAGGCTGGCGGTCAGGGCAAAGTTGAACGGCAGGGTGATGATCGCCAGCAGGCTGGAGACACTGGTGACACTTACCGACAGCGCGGTGTTGCCCCGTGCCAGGTGGGTGATCACGTTGGACAGGTTGCCGCCGGGACAGCAGGCCACTAGCAACAGGCCTAGCTCGATACCTGGCTTGAGGTCCAAGAACAAGGTGGCCACCAGGGTGGCCCAGGGCAACAGCAGACATTGCGCAAGCAGGCCGGTGAACACCGGCAGCGGCCGGCGCAGCACATACAGGAAGTGGCTCAGGCGCAGCTCCAGGGCCACGCCGAACATCAGGCTCGCCAGGACCAGGCCCAGCCAGATTTGCTGACTCTCGTCGTAATTCATCAGTGGGTCTCAATTGTTCTTGTTTTGACCCGGATCAGCATAGTTAACGGCCGCCACCGCCACAGTGGCATTGCCCGCCAATGGCCATGGCCAATCGCGACAACTGACCGCACCCTGAGTGGCTCGGCACGGCCCCAAATGCCCCTCAAGCCCTGAGCTCAAACCCCTCTAAAACAGTCCTTATGGCCGTTGTAGGGCAATCCGACTTGAGGTAAAAGGGGCCGACAGATTTCGCCCCTGGGTGTTAATCGGGCGCAAGCCTGCTGTGCTGGGCAGGCCATATGGGCCTGCATGAACGAGCACGAACCACCGCCCCAATGGCTAATGGCGGAATGTGACCCGTGCTTTTTTACTGCCTGTAAAAAACCAGAGACCCGCAATGGATATGCACGAAGAGTTACATGCCCTACTGCGCAGTAATGGCCTGGATGGCGACGAGCTCGCCACACGCCTCAACTTTCTCAATTGGGGCCCAGCAGATGACGCCCGCTTGCGGGCGGCCTGTAGCGACTTCAGCGACGTGCACCAGCAGTTTGTTGAGCATCTCTACCAGCACCTTGGCGACTTCAGCGCACCGGCGGCCCTGCTGCAAGACAGCACCGTGACCACACGCCTCAAGCACAGCCAGCTCGATTACTACCAGCGCCTGTGGCAAGGCCCGCGCGACCACGACTATGTCTGCGAACGCCTGCGCGTCGGCCTGGTGCATAACCAGGTCGGTCTGGAGCTAAAGTGGTACCTGGGTGGCTATCGCCTGTACCTCGACAACCTGCTGCAGAACCTCTTCGGTGCCGAACCTGCCAGCGCGCTGTATGCCAGCGTCTTGAAAGCGGTGTTCTTCGATTTGGCACTGACCATCGATGCCTACAACAGCGGCCAGCGCCAGGCCCTGGAAAGCAGCGATGCGCGCTACGCCCGCGCCCTGCGCGGCGCCAACGACGGTGTCTGGGACTGGCACGTCGAGCGCGACAGCCTGTACCTCTCGGAGCGCTGGGCCGGGATGCTTGGCCTCGACCGCGATCAACTCGGCGAAGGCTGCGCGGGCTGGTTTGCCCGTGTTCACCCGGAAGACCTGCCGGGCCTGCGCCAAGCCATCGACCAGCACGTGAACGGACACACTGAATCCCTGCACCAGCAATACCGTATCCGCCACCGCGAAGGGCACTACATGTGGGTGCTGGTGCGCGGCGTGGTCAGCCGCGATGAGCGCGGCGGCCTGCGGCTGGCCGGCTCACAGAGCGATATCAGCGGCCAGAAAAACGCCGAACAACACCTACAGCATGCCGCGCGCCACGACCCACTAACCGGGCTGGGCAACCGCATACGCTTGCAGGAGCTGTTACTGCAGGCCCAACAACGCCATCTTCGCCCTGGCGCGCGGACGGCGGCCCTGCTGTTCATTGACCTCGACCGTTTCAAACTGATCAACGACAGCCTCGGCCATGCCGTCGGCGATCAAGTCCTGGTCGCCGTCGCCCAACGCCTGGGACAGTGCCTAAGGCCCGGCGATTACCTGATTCGCTTTGGCGGCGACGAATTCGTCGCTCTGCTCGACGATCTGGCTTGCCTGGAAGACGCCGAGCAGGTCGCCCAGCGCATGCTCGACGAGCTGCTGCAACCGCTGTGGCTGGCCGAACGACAACTCTCCGTAAGCGCCAGCATTGGCATTGTTGACCTCGCCGAAGCCGATATCGAAGGCGACGTACTGCGCGCCGCCGACTTGGCCATGTACCGCGCCAAAGATGCCGGCAAGGCCCGTTTCGCCCGTTACAGCGCCGAACTGCAGGCCCGCGCCGAACAGCGCTTACAGCTGGAAAGCGCGCTGTCCCAAGCGCTGGCGCGCCAGGAGTTCGAGCTTTACTACCAGCCTGTGTGCTGCCTGGATCAAGGTCAGGCACAGGTGACCGGTGTCGAAGCCTTGCTGCGCTGGCGCCATAACGGCAACTTGATTTCACCCGAGCAATTCATCCCGGCACTGGAGGAGTCAGGGCAGATCATCGCCGTTGGCGACTGGGCGCTGCTTCAGGCCTGCATGCAGAGCCAGCGCTGGCAAGCCGTCCAGCCAGGCATGAGCTGCGCGGTGAACCTGTCCAGCCGCCAGCTGTGCGAAGCCCAGTTCGCCCAGCGCGTGGCACAGATTCTGGCCATTACCGGCATGCCGGCGTGCAACCTGATTCTGGAAATCACCGAAAGCCAATTGATGGAAGACAGCGCCCAGACCCTCGCCTGTCTGCGGGAATTGGCCAGCCTCGGCGTGCGCCTGGCCCTTGATGATTTCGGCACGGGCTATTCCTCGTTGGGCTATCTGACGCGCTTCCCGCTGCACATCCTCAAGGTCGACAAGAGCTTCATTATTGGCGTCGAGGACGACGGCGAGCTCGGCACCATTAGTCGCGCCATCATCAAACTGGGCCAGGGCCTCAACCTTGAGGTCATCGCCGAGGGCGTGGAACAGCACAGCCATCTGAACTTTTTGCGCGAGCAGGGCTGTCGCTTTGCTCAGGGCTATCTGCTGAGCCGCCCGCAGCCGGTCCAGGTGCTCGATCAGTTGTTCGAGCAACACCCCATTTGCTTACAACCTGCGCCTGCCCAGTCGCCCCACGAATACTGTCTCTAAGCAGACGTGCGCCCCGAGTGTGCGCACTGCAACGCAGCGACCGTCCGGCCTGAGTCACTTCTCAGGCCGGCGGCCGTTGCGTATGCTGCGCCGCACCACGCCCTTCCCGCGTGCCGGTGCTGGCCACCGCCGCCTGAACCCTCGCTGAAAACCCCATGCCGTTCCTGAAAAACCTCTTGCTGCGCCTCCATGGCCTGATCCAGCGCTATCCCTGGGTCATGCCCGTGTACGGTTTTATTTCCGGGCTGGCGGGGTTCTTCCTGGTTGAGCGGCAGGCCGAGTTCGCCAAGGTCATCGCCATCCTGCTGCTGGTCAGCTGGCTCTGGCTGATGCTGGAGAACCTGTTCAATCAGGGCCTGGAACGCTGGTTCGGCCTGCAACTGCCACCTTGGCTGCTGCGCTTTGCCACCCAGATGGTGCACCAGCAGAGCCTGTTTTTCGTCTTGCCATTCTTTGCCCTGACCACCAGTTGGGACAGCGGCCAGCTGGTGTTTACCGGCCTGCTCGGCCTGTGTGCGCTGCTGGCGATCATCGACCCGCTGTACTTCAACTGGCTGGCACCGCGGCGCTGGCTGTACCTGGCCTTCCACAGCCTGACCCTGTTTGCCGCGCTGCTCACCGCCCTGCCGATCATCCTGCATCAAACTACCGCGCAGAGTTATCAGCTGGCCCTGGGCTGCGCCGTGCTGCTGTCCTTCCCGAGCCTGCTCGGCACCCTGCGCATCCGCCACTGGTGGCGCTGGTTGGCCTTGCCCGGCCTGAGCCTGGCGCTGCTCGGTGCCGGCTGGCTGGCACGGCCCTGGGTGCCACCAGCCACCCTGTGGCTCAGTGAAGTGGCGGTCAGCAGCCAGATGAACGCCGGCCAGCGCACGCCGGGACAAACCCGTGAACAGCTCAGCAGCGCCCAGCTCAAGGCCCAAGGGTTGTATGCCTACACCGCCATCAGCGCGCCACGGGGGCTGGCCGAGCGGATTTATCACGTCTGGCGGCACAACGGCAAAGTGGTCGACCGCATCGCCCTGGACATCAACGGCGGGCGCAAGGAGGGCTACCGCGCCTGGACCAACAAGCGCAATTTCCCTGCCGACCCTAGCGGCAAATGGCGCGTCGACGTCATCACCGACGGCGGCCAGATGCTCGGTGTGCTACGTTTTCGCGTCGAACCTTAGCCCCAGGCCGGCGATTGTGGTTTAGTTTCCTGGGGCACTGCCGACTACTTCTTCAAGGGTTTTCGCGGCCCCACTCAATTCATTCCTCGGAGTAGGTCCGGATGTTCAGCAGCCGATGGCGCCACCGTTGCGCCGAATTAGAAATACAAACAGGCCGCCTGGAGCAGGAAAAACTCGCTCTGCAGCAGGAGATCCAGGCGCTGCGCGAGCTGAACGCCCAGACCCAGCAAGATCAGCAGACCCTCAACGGCTACTCGCGTTATCAGAGCGAGCTGCATGAAAAACTCGCGCGCTTTGAAGAGTCCCTGCAGCAGACTCGCGATGGCGTAGTCACCCAGGCCGAGAGCCTGCAGGCCGAAGTCTTGCGCCTGCGGGAAAATAGCGGGGTATTTGCCGAAACCTCGCAACTGCTCAGCGGCTTTTCCAGCTCCTTGGAGGAGATGGCTGTGCAGGGCGTCAATAGCGTCCAAAGTGTCGACTTGCTGCAGCGCCGGGTGGGCGAAATCAGCCGAATTGTCGATCTGATCAAGGCCGTTTCCGATCAGACCAACCTGCTCGCCCTTAACGCTGCCATCGAGGCCGCGCGTGCCGGCGAGCAAGGCCGCGGCTTCGCCGTGGTCGCCGATGAGGTGCGTGCGCTGGCCCAGCGCACACACGGTGCAACCCAGGAAATCAGCCAACTGGTCACCAGCATCAATCAGGAAACCGAGTCTGCCAGCCACTCCATCGGCACCCTGTCCGGTGAGGCATCGCGCATCTCCGGGGATGTTTCCCGCTCAGCTGAAACCCTCGATGAAATGATGGTGCTCGGCGAACACATGAGCCAGCTGATCGAGCGCATCGCCCTGCGTTCGTTCTGCGAGGCGGTGAAGCTGGACCACCTGCTGTTCAAGCTGACCGTCTACCAGCGCCTGTTCCAGCAAGATGCCAATATGCAGCTGTCGACCCACACCAACTGCCGCCTGGGGCATTGGTATCAGGCCGCCGATACCCAGGCGCGTTATGCCAGCAGCAGCTACTTCCAGCAGCTCAATGACCCGCACCGGATCGTCCACGAGGCCGCCCACACCGCCCTGCATGCCGCGCAGGCCAAGGAGTGGAGCCAGGTATTGCGCGCGGTCAATGAGATGGAAAATGCCAGCCTGAAGGTCAGCCAGTTGCTCAGTAGCCTGAGCGGCGGCTGAGGGTACCCCGATGCCTTAGCCTTCCCGCGTCACGCCGGAAGGCTAAGGCACTCGCCAGTCGCTCAGGGCAAAACCAGCTGGCTGTGCAGCTGGGTACCGTGGGTCAGGTTGTCGGCCAGCGGGCAGCGCCGCTCCACCTCCAGCAGAAACGCCTGCTTATCCTCGACACTCAGGTCGGCATCGATCTCGACCAGCACCCGCAGGGCCTGAAAGCCAGGACGCACCGAGGTGTCACGGCCGAGTAGACCGGCCGGGTCATAGTCGGCCTGCATCTCGAAGCGCATACCGCGCAGCTCAATCTTGCGCTGATGGGCCAGCAACCGGCCGATGGTGCCAAAACATCCAGCCACGGCCGCCAGGATCAGCTCAAGCGGCGTCGGGCCAAGGTCTTGACCGGCAGCGTGCACGGGCTGATCCATGACAATGCGATGGTTGCCACATTGCACCTCGACTGCAAAGCCGGCGCCCAGCGCGCCCTGCGCACTGATGGTTTTCAAGGCCATATCAGGGCTTCAACTTGCAGGTGTTGATGCCCAGCAGGGTGTACGCCGGGCACCAGTTGAGCAACCCGGTGGCCAGGGGCACCAGGCCAATCAGCCCCCACCAGCCAATCACCCCGGTCGCGCCCAGGCCCAGCAGAATGACGGCAGCGCCGATGCGCAGCAGTTTGTCGGTGTGACCCACGTTGTTTTGCATGACTGACTCCTTGGGGCATATGCCCGTGACATCTGTGCCTATGACAGGCGGATGGGTATGCAGTACTACTCGAAGCTTGGCAGGTTGGCGGCAACTTGCGCCTTGCCCGCCGCGCTCCAGGCATCGAAACCACCGGCCAGCGACTGCACATGCCGGTAGCCCATGGCCTGCAATGAGCAGGCAGCCAGGGCCGCGCGGCCGCTGGTTTTGCAGTACAGGACGATGTTCAACTCACGGGCGCAAAGCGCAGGGTCATTGCTGAGTTTGAACTCCAGCACGCCACGGGGAATGTTGATCGCGCCGGGAATATGCCCGGCTTGAAACTCGTCCGCCTCGCGTACGTCGAGCAGCAGATCGGCAGCACGGATCGCTGTCTCGGCATCCTCCAGCGCCACTTCGTGGATCTGTGCCTTGGCTTCGAGTACCAAGTCATGGGCGTTTTTCATTGGCTAACTCCTGCATCGGCCAAGCTGCGGCGCAAGGTGAAGGCGCCACGCAGCGCACCGAGTTCATAACCGCGGGCCTGATCCTGCGGATAACGCTGATCAAGCAACGCCGCCAATTCCGGCTTGAGCGTCTTGCCGTGACAAGCCAGGCAGGGCTCACCAACCGCAATCGCCTGCATCACCCGCACCTCGCCAGCCACGACCGCACTGTGCTGCATGCTCGCCAGTGGCTCGCCGGCGGCGGCGCGCTGAGCAAACTGGCGCAACACATCGTGCTCCCAGGCATCGGCGGCGTTGGTTGGGTTGCGCACCAGCAACGACGTGCGCCCCACCCGCCACGGCGCCCGACTGTGCTCGGCGGCAATCAGCGGTGCCTGCACCTGACAGGCTTCCACCGCCTTGAGCGGGCCACCTGCCTGCATGGCCGCCTTCACCGTCTCCATAAGCTGTTTCTGGAACGGTGGGATCAGCGCCAATCCCTCGGCGGCCAACCCCTGCGCATCCTCGGCCTGGGCAGCGGCGCTTAAAAACAGAGACAACACAGCAGCAGTCATACGCATGGGTACACGCCTCTAAGCATTAATTTTAATACTATGGGGAGTATAGAACTGCCGAGCCAAATAGCTACCCAGTGATGATCAACGCTCAGGCCACTCGGGCCTGTTTAGACGCCTGCAGCGCGCACATGCGAACACCGGAAGAGGATGAAAACCCGCGCAGGGCAAGCCCTGTAGCCTTGGACCCGGGGAAAACGCCTAGGTGCCCGGCTGCGACAATCGAACGCAGTTTGCTAGCTGCGTTATGCGGGCACCGCTGGTAAAGTGCCGGCATGAAAATAGCCCATACCAATAGCAGGCTTATTGCTTGGTTACTCTACAGCTGCGTGCTGTTCAGTACCTTTGCCTGCGCTATTGGCCATGGGCAAAGCAGCGGCCTGCAGCTGAGCGGCATTGATCAGTTGCAATGCAGCATCAGCGGCGCCAGCGATTCACGGGTACCACCGCTGAGTCAATCGCCGGTGACGTTCGAGTGTCCGCTGTGTGGCAGCCATGGGTTGACCACCAGCCTTAGCGGCTACAGCCTGCAACTGCCCGCCTGGCACGCCGATGCACCCCTGCTCAGTGCCGCCACCAGCCTGCCGCGCCAACCCAACCCCTGGCCCACGGCCAATCCCCGCGCACCTCCCGTTCTCTAATGCTACGGGCAGCCCAGGCTGCCAATCGATTGCGCCGCCGAGCACGCCTGTCGACGTCCATGGGACGCCCACCGGCTGAACTGGCGACATCAAAAGCCCTGCACAGAGACATTCTCCATGAACCCATCGTTCCCAGATTCGCGGGCCTGCGCGGCCCTGCTCGCACTCCTCAGCCCACTGGCTCAGGCGGCCGAGCCTGCACCCTTGCTCATCACTGGCACAGACAACACATCCGTACAGCTAGTGCCCAGCGTGATCGAGGCGGAAAAGGCCCCACTCGGCGCCACCCAGGTCACCGCGCAACAGCTGCAAACCCTGCGCTCGGCCACCAGCGACAGCGCCACCCTGCTGCGCGGCGTACCCGGAGTCAGCCTTAACAGCGCCGGTGGCATCTCCAGCCTGCCAGCCATTCGCGGCCTGGCCGATGATCGCCTGCGCATCAAGATCGACGGCATGGACCTGGTGGCCTCCTGCCCCAACCATATGAACCCGGCAATGTCTTATATCGCCCCGAGCAACCTCGGCAATCTGCAGGTGTTCGCCGGCATCACCCCGGTCAGCGTCGGTGGCGACAGCATCGGCGGCACCATCATCGCCGACAGCGCAGCGCCAGAGTTTGCCGCGCCGGGTGCGGCCAGCATCAACAAAGGCGAAGTGGGCGCCTTCTACCGCAGCAACAACGACGCCCGTGGCGGCAACTTCTCCGCCACCCATGCCGAAGAAGCCTTCAACATTCGTTACGACGGCAGCTACAGCAAGGCCAACAACTACAGCGCTGGCGGCGACTTCAAGAGCAGCACCAGCACCGGCCAGCTCGGCAATGGCTCGCCGCTGGACGAAGTGGCCTCCAGTGCCTACGAGACGGAAAACCATGCCCTGGGCATGGCCCTCAAGCTCGGCGAAGACCTGCTGGAGCTGAAGCTCGGCTATCAGCATGTGCCGCAGGAGCTGTTCGCCAACCAGCGCATGGACATGACCGACAACACCCAGCAGCGCATGAGCCTGCGCTACCTGAGCCAGTTCAACTGGGGCGAGCTAGATACCCGCGTGTACCACGAGAAGGTCGAGCACTCGATGGACTTCGGTCCGGACAAACGCTACTGGTACGGCATGGCCTCCAACGTAGCCGGCGGCAACGGCAAGCCCTGCACCATCTCCTACAGCATGATGAGCTCCTGCGCCGCTGGTATGCCGATGGAAAGTGAAGGCAAGACCAGCGGGGCAACCGTCAAAGCCACCATCGACCTGAGCCAGCAAGACCTGCTGCGGGTCGGCGGCGAATACCAGCGCTATCAGCTCAACGACTATTGGCCGGCATCCGGCGCCGGCATGGGGCCTGGTACCTTCGAAAACATCGACGACGGCCAACGCGACCGCACCGCGCTGTTTTCCGAGTGGGAATCCAAGCCTACAGACGACTGGCTGACCTTGGTGGGCGTACGTTACGAAGCGGTGCGTATGAACGCCGATGACGTTAACGGTTATGGCGCCAACATGGGCGGCATGATGATGGGTCCCAACGAGAACGCCCAAGCCGCAGCCTTCAATGCCAGCGACCGCAGCCAGACCGATAACAACTGGGATTTCACCGCACTGGCGGCCTACACCGTCGACAGCAACCTGGACGTGGAATTCGGCTTCGCGCGCAAGGTCCGCTCGCCCAACCTGTATGAGCGCTACACCTGGGCAAGCGGGTCGATGGCGGCCATCATGAACAACTTTGCCGGCGACGGTAACGGTTATGTCGGCAACCTCGATCTGAACCCAGAAACCGCACACACCGTCTCTACCACCTTCGATCTGCACAGCGTCGATGGCCGCCAGCAACTTGAGGTCACGCCGTTCTACACCCGCGTCAACGATTACATTGATGCCGTGGCAGCCCCAGGCACGATGTGGACCGACAACAAATTCAACGTCCTGCAATACACCAACCAGTCCGCTCGCCTCTACGGTGTAGACGTCTCCGGCAAAATGCCGCTGGCCAGTAACGACCTGGGCAACTGGGGCGTCAACGGCCTGATCAACTACACCAACGGCAAGAACCGCGACACTGACGACGAGCTGTACAACATCATGCCGCTCAACGCCAAACTGGCCCTGACCCAGGAAATCGGTGGCTGGAGCAACAGCCTGGAGATGGAAAGCGTACAGGCCAAGAACAACGGTTCGGACGTGCGCAACGAGATCCAAACCGCCGGCTACACCCTGTTCAACCTGCGCGCCAGCCACAGCTGGAAGCAAGTGCGGGTCGACTTCGGCGTAGAGAACCTGGCTGACAAGTTCTACTACCTGCCCACCGGCGGTGCGTATACCGCCCAAGGCACCACTATGGGCATCAACAGCATTCCCGGCGGCATTGGCGTTCCCGGCATGGGCCGCTCGCTCTACACCGGGGTCAATGTGGCGTTCTAAGTCACAGCTTTAATGTAACTCCAGCCCGCTGCAATGGCGGGCTGCTCGCAACAGTGCAGCTCCATGGGCTGCACTGGCGCAAGCCTGACGCCCGTCAACACCCCCGCTGACACCGAGCAGGCAGAATTGCCCGGCGCCTGTTGCTATGGCCCAACGGCAAACTCCTTTAAGCTCACACCCATGACCACCGCACCCTGCTCTGACCTGCTGCACATGGACGACGCTGCCCGGCTGCGCATCGGCGGTGCCTGGACGCTGGCCAATTACAACCGCCTGCAACAGCAAATAGACGCACTCAAGCAGCCCCTGGCTGCCAACCAAACAGTCGATCTGCAGGCGCTGACGGCGCTCGATACCGCCGGGGCGGCGCTATTGATCAAGCTGCTGGGCGCCGCCCGCATCCAACAGCTGATTGCCACCGAAGACCAACTGCCCGCTGCCCGCCGCGCCCTGCTGCACACCGTCAGCAACGCCCTGGCTGCGTCCGTGCCCAGCCCGCAACCGCCACGTGCCAGCAGCCCCATGCAGCTGTTGGCCGAGTTAGGCGCGTTGGTGGCCACCTTCGGCCGCGCGCTGCTGGCCTTGCTCGGGTTTATCGGGCTAATCCTCGAAACCCTGGCGCGCACGCTGCTGCAGCCGTCGCGCTGGCGAGTCACGGCACTGGTCGCGCAGATGCAACAAACCGGCCTCAACGCCGCGCCCATCGTCGCCCTGCTGACCTTTCTGGTGGGTGCCGTGGTGGCGTTTCTCGGCGCCACGGTGCTCAGCCGATTTGGTGCCAGCATCTACACGGTGATGCTGGTGGCGTTCTCCTTCCTGCGCGAGTTCGGCGTGCTGCTCACCGCCATCCTCCTGGCCGGGCGCACCGCCAGCGCCTTTACCGCGCAGATCGGCTCGATGAAGGCCAATGAAGAGATCGACGCGATCCGCACCCTCGGTCTCAATCCGATCGAGCTGCTGGTGTTGCCACGGGTGCTGGCGCTGCTGATTACCCTGCCGTTGCTGACCTTTATCGCCATGCTCGCGGGGATCTTCGGCGGCGCCCTGGTGTGCGCCCTGAGCCTGGATATTTCACCCACGCTGTTTCTGTCGATCCTGCAGGACACCCCAGCCAAGCACTTTTGGGTCGGCATGGCCAAGGCGCCGCTGTTTGCCGTGCTGATTGCCGCCATCGGTTGCCTGGAAGGTTTCAAGGTCAGCGGCAGCGCCGCCTCCGTCGGCGCCCACACCACGTCCAGCGTGGTGCAATCGATCTTCGTGGTGATCCTGGTGGATGCCGGCGCCGCGCTGTTCTGCATGGAGATGGGCTGGTGAGCACAGAGGCCATCGTCCAGGTCCGTGACCTGGCCAACCGCTTTGGCAGCCAGAGCGTGCACGAGCACCTCGACCTGGACATCTACCGCGGCGAGATCCTCGCCGTGGTCGGTGGCTCGGGCACCGGCAAGTCGGTGTTGCTGCGCAGCATCGTCGGCCTGCGCGAGCCCAGTGCCGGGCGCGTGCAGGTGTTCGGCGAGAACCTGCAGGACCTCAACAGCGAGCAACGGCGGCAGGTCGAGCGGCGCTTCGGCGTGCTGTTCCAGAAGGGCGCGCTGTTCTCCTCGCTGACCGTGCGCGAGAACATCGCCCTGCCACTGATTGAGCACGCCGGCCTCAGCCGCGCCGACGCCGAAGAGCTGGCCCAGCTCAAGGTGGCCCTGGCCGGCCTGCCCGCCAATGCCGGCGGCAAGTACCCGACCGAGCTGTCCGGCGGCATGATCAAGCGCGCCGCCCTGGCCCGCGCCCTGGCCCTGGACCCGGACATTCTGTTTCTCGACGAGCCCACCGCCGGCCTCGACCCGATCGGCGCGGCCGCCTTCGACCAACTGATCCTGACCCTGCGCGACGCCCTGGGTCTTAGCGTGTTTCTGGTCACCCACGACCTCGACACCCTGTACACCATCTGCGATCGGGTCGCCGTGCTGGCGCAAAAACGCGTGCTGGTGGCCGACACCCTGGAGCGCGTCGCCGCCACCGACGACGCCTGGATTCGCGATTACTTCCACGGCCCGCGCGGACGCGCGGCCGAACAAGCAGCCCAGCGGCTGCAGGAGCCCAACTGAGATGGAAACCAACGCCCGCCATGTGCTGATCGGCCTGTTCACCTTACTGGTGGGCGGCGGCGCCCTGCTGTTCGCCCTGTGGCTCGGCCGCTCGAGCCTGGACAGCGGCAGCAAGGACTACGAAGTGGTGTTCAACGAGGCCGTCAGCGGCCTGTCGCAAGGCAGCCCGGTGCAATACAGCGGCATCAAGGTCGGCGATGTGGTGCGCCTGCGCCTCGACCCGAAAAACCCGAGCAAGGTGCTGGCGCGCATCCGCGTGGCCCGCGAGACCCCGATCAAACAGGACACCGAGGCCAAGCTGACCCTGGCCGGGATCACCGGTACGGCGTTTATCCAGCTCAGCGGTGGCTCGCCGGACAGTCCGCCCCTGGAAGCACGCGGCCCCGGCAAGGTGGCACAAATCATCGCCGAGCCCTCGCCGATCAGCCGCCTGCTCAGCAACGGTAAGGACCTGATCAGCAACATCAACGACCTGCTGACCAACGCCAACCGCATGTTCTCGCCGGAAAACGCCGAGCGCCTGAGCCTGACCCTGGAGCACCTGCAACAGACCACCGGGGCGGTGGCCCAGCAGCGCGAAGAGCTGCGCCAGACCATCGTGCACTTCGCCCAGCTGAGCAAGCAGGCCAACCAGACCCTGGAACAGACCACCGCGCTGTTGCGCAGCGGCAATCGCCTGGTCGATGAGCACGGCAGCGCCACCGTGCAAAGCGCCCAGCAGGCGATGGCCTCACTGCAGCACGCCACCGCCAGCCTCGACCAGCTGCTCAGCCACAACCAGACGGCGCTGGGCGAGGGCTTGCAGGGCCTCAGCGAACTGGGCCCGGCGATCCGCGAACTGCGCGCCACCCTGGCCAACCTCAAGGGCATCTCGCAACGCGTTGAAGCCAACCCCGCCGGCTACCTGCTCGGCCGTGAACAACCCCAGGAGTTTCAGCCATGAGCGCACTGACCATCGCCGCACGGTTCGCCGTACTGGCCCTGCTGAGCGGCCTGGCGGCCTGCTCGATCCTGCCCAAGGCCGAACCGCTGCAGGTCTACCTGCTGCCCAGCCAGACCAGCGCCCCGAGCCGCGCGGCCGCAGTTACCTGGTCATTGCGGATCAACCAGCCACAGGCCAGCCAGGCCCTGAACAGCGCGCGAATCGCGGTGCTGCCTGAAGGCAACCTGATCAGCAGCTACGCCGGCAGCCGCTGGAGCGACCCGGCGCCGCGCCTGCTGCGCAACCATCTGCTGAATGCCTTCCAGGCGGACGGCCGGGTGGCGGCCCTGAGCAGCGACGACGACAACCTGCAAGCCGACTTCGCCCTCGGCGGCGAGCTGCAGGCGTTCCAGAGCGAATACCAGGGCAACGCCGTGAACATCGTCCTGCGCCTGCAAGCACGGCTGGTGGACAGCCGCAGCCAACGCATCATCGCCAGCCAGCGCTTCGAAGTGCGCCAGGCCGTCGACAGCCAGCAGGTACCGGCGGTGGTCAACGCCTTCGGCCAGGCCAATGACCGGCTGGCGGCGCAGGTGCTGCAGTGGACCTTAGTTCAGGCCAACCAGGGGTAGTGAAGAACCGTGCGGGGGCGGGGCGGTGGGCCCGGGGCGGCCTGGCCGTGGGGGGGGGGGGGGGGTGGCCCGGGGGGGGGGGGGGTGGGCGGGGGGGGGGCCGGCCGGGGGGGGGGGCCGGGGGGGGGGGGGGGGGGGGGGGGGGGGGGGGGGGGCGGGGGGGGGGGGGGGGGGGGGGGGGGGGGGGGGGGGGGGGGGGGGGGGGCTGGGGGGTGGGTCGCCGGGCGGGGGGGGGGGGGTGGGCCGGCGGGGGAGCGGGGGGGGGGCGGGGGCGGCGGGGGTGCCCGGCGCCCGGCGCACCCGGGGGGCGGGTCGCGGCGTCCCGAGCGCGGGCTCCGCCGGCCTCGGGGGCCGCCCGAGACCCGTCGTTGGCCGCACGCGGCGGGTTCGCATTGGAAGGTGCCGCCATCGGCGGCATCAAAGCGCCCTTTGCGGTCACTCAGCGCGCCCGAAAAGGCGCCTTTGACATGCCCAAACAGTTCGCTTTCAACTAGGTTCTCCGGCAGGGCTGCGAGGTGCTGTGTGCTTCCGGGCGCGGGGTGCGGGGTGATGGCCTGGCCACCAGCTCCTTGCCGACCCCGGTTTCGCCGGTGTGCCGGGGTCGGTGGGGCCACCGTTGATTTCTTATGAGGGGGTGGCGACCGGGCTCTGCTGCTCGCGCTGGCGGTTGGGCCGCCTCTTGGCTTTCCCGTTGTGCTCGGCTCCAGGCTTTCGCTGGCTCAGGTTGCGTGGCGCTGACACTGGCTGCGGAGCTCGTGGCCTCGGGGGTGACACTTGGCCGAAGTCGGGTTGGCGTCGGTGTGCCCCAGGGGTCAGTGGGGGCCGGGTCGTGCCCCCGTGCCCGGTGGTTCCTTCGTGGCGTGGGGTGGGTCCGGTCCGCGGGAGGGTGGCCTCCCGGGGAAGTTGCCGAGTCGGGGTGGTCCTCGATTTTGAAGCGGCGCCCATAGATGTCCTGGCTAAGCCCTGGGCGTGGGGTGGGGTCGCGTAGGGGGGGTGGATGGGTGGGGGATGGCGAGGGGCTGCGTCGTTCCTGTTCGTGTGTTGTCGGGTCGTAATAGGGGAGGTGTTAGGGGTGCTGAAGATTGGGTGAATCGGGTGGGGAGGCGGTGTCATTTGACTCTTGCGTTGTTTAAGAAATGAGGTGTCATTTGATCTAAGAATTGTTGTTTTAAGTATGTGGCGGTAATGTGTTTGGGTGTCTCCGTCATGCCTGGGGTGTGAATTAATCGTTGTTCGTTGTGTGGATTGGCCCTCAGCATAGGCGGGTGCGTGGGTCATCCGGAAGGTCGGATACCCCGCCGGAGGGTGGGGCGCTGGGGGGTGATGGGGTGGGGGCTGGTGGTCCGGTCGGCGCGTTGGTGGGGGGCGTTGCGGGGTTCTTTGTGGGCTCCGGGGCGAAGTGGCCGGGCTGTCGGGGTGGCTGGGTGGCGGGAAAAGGTGGGTCTCGGGTCCGCTCACCGCAGGCGACCTTCGCCGCGGGTGATCAGGTCATCCAGGCTGGCTCAAGAATCCACCCTTCCCGTCTGGGTTCGTGTTCTGAAGAAATCGATTGTAGGCTCGGCCCGTTGCTTAGAGGGGTGAGACGCTTCCAATTTCTCGGCATCATGCTGAACGAGTACCCGCAGGTGCGGCCGTTGTTCAATCAGGCCAATCAGACCTCGGGGGATCAACCCCGCGCGCTGGCCAATGCGGTCATCAACTACGCCCTGTTTATTGACCGGCTCGATCAGATTTCGGGCGTGGTCGAGAGTCGTTCAAAGATGCCGGCTGAGTTCTGCCTGGATTCCCGATTGTCGGGACCTGTCTGTTGCGGGCCATCCGGGATGTGCTGGGGGCGTCCGTTGCCAATGATGAGGTGATTGCCGCTTGGGCGGCGGCCTATCAGGTTGCGGATTCTGTCGGGAGAGGAGAGGTTTCGGCAATAGGCTGCACCGGGCGGCTGGCGCGGCGCGCGAACCTTCGTGGTGCAGCGCAAAGAGCACGAGAGCCGCGAGATCTGCTCTTTCTATCTGCACCCCAAAGATGGCGGGGGCGTGCTGCAGCATCAGTGTGGTCAGTACCTCGGCATCCGTCTGCTCGTGGACGGGCAGGATGTGCGGCGCAACTACTCCATTTCGAACTCGCCGGATGGGGTGTGCTACCGCATCAGCGTCAAGGGAGGGGGGGGTGGTTTCCACTCCGTGCAAGCGAGGGGGGGCTGACTGGGGTGTTCGCCCCGTCAGGCGAGTTTGTGCTCGATGGCAGTCGCCAGGCGCTGGTGTTCATCACCGCCGGAGTGGGCATCACCCCGGCGTGTGGGGAGGGCGGGGACGGTCGGGTTCTTTCTCCACTTTGCCCGTGGGGTGCTGCCTTAAGGACTGGCTGGCCGAACTGAGGTCGAAGGGGCTGCGGCTATGTCGCTAGGGCCGGGCGGGGACGGCCGTGCCGGTGGCCACTGCGGGCTGTTGCGTATGGGACGGGTTGCGAGAGCCGGGTGTTTTCCTGGGGCCAAGCCATTATGGGGTGTTGGGCTGCTGGGGGGGGGTGGCGGACAACCAGATTCATTTCGAGTTCTTCGGCCCTGCTTCGGCGCTGATCGACGGGGGCTGTTTGCATGAGGTTCCCTCTGCTAATTCGGCGCTGGTCAGCGCGGTGCTGGCCGATGGCCTAGCGCACCGGCCGGAAAGCGGGGGGCGCTATGAGTGGGGCTTTCAATAAGCTGGCGGTGGTTACGGGAGCAAGTTCGGGTATTGGTCTGGCCACCTGCGCCGAGCTGCTGGGCAAAGGTGTCAAGGTCATTGCCGTTTCCCGCAGCTGTGGCGGGCTGATGCAGCTGATTCAGACTCACCCGGTCAAGCTGCAGTGGTTCCAGGCCGATGTTACCGATGAGGCCGCATTGGAGCGTCTGGTCGGCTTTGTCCGGACACATGGCTCGCTCGATTATCTGGTGCCCAATGCCGGAATGGCGATGCTGTCGGCGGCAGATGACAACGCCGCCTTCGAGCGGCAATGGCAGCTCAACGGTAAGGCTGCGATCGAGGTGTTTCGAACCCTGTCCGGGTTGATGTCGCCGGGCGCTTCGGTGGTCTTTGTGGGGACCTTCCTGCGGCAGATCGCCTTCGAAGGGCTGGGCCCTTACATTGCCACCAAGGCCGCGTTAGCCGCACTGGTTAAGACAATGGGTGGGTTCGCAGGGGATTCTGGTGTCACCGGGGCCGACCCATACCGCCATCTGGGATGGGCTTGGCCTCCCCGAGGGTGAGCTTAAGGCGGTGGCCCGCGGGGTTGAAGGGTTGCTGCCGAATTTCTGGCGCCTGGGCCGTGGCAAAGTCATTCCTCCAGTGTCGGGCGCTTAGGGGTGTTCGGCAGAGGGGGTGGTGCCGGCTAGCGTTTGTGCCTGGCGAGGTTCGGTTCATTTTTCTGGCGCCGAATCTCGCTTTGCGTGCGTTTTCACATGGGCGAGGGAAGCCTCATTTTCTCTCCCGTCTGCTTCCTAGGGATGCATTTGCGTCTGGCGCTCGCGGGTGGCCGTAGCTGCGCTTCGGCCACCTCGGGCCGGCAGGGGTCCCATCTGCTCCAAGTTCCTCGGGTTCGGCCTGTATGGTGCTTTGTGCTTGTGCACCTTGTCAATCACCGCCGGTAGAGGTCGGCCCACATTGCCTTTATGGAAGCCTTTCGCCGGATCTACCGCCTGCCTGTTGTTGAGTTTGTGCTACTCGGCTGCGTCCTGTTCCAGATAGGTTCTGGGGTGTACTTCATCAAAAGCCGGTGGGGGCAGCGACACGGCTTCTTCGAACGCTTGCAAGCGATTTCGGGGGTTCCTGGCTTTTTCCGCTGGTTGTTGGGGCCGTTTGTTCGGGAGTCGCCCTTACACTGGATCAACTTCTCGGGCTGGAATCCATGCACCACTGTTCCAGTTGTACTTCCTGCCTTATTACTTCCTGGCGGTGGCGGCCATGTTTGGCAGTAGCTGTGCTTCTTGGCTCGCGAATCGTAGTGTGCGGCGGAAACGTCGGTTCGAGTCCTGTATGGTGCTCAGTTGCCGCCCTCATTGTCACTGCGTTTGCTGGTGCGTTCCATAGGAAGTGCCGGTATGGAAGTTGGGGAATGGGCGTGTCGCTTTGGTTAAAAATCGGACACCCTAGGCTGGGCGGTCGCCAGCCATTGCTCGCGTGTCATCATGGGCTGGGGAAAATTGCTGCCCTGCGGTGCAACGCGCAATAAGGCTGCCGGGGCTCCCATGCGCCGTGAGTGGCCGGGTGGGTTCGCCAGCGCGGCTACCCCACCCTACTCAAGTCAGCTCAATAACTGACACGGCTCAGCCGAAGAACCAGTAGCACACGCCGATCGAGGCCAGCACCCCGGCCAGGTCGGCCAGCAGGGCGCAGCCCACCGCGTGACGGGCGCGCTGGATGCCGACCGCGCCGAAGTACACGGCCAGCACGTAGAAGGTGGTTTCCGTGCTGCCTTGCATGGTCGCCGCCACCAGTGCCGGGAAGCTGTCGACGCCATGGCTTTGCATGGTCTCGATCAGCATGGCCCGCGCCGCGCTGCCGGAGAACGGCTTGACCAGGGCGGTGGGCAGGGCGTCGACGAAGCGGGTGTCCCAGCCAGCCCATTCGATCAGGCTGCGGATGCCGTCCAGGCCCAGGTCCAGGGCCCCGGATGCGCGCAGCACGCCGACCGCGCAGAGCATCGCCACCAGGTACGGCAGCAGGCTCTTGGCCACGTCGAAGCCTTCCTTGGCGCCTTCGACGAAGGCCTCGTAGACCGGCACCTTGCGCAAGGCGCCGATCAGCACAAAGGCGAGAATCATGCCGAACAACACCAGGTTGCCCATCAGCGACGACAGCGCCGCCAGGGCGGTGGCCGACAGCCCGGCGAGCAGCGCCATGCCGGCGCCCAACAGCAAGGCGCCGGGGATCAGGTAGCCGAGCACCACCGGGTCCCAGAGTTTCAGGCGCTGCATAAAGGCCACCGACAGCAGGCCGACCAGGGTCGAGGCGCTGGTGGCCAGCAGGATCGGCAGGAACACCAGGGTCGGATCGACGGCGCCTTGCTGGGCGCGGTACATAAAGATGCTCACCGGCAGCAGGGTCAGGGACGAGGCGTTGAGGACCAGAAAGAGGATCTGCGCATTGCTCGCCGTGGTGCTGCTGGGGTTGAGTTCCTGCAGCGCGCGCATGGCCTTGAGGCCGATCGGTGTGGCGGCGTTATCCAGGCCCAGGCCGTTGGCGGCGAAGTTCAGGGTGATCAGGCCGAGGGCCGGGTGGCCACGCGGCACTTCCGGCATCAGGCGGGCGAACAGCGGGCCGAGCAGGCGGGCGAGCAGATCCACCAACCCGGCGCGCTCGGCGATGCGCAAGAAGCCCAGCCACAGGGTCAGGGTGCCGAACAGCAGGACCATCACCTCGACCGACAGCTTGGCCATGGCGAACAGGCTTTCCACCATGGCGGCAAACACGCCGGGGTCACCGCCCAGCCAGCGCGCCAGCGCCGCCAGCGTCGCCACCACGAAAAATCCCAGCCACAGGCCATTGAGCATCGGTCATCCCCCGTTGAATGGCGGCGATCATACCAAGAAAAGGGGAGGGTGCATCATCTAAAAAGGGGAGGAAGGGGTTAGGTTGGAATAGTAGTGGAATATGGGGAAGGGGTAAGGGGTGTTTTTATATTGAGGGTGTGTGGAGGCGGCAGTCTGCGGGCCAGCGACTATCGACGCGTCAGGGCGCCTGATTGAGCACCTGCAGGATCGCTGCCGTTTCGGCATCCGGCAAACCATCAAAGCGCGCCGGGCGATATTTCATCTGAAACGCCGCCAGCACATTACGCAGCGGTTGATCGGCCTGGGCCACGGTCGGCACGGCATAGCCCAATTGACGCAATTGCTCGGCGAACCACTCCGGCGCTGGCAGTTGCTGGCTGAACAGCGCTTGCTGGCGCGCCACCTGCGCCGCATCCGGCCAGCGGATCAGCCCGGCGTCGGCCAAGCGCCGCCAGGGGAACAGCGGCCCCGGATCGACCTTACGCTGCGGAGCAATGTCACTGTGACCGATGATGCTGTCGATGGGCAGGTGATGGCGCTGCACGATGTCCTTGAGCAACAGGATCAGGGCATCGATCTGCGCCTCGCTGTAGGGCTGCCAGACGCGGCCGGCGGGGGTGTCGGCATAGCCCTGATTGACCAGTTCGATTCCAATGGTGCT
The DNA here is from genome assembly GCA_034519305.1 of Pseudomonas sp. Lineage (GTDB taxonomy): Bacteria > Pseudomonadota > Gammaproteobacteria > Pseudomonadales > Pseudomonadaceae > Aquipseudomonas. The sequence continues at coordinate 59,163 of JAXHOM010000024.1, forward strand.
GGCGTTCAGCCAGGTGCGCCCGCGCCATTGGCTGTCGCCGGCGTGCCAGGCGCGGCGGTTCTCGTCCACCAGTTGGTAGATGGTCGCCGGCGCCTCGCCGATCAGGTAATGGCTGCTGACGCCGCCGCGAGTCAGCAGCTCCAGCGAGTGCTGCACATCGGTGGAGGTGTAATGCACCACGACCCATTGCACCCGGCTGTCGTGATTGGCCGAGGGGTGCTTGCGGTCGATCGACAAACCGCCGGCGCAACCGCCCAGCAGCAACAGACTGAAGACCAGCGCTAAGGCTTTCATGGCGCGATGTGCAGGATGCTCTGCAGGTTATCCAGCAGCATGTCGACGCTGAGCATGATCAGCAGCATGCCGGTCAGGCGCTCGATGGCCATCAGGCCGCGCGAGCCGAGATAACGCTGCAAGGCGGTGGCCTGCAGGAGGATCAAGGCGGTGGCCGCCCAGGCCAGGAACACGCCCAGGTACAGCTCCCACAGCTCGCCGGTGAAGGTGTTGCGCAGGGTCATCAGTACCGCCAGCGCCGAGGGGCCGGCCAGCGCCGGCGTGGCCAGCGGCACCAGCATCGGCTCGCCGTCGGGCAAGTCGCCGAGCACGCCCTGGGGGCCGGGGAAGATCAGGCGCATGGCAATCACGAAGAGGATGATGCCGCCGGCAATCGCCGTGGACTCACGGGACAAGCCCAGGCCGCTGAGTACCGCTTCGCCGAAGGTGAGGAACAGCATCAGCAGCACCAGGGCGAACAGCAGTTCGCGCACGGCCACCCGCAGGCGCCGCTCAGGGCGCTACGTTTTTCAGCGCCGCCAGGTAGATGGCGGTGTTGCCAAACGGGTCGGTGACCAGAAACACCAATACGGCAACGGCAAAGATATCCATGTACAGCTCCTCATCTAATCCGCGCAGTTTAGTGTGCGGCGGCGTTGCCGTCTGTCGTTAAAGCGTCACCGCCGACCACGCTGACACGAACCGATCAGACACAGGGCGCTAAGATCGGGATAGACGGCCATACCGCCTGCAGGGCAGGGCGTATGGTGAGAGTCAGGGACGATTTTCTTAAAGGGTTTAGAGGATGAACTGCCATGCGCCGCGTACTGCTTTGGTTCAAACAGGACTTACGTCTGGACGATCATCCGGCGCTGCAGGCGGCGCGCGGGGCCGATGCCTTGCTGCCGGTGTTTATCCTCGACCCGGCGCAACTGCAGCCGGGGCCGCTGGGCAGCCGCGGCCTGGGCGTGCACCGCGCGCGCTTTCTGCTGGAAAGCCTGGCGGCGCTGGACGGTGCCCTGCGCCAGCGCGGCTCGCACCTGCTGGTGCTGCAAGGGCGCGCCGAACAACTGATCCCGCAACTGGTCGAGCGCTTCAACCTGCAGGAAGTCCTGACCCTGGAAGAAATTGCCCCCCAGGAGCGCCAACAACTGCAGCGCGTGCGCGCCCAGTTGGGCAGCGTGGCGCTGTGGGAGCAGGCGGGCAACGGTTTGCTGCGCCCTGATCAACTGCCCTGTCCGGTGGCCGAACTGCCGGCGGTGTTTACCCAGTTTCGCACCCTGGTCGAGCAGGGGCTGCAGGTGTTCCAGCCGCAACCCGCCCCCGACTATCTACCCGTCTTGCCAGAAGGCAGTGAGGCGCTACTGACGCCCTTGCCGACTTTGTCGCAGTTGGGCCTGGGCGAGCCGCTAAGCGTGGCGGCCAGTGCCTTTCCCTTTTCCGGCGGCGAGGCGGCGGCCAGTGCGCGACTGCGCGATTACCTGTGGGACAGCCAAAACGTGCGCCACTACAAGGACACGCGCAACGGCATGATCGGCAGCGAATACTCGTCGAAATTCTCGCCCTGGCTGGCCAACGGCAGCCTGTCACCGCGCCGCGCCATGGCCGAGCTACGCCGCCATGAGTCGCAGTTTGGCCGCAATGACTCAACTTACTGGCTGTGGGTTGAGCTGCTCTGGCGTGAGTTCTTTCGCTGGACCCTGGTGCGCCATGGCAGTGCGCTGTTCCGCGCGGGCGGCCTGAAGGCCACCGCCCGCGCACCGCAACAGGTGGACGAGCGCTTCCAGCAGTGGTGCCAGGGCCGTACCGGCATGCCGCTGGTGGATGCCTGCATGCGCGAGCTGGCGGCTACCGGTTTTATGTCCAACCGCGGGCGCCAGGTGGTGGCCAGTTATCTGGTCAACGACCTGCAGCAGGACTGGCGCCATGGCGCGGCCTGGTTTGAGGAGCATCTGCTGGATTACGACCCGGCCAGCAACTGGGGCAACTGGGCCTATCTGGCGGGTGTGGGCAGCGATCCGCGCCACGGGCGGCTGTTCAACGCCCTGCGTCAGGCCCGTCAGTACGACCCGGACGCCTCTTACGTCAGCCTCTGGTTACCGGAGCTGCGCAACGTGCCGCCGCACCTGCGGCATACGCCGTTTCTACTCAGTCAGCTGCAGCTCAAGGCCCTTAACTACCCGCGCCTGGAGCAGATTCCGGAAACCTGGCAACCGTACCTGCCCAGCGCGGCCTGAGGGCTGTCAGCGCCCTTGGGCGCGCGCCTCAACGACCGGTCAGCCGACTTCGATACGGTTGCGACCACTGCGCTTGGCCCGGTACAGGGCCTGGTCGGCACGCTCGAACACCTGCTCGGCGCGTTCGCCTGCAGCAAAGGCACTGACCCCGGCCGACAGGGTGATGGTGACCCGCTCGCCCTTGAAGTGGAACGGGCAGCTCTCGATGGCCGTGCGCAGGGTCTCCAGCAATTGCTGGGCGCCTTCCAGGGGTGTACTGGGGATCAGCAGAACAAACTCCTCGCCGCCAAAACGGGCGATAAAGTCGGTCTTGCGCAGGCGTTTGGCCAGCTCGGTGGCGATGATCTTCAGCACCTTGTCGCCGGCCAGGTGGCCATAGTTGTCGTTGATGCGCTTGAAGAAGTCGATGTCCAGCACGCCCATCAGCAGCTCGCCGCCATAACGCTGCCAACGGGCCACTTCCAGCTCGCAACGCTCGTCCCAGGCGGCCCGATTGGGCAAGCCGGTAAGAGGATCGGTGAGGGCCTTCTGCCGCTGTTCTTCGATATGGTCGCGAAAGCCCTTGGCTTCCTGCTCCATGCTCGCCACCCGCTCGACCAGGGTTTGCAGACGCCCGCTTAAGGCATGCTCCAGCTCGCCGCGCTGGCGCTGGTACTGATCCATGGTGCTGAGCAGGCCGTCCAGACGGTTCTCCACCACTTCTTTCAGGCTGTTGAGGTCGGTCGCTTCCTGCACACTGCTGTGCAGGCCGCCGACCTGCTGGCGCAACTCGCTGTCCAGCTCTCGGGCCGCACTCATGGAGTCGGCATAGCCTTCGTGAGCATCCTGCAGGTTGTTCTGGAAGGTCGACAGGCGTTCGTTGAGTTGTTTGAGATAGCCCTCGAACTCGCGCTGGCCGAGATCGGCCACCGCCAGCATAAGCACGGCAAAATCGTCCAGCACCGGCACCAGCTCATACAGGTTGAGGCCGGCGAGAATGCGCTCACGCAGGCTGTCGGCTTGGGGACGATGGCGCTCCGGCACCGGCAACTCGTCGATCAACTCCACCAGCGCTTTTTCCACATGCTCGGCGATGGCGCTGTAACCCGGCTCCGACGACACCGGTAGAGCATACTCAGGCGCGCCATCAAATTTGGTCGCCGATGCCACACCGGGTTCATCGCGAAGCAGCGCGGCAGGTAGCGGCAAACTATCTAGCAAGGTGGCCGTCGGAGCGGCAGGGACCGGGACAGATGGCGATGACGCCGCCAGCGGTGCTTCAACACGCGCCGCTAGCGGCTCGGCCAGGCCAAAGTCCATCGGCAAATCAACGGCCGGAGCACTGGCCTGCGGCACAGGAGCCAGGTCACTGCCTGTTTCGTGCGCGGATGCCGTCGGGGCAGTTATCGCGTGGTCGTCAACGGCGGCTGCCGAGGCGTCGCCGGTGCCACCCTCGCGACCACCAAACAGACGCTGCAAGAAACCAGGGCGGCTGGCATCCTCGCCCTCACGCAGGGCCAAGGCCTGGCGCTGCAGGCCGCTCAGCTCACCGAGCAGCACCGGCAGCTCGCGCAGCTGGCTGGAGCGACCTTCCAATTGTTTGGCAAAGCTCTTCAGCGGCTTGCTGACTTCGCGCGGCAACGGCAGCTCTTGCAGCTGCCCCACCAGGGCACCAAGGGCGGTAGAGACCTGGGCCATACGCTCCTGGCGCCGATGCTCGGAGTCCAGCACGGCTTTCTCCAGACGCGGGATCAGGCCGGCCAGGCCGCTGTCCATGTCGTCGCGGCGAAGAATGTCGCGCAGCTCCTGCATGCACTGGTCGACCGCCTTGTCGGTGCCTTCGGCCGCCAGGCTGCTGCGCACCAGGCCACGGCGCAACAGGTCCTCGCGGGCATCCCAGCGCTTCTCGAGTTTCTCCTGGTCTTCCAGGCTTTGCAGGTATTTGGCTTTCCAGCGCTCGCTATCAATGCTCATAAATCAGGTCCGCAGAGAGGCGTATTCAGCATAGGCGGCTGCGCGCCGCCAGTGGCATGGGGCAGGCGAATTTCGACCGCCACCGGCAAATGATCGGAGATCGGCAAGGGCAGTACCCGCACGCGCTCAAGAATAAGCTCGGGACTCAACAGGATATGGTCCAGGCAGCGTTGCGGCTGCCAGCTGGGAAAGGTGGCCTGAACTTGCGGCGCCAGCAGGCCAAGATCGCGCAGAGGCGAGTTTTCCAGCAGGTCGACTGCATGGGTGTTCATGTCGCCCATCAGCACCACATGCCGGCAGCCCTCGAGCAATTCGCGGATATACGCCAGTTGCCGGGTACGGGTGCGCGGCCCGAGGGCCAGGTGCATCATCACCACCACCAGCGCATCCGCACCTTCGCCAAAGCGCAGCAGGATCGCCCCGCGACCACGGGGGCCGGGTAATGGATGATCTTCAAGAACCCGTGGATGCAAGCGCGCGAGCACGCCATTGCTGTGCTGGGCGAAATGACCAAGGTTGCGATTGAGCTGCTGGTACCAGTAGGGGAAACGCCCAAGCAGCGCCAACTGTTCGACCTGATTGATAAACCCGGAGCGCAGGCTGCCGCCGTCGACTTCCTGCAGGGCCACCAAGTCATAATCGGCGAGGAGCTCGCCGATGCGCTGCAAATTACCGTTACGCCCCGGATGCGGCAGCAGGTGCTGCCAGCCGCGGGTTAGATAATGGCGGTAGCGCTCGGTGCTGATGCCAACCTGGATATTGAAGCTGAGCAGCCGCAAGAGGCCATCGGCGGGCAAGCCGCTGCTGTCCAGACAATGCGAGTTGACCTGCGGCAGGCGCAGGCCTGCCGCTCGTTCGACCCGCCAGCGCCGCAGCATGGCCGCGCGCCAGCCGTTACTGGCTCGCTCGTTCCTTGGCGATCAGCTGATCGGCCACGTCGAGGGTTTGCTCCGGGCCACCGGACGAGCCGATGTCAAAGCGGTACTTGCCGTTGACGACCATCGCTGGCACGCCGCTGATCTGGTACGCCATGCCCAGACGCTTGGCGTTGGCCACTTGGCCCTTCACGCCGAAGGAATTGTAGGTCTTCAGGAAGGCGTCTTTATCCACGCCCTGGGTGGCGAGGAACTCAGCCATTTCATCGGGGCTGGCGAGCTTCTTGCCGCCTTTCTGGATGGCTTCGAACACCGCAGCGTGAACCTTGGCTTCGACACCCATGGTCTGCAGGGCGATAAACATTTGCCCGTGCAGGTCCCATACGCCACCGAACATGGCCGGCACGCGAACAAAATTCACGTCATCCGGCAGCTTGGCGATCCACGGATTGATGGTCGGCTCGAAGTGGTAGCAATGCGGGCAGCCGTACCAGAACAACTCCACCACTTCGATCTTGCCAGGCTTGGACACGGGAACCGCGCTGCTCAGCTCCACGTATTGTTTGCCCGCCTCGATATTCTCGGCCTGGGCCACACCAAACAGGCTGGCGCCGGCAAGAACGGCAGAAAGGATCAGGTTACGCATGCTTAACTCCTAGCAAAAAGGGGATGGTCCCAAGACCATGCTTCGACCGAGCAGCTGTCGACAGGTTCCGGCATTGTAGCCAGCCGCGCAAAGAAAAAGGGTGGCCGAAGCCACCCTTTTTTCTGCTGCAACGCTCAGGACTTAGTGCAGGCCCTGAATGTAGCTCGACAGTGCAGCGATATCCTTGTTGCTCAGCTTCTCAGCGATGGCGCGCATGATCTTGGTGTCGCCATCGTTGGTGCGCACGCCTTCACGGAAGTTGGTCAGCTGCAGGGCAACGTAGTCACCGTGCTGGCCACCCAACTGCGGGAAGCCGGCAGCATCGTTACCCGAACCGGTTGGCGAGTGGCAACCGGTGCACGCTGGCATGCCTTGATCGAGCTTGCCGCCACGGAACAGCGCTTCACCACGTGGCCACCAGCGCCGGATCAGCAGCACCGACGCTCATGTTCTGGCTGGCGAAGTAGGCCGCGATGTCCTGCAGGTCCTGATCGCTCATGCCGGTCAGCATGCCAGTCATCGGCACAACTGCACGGGCGCCCGACTTGATGTCGTTCAATTGCTTGAGCAGGTAACGCTCACCCTGACCAGCCAGTTTCGGGAAGGTCGGCGCCATGCTGTTACCGTCGGCACCGTGGCAAGCGCCACACATAGCAACCTTGCCTTGGCCTGCGGCAGCGTCGCCAGCGGCCTGGGCCAAACCGGTGATGCCCAGGGTCAACAACAGACTCACGAGTACTTTCTTCATCAGCTAATCCAAATACGGCTAAGGGTTGAGAGATCCAGCAAGCCGATTACTTGCTCATCCATTCGATGACAGCCTGGTAATCTTCGGCGGTGCAGTCCATGCAAATACCGCGTGGCGGCATAGCATTGAAGCCTTCGGTAACGTGTTTTACCAGGGTTGGCATGCCTTGTTTCAGGCGCGGTTCCCAAGCTGCCACATCACCTTTTTTCGGTGCCATTGGCAGCTGGCCGTTGTGGCAAGCGCCGCAACTGCGGGTAAACACGGCTTCCGGATCCTGTGCCGCTTGTGCACTGAACGAACACAGAAGAATGCTTGCAGCGATAAACAAATTTTTCATGACCAGCCTCATTCAGGTTGGGAACGTTCCGCGTTCTATCGCGCAGACTGTTTAATCGCTCCCGAGATTTTCATCATAGGGGAAAGCACAAAGCGCACACAAAATCTGCGCCATTATATACTGCAGCCGTCTAAACGGAAACGAAACCGCCCCCTGCGACACCGAGTCGCACCTGTGGAACCCCTAATGTCAGTCAAGAATCCGATCCTCGGACTGTGCCAACAGTCCACCTTTCTCATCAGCGCCGCCAAGGTCGACCAGTGTCCGCCGGACGTTGGGCGCGAAGTCGCGTTTGCCGGGCGTTCCAACGCCGGCAAGTCCAGCGCGCTGAACACGCTGACCCACGCCAGCCTGGCGCGCACCTCGAAAACCCCAGGGCGCACCCAGCTGCTCAACTTCTTCAGCCTGGACGAGGATCACCGCCTGGTCGACTTGCCGGGTTACGGCTACGCCAAGGTGCCGATCCCGCTCAAGCTGCACTGGCAGAAACACCTGGAAGCCTACCTGGGCAGCCGCAACAGCCTGGCCGGGCTGATCCTGATGATGGATATCCGCAAGCCACTGACCGACTTCGACCAGTTGATGCTCGACTGGGCCGTGGCCAGCCAGATGCCCATGCACATCCTGCTGACCAAGTCCGACAAGCTGGCCTATGGCGCCGCAAAGACCACCTTGCTCAAGGTGCGTCAGGAGATTCACAAGGGCTGGGGCGATGCCATCAGCATCCAGCTGTTCTCCGCGCCCAAGCGCCAGGGCATCGAAGAGGCTCATCTGGTACTGGCGCAGTGGCTGGGCTTGCTGGATGACGATGCTGACGTCGAGGACGAAAGCGACGACGTCGCCGAATAACAGGCAAAAAAAACCCGAACTTCATTAGGGAGTAGAAGTTCGGGTTCAACGCTGACTCGAAAACCAAAGTCAGATATCTGCCAACACTAAACACAAGAGCACTGAACGACCTCAGCAGCCATTCAGTAACTCTGACGCTGGCCGCGCGATAAAGTTCAGTCCGGCAACAAAATCGCTGCCACGGCCACGCTAATCAGTGCGCCTCATCCCAATTGGCGCCGACGCCAACCTCGACCAACAGCGGCACCGCCAACTCGGCTGCAGCACCCAACAGGTCGCGCAACTGCGCGCTGACGGGCTCGACCAGATCCTCACGCACTTCCAGCACCAGTTCGTCGTGGACCTGCAGGATCACCCGCGCATCCACCCCGGACTCACTCAACCAGCGATCAACCATGACCATCGCACGCTTGATGATATCGGCCGCCGTGCCCTGCATCGGCGCGTTGATCGCTGTGCGTTCGGCGCCTTTACGCAAGGCGGCGTTCTTCGACTGGATTTCCGGTAGATACAGGCGACGGCCAAACAGGGTTTCCACATAGCCCTGCTCGCTGGCCTGCTCGCGAGTGCGCTCCATATAAGCCTGTACGCCCGGGTAGCGAGCAAAATAGCGCTCGATATAGGCCTGGGCCTGCTTGCGGTCGCAACCGATCTGCTTGGCCAGACCAAAGGCACTCATGCCATAGATCAGGCCGAAGTTGATGGCCTTGGCGCTACGGCGCTGATCAGTGCTCACATCCCCCAGCGCGACGCCGAATACCTCGGCCGCCGTTGCCTTGTGCACATCGAGGTTATGCCGGAAGGCATGCAGCAGACCTTCGTCCTGGGCCAGGTGAGCCATGATGCGCAGCTCGATCTGCGAGTAGTCCGCCGCCACCAGCTTGTAGCCGAGCGGCGCGATAAACGCCTGGCGGATGCGCCGGCCTTCGGCGGTACGGATAGGGATGTTCTGCAGGTTCGGGTCACTGGACGACAGCCGCCCGGTGGCCGTGACGGCCTGATGGTAGGAGGTGTGAATGCGCCCGGTGCGCGGGTTGATCTGCTCCGGCAGGCGATCGGTGTAAGTACTCTTCAGCTTGCTCAGGCTGCGGTACTGCATCAGCACCTTGGGCAGCGGGTAATCCTGCTCGGCCAACTCGGCCAGCACCGCTTCGGCGGTCGAGGCCTGGCCCTTGGCCGTCTTGCTCAGCACTGGCAAGCCGAGCTTTTCATAGAGGATAACGCCCAGCTGCTTGGGCGAGCCGAGGTTGAACTCCTCACCGGCAATAGCAAAGGCCTCACGCTCCAGCTGCACCAGCTTGTCGCCCAGCTCGACGCTTTGGATGCCCAGCAACTGGGCATCCACCAACGCGCCCTGACGTTCGATACGCGCCAGCACCGGCACCAGCGGCATCTCGATCTCGGTCAGCACCTTGGCCAGGCTCGGGATGGCTTGCAGTTGCGGCCACAGCGCCTGGTGCAGACGCAGGGTGATGTCGGCATCTTCCGCCGCGTAGGGGCCGGCCAGCTCCAGGGCAATCTGGTCGAAGGTCAGTTGCTTGGCGCCCTTGCCGGCAATGTCCTCGAAGGCGATGGTGCTGTAGTCGAGGTACTTGAGGGCCAGGGCGTCCATGTTGTGGCGGGTGGCGGTGGAGTCCAGCACGTAGGATTCGAGCATGCTGTCGAAGGCCACGCCCTGCACGTTAATGCCGTTGCTTGGGTCGCCGTCGAGGGCACAATTGGCCAGCACGTTGATGTCGTACTTGGCGTGCTGACCGACCTTGGCTTTGTGCGGATCTTCCAGCAGCGGCTTGAGCGCCTTGAGCACCGTGTCGCGGTCCAGCTGGGTCGGCACGCCCATGTACGAGTGGGTCAGCGGCACATAGGCTGCTTCCCCGGCCTTGACCGCGAACGACACACCAACGATCTGCGCCTGCTGGGCGTCGACACTGGTGGTCTCGGTATCGAAGGCGATCAGCTCCGCCTGCTGCAGCTTTTCCAGCCAAACGGCAAAGCGCTCGGCGTCGAGAATGGTTTCGTAGTGCTCGCTGCGGGCCGGCGCTACAGACTCAGGTTCAGCGACCTCGGCATCCACCGCCGGCAGCCCAGCAACTGCAGGCGCAACAACCTGCGGCGCACTGGCCGAGGCCTGCAGATCGAACAAACCGCTATCCGGCACCGCCACGGGCGCCTTCACCGGTGCCGGCGCACTGCGCTGCAGCTGATCGACCCAGCTCTTGAACTCCAGCTCGCGATACACCTCGATCAGCGCCGGCACATCCACGGCCCCCATGTGCAGGTCGTCGATCTGCACCGCCAGCGGCACGTCGAGCTTGATGGTCGCCAGCTCGTAGGACAGGTAGGCCATCTCGCGCTGTTCCAGCAGCTTGGCCGGCAAGGTTTTGGCCCCACGGATCGGCAACTCGGGCACTTTGTCGAGGTTGGCGTAAAGCACATCCAGGCCGCCGCCAACACCGACCAACAGGCCCAGGGCAGTCTTCTCACCGACCCCAGCCACGCCAGGAATGTTGTCAGCCTTGTCGCCCATCAGGGCCAGGTAATCGATGATCAGCTCGGGGCCGACGCCGAATTTGGTCTTCACCCCCTCGATGTCATAGACGCTGCCGGTCATGGTGTTGACCAGGGTCACCAGCGGGCAGACCAACTGGGCCATGTCCTTATCACCGGTGGAAATCACCACCGGCCGCCCTTCGCCCGCACTTTGCCGGGCCAGGGTGCCGATCACGTCATCGGCCTCCACGCCCTCAATGCACAGCAACGGGTAGCCGAGGGCACGCACGCTGGCGTGCAGCGGCTCGATCTGCACGCGCAATTCATCCGGCATCGGCGGGCGATGGGATTTGTACTCGGCAAACAGCTCATCGCGAAAGGTCGGCCCCTTGGCATCGAAAACCACCGCGAAAGGGCTGTCCGGGTACTGCTTGCGCAGGCTCTTGAGCATGTTCAGCACGCCCTTCACCGCCCCGGAGGGCAAGCCCTTGGACGTGGTCAGCGGTGGCATGGCGTGAAAGGCGCGGTACAGGTACGAAGAACCGTCCACCAGAACCAGAGGGGCGTTAGACATGCGCAGGATCAACCTTTTCCTGAGGGTCGGAGTTAGACTAAACCGACCATTGACGACAAAGGGACAAGGTTACCATGCGCGTACTCAACCGCCTCTTGCTCACCGGCCTGTTGGCCATCAGCCCGCTGTATGCCATCGCCGCCGAAGACGCCCCGGCGGCCGACCCGGATGTAACCATCCGCCAGGACGGCGACAAGACCATTCAGGAGTTCCGCCAGAACGGCTTCCTGTACGCCATCAAGATCACCCCGAAGAACGGCAAGCCGTACTTTCTGGTGCGTGCTGACGGCAGCGAAGGCAACTTTATCCGCTCCGACCAACCAGACATGCTGATTCCCTCCTGGGAAATCTTCAGCTGGTAAGGACCGCCCGCCATGTCGGTGTTTACCCTGCTTGAGCGCGCGGAACTGGAGGCCTTCGTCGCCCCCTACGGGCTCGGCCGCCTGCTGGATTTCCAGGGCATTGCCGCGGGCACCGAGAACAGCAACTTCTTCGTCAGCCTGGAGGCAGGCGAGTATGTGCTGACCCTGGTGGAGCGCGGCCAGCGCGCTGACCTGCCGTTTGTTGTCGAGCTGCTGCAACGCCTGCACGCCGCCGGTTTGCCGGTGCCCTACGGCGTGCCCACCCGCAGCGGCGAATGCCTGCGCGAACTGGCGGATAAACCGGCGCTGCTGCAGCCGCGCCTGGCCGGCAAGCATATTGAGCAGCCAAACGCCCACCACTGCGCCGAAGTCGGCAGCTGGCTGGCGCGCATGCACCTCTGCACCCAGGCACAGCCGCTCGAACGGCGCAGCGACCGTGGCCTCGACTGGATGCTCAGCGAAGGTCCGTTGCAGGCCTTGCAGTTGGACGGCGAGGCGCTGGAGCTATTGCGCGCCAGCCTGGCAGAGGTTGCCCAGGCGCAAGCCGCGGTCCTTGCCCTGCCACGGGCCAACCTGCACGCCGACCTGTTCCGCGACAACGTCCTGTTCGACGGCCCGCACCTGAGCGGGGTGATCGACTTCTACAACGCCTGTTCCGGACCGATGCTCTACGACGTCGCCATCACCCTCAACGACTGGTGTTCAACCGCCAGCGGCAGCCTCGACCTCAGCCGCGCCCGCGCGCTGCTGGCGGCCTACGCCAGCCTGCGGCCCTTCCATCCGGCAGAAGCCGAACTGTGGCCGTGCATGCTGCGCATCGCCTGCCTGCGCTTCTGGCTGTCACGCCTGATCGCCGCGCGCCAGCCAACGGCGCTGGGCGTGCAGGTCAAAGACCCGGACGAATTCCGCCACCACCTGCTGCAGCGCCAGCAGGTCCACTTGCCGTTGCCGCTGGCGCTCTAATCACAACGCTTCAAGACATCCCGCCAGGCTGCCGGCCAGGTTTTCCAGCAACTGCTCGTAGCCTTGCGCGCTGACCGGCACAGCACTGCCCAGGGCATCCAGCTCGGCCAGCGTCACCGGCAAGCCGGCGCTGAGGGTTTGCGCCAAGCGGGGGCGCAGTGGCGGTTCGCTGAACACGCAGGTCGGCCCGGCGGCCTGCAGGCGCTCGCGCATCTGCGCCACATGGCGGGCGCCGGGCTGCACTTCGCTGGCGACGCTGAACACCCCGGCATGTTTAAGGCCATAGGCGGCCTCGAAGTAGTCGAAGGCTTCATGGAAGACGAAATACGCCTGGCCCTGCACGCCCGGCCAGACGCGCCTTGAGCTGCTGATCGAGAGCCGTCAGGCGCTGGCTGAACGCCTGCACATTGGCCTGGTAACGCGCGGCGTTGGCTGGGTCGGCGGCGCTCAGGTCGGCGGCCATGCGCGTGGCGATCACCCGCGCATTGGCCGGCAGCAGCCAGAGGTGGGCATCCAGGCTGCCGGGGCGATGGGCATGGTCGTGTTCGGCATCAGCATCGGCGGCGTCGTGAGCCGGCTCGTCATGGCCATGCTCATCGTGGCCGTCATGTTCAGACTCGGCCCCGTGCTCTTCGCCGAAATGGCGTAACTGCAAGCCGGGCAGGTTTTGCACCGGCACATTCGGCAAGCTGCGATTGCTCAGCACCCGCGGCAGAAAACTCTCCATGTCCGGGCCGATCCAGTACAACAGCTCAACCTCCTGCACCCGCCGCACATCCGAGGGGCGCAGGGCGAAGTTGTGCGGCGAGGCGCCGGGCGGCAGCAGCACTTCAGGCGTACCGACACCGTCCTGCACCGCGGCGGCAATCAGCTGCAGCGGCTTGATGCTGGTTAGCACGCGCACTTCGGCGTGGGCACCGACCAGGGTTAAACAGAGCAACAAGCCAAGCAGAACACGTGACACGGGCAACACCTGCGCAGAAAGGGGGTTTATCGGGGAACAAAGAGTTATAGAATAACGTCTCTTTTCCCGGACGTCGCCGCCCCATGCTCACGCCCTTCACCGCCAAGGCCTCGCTGGCCTGTTTGCCCCACGACCACAGCCAGTGCGTCAGCAGCGCCCTGGCCGATGCCGACGCACTCTGCGCGCAGCAAGGCGTGCGCCTGACCGCCCTGCGCCGGCGCGTGCTGGAGCTGGTCTGGCACAGCCACAAGCCGCTGGGCGCCTACGACATTCTGGCCGTGCTGAGCGAGACCGACGGCCGCCGCGCCGCACCACCGACCGTTTATCGGGCGCTGGATTTCCTCCTGGAAAACGGCCTGGTGCATCGCATCGCCTCACTCAACGCCTTTGTCGGCTGCAGCCATCCGGAGCAGCCACACCAGGGCCAGTTCCTCATCTGCCGGCAGTGCCACGCGGCCATTGAGCTGGATCAGGACGACATCAGCGCCGCCATCGTGCACAGCGCCGCCAGCGTCGGTTTCAGCGTCGAAAGCCAGACCGTGGAAATCGTCGGCCTGTGCGCCAGCTGCCAGGTGGCGGCATGAGCAACGCGCTGATTCGCCTGCAGGATATTCGCGTCGGCTTCGGCGGCCAGGCGGTGCTGCAGGATGTGCAGCTGAGCGTGAAGCCCGGCGAAATCGTCACCCTGATCGGCCCCAACGGCGCCGGTAAGACCACCCTGGTGCGCGCCGTGCTCGGCCTGCTGAAGCCCGACAGCGGCACCGTGTGGCGTACGCCGAAACTGCGCATCGGCTATATGCCGCAGAAGCTGCAGGTGGATGCCACCCTGCCGCTGTCGGTGCTGCGCTTCCTGCGCCTGGTGCCCGGTGTCGACCGCCCGCGCGCCCTGGCGGCGCTGGAAGAGGTTGGCGCACCGCAGGTGCTCGACAGCCCGCTGCAAAGCATTTCCGGCGGCGAGTTACAGCGCGTGCTGCTGGCCCGTGCGCTGCTGCGCGAACCACAACTGCTGGTGCTCGATGAGCCGGTGCAAGGTGTCGACGTCGCCGGCCAGGCCGAGCTGTACAGCCTGATCACCCGCCTGCGCGACCGTTATGGTTGCGGCGTGCTGATGGTCTCCCACGACCTGCACCTGGTGATGAGCACCACCGACCAGGTGATCTGCCTGAACCGCCATGTGTGCTGCTCCGGTCACCCGGAGCAGGTCAGCAACGACCCGGTGTTCGTCGAGATGTTCGGCGAGGACGCCAAAAGCCTGGCCATCTATCACCACCGCCACGACCACGCCCACGACCTGCACGGCGCGGTGGTCAGCCAACCCGGCCTGACGATCCACGGCCAAGCCCATATTCACGGTCCAGGGTGCAAACACTGATGCCCGATTTTCTCCTTAATGCGCTGCTTGCCGGCTTGGCCCTGGCTCTGGTGGCAGGCCCACTGGGCTCCTTCGTGGTCTGGCGGCGGATGGCCTATTTCGGCGACACCCTGGCCCATGCCGCCTTGCTTGGGGTGGCGGTTGGCCTGTTGCTCGACGTCAGCCCGACCCTGGCGGTGACCGTCGGCTGCGTGCTGCTGGCGGTGCTGCTGGTCACCCTGCAACAACGCCAACCCCTGGCGGCCGACACCTTGCTGGGGATTCTCGCCCCCAGCACCCTGTCGCTGGGCCTGGTGGTGCTGAGCTTCAACCGCGAAGTGCGCATCGACCTGCTCGGCTACCTATTTGGCGACCTTCTGGCCGTCGGCCCCAGCGACCTGCTGTGGATCGTCGCCGGCAGCGCCCTGGTGCTGGCCTGCCTGCTGGCCCTGTGGCGGCAGCTGCTGGCAGTCACCGTGCATGAAGAACTGGCCCAGGTCGAAGGCCTGCCGGTGGCCGGTCTGCGCCTGGCCCTGGTGCTGCTGATCGCCCTGGTGATTGCCGTGGCGATGAAAATTGTCGGCGTACTGCTGATCACCTCGCTGCTGATCATTCCCGCCGCCGCCGCCCAGCGTCACTCACGGACCCCGGAACAGATGGCCATCGGCGCCAGCCTGCTGGGCATGCTGGCGGTCGGCGGCGGCCTCAGCCTGTCGTGGTTCGAAGACACCCCGGCCGGCCCGTCCATTGTGGTCTGCGCCGCCAGCCTGTTCCTCCTGAGCCTCGCCCTGCCGCGGCGAACCGCGTGAACTGGTCGCTAAAGCGCAGGAATAGGTCGGGATAGTGGGCAAGTTTGGTGGTGTGCGGCCGGCAGTGTAGACTTGCGCGTTTTTTGCACAATCAGAGACGCGCAGTTATGAAGTCGTTCATCTCCCGTTGCCTGCCCCTGCTGTTGGTTTCCCTTTTGACCAGCACCGCCTTCAACGTTGCCCACGCCACCGATGACGAGTTGCCGGTCGACGATCTGGTCAGTGCCTTTCGCAACCTCGACCAGAGCATCAGCCGTGGCCAGTTGCAGCAAGCCGAAAGCCAGCTGGCCAGCCTGCGCCAACGCGCCGCCGGCGACACTCGCCTGGAGCAATACCAGCGACAACTGGCCGAAAACCACCTGCAACAGGGCCAAACCGCGCTCCAAAACGGCGATCTGAATGGTGCCAGCGCATCCCTCGGCAAGGCTCGCGGCCTGCTGCCACAGGCCCCGGCTCTGACCAGCGGCCTGGACAACGCCATTGCCAAAGCCCGTGTCGCCGAACTGGCCGCCGCCGAGCAAGCGCAATTAGCAGCAAAACAGGCCGCGGCCAAACAAGCGGCGGCCAAAGCCGAACAGGCCCGCCAGCAGAAACTCGCCGCCGAACGTGCCGCCGCCCAGAAGAAAGCCGCAGCCGCACTGGCCGCCAGCCAGGTGCCGGTCGCCCCGGCCAAACCGCAGGCCCAGCTGATCAAGCCGGACGCCGCCAGCAGCACCATCAGCCTGTTGATGCTCGACGAGAAGGACAACGACGGCCTGCGCAAGCTGCTCGATGGCGTCGCGGCCGACGTGGTCAATTTCGACTGCGCGGTGCAGATCGACGTGCGCCAGGCCAAGGACTTCCCCTGGGTCGCGGCGCTGCTCTCGGCACGGGTGAAAAAACTCGACCCGGCCTTCAAGCTGCAACTGAGCCAAGCCCTGAATGCCGAGCAAGTGCCGCAACTGGTGCTAACGCCCAAGCCCTAAGCCCCCACGGCACAGGCTTGCTAGGATGGGGTGAGCGCAGCGGTACCCATCCTGCGGTCATCGGCTACCGACTATTTTGGCTATAACCATAGATCGACAAAGATTTTCGTGATCTATGCAGCGCCCGGTAAACTGCCGGCCTTTGTGCCCACCCGGCACCTCGACAAGCCCACAAGGTTTCTCCCGTGATCGAATTCCATCACGTCCACAAGACGTACCCCGTCAATGGTCGCGAGATCAGCGCCCTGCAAAGCACCGACCTGCGCATCGAACGTGGTGAAGTGTTTGGCCTGATCGGCCATTCCGGCGCCGGCAAGAGCACCCTGCTGCGCCTGATCAACCGCCTGGAAGAGCCTTCCGGCGGGCGCATCCTGATCGACGGCGAAGACGTTACCGCCCTCGATGCCGCCGGCCTGCGGCGTTTTCGCCAGCGCGTCGGGATGATCTTCCAGCACTTCAACCTGCTCAGCTCGAAGACCGTGGCCGAGAACATCGCCCTGCCGTTGCAACTGGCCGGCAGCTACACCCGCGGGCAAATCGACAGCCGCGTGGCCCAGCTGCTCGAACGCGTCGGTCTCAGCCAGCACGCGAAGAAATACCCGGCGCAATTGTCCGGCGGGCAGAAACAGCGTGTCGGCATCGCCCGCGCCCTGGCCACCGAGCCGAAGATCCTGCTGTGCGACGAGGCCACCAGCGCCCTCGACCCGCAGACCACCGCCTCGGTGCTGCAACTGCTGGCCGAGATCAACCGCGAGCTGAACCTGACCATCGTCCTGATCACCCATGAGATGGACGTGATTCGCCGCGTCTGCGACCGCGTGGCGGTGCTGGATGACGGCGCGATTGTCGAGCAGGGCCCGGTGACTCAGGTGTTCCT
Organism: Pseudomonas sp.; assembly: GCA_034519305.1. Classification (GTDB taxonomy): domain Bacteria; phylum Pseudomonadota; class Gammaproteobacteria; order Pseudomonadales; family Pseudomonadaceae; genus Aquipseudomonas. The sequence goes on from JAXHOM010000024.1 coordinate 76,436, forward strand.
GCACCCGCAGCACCCGACCACCTGCCGCTTCGTGCAGGAAGCCGAGCATGTTGATGAAGACGGCCTGCGCGATGACTTCCGCCATGTGCAGGGGCGCATCCTGCGCCTGACCTTCCAGGGCGAAGCCACCTACGCGCCGCTGCTGGGCACCGTGGCGCGCGAGACCGGGGTGGATTACAGCATCCTCGCCGGGCGCATCGACCGGATCAAGGACACCCCCTACGGCCAGCTGACCCTGGCCCTCACCGGCGGTGATCTGGATGCTGCCCTGGCGCGCTTCCAGGCCGCCGACGTGCACCTGGAGGTGCTGCGCTGATGGACGCCTTACTGACCCGCTGGCTGCCCAACGTCGACTGGACGGAAATCGGCTACGCCAGCCTCGACACCCTGAACATGCTCGGCGGCTCGCTGCTGTTCACCGTGCTGCTCGGCCTGCCGCTGGGTGTGCTGCTGTTTCTCTGCGGACCGCGCCAACTGTTCGAGCAGAAGGCCCTGTATGGCCTGCTGTCGCTGCTGGTCAACGTGCTGCGCTCGGTGCCATTCGTGATCCTGCTGATCCTGATGATCCCGCTGACGGTGCTGATCACCGGCACCTCGCTGGGCGTGGCCGGCGCCATTCCGCCGTTGGTGGTCGGTGCCACACCGTTCTTCGCCCGCCTGGTGGAAACTGCTTTGCGTGAAGTCGACCGCGGCATCATCGAAGCCACCCAAGCCATGGGCGCCAGCACCCTGCAGATCATCTTCCGCGCCCTGTTGCCGGAAGCACTGCCGGGCCTGATTGCTGCGGCCACGGTGACGGCCATCACCCTGGTGTCCTACACCGCCATGAGCGGTCTGATCGGCGGCGGCGGCCTTGGTGACCTGGCGGTGCGCTACGGTTACCAGCGCTATCAGCCGGACGTAATGGCGGTGACGGTGATCCTGCTGCTGATCCTCGTGCAAATCCTGCAATCCACCGGCGACAAGCTGGTGGTGCATTTCTCCAGGAAATAAAAAGCTCCCACACGTAAACGCCTGGCAGGCGAGCGGCTATCCGCCGCAGCCTGCATTACCCCCCACAAGGAACTTGATGATGAAAAAACTGCTCGCTAGCTTTGCCGTTCTGGCCGCCTTCACCGGCGCCGCCCAGGCCGAATCCATCAGTGTGGCGGCCACCGCCGTGCCCCACGCGGAGATTCTCGAATTCGTTAAACCAGCCCTGGCCAAGCAAGGCGTAGAGCTGAAGATCAAGGTCTTCACCGACTACGTGCAGCCCAACGTGCAGGTTGCCGAAGGCCGTCTGGATGCCAACTTCTTCCAGCACCAACCGTACCTGAATGAGTTCAACAGCAGCCGCGGCACCGATCTGGTGAGCATCGCCGGCGTGCACGTGGAGCCCTTCGGCGCTTACTCGAGCAAGATCAAGAGCCTGGCCGACCTGCCGCAAGGCGCCAACGTGGTGATCCCCAACGACGCCACCAACGGCGGCCGCGCCTTGCTGCTGCTGCAAAAAGCCGGCGTGATCACCCTCAAGGACGATGCCGGCATCACCGCCACCGTAAAAGACATCGTCAACAATCCGAAAGCCATCAAGGTTCGTGAACTGGAAGCCGCCACCCTGCCGCGCGTACTGGCCCAGGTCGATCTGGCGTTGATCAACACCAACTACGCCCTGGAAGCCGGCCTCAACCCGAGCAAAGACGCTCTGGTGATCGAAGGTAGCGACTCGCCGTACGTCAACATCCTGGTTGTCGACAGCAAGAACAAGGACGCCGCCGACCTGCAGAAACTGGCCAAGGCGCTGAACAGCGCCGAGGTCAAAGCCTTTATCAACGACAAGTACAAAGGTGCCGTAGTACCCGCGTTCTAAGCGAACGTCGACGATCTGCTGCGCGTCGGCCATACAGCGTTAGAACTGGCCTCGGGTGCTCATTTATAACTCGTAAACTCCGCGCCCGAGGCCAGTTCTGCCTTGTCTGACTCTAGCTCGCGAGATCGTAAACAGGCCAAAGCGCTACGCAAAAGCCCGCTCAGTTGAGCGGGCTTTTTTGTTTCTGCGCCGGCAGCCCGGATTGCATCCGGGCTACGCGTCGGGGACCAGCAAGGCCGGCAACTGCGCCTTGAGTTTCTGGTTATTCAGCGGCGCACGGATAAAGCCGCGCTGGCGACCGTCGGGACCGACGATAACCAGATTACCGCTGTGATCGACGGTGTAGTTTTCCTTACTGGTATCCGCCGGAATAAACGGAATGCTGACGCCGTTGGCCAGCTTCTGGATGCTCGCCTGCTCGCCAGTCAGGCCCTGGAAGCCGGCATCGTAGTAACCCAGGTAGGTCTTCAGTTGCGCCGGGGTGTCCCGGTTGGGATCGACGCTGACCAGAATCACCTGCAGGTTGTTGCGCGCCGCCTCGGGCAGCAAGGTGTTGAGCTCACGCAGCTGGGCGAGGGTGGTCGGGCAGATGTCCGGGCAGAAGGTGTAGCCAAAGAACAGCAGGCTCCACTTGCCCTTGAGCTGATCCACCGCCACCGCCTGGCCGTCCTGATTGGTCAGGCTCAGGGCTGGCAGGCTGCGGCTTTGCGGCAACAGCACAATCCCGGCATCGAGCAGGGCCGCCGGATCGCCCTGGTTGGAGCTGTTGAATACCTTGTTGACCGTCAGGCCGAGAACCAGGGCAATGATGGCGACGAGGATAAAGACGGTTTTCTGGATACGGGTCATAGGCTCAATAACAAATAGTGGTCGACGAGGAGGGCGATAAACAGCAAAAACAGGTACCAGATACTGTACTTGAAGGTGTTGATCGCCGCGTGCGGCTGGCTGTCGCGGTACAGCACCCAGGCCCAGTGCAGAAAGCGCGCACCCAAGGCGACGGCGCAGACCAGGTAGAGCAGGCCGCTCATATGGATGGCGTACGGCAGCAGGGTAACGGCGAACATCATGCAGGTGTAGAGCAGGATGTGCACCTTGGTGTAATGCTCGCCATGGGTCACTGGCAGCATGGGGATGTCGGCCTTGGCGTATTCCTCCTTGCGGTGAATGGCCAGGGCCCAGAAGTGCGGCGGGGTCCAGGCGAAGATGATCAGCACCAGCAGCAACGGCTCGGCGCTGATATGCCCGGTTACCGCAACCCAGCCGAGCAACGGCGGCGCAGCGCCAGCCAGGCCACCGATGACGATGTTCTGCGGCGTGGCGCGCTTGAGAAAGCCGGTGTAGAGCACCGCATAACCGAGCAGGGACGCCAGGGTCAGCCAAGCAGCCAGCTCATTGGTGAAGGCCAGCAGCAGGGCCATGCCGGTGACCGCCAGCAGCAGGGCAAAGCCCAGCGCCGCCACCGGCGACAAGCGCCCGGCCGTCACCGGGCGTTTGTGGGTGCGCGCCATGATCGAGTCGATACGCCGGTCGACCACATGATTGACCGCCGCCGCCGCGCCGGCACACAGGCCGATACCAAGGTTGCCGAACACCAGCACCGGCCAGGCCACGCCGGCGCGAGTGGCGAGGAACATACCGACCAGCGAGGTGATCAGCATCAACACCACCACCCGCGGTTTGGTCAGTTCCAGATAATCGCGCCAGCTGGCGTGCTCCTGCTGGGTGCCGAGTAGAGTAGCCATAGCGGTCTCTCCTTATTGTTATGCGTACGGCAGCTGGGCGCTGCGCGTCGGGTCCTGCGAGCTGCGTTCGGGCGTCGCGGCCACGGCCATGACGGAGGGTCTGCGTAGACGATAGTTGATAGAAACCAGAGTCAGCAGCAGCACGGCACCGCCGAGGTTATGGGCGACGGCCACTGCCAGTGGCAGGTGCAGCAGCACGTTGCTGATGCCCAGGCTGATCTGCCCGGCCAGCGCCAGCAGCAACAGCGCCGCCAGGCGCGCCTGGCCATGGCGCTTGAGCTGCCAAGCCAAGAGCAGCAGCACCAGGGTCACCAGCACGGCGCCGAGGCGGTGAGTCATGTGAATGGCGGTACGCGCATCGCTGTCGAGCTGGCCGCCGAGGTAATTGGGGCCGATGTGCTGAGTCAGGTGAAAGCCGTTGGCAAAATCCATCGCCGGCCACCACTGGCCATGGCAAGTCGGCAGGTCGACGCAGGCCACCGCCGCATAGTTGCTGCTAACCCAGCCGCCGAGGGCAATCTGGCCGATCACCAGCAGCAGGCCCAACGCCGCCAGGCGACGCAGGCGAACACTCAACGCGGGCAACGCGGGCCAGCGGGCGGACAGCCGCAAGGTCAGTAACAGCAGCAAACTCAAGGTCGCGAAACCGCCGAGCAGGTGTGCGGTAACCACCTGGGGCCAGAGCTTGAGGGTCACCGTCCACATGCCGAACGCCGCCTGCAGGGTCACCAGCCCCAGCAACAGCAACGGCAGTTTCAGCGGTTGGCCGGGCTCACGGCGGCGCCGTAGGGCCTGAATCGCCAGGGCCAGAATCAGCAGGCCGAGGCTGCCGGCAAAGTAGCGATGGACCATCTCGTTCCAGCCCTTGTGCGCCTCGACCGGCGCCTGCGGGTAATGCTGCTCGGCATGGGCCAACTGCTCGGCACTCTGCGGCACGCCGATAAACCCATAACAGCCGGGCCAATCCGGACAGCCAAGGCCGGCATGGGTAAGGCGCGTGTAGGCGCCCAACAGCACCACCAGCAGGGCCAGGGCGGTGGCAAACAGGGCAAGGCGATATCCAGGCTTGGCCATATAGCTTCCTTAACCGATATTCGACAGCTTCAGCAGCAGGCGCAGGTCATTGAGGATCTGCTTGCCATTGGCCGTGGCGTCATAGCGCAGCACCAGGTTGCCGTGGGGGTCGATGATCCACAGCTGCGCCGCCGGGTCGCCATGACGCAGGCGGTCATGCTGCTGGCGGTCGAGGGCCAAGCGAGCGAGTTGCGGGTATTCCGTCTGCAGCTGGCTCTGCAGGCTTGGCGCCAGCGGCTCGGCACTGGCCAGGGCATGGCTGGCGCGTCCCGCCTCACGGCCGAGACCGATCTGGATCTGCCGGGCCAGATACACCAGTTGCTGGCAATCGCGCTGGCAGCTGGCCGGTGCCGTGACCAGCAGTTGCCAGCGGGTTTCCGCCGCGGCCACCCCCAGCTCGGCGCGGCTCTGCCCGTTGCCGATCAGCTCGCCGTGATAGTTGCGACTTTCTGGCACCCAGAATTGCCATTTGTACATGGCGGTCGCCAGCAGGATCGGCCCGATGGTGGCCGCCAGCAGCAAGAGCAATTGCAGGCGCCCACGACGCCCCGGAGTTTTAGCGTGACTGACTGGCTGCATCGGACTGCTCCTTGGCATTACGGATACCGAAATAGATAAACAAACAGGCCAGCGCCACTGCCAGGGCAAACCACTGCACGGCATAGCCCAGGTGTTTCTCCGGGCCCATGGCCACCACCGCCCAGTCCGCCTGATAGGCTGCCGGCCCCGGTAACAGGCGCAATTCATAGGGCCAGCCGGCGCGCCCCAATTGCCGCCACAGGGCGCCCGCATCGACGCGGGTCAACAGTTGCGGCCAGGCATTGCCCGGCTGGTCGGCCTGCAACTGAAAACTTTCCCCCGGCGCCACGTAGATCCAGGCCTGCAGCTGCAGCGCGCCCGCCGGGGTGCTGAATGACACGGGCGTACGCCGATCCGGCCACGGCAACCAACCGCGGTTGAGCAGCAGCCACAGGCCACTGGGTTGATCGTAGAAAGGTTGCAGCAGCTCGACGCCAACCCGGCCATCGCGGGTGCGGTTATCCAGCAGCAGGCTGTGCTCGGCATCGAAGTAGCCGCGCAGCAAAACCCGCTGGAAGGCCGGATCGGCGCTGCGCTCCAGCTCACCGATAGGCTGAGCTGGCGCCTGCCGGCGGGCCTCCTGACTGGCCAGCAAGGCGCTCTTTTCGTCCGCCCGCTGCAGCTGCCAGCCGCCCAGGGCCAGCAGCAACGCCAGCAGTACCAGCACCACCAGGGTGGGCAGCAGGCCAGGACGGAAGGCCCTCATGGGCGCCCCCCGAACATCGCGAACTGGCTGGCTATACTGCTGTGCATCACCCCTCCCCAGGAGTCACGCCATGCTCAAAGCGGCGATCGTCATCTTGCTGTTGGCCACCGTGGCCAGTCTGTTCAGCGGCCTGTTCTTTCTGGTCAAGGACGAAGGCCAGGGCACCCGCCTGGTCAATGCGCTGACCTTGCGCGTGACCCTCACCGGACTGACCGTGGCCCTGTTGGTCTGGGGCTTCTATAGCGGTCAACTGGTGTCCCACGCGCCCTGGTAAAGACATCGCGACAGCCCCCGGCCTGCCGCGGTCGACGCGTTACAGCACGTAGACGAAGACGAACAGGGCGATCCACACCACATCGACAAAGTGCCAGTACCAACTGGCGGCCTCGAAGCCGAACTGATGCTCGGCATCGAAATGGCCGCGCAGAATGCGCACCAGCATCACCGCCAGCATCACCGTGCCGAGGGTGACGTGGGCACCGTGAAAACCCGTGAGCATGAAGAAGGTCGAGCCATAGATACCCGAGCCCAGGGTCAGCCCCAGCTCGCGGTAGGCCTCGACATACTCCACCGCCTGAAAGCCGAGAAAGGTCACGCCCAGAACAATGGTCAGCGCCAGCCAGGCCTTGAGCAACGCACGCTTGCCGTGTTTGAGGGCATGGTGGGCGATGGTCAGGGTGACGCTGGAGCTGACCAGCAGCACGGTGTTGAGCAACGGTAGATGCCAGGGGTCGATGACCTCCTTGGGCGCCGGAAACAGCTTGGGATCAGGGGTCTGCAGCAGCGGCCAGACGTACTCGAAGTTCGGCCAGAGCATGTTCGCCACACCCTTGGCACCGTCGCCACCCAGCCAGGGGCCGGCAAAGGTGCGGACGTAGAACAGCGCACCGAAGAAAGCGGCGAAGAACATCACCTCGGAGAAGATGAACCAGCTCATGCCCCAGCGGAACGAGCGGTCCATCTGCGCGCTGTACAGGCCGGCGCGGCTCTCCTTGATGACCGCACCGAACCAGCCAAACAGCATATAGGCGAGAAACAGGCCGCCGATGGAGAAGATCAGCGGGCCATTGGAGTCGGCGCGCTGGGCGCTCATGTCGTTGAACCAGGTGGCCAAGCCGTACACCGAGGTGCCCATGCCGAGGGTGGCGATGATCGGCCATTTGCTCTGGGCAGGAACGTAATAGTGTTCGTGGGGCTGAGTCATGATGCGTGTTCTCCTTATCGGCCTGCTACGGGCACAGGCGCTTTACGCGCAGTGAGATCGAACAGCGTGTAAGCCAGCGTCAGGTGCTTCACATCCGCCGGTAAATCTCTATCGACGATAAAGCGCACCGGCATTTCAATTCGTTCGCCGGGCTGCAACACCTGCTGGGTAAAGCAGAAACATTCGGTCTTGTGGAAGAACGCCGCCGCCTTGGACGGCGCCACGCTGGGTATGGCCTGGGCGGTCATCGGCTGGTCGCTGGGATTATGGGCAACAAACAGCATTTCGTTGCTCGCCCCCGGATGCACCGCCAACTCATCGGCCAGCGGCCTGAACTCCCAGCTCATCCCGGCGGCATTGGTGGCGAGAAACTGCACGCGCACCTGGCGCGCCTCATCCACCGTCTGCGCGCCGTCATAGGCCCCGGCAGTTTTGCCGTTGATGCCGAAGGCCTGGCACATCACGTCGTAGATCGGCACCAGGGCAAAACCGAAGCCGAACATCACCACCACCAGCATCAGCAGGCGGAGGATCAAGCGGCGGTTGGCCGAGGCGCCGTGCATTACTTGATCTCCGGCGGGGTCTGGAAGGTGTGGTAGGGCGCTGGCGACGGCAGCGTCCACTCCAGGCCTTCGGCGCCGTCCCAAGGTTTGTCACCGGCCGGTTTACCGCCGCGGATGCACTTGATGACGATAAACAGGAAGAACAGCTGGGTGGCGCCGAACATAAAGGCGCCGATCGACGAGATCATGTTGAAGTCGGCGAACTGCAGGTTGTAGTCAGGTATCCGCCGCGGCATGCCGGCCAGGCCGACGAAGTGCATGGGGAAGAACGCCAGGTTCATGCCGACGAAACTCAGCCAGAAATGCAGCTTGCCGAGGGTCTCGTCGTACATGTGCCCGGTCCACTTCGGCAGCCAATAGTAGGCCGAGGCGAAGATGCCGAAGATCGCCCCCGGCACCAGCACATAGTGGAAGTGCGCCACCACGAAGTAGGTGTCGTGGTACTGGAAGTCCGCCGGGGCGATGGCCAGCATCAGCCCGGAGAAACCACCGATGGTGAACAGAATGACAAAGGCCACGGCGAACAGCATCGGCGTTTCGAAGGTCATCGAGCCTTGCCACATGGTGCTGACCCAGTTGAACACCTTCACCCCGGTGGGTACGGCGATCAGCATGGTGGCGTACATGAAAAACAGCTCGCCGGTGAGCGGAATGCCAACGGTGAACATGTGGTGCGCCCAGACGATAAACGACAGGAAGGCGATGCTCGCCGTCGCGTAGACCATCGAGGTGTAGCCAAACAGCGGCTTACGGGCGAAGGCCGGGATAATTGCACTGACCGCGCCGAAGGCGGGCAGGATCATGATGTACACCTCGGGGTGACCGAAGAACCAGAACACGTGCTGGAACAGCACCGGATCACCGCCGCCGGCAGCACTGAAGAAGCTGGTGCCGAAGTGGATGTCCATCAGCATCATGGTCACGCAGCCCGCCAGTACCGGCATCACCGCGATCAGCAGGAAGGCGGTGATCAGCCAGGTCCAGACGAACAGCGGCATCTTCATCAGGGTCATGCCGGGGGCGCGCAGGTTGAGGATGGTGGCGATGATGTTGATCGCCCCCATGATCGAACTGATACCCATCAGGTGCACGGCGAAGATAAAGAAGGTCACGCTTTCCGGCGCGTAGGTGGTCGATAGCGGCGCGTAGAAGGTCCAGCCGAAGTTCGGCCCGCCGCCTTCGCTGAACAGTGTGCTGACCAGCATGCCGAAGGCCGCCGGCAGCAACCAGAAGCTGAAGTTGTTCATCCGCGGCAGGGCCATGTCCGGCGCGCCGATCATCAGCGGCACCATCCAGTTGGCCAGGCCGACGAAGGCCGGCATCACCGCGCCGAAGACCATGATCAGGCCGTGCATGGTGGTCATCTGGTTGAAGAATTCCGGCTGCACGATCTGCAGGCCCGGCTGAAACAGCTCGGCGCGAATCACCATGGCCATGGAACCGCCCAGCAGGAACATGGCGAAGCTGAACCACAGGTACATGCTGCCGATGTCTTTGTGGTTGGTGGTCAGCACCCAGCGCATCAGGCCCTTGGCCGGGCCGTGATGCTGCTCGTGCCCAGCATGCGTCGGTCTTTTTTGACTGTAATCAATCACTGAGCTCATGTTCTTACTCCTGAGCTTGTTTGAAAGCGAGCACGTCTTTAGGCGTAACCATGTCCTGCATGGCATTACCCCAGGCGTTGCGTTCGTAGGTGATGATCGCGGCAAGATCGACTTCCGACAGTTGCTTGCCGAAGGCGGCCATGGCGGTGCCCGGCTTGCCGTTGACGACGATGCCGATATGCCCGGCGGCCGGGCCGGTGGCGATAGCCGAGCCCTTGAGTGGCGGGAACATCGGCGGCAGGCCTTCACCCGTAGGCTGGTGGCAGGCCGCGCAGTTGGTCAGGTAAGCCTTCTCGCCACGGGCCAGCAGCTCGTCCAACGTCCACTCCTTGCTGGTCAGCTCCTTCTCCGCCAGCGCCGCCTGTTTGCGCTCGGCCAGCCACTTGGCGAAGTCCTCTTTCGACTTGGCCTCGACCACCACCGGCATAAAGCCGTGGTCCTTGCCGCACAGCTCGGTGCACTGGCCGCGGAAAATTCCCGGCTCGTCGATGCGCGTCCAGGACTCGTTGACGAAGCCGGGGATGGCGTCCTTCTTCACCGCCAGCGCCGGCACCCACCAGGAGTGGATCACATCCGCAGCGGTGACCAGGAAGCGCACCTTGGTGCCCACCGGAATCACCAGCGGCTGATCGACCTCCAGCAGGTAGTTGGCATCCTTGGTGGTCTCGTTGTGGATCTGGCTCTGCGGGGTGGCCAGGTTGCTGAAGAACTCCACGTCCTGGCCCAGGTATTTGTAATGCCACTTCCACTGGTAGCCGGTGACCTGAATGTCGAGCTCCGACTCGCTGGAGTCGTAAATGTCGATCAAGGTCTTGGTCGCCGGGATCGCCATCACCACCAGAATCAGCAGCGGGACCACGGTCCAGAGAATCTCCACCGTGGTGCTTTCATGGAAGTGGGCCGGCTGCTGGCCGGTGGAGCGGCGGTGGATGATCATCGACCAGAACATCACGCCGAAGACCACGACGCCGATCACCACGCAGATCCAGAAGATGGTCATGTGCAAATCGAAAACGGAGCGGCTGACCTCGGTCGCACCGGGCGCCATGTTCACGGTCCAGGCTGCGTGGGCCTGGCTGAACATGGCCCACAGCAGGAGGCCCATCCAAACTCGTGGATGTCGCATCATTGCGGGTTCCCCTTATCGTTTTTGTTATCCCGCCGGCTGAGCCTGCGGCGAAGGGAACGGCAGCCAAGACTGCTGGCTAAACGGCCGTCACCCCAGCTGCAGAGCAGTCGGGCTTAATCAGGTCACGCCTTGCGCTTGTGAGTATAGACAGCCACTGCGACATAACAACGCAGGGGCAAACTATCTCTGAAAGACTTGCGCCAGAGCAGTGCAAAACCTGGCGAGGGGAGGTTGTGCGGCGCCGATAGCCTCATCGCACACTCGCATAACAGTGACTAAATTATGACAATTAGGTCTTAGGCCATTGCGCAGAGCAGCTAACGTCTGTGCGTTACCATTCCCACTCAGGAGCCTTCATGAACACCGCCGCCTTGCGCCAGCTGATCCAGCGCGCCCACCAGCACGAAGCCGCCACAGGCCAACTGGCCCGGCAACTCGATGCCCAACTGGAGCGCCTGCATCCGTCCATTCGCCTGCCTGTTGAAGATGCCCAGGGTGTACTCGAGCGCTTCGTCGCCGCCTATATCGATCAGGTGCCTGAGCTGCTGGATGCCGCCGACGCCGTCGCCCGCGAAGTCGGTATCACCGCGCAGATCAAACCGGTGCTAAAGATTGCTGAAGATTATTTTCTCCAACCACAGGCCTTGCTGAACGGCCATGACGGCCTCGACGGTCTGCTGGATGAAGCCTACCTGGCACATCGTTTGATCGAAGAAATGAATGATCGCTACATCCGCCAATTCGGACAGGCGTTAATCCCGATGGACACCACGGTGGCCAACTTGATTGCGCACCAGTTGATCGGAGAAACTTTTGCCAATCAGCTTGATGACGCCGTGCACCTGACAGTGGAAGGCATGCTCAATCCAAGCCATTTTGATCCGCAGCTGTTGCAGGCCTACCGCGAGCAACTGGATGACCCGCAGGTGGTCGCCGCATGGCAAAGCTGGCCATGCCTGTCCCGCCACCTCGGGGTCGAGCTGGAGCTGCCCGAGGCACAACGGGCCGCCAGCTGACGCCAAACGGTTGCGGCGCACGCGCCCGTTGCAGGCGCGGCAGACCGGCGCTTAAGGCGCCGGCTTTTTCAGTTTCGGATTGGGGAAAAACTGCACCGACTGGACCTTGGGGTCAGCCGGTTTAACGGCGGCCTTGTTGACCCGCGTGCCGATTTCCTTGGGTACCGATTGGCCCTGCTCGTTGAGGGTGTCGGCATAGCCGCAGCCCACACACTCGCGGTGCGGCACGCCGTCCTCGTCCCACATCTGGATCTTGTCCAGTTCGCTACAGGCCGGGCACACCGCGCCAGCAATAAAGCGCCGCTTGCTGATCTTCACGTCGCTCATGCCACGTCCTCGGTCAGGCCGCTATGACGCAACAACGCGTCGATGCTCGGCTCACGGCCGCGGAAGTCGACAAACAGCAGCATCGGCTCCTGAGAACCCCCACGGGCGAGGATCGCCTCGCGGAAGGCACGACCGGTCTCGGCATTCAGCACGCCGTCTTCTTCGAACTTGGAGAAGGCGTCGGCGCTCAACACTTCCGCCCACTTGTAGCTGTAGTAACCGGCTGCGTAACCGCCGGCAAAGATATGCGCAAAGCTGTTGGCGAACCGGTTGTAGGCCGGCGGACGCATGACCGAGACCTCGGCGCGGATGCCTTCCAGCACGTCCAGCACACTGCGGCCGTCGCCGTGGGTGGCGTGCAGTTCGAAGTCGAACAGCGAGAACTCGATCTGCCGCACCATCATCAGCCCGGACTGGAAGTTCTTCGCCGCCAGCATCTTCTCCAGCAGGTCCTGGGGCAGCGGCTCAGCGGTTTCAAAGTGACCGGAGATCAGCGCCAGGCCTTCCGGCTCCCAGCACCAGTTCTCCATAAACTGGCTCGGCAGCTCGACCGCGTCCCAGGCCACGCCGTTGATGCCCGAGGCACCGGCATGTTCGACGCGGGTCAGCAGGTGGTGCAGGCCGTGACCGAATTCGTGGAACAGGGTGGTGACTTCATCGTGGGTGAGCAGCGCCGGCTGGCCATTCACCGCGGGGGTGAAGTTGCACACCAGGTTGGCCACCGGGCTGATCAACTCGCCATTGGCCGCGCGGCGCTGGTCGCGGGCGCCGTCCATCCAGGCGCCACCGCGCTTGTTGGCACGGGCATAGAGGTCGAAGAAGAAGCGGCCAACGTGCTGGCCATGCTCGTTGATCTCAAACAGGCGCACGTCCGGGTGCCAGCTGTCGAAGCCAGATAGTTCCTTGATCTGGATGCCGTAGAGCTTCTCGACAATGGCAAACAGGCCGGACAGCACCTTGTCGATCGGGAACCAGGCACGCACCTGTTCCTGGGAAATGCTGTAGCGCTGCTGACGCAGCTTCTCGCTGTAGTAACCGACGTCCCAGCTTTGCAGGTCACTGCAACCCTGCTCGGCGGCAAAGGCTTGCAGCTCCTGCAGGTCGCGGGCGGCAAACGGCTTGCTGCGCACGGCCAGATCGCGGAGGAAGTTCAGCACCTGCTCGGTCGACTCGGCCATCTTGCCGGCCAGCGACAGTTCGCTGTAGTTGGCGAAACCGAGCAACTGGGCCAGCTCCTGGCGCAGGTCGAGGATCTCACTCATCAGCGGGCCGTTGTCGAACTGGCCGGCGTTCGGTCCCTGGTCCGAGGCACGGGTGCAGTAGGCGGCGTAAAGCTCTTCGCGCAGGGCGCGGTCATCGGCGTAGGTCATCACCGCGTAGTAGCTGGGGAACTCCAGGCTGATCAGCCAGCCGTCCAGTTCCTTGGCTGCCGCAGCCTGGGCCATCTGTGCCTTGGCCGAGTCGGTGAGGCCGGCCAACGCTGCCTCATCGGTAATGTGCTTACTCCAGGCCTGGGTGGCATCCAGCAACTGGTTGGAGAAGTTGCTGGTCAGCTCCGAGAGTTTCATCTGGATCGCGCCGTAGCGCTGCTGGCCGGCAGGCGGCAGGTCGATGCCGGACAGGCGGAAGTCGCGCAGGGCGTGCTCCAGAATGGTCTTCTGCGCGACGTCGAAGCCAGCCGCCGCCGGGCCACTGGCGAGTGCCTGGTAGGCCTCGAACAGGCCGCGGTTCTGGCCCAGTTCGGTCCAGTATTCTGACAGTTTGGGCAGGCAGGCCTCATAGGCCGCCCGCAGCTCGCTGCTGTTGCACACCGCATTGAGGTGGCTGACCGGGCTCCAGGCACGGGACAGGCGCGCGCCGAGCTCGTCCAGCGCCAGCACCAGGCCATTCCAGCTCGGCGCGGCCTGTTGCTGGGCCAGCAGCTGGGCAATCGCCACGCGGCTGTCAGCCAGAATGGCGTCGACGGCTGGCTCGACATGTTCCGGGCGGATCGCGGAGTAGGGCGGAAGGTCGAAGTCTTGCAACAGCGGATTGTCGGCAGTCACGGGATGTACCTGTAGAGTTCGTGGGGCGCGGACCTGCGCCTGCAGAAGAGAGGAAAACGACGCTGCTCTCGCCTATGCATGGCCGTCATCTTAATTACAATCGCGGCCGACCGCAGCTCAGGAGATTTCTATCGTGGCGATTCGAACGTATCAAGGTATGACGCCGCAGCTGGGCGAGCGGGTGTTCGTCGACGAGAGCGCCGTGGTTATCGGCGATGTACACCTGGGTGCCGACAGCTCGGTATGGCCGCTGACGGTGATCCGCGGCGACATGCATCGCATCCGCATCGGCGCGCGCACCAGCGTGCAGGACGGCAGCGTGTTGCACATCACCCACGCCGGGCCGTTCAACCCGGACGGCTACCCGCTGATCATTGGCGACGAGGTGACCATCGGCCACAAGGTCACCCTGCACGGCTGCACCCTCGGCAACCGCATCCTGGTCGGCATGGGCAGCATCGTCATGGACGGCGCCGTGGTAGAAGACGACGTGATCATCGGCGCCGGCTCCCTGGTGCCGCCGGGCAAGGTGCTGAAGAGCGGCTATCTCTACGTCGGCAGCCCGGTAAAACAGGCGCGGGCACTGACGGACAAGGAGCGCGCCTATTTCAGCTACAGCGCCAGTAATTACGCGGCCCTCAAGGATTTGCACCAGGCCACCTAAGCGCCAATTTTGTCTGGGCAGTCAGCTGTTATCGTCTACGCTTGCCTGACGAACCCTTGGCAGGGTCCGTGGATACGCCGCGCGCCACCGCCGCCCCTCCCAACCAGGCGCCGAGCGAAGGATATGCGATGTCAGGAATCGACCTGTGGGACGATGAAGATTTTGCCAGCAATGACAGTGCCGTCCTAGAGCCTGCGCCCTTGCCTATTTGCCTGATTGCGGCTGCCGAGCACCGCAGCGTCTGGCAGGCAGGGCTGGAGCAGCACGGCATTCAGGTGTGCAACGAACCCTGTGATGAGTGCCAGCTGATCTTGGTCGACGAACGCTGCGCCGATTACACCACCCAACTGGCCCGCCTGAACGAGCGGCCAGGGCGACCACCGCTGTTCTTTCTGGTCGACAACGGGGCCGAACCCGACTGCATCCGCGCCTTCTCCGCCGGTGCCGACGACTATGTGCACTTGCCGATCAGCCCGGAAGCACTGGCGGCGCGCCTCAAGCGGGTGGAAGCGAAACTGCGCGACACCTCAAGCATGCGCGAACAGCTCAACCAGTCGTCGCAGATTGCCTTCCAGTCCATGAGCATGAATGCCGAGCTGGGGCGCATCCTGCAGTTTATGGAGAGCAGCTTTGCCTGCCAGCAATTCGGCGCCTTGGCCGAACTGACCCTGCAGATTCTCAATGAGCTGGGCCTGCACGCGAGCCTTGGGATATTTCATGACCGTGGTTTGGAGTACTTTTACGACGATGGCGTCAAACGCCCGATCGAACAGGAGGTCATCGAGAACTCCCGACACTTGGGGCGTATTTCCGACTTCAACAATCGCACCATCCTCAACTACCCCCATGTGGGCTTACTGATCCGCAACATGCCCCTCGACGATCCGCTGCGCTACGGCATCATCAAGGACCATATCTGCTACATCGGCAATGGCCTGGAGGCCCGCTGCAAGGCCATGATCATCGAACGTTATGCCCGTGAGCGGACCGTGCGCATTCAAGCGACCGCCACCGTGCTGCAACAGATGATTGCGGAAATGGAGCAGGCTAAGCTGGAGGTCACCCGCAGCAGCAGCAGCGAACTGCAAAACATGCTCGATGCCCTGCTCCATGAATTTTCTCAGCTGTGCCTGACCGGCCCGGAAGAAGAATTGCTGATGCGCCTGCTGACGGGGTCCAGCGATCGCCTGCACGCCCTGTTCCGCAGCGCGGCCGATCAGGATCAACAGTTTCAATCACTGCTCAGCGGCGTGGCGAAAACCCTTGAACATTGACCCCGGCGAATCAACCGTTCGCGTACGCCACTGCCTGCTGCTTCCTGCGCTGGTGTTTCTCGGTGCCTGCGCCGGGCCGCTGCCGGCGGTCGACCCGCAGCAAGCGTGGATCGACCTGGCCACAGCACCTGGCAATGTGCTGATGGCCGATCGTCTGGATAACCGTTCGGTCAATGATGGCCGTTATTTTCAGGTCAGCCCCGGTGAGCATGACCTGCAGGTGCGCCTGCAATTTGATGTGCCCAGCGGCGGCCAGGACGGCATGGCAGAGCTGCAAACCCGCACCTGCCGACTGCACCTGCGCTTTCCGGCCTTTGTCGCCGGCCAGCGCTATCTGCTCAAGGCCGGGCAACAGGGCTACCGCCCCTGGGCGCGGCTGTATGACAGTCAGCAGCAAGTGCTGGTGCGAGGCAAAACCCTGCGCTGCGGCAGCGTTTAAGTGACCGTACACATCAGCAATCTCGATTTTGCGGCGTAAAAAAACCGGGCACTGCCCGGTTTATTGAGCGCGACAGCTCAGCCGCGGGTGTAGGTAATTTCCTTGCTACCCGCCTCGCAGCTGCCAACCACCTGCTTGTCGCCGGCCGTGCCCTTGTCCACCACTTCCAGGCTGTAGGCGACAACACCCTTGGCCTTGAGTTTGGCGTCGATTTCCGCCTGCAGTTCAGCGCACGGCTTGGGGGCGGCCAGCAGAACACCGCTCATGGCGCACAAACCCAGTCCCAACACGAGTTGCTTGATCATCGATAACGCTCCTTCGTTGTGATTACGATCCTCAGCTACTCAGCCCGCCATAGGCGGCCAAGCAGGTATTCAGCATAGGGCACAGACTGTGACAGTGATATGCCTAGCTACCCGTAATGCGAAAGCCGACCTTGAGCGTGACCTGATAGTGGCCAACCTTGCCGTTTTCGATATGGCCGCGGGTCTCGGTCACTTCGAACCAGTCCATGTTGTGCAGGGTTTTGGCGCACTCGGCCAGGGCATTCTCAATGGCATCCTCGATGCTGGTGGGCGATGAGCCGACAACTTCGATTTTCTTGTAGGTGTGGTGGCTGGGCATGGGGGCATCCTCGGTGAGAGATACCTCAACGCTAGTCAAACATGGGGCGGGGGGCAAATCGGGGCAGGGCATTGCAGGTAGCACCGCAAGCCGCATGCGCCTGGCGGTAAGCCACCGCCAGGCGCAGGAGCATCCTTACTTCATCAGCTTTTGCATATCGTCAGTCACGTCTTTGATGGCCGCTTTGAAGTCATTGGCGCTGATCGCCTGGCTGTCGTTTTCCAGGGTCTTGCCGAACACCTTGCGCACCACTTTACCCACCGGCAGACCGGTGGCGGCATCGATAAAATCGGCCTCGACATAGAGTTCAGTATTCTGGTCGCGAACACCGGTGGCCGCCGACACAGTACCTACCACCGCGGCAACCGGCACCACCTCATACCACTTCATGCCTTCGTTGGACGCCGACACGCCGGTAATCGCCGCGCGCAGGATCAGCACTCGCGCACCATTCGCGGCGGACTGCGCGCTCGACACCACCTGGTAGTTCTGCGCCAGCGCGGACTTCACTGCAGTAGTGGTGTAACGCTGTAGCTCTTGCAGGGTTTGCAGATTGACCCGCTCGGTGGGCTTGGGCGCCGGGTACAGGTCGAGCTGCTTGAACACCACGGTGTCATACGCCGACGGCTGGAAGCCTGGGGCAATCCAGCGCATGGCCTTCTGGCCACTCGGCGTGGTGACTTCCTGCAAGCCGTCATAGCTGGGCAGGAAGCCGGAATACTGGCTTTGCTCGGTGACTTTCGACACACAACCGCTCAACAACAGACCGCTCAGGGCGGTACCCAGCAACAACTTACGTGACATCTTCATTGGCTTGCATCCCTCAAGGTTGAAATGGCTACCGCTTGTTTTCACAGAATTAACAACGCTTCAGTGAGTATTGCCGAGGCCCGCGAAATAAGAGCACTAAAAACATGACAATTACACCTCCGCCTGCTCGGCGCGCAACCATTCGGCCAGCTTGGCTGCCCGCGGGTCGCGCGTGCGCAGCGGCACCCAGAGGGCCAACTTGGCGCGGGTCTGGGCAAAGCCCCAGGGCGCGATCAAGCGCCCGGCGGCAAGGTCATCGGCCACCAATTGTTGCGGCGCGATGGCCACGCCCAGGCCGGCCGCGGCCGCTTCCAGCAGGTAATACAGGTGCTCGAAGCCCTGCCCAAGGGTCAGCGCCTGCGGCGCCAGACCATTGCGCTCGGCCCAGGCCGGCCAGGCTTGCGGCCGCGAACTGGTGTGCAGCAGCGGCTCGGCCAGCAGGGCCGCAGGTGCGGCATGCTGCAGCTGGCTGGCGCGCACATGCCGAGGGCTGAGCACCGGGCCGATGGCTTCGCTGGCCAGTTCGTAAACCTGCATATCCGCCGGCCAGGGCGGCTCGGCGAACAGCAGGGTGGCGTCCAGGCCGGGGCGGCGCGGGTCGAGATCGCCCTCACTGCTGGACAGTTGCAGATGCAGTTCCGGCAACTCGCGGTTGAGCCGGTCCAGGCGCGGAATAAACCAGCGCGCCAGCAAGCTGCCCGGACAACCGAGCACGAAGGGCGCATCACGGGTCTGCCGTTGCAGCTCGGCGCACACCTCGCGCAAGCGCTCGAAGGTGTCGAAGGCCACATCGCGCAGGCGCAGACCCGCCTCGGTGAGCTTGACGCCGCGACCGTCCTTGACGAACAAGGCCACGCCAAGCTGTGCCTCCAGCGCACGAATCTGTCGACTCACCGCGCCGTGGGTGACGTGCAGCTCGTCCGCCGCCAGGCTGACGCTTTGCAGGCGTGCCGCGACTTCGAAGGCGCGCAAGGCATTCAGCGGGGGCAGTTCTCGGCTCATGGTATTGGTGAGTTTTCCTGACAGGTCATCGCAATCTAATCGCTTTTCAGCCGGACAGCCAGGGGTAGAATGGCGCCATTGTCCACCCACCCTCTCTGCCTATGCAGGGAGGACAGCACGCCTGGGAGCACCCTCATGACTTCACTGCGCAATGGCCCTGACGCCAAGGGCCTGTTTGGCCACTTCGGCGGTCAGTACGTCGCCGAAACCCTGATGCCGCTGATCCACGACCTGGCCCGCGAGTACGAAGCGGCCAAGCTCGACCCTGCCTTTATCGAAGAGCTGGCCTACTTCCAGCGCGATTACGTCGGCCGGCCCAACCCACTGTATTTCGCCGAACGCCTGACCGAGCACTGCGGCGGCGCGAAGATCTACTTCAAGCGTGAAGAGCTGAACCACACCGGCGCGCACAAGATCAACAACTGCATCGGCCAGATCCTCCTGGCCCGGCGCATGGGCAAGAAACGCATCATCGCCGAGACCGGCGCCGGCATGCACGGCGTGGCCACCGCCACCGTGGCCGCGCGCTTTGGCATGGAATGCGTGATCTTCATGGGCACCACCGACATCGACCGCCAGCAGGCCAACGTATTCCGCATGAAGCTGCTGGGCGCCACCGTGATCCCGGTGGTCGCCGGCACCGGCACCCTGAAAGACGCCATGAACGAAGCCCTGCGCGACTGGGTGACCAACGTCGACAGCACCTTCTACATGATCGGCACCGTGGCAGGCCCGCACCCGTACCCGGCGATGGTGCGCGACTTCCAGGCCATCATCGGCAAGGAAACCCGCGAGCAGCTGTTCGAGAAGGAAGGCCGTCTGCCCGACAGCCTGGTGGCCTGCATCGGCGGTGGCTCGAATGCCATGGGCCTGTTCCACCCGTTCCTGGATGACACCAGCGTGCAGATGATCGGCGTCGAAGCGGCCGGCCACGGCATCGCCACCGGCAAGCACGCCGCCAGCCTGAACGGCGGCGTACCCGGCGTGCTGCACGGCAACCGCACCTTCCTGCTGCAGGACGACGACGGCCAGATCATCGACGCCCACTCGATTTCCGCCGGCCTCGACTACCCAGGCATCGGCCCGGAACACGCCTGGTTGTATGAAATCGGCCGCGTCGAGTACTGCTCGATCAAGGACGACGAAGCCTTGGAAGCCTTCCACAAGTGCTGCCGCCTGGAAGGCATCATCCCAGCCCTGGAAAGCGCCCACGCCCTGGCTGAAGTATTCAAGCGCGCACCGACCCTGCCAAAAGATCACCTGATGGTGATCAACCTGTCGGGGCGCGGCGACAAAGACATGCAAACCGTTATGCACTACATGGAACAAGCCGAGCAGGAGCAACACGCATGAGCCGCCTACAGAGCCGCTTCGCCGAGCTGAAACAACAGAACCGCGCCGCCTTAGTAACATTCATCACGGGCGGTGATCCGGACTACGCCACTTCTTTGTCCATTCTGAAAGGATTGCCGGCTGCTGGCGCCGATGTGATTGAGCTGGGCATGCCCTTCACCGACCCGATGGCCGACGGCGCGGCCATCCAGCTGGCCAACATCCGCGCCCTCGCTGGTCACCAGGACATGGTCAAAACCCTGCAGATGGTTCGCGAGTTCCGCGCCGGCAACAACGATACGCCACTGGTGCTGATGGGCTACTTCAACCCCATCCACCACTACGGCGTGCCGCGCTTTATTGAAGAAGCCAAAGCTGCCGGGGTGGACGGCTTGATCGTCGTCGACCTGCCGCCAGAACATAACGAAGACCTCTGCGACCCGGCCCAAGCTGCCGGTCTGGACTTTATCCGCCTGACCACCCCAACCACCGACGATGCGCGCCTGCCCACCGTACTCAACGGCAGCTCCGGCTTCGTCTACTACGTTTCGGTGGCTGGCGTGACCGGTGCAGGGGCGGCGACGCTTGAGCACGTCGAACAGGCCGTGACGCGCCTGCGTCGCCACACCGACCTACCGATCAGCATCGGCTTCGGTATCCGCACCCCTGAGCACGCGGCAACCATCGCCCGCCTGGCCGATGGCGTGGTGGTCGGCTCAGCGCTGATCGATCAGATCGCCAACGCCAGCTCGCCTCAGCAGGCCATCGACGGCGTACTGGGCCTGTGCCGCGAACTGGCCGACGGCGTGCACGGCGCCCGCGTGTAAGCATCACCGGCAACAAAAAGCCGCTGCAGCCCAAGGCTTGCAGCGGCTTTTTTATGGCAGGGTGCCCGTTAATGATCAGCGGCGAAGACCAAGAAATGGCGCTGGAAGTGGTAGTGAATGCCTTCTTCCTCGCACAAGCGCTGGACGAAGTGCAGATCGGATTCGTCGTACGTAAGCGCTCCATAAACCACGTCCGCCATGGCAAGGCCTGTTTTCAGGAGGCCGTGGCTGGCGAGCAGTTCCACGGCAGCAGCGCTTCATAGCCTTCGACGCTGTTGACCTGAGGCAGGCGTTCGAGGATGTGGCGCAGATAGGCGTAAGGCTCTTGGCCGTTGGCCTTGGCAGTTTCGATCAGGCTATAGATCTGCGCGCTGGCGGCCGCGCCCTTGGGCGTGTCGCTGAACAGCCAGTTTTTTCGGCCGATGACGAAGGGGCGGATGGCGTTCTCGGCGCGGTTGTTGTCGATCGGCAGGTGCCCGCCTTCGATGTAGCGCTCCAGTCGGCTCCAGTTGCTGGCCAGGTAGTTTACGGCTTTGCCCAGGGCGTTCTGCGCCGTGACCTGGGGCTGGGTTTTCTCCAGCCACGCTTTGAGTTGGGCGAGGATCGGCAGGCTGCGCTGTTGACGACCTTCATGGCGTCGCTCGGAGCTGGCCTCTTTGAGGTCGCGCTCGATGACGTACAGCTTGTTGATCAGGTTCAGCGCCACATCGGCGCGCCCGGTTTTGCCCTTGGGCTGCACCTTCTGCGCCTCGATAAATTTGCGCCGCGCATGCGCCCAGGCGCTTGAGCCACAAACAGAAACCGTTGCGATGCCAGTACAGAATCTTCACTTGGTTGCGCGCGCGATTGAGAAAGACGAACAACACCACCAAGGCTACCGCAACCACTTTACCGCCACGCCCTGGGCCGTGCCCTATCGCCCGCCGTTCAATCATCCGAAACCGCGCATCCTCGGCAGCCAAAGCGCCGTGGTCACTGGGCCTGCGGGTGAAGAGATTCACTGCGATCAATACGGCCGCATCAAGGTGCAATTCTTCTGGGACCGCATCGGCGCAGCCGACGACAAAACCAGCTGCTGGCTGCGCGTGCGCTCCAGCTGGGCCGGCGATCGCTACGGCGGTATTGCCATCCCGCGCGTGGGCATGGAAGTGCTGGTCACCTTCCTCGAGGGCGACCCCGACCAACCCCTGGTCACCGGTTGCCTACACCACGCCGCGCATGTCGTGCCTTACGCCTTGCCGGCGAACAAAACCCGTAGCGTGTTCAAAACCCTCAGCAGCCCTGGCGGTGGCGGCTAGGCCTCACGCCACAGCCAGGGCTGATCGGTAGGCAGCATGCTGAACTGCACACCCAAGGCCTGCAAACGCTGCACCGTGGCGTCCAGCGCGTCGCACTCGAAGTAGATCAGGCTCTGGCTCGGCTGCACGTGTTCAACTCGGCTGACGGAGAACGTGGCCGAGCCGTCCGGGCAGCAAAAACGGGCGTACTCCGGCAGATTTTCAACAATCAGCTGTAAACCCAGTTGCTGATAAAACCCTATCGCCCGTGCAACATCGCTGACGGCAAGAGTGACTTGGTTGAGGTTCATCAGGGTCAGCCTTGCCCGTGCATCGCACGGGCCAGTGGTGCAAGGGTTACTGGGCAGCGTGCAATTGGCGCTGGGCCATTTTCTGCTGTTTGTAAGCCAGAGCGGCCGGCGCCACCGGGGTGATCTTGCCGGTTTCCAGCCACTTCTTCAGGCGGTTGGCGTCGGCCATGTGGGTGTATTTACCGAAGGCGTCCAGCACCACAAAAGCCACTTGGCGGTTGGCCATCTGGGTGCGCATCACCAGGCAATGGCCGGCTGCGTTGGTAAAGCCGGTCTTGGTCAGCTGGATGCTCCAGTTGGGCTTGTGCACCAGGCTGTTGGTGTTGCGAAAACCCAGGGTGTAGCTGGGCTTGCGCAGGGCCTGGGTCTTCTCGCGGGTGGTGCTGAACTGGCCGATCAATGGGTACTGCTGGCTGGCCTTGAGCAGCTTGAGCAGGTCGTTAGCCGAGGACACGTTGAGCTCCGACAAGCCGGTCGGCTCGGCGTAGTGGGTGCGGGTCATGCCCAGGGCCTTGGCCTTGGCATTCATCGCCGCGACGAAGGCCGGCACGCCGCCCGGATAGTGATGAGCCAGGCTGGCGGCAGCGCGGTTTTCCGAGGACATGAGGGTCAGTTGCAGCATGTCGCGACGGCTCAGCTCGCTGCCGACCCGCACGCGGGAGAACACCCCACGCATCTCCTTGACGTCCTTGATCACGATGGGCAACTGCTGGTCCATGGCCGGCTTGGCGTCCAGGGTCACGATCGCCGTCATCAGTTTGGTCACCGAGGCGATCGGCACCACGTAATCGGGGTTGCTGGAGTACAGCACTTCGTTGGTTTTCAGGTCCACCAGCAAGGCGCTGCCGGAGGCCAGCTCCTGCTGCGCGGGCGCCTTCGTGGCCAGCGCCACAGGGGCCAGCAGGGTCGAAGCGGAGAACAGCAGGGTAACCAGGGTTTGGCGAATATTCACGGACATCACTACCGGGAAAAGAACAGGGGCGGCGCAGTATACCGGCGCCGCCGGCCAGTTACAGGATCGGCATGTCGGCGATATGTTCGCCACGCTCGTAGACCACATTGGCGCGGCCGACGATCAGGGGGTCGAGGCTGCCGAGGTGCTTCAGGTCCTTGCCGGTGTACGGCAGCTTGTGCAGCACATAGCGCATGGCATTGAGCCGCGCGCGCTTCTTGCAGTTGGACTTGATCACGGTCCAGGGTGCATCGGCGGTGTCGGTGTAGAAGAACATTGCCTCCTTGGCCTTGGTGTAGTCGTTCCACTTGTCCAGCGAAGCCAGGTCGATGGGGCTGAG
Source organism: Pseudomonas sp. (assembly GCA_034519305.1). Taxonomy (GTDB): domain Bacteria; phylum Pseudomonadota; class Gammaproteobacteria; order Pseudomonadales; family Pseudomonadaceae; genus Aquipseudomonas. Next base: position 100,129 of record JAXHOM010000024.1, read on the forward strand.
CTTCCACTGCTTGAGCGGGTGTTTCTCGCGCTCCTTGAAACGCCGGCGCTGCTCGTCGCGGCTGACCGAAAACCAGAACTTGATCAGGTGCACGTTGTTGCGCGCCAGCATGCGCTCGAACTCCGGCGCCTGACGCATAAACTCCAGGTACTCCTCGTCCGAGCAGAAGCCCATGACCCGCTCCACCCCGGCGCGGTTGTACCAGGAGCGGTCGAACATAACGATTTCGCCGCAGGTCGGCAGGTGCTGCACATAGCGCTGGAAGTACCACTGGCCACGCTCGGCTTCGCTGGGTTTTTCCAGGGCGACGATGTGCGCGCCACGCGGGTTGAGGTGCTCCATAAAGCGCTTGATCGAGCCACCCTTGCCGGCCGCGTCGCGGCCTTCGAAGAGAATCACCACCTTCTGCCCGGTCTCCTTGACCCAGGCCTGTAGCTTGAGCAACTCGACCTGCAGGCGGTACTTCTCGCGCTCGTAGTTGCGCCGCGACATCAGGTTTTTGTAGGGGTAGCCGCCGTTGCGCCAGTCCGCGGCCAGCTCATCGTCGGGGTGCAGGGGCTTCTGGTTGAACGGCAGGGCGTTTTCCTGGCTGAGCAGCAGGTTACGCAGGGCCAGAGCATCATCGGCGGCCAACCCGGAGAGGAAGACTTCCAAAGTCTTGAGCATGCTCTCGGTATCGCCCGGTTGAATCTGACTGAGGATGTCCTCCATCGCCACGCCGGAAGCCAGTTGCGCAGCGGCTATGGCCTCGTTGACCGTGTGCCGCTCCAGGCTTGCGGCCTGCAGAGAGGGGGCGATATCGCCGGCATTGGCCTTGCGCGGTCGTGCCGGACGTTTGGCGCTACGCGGCGCGGCAGGCACAACCTGGGGCTCAGTGACAGGGGCGGTGGAGGTGGTTTCACTCATGGCAAATTCCTTGAAATGACGCGGCGCATCTGACGCGCAATGGTTGACCCACCATTTGTACGCCGCCCGCCAGAGCAAACGTAGACGTAGATCATGTTGCTGTCAGTTTGCCGCCGTCATTTCAAGCCGCCAGACCGGGCCACGTCAGGCGGCAGCCAGCAACTCGCGCAGGTGTTGCAACACCTGCGCCGTGTCAGGGCGCACGCCGCGCCACAAGTAAAAGGCTTCCGCCGCTTGCTCCACCAACATCCCCAGGCCATCCAGGGTGCGCGCCGCGCCGTGCTCGCAGGCCCAGCGATTGAAGGCGGTCGGCTCCTTGGCGTACATCATGTCGTAGCAGACCGTGTGACCGGCGGCGATCAGGCCCGGTGCAATCGGCGGCAGCTCGCCGGCCAGGCTGGCCGAGGTGCCGTTGATGATCAGGTCCACCGGCGCATCGATCCAGTCAAAGCCGCTGGCCGCCAGTGGCCCCAGGTCAGCAAATTCGTGCACCAGTTGCTCGGCTTTGGCCACCGTGCGATTGGCAATCACCAGTGCCGCCGGCCCTTGCGCCAACAGCGGCTCAAGCACGCCACGCACGGCACCACCGGCGCCCAGCAACAGGATGCGCTTGCCGCCCAGGCTGACGCCGGCGTTGTCGATCAGGTCGCGCACCAGGCCGCTGCCGTCGGTGTTGTCGCCCAGCAGGCGGCCATCGTCGAGTTTCTTCAGGGTATTCACCGCACCGGCACGCTGGGCGCGGGCGCTGAGCTGATCAGCCAGGTGCAGGGCCTGCTCCTTGAACGGCACGGTGACGTTGGCACCGCGGCCCTCAAGAAAAAACCCGCGGGCAAACCCGACGAAATCCTCCAGCGGCGCCAGCAAAGGCTCGTAGCTCAACTGCTGACCGGTCTGCGCGGCAAACAGGCGGTGGATCAGCGGCGACTTGCTGTGGCCGATGGGGTTGCCGAAGACGCCGTAGCGGTCCATCAACGCGCCGCCTCGCCCAGCCAATCACGATCTTGCAGGAAGTACTCGGTCAGGCGCGCTTCCTCGCTGCCTGGCGCAGGGTGCCAGTCGTAGCCCCAACGCACTTGGGGCGGCAACGACATGAGGATCGATTCGGTACGGCCGCCGGACTGCAGGCCGAACAGGGTGCCGCGGTCGAACACCAGGTTGAACTCGACATATCGACCCCGGCGGTACGCCTGGAACTCGCGCTGCTGCTCGGTGTACGGGGTGTTCTTGCGCGTGCGCACAATCGGCAGGTAGGCGTCGATGTAGGCATCGCCGATGGCGCGGATAAAGGCGAAGCAGGTGTCGAAGTCCCACTCGTTGAGGTCATCGAAGAACAGCCCGCCAATGCCGCGCGGCTCGCCGCGGTGCTTGAGGTGGAAGTAGCGGTCACACCAGGCTTTGTATTTCGGGTAAACGTCGGCACCGAAGGGCGCACAGGCCTGCTCGGCAACCCGGTGCCAGTGCACGCAGTCTTCTTCATGGCCGTAATAGGGGGTCAGGTCGAAGCCGCCGCCAAACCACCAGACCGGCTCTTCGCCCGCCTTCTCGGCGCTGAAGAAACGCACGTTGGCGTGGGAGGTCGGCACATGGGGGTTGTGCGGGTGGATCACCAGCGATACGCCAAGGGCTTCGAAGCCGCGACCAGCCAGTTCCGGCCGATGAGCGCTGGCGGATGGCGGCAGGGCATCGCCGAACACATGGGAGAAGTTGACCCCGCCCTTTTCGATCAGCGCGCCGTTTTCCATCACGCGGGTACGACCACCGCCGCCACCGGGACGCTGCCAGCTGTCTTCAAAGAAGCTCTTGCTGCCATCTTCAGCAGCCAAGGCGGCACAAATGCGCTCTTGCAGGTCGAGCAGGTAAGCCTTCACGGCCTCGGTGCGATCACTCACGGGGGGTCACCTTGTGGTCGCGCTGGCGGGCAGCGCGGGAATTCAATGGTCTTGCCGGCGAGGCTGCAGGCCTCGCATTACCTGGGCTGGCGGCGGCGCGGGGCGGCAAGCATAGCACTCTGCCGGGCGCCGCCGCTGCTGACGCGGATCAAGCCAAAAGCACTGATCGCACCTCAGGCGGAGCGCACCTGGGCACCACTGAGCAGGTCGCGAATCTGGCTGGGGTTCTTGCGCCCACCCAGACGACCATCCAGCACGCCATCCAGTTGCCCGGCGAAATACTGCTCGATGCGCAGACGGCTGAGGGCCGGCGGGCGACCGCTGGGGTTGGCCGAGGTCGACACCAGCGGGCCGGTGAGGGCACACAGGTCGCGCACCAGCGGATGATCGCTGACCCGGATGGCCACGCCTGGATGACCGCCGGTAATCCACTCGGGCAGGCGGTTCTGGTGCGGCACCAGCCAGGTGGTCGGTCCTGGCCAGGTGCTGGCCAGTTGGTCCTGCCAAATCTGCGGCAAGTCGGCGAGGAGGAAGTCGAACTGGCGAATGTTGTCCGCTACCAGAATCAGGCCTTTGCTCATCGGCCGTTGCTTCAACTCCAACAGGCGAAACACCGCGGTGCTGTCCCACGGGTCGCAGCCCAGCCCCCAGACAGCTTCTGTCGGGTAGGCAATCACCCCGCCACGGCGAACCACTTGCGCCATTTGCTGCACGCGCCAACTACTGACCATCGCATTACACCCCAATAAAAACTGCGACGCAGTGTACCGGGGCTAACCGCTACGGCCCAGCCAGCGACCGGCCTGATTGCACACCAAACCGTCCAGCTCCAGCTCGGTCAACGCCGCCAGCACCTCGGGCAACGGCCAACCCAGCGCCGCCGCCAGCCCTTCACTGCTGTGGGGCGCGGCATGTAGCAGGGCCAATAGCGGGTGGGCGATTGGCGCGCTGTGCTCAACAGCAGGCACCGGCTGCTGCCAGCCGCGCAGGGCCTGGAGAATGTCCTCGACGGTTTCCACCAGGGTGGCGCCATCGCGAATCAGTTGATGACAGCCACGGGCACCGGGATGGTGGATAGAGCCGGGAATGGCATACACCTCGCGACCCTGTTCGGCGGCCAGACGCGCGGTAATCAGCGAGCCGCTGGACGGGCTGGCCTCCACCACCAGCACGCCCAACGACAGACCGCTGATGATCCGGTTGCGCCGCGGAAAGTTACTGGCCTGGGGCGGGCAGTCCAGCGGCAGCTCCGACACCAGGGCACCGCCTTGCTCGACAATGCTGGCGGCCAGGCGCCGATGGCGCTGCGGATACAGGCACTGCAGGCCCGTGCCGAGCACGGCCACGGTCTTGCCCGCCACATCCAGCGCGCCTTGATGGGCCGCACCATCAATCCCCAGAGCCAGGCCGCTGGTGATGACAAAACCGCCTTGAGCCAAGCTGCGGGCAAACGCCTGGGCGGTATCCAAGCCCGGTCGCGAGGCATGTCGGCTGCCCACCACGGCCAGTTGTGGCAACTGCAGGATGTCCGCAGCGCCGGCGACAAACAGCAGCGGCGGGGCGTCATCCAGTTCCGCCAGCAGCGCGGGGTAGGTCGGCCCATCCCACATCAGCAGCTGCTGCTGGGGCTGCTCCAGCCAGAGCAATGCCGCGGCCGCCTGTTCGCGCACCGCACTGCTGCGGCGTGCCTCGGCGCAGCACGCCGGCAAACCCAGCGCGCGCCAGGCCGTAGCCGGCGCACTGAGGGCCGCCGAGGCACTGCTAAAGGCCTCCAGCAAACGGCGAAAACGCCGCGGGCCCAATTGCGGCAAGCTGTGCAGGCGCAAGCGGGCTTCCAGTTCGGCAGGGGAAATAGCCGGCGAGAGCGAGGGCATGACGATCATCCTTGATCGAGGGGAGCAACAGACTGCGGACAATAAAAAGCCCCGCTTAGCGGGGCTTGGTTGTTACGGGTTGGTCACCTTGTCCATCAGGGCCAGATCGCGGCTGGCTGTCAGCACCAGGCCGTAGCTGATCTTGTCGTAGGTGCGGAACACCATCAGCAGGCCGCTACGCTCGTCCGGCACCTTGACCTGTTGGCCGGTGACGCGGTCGCGTACGGTTTCGCCGGTTTTCATGATCGCCAGCACACTGCCTTCCGCCAGGCCGTCACGCTGGCCCTTGTTGATGGTGACTACATCCATCGAACCGATCTGGTTGACGCCACGGGGCACGTCGATGATCAGGCCGTCCACCTGGCTAGCCGGCTCGCGCGGCATAAAGGTCGAGTTGACTGCACGCTCTTCGGTGGGGAAAAAACGGTCGCCGAGGCGCACTTCTTCATTGCTGCGCGTCAGGCCCAGGGTGGTGACGTCCCCTTCGCTGGACAGCACTTCAGCGCTGCCGATGACGTTGGCGTTGATGCCGAGAAATTCTTTAGTGATCGGATCGTTATAGCTTTTACCCTGGCGGAAGATGCCATAGGCCGGCTGCTGATCGGCAAATACGCCACGGGCGTAGATCTTCTGCCCGGCACCCATCACCACGCTTTCACCGCCACCGGCCAGCACGTAAGGCGCGCCGGCGAAGTCAGCGTCACTGTTGACGATGCGGTTGTTGAACAGGAAGGCGTTGATGACTTCCAGGGGAATGGTCGGAATGGCTTCGGCCATCGGCGTGCTGCGCACCTGCGGCGACAGCTTGATGGTGCCACGCGACTCGCCGCGATTGAGCACCAGGCGCGGCTGGCCATCCACATAAGTGAGGCTGAGGGTGTCGCCTGGGTAGATCAGGTTCGGGTTCTGGATCTGCGGATTGACGTGCCACAGCTCCGGCCATTTCCACGGCTGGCTGAGGAAGCGACCGGAGATGTCCCAAAGGGTATCGCCTTTGACCACCGTATAGTTCTCGGGATGCCCGGCCTTGAGCTGGACGTCCGCCTGGGCCAGACCGCCAGCAGCGAGCAGCAGCAGGGCGAGTAGTGATTTCCTCATACGGTGAATCCCTTTATTATGTGTCTTCGCGTGGAACGCCTGATGGCCGGCCCAAAACCCAAGGGAGCCGCAGCCTGAAGCCGTTTTTCAATGCTGCTCAGCATATTAGCAGCGGATTTTGACTTTATTCCACAAGTGCATCACAAACGCATATGGCGATTCTGAACATCCTCGAATTTCCCGATCCACGCCTGCGCACCATCGCCAAAGCGGTGGAGCGGGTCGACGACGACCTGCGCCAGCTGATCGACGACATGTTTGAAACCATGTACGACGCCCCCGGCATCGGCTTGGCGGCCACCCAGGTGAACGTGCACAAGCGCCTGGTGGTGATGGACCTGTCCGAAGACAAGAACGAACCTCTGGTGTTTATCAACCCTGAGTTCGAGTCCCTGACCGACGAAGTCGACCAATATCAGGAAGGCTGCCTGTCGGTGCCGGGCTTCTACGAAAACGTCGACCGCCCGCAAAAAGTCAAAATCAAGGCCCTCGACCGTGACGGCCAGCCCTTCGAGCTGATTGCCGAAGGCCTGCTGGCGGTGTGCATTCAGCACGAATGCGATCACCTTAACGGCAAGCTGTTCGTCGACTACCTGTCGACCCTCAAGCGCGACCGGATCAAGAAGAAGCTGGAAAAACAACACCGCCAGCAAGAATGACCCGCGACCCCAAAGGCTTGCTCCGGCAAGCCTTTTTCTTTAGCCACAGATCAGGCGAACAACCATGACCCAGCCCCTGCGCATCGTTTTCGCCGGCACTCCGGAATTTGCCGCCGAGCACCTGAAGGCGCTACTGAACAGCCCTTATCAAGTCGTCGCGGTCTACACCCAGCCGGATCGCCCGGCCGGCCGCGGGCAGAAACTGATGCCCAGCCCGGTCAAGCAATTGGCCCTGCAGCACGAGATTACCGTCTACCAGCCGCAGACCCTGCGCGACCCGGCCGCCCAGGCCGAACTGGCGGCGCTCAAGCCCGACCTGCTGGTGGTGGTGGCCTACGGCCTGATCCTGCCGCAAGTGGTGCTGGATATTCCGCGCCTCGGCTGCATCAACAGTCACGCCTCGCTGCTGCCGCGCTGGCGCGGTGCGGCGCCGATCCAGCGGGCGATCCAGGCCGGCGACGCGGAATCGGGCGTCACCGTGATGCAGATGGAAGCCGGCCTGGATACCGGGCCGATGCTGCTCAAGGTCAGCACGCCCATCAGTGCCGACGACACCGGCGGCAGCCTGCATGATCGCCTCGCCGAGCTGGGCCCACCCGCCGTGTTGCAAGCCATCGACGGCCTGGCTGCCGGCAGCCTGCGCGGTGAGGTGCAGGACGACAGCCTGGCCACCTACGCGCACAAACTGAACAAGGACGAAGCGCTGCTGGACTGGAGCCGCCCGGCCGTGGAGCTGGAGCGCCTGATCCGCGCCTTCAATCCCTGGCCGATCTGCCACAGCAGCCTCAACGGCGCGCCGCTAAAAGTACTGGCCGCTCAGCTGGTTACAGAGCAGGGCGAGGGCCGTGGTGCGCCGGGGGAAATCCTCACGGCCAGCAAGGACGGTCTGACCGTTGCCTGCGCGGACGGCGCCCTGCGTCTGACCCGCCTGCAACTGCCCGGTGGCAAGGCGCTGAACTTTGCCGATCTGTTCAACAGCCGCCGCGAGCAATTCGCCGTCGGCAGCCTGCTCGGGGCTTCGGCATGAACCCTCGTCTGGCCGCCGCCCGCGCCCTGGCCTCGGTGCTCTCCGGCAAGGCGTCGCTGGGCAGCAGCCTGCCGCCGTTGCTGGACAAGGTCGACGCGCGCGATCGCGGCCTGGCTCAAGACCTGGCCTTTGGCACCGCCCGCTGGCAGCCTCGCCTGGCCCTGATTGCCGAGAAGCTGCTGCAAAAACCCTTCAAGGCCGCCGACCATGATGTCGAAGCCCTGCTGCTGGTCGGCCTGTACCAACTTTTTTACACGCGCATCCCAGCCCACGCGGCGATTGGCGAAACAGTCGCCTGCGTCGACAAGCTGAAGAAGACCTCCCTCAAGGGCCTGCTGAATGCCGTGCTGCGCAATGCCCAGCGCGACGGCGAGGCCATTTGCGCCAGCCTGGACAGCGACCCGGTGCTGCACACCGCCCACCCGCGCTGGCTGCAAAAGGCCCTGAAGGCCAACTGGCCGGAGCACTGGCAGGCCATCTGCGCCGCCAACAACGCCCACCCGCCGCTGATTTTGCGGGTCAACCGGCGCCTGCGCAGCCGTGATGCTTACCTGGCAGAACTAGCCACCGCCGGCATTGCCGCCAGCCCTTGCACCTACAGCCGCGACGGCATCGTGCTAGCCCAGGCCTGTGATGTCACCAGCCTGCCGGGCTTCGCTGCCGGGCATGTCAGTGTCCAGGACGAGGCCGCGCAACTGGCCGCCGACCTGCTGCAACTGGCCCCCGGCCAACGCGTGCTGGATGCCTGCTGCGCGCCCGGCGGCAAGACCTGTCATCTGCTGGAAGCCGAGCCCAAACTGGCCCATGTATTGGGTGTCGATCTGGAGGCTAAACGCCTGGTGCGGGTACGCGAAAACCTCGCACGCCTGGGCCTTGAGGCCGAACTGATCGCCGCTGACGGTCGCGACCTCGCCAGTTGGTGGGACGGCCAGCCGTTCCAGCGCATTCTGCTCGACGCACCGTGCTCGGCCACCGGCGTGATTCGTCGCCACCCGGATATCAAGCTGACCCGCCAAGCCAGCGACATCACCGCCCTGGCCACACTACAAGGCGAGCTGCTGGACGCGCTGTGGACCACTCTGGAAGTCGGCGGCATCCTGCTGTACGCCACCTGCTCGGTGCTGCCGGAAGAAAACAGCGACAACATCGGCGCGTTTCTGGCGCGTACACCGGGCGCTCGGGAGCTGGATATCGACGGTGAATTTGGCCTCAAGCAGGCCCACGGTCGCCAGTTGTTGCCCCAGGTAGACGGCCACGACGGTTTTTACTATGCCAAGCTGATCAAGATCGCAGCGGCGCCCCAAGGTTAATGAACGGTGTCGACGCCGCCCACGCCGCGTCCACAGGAGTAGTGCAGTGAAGATCATCATTCTCGGTGCCGGCCAGGTCGGCGGCACGCTGGCGGAACACCTGGCCGGCGAGGCCAACGACATCACCGTGGTAGACACCGACACCGAACGCCTGCGCGACCTCGGCGACCGTCTGGACATCCGTACCGTGGTCGGCCGTGGCTCGTTTCCCACCGTGCTGCGTCAGGCCGGCGCGGATGACGCCGACATGCTGATTGCGGTGACCAACAGCGACGAAGTCAACATGCTCGCCTGCCAGGTCGCCTACACCCTGTTCCACACCCCGACCAAAATTGCTCGGGTGCGCGAATCGGCCTACCTGACCCGCAATGACCTGTTCGACAACGACGCCATCCCGGTGGACGTGTTGATCAGCCCCGAGCAGGTGGTGACCAACTACATCAAGCGCCTGATCGAATACCCCGGCGCCCTGCAGGTGCTCGACTTTGCCGAGGGCAAGGCCCAGCTGGTGGCAGTGCGCGCCTACTACGGCGGGCCGTTGGTGGGCCAGCAACTGAGCCAGTTGCGCGCCCACATGCCGAACGTCGACACCCGTGTGGCGGCGATCTTCCGCCGCGACCGGCCCATCCTGCCGCAGGGCAATACCGTGATCGAGGCCGACGACGAAGTCTTCTTCATCGCCGCCAAGGGCCATATCCGCGCGGTGATGAGCGAGATGCGCCGCCTGGAAGACAGCAACAAACGCATCATCATCGCCGGCGGCGGCAACATCGGTGAGCGCCTGGCCGAGGCCATCGAAAGCCGTTACCAGGTGAAGATCATCGAGCGTAATCCGGCCCGCTGCCGCTACCTGTCCGACAGCCTGGAAAGCACCATCGTGCTGCAGGGCAGTGCCTCGGACCGCGACCTGCTGCTGGAAGAGAGCATCGCCGACACCGACATCTTCCTGGCCCTGACCAACGACGATGAAGCCAACATCATGTCCTCGCTGCTGGCCAAGCGCCTGGGCGCGCGCAAGGTGATGACCCTGATCAACAACCCGGCCTACGTCGACCTGGTGCAGGGCGGGCAGATCGACATCGCCATCAGCCCGCAGCTGGCCACCATCGGCACCTTGCTGACCCACGTGCGGCGTGGCGACATCGTCAGCGTCCACTCCCTGCGCCGCGGCGCCGCCGAGGCCATCGAGGCGATTGCCCACGGCGACAGCAAATCCAGCAAAGTGGTCGGCCGGATGATCGAAGACATCGCCCTGCCGCCGGGCACCACCATCGGCGCGATCATCCGCGACGAGGAAGTGCTGATCGCCCACGACGATACGGTGATCGCTTCTGGCGACCACGTGATCCTGTTCCTGGTGGATAAGAAGTACATCCGCGACGTCGAACGGCTGTTCCACGTGGGCCTGAGCTTCTTCTAAGCCCGCGCTGCAGATGCGCTTGGGGGTTGTTTAGGGGCGGCTTGATTCGCGACATTCGCGGCTGAAGCCGCTCCTACAACAGCACGTTTACACCGCAACGGTGTGGCGTATCAGTCGCGCTTGAAGCGCAGCGCCACGCCGCCTGGCTCGAAGCGCACCACCAGCATCTGCACCAACGGCGCTTCCATCGGCAGGCCTTGCACCTGGCCGGTGACTTGCTCGCCAATCTTCAACAGGCTCTGGGCATCGTCGATCACCACAAACACGCCGCTGTCGGAAATATCCCGCGTCACCACCATCAACTCGCCATGAATCGGATGGTCAATGCGGATGCGTACCTTCAACGGGGCACGGGTGTTGCTGCGCTGGTTGGTCATGACAAGCCTGTTGTTGTGCTTTTTCTGGGCAGGGAACTGACGTTAGAGGTTAAAGCGTCCGGCATCAATACCATTTTGCCTCGCCCGCCGGGCGCTTCTTGAAGCGCTTCATGGTCCACATGTACTGGCTCGGGTAGGCCTGCACATAACGGCCGATCACCGCACTCATGGCCGCCACGCCTTCTTCCACGTTGTCGCTGTACATGCCCTCGGGGGCGGCTTCGAGAATCACCTTGTAGCCCGAGCCATCGGCCAGGCGCAGGGCATGCAGGAACACCCCGACGGCCTTGCCGCCAGACAGCATGTTAGGCACGAACTTGCTGGTCAGCGCCTGGGTGGCGCAGAAGGGCACAAACACACCACTCGACAGGCTCGGCTCCGGGTCCGCCGGGATGCCCACGGCGCCGCCACGGCGCACTTCCTTGATAACGCTGAGGATGCCTTCCTTGGTCGACGCCGCCACCTTGTTGCCCATCTGCACGCGCTGCTTTTGCAGCAGTTCATCGACCGCCTTGAGCTTGGGCGGGCGGTAGAAAATGATCGGTTTGCACTGCGCGCAGTAGAAGTGGTTGAGCACCTCCCAATTGCCCAGGTGGCTGGTGATGCCGACCACGCCCTTGCCCGAGGCCAGTGCCGCCTCCAGCACGTCCAGGCCTTCGACTTCACGGACCAGATCGATGGACTTCTGCGCCGGCCAGATCCACGCGCAGGCGCTTTCGGTAAAGGTCCGGCCGATGTCCATCAGCGCCCGGCCGAGCAAGGCCTCGCGCTCGACGGCGGACAACGCAGGAAAGCACTTAGCCAGATTGATCCGCGCCACCTCACGCGAACGATTGGGCAGTTTCCACATCAACCAACCGATGGCGGCGCCCACGGCCTGCACGGCGCGCCAGGGCAACAGGGCGAACAAGCGCAGGAAGCCAACCACCAGCGCGCCTTTGAATTTTTCCACAAGAACCACTCCATTAACGGCCAACCGCCGGCATTGTACGGGATCGTCAGCTCCTAGCGCGGATTGGCCAGGAGCCGATAACGATCACAATCGGTGGTGTGGTCCATGACCATGCCGGCCGCCTGCATATAGGCGTAGCAAATGGTCGGCCCGACGAAGGTGAAGCCGGCCTTTTTCAGCGCCTTGCTCATCGCCTCGGCCTCCGCCGTGATGGCTGGCACGTCGCTGCGGCCTGCGAAGTGATTGATCTTCGCCGCCCCACCGACAAACGACCAGAGCAGCCCGACCGGATCGTCCAGGCGCAACCAGGCCTGGGCGTTCTGCCGCGCAGCCTTGAGCTTGAGGCGGTTGCGGATGATGCCGGGGTCCTGCATCAGCTCCTCGATCTCCTCATCGCTCAGCACGGCCAAGCGTTGCGCATCGAAGCCAAACAGCACCTGGCGATAGCGCTCACGTTTTTTCAGCACCGTGATCCACGACAGGCCGGCCTGAAAACCTTCCAGCAGCAACAGTTCGAACAGCCGTTGCGGGTCGCGCAGCGGTACGCCCCATTCGTCATCGTGATAGGCGATGTAGAGGGGCTCATCGTTACACCAGAAGCAGCGCGGCATAAGGCTCCAAGGGGTGGCGGCGGGGAGGAATCGGGTATACTCCCGGGCTTTCCGTCGCAGCCTAAGAACAGGTGAATTTAGTGACCCAGCCTACGCCTGCCGTGCGCACCTTCCAAGATTTGATCCTCGCCCTCCAGCAATACTGGGCCGAGCAAGGCTGTGTGGTGCTGCAGCCCTACGATATGGAAGTCGGTGCCGGCACCTTCCATACCGCCACGTTTCTGCGCGCCATCGGCCCGGAAACCTGGAACGCCGCCTACGTGCAACCAAGCCGCCGTCCCGCTGACGGCCGCTATGGCGAGAACCCCAATCGTCTGCAGCACTACTACCAGTTCCAGGTGGTGTTGAAGCCGAACCCGGAAAACTTCCAGGAGCTGTACCTCGGCTCGCTGAAAGCCATCGGCCTCGACCCGCTGGTGCACGATATTCGCTTCGTTGAAGACAACTGGGAATCGCCGACCCTCGGCGCCTGGGGTCTGGGCTGGGAAATCTGGCTGAACGGCATGGAAGTCACCCAGTTCACCTACTTCCAGCAAGTCGGCGGCATCGAGTGCTACCCGGTGACCGGCGAGATCACCTACGGCCTGGAGCGTCTGGCCATGTACCTGCAGGGCGTGGATTCGGTCTACGACCTGATCTGGACCGACGGCCCGTTCGGCAAGGTCACCTACGGCGACGTGTTCCACCAGAACGAAGTGGAGCAGTCCACCTACAACTTCGAACACGCCAACGTCGACAAGCTGTTCGAGCTGTTCGATTTCTACGAGTCCGAAGCCAACCGCCTGATCGAGCTGCAACTGCCGCTGCCGACCTACGAAATGGTCCTCAAGGCCTCGCACACCTTCAACCTGCTGGATGCGCGCCGGGCGATCTCGGTGACCGCACGTCAGCAATACATCCTGCGCGTGCGCGCCCTGGCCCGCGCCGTTGCGCAGAGCTACTTGCAAGCCCGCGCCAAGCTTGGCTTCCCGATGGCACCGGCTGATCTACGCGATGAAGTGTTGGCAAAACTGGAGGCAGCAGAATGAGTGCGCACGATTTCCTGGTTGAGTTGGGCACCGAAGAGCTGCCACCGAAAACCCTGAAAAACCTCGGCCAAGCCTTCCTCAGCGGCGTCGAGAAGGGCTTGAAAGCCGCCGGTCTGAGCTACAGCAGCGCACGCATCTATGCCGCACCACGCCGTCTGGCCGTGCTGGTTGAGCAGTTGGCCAGCCAGCAGCCGGATCGCAGCGTCAACCTCGACGGCCCGCCCGTGCAGGCCGCCTTCAATGCCGAAGGCCAGCCGACCCAGGCCGCCCTGGGTTTCGCCAAGAAGTGCGGCGTCGACCTGGCGCAGATTGACGCCAGCGGCCCGAAGCTGAAATTCAGCCAGAACATTGCCGGCCAACCCGCCGCCAGCCTGCTGCCAGGCATCGTCGAGACGTCGCTGAACGAGCTGCCGATTGCCAAGCGCATGCGCTGGGGCGCACGCAAGACCGAATTCGTCCGCCCAACCCAGTGGCTGGTGATGCTGTTTGGTGACGAGGTGATCGACTGCGAAATCCTCGCCCAGAAGGCCGGGCGTCTGTCCCGTGGCCACCGCTTCCATCACCCGGATCAGGTGCGCATTTCCAAGCCGTCGACCTACCTGGAAGACCTGCGCAGCGCCTATGTGCTGGCCGACTTGAACGAACGCCGCGCGCTGATCAGCGCCCGCGTTGCCGAACTGGCCGCCGAGCAGCAGGGCACCGCCATCGTGCCGGCTGATCTGCTGGATGAAGTCAGCTCGTTGGTGGAATGGCCGGTGCCGCTGGTGTGTTCGTTCGAGGAACGCTTCCTCGAAGTGCCGCAAGAAGCCCTGATCACCACCATGCAGGACAACCAGAAGTACTTCTGCCTGCTGGATGCCCATGGCAAGTTGCTGCCGCGCTTTATCACTGTGGCTAACGTCGAGAGCAAAGACCCGGCGCAGATCATTTCCGGCAACGAGAAAGTCGTGCGTCCACGCCTGACCGACGCCGAGTTCTTCTTCAAGCAGGACAAGAAGCACAGCCTGGAAAGCCTCAACCAGCGCCTGGCCAATGTGGTGTTCCAGGCGCAACTGGGCTCGGTGTTCGACAAGGCCCAGCGCGTCTCGGCCCTGGCCGGCTTTATCGCCACGCGCATCGGCGGCGACGCCACCCGCGCAGCCCGCGCCGGCTTGCTGAGCAAATGCGACCTGGCCAGTGAAATGGTCGGCGAGTTCCCGGAAATGCAGGGCGTGGCCGGTTACTACTACGCCAAGCACGACGGCGAAGCCGACGACGTGGCCCTGGCCCTGAACGAGCAATACATGCCGCGCGGTGCCGGCGCCGAGTTGCCGAGCACCCTGACCGGCGCCGCCGTGGCGGTGGCCGACAAGCTCGACACCCTGGTCGGCATCTTCGGCATCGGCATGCTGCCCACCGGCAGCAAGGACCCCTACGCCCTGCGCCGCGCGGCGCTGGGTGTGCTGCGGATCCTGATCGAGAAGCAGCTGGACCTGGATCTGGCCGAAGCCATTGAGTTTGCCATCGAGCAGTTCGCCGACAAGGTCAAAGCCGAAGGCCTGGGCCTGCAGGTGCACGACTTTATCTTCGACCGCCTGCGCGCCCGTTATGAAGACGAAGGCGTGGACGTGGCCGTGTATCAAGCCGTGCGTGCCCTGTCGCCAACCGCACCGCTGGACTTCGATCAGCGCGTGCAAGCCGTACAGGCTTTCCGCGCGCGCAGCGAAGCCGCCGCCCTGGCTGCCGCCAACAAGCGCGTGTCCAACCTGCTGGGCAAGTTCGACGGTGAAGTTCCAGAGGTAGTGGCCAACGCCCTGCTGGTGGAACCGGCTGAGCAAGCCTTGGCGCAGGCGGTGTTTGTCGCGGCCCAGGCCGTCGCGCCACTGGCCGCCGCTCGGCAGTACCGCGAGACCCTGGAGCAACTGGCCAGCCTGCGCGAGCCGGTGGACGCCTTCTTCGAGGCGGTGCTGGTGAATGCCGACGACGCCGAGGTGCGCGCCAACCGCTATGCGCTGCTGGCACAACTGCGCGGCCTGTTCCTCGGCGTGGCCGATATCTCGCTGCTGGGTTGATTGCGCGGGGTAGGATGGGTTGAGCGCAGCGATACCCATGCCGCCGAGCATGGGCTCGCTTCTCTATCGATGGGTTACGTCGCGCTGCGGCTACCCATCATTTTCAGCCGGAACTCGCTATGAAGCTGTTAATCCTCGACCGCGACGGCGTGATTAATTACGACTCCGACGACTACATCAAATCGGTCGATGAATGGATTCCGCTGCCCGGCGCCATCACGGCCATCGCAGACCTGAGCAAGGCCGGCTGGACCGTGGCCGTAGCCACCAACCAGTCCGGTCTGGCGCGTGGTTATTACACGCCAGCCACCCTCGACGCCATGCACCAACGCCTGCGCCAACTGGTGGCAGAGCAGGGCGGCGACGTCGGCCTGATCGTGCACTGCCCCCATGGCCCGGATGACGGCTGCGCTTGCCGCAAACCGAAACCCGGTATGCTCCAGCAGATTGCAGCCCATTACGGCGTGAGCCTTGCAGGTTTGTGGTTTGTGGGTGACAGCCGTGGTGACCTCGACGCCGCTTTGGCCGTCGATTGTCAGCCCGTTTTGGTAAAAACCGGCAAGGGCGAACGCACGCTGAGCAACGCATTGCCAGCGGGCACTTTAATTTTCGAGGATTTGGCGGCCGTGGCCGCGCAGCTCCTTCACTAGGGTCAAAGCTCACATGTCGACAGTGCAGGCCATCAGAACCTTTGTCTTTTACCTGCTGCTGTCACTCAGCGCCTTGTTCTGGTGCACCCTGAGCATGTTTGTCGCGCCCTTCCTGCCGTTTCGCCTGCGCTACCGCTTTATCAATGTCTACTGGTGCCGCTTCGCCGTCTGGCTGACCAGCGCCATGCTCGGCATCCGCTATGAAGTGATCGGCGCCGAGCATGTGCCCAGCCAGCCCTGCGTGATCCTGGCCAACCACCAGAGCACCTGGGAAACCTTCTTTCTGTCCTGCTACTTCCAGCCCCTGAGCCAGGTGCTCAAGCGCGAGCTGCTGTATATCCCGTTCTTCGGCTGGGCGATGGCCATGCTCAAGCCCATCGCCATTGACCGCAGCAACCCCAAGGCCGCACTCAAACAGTTGGCCAAGCAGGGCAACGAATGCCTGGAGCAGGGCACCTGGGTACTGATCTTCCCGGAAGGCACACGCATGCCGGTCGGACAGATCGGCAAGTTCACCCGCGGTGGTGCCTCACTGGCCGTCAACGCTAACCTGCCAGTCCTGCCAATCGCCCACGACGCCGGTGCCTACTGGCCCAAACAGGGCTGGGCGAAGCGTGCGGGCACCATCAAGGTGGTGATTGGTGCGCCGATGTACGCCGAGGGCACTGGGCCACGAGCGATTGCCGAGCTTAATGACCGTGCCTTTGCCTGGGTGCGGCAGACCCAGATCGACATCGGCGCCCTGGCGCCAGAAGCCCAGCCACTCAGCGCCGCCGCCGACGCCTGAGTCTTTGTGGATAAGCTGTGGGCAAAATACCGGCAGTTAGCCATCAGTCACGCTAACGCTCTGTATTGATAGAGTGTTTATCTCAATGCCGGGCAAAACGGGAAAAGTGCATAAGTTATTTCCCATGCTGCCGTTTTGCCACCACCCTGGCCCGGTAGCCTTCGTCAAACGGCCCGAATCTCCCCTAGGTACGCCGTTGCGAGAAAGATCGATACAGCGCCATCAGCACGCATTTAAGCGCCCCTAAAAGCCAAAAGGCGCCGACCCCGGTATGTCGGGGTGACGCCTTGGCTCAGGACAGCGGCTCTCAGCTGTGCTTCTGCTCAAACTGGTTGAGCGAGATAACCCGTGTTTTGCCGATCCGGTGACGGTAGATCTCGCGCAGGTACTTGATCGACTTCTTCACGCTTTCACGGGACAGGCGGATGTCATTGATCGAGACGAACTTGCTCTGATCGTTGATCAACTCGCGGTACTTCTTCTCGTACATCGGCTTGATCGCATACCAGTTGGTATCGAGGATCTTGGCCGGGTTTTCGTACTCGTTGAGCATCGCGTCGATGCGCGCCTCATCGAACTCCTCGGCGACGATCAGCTCAAGAATGGCGTTGTCCAGGCTCTCATCGAAACGGTGCGGTTCGCGGGCGAAGCAGCGTTTGATAAAGGCCACGATCAGGGTCAGGAAGTCGTCCGACAGGCACGGGCTCTTGACGATCAGGGTGGTCAGCGACAGGTTGGCCGAGGCGCCAATCACCAGCGCATAGCGCTTCAGGGTGGTGTTGGGGAACAGGTTGTTGAGGTGGGTCTTGAGGCGGTTGAGGTCCATGTAGGACAGCTTGTAGTCCTTGGGCAACGAGACGATGGAGACCACCGACGAGCAGTTTTTGAAGAAGTGCAGGTCGCTAAGCTCAGCGGCGTTGTACTCGGACTTTTTGTACTGCTCCAGCGCTTCGCGGTAGCGCTTGGACTCGATCGGCAGCAGGCTGATGCCCTCAATGGCCTGGGTCACCTTGTTGAAGTGCGGCAGGTCGATGGAGCGGAAGAACAGGTCATCGATATTCAACCGCGCCGGCTCTTTGTCCATCACCCGGAACTTATCCAGCGGCGCCGCGGCACTCTGCTCCGGCACCACCGACTCGGCATAAGCCACCGCCACCGGGCCGGCCAGGCTCATAAACAGGTCGTTGGCATCCAGGCGGATGGTTTCACCGATATCGATACCGGCACGGCGGAAGTAGTTCTGGTCGTAATCCGTCGTCACCGCCTGGGCGGTGAGGATGTTGAAGATCTGCTGGGAGATGTACTGGTTGGCGTGACGCTCCATGGCGTTGACGTCGATGTTCTGGATATTGCCGTCGTCGCTCTCTTCGGCGTAACGCATGATGTCGTTGGAGATCAGCATCATGGCGTTCCACGGGCGGATGCGGCGCATCACGCTTTCTTCGCTGTTCTCTTCATTGTCGAAGTTGTAGGAGAAGTCCCACTCCTCGGCGAGGTACTTGCACAGCAAGCGACCGGCGTTGATGTGCAGTGCTTCGGACATCTCGCTGCGCTGATCGGAGATGTTTGGCAGGATACAAATGCCGCTGGTGAAGATCGGCTCAAAGACGAAGGAATGGTCGCGATTCTCCACATTGTCTTCGGCCTTCTTGGTGTCGAAGGTTTTGCTCATGTAGGCAAACTGCTGGGCCAGGCCAAACTCCGAGGCCATGCCCGAACCAGTGCCACCGCCGGCGCTGAAGATGTAGAAATACAGGCGCGACTGGTTGGCTTTAATACCGCAGGAGTCGATCAGGTAACTGTGGATAAACTTCCAGTCGGCATTGCTGAAGCGCTGGGTATCTTTGTTGAGAATGATCTTGGCCAGGTACTGACCGAGGATCGGCGCGTTACCAGCGCCGCCCGCATGCACCTCAGAGAGGTCCATGATCTTCATCTTGCTGTAGTCACTGAGGAAGCCGCTGGTTTCCCCTTTTCGTGAGAAGCGGATGCGGCCTTCGATGTCCTTGTCCAGGTCACCCAGCATCACCAACGGCTCGATCAGGAACACCGGTTTGCTGTCCTTGCTTGGCGCGCGCAACAGATTGCTGCGAATCCAGCGGGTAGGGCGGAAGTCCTGCTCGGTGGTGGCCTTTTCTTCGCTCTTGAATTCACTCAGGTAAAACTGCCGGGCGTTGTACACCAACGAAGCCACATCTAGGGCGATATTCGAGCCGCAACGGCCCAAACCAATCAGGCACACAGAAGGGAAGTGCTGCACCCGACGTTCGCCGTCGTCATCGTGATTGGCCGGCGGAAATACCAGGCTGCGCAAGCCGTCGAGGTTGTCGAGGATGCGGTCGATATCGCTCTCGGTGAAGTACATGTACTTCTCGCCGTTGCGCTCAATAACCGGCGGCATCAGTGCTGGCAGCACGTCGATATCGGCAGGAGCGAGCAAGTTATCGGCGAGTGCAGCCAGGGTGGCTTCAAGCGCAGGGGTGGGGGTGGCGTCTTTTTTTGTTTTCATTGGCGACAGTCCGGCGGCTTAGATATTCAGGGTGGCAGATGGCCACAAAGTATTCTGCTAAGCCTCGGTTTTAGCATGAAAGAAACAAAATCTCGCGGTCACTCAGTGACAATGTGATCCACTGCAGCCTAATAGTTGCCCCACTGGCTTGCGTCACAACGGGCTAAGGCCACTCGCTGTTCAACCTACGCGTGGTGCCTGCGGGCGGCAATTCATAGCGATCGTTGCAGCCAGTACGGCTCCTCAGCCAAATGCAAAACCCCTCGGCAGATAGGCTCTGCCGAGGGGTTTTGGGTGCCATCAACGGAGAGCAGAGCCCTCCTTGATCGGTGGAGGGCGTTAAAGATAACCGACCTTTTCAAGGTCGCAAAACCCGATTATACGGCTGGTGACGTCAAAGTTAATCGGCAAAACTTTCAAAGTTAATCGACAGTATCCTACATCTGTCAAAGTTAACTGACACATGGAAAATAAGCGATTACGCTTTTCAGAAAATTGATACTTAATTTAAATTCATATTGATGAATTATTGACAAATTGTCAATAGAGAAGACATGAGAACCAGTGTTCGGCTATATCATGCGTTGCTGTCAGATTAGGTCAATGAACAGCTTCGGGGGTAGCGAATAATCGACAAGAGTCGAGCAAGCTTACGTAGAAATATAGCGAATCTAACCCGCTACTGGCGTAACTTACAATAACGAAAAAATCTCTGCGACAGGTTTCAACACACCACAATCCGCGCTCATATTTATGCATCGCTAAAACTGGAAACGGTTCGATATACGAGCCATCTATAGTGAATGCGTGATCATAAACTCTAGCAACGAGAGAGCCAGCAGCTATTTCAAAGTCGAAGAGAAACCCTGCGACGGGGTAATCAAAATGATAAGACCTCAAACGAGCATACCTCGATTGTATAGTCCGGCTGCTGCTGACCTTCTTGCACTTCATGATCAGTGCTCCAAGGCATAGCGGACTAGTTTCCTTACGTCAACAAGGAAACCTCTGTTCACACCGGATTCTTTCGCTGCCGACTCGGCAATAAGGTCACGAGCACCAAGAGAATTCGAGAGATGAACTGGTAGCTTATTAACTCTGTTAGCAACCTTAGACAAAGGCAAATAGGTCAACCAAAAGTCTCTCAGTTGAGGTAGCGAAATAAAATACCTTTTCTTTCCGGAAACCATTTCGCTACGCGCTTGTAGATAGCCACCGTTAATCCAAGCCATCACTTCAGAGTGCTTATGACTGAATAACTTCTCCATATCTACAATTGAAAGCTCTATGCTGCACTTAGAGCCATCAATTACATCCTGAATATCTTTTTCATCAAAAAAGAATTGATCCAGCCCTTGCTTATCAGGCAGCACAAGACAAGCTCTGACTTCACCTGAAAATATTTTTTGGTAAATTAACTCAGAAACACCTTTGCCTAAACGGCGGCGACTGATGTCTAGCAATGTGGCGAAATTATCACACTGACGATGCTGATAATGATTCGATAGCACAGTCATTAGTGACATCACGTCTTTACGTTTGAATATCCCCTTTGAAAATTTACTCCTATCTGACTCTTTAACCGGCACAAGAATTTCACATTCAACCAAACGATCTTTAAGGCGCTTGGGTATACAAAGAACATCCATGATTTGGTTGCCGTCCAGAAATTTTGCCGCTTGCTTTCGCATACGATCAACATCAGAACGTGCGACCATACAATATTCATTGGAAGAGGTCTTTATAATAGTTCCCTTAAGCTCTTGCGACTTCACCATCGCAGAAACTCTTTCCAGCGAAGAGTTGAGCATCCGAGCTGCTTCAGAGCCTGTGAGCGCTTGCTTATCATCTAATAAGTCAGCGCCAATCTGTTTCATCTTACGATTTATTGGCGCATTAGCTTTATGTACTAGTAATTTCGCGACTGTGTCTCTGACTTCGTCATACTCAGGCTCTGGAAAATCAGTGAATATTCTTTTGTACCAGCCCCCTAAAGCGGGAATAAAACCTCCAGAAGCTCGTTCATTCGCCGCAAGAATTCGATCAGTCACACACTTGAGCAGTGACGTTCTAAAATCATTAAGATATCCATATATATCGTCAGCAATCTCAGTCCCACGAGAAAACTCCAGTTGTTTATTTTTCCTATCAAGCTTACCTGTCGCAAGCTCTGACATAACAATCAAGAACTCTGAAAACCTTGATGGCACCTGATCATTTTTCACCAGCATAGAAAAGTGCTTCTTGAGCTTATCTGGGTTACACAGCATTTCTGCTAATAAGCATTGCGCTGCCGTTGCACTTTTCGTAGAAATTTGTAACCAGTCGAATTCTGCACCAAGGCAGATAAATGGCGTAACGTCACCATCAAAATAACTAGATATGTCTAGACAAGAAATCAACTGAACGTTATGCGCTGGACAAGCAGTGACCAAAGAATGCACCCAGGCCTGCTTGAAATACCGATTCTCACTAAAGCAGACCGGGCATATAAAGCACTCTGACGAACGGCGGAAATTACCAAGCGCCTCACCATCCACCAAGTATTTGTACTGGTACATATCTAGTAGCTGTGCAGTATCCAAACCATAATACTTGCTGAACGCCATAACATCTTCAGGTGTTAGCTTACGCGAGCCGATAACGCCTACTTCTTTTAACAGCCATGAAGGCGAAGAATATCCAAGATCAGCAGCGACACGAGAGACATATCCCTCAAAGGTTTCATCCTGAAAAGGTTTAACAAAATGCGGCTTCATATTAAACCTCTACACCAGCCTGACTCATCGCCGCCACGTACGATGCAGCCATGTCTTGATCAGTCACTGTTATGGTTTCATCGAAAGGATTTATTTGTAAGAAGAAAGAAAACCCGCACTTTTGATACGCGATATTAAATTCATCCATGTGAGCTTGCTTTAAGCCCATAAAGACTACTTCCTCAATTAGTTTTTCAACAAATGCCACTCGACCTGAGCTTGCAACGTACATCCTTTTAGCAAACGACAAATCATTGCTCGCGAATGTCTGAATACCTAGGCTACTAATATATTGAAGAGATGCCCCCAGT
This sequence comes from Pseudomonas sp., assembly GCA_034519305.1. Lineage (GTDB taxonomy): Bacteria > Pseudomonadota > Gammaproteobacteria > Pseudomonadales > Pseudomonadaceae > Aquipseudomonas. The sequence goes on from JAXHOM010000024.1 coordinate 122,347, forward strand.
GAAGACCTGAAGCATCTGAACTCCGCACCTGACCACTCATACGGATAGAATTTGAATGGCGCAAGAGATCGCCTCGTAAATTGCTCGTTTGCTTGAAATAACTTTACTGTCTCGGGCAAACCGAAAACTGCCATGCTTATAAGGCTTCTGTTGAATATCTGCTTCAACAAATCCGCCATAGCGCGAGGATTGATACCATTCTTACGCTCCAAGAGATTTTGTGCTTCATCGAAAATAATCAGCTTTACATTTTTCGCCTTGATCTGCTTCACCAACCCATCCATTGCTTGGGCTTCGTTCTTATAAGCCTTCGGGGATAGTTTAAATGCCATCAAACACTGATCGACTACTGCTCGGTAACTGCGCATGTGCGGAAGCTCAACAACAAGCACCTCATTATCACTGGCACTGCGTATTTTCTTCGCAACTTGATCAATAGAAAACGACTTGCCAACACCGCTAAGGCCAAAAATTGGCAAGATGATAGGCATATCTTTCAGGCTTCGCTCATAGGCGTTCAATACTGCCTCTACTGCTTGATTGAACCTGAGATGGCTAATAACTCGACTACTCAATCTCGTTACTCCAAGGCGCTGGCACAATATCGTCATCATGTTCCAACTCAGGAATAACCAAGCTCTTCGGAGCAATCGCGGCACTCGCTAACTCTTCACCAACTTCCGTATTGAACTTGTTTTTTGTATTTTTCCTTACAATTTTATTTTGATCTTTAATTTTCTTAGCTGGTTTTTTGCTGTTCTCGTAAAATCTTATTAGCTGCTTACCACGCAAGCGTTGATAATCTTGGCCTGTCATAATCCTATTGCCGCCTGCATATAGCGTCCTTAAGATTGCAGCGTCATCAAATGATATTTCGGGAACACCAATAGTTTTATTCGGCACTTCAATTAATGTACCTGAATTATCATTTATCCCAGACACGTAAACCCTTGTACAATCAGCAGGATTATAATAAACGTTTACAGACTTCAGATTTTTCTCATCCACGTATCTAGCCATTTCCCCACCGTAGAATTTGAAGCCCCCGTACTCAACTCCGTAATGGTGCACTACACGCTGCTCGCAATGCATAAGCGCCATAAGCTTCTTAAAACTCTCAAGTGACGGAGGAGGAAGTGGCATAAACAATTTCAATTCTTCCTCCATAGCCTGCGCAATCGTCATCGGCTTACCATATAAAAACCCAAGCTCAACGTCATATCCATTAATGTATGAGCCATAGAAAAACTCAAGCGTCTCTTTAAAGATTTCCTCTACTGTATAGCAGGCCTCAGCTTCTGCTCTTTTTCCTCTTTCTTTAACTCGCTTATCTTGGCTTTTTTTCACTCCAGGCATAAAGCTATACAACATAGCCCACAATATTCCATGACCAGATTCAACATAACCTTTGTCATCACCACGGTATTGTCTTGTATTTTTGACAACCGTGCTAACCCTTCGTATAACTTCAGAAACAAGTTTGCCAAAGTGCTCAGCAGCATTATCAATAACCAATGTTGATATGTGTGCTGGAGAGACAATACTGATACCCTCGACTCCAAGCTTTTGATAGAACTCTTCCGTTCTTGGTGAGTAAAACTGCTCAAGAACTTTGTAGAATCCCATTTCACATGGCTTACCTGCCATGACATAAACAGCCAAAGGATATGAAGTTCTCACATCCCTAATTAGATATACGGTTACCTCTGTGTGCTTATTTCCAAACTCATCAACTGAATAGACAGGGACTTCGGCAGCATCTAACTCAGCAATTGCAAACGCTCTACAACCACGATATTTTTTTAGAGATTTGCGTTGTTCTAGATTTAGCGTTTTCTTTTCCAGACGCCCATTACTTGCAGTTGCTGCTGGCAGCCTATCAATTATTCGAATACAAGTACTTTCGCTTATCGTTTTTTCTGGTTTTGGTATTCCGAACTCCTGCCTGATCAGCTCGTCAACCATCAAATAAAACGACGTCTTACTTACATTATCCTGCGAGAAATATATTTCCTTAGCTTTTGCTTCAACAAATTTTACTAATTCTTCCTTTGAAGACCATCCTTTACCGCCACGACCGACATAGTTTGGTATCAATGCATTGAAGTTATTTTTCCCATACGCCTTGCTATATTCTCTTACAGTCCTTAATCGAACATTCTTGTGCCCTTTCAAATAGCAAAACTTCTTTAACTCTGCCTCTATATGGGACTTTTTCTCAAAGCCCTCAAGCATTTTGCGATATTTGACAACAATTTCTTCTCTAAAATTCGCCTCAGTTTCTTCTGCTGTTGTTGGCTTTCTTATCTCATTACTTACTAAATCCTGTTCTGTTTGTATTTCCCCACTAGCACACTTGTTATAGAAATCATCACTAGTGATTTCTAGACGCACGCCACCTTTACCAACCAGTCGAATTGTGCCAATAGACAATAAAATCTCATCAATACAAAAACTCTCGCCATTAATAACGATTCTTGTACCAACTTGCAGTCCATCACTCAAAGTGCATAGCCTCAAGATGACTCAAGTCCCCACACGCTCGTTCAAGACCAAAATCCATTGCCATCAAATCATCTCTAAACATGTCAAAGCTTATTGAGCCTTTAATGATTCCTGCGCATACATACCAATTTGCTGGCGCCAACCATTTCGAAATATCTTTAGCAATGGCTCCACTAGGTAATCGGTCAAGCACCTGTTCAAGATTGTTGGCCCAACTAGTAATCATGTCTTGGTCACTATGAACAATGTACTCATAGAGAATTTTGATATTTTTTTCAGCACTGGAGAGATCAAGATCGGTAAGGATTACAAACCGTTTGCCGTTCTTTAATAGCAACAATCTGATTTGCTCATAGTCTTTCTTCGACATCTTCAAAAGCGCATGAGCCTTAACCTCAATAACCCACTCCTTTCCGTTGATCACTAATAAATAATCCGGAATGTAGTACTTACATGTTGGGTCGAGTTTGATCTTCTTCTTGCTGATCTCCCCAGTTGTCAGATTGATGACCATCGGTTGGAAGAAGATTTCTGACACCTGTGGATGAATTACAGCCGCCATTGCGAACAACCACTCCAATCCCGATTGGCACTTGAGAACAACGTCGCCTTTGCCTCCAGATGACATCCGATAAGCCGGTCGGCCACGTCGCGTCCTCTTTGCAGGGTCAATCGGCCTGTCTTTAGGGTCACTTACTCTCACTGTCATTTGGTACTGTCTCCCAGATTTGAGAAACCTTAACCAAGCTTTTTTGCTCTGTCAATACTGGTACTGTTCCCCAGATTTGCTATTCTCTCTCTCACCAAGGCAGCACCCTGCATGCCGAGGCATCAGGAGACAGCATGAGTAAGCGCAAAAAAGGCCCCTGGTATGCCATTTATCGTGAGGTGCTCCCAACCCTGGACTCTTACCAGGGCAAGGACAGCATCAACCTGCTGATACAGAAGCTCGCGGAGGCCCATAGCTATGAGCCAAAGGTGCTGTCCCGAATGGTCAAGGCGGGGCGCTTTTTGGATCGTCTGGTCGGCCCTCTTTCACCGGAGGACGTTCGCGGTGGATACGCTCACATTGAGTACATCCAGCGGCTTCACGAGCTTGCGCCTGAGGAAGCATCATCACTCGTCGGTATGGCCATTTCGAAGAAGATCACGCTGGAGGCCCTCCAGACGATCATAGACAAGTACTCAGATCGCCTCGCGCAAAGCGATTCATCCAAGCGCTCGAAAGCCAGGACACTCATATCAGAGCATGATCGCAATACCGTGATCGCACTGACCCAGTGCGGAACCGAGTTTTTCGGCATCAGCCCAGGGGAGATCGTTCGAGTAGATCGCTCTGATGTGCTCGGCCAATTCTTTTTCATAAATGACCCACAAGGTCGCCCCGGCACAGCCATTTTCTCTCGCCTAGGTGACACATCGCGCAAAGCCATCAAAGCTGCCGCTGAGTTACTAAAGCTCGCAAAGACCGCACGCAGCTATTTTGACCAGGTCTGGTTTGTATTCCCTGAGTCCTCAGAACTCGTCCATGAGTTTGCATTTCTCGCCAACGAAGAAAGTCTTTTCCGCAGCTGGCTGCATCTTTCAACGCTAGTCAGTGAGAACGATGGCCTTACTTTGCGAGAAGTGACCTCACTCCGCCATGCGCTATCACGCGTAATTGAAGATGGTGCTGATCCGCTGTCATGGAGCGGTCATCCGCTCCATGAAATCAAGTCTTCACTGCACGGCACGCTCAAAAAAAGCACTTACACATTCACTGCTGTACAGAGTGGGGCAGCTACAGCGTTGGTCACCGATATGCCCGCCGAAACTCTAAAGGCGATTATCGGCGACGATACATCTGTCGATGTCGTTTATGAAAAAGGCCGGGCAACGTTAATAAGGCGCCCACATGCCGTTTAGTTCAAAAAATTAAACCTTTTCCGCAGGCATTAGCCAGGAGAGAAAGATGGACACATTAGATGCAGTTACTCAACTCCTTCATGGGGATGGCGTCACGATGTTGGGCCATGACATAGACGATAACGACGCGATTGAGTATGTGCGCGAGCGCTCCCCGAGGAAACCATTCTGTCTGGTACGCCAGTGGATATGGATTGATTTAGATATGCCAGATTCGGTGCGAGAAAAACTTATTAGCGAAGGGCTTCAACCAGTGATGATTTACTCTCATCAAGTTGTCTTCGACAGTACTGGAAGATTTAACCCAGGCGATTGGGCGCGAAGCACACCTCTTTTGAACTTCACTGATGGTTGTTTTTTCGAAACACGTAACACTATTTATGTGTTGCTCGGCCACGGCATTCGTAAATCGGCTGAACTCTCGACTGTCATCAAGATTTTCTAGCCTGCATCAGAGCCGGTTTCGCATAACCCTGGCTCGGTTGTGCGAAGGGACGCTCTAGAGCCGCTGAGTACACCCAGCATAGAGAAGTAATCTTGATGGATGAGCCGAACCAGAACAATGCCGACACTCTCTGTGATGTTTGCGGCAGCCACACGCGCGTGCCAGGGTATGGCCAGCAATTTGGCACTTTGCAGGCGCTTTGGGGGTACGGCTCGAAGCATGACGGCGAGCGTTACCGCGTCCATCTTTGTGAGTCCTGCTTCTTTCAGGTGCTGGCGTTTCTTCGGCAAGAGCGCCGGATCAATACGATGTTTGATGACGAGCCACCGGCTGATGACAAGGCCTTTGGTCGGGTTGCGCGCGATGACTTTTTTGGTGAGTCGTAACTCACTTCCAAGGCCATGGGTATGACGATGCGTATTCATTTGCTGTCCGATCTGCACAATGAATTCAGCCCTTTCATCCCGGAGTTGCTGGACGTCGATCTGGTCATTTTAGCCGGTGACATCGATGTCAAAGCACGCGGAGTGGAATGGGCCAAACAGGCCTTTCCCGGCCCGGTGCTGTATGTCCCTGGCAACCACGAGTTTTACGGCGGACATCTGAGCCGCACCTTGCAAAAAATGAGGTTGGCTCAGGATGATCGAGTGCGGGTGTTGGATCGGGACGAGGTCATCATCGCGGGTGTTCGTTTCCTCGGCGCGACAATGTGGACTGATTTCTCGGCAACTGGTAACCCGCCAATTGCCTCTCTCACTGCACAGAATGCCCTGAATGATTTCCGGCAGATTAGGACTGAGAACTATCGTCGTATCCGGCCTGCCGATTTGGTTGAGCAGTCCATCAAAACTCGTGATTGGCTGCGCGCCAAGCTGGCAGAACCACACGACGGGGCGACTGTAGTGATTACTCATCACGCACCTACGCTGCAATCACTCACAAACAGCCCGTACTCAGGCACGCACATGGACGCAGCTTATGCCAATCGCTGGGAGGATTTTATGGGAGACGATCAGGTAGTGCTGTGGGTGCACGGCCATTCGCACATGGCAGTCGACTATGACGTTGCGGGTACTCGGGTGGTGTGCAACCCCAGGGGATATCCCGGTGAAGAGACGGGGTTTCACGCTGGTCTGGTACTTACGCTATAGCTATTGGGAGTTTGTCATGAGCCCCCCCTCTCATTATGCCGCACGCCGCCTTGCCCAGGCTTTTAACTATCCATTCAATGAACCAGTGACCGCGTACATCACCAGCGCCAGGATTGTTTCCTGCTGCGGTTTCGGTGTCATGCATCGACATGTTAAGGCGGAGCCTTCTGGTCAGTTTCAAGATGGCCACCGCGTGAGAACGTCTGACATTCTTCAAGCTGAGCAGCATGGGCCGTTCTGGGTGCTGCGTACGCTCAGCGGGAGTTTTTATGTGATTGTCAGTTTCCATCCGCAGGGTGGTTGGCAGTCGCTTAAGGCGTTTCTAAAAGTTCATGCACTTGGCGTTCATCTGACCCCACAACGCGTACAGTAACGGCTTACTCTCAGCGCATGTGCGGCGTCGGTGATGACTCGCAGTGGGTACATGGCCATTCGAATTCGAGCTTTTCTCATCCGGCATCAAACTTGTTAATAACTTTGTGGGCGACGCTGTGCAGCACAGAACGGACGCTGTGTTCATCGCGGCTCTGTCCGCATGTCTGGTGTAGCCCTGTTGCGATGGTGATTCATGATCTTGGTGGAAGGCTTTGTCCCAAGTATGCATCGATGCCTTCAAGCGCCGACTGTAGTCTTTGCCTGAGCACCGGCAGTTCGATTGTAGTCACTACATGCTGACGATCAGCCATCAAAAGAAATGCAGCCATTGCCGCATCGGAGTGCCTGACCAAAGCCACTAAGTGCTCTCCCCTAGGGCCACTGACTCCTGATAACCAATTTTTCACTGTCCGCTCACTGGCATTCGTCCAGCGCATCAGCGTCTTAGTCGCCTGGTGTGTGCTGCCTAGTTCATTACGCAACGCCGAACCGATCCCGGCTGCGTAATGCTCTGACGCCAGAAAAGAATTGCCCTTTTTAGTGAACATTTTTCCGCCCCCTGTCTTCTACCTTTCTTTTGTTATCCAAACGACTTGGCCGCTGTCGGCTATCTCTGAATTGCTTCGGTAAAGGTTGGCCGAAGTGGGGGCAATTGCTGATGAGAAAACAGATTGTTATTGGGAGTGATGACGCAGACTTAACCAGCTCAACACCTGCGGCTGCTTATGTCCGCATGTCTACCGAACACCAGCAGTACTCCACTGAAAACCAACTCGACACCATTCGCCTTTATGCAGCGGCGCATTCACTTGAAATCATCAAGACCTATACCGATGCAGGTAAAAGCGGCCTTCGCCTTGAAGGCCGTGATGCGCTGAAACAGCTTTTTGATGATGTAGAAAGCGGGCAGGCGAAATTCTCAACCATCCTTGTGTACGACGTTAGCCGGTGGGGCCGATTTCAAGATCCAGACGTCAGTGCCAGCTACGAAGTCCGCTGCCGACAAGCTGGCGTATCCGTTCAGTACTGCGCTGAGCAGTTCACCAATGACGGCTCACCAGTTTCCAACATCATCAAAAGCGTCAAACGGATGATGGCCGGTGAATACAGCCGTGAGCTATCCGTCAAAGTATTCGCAGGTCAGTCGCGTCTTATAGAGCTTGGATACCGCCAAGGTGGCCCAGCCGGGTTTGGTCTTCGTCGCCAGCTGATAGATGCGAGTGGCTCAGCCAAGAATGAGCTTGGGCAAGGCGAACATAAAAGCATCCAGACCGACCGTGTAATCCTAGTGCCAGGCCCGGAAGAGGAGGTCAAAGCTGTTCAGTGGATTTACCGGTTATTTGTGGAGGAGGGCAGAACCGAGCGCGAAATTGCTGACTGGCTTAACGGCCGAGGCATTCGAACTGATCGTACCAGGCCGTGGTCGCGAGGTACTGTCCATCAAGTACTGATCAACGAGAAGTATATTGGCAACAACGTATGGAATCGCACCTCATTCAAGCTAAAACAGGAGCACACACGCAACCAGCCTGATCAGTGGGTACGCGCTGATGCCGCGTTCCAGCCGATAGTCAGCCCCCTTCTGTTTAGAGCAGCCCAAGAGATTATTCAGACCAGGTCGTATCGTCTGGCCGATGAGGAAATGCTTCAGAGGCTCAAAGATATCTACCAGCGGCATGGCTATCTTTCTGGCCTGGTTATCGATGAGGCCGATGGGTGTCCTTCTAGCAGTGCTTTTCAGCACCGGTTTGGCAGCCTACTGCGATGCTATTCACTGATCGGCTATACACCTGATCGCGACTACCAATACATCGAAGCAAACCGGCGACTGCGGGACATGCATCCGGTGGTGCTTGAACAGACCATCACGAAAATCGCAGAAGTAGGGGGCAGAGTGGACGTCGATCCCACCACCGATCTGATGCAGGTCAACCAAGAGCTGTTGGTTTCCCTGGTGCTTTGTCGCTGCCAGGTTTCCCCCTCGGGATCTAAACGCTGGAAGATCCGTTTCGACATCGGCTTAAGTCCCGACATCACAATCGCTGTCCGTATGACGCCAGGAGAATCAGCCGCGCTGGACTATTACATCCTACCCACGGTTGATATGAACGCCCCTCATCTACGCCTGGCCGAAAGCAACCAGTCCAGTCTGGAAATCTACCGCTTCGACACACTGAATATTTTGGCTGAGCTGTCGCGTCGAGCTGTATACCGGAGGGCTGCATAATGCCTCGCAATAGTGCTCGTCGAGCTGCACTGCATGTCGCCGAAGAATCCACTATCCAGATGATTCCAATGGAAAAGATTCGCGTTCTGAACCCACGCGTTCGCAATAGGCAGGTATTTGCCCGGCTGGTGGAGAACATTGCCGCGATTGGACTGAAACGCCCTATTACTGTAACTCCAGCAGCAAACGGGTCTGAAACAGCATTTGAAATCCTATGTGGCCAAGGCCGATTTGAAGCGTTCCAGGCACTTGGGGAGAAGGTCATTCCTTGCGTAGTCGTCACTGCAAACGAGGCCGACCGCTTTCTGATCAGCCTGGTCGAAAATCTTGCTCGTCGGAAGCACTCGAACAAAGACCTGCTGTCCTCGATCCAAGTACTGTCCGAACGCGGCTATGCAGCAAAAAATATCGCGGAGAAAACTAGCCTTGACGTGGCGTACATAAACGGCATTTTGATGCTTCTACGCCAAGGCGAGGAGCGTATTATTGCGGCAGTCGAGAAGGGCTGGCTTCCTATAAAAGTCGCTACCGAAATTGCACGCTCCAATGACGCTGAGCTTCAACAAGCCATGATCGAGGCTTACGAAACAGGCGTACTCAAGGGAGATCAGCTGATCCGAGTTAGACGGCTAATCGACCGTCGTAAGGCTATGGGAAAACGTTATGGACAACAGCCTCATTCTGAAAGGATGACCACACCTCAAAAGCTACTCACGGCGTACCAAGCAGAGGTCCGGCGCCAAAAGGTCATGATCAAGAAAGCAGACATCAACGAACAGCGACTGCTGATCATGGTGACGGCTTTGCGCCAACTACTCACCGATGACTATTTCTGCACCTTGCTACGCACTGAAGACATTCAAGATATGCCCAAGCCACTGGCAGACCGACTCCATGGAGAGGTTAGCTAATGGGCCAGGTAAAACAGGGGTTCGAGCCGGACATCATTTCAATCCCACTGGATAGAATTTTGCCGACACGCAAGCTCGATAAAGAAATCCATGGCAGCAAAAAATTCACGACCATCATGACGTCGATTCGTGAGTTGGGCGTTATCGAACCACTGGCTGTTCATCCCGAATCTGTGGTCGCCTCTGGCCTGCCATCGTACATTTTGCTCGATGGTCACTTACGTCTTGAAGCACTCAAAGTACTGGGTGGCACGGAGGCCCTGTGCCTGATTTCAACCGATGATGAAGGCTTCACGTATAACCGCCAGATCAATAGGCTGACCCCAGTACAAGAGCACAAGATGATCCTAGCCGCGATCAAGAAAGGTATCGAGCCTGCTCGGATAGCGCAGGTGCTCGGCGTCAACATTGATCGCATTCATGAGCGCCAGAATCTGTTGAACGGCATCGCACCTGAGGTCGTGGAGATGCTGAAAGTCCGGATGGTTGCCCATGATGTGTTCCGCGTTCTGCGGCAGATGAAGCCCATGCGACAGATCGAAACAGTCGAGATGATGATCTCGGCCAACTGCTTCACCCAGAACTATGCTCGCATGGTGCTAGCGGCAACTCGGCCCGAAATGCTCGTCGAAAAGAAGAAGAAGGCATCAGGCGAAGCAAGCCCCATCGATATTGCTCGCATGGAGCGGGAGATGGAAAACCTCCAGCATGACTACAAGCAGGTGGAGGACACTTTGGGGGAGACCATGCTGGTCTTGGTGGTAGCCAAAGGCTATATGGCTCGGGTTCTACGCAATGAAGCAATCGCCGGCTATCTTCAGCGTCATCATGCTGACCTACTGGAGGAGCTTGTCTCCATCATGGAATCCGTCAGCTCTGACGCACGCCATCTTGAAAGAGAATAGCCCTGCTGATCACTCGACCACTTCTCAGCGAACCAGGTCTAATGACGGTTGCTCCTGCACCGATAGCACCCTAGCCAGCAATTGATCAGTCGGCATATTGTCATATCGTTCCTCTAGCACTTGGCGCAAGCGCATGAGCCTGAAGTTAGCCGTATCTACTAGCGCACCGAAGGTTGTGGCTCTAACTTGCCCATAATCGCCACTGCTATCCCCGACAGTGGAGTCTGTTGCCACACCAGGCGCAATAGATTGACCAACAACCCAAGCAGAAATGAACGGTTTCCCGTGTATCAGCCCTGAACTGGCAATGTCCTGAACATAGCTGTTGGCTTGGAATACCTCCTGGCGAGTCAGCTTGAATCCTCCTTTTTTAAGCTCAATAAGGAGAATGCTTTGCATCTGAATCAACACTGGATCAGCTGGATGAAATGATTCGATCCCCGTTAACTGTATGGCGCTTTGATCCGGAAGCACGACAATATCAGGTCGATTTTTCTCGTTGATGAACTCAGCTCCATCAACGTTGAAAAGCTTCTTCGCAACAGTTTTCAAAGTGGCATTTGAACAATATTCCGCAGACTCATATTCAGGCCCAAACAACCAACGTGAACGAAGTATCAGAGGGTGCAAAGTATGCAGCTCATCGACACTCGGATCGTTTGCCAAACGGCGAATTGTCTCAATAACGCTTAGGCGATCATCAATTTCATCGAGTACACGAAGTGCGTCTTTGACTGACCATTCTGTAAGCAGCCGGTCAAGGCCATCTATGTCGTCAGCTGGCAACTCCGATAACTTAAGCAGCAGCGCCGTTCCGGTCTTCGATTTTTCTAGATTGATTACCGCCTTCACGACAGAGGCTAGGAAGTCCGGTGAAATCGTTGGGTGTGCCTGCGCAACGATCTTCGTGAATTCAGCGACCTCAAGCCGGGCACCTTGGCCTAATGACTTTAAATCGCTACGGTTTTGAAGCAGCGCATCCTCAGACGTAGCCTCCATCACCTCATTCGCCAAATCTCGTGCAACCTGACCAATGTGGTCTGCTGTAGCTTTGAACAGTTCATCAACTTCCGGGGTTGAGTGAAACCCTGTCCAATCAGGCAGCACATAGCTCTCGAAGCCTTCCGTATCGACAATGACTTTGTAGCGCTTGGCAAACCGGGTTCGTCCATCGAAATTGGCGACCTGTCCTATTGCCCAAGACGGGTTACCGACGAGTCTACGGCCTACCCAGAATGCTACCCCTTGATGGATAGAGGAGTGATTCTGTCGCGTTGAGTCGATCACTATGACGGTAGCTGAGCGCCCTTCACCAAGATCCAAGGTTTGCTCGCTGACACGCCCGTCGATTTCGACAAAGGTTAAAGAAGCACCGTTCACCCGGATCTTGAATTCCGGATCGTGGATAAAGCGTGCAGCAAGAACTGTCAATATCTCGTCTGGATCGGGGAGTTTGCGAACTACCGAGACTGTGAGTTTTGTTCCTGAACCATTGCGAACGCCATACGACTCACTACGCAAAACAAATGGGCTAGGCCCGGACTCCGTGCCGACCACGAAAGTACTTAGCTTCCCATCGCGCCAAGTATCAACCTGATACTCATCAGCAAAGCACAGTAACCCGTGGCGCCCTACACCATTGCGCCCGTATGCCTTTCGGGGGCGATGTTCTCGACCAGGCGGAAACTCAACATTCGCGCCCTGATGTTTCAGTCGGTCGTAACGCAGCGTCATCCAGCGACGCAAAAAGTGCTCAGGTGTCATTCCGTGACCATCATCAACCACAGTCAACGTGCCACCGGGCTCGCTAGGAAGAATGAGATCGACCTTCGTTGCTCCAGCGTCCCATGCATTCGCAACAAGCTCTGTCAGGGCAACTTGCGGAACGTGTGCAACAGGCCCCAATTCGCGAAGCAGGTAGTCTTCCTCAAGAGGGACGTATGAAGCGGCTGGTCTGACATCAATCCTCTCCCTGGGATCAAGACGCGGGGCAGTTTTGCGTTTTTTCAGCATACCTTAGGCACAATCCGGCTTCGCAAAAAAGTGAATTACCTGAAGCAGCCAAAGGGTTTTAGCTGAAGCCATTGAAACGTATTACGTTACGCCTAACGGCAATGACCGGGGCTAACCCGCCCAAAAGGATCGATTCGATTACATCAACAGTATCAAAACCGACGGACTTAGCAGGGTAGAATAAGCGCCATCCTCAGTTCTGCAAAACCGCTATGAAACTACTCAACACCTACGAAGACCGCGATGATGGCGAAGCAGCCGCCGAAAAAATTACTGGCGAAAAGCGCCTAGCCAGTGAGCGCGATTCAACCATGGTCATCTACAACCTTTTCGGCATACCGTCTTGGGGCAACTTTCATCGCCTGGGCATGTACAACCTGGGTGAGCTAAAAACCCTCCTAGATCGGCGAGCCACCTGGCAACCGAGTGATCAGCTCCGTCATGCAGAAATCCTTGCCACACTGAGTATCGTGGCGAAGAACTTTCAGGTCGAGATTCCTAGCCACTGGCTCTGACGGGACATCCCTAACAAAAAAGCCCCGCTGTTCTGCACAGGCGGGGCTTTCGTGTACCAAGCAGATCGCAGAGTTACTCGAACTCAGCCGACTTGAACTTCAGTACGTTGCAGTTCTCCTTGATGGCTCGTTGCAGGCCATCATCGAACCCTGCCTTACTAGAAGCCTGAATCTCAATGGAGATCTTCACATCCACACCCAGTTTGGAAGTGAACTGCTGCACCACTTCATCAACCAGCAGCGCGAAGTCCATTTTCGCCTTCACTGGATCAAGATCAGCCGAGGCATAAAACTGGGTCACCAAGGCTTTCTGAATCTCAGCAACTGGGTCTGACTGACCGCTACCTGCAACCGGAATGACGCCTGAGCCCCCTCCGTTCCCCGACACCGAGGCCCCCAATGGCACATCCACAACCTGTTCAAGCTTAGCCCGCTCAGCCTCTTCCTTGGCGCGTAACGCTTCGGCATAGGCGTTAGCGGTCGATGGTTCAATCAGCAGATGTGTGGCATCCAAAAACACTGACGATGTTCTGCCGAAGACAAAGCCTAGGTAACGCTCACCATCCTTACCCTGAGCAATGGCAAAGAAATCTCGACTCTCTACGCCCGTGCTTAGGGTGCGGATAAACACAGTGTCATCACGCAAGCGTGGCAGATACAGGTAACAGCAGGTCTTTTGCCAAACATCCAACGCCCCGACTTCTTTGGCATCGTCCTTCCAGAACCAACTCTTCAGCATGTTCGCGAGATGGTAGGGCGCCCATTCGGTAATCAGCAGTTCGTTTTCCTTGAGCAGCCGCTCGATTTCCGTAGATAAATTGGCTGCCCCAGCGTTGACCGAGAAGTGCTCCCACTGCACCTCTGACAAACCCTTGCCTGGCAAAGCTGTCTGCATGGGTGCCAGCAACCACTTGTAGGTTTCCCGGATCATCCGCTTTAAGCCATCACGCGCCTGCTCGGAACTGGCCGTGGCATTTTTTGCCATCAAGTTATCAAGGGTAATACGGTTGTCTTTGTAATCGTTGACGATTGATTCCCAGGCCAACATCGAGCGCACCTGATCCTTCAGGCGACTGACGCTATCGCTATCGGCGGCCAGGAACACCAGCCGATTCTGTTTCTGCCGGGGCTGCTCGCCACGACTCTTAAGAATTTCAGCCGCCTTACCAATGGCCTGGCTCGGCCCGCTCTTGCTATAACCGTAATCGGGGGCCAACACCACTAACCGCAGTTGCCAGTCATCGGGCACGTCAACACTATCGGTAAACACATGTACGCCACCAAACACGCCACTGGCAAAGCTGTCCTGCACACGCTTACGGATGACCGGGAAAACATCTTCCTTATCCTTGAAGCGTTTTTTCCGATCTTCCATTACGCGGCGCAGATTAGGCCGAGTATCGAACCAATAACGGTTATTGGCGTTGTTCAGGTAGTGGAGTTTGTCCGTCAGGCTGCGTAACGCATCCTTGAACAGCCCCACCTGCTGACCAGGCTGCGCTGTGCCAAGCAGAATTCGCTCCAGCTCAATACCCCGCACCATCTGATTGGCAGTGGTCGGTGCGCTACCCAGGAATATCGTGCGCGCAGCGCGACGACATGCCTGCACACCGCCAAGCCGAGCATTATGGTTTTCAATCGTAGTGGTTTCTGCACGAGGGCCATCGATGTCGCGCTCAACTACGGGATCCCAACCGGCAGGCAGGTAGTAGGTGATCTCGTTACGCGAATCTGTATCAGCCAATGGCAGGCTACCGGGCATGATCAATGGATCGTTGTTGCCATCCTTCCACAGGCTGAAGATGACCTTGGCCATCAATTTCAGCACACCACGGGTGCGCTGGAAGTTTTCCAGTGACGACCAGTCTTCATACAGGCGGTCGAAGACCTCGGGATGGATCGGGTAAGCGTGCAGCAAACGCTCGTAGTAGCGACCTTCTTGGGTTTCCGCCGGGAAATCATGACCATTGGCGATGTAGTAATCGGCAAAGCTGCGGCACACCGCCTCAAAGGCCGCCGCGCCCACCACAGATGCAACGTGCTGGGATGGCCATGCCGGATCGACTTCTCCCGCGCGCAGGCTGCATTAATCGCATCGAGCGGCAGTGCGACTTCGATGAGTTTTTTCGGGGTTTTGATCGGGTGCATGGTCAGCCTTGGTAATGAGTATTGGCTAGATGCGCGTCAGCGGCGCTACCTAGACACAAGCGAATAGTGGTGAAGAAGCCCGGCCAGCATTGACGCAAGTATCGCTGCGCCAAGTTGCTCAAGCCTTGTTCGGCAGAATGACCAGCTTCGCGCTGTTTCTTTTTGCTGCGCTCAATATCCCGAGTGATGGAGAGCCTGGCTGCACATAAGCGATCACAGTTTAAATTGAGCATGTCGATGGTGTGTTGCACCAATGCTTGCAGACACGGGTGAGGATTGTCCGGCCAGACTGGACTAGCAGCACAGCTATCAGCATCTGGCAGCAACTTGCCAGTGCTTTTCTCCACTCGAAAGAGGCTCGGAGAAGCCTGAAGCTCAATAGGATTGAGAATCCAACCCTCACATTGCTCCAACAATTTGCCCGACTGAATCATCTGATCCTTGTGGGCATCGCAACTGAGATTTCTCTGCAAGGGCTCAAGGGTATAAGGCGGAAGAGAAAACTTATATGAGCCACCTGCACAAACAGCAATCAGGTTTCTCCAGTCAAGCGCCCAGTTGTGAGCTGTTGTGATATCTGACTTAGGGTGAAAGTGTTCAACGCGACATTTTAGCGGGTCATTATCGCGGATATCGATTTCACAAAAAGCACAGAGCCCTCCTTGATCAGATATAAGTTGGGCACGACAAGCGTCGTAAGCTATTGGCCCACCGAAATGAGCGTCGTCTTTCATCTCCGGCCAGGTGCTTCTAGGGACTCTATTACGGTAGTTCGTTAGAGCGATGGGCTCACCCTGCTTGAGCACACGCTTCATTCACCCAGCTCCCACTTGCGATTCTCAATACGCAGATCTGCCTCCAGTAACTCAGGCTCATTGCCTTGATACCGAGCATCTAAAATCTCACGTAACACCAGTGCGCGCGAACTCTTCCATTGATCAATATCAACAAGGGCTAGGTACTCTTTCAGCTCAAGAGTTGCAAGGTTAGTGGGGGGTCTTACATCATCCAATCCCAGCACTTGCTTAAGCAGGCGCTCGGGCTCCGCACCTTCAGTACCAGGGGGAGCTGCGAACACTTTGTTATCTCTGAGGATACGTATGCACTCTGAAGGTACAGTGCTCAAAACCTGCGGGCTGTGGGTGGTGACGATGAATTGCACACGAGGGAATGCTTCCTGCAACTGTCCTAAAATCAGTTGCTGCCAGCGAGAGGTGCAGGTGCATGTCTACTTCATCGATCAGCACGACCCCGCTGGTTTCCTGGGCAGCCTTAAGTCCTAGATGAGGATTAAGCTTGATGCAGCGGTAGGCAATATCGCCAATCATGGCCAGTACGCTGCGGACGCCGTCGCTGAGCAGGTCAACTTTCAGGGTGCCGTTCTGATCATGGTGCAGAATCAGCGACTTCTCTTGGCTTACGCTGTGCTCCAGTGTGTGCCATCCGGTGGTTGGCTGTAAAAAGCTATCTATGGCTTGTTGCACAACCTGAATGCGCTCATGTGCGGCGCTCAAGTCATCTTGTACTACACGGCTTTCAAGCTGCTTTATTTGCTGCTCGCGATAGCTCTGAAAGGCCCAAGTGAACCACTCCTTGAAGTGCTTGAAGGAGGACGCTGGGTCTAGGCAATTAAGATAAGCGAAGGTTCGGACATAGAAGTCCGTAGCCTTGGTGTCATCCTTACCTTTTAGTTGTTTGTGCGACCACAGGCGACCCGTGCCGTAATAGCCGAACACAGGCAAGTCGAGAGTAGGCTTGGAAGGATCCCGAATCTGCTCCTGAATAGCACCGGCCCATTGTTTCATGAAGCTGGTTGCACCTTCGTCCTTGGTCTTAGTGGCTCTAGCTTCGCTTTCGCGAAAGCGGATCCAGGTTTTTTCTTGGCCAGTGCCAAAGTCTCCGGTCATCGACACGCGAGCAGGCAGCTGGCGCGCCATATCATCGGCGCTCAGCCTAAGAAGGCGTACATCGTTAATGGCAATAGCGTTACTAGGATCGTTGAAGGCGCTGTGGGCAAGGTCGAAACGGCTGACGTAGGGCCACAAGGCAATACGAATTGCATCAAGCAGAGTTGATTTGCCTTGACCATTTTCTGCCACCAACACTGTGAGTTTAGGATGTAGCTCTAACTCCAACTCGGCGAAGCAACGAAAGTTCTCCAAACGCAACTTGCTCAGTTTCACAGACTCGCCTCCGGTTTGATCGCACGGGCCAGTAGCTCTTGCAGGTCGTAATTGACGCTGGCCACCCCAAACTCAGGCTCGGTTTTGAATGGGTGCTTGATGTAGTGGGGGCCGTCTACATGATCGCCATCGACCAGAACAATCGCGAGGATGTATTTTTCTCCTTGGTTGAAGCTGGAGAATATTTCGTTCTTGGTAACGGTAACCGTGGTCGAGCCTTTGACTCGGCCCTTTACCTCGATATGGCGATCATCTTTGATGCTGCCGTCACTCAACACTGCGGGGCGAGCAGTAATGTCCCAGCCACACTTCTGCGCAGATACATCCTTGATCGTGTGCCCCAACGCTTGCTCGGCGGCAATGACTGCATGCATGGCAGCCCATTCAATACGCGAGCGAGCTTCAGCGTCGGCGCAGAACGTGCTGTCGCCTTTGCGTTGAGCCAGCAAGCCAGCCGGAATGATTAAAGCGCCACCCAAAACAACCGGAGTGCTGGATACCACGTTTTTCATGGCTTCCAGTTCATGCTTACGCTGGCTGAGGCGAGCGGTGAGTTCATCAACCCGGCGTCGGGCGTTTTCTGGCTGCATGCGTGGCTGCTTGCCTGCACTGACATCGTCGCTCAGTTTGATGAAGCGATCCGACCAGTAGTTGATCTCTTTGACCAACCGTTCGTTAACCGCTGACAGGATCTTGTCGGACTGACGCTCAAGGCGAAACTTAACCTCTTGATAGTGCTCTGGCACCAGATGCTCTGATGCATGGTTGAGAGCCATGGCTTCGAGGTTCTGAGTAATCCACGGAGCATTGAGCACATCACCGACCAGCTGCAAGTCGGCATGGTCTATCGGCTGTAGATCAAGGTGCGGCGCCCAGCCTGCATGAGTTGCATTGCCGTGTTGATCGATTTCAACGAATTGCAGACGACGAGAGACAACTTTAGTTTTTACGCCACCTTGCGGTGGGTTTTCTCGCACGCTGTGATCAACCATAAACAAAACTTTAGGAGTCGTGCTGTCGTCATTCGGATCAACCATCACAGCGCCTTGTTTGAGCTTGCTGCGATGGGCCGAAAGAATCAGATCGGTACTCGCCATCATCAATGGATGACCAGGATGAATCAGGTCGGCCATGGCCTTGCCGTGCAGGCGAACATGCTGTTTTTCAAAGCAGATGCGTTCGTACTGCTTGAGCACCGGGGTACGTGTTTCACCAATGACTCTGTCACGCTCGCGCAAGGCAGCAGGCACATGGCGAATTTCATAGCGCTCGGCTTCACGTGGACGCATTTCACCACCCAAGGTGGTGAACGCCTCTGTGAAAAAGGCACGGATGAAGTAGGGCTGAAGTTTACGTGCTTCAGCTTTTTCCATCTCTTCCTTGACCGCATAGAGGTCGGTCAGGCTCATGTGCTGCTCGACCAATGCGTTGCGACTGAGGATTTCTTTTAGGTGCTCAGTATCCAGCGCACCCTCAATTACTTGGGTAAGCTTGGCGCGCACTTCAGGCGAGTCACCATAACGAATGGCCTCAATCAGCAAGTCTTTGAGCGAGACGTTGTCAAAAGCTTCGCCGAGCACGTCAAAGACTTTACCGCCGAGGGCTTTCTTTTCAATTTCAAGTTTTTCGAACAGCTTCTGGAACACTTCGCCTTCACGTGTCTCGTTGGCAACGATGTTCCACAAGTGGCAAACCTCAGTCTGACCGATGCGGTGAATACGCCCAAAACGCTGTTCAAGACGATTGGGATTCCATGGCAAGTCGTAGTTGACCATCAGGTTAGCGTTCTGCAAGTTGACGCCTTCGCCGGCTGCGTCCGTGGCAATCAGCACCTGTACGTTGGGATTATTGCGAAACTCTTCCTGCACTTGGCGCCGGGCATCACGGTTGGTGCCACCATGGATGGTGACAACCGCCTCGGGCTGGCCAAGCATGGCGCCAATGCGCTCGATCAAATAATTCAGCGTGTCACGATGCTCGGTAAAGATGATCAGCTTTCGCCGCGTACCAGTACCGGTGAACATTTCAGGGGAGTCTTGCAGTAGGCAAGAAAGCTCCTCCCACTTTCTGTCGCTGCGCGACTCAACCAGTAACTGCGCCTGGCGGGCGAGGTGAGCCAAGATGCAAATCTCAGCTTCTAGCTCGGGGATCGTCTCGGCAGCCGTGGCCTGATCGACCAGCTGCTCAGCGTATATCTCGTACTCGTCAGCACTAAGCTCATCTTCGAGATCATCGATATTGTCTGGGACGTCGATCTGTTTTTTTGACCAGGTACTCACCCATCGGCGAGTTAATGCTCTGCCCACGAGCCATAAGCTTGGCTTCGTCTAAGCGCGCTTCGAGTCGCTTGCGCCGACGAAGCAGCGACTGGTAAATGGCAGCAGGGCTAGACGCTAGGCGACGCTGCAATTGAGTAAGTGCGAAACCAACGTTGTTTTTGTGCTTACCGTCGAGACGATCAGCGCGGTTCATTTCGTTGCGAACGTAATCAGTAACGTCGTGATACAGCGCCGCTTCAAGGTCTGAGAGTTGGTAGTTGGCGGTATAGGCAAAGCGTTCAGGGAACAGCTTAGTGCCGTCAAACTTGTACAAGTCCTCCTTAACCATACGGCGCATCATGTCGGAAACATCGACCTTGTGTGCGCCCTCGCGGAACTTGCCGTAAAAGCGGTCGCCATCGAGAAGCGACAGCCAGATCTGAAAGTCTTCTTCTTTGCCGTTATGCGGCGTGGCCGTCATCAACAAGAAGTGGCGCGTGATGGAGCCCAGAAGCTCCCCGAGTTCGAAGCGCTTGGTCTTGTTAACTTTGTTGCCGAAGTAATTGGCAGAAAGCTTATGCGCCTCGTCGACGATGATCAGATCCCACTCAGTATTCTTGAGCTTTTGCTGATAGTCCTCATTCCGAGACAGTTGGTCGAGGCGGGCAATCAGCAGATTACTTTCTTCGAAGTAATTGCCGGAAGCGCATTGCTCCTGCTTCTCACGGCTGAACACCTCAAATTTAACGCCGAACTTCTCTAGCAGTTCATCCTGCCATTGCTCAGTTAACGAGCCTGGCGAAACCACGAGAATACGACGGGCGTCCGCACGCATCAGTAGCTCGCGAATCAATAGGCCAGCCATGATTGTCTTGCCGGCACCAGGGTCATCAGCCAGAACGAAACGCAGTGGCTGGCGGGGGAGCATGGATTCGTACACAGCAGATATTTGGTGCGGAAGTGGATCGACGTTGGAGGTATGAACCGCCATCATCGGATCGAATAAATACGCCAGCTGGATGCGCCATGCTTCGAGAGCAAGCTTGAAATCAGCCCCTGGTGCATCAAACGCCCAAGGCTTACCTGCCTGAGCAAGTTCAAGACGCGGCTCATCCGAACGAAACAACATCTGCTCGCCTAGGCGGCCCTGACTGTCTTTGAAATAGACAGTGATGGCGTTGTCGCCAACAGGCTCAATGGTGACGATACGCACGATTTCGTTGGTCTGGATGCCACTTACTTGTGCGTCTTTTTTGATGTCTTCGAGCTTTAGCATCGGCAATCCTTTCAACGTCCATGCATTCAGGGCCAGGCTGTTCATCCCCGCAAGTTCTGGAATTTTAACAGTTGTCCGCTAACCGTATATTTTTTCTCATGGACGCATATTTCTAACACTTTATTTGCCAAGCATCGGCTCATATAAAGCAAAACCCCCGGCAGATCCGCATCTGACGGGGGTTTTCTTCTCAGCCTTTGTGTCGCTTAACTTTGAGCGTGTCGGCTAACTCTGACGCAAAGGTCGATTAACTTTAACGCCCTCCATTGATCGGATCAGAAGTCCAGGTTGGACACTGCCAGGGCATTGCTTTCGATGAACTCACGGCGCGGCTCAACTTCATCGCCCATCAGGCAGTTGAAGATCTGGTCAGCGCTGATGGCGTCTTCGATGGTGACCTTGAGCATGCGCCGGGCATCCGGGTCCATGGTGGTTTCCCACAACTGATCCGGGTTCATTTCGCCCAGACCTTTATAGCGCTGGATGCTGTGGCGTTTGGTGCTTTCGGTCATCAACCAGGCCAGGCCTTCCTTGAAGCTGGTGACCGGCTTCTTGCGCTCGCCACGCTTAACGAAGGCGGTCTCTTCCAACAGGCTGTTGAGTTTCTGCCCGAGGCTGGTGACCGTTTTGTAATCGTTACTGGCGAAGAAGTCGCGGTTGAACATGATGTAGTTCGACACGCCGTGGGAAATCAGCTCGACCTTTGGCAGCCACAGGTGGCGCTCAGCATCTTCATGCAGGCTGGTTTTGTACACCAGACCGGATTTTTCCACGCCACGCAGACGCTCGTTGAACTGCTCCAACCACCCTTGCATGACCGCTTGATCGGCCAGGTCTGTGAGGCTCACGGCAGGCAGGTAGATGAAGTGTTCGGTCAGCTCCTGCGGGTACAGACGCGACAGGCGCTTGAGGGTCTTCATCACCATGCGGAAGTCGTTAACCAGCGACTGCAGGGCTTCACCGGCAATCCCTGGAGCGCTGTCGTTGACGTGCAAGCTGGCATCTTCGAGGGCCGACTGGGTCATGTATTCCTCCATGGCCTCGTCGTCCTTGATGTACTGCTCCTGCTTGCCCTTCTTGACCTTGTACAGCGGTGGTTGAGCGATGTAGATGTAGCCACGCTCAATCAGCTCCGGCAACTGACGGAAGAAGAAGGTCAGCAGCAGGGTGCGGATGTGCGAACCGTCGACGTCGGCGTCGGTCATGATGATGATGTTGTGGTAGCGCAGCTTGTCGATGTTGTACTCGTCGCGACCGATGCCACAGCCCAGGGCGGTGATCAAGGTGCCGACTTCCTGGGAGGAAATCATGCGGTCAAAACGCGCACGTTCAACGTTGAGGATCTTGCCCTTGAGCGGCAGGATGGCCTGGGTCTTGCGGTTACGTCCCTGCTTGGCAGAGCCGCCCGCGGAGTCCCCTTCCACCAGGTAGAGTTCGGACAAGGCCGGATCTTTTTCCTGGCAGTCGGCCAGCTTGCCTGGCAACCCGGCAATATCCAGAGCGCCTTTACGACGGGTCATTTCCCGCGCTTTACGGGCAGCTTCACGGGCACGGGCGGCGTCGATCATCTTGCCGACTACGGCCTTGGCTTCGTTGGGGTTTTCCAGCAGGAAGTCGGCGAAGTGCTTGCCCATCTCCTGTTCCACCGCGGTTTTCACCTCGGAGGAAACCAGCTTGTCTTTGGTCTGCGAACTGAATTTCGGGTCCGGGACTTTCACCGAAATGATCGCGGTCAAACCTTCACGGGCATCATCACCTGTAGTGGCGACCTTGTGCTTCTTGGCCAGACCTTCCTGCTCGATGTAGTTGTTCAGGTTACGCGTCAGGGCCGAGCGGAAGCCCGCCAGGTGCGTACCGCCATCGCGCTGGGGAATGTTGTTGGTGAAGCACAACAGGTTCTCGTTGAAGCTGTCGTTCCACTGCAACGCCACTTCTACACCCACGCCATCTTCACGCTGGACGTTGAAGTGGAACACCTGGTTGACCGGGGTCTTGTTGGTGTTGAGGTATTCAACGAAGGCACGCAAACCACCCTCGTACTTGAACAGCTCTTCCTTACCGCTGCGCTCGTCCTTGAGGACGATGCCGACACCGGAGTTGAGGAACGACAGCTCGCGCAGACGCTTGGCGAGGATGTCCCAGCTGAAGTGAATGTTCTTGAACGTCTCGCTCGAAGGCTTGAAGTGAATCTGCGTGCCGGTAGTATCGCTGTCGCCAACGATGCGCATCGGCTCCTGCGGTACGCCATGAATATAGGTCTGTTCCCAGATGTGGCCGCTGCGACGCACAGTCAGCAACAGCAACTCGGAGAGGGCGTTCACCACGGAAACACCTACACCGTGCAGACCCCCGGAGACTTTGTAGGAGTTGTCGTCGAACTTACCGCCGGCGTGCAGCACGGTCATGATCACTTCGGCAGCCGAAACGCCTTCTTCCTTGTGCACATCCACAGGAATACCGCGACCGTTGTCACGCACGGTGATCGACTCATCCGGGTGGATGATGATGCTGATGTCGTTGCAATGACCGGCCAGCGCTTCGTCGATCGAGTTGTCGACCACCTCGAACACCATGTGGTGCAGACCGCTGCCATCGTCGGTGTCGCCGATGTACATACCGGGACGCTTGCGTACGGCATCCAGGCCTTTCAGCACCTTGATACTGTTGGAGTCGTACGTCTGGTTTTCGCTCATGCCTTACTCCCGGTGGTCTTGGGTCTGGGTGATCTGGCCATGTTCCACGTGGAACATGGCAACTGGCGTATCCGTGCGCCAGCCTTGCCTCAACAATTCGTGGTCTACACAGGTAATGAATACCTGGCAGTGTAAGTCTTCCAGCAAACGGCACAGGGCCTGACGATGCTGCTCATCCAGTTCTGACGGTAAGTCATCCACCAGATACAAACATTGTCCGCGCTTGGTCTGATTGACCAAATGCCCCTGGGCAATTTTAAGAGCACATACCACCAGCTTCTGCTGGCCGCGGGAGAGCATATCCACCGCGTTGTAAGCGCCCATGCGTAAACGTAAATCTGCCCGCTGCGGGCCAGCCTGGGTATGGCCTAACTGCTGGTCACGGATCAGTGAAGCACTGAGCACTTCACTCAAATCACGCTCCTTGTCCCAGCCTCGGTAATAGCTCAAGGTCAGATCAGGAAGGTCCAACAGCTCACTCAAGGTCTGCTCAAACTCAGGCTTGAGGGCCTGGATATAACTGCGTCGGTAGCCATCGATTTCGTCGCTGGCCAGACACAGCTCACGGTCCCAGGCTGCTTGCGCAGCGCCGTCCAGTGTACCACGGCGCAGCCATGAGTTCCGCTGACGCAAGGCCTTCTGCAGGCGCTGCCAGGCCGGCAGAAAGCGTGGTTCCACGTGGAACACACCCCAATCAAGAAACTGCCGGCGAATCTTCGGTACACCTTCGAGAAGGCGAAAGCTGTCAGGGTTGATCAGTTGCAGCGGCAAGGTTTCTGCCAGCTGTGCGGCGCTACGCACATTCTCGCCATCAATGCGTATGTGCAGCTCGCCCAGGCGATTGCGGGAAATGCCAAGGCTGCTGAGTCCGCCCTGAGCCAAAGCGACCTGACCGAATACCGTGCACTCATCAACTTCGTGCTGGATAACCGGAAGCAAGCGGGAACTGCGAAACGAGCGAGCCAAGCCGAGCAAGTGAATGGCTTCCAGCAAACTGGTTTTGCCGCTGCCATTGTCGCCGGAGAGGATGTTGATGCGCGGGGAGGGGGAGAGCGTCGCCGGATGCAGGTTACGCACCGCGGCGACGGTAAAGCGGGTCAATGCCATTGAAGGGTTACAGACGCATCGGCATGACAACGTAAGCGGAGTCGTCGTTGCCAGCTTCTTGCACCAAAGCGCTACTGTTGGAGTCGGAGAGAATCAGGCGCACTTGTTCAGTGGTCATCACACCCAGCACATCCAGCAGATAGCTGACGTTGAAGCCGATCTCCAGGCTGCCGCCGTTGTAGTCGACAGCCACTTCTTCTTCTGCCTCTTCCTGCTCCGGGTTATTGGCCTGAATCTTCAACAGGCCCGAGGCCAGTTGCAGGCGAATACCACGGTACTTCTCGTTGGAGAGAATCGCCGTACGGCTGAAGGCTTCACGCAAGCCCTGACGGTCCGCCAACACCAGCTTGTCGCCGCCACGTGGCAACACACGCTCGTAGTCCGGGAACTTGCCGTCCACCAGCTTCGAGGTGAAGGTGAACTCGCCCGTGGTAGCACGAATATGATGCTGACCAAGGACGATGCTGACGGTGCCATCCTGCTCGGTGAGCAAGCGTGCCAATTCAAGAATACCTTTGCGCGGCACAATCACCTGATGCTTGTCGGCCTGCTCGATGCCGGCTTCCATGGAGCACATGGCCAAGCGGTGACCATCGGTGGCGACGGCGCGCAGGACATTGGCGCTGACCTCCAGAAGCATGCCGTTGAGGTAATACCGCACGTCCTGCTGAGCCATGGCGAAGCTGGTGCGCTCGATCAAACGACGCAGCTTGCTCTGAACCAGAGTAAACGTCAGCGAGCCCTGGCCATCTTCCACCGATGGGAAATCGTTGGCCGGCAGAGTCGACAGGGTAAAACGGCTGCGGCCGGCCTTGACGATCAGCTTTTGCTCATCGACGCGAATATCGATCATCGCGTCGTTCGGCAGGCTCTTGCAGATGTCC
This sequence comes from Pseudomonas sp., assembly GCA_034519305.1. Taxonomy (GTDB): domain Bacteria; phylum Pseudomonadota; class Gammaproteobacteria; order Pseudomonadales; family Pseudomonadaceae; genus Aquipseudomonas. The sequence goes on from JAXHOM010000024.1 coordinate 147,848, forward strand.
ATTAGCTTGCGCGCCGGCACAGTGATCTCGCCTGGCTCGGCGGCATCTTCCAGGGTCACGCGACCAACCAGCTCGACCTCGAGGTCGGTGCCGGTGAGGGACAACTGCTGGCCTTCGACCACCAGCAACACATTGGAGAGCACCGGCAAGGTTTGCCGACGCTCGACCACGCCAGCAACCAGTTGCAGCGGTTTCAACAGAGCTTCGCGTTGAATAGTGAAATGCATGGTCTAGTCCCTTCCCTCGTGGGGCTGCAAGTGGATATCAGGTAGTCAGCGTACGCAGCAGGTTCTTATAGTCTTCACGGATGTCCGCATCGGACTCGCGCAGTTCAGCAATCTTACGACAGGCGTGCAACACGGTGGTGTGGTCTCTGCCACCAAAGGCATCGCCAATTTCCGGCAAGCTGTGATTGGTCAGCTCTTTCGACAGCGCCATAGCCACCTGCCGTGGCCGCGCCACCGAACGCGAACGGCGCTTGGAGAGCAGGTCGGAAATTTTGATTTTGTAGTATTCGGCCGTGGTGCGCTGAATGTTGTCGATGCTGACCAGCTTGTCCTGCAGTGCCAGCAGGTCTTTCAGCGACTCACGAATCAACTCGATGGTGATGTCGCGGCCCATAAAGTGCGAATGGGCAATCACTCGCTTAAGCGCACCTTCCAACTCGCGCACGTTGGAACGAATGCGCTGGGCAATAAAGAAGGCAGCATCATGGGGCAGATCGACTTTGGCCTGATCGGCCTTCTTCATCAAAATCGCCACCCGTGTTTCCAACTCCGGCGGCTCAACAGCGACCGTCAGGCCCCAGCCGAAGCGGGACTTGAGGCGCTCTTCCAGGCCTTCAATTTCCTTGGGGTAGCGGTCGCTGGTGAGAATCACCTGCTGACCACCTTCTAGCAAGGCGTTGAAGGTATGGAAGAACTCTTCCTGGGAGCGCTCTTTCTTGGCGAAGAACTGAATGTCATCGATCAGCAGCGCATCCACCGAACGGTAAAAGCGCTTGAACTCGTTGATGGCATTCAGCTGCAGGGCCTTGACCATGTCCGCCACAAAACGCTCGGAATGCAGGTAAACCACCTTGGCATTCGGGTTTTTCTTCAGCAGATGATTACCCACCGCATGCATCAAGTGGGTTTTACCCAGGCCCACGCCGCCGTACAGAAACAACGGGTTGTAGCCATGCTTGGGGTTATCGGCCACCTGCCAGGCTGCCGCACGGGCCAACTGGTTGGATTTACCTTCGACAAAATTCTCGAAGGTAAATGTGCGGTTCAGATAACTGGTGTGCTTCAGCCCGCCTTCGACCTGCACCGAACGCTCGGTACGAGGGGCCTGGACCGGTGCATTGGCGCCACTCATGGGGTCAAAGCTGACGCGCGAAGGCTCATTGCTGGCCACCGGGGCAGGGGCCGCATTGCTGGGCGTAGGCGCGACGTTTGCAGACGCTACAGAGTTGACAGGCGCGGCTGGTGTTGCGGCCCGTGCGGTAGCACTGCGCTTGCTGCCTATTAATAAGGACAGCGCTGGCGGCATGCCGCTGCTGCGCTCACCGAGCAACTCAAGCAGGCGGCTCAGGTACTTTTCATTCACCCAGTCGAGGACAAATCGATTGGGGGCATACACGCGCAGCTCATCGCCTTCAGCTTCGATCTGGAGTGGACGGATCCAGGTATTGAATTGTTGGGCAGGCAGTTCATCGCGTAGAAGATCCACGCACTGCTGCCAGAGTTCCATGGACACGAAGATCCCCTAAAGTCGCCGGACGACAGAGCAAAAAACAGCCGCAATTGTACCGATCGACCGCAAGGTTATCCACAAGAAGCGACGTTAGTGAGCAAGTAAAAACAAAGCCTTAGGAAACCCGCGGGTTAATAAATAACCGACAGGAGGTCTGTGGATAACCGCGCCTAAACCCCCACTCAAAGGCTTGGGATAAGCCATGGGATAACCTGCCTGTGGACAAGTAGCGATTCTATCCCCAGCTTGTGCGCGGCTAAACCACAGGCAGAGCACGGTTTGCTGACAACCTTCAGTATCGCTGCAGACCTTGCACGGTATGAGCTGTAGGCTGTTATCCACAGAAAACACGCTGTGTAAGAGTAATAAACATCACTGAAAAGCTTTAAATATCTTTCCTTTTTATATTCTTACTAGACAGAAACCTCTGGTTGGAAATTGACCTGAGGCCTCAGCTTCTCTAGAATTGCCGGTCTCTTTAAACGGGGGCCATTCCGGCCCGTAGTCGACCACCAGGTAACGCACCATGAAACGCACTTTCCAACCAAGCACTATCAAGCGCGCTCGCACCCACGGTTTCCGTGCCCGTATGGCCACCAAGAACGGCCGTGCTGTTCTGTCCCGTCGCCGTGCCAAAGGCCGTAAGCGTCTGGCAGTCTGATAAGCCCGGAACGGGTGGTGAGTCGAGACTTCTGTCGGGAAAAGCGTCTGCTGACTCCCCGACACTTCAAGGCAGTCTTTGACTCCCCCTCCGGCAAAGTTCCAGGTAAAAACGTTCTGCTTCTCGCCCGTGACAACGGCCTCGATCACCCCCGTCTGGGTCTGGTGATTGGCAAGAAGAGCGTCAAGCTCTCCGTTGAACGCAATCGCCTAAAACGCCAGATTCGTGAATCCTACCGCTTGAACCAAGAGGTTCTGAACGGCTGGGATATTGTGATTGTGGCGCGCAAAGGCCTGGGTGATCTGGATAACCCCGAGCTTGCTCAGCAATTCGGCAAACTCTGGAAACGCCTGGCGCGCAGCAAGTCTCGTTCTGAGAACAATGCCGAAACTGGGGTAGCCGACAGTCCCCATGCGTAAACTGGCCCTCGTCTCGATCCGGTTTTACCGCTACGCCATCAGTCCATTGATGGCCAGCCACTGTCGCTTCTATCCCAGTTGTTCTTGCTACGCGTATGAAGCCATTGAACAACATGGTTTCATGCACGGCAGCTGGCTGGCGGCACGCCGGCTAGGTCGCTGTCACCCGTGGAACCCCGGTGGTTATGATCCGGTTCCGCTTGCTGAACATCCCCGTCCCTCTTCGTTGGCCGAGTAATCATGAAAATTCATCGCTCGATCCCGATCGTCGCCCTGGCAATCGTGTCCTACCTGATGGTTCTTCAGTGGAACGAGGACTACGGCCAGGCTGAACTGCCAGCGCCGGTTGCCACGATCACTGCTACTTCAGACCTGCCCGAAACGTCGACGCCTGCAGCGGTCAGCGATGACGTGCCAACCGCAGCCAGCACCACTGGCGATGCGGTCAGCAACACCGTTGCTGCAGTCAGCGACAAGCTGATTCGGGTGCAGACCGATGTGTTTGATCTGGCGATTGATCCGCTAGGCGGCGATATCGTGCAGCTCAAGCTGCCGTTGTTTCCGCGTCGGCAGGATCGTCCCGATGTGCCTTTCCAGTTGTTCAACAACGACGCCAACCAGTTGTACCTGGCTCAGAGTGGCCTGACCGGCAGCAACGGTCCGGATGCGCGTGCCAATGGCCGGCCGCTGTATAGCGCCAGCCAGAGCAGCTACAAGCTGGCAGATGGTCAGGACGAACTGGTGGTTGAGCTGACGTTCAGTGAAGCCGGGGTCAATTACGTCAAGCGCTTCAGCTTCAAGCGTGGCATCTACGATCTGGCGGTGAGCTATCGCATTGATAACCAGAGCAGCCAGCCCTGGAGCGGTAACCTGTTTGCCCAGCTGAAGCGTGATGCCAGTGCCGACCCGTCGTCGAGCACCGCCACCGGTTCTGCCACCTACCTGGGTGCAGCCTTGTGGACTGCGGAAAAGCCTTACACCAAGGTTTCCATGTCCGACATGGACAGCGGCCCGCTGAAGGAAAACGTCCAAGGTGGTTGGGTAGCCTGGTTGCAGCACTACTTCGTGACAGCCTGGATTCCGGCGAAAGACACCACCAACACCGTACAAACCCGCAAAGACAGCCAGGGTAACTACATCATTGGTTTCACTGGCCCGGCCCTGAATGTGCCTGCCGGTGCCAGTGCTGAAACCAGCGCCACCTTGTATGCCGGTCCAAAAACCCAGAAAAACCTGTTGGCTCTGTCACCTGGTCTGGACCTGACCATCGACTACGGCATGCTCTGGTTTATCGCCCAGCCGATTTTCTGGTTGCTGGAACATATCCACAACCTGCTGGGCAACTGGGGTTGGTCGATCATCTGCCTGACCATCGTGATCAAGCTGGCGTTCTTCCCCTTGTCGGCCGCCAGCTACAAGTCGATGGCGCGCATGCGTGCCGTAGCGCCGAAACTGGCGTCGCTGAAAGAGCAGTTCGGTGATGACCGGCAGAAAATGTCTCAGGCCATGATGGAGCTGTACAAAAAAGAGAAGATCAACCCGCTCGGCGGCTGCCTGCCGATTCTGGTGCAGATGCCTGTATTCCTCGCGCTCTACTGGGTGTTGCTGGAAAGCGTCGAGATGCGCCAAGCGCCGTGGATGTTCTGGATCACTGACCTGTCGATCAAAGACCCGTTCTTCCTGCTGCCGATCATCATGGGCGCCACCATGTTTATCCAAATGCAGTTGAACCCAACGCCGCCGGATCCGATGCAAGCCAAGGTGATGAAGTTGATGCCAATCATCTTCACCTTCTTCTTCCTCTGGTTCCCTGCTGGTCTGGTGCTGTACTGGGTGGTCAACAACGTACTGTCGATTGCTCAGCAGTGGTACATCACTCGCAAGATCGAAGCCGCAGCAGCGCACAAGGCTTAACGCTTTCGCTCAGCTAAGGTAAACAAGACGCCCCCTCGTGGGGCGTCTTGCTGTCTGCCCTTTATTCAGGAACCACCGCCATGCTCGTAAACCCAGACACCATTGCTGCCGTTGCCACCGCTCAGGGTCGTGGCGGGGTGGGTATCGTGCGGGTCTCCGGGCCGCTGGCGCAGCACATCGCGTTGGCCATCAGCGGTCGCCAATTGCAGCCACGCTATGCCCACTACGGACCGTTTCAGGGTGCCGAAGGCGATGTGCTAGACCAAGGCCTGGCCCTGTATTTCCCTGGCCCGCATTCCTTTACCGGCGAAGACGTCCTGGAGCTGCAGGGCCACGGTGGGCCGGTGGTGCTGGATTTGCTCCTGCGTCGTTGTGTCCAACTCGGTGCCCGTTTGGCGCGCCCTGGAGAATTCAGCGAGCGCGCCTTCCTCAATGACAAACTCGATCTGGCCCAGGCCGAAGCCATCGCCGATCTGATTGAAGCCAGTTCCGAACAGGCCGCACGCAACGCCTTGCGCTCGCTGCAGGGCGAATTCTCTCGGCGCGTGCATGCGCTAACTGAACAGTTGATTGGATTGCGCATCTACGTCGAAGCCGCCATCGACTTTCCTGAAGAGGAAATCGACTTTCTCGCCGATGGCCATGTACTCGGCCTACTGGATGCAGTGCGCAGCGACCTCGCGGTAGTACTGCGTGAGGCCGGCCAAGGTGCGTTGCTGCGCGATGGCATGACCGTAGTGATCGCCGGTCGACCCAATGCCGGTAAATCCAGCCTGCTGAATGCCTTGGCCGGACGTGAAGCGGCGATTGTCACCGACATCGCCGGCACCACCCGCGATGTGCTGCGCGAACACATCCTTATCGATGGCATGCCTTTGCACGTGGTGGACACGGCGGGCTTGCGGGCCACTGATGATCAAGTGGAAAAAATCGGTGTCGCCCGTGCCCTGCAGGCCATCAGTGAAGCTGACCGGGTATTGCTGGTGGTGGATGCCACCGCCCCTGAAGCAGCCGATCCTTTTGCCCTGTGGCCGGAGTTTCTGGAGCAACGCCCAGACGCCAGCAAGGTCACCTTGATTCGTAACAAAGCCGATCTCAGCCAAGAGAACGTTGGCCTGGAAGTCTGCAACGACGGCCATGTGACCATCAGCCTGTCGGCCAAATCCGCCGATGGCCTTGAGCTGCTGCGCGATCACCTGAAAGCCTGCATGGGCTACGAGCAGACGGCTGAGAGCAGCTTCAGTGCCCGCCGTCGCCATCTAGAAGCCCTGCGCCAGGCGAGCACGGCCTTGGAGCACGGGCGTAACCAGCTGACCCTGGCCGGAGCCGGTGAGCTGCTGGCCGAAGACTTGCGCCAAGCCCAGCAAGTGCTGGGGGAAATCACTGGAGCTTTCAGCTCCGATGACCTGCTCGGGCGCATCTTCTCCAGCTTCTGCATCGGCAAATAAGCCTGCACGCGGGTTGGATTGACGAACCTTTCGCCTCAACCCGCACTTCGTTCTTCTTACTGCTCAACTTGCCCATGCCAAAGGGCGGCTTTCGGCTGCCTGTTTTTCAGCCAATAAGCACGGGATGGCAAGAATAAGCCCTGTGGAAAACTGCCCCTAAGCCCAGTCCATAAGTAGGCCTGAAACCTGTTGGAAAACCCGCCTGTTGATAAGTGGCTGTTTCATCCACAGGCTTAAGCCAGTTATCCAAGGCCCCCAAAGCCGTATAACCACAGCCTTTTGCCAAGCTGAAAGCCTTATGAATAAAGGGCTACAGAGATCTATCCACAGAAAACTGGCTGTATAGAAATAAACATAAAAATAAAGCTTTATATAAATTCATTCTTTTTATTCTTTATAAGCCAACGCCCGTGCAACGTTTTTTGGGTTGGCTATTTTTTGTGCAGAAGGCTTCTTTCAAGCTGGCTAAGCCCCTATACTTCCCGGCTCTTCGCAGTACCCAGATTGAAGACCTCTCCATTTCTCAACAGGCACGAGGTGCGTGGTGGATTTCCCTTCCCGTTTTGATGTGATCGTGATCGGCGGCGGCCATGCCGGTACCGAAGCAGCGCTGGCTGCTGCCCGCATGGGGGTAAAAACCCTGTTGCTGACGCACAACGTCGAAACACTTGGGCAAATGAGCTGCAACCCAGCCATCGGCGGGATCGGCAAAAGCCATCTGGTCAAGGAAATCGATGCCCTCGGCGGTGCCATGGCGACTGCTACCGACCTCGGCGGCATCCAGTTCCGTGTGCTCAACAGCCGTAAAGGTCCAGCCGTGCGTGCCACTCGCGCCCAGGCCGATCGCGTGCTGTACAAAGCTGCCGTGCGCGAAATTCTGGAAAACCAGGCCAACCTGTGGATATTTCAGCAAGCCTGCGATGACCTGATTGTCGAGAATGACCAGGTCAAAGGTGTCGTCACCCAGATGGGGCTGCGCTTTCATGCCGAATCAGTGGTGTTGACCACCGGCACTTTCCTCGGCGGACTTATCCACATCGGCCTGCAGAACTACTCCGGTGGCCGTGCCGGCGATCCGCCTTCGATTGCCCTGGCTCAGCGTCTACGCGAATTGCCTCTGCGGGTTGGACGGCTGAAAACCGGCACCCCGCCGCGCATTGATGGGCGTTCGGTGGATTTCTCGTTGATGACTGAACAGCCGGGCGATACACCGATTCCGCTGATGTCGTTCCTCGGTCGCCAAGAACAGCACCCGCGCCAGGTCAGTTGCTGGATTACCCACACCAACGCCCGTACCCACGAAATCATCGCCGCCAACCTGGATCGTTCACCGATGTATTCGGGCGTGATCGAAGGTGTCGGCCCGCGTTACTGCCCGTCGATCGAAGACAAGATTCATCGCTTTGCCGACAAGGACAGCCATCAGGTGTTCATTGAGCCGGAAGGCCTGACCACCCATGAGCTGTATCCGAACGGGATTTCCACCTCGCTGCCCTTCGATGTGCAATTGCAGATCGTGCGCAGTATCCGCGGCATGGAAAACGCCCACATCGTCCGCCCTGGCTATGCCATCGAGTACGACTACTTCGACCCACGCGACCTGAAATACAGCCTGGAAACCAAGGTAATTGCTGGTTTGTTCTTCGCTGGGCAGATCAACGGCACGACCGGTTACGAAGAAGCCGGCGCCCAGGGTTTACTCGCCGGTGCCAACGCCGCCTTGCGCGCACAAGGCAAGGACAGCTGGTGCCCGCGCCGCGACGAGGCCTATATCGGCGTGCTGGTGGATGACCTGATTACCCTGGGCACCCAGGAACCGTACCGCATGTTTACCTCGCGGGCCGAATACCGACTGATTCTGCGCGAAGACAACGCAGACCTGCGCCTGACGGAAAAAGGCCGCGAACTGGGCCTGGTCGATGACGCGCGCTGGGCGGCCTTCTGCGCCAAGCGTGAAGCCATCGCAGTAGAAGAACAGCGGTTGAAAAGCACCTGGGTACGCCCTGGTACTGCCGAAGGCGAGGCCATCGCCAGCCGTTTCGGTACGCCGCTGACCCACGAGTACAACCTGCTCAACCTGCTGACCCGTCCGGAAATTGATTACGCCGGCTTGCGTGAAGTCACTGGCAGCCCGGAAGTGGATGCTCAGGTGGCTGAGCAAGTCGAAATCAAGGCCAAGTACGCTGGCTACATCGACCGCCAGCAGGATGAAATTGCCCGCCTGCGTGCCAGTGAAAATACTCAGCTGCCTGCCGATATCGATTACGCCACTATTTCCGGTCTGTCCAAGGAGATCCAGCACAAGCTTGGCCAGTCGCGGCCGCAGACCTTGGGTCAGGCTTCGCGCATTCCAGGCGTGACCCCAGCGGCGATTTCCCTGTTGCTGATCCATTTGAAAAAGCGCGGCGCTGGCCGGCAGCTGGAGCAAAGCGCCTGATGTCCTCGGTTACCGCGCAACACGCAGCAGAGTTGTCCCTGGGGGCCGAGCAGTTGGGCGTGAGCCTGAGCGAGACTCAGCACGCACAGCTTCTGGCCTATCTGGCTCTGCTGATCAAGTGGAACAAGGCCTTCAACCTGACGGCCGTGCGCAATCCAGACGAGATGGTCTCGCGCCACCTGCTCGACAGCCTCAGCGTGTTGCCCCACGTGGCCGCTGCTGGCGATAACTGGCTGGATGTCGGCAGCGGCGGCGGCATGCCGGGGATCCCCCTGGCGATCATGTTCCCTGAGCGGCAGTTCACCCTGCTGGACTCCAATGGCAAAAAGACCCGCTTCCTGACCCAGGTCAAGCATGAGCTGAAGCTGGCTAATCTTGAAGTTATCCACAGCCGGGTGGAAGGCTTTACCCCTGAGCAGCCGTTCAGTGGTATTTGCTCACGGGCCTTCAGTGCCCTGGAAGACTTCGCCAACTGGACCCGCCATCTTGGTGACGGGCAGACGCAGTGGCTGGCGATGAAGGGGATTCACCCTGATGACGAGTTACAGGCTCTGCCGGACGACTTCCAGCTGAGCGCCACCCACGTGTTGAAGGTTCCCGGTTGCCAAGGTCAGCGCCATCTGCTGATACTGCGTCGCTTGGTCTAGGGGGAACGGCAGCATGGCTAAAGTATTCGCAATCGCCAACCAGAAAGGCGGCGTGGGCAAGACCACCACCTGCATCAATTTGGCGGCGTCACTGGTTGCCACCAAGCGCCGTGTGCTGTTGATCGACCTCGATCCACAGGGCAACGCCACCATGGGCAGTGGCATCGACAAGCACGCCCTGGAGCACTCGATTTATGACGTGCTGATTGGCGAGAGCACGGTCGGCGAAGCCATGCAGTTCTCCGAGCATGGCGGTTATCAGTTGCTGCCGGCCAACCGCGATCTGACCGCTGCTGAAGTTGCGCTGCTGGAAATGAACATGAAGGAAAGCCGCCTGCGTAATGCATTGGCGCCGATCCGCGAGAATTACGACTACATCCTGATCGACTGCCCCCCCGCGCTGAGCATGTTGACGGTCAACGCGCTGGTCGCGGCCGACGGGGTGATTATCCCCATGCAGTGCGAGTACTACGCCCTGGAAGGCTTGAGTGATCTGGTCAACAGCATCCAGCGCATCAGCCAGTTGTTCAATCCGAGTCTGAAGATAGAGGGCCTGCTGCGCACCATGTATGACCCGCGCATCAGCCTGACCAACGATGTTTCCGCGCAGCTCAAACAGCATTTCAGCGACAAACTTTACGACGTGGTGATTCCGCGTAACGTGCGTCTGGCCGAGGCACCGAGTTTCGGCATGCCGGCATTGGTCTACGACAAGCAATCCCGAGGCGCTATCGCCTACCTGGCCCTGGCTGGCGAACTGGTTCGTCGCCAGCGGGTCAGCGCCAAACCCGCAACCGCTTAAGGAATTTGCATGGCCGTCAAAAAACGAGGTCTGGGACGCGGCTTGGATGCCCTGCTGGGGGGCACCAACGTCAATACCTTGGAAGAACAGGCACTGCAGGCCGACAAGAGCGAGTTGCAGTACCTGCCCCTGGACCTGATCCAGCGCGGCAAGTATCAGCCGCGCCGTGACATGGACCCTTCGGCGCTGGAAGAGTTGGCGCAATCGATCAAGGCCCAGGGCGTGATGCAGCCCATCGTGGTGCGGCCAATCGACGGTGGTCGTTTCGAGATCATCGCCGGTGAGCGCCGCTGGCGTGCCAGCCAGTTGGCCGGTCTGGACAAGCTGCCAGCGATGGTTCGCGAAGTACCGGATGAGGCCGCCATTGCCATGGCGCTGATCGAGAACATCCAGCGCGAAGACCTCAACCCGATCGAAGAAGCCGTCGCCTTGCAGCGACTGCAGCAGGAATTCCAGCTCACCCAGCAGCAAGTGGCTGAAGCGGTGGGTAAATCGCGGGTCACCATCACCAATTTGTTGCGTCTGATCGCCTTGCCGGAAGAGATCAAGATTCTGCTTTCCCACGGTGATCTGGAAATGGGCCACGCCCGCGCGCTGCTCGGTTTACCGGCAGAACGGCAGATTGAAGGTGCGCGACATGTTGTCGCACGCGGCTTCACCGTGCGCCAAACCGAAGCACTGGTACGCCAGTGGTTGAACAGCAAAGAGCAGCCGGCCGAGGTGGTAAAAGCCGACCCGGACATCAGTCGTCTGGAGCAGCGCCTGGCCGAGCGGCTGGGGGCTGCAGTGCAAATCAAGCATGGTCAGAAGGGCCGTGGGCAACTGGTCATCAAGTACAGTTCGCTGGATGAACTGCAGGGTGTCTTGGCGCACATACGCTGAAACATCCCGAGCCTGCGTAATTGGCGGTTAATCGCCATCTGGCGGTTGAATGAGGGGGGAAGCGCCCCTATACTCTGCGCGCATTTTGTCGGCACAAACTATGCCAGATTGTGAGCAGAGCGGCCGACACCAGAGGTGAGTGAGATGGATGTGCGCAGGTCGAATCGTCCAGCCTTCCATCGACTACCGGTGTTCCCGGTATTGCTGGCTCAGCTGGTTGTACTACTGTTAGCTGCTGCCGTGCTGTATGGCTGGCGTGGCCCGGTAGCGAGTTACTCGGGATTGTGCGGCGGTTTGATTGTTTGGCTGCCCAATCTGTATTTCGCCCACAAGGCGTTCCGCTTTAGCGGTGCGCGGGCAGCTCAAGCCATCGTGCGGTCTTTTTATGCCGGCGAGGCGGGCAAACTGATTCTAACGGCAGTGCTCTTTGCACTGACGTTTGCAGGGGTAAAACCATTGGATCCGCTGGCGGTATTTGGCGTGTTCATCCTGACCCAAGCGGTCAGCTGGTTTGCACCCGTGCTGATGAGACGACGACTTTCGAGACCTTAGAGCGTTTGAGGCAACCATGGCAGCAGAAACCGCTTCGGGCTATATCCAGCACCACTTGCAGAACCTGACCTTCGGTCGTCTGTCATCTGGCGACTGGGGCTTCGCCCACACCGCCGAACAGGCAAAAGAAATGGGCTTTTGGGCTTTCCACGTCGATACCCTCGGCTGGTCTGTCGCACTGGGTCTGATTTTTATCCTGATTTTCCGCATGGCCGCCCGCAAGGCGACTTCCGGTCAGCCAGGTGCCCTGCAAAACTTCGTTGAAGTGATGGTCGATTTCGTTGACGGCAGCGTCAAAGACACCTTCCATGCACGCAACCCACTGATCGCGCCGTTGGCTCTAACGATTTTCGTCTGGATTTTCCTGATGAACGCCGTCGACTTGGTGCCAGTGGATTGGATTCCTATGCTGGCTGTGATGGTCACTGGTAATGAGCACATCTTCTTCCGTGCCGTACCGACCACTGATCCAAACGCGACTCTGGGCATGGCCCTGTCGGTGTTTGCACTGATTATTTTCTACAGCATCAAGGTTAAAGGCATCGGTGGTTTCATCGGCGAATTGACCCTGCACCCGTTCAGCAGCAAGAACATGGTTGTGCAGATCATTCTGATCCCGGTGAACTTCCTGCTTGAGTTCGTGACCCTGGTGGCAAAGCCGATTTCTCTGGCTCTGCGACTGTTCGGCAACATGTATGCAGGCGAGCTGGTGTTTATCCTGATCGCCGTAATGTTCGGTAGCGGCTTGCTGCTGCTGAGCGGCCTGGGTGTAGCGTTGCAATGGGCGTGGGCGGTATTCCACATCCTGATCATCACCCTGCAAGCGTTCATCTTCATGATGCTGACCATCGTATATCTGGCCATGGCGCATGAAGATAACCATTAACAGCGCCTTGCACTGTTAATGACCTCTCCTTGGGAGAGGTGCCCGAAAGGGCGAAACCCCTTTTGCTTTACCGCTTTACTAAAACCTTAACCAATACGACGTAAAAAGTCGGGAGGAAAGATGGAAACTGTAGTTGGTCTAACCGCGATCGCCGTTGCACTGCTGATTGGCCTGGGTGCCCTGGGTACCGCCATTGGCTTTGGTTTGCTGGGTGGCAAGTTCCTGGAAGGCGCAGCGCGTCAGCCGGAAATGGTCCCAATGCTGCAAGTTAAAATGTTCATCGTTGCCGGTCTGCTCGACGCCGTAACCATGATCGGTGTGGGTATTGCTCTGTTCTTCACCTTCGCTAACCCGTTCCTGGCACAAGTAGCCCAGTAATTCTCGCTTTCGAGAATGACTGACAACGAACGAGCGAGGTGTTGGCGTGAACATTAATGCAACCCTGATTGGTCAGTCCGTTGCGTTCTTCATCTTTGTCATGTTCTGCATGAAGTATGTGTGGCCTCCGGTCATCACTGCCATGCGTGAACGTCAAAAGAAGATCGCTGATGGTCTTGACGCTGCCAGCCGAGCAGCTCGTGATCTGGAGTTGGCCCACGATAAAGTGGCCCAGCAACTGCGCGAAGCTAAAACTCAGGCAGCTGAAATCATTGAGCAGGCCAAGAAACGCGGTACTCAGATTGTTGACGAAGCCCGAGATCAGGCTCGCGTCGAAGCTGAACGTGTGAAGGCTCAGGCTCAGGCCGAGATCGAACAGGAACTGAACGGTATCAAAGATGCCTTGCGCGCCCAATTGGGTGGCTTGGCTGTCAGCGGTGCTGAGAAGATTCTGGGCGCTACTATCGACCAAAACGCGCATGCGGAGCTGGTTTCCAAACTGGCAGCCGAAATCTAAGCGAGGGCGATCATGGCAGAACTGACCACGTTGGCCCGACCTTACGCTAAAGCTGCTTTCGAGTACGCCCAAGCCCATCAGCAGCTGGCCAACTGGTCGGCAATGCTGGGCCTCGCTGCTGCGGTGTCGCAAGACGACACCATGCAGCGCGTGCTCAAAGCGCCGCGTCTGACGAGTACAGAAAAGGCCACCACCTTTGTTGAGGTGTGTGGTGACAAGTTCGACGCCCAGGCGCGTAACTTCCTTAGCATCGTTTCGGAAAACAACCGTATGGAGTTGTTGCCGGAAATCGCCGATATGTTCGAGCTGTACAAAGCCGAACAGGAAAAATCGGTGGATGTGGATGTTACCAGTGCGTTCGCGTTGAACGATGAACAGCAAGACAAACTCGCCAAGGTTCTCAGTGCACGGCTCGGCCGAGAAGTGCGTCTGCACGCCGCGGAGGATGCCAGCCCTGATTGGTGGCGTCGTAATCCGCGCCGGCGACCTGGTTATCGATGGCTCAGTTCGCGGCAAACTCGCGAAACTAGCCGAAGCATTGAAATCTTGAGTTTGAAGGGGCAGCAGAGCAATGCAGCAACTCAATCCTTCCGAAATAAGTGAAATCATCAAGGGGCGCATCGAGAAACTCGATGTAGCCTCTCAAGCCCGTAACGAAGGCACTGTCGTCAGCGTATCTGACGGTATCGTGCGGATTCACGGTCTCGCTGACGTTATGTACGGCGAAATGATCGAGTTCCCGGGCGGTGTCTACGGTATGGCACTGAACCTGGAGCAAGACTCCGTAGGTGCAGTGGTACTGGGCGCGTACACCACTCTGGCCGAAGGCATGAGCGCCAAGTGCACTGGCCGCATCCTCGAAGTTCCGGTTGGTCCGGAACTGCTGGGTCGCGTTGTCGACGCACTGGGTAACCCAATTGACGGCAAAGGCCCGCTGAACAACGTCGCTACCGACGCTGTTGAAAAGGTTGCACCGGGCGTGATCTGGCGTAAGTCGGTCGACCAGCCGGTGCAAACCGGTTACAAGTCGGTTGATGCCATGATCCCGGTTGGCCGTGGCCAGCGTGAGCTGATCATCGGTGACCGTCAGATCGGTAAAACCGCTCTGGCCATCGACGCCATCATCAACCAGAAAAACAGCGGCATTAAGTGCGTCTACGTAGCTATCGGTCAGAAGCAATCGACCATCGCCAACGTGGTACGCAAGCTGGAAGAAAACGGCGCGCTGGCTAACACCATCGTTGTCGCGGCTTCCGCTTCCGAATCCGCTGCGCTGCAGTTCATTGCACCGTACGCCGGTTGCACCATGGGCGAATACTTCCGCGACCGCGGTGAAGACGCGCTGATCGTTTATGACGATCTGTCCAAGCAAGCAGTGGCTTACCGCCAGATTTCCCTGCTGCTGCGCCGTCCACCAGGCCGTGAAGCCTACCCAGGCGACGTGTTCTATCTCCACAGCCGTCTGCTGGAGCGCGCATCCCGCGTTTCCGAAGAGTACGTTGAGAAGTTCACCAATGGCGCCGTGACTGGCAAGACCGGTTCCTTGACCGCTCTGCCGATCATCGAAACCCAGGCTGGCGACGTTTCCGCGTTCGTTCCGACCAACGTGATCTCGATCACCGACGGTCAGATCTTCCTGGAATCGGCCATGTTCAACTCGGGTATCCGTCCTGCGGTCAACGCCGGTATTTCGGTATCCCGCGTGGGTGGTGCTGCACAGACCAAGATCATCAAGAAGCTCTCCGGTGGTATCCGTACCGCTCTGGCTCAGTACCGTGAACTGGCGGCATTCGCCCAGTTCGCTTCTGACCTGGACGAAGCCACCCGTAAGCAACTTGAGCATGGTCAGCGCGTTACCGAGCTGATGAAGCAGAAGCAATATGCGCCGATGTCGATCGCCGACATGTCGCTGTCGCTGTATGCCGCCGAGCGTGGTTTCCTGCAGGACATCGAAGTCGCCAAAGTGGGTGCATTCGAGCAAGCCCTGATTGCTTACTTCAACCGGGATCACGCCGCTCTGCTGGCGAAGATCAACGAGAAGGGTGACTTCAATGACGACATCGACGCTGGCCAGCTGAAAGCCGGTATCGAGAAGTTCAAGGCCACCCAAACCTGGTAAGCCGCAGCGGGGGCCGCGAGGTCCCCGCTTGCTAACCCGATAGGTGTCAAATGGCAGGCGCAAAAGAGATTCGCAGCAAGATTGCGAGCATCAAAAGCACGCAGAAGATCACCAGCGCCATGGAAAAGGTGGCGGTCAGCAAAATGCGCAGAGCACAAATGCGCATGGCTGCTAGCCGTCCCTACGCGGAGCGTATCCGTCAGGTGATTGGTCATCTGGCCAACGCCAACCCGGAATACCGCCACCCGTTCATGATCGAGCGCGAAGTTAAGCGCGTCGGTTATGTGGTGGTGAGCTCGGACCGTGGTCTGTGTGGTGGTCTGAACACCAACCTGTTCAAGGCTCTGGTCAAAGACATGGCGAGCAATCGCGAGCAAGGCGTGGAGATTGATCTCTGCGTGGTTGGCAGCAAAGGTGCGGCGTTCTTCCGCAACTTTGGTGGCAACATCGTTGCTGCGATCAGCCACCTGGGCGAAGAACCGTCGATCAATGATCTGATTGGTAGCGTCAAGGTAATGCTCGATGCCTACCTCGAAGGTCGCATCGATCGTTTGTCCGTGGTCTCGAACAAGTTCATCAATACCATGACGCAAAAGCCGACGGTGGAGCAGTTGATTCCGCTGGTGGCCGATCCGGATCAAGATCTCAAGCACCACTGGGATTACCTGTACGAACCCGACGCCAAAGAGCTGCTGGACGGCTTGATGGTGCGTTACGTGGAGTCGCAGGTGTACCAGGCAGTGGTTGAGAACAACGCGGCTGAACAAGCGGCCCGGATGATCGCGATGAAGAACGCCACCGACAACGCTGGCGATATCATCAAAGACCTGCAGTTGGTTTACAACAAGGCACGTCAGGCAGCGATCACCCAGGAAATTTCGGAAATCGTCGGCGGCGCTGCCGCGGTTTAAGCACGGTTCAACTGTTAGACGGTTGAAAAAAGTCAGAGGAACCAAAGATGAGTAGCGGACGTATCGTTCAAATCATCGGCGCCGTTATCGACGTGGAATTCCCGCGTGATCAAGTGCCGAATGTTTATGAAGCGCTGAAAGTAATCGGCGCCGAAACCACCCTGGAAGTTCAGCAGCAGCTGGGCGACGGCGTGGTACGTACCATTGCGATGGGTTCGACCGAAGGCCTCAAGCGTGGCCTGAACGTCGGCAGCACTGGCGCAGGTATCCAGGTACCGGTCGGGGTGAAAACCCTGGGCCGTATCATGGACGTGCTGGGCAACCCAATCGACGAAGCTGGCCCGATTGGCGAAGAAGAGCGTTGGGGCATTCACCGTGCCGCGCCTTCCTACGCTGAGCAAGCTGGCTCCAACGAACTGCTGGAAACCGGCATCAAGGTTATCGACCTGGTTTGCCCGTTCGCCAAGGGCGGTAAAGTCGGTCTGTTCGGTGGTGCCGGTGTAGGCAAAACCGTAAACATGATGGAACTGATCCGTAACATCGCCATCGAGCACAGCGGTTATTCCGTGTTCGCCGGTGTGGGTGAGCGTACTCGTGAGGGTAACGACTTCTACCACGAGATGAAGGACTCCAACGTTCTCGACAAGGTAGCCCTGGTTTACGGTCAGATGAACGAGCCACCAGGCAACCGTCTGCGCGTAGCACTGACCGGCCTGACCATGGCCGAGAAGTTCCGTGACGAAGGCCGTGATGTTCTGTTCTTCGTGGACAACATCTACCGTTACACCCTGGCCGGTACTGAAGTATCCGCACTGCTCGGCCGTATGCCGTCTGCAGTGGGTTATCAGCCGACCCTGGCCGAAGAAATGGGCGTTCTGCAAGAGCGTATTACTTCGACCAAGACCGGTTCGATCACCTCGATCCAGGCCGTATACGTACCTGCGGACGACTTGACCGACCCAAGCCCGGCGACCACCTTCGCCCACTTGGACGCCACCGTTGTACTGTCCCGTGACATCGCCTCCCTGGGTATCTACCCAGCGGTAGATCCACTCGACTCGACCTCGCGTCAGCTGGATCCGATGGTTATCGGCCAGGAGCACTACGACACCGCTCGCGGCGTGCAGTACGTACTGCAGCGCTACAAAGAGCTGAAGGACATCATCGCGATTCTGGGTATGGACGAACTGTCCGAAGCAGACAAGCAGCTGGTATCCCGTGCTCGTAAGATCCAGCGCTTCCTGTCCCAGCCGTTCTTCGTGGCCGAAGTCTTCACCGGTTCGCCAGGTAAGTACGTTTCCCTGAAGGACACCATTGCCGGCTTCAGCGGCATTCTGAAAGGTGACTACGATCACCTGCCAGAGCAGGCGTTCTACATGGTTGGCAGCATCGAAGAAGCTGTTGAGAAAGCGAAGAAACTGTAATCACCCGTGCGCCCGGCAACGGGCGCTTACGGTCTGTTTGATCGCGTAGTAGTGTGCAAGCAGATCGATACGTGAGGTTAGACATGGCTATGACAGTCCATTGCGACATCGTCAGCGCAGAAGGCGAGATCTTCTCCGGTCTGGTCGAGATGGTGATTGCGCACGGTAACCTGGGTGATATCGGTATCGCTCCAGGCCACGCGCCGCTGATCACCGACCTCAAACCGGGTCCGATTCGTCTGGTCAAGCTGGGTGGCGAAGCCGAGGTGTTCTACATCTCCGGTGGCTTCCTGGAAGTCCAGCCGAGCATGGTGAAAGTTCTGGCCGATACCGTGCAGCGTGCTGCCGATATCGATGAAGCTGCTGCTCAGGAAGCCCTCCAGGCTGCTGAGAAAGCCTTGAATGAGAAGGGCGCGGAGTTCGATTACGGTTCCGCTGCCGCTCACCTGGCTGAGGTAGCAGCTCAGCTGCGTACCGTTCAGCAGATGCGCAAGAAGTTCGGCGGTTAATTCCACCGCTTCATCGCAAACGAGTAAAAGGGTAGCCTTGGCTACCCTTTTTCTTGTCTGTCATTTCATCTTTTCAGTTGGCCGGGCTAGGGATTTAGCCCGCCTTCGGTCTGCCTGGAATCCGCTCTTATGTCGCTCGATATCGTCATCCTCGCCGCCGGCCAAGGCACCCGCATGCGTTCGGCCTTGCCGAAAGTGCTGCACCCGGTTGCCGGTAAGTCCATGCTTGGCCATGTGATCGACACCGCCCGCCAGCTCAAGCCGCAAGGCATTCATGTGGTGATCGGCCATGGCGCGGAGTTGGTGCGCGAGCGATTGGCGGCGGATGACCTGAATTTCGTGCTGCAGAGCGAACAACTGGGTACCGGGCATGCCGTGGCTCAAGCACTGCCGGCCCTGACTGCCGAACGTGTGCTGATTCTCTACGGCGATGTGCCGCTGATTGAAGTCGCCACCCTTGAGCGCTTGCTGGAGCAGGTCAGCGAGCAGCAGCTCGGCTTGCTCACGGTCAATCTGAACGACCCAACTGGCTACGGCCGCATCGTGCGCGATGAGCAGGGCGTGGTGAAGGCCATCGTCGAGCACAAGGACGCCAGTGCCGAGCAGCGCCTGATCTGCGAAGGCAACACCGGCATTCTCGCCGTACCGGGCAAACATCTGGGCGACTGGCTGGGCCGTCTGTCCAACAGCAACGCCCAGGGCGAGTACTACCTGACCGACGTGATCGCCATGGCCGTGGCCGATGGCCTGGTGGTCGCCACCGAGCAGGCGGCCGATGAGATGGAAGTGTTGGGTGCCAACGACCGCATCCAACTGTCGCAACTGGAGCGCCATTACCAATACCGCGCTGCGCGCCGCTTGA
Organism: Pseudomonas sp.; assembly: GCA_034519305.1. Taxonomy (GTDB): domain Bacteria; phylum Pseudomonadota; class Gammaproteobacteria; order Pseudomonadales; family Pseudomonadaceae; genus Aquipseudomonas. The sequence goes on from JAXHOM010000024.1 coordinate 166,953, forward strand.
TGGTGCAGGGTGTGACCCTGATCGACCCGGCGCGTTTTGATCTGCGCGGTGAAGTGACGGTAGGATGTGATGTCACGATCGATATCAACGTGATCCTCGAAGGCCAGGTGGTGATCGAGGACGGCGTACAGATCGGGCCGAACTGCGTGATCAAGAACAGCACATTGCGCAAAGGTGCCATCGTCAAAGCCAACAGCCACCTGGAAGGTGCCGAAGTAGGCGAGGGTGCCGACTGCGGACCGTTCGCCCGACTGCGTCCGGGTTCGGTGCTGGGTGCCAAGGCCCATGTGGGTAACTTCGTCGAACTGAAGAACGCCAAACTGGGCGAGGGTGCCAAGGCCGGCCACCTGAGCTACCTGGGCGATGCCGAGATCGGTGCGCGCACCAACATCGGTGCTGGCACCATCACCTGCAATTACGACGGCGCCAACAAGTTCAAGACTGTGCTCGGTGAAGACGTGTTTATCGGTTCCAACAGCGCCCTGGTTGCTCCGGTGACACTGGGTGATCGCGCCACCACCGGCGCCGGCTCGGTGATAACCAGCGATGTGCCGGCTAACACCCTGGCGGTCGGCCGCGCCAAGCAGCGCAATATCGAAGGCTGGAAGCGTCCGACCAAGAAGACCTGATGGAGTTGGCAAGGATGCCTTTACGCAAACGTTGGATAATACCGGCGCTGTTTCTAGTCTGGGCCGTGCTGCCGGAATGGCCGCAGATTCCGGTGCAGGGAGCCAGTAGCCGGGACTGGAATCCGCGCACCTTCTGGTTTGAACCCTGGGGCCGCTCCGGGGTGCATAAGGGCATCGATATCTTCGCCAAACTCGGCACGCCAGTGCTTTCAGCCAGCTATGGCGTGGTGCTGTTTCGCGGTGAGATCGCGCAGGGCGGCAAGGTGGTGGTCGCCCTGGGGCCGAAATGGCGCATTCATTATTACGCCCATCTGCAGACACCATCGACGCCTACCCAGGCCAACCGCTGCTGGCCGGCAGCGTGCTGGGCACGGTTGGCGATACGGGTAACGCGCAAGGCAAACCGGCGCACTTGCATTACTCGATTGTCAGCCTGCTGCCGCTGCCTTGGCGGGCGGACGAGTCGACCCAAGGCTGGAAGAAGATGTTTTATCTGGACCCCAATCAGCTTCTACAAACGCGCTGAAATGGCCTGGGCACAGCCTCGCCAGATGTCGATTCCCGCTTGACGAAAAAGCTTCATTAGGTTTTGATTCGCACCATTATCTTTCGAATCGAAACTTAGCATGTCGAAACGCAACACTCCGCAACGTCGCCACACCATTCTTGCCCTGCTCGCCGAGCAAGGCGAGGTGAGTGTGGATGAGTTGTCGAAGGCGTTCGCCACCTCGGAAGTGACCATTCGCAAAGACCTCGCCGCCCTGGAAAAGAGCGGCCTGCTGCTGCGTCGTTACGGCGGTGCAGTGCCGATGCCGCAGGAGCTGATCAGCGATATCCAGCCGATCTCCCAGTACAAGCAGGCCATCGCCCGCGCCGGTGTGGCGCGCATTCGCGAACATGCGCGGATCATTATCGACAGCGGCACCACCACCGCAGCGATGATCCCGCAACTCGGCCACAAGCCCGGCCTGGTGGTGATGACCAACTCGCTGAACGTGGCCCGCGCCATCAGCGAGCTGGAGCATGAGCCGGTGCTGCTGATGACCGGCGGCACCTGGGACCCGCATTCCGAGTCCTTCCAGGGCCAGGTCGCCGAGCAGGTGCTGCGCTCCTACGATTTCGACCAGCTGTTTATTGGCGCCGATGGCATCGACCTGAACCGTGGCACCACCACCTTCAATGAATTGCTCGGGCTTAGCCGGGTGATGGCCGATGTGGCGCGCGAAGTGGTGGTGATGGTCGAGAGCGACAAGATCGGCCGCAAGATTCCCAACCTGGAGCTGCCCTGGAGCGGCATCCATACCCTGATAACCGACGAACGCCTCAGCCCTGAGGCCCGTGAACAATTGACCGAGCGCGGCATCAAGCTGATCTGCGCGGCTGTTGAAGCTTAAGGAGAAGATTATGTGTGGAATCGTAGGCGCAGTCGCCGAACGCAATATCACCGCCGTGCTGGTTGAAGGCCTCAAGCGCCTGGAATACCGCGGTTATGACAGCGCCGGTGTGGCGCTGCTGACTGATCAAGGCGACCTCGACCGCCGCCGCCGCGTGGGCAAGGTCAGCGAGCTGGAAAGCGCGCTGAGTGCCGAGCCGTTGGCCGGTCGCCTGGGCATCGCCCACACCCGCTGGGCCACCCACGGCGCGCCAAGCGAGCGCAATGCCCACCCGCATTTCTCTGGCCATGATCTGGCGGTGGTGCACAACGGCATCATCGAGAACCACGAAGAACTGCGTGCCCAGCTCAAGGGCCTGGGCTATGTGTTCAGCTCCGATACCGACACCGAAGTGATCGTGCACCTGCTCGACCACAAGCTGAAAACCCAGCCGGACCTGACCGCAGCACTGAAAGAGGCGGTCAAGGAACTGCACGGCGCCTACGGCCTGGCGGTGATCAGCGCCAAGCAGCCGGATCGCCTGCTCGCCGCCCGCAGCGGTAGCCCGCTGGTGATCGGCCTGGGCCTGGGCGAGAACTTCCTCGCCTCCGACCAGTTGGCTCTGCGTCAGGTCACCGACCGCTTTATGTACCTGGAAGAAGGCGATATCGCCGAAATCCAGCGCGACAGCGTGCAGATCTGGAGCGTCGACGGCCAGCCGGTGGTGCGCGAAAGCGTGCAATACCACGAAGGTGCCGAAGCCGCCGACAAGGGCGAGTACCGCCACTTTATGCTCAAGGAAATCCACGAGCAGCCCAAGGTCGTGCAACGCACCCTGGAAGGCCGTCTGGGTTCCGATCACGTGCTGGTTCAGGCCTTCGGCCCGCAAGCCGCCGAGCTGTTCGCCAAGGTGCGCAACGTGCAGATCGTCGCCTGCGGCACCAGTTACCACGCCGGTATGGTTGCCCGTTACTGGCTGGAAGGCCTGGCCGGTATCCCTTGCCAGATCGAAGTGGCCAGCGAGTTCCGCTACCGCAAGGTGGTGGTGCAGCCGGACACCCTGTTTGTCAGCATCTCCCAGTCCGGCGAAACCGCCGACACCCTGGCCGCGCTGCGCAACGCCAAGGAGCATGCGCCTGGCCAGGGCGGCTACCTGGCCAGCCTGGCGATCTGCAACGTCGGCATCAGCTCGCTGGTGCGCGAATCCGACCTGACCCTGCTGACCCAGGCCGGCCCGGAAATCGGCGTGGCCTCGACCAAAGCCTTCACCACCCAGCTGGTCGCACTGATGCTGCTGACCCTGTCCCTCGGCCAGGTGCGTGGCACCCTGGATAAAGCCCTGGAAGCCGAGCTGGTGGACGAACTGCGCCGCCTGCCAACCCGTCTGGGCGAAGCCCTGGCCATGGACAGCGTGGTGGAGAAAGTCTCCGAGCTGTTCGCCGAGAAGCACCACAGCCTGTTCCTCGGCCGTGGCGCGCAGTACCCGGTGGCGATGGAAGGCGCGCTCAAGCTCAAGGAAATCTCCTACATCCACGCCGAAGCCTACCCGGCTGGCGAGCTCAAGCACGGCCCGTTGGCCCTGGTGGACAGCGATATGCCGGTGGTCACCGTGGCGCCGAACAACGAGCTGCTGGAAAAGCTCAAATCCAACCTGCAGGAAGTGCGCGCCCGTGGCGGCGAGCTGGTGGTGTTTGCCGACGAGCAGGCCGGCATGAGCAATGGCGAGGGCACCCACGTGGTGAACATGCCGCATATCCACGACGCCCTGGCGCCGATCCTCTACACCATCCCGCTGCAGCTGCTGTCCTACTACGTCGCCGTGCTCAAGGGCACCGACGTCGACCAGCCGCGCAACCTGGCCAAGAGCGTCACGGTTGAGTAAGCAGGGGCCAGCTGATGCGGCGTGAAGATATAAAGAGCAAGCAGGCGCAGGGCGTGCTCTTTGATACCCATATCATCGCCAACCCGGCCAATACCCGGGAATGGATCGTGCTGTTGAAGAAAGGCGCGGGCACCAGCTTCTTTCTGGTCGATGACCAGGAGCAGGTGGAGTCCTTCGCCGATCTCAATGGCCTGATCGAAGAGCTGCGCCTACTCGGCATCAAGGGCGCGGAGATTCATCTCTAAGCCCTGCCGTTCACCCGAGGCACTTATGCCTATTCGCTATGCGAGAAGCCTGACCGGACGGACGCGCAGTGTCGCAGCCAATCGGCATCTGGGTTTTGCCCTGGCTTTCGTTGCAGGAGCGATCAATGCCGGCGGCTTTCTTGCCGTGCAGCAATACACCTCGCATATGACCGGCATCGTCTCGGCCATGGCGGACAATATTGCTCTGGGTGCCTATGGCCTGGTGTGGAGTGGTCTCGGCGGTGTGCTGTCATTTCTACTGGGTGCAGCCTGCTCGACGGTGATGATCAATTACTCGCGGCGCCGCCAGCTGCACAGCGAATACGCCTTGCCGTTGCTGCTCGAAGCTGCGCTGTTGCTGTGTTTTGGTTTTCTTGGCGCGTCGCTGGCGCAGATTACCGGCCTGTTCGTGCCGCTGACGGTGATGCTGCTGTGTTTCATCATGGGCCTGCAGAACGCGCTGATTACCAAGCTCTCCAGGGCGGAAATCCGCACCACCCATATCACCGGAATCATCACCGACATCGGTATCGAGCTAGGCAAGCTGTTCTATTGGAATCGCACGCGCGGCCCTGATATCGCTCGGGTGATGGCCGACCGCCAACGTCTGCGGGTGCTCAGCCTGTTGGCGCTGTACTTCTTCCTCGGCGGGGTGATCGGCGCACTGGGCTTTAACCACCTGGGTTATATCGCCACCGTGCCGCTGGCCTTGCTGCTGGTGTTATTGGCCAGTGTGCCGGCGCTGGATGATCTGCTGCTGCTCACACGGCGCGTATTGCGTCGATAAGCCTGGCCGACTGCCTGCGGCTCAGTCTTCTGCCGACCTGAACAGGTGTTGATGGCTTTGTTGGTACAGCGCCGAGTCGGCAAAGTCCTCGGCGCCCAGCACACGGCCGACCACAATCAATGCGGTGCGGCGAAAGCCTTTGGCACGCACCTGCTCTTCAATGGTTTTGAGGGTGCCGCTGACCCAATCCTGGTCTGGCCAACTGGCGCGATGGACCACGGCAATCGGGCAATCGGCACCGTAATGCGGCAGCAGCTCGGCGACGATTTTGCTCAGGTGCACCACGCCCAGGTGGATGGCCATGGTCGCGCCATGGCGGGCCAGATCGCCCAGCGCTTCACCCTTGGGCATCTCCGATTTGCTCGCGTAGCGGGTAAGAATCAGGGTCTGCGACACCTCGGGCAGGGTCAGTTCGCTTTCCAGCAGCGCCGCGCAGGCGGCGGTGGCGGTGACGCCGGGAATGATCTGGAAGGGAATTGCCAGGGCGCGCAGGTGGCGGATCTGCTCGCCGATGGCGCCATACAGCGACGGGTCGCCGGAGTGCACACGGGCCACGTCCTGGCCTTGCTCATGGGCCTGGCGGATCAACTGGATAATTTGCCCCAGGTGCAGCTCGGCGGTGTTGATCACCTGCTCGGCATTGTGGCCTTCGAGCAGCGCTGCCGGCACCAGCGAGCCGGCGTAGAGAATCACCGGGCAACTGCGCAGCAGGCGCTGGCCTTTGACAGTGATCAGCTCGGGGTCGCCGGGGCCGGCGCCGATAAAGTAGACGGTCATGACACATCCTTGGGGGCAATCGACGCCAGGGCGCAGGTGGCGCTGGCGTTGCGGTTTTTTTCGCCGAGCAAACGGGCCGGTTGGCCGCCCAGGCGTGCGCCCAGGGCCAGGGCGCAAGGCTCCGCCACGGCCGGGCTGCCGGTGGCGGCCAGGGTAAGTGGCGAGCTTTGAACGGGGTGCTGATAGGGCTGCAGCTCTTGTGCACTGAAGCAGGTCAGGGTCAGGCCCAAATGCTCGGCCAGTTGCAGCAGCCCCGGTTCGTCTGCTTTGTGCGTGCTGCTGGCCAGTCCCGCCAGGTTATCCAATGTCAGGTTGTGTGAGCGCAGGCTGCCGACCAGCAACCCATTCAAGTCCGCCAGGCTACAGCCACGACGGCAGCCCAGCCCGGCGACCACCCGAATGGCGGCAGTGGCATTGCGATTGGTTGGGTTGGGCATCATCAACGGCGCTCGGGTTGTGCGGCGGCGTAGCTCAACATGGCGGCCTTTAGCGGTCAATCACGATTGACCGCCCGTCATGGCCTGCGTAGCCTTGCCGCGTTCGAGGTTCTTCGCGGGAAGAGCCTGTGCACAATTGGGCTAGAGGGGGGGGGGGGGGGGGGGGGGGGGGGGGAGAGTTGGGATAGGTTCTTTGGCGAAGCTAAGAGGGAACAAGGTTAATGCCTTGGCTGCCCCCGCAACTGTAAACGGTCCAAAGCCCTTCAATACACCACTGCCGTACGGCGGGAAGGTGAAGGGTCGCGCAACGCGCAGACCGTGAGCCAGGAGACCTGCCTCGTCACGTTTTCGACAACCGGGCGGGGTGATCCGGTGGTGTTGGCTGACGCCCCGTGGCTGTCATGTCTGTGCCGCCTCCTGCTCGTCTTTCTTTCGACGTCATGCAGGACTCGCCATGCAAACCCTCGCCAAACTTCCCGTCACCATCGTTACCGGCTTTCTCGGCGCCGGCAAAACCACCCTGCTGCGGCACATGCTTGGCCACGCTGATGGGCGGCGTATCGCGGTGATCGTCAACGAGTTTGGCGAGCTGGGCATCGACGGCGAAATCCTCAAGCAGTGCTCCATCGGTTGCAGCGAAGAAGAAGCCAACGGCCGCATCTTCGAGCTGGCCAACGGCTGCCTGTGCTGCACCGTGCAGGAAGAGTTCTTCCCGGTGATGCGCGAGCTGGTGGCGCGGCGTGGCGAGCTGGACCATATCCTTATCGAAACTTCCGGTTTGGCGTTACCCAAGCCGCTGGTGCAGGCGTTTAACTGGCCGGAAATCCGTAACGCCTGCACGGTGGACGCAGTGATCACCGTGGTCGACAGCCCGGCCGTGGCCGCTGGCACCTTCGCCGCCTTCCCCGAGCAGGTCGATGCGCAGCGCAAGCTTGACCCGAATCTGGACCACGAATCGCCGCTGCACGAGCTGTTCGCCGACCAGCTGGCCAGCGCCGACCTGGTGATCCTCAACAAGGCCGACCTGCTCGACGCCGCCGCTTTGGCTGCCGTGCGTGCCATCGTGGCCGAAGAGCTGCCGCCCGCAGTGAAAATCATCGAGGCCCATGGCGGCGAGCTGCCGCTGGACGTGCTGCTGGGCCTGAACTGCGAGACCGAGCTGCATATCGAGGGGCGCAAGACCCACCATGACCTGGAAGGCCATGAAGACCACGATCACGACGAATTCGCCTCGTTCCACGTGGAACTGCCTGAAGCCGAGGAGGCGCGTTTGCTGCAAGCGCTGAAGGAGCGCGGTCAGCAACCACGGCATTCTGCGCATCAAGGGCTTTGCGGCGATTCCCGGCAAGCCGATGCGCCTGCTGCTGCAAGGCGTTGGTCAGCGTTTCGACAAACACTTCGACCGCGCCTGGCAGGCCGATGAAGCGCGGATCACCCGCCTGGTGGTGATTGGCCAGCAGCTGGATCAGGCCGCTATCGAAGCCGAGCTGCAGGCGGCACTGGCCTGATGATTGTAGGAGCGGCTTTAGCCGCGACTAGCCCGATACGGCTCGCGGCTAAAGCCGCTCCTACGGAACGCCTGACCCCATGCACCTATTGCGCACCCAGCCCGGCAGCCAAGTTCCGGCTGACAGCATTGCCGACCTCGGCCAGACCCCAGCTGAGCTGGTGATTCTCTGCACTGGCGATTCGCAGCTGTCATTGCTGGCCGAAGTGGCGCGGCAGCTGCCGGCGGATTACCCCAGCCTGCGCCTGGCCAGCCCGGCGCAGCTGAGCAATCACGCCTCGGTGGACCTCTACGTCGAGCAGGTGCTGCAGCACGCCAAGGTCATCCTGATTTCCGTGCACGGCGGCGTCAGCTATTGGCGCTACGGCATCGAGCGGCTAGTCGAACTGGCCGAGCGCGGCGCGCGGGTGATTATGGTGCCGGGCTGCGACAACCCTGATCCAGAGCTGATGGCCCTGAGCAACGTGCCAGTGGCGGAGGCCGAGCGGCTCTGGCAGTTTCTGCGCCAGGGCGGTGCGGGCAATGCGCTGCAGCTGTTCAACTGCATCGCCAGCCAGTGGCTGCAGCGTGACTATGCCTGGGTAGAACCGCCAGCCGCTGCCGCGCGTCGGCCTGTATCACCCGCAGTTGGCCAACCCGAGCCTGGCCGATTGGCAAGCCAACTGGCAGGCCGATGCGCCGGTGGCGGCGCTGCTGTTCTACCGCACCCAGGTGCAGGCGGCGAATACCGGGTTTATCGATGTGTTCTGCCAGCGCTTGCAGGCCCAGGGCCTCAATCCGCTGCCGATTGCCGTGGCCAGCCTCAAGGAGGCCGCCTGCCTGGCCCAGGTCGAGGACTGGCTGGATGAAACCGATACCGCGCTGATCATCAACACCACTGCCTTCGCCCTGTCCAACCCGGAAGCGCCGAGCGCACGGCCCTTTCGCCGCGATATCCCGGTGCTGCAGGCCATTTGCGCGCTGGATAACCATGAGCAGTGGCAAGCCAATGCCCAGGGCCTGGGCTCGCGCGACCTGGCCATGCATATCGTGTTGCCCGAGCTGGACGGCCGGCTGATCACCCAGCCGATCAGCTTCAAGGGCCTGGCCTGGCGCAGCGAGCGCAGCCAGAGCGATGTGGTCTGTTACCAGCCACACCTGCCGGGGATGGATTTCGTCGCCGAGCTGGCGCGCAACTGGATGGCCCTGGCGCACAAAAGCAACGCCGACAAGCGCATCGCCCTGATCCTCGCCAACTACCCGACCCGCGACGGCCGTATCGGCAATGGCGTCGGCCTGGACACCCCGGCGGCGGCGCTGAATATCCTCAAGGCGCTGCAACAGCAGGGCTATCCGGTGGCAGGCTTGCCCGACAGCGGCACCGCACTGATCCATCAGCTGCTCGGCGGCGTGACCAATGATCTGGACAGCCTCGACGCGCGGCCCTGCGCCCAGAGCCTGGCGCTGGATGAGTACCTGGCGTTCTTCCACAGCCTGCCCGCAGCCAACCAGCAGGCGGTGCACGAGCGCTGGGGCGAGCCGCAGCAGGACCCTATGTTCCGCAGCGGGCGGCTGATGATCGCCGGCCTGCGCTTCGGCCTGACCTTTGTCGGCATCCAGCCGGCGCGCGGTTATCAGCTGGATGCGGCGGCGGTGTATCACGACCCCGATCTGGTGCCGCCGCACGGCTATCTGGCGTTCTACTGCTGGCTGCGCCAGGCCTTTGCCGCCGATGCTGTGATCCACGTTGGCAAGCACGGCAATCTGGAATGGCTGCCGGGCAAGAGCGTCGGCCTGTCCGAGCAGTGCTGGCCGAGCGCGATTCTCGGCCCGCTGCCGAATATCTACCCGTTTATCGTCAACGATCCGGGCGAGGGCGCCCAGGCCAAACGGCGTACCCAGGCGGTGATCATCGACCACCTGATGCCGCCGCTGACCCGCGCCGAAAGCTACGGCCCGCTGCGCGATCTGGAGCGCCTGGCCGACGAATATTACGAAGCCAGCCAGCTCGACCTGCGCCGCGCCGCCGAGCTGCGTGGCGAGATTCTGCTCAAGGTGCGCGAGGCCAGCCTCGACCGCGAACTGGGCCTGCAACTGAATGCAGATCCCAACAGCTGGCTGCCGCAGCTGGATGCCTACCTGTGCGATTTAAAGGAATCGCAGATCCGCGACGGCCTGCATGTATTCGGCGAATCACCGGCCGGCACCCTGCGCCGCGATACCTTGCTGGCGCTGCTGCGCATTCCCCGTGGCGACGGCCAGGGCGGCAACGCCAGCCTGCTGCGCGCCCTGGCCCGCGATCTGGAGCTGGGCTTCGATCCGCTCGACTGCGAAATGGCCGCGCCCTGGCAGGGGCCGCGCCCGGCTGTATTGGCAGAACAGAGCAGTGATGCCTGGCGCAGCGCCGGCGATACCCGCGAGCGGCTTGAGCTGCTGGCTTTGCAGCTGATCGATACAAGGGATTTCGAACCCGTTGGCATTGAAAGCAGCCAGGTGCTGCAGCGTTTGCGTGAGCAGATCGCGCCGCTGCTGGATGCCTGCGGCCCGGCCGAAATGCACGGCTTGCTGGCGGCGTTGAGCGGGCGTTTTGTCCCCGCCGGGCCGAGTGGCGCGCCGAGTCGCGGGCGGCTGGATGTGCTGCCCACCGGGCGCAATTTCTACAGCGTCGATGTGCGCAACCTGCCCACGCCGACCGCTTGGCGTATCGGCGTGCAGGCGGCGGATCGCCTGCTGGAGCGGCATCTGCAGGACCACGGCGACCACCTGCGTCAGCTCGGCCTGTCGATGTGGGGCACGGCGACCATGCGCACCGGCGGCGACGATATGGCCCAGGCCCTGGCGCTGATGGGCGTGCGCCCGGTATGGCAGGCCGGCAGCCAGCGCGTCGAGCGTTTCGAGGTGCTGCCGCTGGCGCAGCTCGGCCGCCCACGGGTGGACGTGACCCTGCGCGTGTCCGGGTTCTTCCGCGATGCCTTTAGCAACCTGATCCGCCTGTTCGACGACGCGGTGCAGGCGGTGGTTGATCTCGATGAGCCGGAAGACATGAATCCGCTGTCGGCGCGGGTCTGGCGCGAGTCCCTGACCCTGCAGGACAGCGGCCTGGACGAACTCGAGGCACGTAAACAGGCCGGCTGGCGGGTGTTCGGCTCCAAACCGGGGGCCTATGGCGCGGGCGTGCAGAACGCCATCGAAGAGCGCCTGTGGCAAACCCGCGCGGACCTGGCCGAGGTCTATCTGAACTGGGGTGGCTATGCCTACGGCGCGCACAGCGAAGGCACCCCGGCGCGCGCGCAGTTCGCCGAGCGCCTGGAGCAGATGCAGGCGGTGCTGCACAACCAGGACAACCGCGAGCACGACATCCTCGACTCCAACGACTACTACCAGTTCCAGGGCGGCATGCTCGCGGCGGTGGAAACCCTGCGCGGCGCCAAGGTGGCGAGCTATCACGGCGACAACAGTCAGCCGGATACGCCGCGCATCCGCACCCTGAAGGAAGAGCTCAATCGCGTGGTGCGCGCCCGCGCGGCCAACCCCAAGTGGATCGACGGCATGAAGCGCCACGGCTACAAGGGCGCGTTCGAGCTGGCGGCGACCATCGACTACCTGTTCGCCTTCGACGCCACCAGCGAGCTGGTCGACGACCACCAGTACGCGCTGCTCACCGAGGCCTATTTGCTCGACAAAAGCACCCGCGACTTTATCCAGCAGCACAACCCCGACGCCCTACAGGACATCCTCGAACGGCTGCTCGAAGCCCAGCAACGCGGCCTCTGGGAAAGCCCCGGCGAGTACCGAGAAGCGCTGGAGAACCTGCTGATTGATAGTGAGGAAACCTAGATGCGTAGGGTGGGTTAGCCGCATGTCGCTATTTTCAAACATCACGCCTTTCTGGGCGCGGCGTAACCCACCATCGGCGCAACGCGGTCCATCGCCTGGTGGGTTACGCGGCGCGCCACCATTGCATGTGGATTCTTGGCCGGCGTACCGCGCCGCTAACCCACCCTACGTTTGCCCGAACGGACCACAGCCATGACCGAACACCACTTCCCCCTCGCCGCTGTGGTCGCCGCCGATGACCTGAAACTGGCGCTGTGCCTGGCGGCCATCGATCCGGCGATTGGCGGTGTGCTGATCGAAGGACCGCGCGGTATGGCCAAATCGACCCTGGCCCGAGGCCTGGCTGACCTGCTGGCCAGCGGCACCTTTGTCACCCTGCCGCTGGGTGCGAGCGAGGAGCGCATCGTCGGTACCCTCGATCTGGACGCCGCCCTGGGCGAGGGCCGCGCGCAGTTCTCCCCCGGCCTGCTGGCCAAGGCCAATGGCGGCGTGCTGTATGTGGATGAGGTCAATCTGCTGCCCGATCATCTGGTCGACCTGCTGCTGGATGCCGCCGCCAGCGGGGTCAACCATATCGAGCGCGACGGCATCTCCCATCGGCATGCCGCGCGTTTCGTGCTGATCGGCACCATGAACGGCGAGGAGGGAGAGCTGCGCCCGCAACTGCTCGATCGCTTCGGCCTTAACCTGGCCCTGGACGCCCAGCCGCAACCGGCCCAGCGCGCCGAAATCGTTCGCCGCCGCCTGGCCTTCGATGCCGATCCCCAGGGGTTTCTGCAGCGCTGGCAAGCGCAGCAGGATCAACTGCGTGAACGTTGCCAGAGCGCCCGTGTGCGACTGGCGGCGATTCCGCTGGATGACTCCGCCCTGGAGCAGATCAGCCAGCGCTGCTTCGCTGCAGCGGTGGATGGCCTGCGCGCCGATCTGGTCTGGCTGCGCGCCGCCCGCGCCCATGCCGCCTGGCGTGGCGTCGAGCGGATTGAAGTGGAGGATATCGACGCGGTGGCCGACTTCGTGCTGCGTCACCGTCGCCGGCATAACCCGCCGCCTGCCGCGCAGCCGCCGCAATCACCGCCCGAAGCACCGCCAAATAAGAGCGCACCCAGCGAGCAGCCGCAAGGCGAGGGTCAGTGGGGCGAATTACCCGCTCAGGCGCAGAGCCTCGGCGTCCGGCGTGAACCGCCACGATGGACAAAAAAGCCCTAGGCATCCGCCCGCGCACAGCCCCAGGCGCGGATGCCCGGGCCGCTCCCGGCACACTCGGCAATGGTCGCAACGGTGCCAGTCGCAGTGGCTCGGTGGGGCGTATCGATTGGCCGGCGAGCCTGCTTAAAGGCCGCCCGCGCACTCGGCATGATCTCGTGCTGCGCCCGCGCAGCGCCAAGTCCGGCGAACTTTGGTTGGTAATAGTCGATGCCTCGGCCTCGACTCGCCGGCATGGCGCGCTAAGCAAGGCCAAAGGCCTGCTCAGTGAGGTGTTCGAGCAGGCCCGCCAGCAACGTGCGCGCCTGGCCGTGCTGCACGCCACCGGCCGCCAGGCACAATGGCTCTGGCAGGGGCAGAAAGCCTCCCAGGCTTTGCAAGATTGGCTCGCCGAGCTGGGCGCGGGCGGCGGCACGCCGCTGTTTGATGCTTTGCAGCAGGCTGCCGACTGGCAGGCGCGGCGTCAGCGTTTGCACCCGGCCGAGCGTCAGCGTTTATTGATTATTACCGATGGCCGCCTGCGCGATTGGCCAGCCTTAACCCCGAGCGCCTGCCCGGCGCTGCTGGTGGATATCGAAAGCGCGCCAATCCGCATCGGCCGCGCGCGCCAATTGGCTGCCGAGCTGGGCGCCGACTACCGACATATCGATTCGCTGCCGGTTATAGCTGGCAGCCTGGAGACTGTTTTATGAAAACCCTGCTGATAATCGGCATCGGTGCCGGCGACCCGGACTACCTGACGGTGCAGGCGATCAACGCGCTGAACCGTACGGACGTGTTCTTCCTGATGGACAAGGGCAGCGCCAAGGACAGCCTGATCGGCCTGCGCAAGACCATCTGCGAGCGCTTTATCCAAGGCCGCGACTACCGCTTTGTCAGCGCCGACTGTCCGGAGCGGGTGCGCGATGTGCCGGACTATCGCGGCAGCGTGGTCGACCTCAATCAGGACAAGCAGCAGGTGTTCGAAGGCATGATCCGCGAGCAGATGCGCGATGGCGAAACCGGCGCCTTTCTGGTCTGGGGCGACCCGGCGCTGTACGACAGTACCCTGCGTATCGTCGAAGAGATCGTGACCAACAGCAGCGAACAGATTGCGTACGAAGTGATCCCCGGCATCACCAGCCTGCAAGCCCTGGCGGCCAAGCATAAGGTTTGTTTTAACAGCATCGGCCAGGCCTTCCAGATCACCCCGGCGCGCCGCTTGGCCGAAGGCGGTTTTCCTGAGGGGCTGGACAGCGTGCTGGTGATGCTCGACGCCCAGGACACCTACCAACGCTTTGTCGACCAGGCCATGCACATCTATTGGGGTGCCTATATCGGTACCCCGGATGAAGTGCTGATCGCCGGGCCGCTAAGTGAAGTTGCCGACACCATCCGCATCCGTCGTGCCGAACTGCGCGAGCAACATGGGTGGATTATG
>JAXHOM010000003.1:0-42367 GCA_034519305.1 Pseudomonas sp.
CCAGCGAGGACTTCCAGGCCTTCAATAATGCGGTCGGAATACTTGTTGACCAGGAACGGTACGCTCTTCTCGTTGTAATTCTTCAGCGACTTCTCGATGTAGCGCCATTTGGTCTTGACTGCGCCCAGGGACTGCCGCGTTTCTGCGGTGTTTTGCGGCGCTTGCTCGAGTTTGTCCATGACGTGAACAAACTCATTGGCCAGTTCGTCGATGCTTTTGCTGTTCTCGCCCCCACTGCTGATAAACGAGCCGCCTACCGAGGCGCTGCGCGAGGCGTAATCGACGGCGATGCTTTGCATCAGCAGGCTTTGTTCGCGACTGAGCTGAGTCAGGGCGCTAACATTGCGGCCGCTTTCTTGCTGGATCTTGTTGTACAGCTCGGTGCTCAGCCCCATCAATTGCTGGTTATGGCCGGCCAGGTCGGCGACCGGCTGCAGATCGGTATAGCCCTGGGTCTTCAGCGTGTCGGCCAATACCTTGAGTTCGCTTTGATAGCTGTTCCAGTGCTGGTCCAGCTGTGCCAGCAGGGCTTTGGAGCCTTCGCCGGGCATTTGCGTCAGGCTGCCGAGCAGGGCTTGGCCATTTTGCAGCGAGGTATCAATCATGCGCGCATAGCGCTGATCGCCTTCCATGCCGTTGTACATATAAAAGTCGCCGAGGCTTTTCTGTGCAGCTAGGCGCAGTTGGTGCAGTTTCAGCAAATTGTCGGCGGCGTCTGTGGGTTCGACGCTGGCGGCGTAAGAAGGAAGGCTGAAGACCAGCAAGAACTTCAGGGCAATGGCAAGCAGACTGCGGCTCGACATGGTGTAACTCCGTGACCCCTAAGGGTTTTCATTTGTTGTTATTTGTCACGACTCGTTTAGATCGGTCGTGTTGCGGGACTCTACCCGGCGCGGCTCGATTTGGCTAGGTGTGCGCAGGTTCGCCGGCGTTTCCGTCACAGGCTCAGCTAATAGGTGCTCATTTGGGTTATTTATAATGCGGGCGGTGGTACGTTCGCTGGTGCCATCTGCTGAGTTAGACCGAGATAATCACAGGGGGAAACCTGAGATAAAGCCGGGACTCGGTGGGATGGGCTGGGATTCTGTGGGAGGGAGTTTCAAATAGAGTTGCAGATAATGCAATGAGGTGACGCCCGGTCAGTCGTCGGTGGCCGGGCTGAACATATCCCCCTGAAGACGCGCGATCTCCTCCTTCCGCACTGCCTTGATGATCTTGTAGATCCACGCCAGCGAGACTCCGTACTCGCGGACGAGTTCGTGATGGTTGCGACCGGTAAATTTATCGAAAATCTCGCGGTCGCGACGGCTCAGCTTGATCGACAGCCCCATTGGGAAATAGATGTTCTGGCCGCCCCAATGGGCCGCCATTCGATCAGCTACCTCTTTTGCTACGTGTTCAGCCCGGTCGCTGTCCAGGGCGATTAGCTCGCCAAGGGCGTGGGCGATGTGCTGGGTCAGATCAATCAGCAGCTCAGGGCCCTTGCTTCGGAACTCGCTCATACATCCCCCTGTTGAGAGTTGGTAGCGCGGGTAACACGCTGGTGCCATTGCTTCAGATTCTCGATCACCCGGCTGGCCTGGGCTGGGCTTAGCCACTGCAAGGCTGCCACTTTCGTCATGCTCAGCACGAACTTGGCCAGTGCCTCTTCGGATGGATCACGTACCGCGCCGAGGTCGTGCAAGGTCAGCCAGAGCGAACGGATCTTCTTGGACTGCTCGTCGTCAGCCATCGGCCGCTTCTTCGCTTTGTTTGGACGAACCTTAAAGCCCCGCTGCTTGAGCTGTTCCAAAACCCGTAGCAAGTTTGGAACGCTCAAGTTAGCGGTGGACGTTGCGCCGTCCAAACCCGTCATACCGGCCAGCATCAGGCGATAGATGTCGTCATCCATACACAGCTCGCGCCGTGCCACGTGGATCAGCTTGATCAGGCGGAGCCGGTTCGGGTTGGAAGGCGCAGTGCTCACTTTGCACCTCCTTCTTTCGGGCCAAAACAGATCACAAACGCCTCTGCGAAGCGTTTGTTTCGATCAAACTCTTGGTTGTATACCGGCGTGGTACGTGGGTTGATTACGAACGGCTCAGGCGTGGCTCGCATCTGCGCACCGACCTCATGAACCTTGCCGCCACGGGCCAGGAACTCACTGATCTGCTGTTCAAGCTGAGCACTCGCAGCCAACTGAGACTGCATGTCACGGCGCGGTGGATCGCCAGCTACTGAGTGATAACGCTCCATCTCACACCCCCGCCGTCAGCAGTGCGCGGGGCTGATGGCTGACCGCCTGGTGCAGCTGAGCCGACTTGCCTGCACGGTAGCCTGCTTCGGTGGCGACTTCGTCGCGTGCCTTGAGCTTGCGGCGCTTCAGTTTTGCCTGACCTAGGTTCGGGTATTTCTTGGTCATATATGCCTGAATAGCCTCGGCGATGTTGTCCTCCACACCCGCGAATGCCTCAATTTTGGAGTACACCGCATCGATCCAGGCATGGGCAAAGGCGTCGCCACGAGCGACCTTGGTTGCTCGTTTGCAACGCTTCTGGGTGGCAAGGTAGTCGCGCCGGGCTTTCTGCAGCTGGCGCTCCAGCACCTGGTAGGCGTAGCCGGAAAGCTCTGGGGCTGCCGCACATCCCACAAAAACGAACGATGCCGGATTGAGCCAACCATTGCGGATGATCAGGTGGGTGCCAAACGCATGGGCGCACACCTGAGCCAGTCGTACCCGCCAAGCTGGTGGATCACCTTCAGAACCAGCGGCTACCTCAGACTCGCCAGCCATGCTGGCCAGCACGTCACCCAACTCCAGGTTGTAGGATTCCATCAGCTTGTGGGCCTGGCGCAGTGCGATCTCGGCCTCATTGGGGTTGGCGGTTTTGGACTTCGCCATCTCCATGCACTTCTTGATCTTTTCGAGGATACGGTTCTGATCCATCTCACACCGCCGCGATATTAAGGTTGATAGGTTCGTAGCGATCGGTCTCACCGACACGCTGGTAGACGCGGATGTAGACGGCGGTACCGTTTACCTGGATGGAATCCTTCAACGCTTCCATGGCGAGCTTCCAGTCGGGGTCGTCGATCTCGATGCGCAGCAGGCTAAGCACGTCGCCGGTTTTGATCTGGCCCTGTTTGTTGGCGCGGAATGCGCGGTCGACCAGCACGCGCAGGTGTTGATCGGCACCCTCGCTCCACTTACGGATGCATAGGTCGATCAGCTCCTTGGCCGCGAGGATCTCCTCGGTGAAGGTCAGCCGCTCGGCCATCTGCCGTTCAACCTTGAACCGACCGTCATAGGTGGTGATCGAGGCGTTGCCCTTCTTGCCGCCGATGGTCACACCGTAGCGCTCATGCGAGATGGCGATCAGGTCGTCGATATCGGCCAGGGACTTGGCCTTGAAGCCGACCAGCGCCTTGTTGATATCCAGCGCCATACCGGCCAACTCGTGGGCCACCTGGTCGCGCAGCTTGTCGTGCTCGCGCACCTGGTGTTCAGGTACCAGGTGGCCTGCGCCGTTGCGCACGTAGCCGGCCGGTACCGGCGATTGGTTGGTATCAGCCATTGTTCTTCTCCTCATTATTAAGCCAGCCGTGGTCACGCTGGCGGCGCGACAGCTCCAGCGCCACGCTGGCCTTGGCCTGGATGGTGTCCATGTCCTCGTCCTCGTAGCAGCCGTCCGCCAGCTCCTGGACGAATGTCTCAAGTGGCCAGTGCTCAGCAAGCGCGTGCCCGGCCGACCACGCCACGACCTCGCCACCAGCGGCCTCGCGAGGCACTACATTGCTGGTCGCGCCACAGATAACTAACGTGTCGTAACGTTTGTCAGGAGTACTCATCGGTTCTGCTCCTTCACCAGGGAGAACCAAACAACGTCGATGCCGCGCACGGTCACGGCGTGGCGGGTAAAACGGCCCTGGGTGCGGTGCCGCTGGCCGCGTACTTCGTGGGCGAAGCGTCGAGCCAGCAGCTCGACACTGTCGGCGTTGATGGTGATGGTGTTGTCCAGAAAGGACATCGCCGTGATCTGCAGGCCGGCATCACGCACGGCGCGGGTCAGGTCGTTGAATTCCGTTAATTTCGGCAGGAACTCAGGCGCGATGATGCTCATGGGGCGCTGAACAGGTGGCGGCACTAGCTGAAGGCTGGCCATGTCACACCTCCTCGGCGCGCAGGGAGGCAACGACCAACTCGCCGGTTACCTTGGTTTCGTGAAGTTTCAGCGCCAGGTTCATGGCACCGGAGACCAGGTTGTTCACCGCCAGCGGGTAGCACAGAGAGATCGTCTTGACCCCGCGAGCCGCGCCGCGCCCCTCGGTATGGCTCATGCGCAGGCGGTCGCGAATCACCTCAAAGGCCGAGGGTTCGAAGATGTTCTGATAGTCCACATCGATACGGGCCAGCTTGTGCTTGAGGTAGGCCTCGACGTGGTTGTCCAGCGGCTTGATTTTTACAAGCTCGCAACGCTGCACCACCTCACGCACGGCTGGGTTGTGCTCCGATAGTTTGTCGCCCAGTTCGGTCTGCCCGATCAGGATGATCGCCAGCAGTTTCTTGAAACCGGCCTGCAGCTCGTAAAAACGCTTGAGGTGTTTCAAGGTGACAATCGGCAAGTCGTGGGCTTCTTCGATAATCACCACATGTTTGCGTCCGGCCTGCGTACTGGCCAGCAGCAGCTCGTGCATCTGCCGTGAGCGATCTTCCTGAGAGCGGCGCGGCTTAACGCTCGGGTCGATGCAGCGGATGATCGCTGCGGTGATATCGAGCGACTTGATCGTCTTGCCCTTGACGTTGTCGTCCGAGCTACCCAGCACATAGGGCTCGATCAGGGTGATCGGCTCATGATTGGCGAACACCCAATCGGCCAGATCTTGACGCAGCGTGCTTTTTCCGGAGCCAGACTCGCCGACCACCGCCAACATGCCGCCGTGCTTGGCAACCTGGCGGATGGCCTGGCGCACGTAGCGGATATGCGCATGTTCCACCACCCAGCGCACAGTCGATGAAACCACTCCATATTTTCAAGCCAGGCAAGCACACCGCCATGAGCGGTGACAGTTTCAACTTCAGTGAGTCCGACATTGCCGCCACCGTGCGCGCTTATGACCCGGCCATCCACGAAGCGCCGCTGGTCATCGGCCACCCCAAGCACGACGCCCCGGCCTCCGGCTGGGTGAAGTCCTTGCAGGTGGGCGCCGATGGTCTGATCGCCGAACCTTCGCAGGTCGACCCGGCCTTCGCCGAACTGGTGGCCAAGGGCAGCTACAAGAAAATCTCCGCGTCCTTCTACCAGCCGGACTCGCCGAGCAACCCGGTGCCCGGCGTGTACTACCTGCGCCATGTCGGCTTCCTCGGTGCTCAGCCTCCAGCCGTTAAGGGGCTGCGCTGCATTGAACTGGCCGAGGGCGAGGAAGGCGTTATCGAGTTCGGTGACTTCGGCCACGAGATGGGCGCCAGCCTGTGGCGCAAGTTCCGCGAATTTCTGATCAGCCAGTTCGGCACCGAGACCGCCGACAAGGTCGCGCCCTCGTGGGAGATCGACAGCATTGCCGAAGCCGGCCGCCGCGAAGAGCAACGCTCCCCGGCATTCACTGAACCCCAACCCAAGTCCACCAGCGAAGAGGTAACGACTGTGAGGGGGCCATCCCCGATGCGGTAAAGGACAGTCGCAAGGACACCATCAAGCTGCTGGAAAGCATCCGCGATGGCGTGGTCAGCCTGGGCATGCCCACTGGGGAGGCCACACCAGAACCAGGTGAGATCAAGGTGCGCTCGCGTCGTCAGCAATTCGGTGACGAACTGTGGGGGCGTTACTAATGACCCAGACCGAAGCATTGCTCGACGGCATCGTCGGCCGTTTGAAGACGGCCTTCGGTGCCGAGCTTGGTGTTGAGCTGTTCCCGGAAAATCCGACGCAATTTCGCCTTAATCACCCACGCGGCGCTGTCCTGGTGGCGTTTGGTAAGTCGACTTTCGGCGGCTCCGAGGCCACCGATGCGATGTTCCAGGAGCGCAACCTGGTGATCAGCCTGACTCTTGTATTCCGCCAGCTCAACGGCAAGGACGGTGCGGTCAGCTATCTGGATCGCATCCGCGACACGCTGACTGGGTGGTGGCCACCGCACTGTGACCAGGCCTTACGCCCGGTCTCCGAGCGTTTTATCGGCCACCTGCAGGGCGTGTGGCAGTACGGCCTGGACATCGCAACCCGTGCAACTCAATTGCAGACCATGGCTCTCGATAGCGGGCCGCTGCTGACTCAAACCCGATTCGAGGAACAACCGTGAAACTGACTCGTTACCTCTACAAGGGCCCGCAGAGTGGCGCCCAACTGCGCGTCGGCGCCAAGGCCGAGCTGCTCGAAGTCCAGCTCCATCCGGGCAAGCCGGTCGATCTGCCAGCCGATCACGAATACACCCTGGTGCTGATCGCCCTGAAGCACCTGGAGCCCATCATTGAGGAGGCTGCTGCGGCGCCTGCTCCGGCCAAGAAGGAGGCCCGCCAATGACCGCCAACTATTTGCATGGCATCGAGACCACCGAAGTCGAGCGCGGCCCGCGCGCGATCAAGGTGGTCAAGTCGGGCGTGATCGCCCTGGTCGGCACGGCGCCGGTCGGCCCTGTCAACGAACTGATTCTGTCCCTCAGCGAAGTGAACGGTGCGAAGTTTGGCCCCGAGACCCTGGACGGCTTCAGCATCCCGCGCGCCCTGGCCGGCATCTATGACTTCGGCGCCGGTACCGTGCTGGTCGTCAACGTGCTCGATCCGGCGGTACACCGCAGTAACGTGGTCGGCCAGGAGCGCCAGTTCGGCGACAACGACCTGCTGCAGCTGGGTCACGGCGCCCTACAGGCGCTGACGCTGAAGTCCGCCGATGGCGCGACCACCTACGTGCTCAACACCGACTACAGCGTGACCCTGCTCACCGGCAGTGTGAAGCGCCTGGCGGGCGGCAGCATCGCGGCCAACGCCCAGGTTAAAGCCGACTACACCCACGCCGACCCCAGCCTGGTCACCTCGGCGGAGATCATCGGTGCGGTCAACATCGCTGGGCAGCGCTCCGGACTCAAGGCGTTCGCCGACAGCTACAACCTGTTCGGCTTCTTCCCCAAGCTGTTCATCGCACCGGGCTTTTCCACCCTCAACTCGGTCAGCGTCGAGCTGATCGCGGCTGCCGAGCAGATGGGCGGCGTGGCCTACATTGATGCGCCCATCGGTACCACGGTGCAGCAGGTGATCGCCGGTCGTGGTCCGTCTGGCGCCATCAACTTCAACACCAGCAGCGACCGCGTGCGCCTGTGCTACCCGCACGTCAAGGTGTACGACAGCGCTACCGATGGCACGCGCCTGGAGCCGCTGTCGATCCGTGCCGCCGGCCTGCGCGCCAAGGTCGATCTGGATGACGGCTACTGGTGGAGCAGCTCCAACCGCGAGCTGGTCGGCGTGATCGGCCTGGAGCGCTCGCTGACCGCGCGTGTCGATGATCCTAACAGCGAGGTCAACCTGCTCAACGAGGCGGGCATCACCACGGTGTTCAACAGCTTCGGTACCGGCCTGCGTCTATGGGGCAACCGCACGGCGGCCTGGCCGACCGTGACCCACATGCGCAACTTCGAGAACGTGCGCCGCACCAAGGACATCATCGATGAGTCGATCCGCTACAGCTCGCTGCAGTTCGTCGATATGCCGATCACTCAGGCGCTGATCAACAGCGTCACCGAGAGCGTCAACCTGTTCGGTCGCAAGCTGATTGGCGATAGCGCGCTGCTGGGCTTCGAGTGCTGGTACGACCCGGCGCGCAACCCGCAGACCGAGCTGGAGCTGGGGCACATGCTATTCAGCTACAAGCTGACGGTGCCGCTGCCGTTCGAGCGCGGCACCTTCGAGACCGAGATCACCGGGGAATACCTGGCCAACCTAAAAGGGGCTGCATAAATGGCGGGCTTTAGCGCACACCGCATCACCAACAGCAACCTGTACCTAGATGGCCGCGACTTCTTTGCCAAGGCCGAGGAAATCGAGCTGGGCAGCATCAAGGCTGTCATGTCCGATTTCCAGGGCCTGGGCATGGTTGGCTTGATCGAACTGCCGGACGGCCTCGACAAGCTGGAGGGCAAGATCGTCTGGAACAGCCTCTACAAGGAAGCGGCCACCAAGCTGGCCAGCCCCTTGAAGACGGTACAGCTGCAGTGCCGCAGCAACGTCCAGGTGTTCAATAACGGCGGTCTGGTGGACGAGATCCCGCTGGTCACGGTGATGACCATCATGCCCAAGGAGTACAAGCTGGGCAGCTTCAAACCGCGCGATCCAGCGAAGTTCGAGACGCCATTCTCGGCCATCTACGTGCGCCAGTTGCTCAACGGTGAAGAGGTGGTGCTGCTGGATTACCTGGCCAACATCTTCCGCGTGGGCGGCGAGGATCAACTGGCCAAGTACCGGCGCAACATCGGGCAGTCTTAGCCATGACGGATGGGCATGGATGCCTAGGACAAGGATGTCACCTTAGAAGCCCCGCCCAGTGCGGGGCTTCTTCTTTATACCTTGCGCGTCAGGGTGCTGATGTACCCGCGCAGGTGAGTGGCTGCTGCGTGCTCAGGCTTCACGCCCCGCAAGTCGGTACGGCGCTCGCTGCCATCGGGCAGGTAGGTCAGTAGCTCGTCGCCGATCTGGATATAGCTGGCCGAGTAAGTCTCGCCTTCATGCTCCAGGGTAATTTCTTCTTCCATCACATCCTCCGTTCTAGTGTTTCAGCGTCTCTCTTTAAACCAGATTAAAAGGCAGCGCCACTGTTACGCGCGATGCTCAGGGCTCTTACAGAGCAACCGATCTCATTGATCAACCTGGAGCATCAAACATGGCCGATACCCCCCGCATCCCCCTCAAATATCCCTTCACCAGTGCCACGGGCGAGCGCATCGAATCCCTGCCGATCACGCGCCTCAAGCGCCGCGACCTGAAGGCCGCCGACAAGTACAGCAAGGACGCTGGTGATCAAGAAGATTTTCTGTTCGCAAAAATGACCGGCCTGACCGTGGAAGACATTGAAGCACTGGACGTTGCCGACTCCAAGGCGGTGACGGATGCCTTTCGGGAAATGGTCGGCGACTGAAGAGATCCTGCGCCAGTGGGACGAAGCGCTGCTGATGGTGCTGCGGATGCAGCCCTCGGAGATCGATGCGCTGGAGCTGGAGGATTACTGGTTTTGGACGGAAGTAGCGGACAGAGAGATTAGTCGGCGTGTCGAGCAGGCCGAACGGCTCGCCCAGAAATGACCGCCAAACCAGCCACCGCCCCACCGACCAGAGCACAGGCTGCTGCCAAAGGTGCCAGCAGTAGCGCCAGCAGCGGCAGTGCGATGCAGAACCCCAATACCGCTGCCCACAGCGGCAAATGAGCCAGACACAGCCAGGCAAGCCAGAGCACACCGGTGCCGACGGCCAGTGCATAGAGGGTATTAGCGGTGCGTAGAGCGACTTTTTCAAACATGTTTGCAGCGTAGCAAAAAATGGCCAATGAAGTCCTGGTCGGGCTAAAAATCGGTGCGGCGGTATCGGGCAGCTTGCACGCTGCTTTCGGCTCCGCGCGCTCAACCGTGCAGCAGCTCGGGCGTGCCACCGACATGCTGCGTACCCAGCAAACGCGCATGGGTACGGCACTGGCTACCGCGCTGGTCCAAGGCGGTGCCGGCGTCGGCAAACTGCGTAATCAATACGACCAGGTTGGGCGCACGCTCGATCAGCTCAAACTCAAACAGGAACGCCTCAATACCAGCATCGCCCGTGGCGAAACCCTCAAGTCCAACCGTGCCGACCTGCGCGGTCAGGCCATGGAGACTGCAGGCACGGCGGCCGTACTCGGGGCGCCGGTTGTGCAGTCGATGCGTACAGCCATCGACTTCCAGGATCAGACGCGCGACATCGCCATCACCGGCGGCTTCGATCCGGCCGAGGAAGCCCAGCTCAGCAAGGTAATGCGTGATTCGGCGCTGCGCTGGAATCAAACCCAGACCGAAGTGGCCCG
This sequence comes from Pseudomonas sp., assembly GCA_034519305.1. Taxonomy (GTDB): domain Bacteria; phylum Pseudomonadota; class Gammaproteobacteria; order Pseudomonadales; family Pseudomonadaceae; genus Aquipseudomonas. The sequence goes on from JAXHOM010000003.1 coordinate 10,010, forward strand.
TGGCACTGCTGTGCTGATTGCGGGTGGCATTGCCAATGCTCAAGAGCTGGCACGCTACGCCCCTGTGCTGTCCAAAACCGCCACCGCCACGCGGGCCAGCATGGATGACTTGGGCTCGGTGGCCATAGCGCTGAATGACAACCTGCAGATCGGTGCCGGCGGGCTTGAGCGAGCCATGAACATGCTGGCCTACGCCGGCAAGCGTGGTCAGTTCGAACTGGCTGACATGGCCAAGTGGCTGCCACAACTCACCCCGCAGTTCGCTGCCCTCGGCATCACCGGTGAGCGGGCTGTGGCCGAGATCGGGGCATCGCTGCAGATTGCCCGCAAAGGCGCAGGCAGCAACGACGAAGCGGCCAACAACTTCAAGAACTTCCTGGGCAAGATCACCGCGCCGGACACGATTAAGGATTTTGCCAAGGCGGGCATTGATCTGCAGTCGAGCATGAAAAATCTGGTCGGTAAGGGCATGACGCCCGTGCAGGCGATGCTGCAGCTGATCACCCAATACATGGGCACCAAGGGGCCAGCGGCTGCCGGGGAGTTCCAGAAAGCGATGGCCATCAAGGATGGCCAAGAACGTGAGACTGCCATGCAGCGTCTCAATGAGGCCTACAAACTGGGCGAGCTGTTCCAGGACATGCAGGCCATGTCCTTTATTCGTCCGGCGGTTGGCAACCACGGCGAGATGGCTGACATCCAGAAAGGCAGTATGGCGGCCGCCGACCAGGGCGTGCTCGATGCCGACTGGAAGAAGCGCATGGGCAGCCCCAAGGAAGAATTGAAGGCACTGACCAACAGTCTCTCCGATGCGGGCATTGCGGTCGGCAGCGTCCTACTTCCGGCGCTGGTCGACGTCACCCGTGCCGTGGTGCCGCTGGTTCAGCAGTTCGCTGCCTGGGCCGGAGAAAATCCCGAGCTGGTCAAGGGCGTGGTCGGCCTGGTTGCCGGGCTGCTGGCCGGCAAACTGGCCTTCATCGGTGTGGCCTATGGTGCCAACCTGATGATGTCGCCGTTTGTGGCCATGACCACCACCATCACCGGTATGTCGGCGAAGTGGACGCTGCTGCGAGCCATGTGGCAGGCCGGTAAGTTTGCCCCGCTGATTACCGGTCTGACCCGAGTGGGGGGTGGTCTACTGACTGTGTTGAAGTACAGCGGTCTGTTTCTGCGCGGCTTTGGCATGGCCTTCGGGGCACCCCTGATGCTGGCTGGGCGCGGCGTGCTGCTGCTCGGCAAAGTACTCGGTGGCTCTCTACTCACCGGCCTGCGCTTGGCTGGGCAGGCCGTGCTCTGGCTTGGCCGTGCTTTGCTGATGAACCCCATCGGTCTGCTCATCACCGGCATTGCAGTCAGTGCCTACCTGATCTACCGCTACTGGGAGCCGATCAAAGGCTTCTTCAGCGGTCTGTGGACGGAGATCAAGGCCGGCTTCAATGGCGGCCTGACGGGCATTCTCGGACTGCTGGTCAACTTCAGTCCGCTGGGCCTGTTCTATCGTGCGTTTAGCGGCGTGATGAATTACTTCGGGATCGAGCTGCCGGGCAAATTCACCGAGTTCGGCGGCATGCTGGTCACTGGCTTGGTTAACGGCATCCGCAGCGCAGCCGGTGCGGCCAAGGATGCCGTGCTCGACATTGGCTCCTCAATCAAGAGCGGGTTCACCAGTGCGCTTGGCATTCACTCGCCGAGCCGGGTGTTCATGGGCTACGGCGCCAACCTCAGCGAAGGCGCGGCCATCGGCATCACTGGCCAGCAAGGCCTGGTGCGCAAGGCTGCACTGGGTATGGCTGCAGCCACGGCTGTCACCTTGGCGCCGCCACTACTCGCAGCGCCAAGCCCCAACACCTTGCAGCCGCCAAACTTGGCTGCCGCTGCCCAGGTCTCTGTAGCCGGCCCGGCTGGCGGCGGCATGACCATCCACTTCAGCCCGACCATTACCGTGCAAGGCGGTGGCCCTGGTACTCAGGAGGCTGTTCAGCAAGCGCTGCAGCTGTCGCGCAACGACCTGGAGAAACTGATGCGTGAAGTCATGGCCGATCAGCAGCGGAGGGCCTTCTGATGTGGGCGGTACTGGGCGACATCGAGTTTGAGTTGCGCAACCAACCCAGTCGCCAGGATGACCGCGCCACGGCGGACTATGCCCAGCACGCGCTGATCCAGGGCAAGCCGCGTCTGGAGTGGGTGGGTGATGGCCTCGACGAGCTGACCCTGGAGCTGACCCTGCACGCGCTGCTGGCCGACCCGGAGGCGCAGATCCGCCGCCTGAAGACGGCGCTGCGGGCACATGAGCCGCTGCCCTATGTGCTGGGCTCCGGCGACTACCGGGGGGTCTACTTGCTAACCGAGGTGGGTACCACCACCCGCCGGACGGACGCCCAGGGCCGGCTGATTTCGGCCACGGTCAGTGTGTCGCTGCTGGAGTACTCCGGCCAATACAAGAAGCCGCTGCCGGTACCGCGCGGCCTACGCAATAGCCTGCTGGCCAACCCTGGCGCGCAGGTTGGCTCTGCAACGTCGCTCGGAAGCCTGACGCAGAGGGCGCTGGGCATGGCGCGCACGGCGGGGAACATTCTCAATGCGGGCATGGAAGGCTTCAACATGGCCATGCTCCTGCGCGACAACCCGATGGCGCTGCTCGACCAGGGGCCGAGCCTGTTGAACATGGCGAGCCAGGCCCTGGCCCCGCTGGAGGGGCTGCAGACAGTCGCCGCTGGGTTGTTCGCCAAGGGTGCCGAGCTGGTGAGCATGGGCGCGGATGTGGCCGACGATGTGCTCCAGGCAACAGGCATTGCGCAGCTCCTGGGTGATGCCCCCATGGAGCTGTACGGCCAGGCGTCGCAGCTGATGGGCCAGATCACCCAGGGCCTGCCGCTGGATGGGCTGCAGAACTCCGCATCCGGGCTGCTGGCAAGCGGCGCCGAGCTGCTGGCGCTGGGCGTGGATGCCGCCAGTGATGTGCGCCAGGCGATGGCCTCGCTCACTCCCCTGGAACTGGGGACAGTGGTCAGCCAGGTCGACGATGCCGCGAGCCAGATGCAGATGGCGATGACTCGCTTGGATGCCAGTTCCCCGCGCCTGGCCCGCATGGCCGTTGACGTAATTACCCGGAGAGCCTGACGTGGCCGACGAATACCTGAGCCATACCACCCGCGAGGGCGAGCGCTGGGATCAATTGGCGTTCACCTACTACGGGGACGCCACCCGCTATGAGCCCATCGTCCGCGCCAACCCGCAGGTGCCGCTGTCGGGCGCGCTGCAGGCCGGGCTGACCTTGCGCATCCCCGTGCTCGATGTCGCCCCCAGCAGCGAGGATCTGCCGCCGTGGTTCAAGTGACCGACATTCCTGGCCGCAACTCGGCCGAGCCCACCGTCTGGCGCATCGGCTACCAGGGCCGCGACCTGACGGCTGATCTGTCGCCCTACGTGCTGGGCGTGACCTGGACGGATTACCTTAGTGGCCAGTCCGATGAGATCAGCATCGAGTTGGAAGATACCGACGACAAGTGGCTCGGCGTCTGGTACCCGGTCAAGGGCGATGCCCTGACCCTGTCCATGACCTACCCAGGGCAGGCGCCGCTGAACTGCGGCAGCTTCGAGGTGGACGAGATCAACGCCAGCGGCCCGCCCTCGGTGGTGGTCATACGCGGCTTGTCTGCAGGCGTGAGCAAGGGCGTGCGTACCCGCAAGGGCGTGGCCTACGAGAACACCACGCTGGCCGAGATCGCCCGGCAGGTGGCCAAGCGCAACAAGCTCGACTTGGTCGGCGAGATCCGCGCCCTGCACATCGACCGCATCACCCAGTTCCAGGAGCGTGACCTGGCTTTCGTCACCCGTCTGGGGCGGCAGTACGGCTATGCCGTCAAACTGCGGGAGAACAAGCTGATATTCACTGCCAAGGCTGCCCTGCGCGATGGCCTGCCGGTGCGCTCGATCAGCCGTCGGGAGTGCAGCCGCTACGACCTCAAGGACAAGATCAAGGACGTGTATCGCACGGCCAAGAACACCCACCACGACCCGGACACCCAGCAGACCGTCCGCAGCCAGGTTGAGGACACCCGAGCACCGGAAAGCCCGGCCGGCATGGAGACCAGCTCCGATGAGCTGCGCATCAACCAGCGCGCCCCGGATGCCGACAGCGCCCAGGCCCAGGCCGACGCCGCCCTCGGTGATGCCAATGACGAGCGGGCCGGCGGCAGCCTGACCATGCCGGCCGACCGCCGCCTGGTGGCCGGTGCGGTGGTGACCCTGGACGCCAGTTGGGCCCGTTTCGCCGGTGACTACCTGATCAACCAGGCCCGCCACAGCAAGCGCCGCAGCAGTGGCACCACGGCCGATATCGAGATCCGCCGGGTGACGCCCGCGCCGGTACCGCCGATCCCGCCCCTGGCCGGCCAATCGAATCAGACCCGCACCGAGGCAACGGCATGAACAATGAAACCCTGGATGGCCTGCAGTTCGGCCTGGTCAACCAGGTGGACTACCTCAGCTGTCGGGTGAAGGTGCGCCTGGAGGAGTTCGACGGCCTGGAGACTTGGTGGCTGAAGGTGCCCCAGCGGCACACCAAGGCGACCAAGAGCCGCCCGCTGCTGCCCGAAATCGGTGAACAGGTAGCGGTGCTGCTGCAGCGCGACGGGGTCAACGGCGTGGTGCTGGGCGGGATCTACTCGACGGCGGAGCCGCCGCCAGTGACGGATGAGGATTCCGAGTACGTGCGCTTCAGCGATGGCACCACGGCCAGCTACAACCGGCAGGCCCACCTGCTGGCGGTGAATTGCGTGGGAGCGATCAGCCTGCAGGCATCACAGCCGGTGACAGTACAGGCCCCGGCCGTGACTCTGGATACCCCGCAGACCACCCTGGAGGGCAATCTGCAGGTGAATGGCAACGTCAATGCGACGGGGAAGGTGATGGATGCAGGCGGGAACTCGAACCATCACAGCCACTGAGTTCGGGCCCAATCGCTGAGGCGTCTTATCGGGGCGGTCACTTTCCAGCTACGCGAATTGAGCACTGCTTGAAGCTGTGCTTCCGCGCTGGAATCGGCGGCAATCTCGCATGGTGCCGGAACAACCTGTGGAGCAGCCTTCAGACGGTTGAGTCTGGCAACCAGCGCTGCCTGATCGAAGCCCACCACAATGTTCATATAGCGATTCTCGAAGACATGCGCGTGATAAATCGAGCCCGCATTCAATGGGTCGGAGAAATCCAGATAGCCGCCCCGGTCGACGGCATAAACGTATGGGAATAACTGGAGTAGTTTTTCCCGAAACTCCGGCAAAGAGACGCGTCGGAATACGTTCAAGCACCAATGGTTCATTTCCAGCATAACAATGGGCTTGAATCTGTTGAGCGTGTTTTCAGCGCCCTTGAGGACTTCCAGCTCGCAACCCTCCACATCCATCTTGATGAAGTCCAGCCGCTCGATAGCTAAACGGGAAACCAAGGAGTCAAGGGAGGTCATGGGTATTTCCTGGCTGGAGCCACTGTCGATGTCTACGACAAATGAGGTAGCCAGGTTGCGCTCATCGACGTACATGGAGACCGAGCCTTCACCCGCGCCAACTGCGACATTGAAGGTAGAGACGTTCGGTGCACCCGTTTCGACGAGGTTCTTGTTTAGCAGCTCGAAGGTGCGGGGAACTGGCTCGATGGCTATGACCTTGCCGTCGTGGCAGATACCTGAAAGAGCCAGAGAGGTCAGCCCAATATTGGCACCTATGTCCACGGCAGTCGCGCCAGCATCACAGAGCACCGCCAACAGGGATGTGGTTTCCGGCTCGAACTCCTCCCCCATGCGCCCCAAGTAATCGCGGTCACCAGAGACCGACCTGCGCTGGCCCAGAATTACGATTTCCTTTTGGATCATGGTCTTTCCTTGAATAAGCGATGGGAATGGCCCGCATCATAAACGCTCCCAGCCATCTTTAAACCCGATTAAAAGCTGTCGGCGGCTGTTAACTCCACCATGGGCGCATGACAACGCCCACTTCCTACACCAGTATCACCGCCGCCCACTGGCAGCCGGCCCTCGGCTCGCCCGGTGAAGCCGTCGAGGGCCTGCGCGATATAGACCAGGCCATCCGCATCATCCTCACCACGCCTCGGGGCAGCGATCCACATCACCCCGAGTTCGGTAGCGACCTTCACCTTTATATCGACTGGCCCACCCACCGCGTGGTCCCGCACCTGGTGCGCGAGGCAGTCGAGGCCATCCGTCGCTGGGAGCCACGCGTGACCTTGGTGCAGGTGCTGACCGAGATTGAAGAGGCCCACATCACCCTGCGAGTGCAGTGGAAAGTGGCGGACGGTGTTCTCCAGCAAACCGAGGTGCCGTATGCGCGCACTACCAGCGCCTGAGTTCGTCAAGGTCGACCCGGCCGCCATCGAGGCTGCCCTGGTCGCCCGCTACGAGGCCAGGTCCGGCAAGACCCTGTACCCAGCGCAGATCGAGCGCCTGTTCATCGACCAGGTGGCCTATTCGCAGAGCCTGGCGCTGATGGCCATCCAGCATGCCGGCGAGCAGCTCCTGGTGCGCTTCAGCTCGGCGCCGATTCTGGACTACCTGGGCGAGTTGGTGGGCACGCCCCGGCTGCTCGCCCAGTCGGCGCGCTGCACGCTGCAGTTCAGCGTCAGCGAAGTGGCGGCGCTGCCGCTGCAGATCCCCGCAGGCACACAGGTGACCAGCCAGGACGGTCGGCTGATCTTCACCACCGACGCGGATGCCACCATCCAGGCCGGGCAGAACCAGGTGCAGACCTCGGCCACCTGCCAAACGGCGGGGGGCGTGGGAAACGGCTGGGCGGCGGGACAAATCAGCGTGATGCCAAGCCCGCCCTTCGCCGGTCTGGTAGCCAGCAACGTGACGGTGCCGGCCGATGGCGCCGATGAAGAGCAGGACGACCGCTACCGCGAGCGCATCATCCTGGCGCCCGAGGCTTACACCAACGCCGGCAGCCGTGGTTCCTACCGTTACCACGCCCTGTCGGCGCACCAGAACATCATCGACGTGGCCGTGCATGGGCCGGACGATGGCCAGCTAGATGGCCATGTCGCCGTGTACCCCTTGACCGCCAGCGGCCTGCCTACCGCCGACATGCTCACCCTGGTGCTGAACTACCTGAGCGGGGAGAAGCGCCGACCGCTGTGCGACACCGTGCACGCAATGGCACCGCCGGAGGTGGGGTTCACCATTCATGCCAGCCTGACCTTCTACGCCACCGCCGACCGAGTCGTTGCCATGCAGCAGGCTCAGGCAGCGGCCGACGCCTGGGCGGCGGATCTGCGCGCCGGCCTGGGCCGCGACATCGTTCCCGAGCAGCTCACTGCTGTGCTGCAGGTGGCCGGGGTGTACCGCGCCGCTGTGACCCTGCCACTGCTGACTGCTGTGCATTCGCACCAGTGGGCCAACTGCACCGGCATCGTGCTGACGGACGCCGGGGTGGTTGATGGTTGAGCAGCAGCTACCGCCGGCACTGGCCGGTGATGAGCGCTTCGCCCAGCTGTGCGAGCTGCTCGCCGAGACCTATGCCGACCTCGATCTCGGGGCGATGGCCGTCTACCTGGTCGACCAGGTCAAGGCGTCCCTGCTGCCGACCCTGGCTGAGCAGTTCTCCCTCCTGGATGAGGCTGCCTGGCTGCTGGCCGAGTCTGAGGATGCCCGCCGCAACCTGATCAAGAACGCCGTCACCCTGCATCGCTACAAGGGCACGCCCTGGGCGATCAAGGAAATGGTGCGTCTGCTGGGCTTCGGTGAGGCGACCCTGCTGGAGGGCCTGGGTGGCCTGGTTTACGACGCCCAGGCGACCTTCAACGGCCTGCGGGTCTACGGCGACACCGGCAGTTGGCCGGTGTACCGCGTGTTCCTCAGTCAACCCGTCACCAATGACCAGGCCGAGCTACTGCGTCGCGTACTGCGGGCTACGGCACCGGCCCGCTGCCGCCTGGCCTCGCTGGAGTACTCGGCGGTGGCCATCCGTTACAACCAGATCGCCGCGTTCGACGGCCAATACAACCATGGGAGCAGCTAATGGCTAACTTGTCGGAAACGCCCGATTACCCAGCTGGGATCTACCAGCTCGAAACCTCTGACCCGGTGCTGGGCGGGCCCGGCGGCATTTCCAACCGCCAGGCCGAGCAGCTGAGCAACCGCACTGCCTGGCTGAAGGCCAAGGTCGATGCATTCATAGACGGCACCGTGGCGGTGCTCAAGGCCACCAAGCTGGCCACCGCGCGCACCTTGTCGATCAGCGGAGCCGGCAGCGGCAGCGCCTCTTTCGATGGCAGCGCCAATGCCAACATCGCCCTGACCCTGGCCGACAGCGGCGCGGTGGCCGGCACCTACCCGAAGGTCACGATCAACGCCAAGGGTATTGTGACCAGCGGTGAGGCTCTGGTAGCTGCCGACATCCCTAGCCTGGACTGGAGCAAGATCAACAGCGGAAAGCCCACCACCTTGGCCGGTTATGGCATCACTGATGCCTTGGCTGCGGGAGGGACTGCCGTAGCGGCCGCCAAGCTGGCCACCGCACGCACCTTGTCAATCAGTGGCGCCGGTACCGGTAGCGCCGCCTTCGACGGCAGCGCCAACGCCAACATCGCCCTGACCCTGGCGGACAGCGGCGCGGTGGCCGGCACCTACCCGAAGGTCACTATCAACGCCAAGGGCATCGTCACCGGCGGGGCAGCGCTGGTGGCCGCTGACATCCCGGCCCTGGACTGGAGCAAGATCAACAGCGGAAAGCCCACCACCTTGGCCGGTTATGGCATCACTGATGCCTTGGCTGCGGGGGGCACGGCCGTGGCGGCAGCCAAACTAGCGACTGCCCGTAGCATCTCTCTCAGTGGAGGTGTCACAGGCAGCGCCACATTCGACGGCACAGCCAATATCTCAATCGTGGCCAGCATTGTCGGTGAAACTGGTCAAATCGCTTTCTATGCGATGTCCTCTCCGCCGACCGGCTGGCTCAAATGCAACGGTGCCGCAATCAACCGCACAACCTATGCCACCCTTTTTGCCGCTATTGGTACCACCTTTGGGGCTGGTGACGGTTCCACAACCTTCAATGTGCCGGATTTGCGTGGTGAGTTCGCGCGGGGCTGGGATGATGCGCGAGGAGTAGATACCGGGCGGGCATTCGGCTCTGCACAAGGAGATGCATTCAAGGCCCACTTCCACTCCACTGTGGCTAACAACCAGTACGGGAATTTCCAATACCTCGCTGATGTAGGCACTGGAGGCAATGTTGGTGGGGGAGCGGGGACCTCTTGGTCAGCCAATGCCCCGTTTAACGATGGCGGTGGCAGCACCGAAACCCGACCCCGCAACCGTGCGCTGCTCTTCTGCATCAAATATTGAGGCCTCTCATGACCGCTCCCATCATCCATATTGCGCATCCACTCACTGGCGAATACCTCGGTACCGGTTATGCCGACCCAGATCCATTAGATGCCGGCAACTGGCTAGTCCCCGCACACGCCTATCTGGATGCCCCACCTGAGGCGCCAGCTAAGCAAGCCGCTGTTCATACAAAGACTGGCTGGGCGCTATTGCCTGACTACCGAGGCACCGTTTATCGGGCCGACAACGGCGAGGCCGTGGAACAATCTGACCTTGGTCATCTGCCGGCAGGACTGACCGCTGAGCCGCGCCCTTCACCCAGTCATATCTGGGTAAACGAGACCTGGACTTTCAGTTCCGAGCTGGAAAATGCCAACCACACAGCTCTGAAGGTGCAGCTGTGTAATGAAATTGACGTCGCCGCCGACACCGCCCGCCGTGCCGTTGCCGGCGACCCGCTGCGCGCCGTGGAATACGAACGCAGTGCCAGCGAAGCCCAAGCCTTCAAGGTCGCCGGCTATCCAGCCAACGCAGTACCGCGCACCGTCTCGGCATGGGCGATTGGCGGCCGCACACCTCGGCAGGCCGCCGACAGCATTCTGATGGAATCAGCGGCTTACACCGAGGCGCTGTATCAGATCCGCGAGGCGCGGTTGGGTGCCAAGGAATTGGTGCGCCAGGCCATGGCCGCTGGCGAGGTTGAGCACGCGCAGGACATCGCCGCCGAGACCATCGCCTCAATCAATGCGGCCGTGGCCAATATCGGCAACGCCAAGGCGGCGCAATGAGCCAGATTCAACTGCTGTTTAGCACCACCCATAAACCGTTCAGTGCGCTGATTCGCACCATGACCTGGTCGCGTTGGAGCCACGTTGCCTTGGTTGCCGGGCCGCATGTGATTGAAGCTACGGCGCTGGAAGGTGTCCGCCAAATTTCCAAGGCGTATGCCATCAGCCGCGCCAGCGACTACTGCCTGGTAGACCTGTCAGCCCATGATCCGCAAGCCATCATCGACGCGGCGCGCAGCCAGATCGGCAAGCCTTACGACTGGACAGCCATCGCTGGCTTAGGGTTGCACCGTGACTGGCAAGAGGAGGATTCGTGGTTTTGCTCGGAGCTGGTGGCCTGGGCGGCCAATCAGGCCGGTGAGCCGTGGTTCCGCGCGGAAGCGCTACGCCGGATCACGCCTCAGCACCTGTGGATGCTGTCGCCCGAGCGGGGACTGTGTCCAGTAGAGGGATAAGAAGAGGGCTGTCAGCCTGGGTGCGGTAACACCCGAGCTGACCGCCAACCTGCAGATCAGGCCTGCAAGCCAGCCAAGGCCCCCTGCTCACGCGTGAGCGGCGGGGAGCCTACCAGAAGCGCAAAAGGTTTGCAGATGATGAAAGACATACGTTGTGGCCAGTGTGGCCGCAAGCTGGCCAGCGCCAGAGACTTCACCGAGTTACAGATCAAGTGTCCGCGTTGCCGGACACTGAATCACCTGAAGGCCGAGAGCCTCCTGTTACCGCCATCGAGCGCAACTAGCCATCAGGAGGCACCATGTCCGCACAACCGATCATCCCCTGGATAGGTGGCAAGCGCCGTCTTGCAGACCGGATATTCCCCTTGTTCCCTCAGCACAGCTGCTACGTCGAACCGTTCGCGGGCGGTGCCGCGCTGTTCTTCCTCCGGCCGGTACCGGCTGAGGTCGAAGTACTCAACGATGTTAATGGCGACCTGATTAATCTCTACCGGGTGGTGCAGAACCACCTGGAAGAGTTCGTCCGCCAGTTCAAATGGGCGCTCAGCAGCCGGCAAGTGTTCAAGTGGCTGCAGATGACCAGGGTCGAGACCCTCACCGATATTCAGCGGGCGGCGCGCTTCTACTACCTGCAACAGTCCGCCTTTGGTGGCCGCGTGGATGGCCAGTCCTACGGCACCGCCACCACCCAGCCGCCAGGCCTCAACCTGCTGCGGATTGAGGAAGCGCTTTCAGCAGCCCACCTGCGGCTCAGCAACACCTACATCGAGCACCTGAGCTGGCAGGAGGTCATGAAGAAGTACGACCGCGAGCACACGCTGTTCTACTGCGATCCGCCGTACTGGGAGACCGAGGGTTACGGCGTGCCATTCGAGTTCGAGCAATACACCGCCATGGCCAAGCTCCTGGGCGAGATCAAAGGCAAAGCCATCATCAGCCTCAACGACCACCCCGCAATCCGCGAATGCTTCGCTGCCTTCCATATGGAGACAACCGACATTAAGTACACGGTGGGTGGTGGTAAGGGGAGCGAGGCGAAGGAGGTGCTGATCTTCAGCTGGGACATCCAGGCCGAACCGGCTGGGCTTTTCTGATATTTCTTTGCAAACTATGCAAAAGGGGCCGAAGTGATTTATCTCACCTCAGCCCCTCAATTTTTCGCGCGTGGCGTCAATCTGCGCGCATTTCGATATTTCAGTGACGCAATTGACAATTAACGCTTTTTCTATGATGGTGTGCGCACCCGAATCAAACGGGCGTATGAATTTTGTGTTCGCCTCAGGCGACACTCGTATTTGTCCGAATATCGCGTCGGCGGGTATGTCAGGCGAAATGGGACTATCCTCGACGGCTCGGCTGTGGGGTGGTCCTGTGGCTGACGTCCGATGTGTACTGTTCAGCTTCCATACCGTGGAGATCAGTTGATGATTTACGAAGGTAAAGCCATCACGGTTAAGGCTCTTGAGAGCGGCATCGTCGAATTGAATTTCGACCTCAAGGGTGAGTCCGTCAATAAATTCAACCGTCTAACTCTGTCTGACCTGCGTCAGGCGGTAGATGCCATCAAGGCAGATGGTTCGATCAAGGGCGTGATTGTCACCAGTGGCAAAGACGTGTTTATCGTCGGTGCCGACATCACCGAGTTCGTCGACAACTTCAAGTTGCCGGACGAAGAGCTGGTAGCCGGCAACCTCGAAGCCAACAAGATCTTCAGTGACTTTGAAGACCTGGCTGTCCCAACTGTCGTTGCCATCAACGGCATCGCTCTGGGTGGCGGTTTTGAAATGTGCCTGGCCGGTGACTACCGCGTCATGGCCGATAGCGCCAAAATTGGTCTGCCAGAAGTCAAACTGGGCATCTACCCAGGCTTCGGCGGCACCGTGCGTCTGCCACGTGTTATCGGTACCGATAACGCGGTTGAGTGGATTGCCTCCGGTAAAGAAAACAAAGCGGCCGACGCCCTGAAAGTAGGTGCTGTTGACGCTGTTGTTACCGCCGACAAGCTGCAAGCTGCTGCCCTGGACCTGGTCAAGCGCGCCATCTCTGGCGAGCTGGACTTCAAGGCCAAGCGTCAGCCAAAGCTGGAAAAAATCAAGCTCAACGCCATTGAGCAAATGATGTGCTTCGAAACCGCCAAAGGTTTTGTGGCCGGTCAGGCTGGCCCGAACTATCCGGCGCCGGTTGAAGCGATCAAGACCATCCAGAAAGCCGCCAACTTCGGTCGCGATAAAGCGCTGGAAGTGGAAGCTGCTGGCTTCGTCAAACTGGCCAAGACTTCGGTTGCGGAAAGCTTGATCGGTCTGTTCCTGAACGATCAGGAACTGAAGAAAAAAGCTAAAGACTACGACGCTATCGCCAAAGACGTAAAACTGGCTGCCGTACTCGGCGCTGGCATCATGGGTGGCGGCATCGCCTACCAGTCGGCCTCCAAAGGCACGCCGATCATGATGAAGGATATCCGTGAAGAGGGTATCCAGATGGGCTTGAACGAAGCGAGCAAGCTGCTCGGCGGCCGTGTTGCCAAGGGTCGCATGACCCCGGCGAAGATGGCTGAAGCGCTGAATGCGATTCGTCCGACCATGTCTTACGGTGATTTCGGCAACGTCGACATCGTCGTTGAAGCCGTGGTTGAAAACCCGAAGGTCAAGCAGATCGTGCTGGCTGAAGTGGAAGGCTATGTGAAGGAAGATGCCATTCTGACTTCCAACACCTCGACCATTTCCATCAGCTTGCTGGCTCAGGCCCTCAAGCGTCCGGAAAACTTCTGCGGTATGCACTTCTTCAACCCGGTGCACATGATGCCGCTGGTTGAAGTCATTCGCGGCGAGAAGTCCAGCGAAGTGGCTGTTGCCACCACCGTTGCCTACGCCAAGAAAATGGGCAAGACCCCGGTTGTCGTCAACGATTGCCCAGGCTTCCTGGTCAACCGCGTACTGTTCCCGTACTTCGGCGGTTTCGCCAAGCTGGTCAGTGCTGGCGTCGACTTCGTGCGTATCGACAAAGTCATGGAAAAATTCGGCTGGCCAATGGGCCCGGCGTACCTGATGGACGTGGTCGGCATCGACACCGGTCACCACGGTCGCGACGTAATGGCTGATGGCTTCCCTGATCGCATGAAAGACGATCGTCGTTCGGCAGTCGATGCACTGTACGAAGCCGACCGTCTGGGTCAGAAGAACGGCAAAGGTTTCTACGCCTACGAGATGGACAAGCGCGGCAAGCCGAAGAAAGTGGCCGATCCGGTTGCTCTCGAAGTGCTCAAGCCAGTCATCTATGAGCAGCGCGAAGTCACTGACGAAGACATCATCAATTGGATGATGATCCCGCTGTGCCTGGAAACTGTTCGTTGCCTGGAAGACGGTATCGTTGAAACTGCTGCCGAAGCCGATATGGGCTTGATCTACGGCATTGGTTTCCCTCCCTTCCGCGGTGGTGCACTGCGTTACATCGACAGCGTCGGTGTAGCCGAATTCGTTGCTCTGGCCGACAAATATGCCGACCTGGGTGCGTTGTACTTCCCGACTGAAAAACTCCGTGAGATGGCCAAAAACGGCCAGAAGTTTTTCGGTTAAGCCGCGAGACGATTGAGAAGCGTCGCGAGCGAAGATCAGGCAAGGCGATAACAGGCGAAAAAGCGCAGTTTACGAGCTGTAAATGAGCATTTTTAGCCTGTTATCAACGCAGCATGGTCGAGCGCAGCAGCTTCTCGATTGCCTCGGCAACGATTAGAGCGAGAGTGAATCTATGAGCCTGAATCCAAGAGACGCGGTCATCGTTGACTTTGGCCGTACCCCGATGGGTCGTTCCAAAGGCGGTATGCACCGCAACACCCGTGCCGAGAACCTGTCGGCCAACCTGATCAGCGGCGTGCTTGCACGCAATACCAAGCTTGATCCGGCTGAAGTGGAAGACGTGATCTGGGGCTGTGTAAACCAGACCCTGGAGCAGGGCTGGAACATCGCGCGCATGGCGTCGCTGATGACCCAGATCCCGCACACCAGCGCTGCGCAAACCGTCAGCCGCCTGTGTGGTTCGTCCATGAGCGCCCTGCACACTGCCGTGCAGGCGATTCAGACCGGCAACGGTGACGTGTTCGTCATCGGCGGTGTGGAGCACATGGGCCACGTCAGCATGATGCACGGCGTTGATCCAAACCCGCACATGTCGCTGTACGCTGCCAAAGCGTCGGGCATGATGGGTCTGACTGCTGAAATGCTCGGCAAGATGCATGGCATCAGCCGTGAGAAGCAGGATGCATTCGGTGAGCGTTCGCACCGTCTGGCGCAAAAGGCCACCGTCGAAGGCAAGTTCAAGGATGAAATCATCCCGATGCAAGGCTACGACGAGAACGGCTTCCTGAAGGTGTTTGACTACGACGAAACCATTCGTCCGGAAACCACCCTGGAAAGCCTGGCGGCCTTGAAGCCGGCGTTCAACCCGAAAGGCGGCACCGTGACTGCAGGTACGTCCTCGCAGATCACTGACGGCGCTTCCTGCATGATCGTGATGTCGGCTCAGCGCGCCCAAGACCTCGGCATTCAGCCGATGGCTGTTGTACGTGCCATGGCTGTTGCGGGTGTTGACCCGGCGATCATGGGTTACGGCCCAGTGCCATCGACCCAGAAAGCCCTCAAGCGTGCTGGCCTGACCATGGCTGACATCGACTTCGTTGAACTCAACGAAGCCTTTGCTGCCCAGGCCCTGCCGGTGCTGAAAGACCTGAAACTGCTCGACGTTATGGAGCAAAAGGTCAACCTGCACGGTGGCGCTATCGCTCTCGGTCACCCGTTCGGTTGCTCCGGTGCGCGTATTTCCGGCACCCTGTTGAACGTGATGAAGCAAAATGGCGGCACCTTCGGTGTGTCCACCATGTGTATTGGTCTCGGCCAAGGCATCACCACCGTCTTCGAACGCCTGTAAGCGTTCGCTGACGTAAAACCGGGGCCCTGTGCCCCGGTTTTTGTTTTTCTGCAGGTGCTGTTTTTTGTAGCAGCAGCGATCAAGGAGTACCGAGATGTTTTTGCAACCCGGCCGCTATCGTCATTACAAGGGCCCTGAATACCGCGTGCTGGATGTGGCACGGCATTCGGAAACCGAAGAATGGCTGGTGGTGTATCAGACGCTGTATGGCGACTATGGTTTGTGGGTGCGGCCGCTCGGCATGTTTACTGAAACGGTCGAGGTCGACGGGCAGCAGGTGCCGCGTTTTGCCTTGATTGAGGCCCAAGAGCCGATCATTTCGCGTCCTTGAGTGATGCCGGCGCGACATGCGCGCTTGACCTCACCTCTAGGGCCACTATATATAGCGGTGCCGCGTCAGGCACCTCGTGCCTTTCCTCTCTCGAATTCAGGAACTTTCCGATCCATGGGCAAATCGCTGGTCATCGTGGAATCCCCGGCCAAGGCCAAGACCATCAACAAGTACCTGGGCAACCAGTACGTGGTGAAGTCGAGCATCGGCCATATCCGTGACCTGCCTACCAGCGGTTCGGCAAGTGCGGCCAAAGAGCCGGTTAAACGTGGCAAGGCAGCGGCCGGCGAGGCGCCGGCGCTGTCGCCCAAGGAAAAAGCCAAGCGCCAGCTGGTGGCTCGCATGGGTGTTGACCCCGAGCATGGCTGGAAAGCCAAGTACGAGATCCTCCCTGGCAAAGAGAAGGTGGTCGAAGAACTGCGCCGCCTGGCCAAAGATGCTGACACCATCTATCTCGCAACCGACTTGGACCGCGAGGGGGAAGCCATTGCCTGGCACCTGCGCGAAGCCATTGGTGGCGATGACAGCCGCTACAAGCGCGTGGTGTTCAACGAAATCACCAAGAAGGCCATTCAAGAGGCCTTCTCCACCCCTGGTGAGCTGGATATCAACCGGGTCAACGCCCAGCAGGCGCGTCGTTTCCTCGATCGCGTGGTGGGCTACATGGTCTCGCCGCTGCTGTGGCAGAAGATCGCCCGTGGCCTGTCGGCTGGCCGGGTGCAGTCGGTTGCGGTGAAGCTGGTGGTGGAGCGCGAGAAAGAAATCCGCGCCTTCAACCCGGAAGAGTACTGGGAGATCCATGCGGATCTGGCCAGCAGCAAAGGCGCCAACGTCAACTTTGAAGTGGCCCGCGAGAACGGCGAGGCCTTCAAACCGCTGAATGAACAGCAGGCCATGACCGCGCTGGAGAAGCTCAAGGCCTCCAGCTACAGCATCGTCAAACGCGAAGACAAACCGACCAGCAGCAAGCCGTCGGCGCCTTACATCACCTCCACCCTGCAGCAGGCCGCGAGCAATCGCCTGAGCTTCGGCGTGAAGAAGACCATGATGATGGCCCAGCGTCTGTATGAGGCCGGCTACATCACTTATATGCGTACCGACTCCACCAACCTCTCGGCCGACGCCGTGGAGATGGTGCGCGGCTTTATTGAGAGCGAGTACGGCAAGAAGTACCTGCCGGCCAAGCCGATCGTGTATTCGAGCAAGGAGGGCGCCCAGGAGGCGCACGAGGCGATCCGTCCGTCCGACGTCAACCTCAAGCCGACCCAGCTGACCGGCATGGAGCGCGATGCCGAGCGCCTGTATGAATTGATCTGGCGCCAGTTCGTCGCCTGCCAGATGCCGCCGGCCGAATACCTGTCGACCAGCGTCAGTGTCGCTGCCGGTACCTTCGAGCTGCGCGCCAAGGGCCGCATCCTCAAGTTCGACGGTTACACCCGCGCCCAGCCGCAGCAGAGCAAGCCTGGCGAAGACGATGTGTTGCCGGACATGCAGCAGGGCGAAGCGCTCAAGCTGCTCAAGCTTGATCCAACCCAGCACTTCACCAAGCCGCCAGCGCGTTTCTCTGAAGCCAGCCTGGTTAAAGAGTTGGAAAAGCGCGGCATTGGTCGTCCTTCGACCTATGCGGCAATCATTTCCACCATCCAGGAACGTGGCTATGTGACCACCCAGAATCGGCGTTTCTATGCCGAGAAGATGGGCGACATCGTCACCGAGCGTCTGTGTGAGAGCTTCTCCGATCTGATGGACTACGGCTTTACCGCTGGCATGGAAGAGCATCTCGACGACGTAGCGCAAGGTCAGCGTGACTGGAAGAACGTGCTGGATGACTTCTACAAGGGCTTCAAGAAGAAGCTTGAAGTGGCCGAGCTGCCTGACGCCGGCATGCGTGCCAACCAGCCGACGCCGACCGATATTGCCTGCCGTGAATGCGGCCGGCCGATGATGATTCGCACCGCCTCGACCGGTGTATTCCTCGGTTGCTCGGGGTATGCCTTGCCGCCGAAAGAGCGCTGCAAGTCGACGCTCAACCTGGTGCCGGGCGACGAGATTGCCGCCGACGACGAAGGTGAGTCCGAGTCGCGGGTACTGTTGGGCAAGCACCGTTGCCAGAAGTGCGGCACCGCCATGGATGCCTACCTGCTGGATGAAACCCGCAAGTTGCATATCTGCGGCAACAACCCTGACTGCACTGGCTACGAAATCGAGCAGGGTCAGTACCGGATCAAGGGCTATGAAGGTCCGAGCCTGGAGTGCGACAAGTGTGGCAACGAGATGCAGTTGAAGACCGGCCGTTTCGGCAAGTTCTTCGGCTGCACCAACAGCGAATGCAAGAACACCCGCAAGTTGATGAAAAACGGCGAAGCCGCACCTCCGAAGATGGATGCGGTGAAGATGCCGGAGTTGAAGTGCGAGAAGGTCAACGACACCTACGTGTTGCGTGACGGTGCCTCGGGCATGTTCCTGGCGGCCAGCCAGTTCCCGAAAAACCGTGAGACCCGTGCGCCCTTGGTCATGGAAATTGTCCCGCACAAGGACGAGATCGATCCCAAGCATCACTACCTGTGCGATGCACCGCAAAAAGACCCGGATGGCCGTCCGGCGGTGATTCGCTTCAGCCGCAAGACCCGTGAGCAGTACGTGCAGACTGAAGTGGACGGCAAGCCGACCGGCTGGCGTGCATTCTTCAGCAATGGCGCCTGGAAGGTCGAAGACAAGCGCTAAGCATGTCCAGGCGTTCACCGTTCGGTGAGCGCCTGACTGTTCCCGCAATGAGGAGGCAGCCGTTATGGCTCGCGAGCTCTATACCCGCACCAATCAAAAAATCTACTTTGCCGGTCTGACCCTGGAGGCCATGCGCCGTGCCGAGTCGGGTCAGGCACTGAATGCCCAGGCCTTGCTGCAGGCCGAGCGCGAATCCTGCCTGTTTCACCTATACGGTGGAGCGTTGAGCCTGTGTCACGAAATCGCCGGTTACTACCATGTGGCGCCGGCTAACGCGCCACGGGTGGAGATGCTGCTCAACAGCAGCGTGCTAGCAACTTCGCCGAGCCCCGAGCTGGCGGAGCTGGTGGAGCTGACACTGCAGTCGGACAGCTGGCTGGCCCAGTTGCTGGCAGCCCATGCTGCGCTATTTGTACCGCCGCACGCCCCAAAAGCAGCCAAGGTCGACCCAACGCTACCGTTGATCAATGCGGTTAATCTGGACGAAGAGCAGGCAGCGCCTGAGCTGTCGTCGGCCGAGCTGGAAGCCTGGCGTCAGCAACTGAAAGTGCTGGCCCTGCGCTTTCGCGAGACCCTCACCGAGTGGTGAAAAAGGCACAGAGCCGATTAGCGGGCTGGGGTGAAATACGCCTGACTGTTACACTGGCCGGCTACTGTGGAGACTGACCCAATGCCTACATCTTTTCTGGAAATCGTTGAGTTGCCCGATGGGCGAATTGCCCTGCGGCGTGGGGATGACGAAGAGACGTTGGTGACCCTGGATTTCTCCGGTGATGCCAAGGCGTTTCTGCAAGGCCAGCATATCGAGGTGGCCAAGGCCATGTTCAGCGCCGGTGTGCAAATGGCTGGGCGTCTGGCTGCTGGCGAGCCTGAGCACGACGACGGCCCCCACGTCCTGCACTGATACCTCTCGGGCTGTTCGCCAGCCTGGACGCAATCCCAACAATGCCCTGACGGCTCCCACCGTGCAGGGCATTGTGCTTTTTTTAGGGTTTTTGTGGATTTAAAATGTTCCATATTGGGAAAAACGGGTTTTTTTTTTTTTTTGCTCTTTTTTTTTTAAAAAAAAAACTATTTGCGTCAAAAAAGCAGAAAAAATTCCCCAAACCGATCTTCCCCTTCCTAACAAAGGTAAAAACCGGACAGGTCCTAGCGCGGGTAAAGCGGCGGTAGTGGGCTCGGTTCTTGTGGGCTAGTGCTCTGGTCCTGAGCGGTGGGCAGAGTCCGGATGGCGCGCCAGAGGTCTTCGCCTTGCCACTGCTGGCCGGTTTCGCTGTACAGCGCGCCATTCAGGCCGTCGAGGGCGCTGGACAGGGGTAGGAAGCGCGCGGCCATGTCCGCCAGGGTCTCTGGCTGTTGCCGCGCCCAGGCGTCGAGGGCCTGGCGGGTGCTTTGTGGCTCGTTGCTCAGGCAGGCGCGCTTGAGGTCGTCCAGCAGGGTGCGCGGGCTCGGGCCGGTCTGGCTGGTGGGGGCGATGGCCGGCTGCCGGCGGGCGCGCCACCACAGGCCGAAGCCCGTCAGTGTGGTCAGGCTGAGCAGGGCGCAGGCCAACTGCCAGGGCCACAGGGGTGGCCCGTCCACGACCAGGCTGGTCGGCGCGGCCTCGTTGCCTGGTTCGCCCTGCAAGAGCGGGTTTTCACCGATCTGCAGCTCGCGACCGGGCAGGCGGGTGCGTTCCAGCTGATCGGTTTGGGTATTCCACCACAGCACTTCGAGCGCCGGCAGTTGCACGGGGCCGCTATGGCTGGGGACCAGGGCGATGCGTTCCTCACGACTGCCGGTAACGCCTTGTGCATTGATTTGATTGGCCAGCTGCGGTTGGTCCGGGTAACTGCGCACGCCGGCAATCTGTGGGCTTGGCAGAGGGGGCAATTGGGCGCTGGACAGACCTTCAGCCTGAGCCGTCAGGCTGCGGGTCAGGGAGTCGCCGACCTTGCTCTGCTCTGGTGGCGTGCTCCAGCTCTCACTGAGGGTCAGCGCTCGTGCGGGCAGCCACACGGCGTCGGCGGGGTAGGCGGCCGGCTTGGCTTTGACCTGCAGGGGGATTTGCGCGGAGGTGACGCGAGTCAGCTTGCCCGGCCGGCCGAAGGGGGTGAAGGCGTCGTTGGGTGCGCGCGCGGCAACGACCGTGGCACTGAAGGTGAGGGCGGGAATCTGCAGCTCGCCGCTTTGCTGCGGGAAGATGGCATAGCGCAGCTCGATCACCCCGTGGCGCACACCATTGATGAGTTTTTCATAGGTTTGCGGCTCGCCCAGTTGCTCGATATTGGCATTGGCCATCTGCAGCGGGGTGAGGTTACTGTCGTCGTACAGCGACACCGAGTGGTAGATGCGCAGCGTCAGGATGGCCTGGGCCTGCACGTAGACGCTGTCGTGATCCAGGCTGGCCTCGATAAACACCGGCGCCAGGCGCGTTTGTCCGTTGCTGGCACTGGCCGCCAGCACATGCAGGGTAATGGGCGCGCTGCTGGCGTCGCCCAACTGCAACGGCGGAATCACCACATAGCCGGTGCGCTTGGGTTGCAGGGTGATGATCCAACTGGTGGTGGCGCGCGCCTCGCCATTGAAGGTGCTCAGGCGATTCACCTGGCGGGTGCCCAACAACTCGAACAGGTCCTGCAGCGGGCTGAGGTCCGGTTTGCCAAACAGGGTGGCATCGTTGGACTCCAGGGTCAGTTCGACACTTTCGCCTTCGCTCAATTGCACCCGGTCGACGCTGGCGGACAGCTCGGTGGCATGGACGCTCACGCTGAGCAGGGCGCAGAGCAGGGCCAGGAGAAACGGGAGTCGCAAGCGGGTCATCGGTTTTGTTCCTGACGTTGTTGCTGTTCGTACCAGAATTTGCGCCGCAGCAGTTCGCCCGGTTCATCGGGGATCTGCCGCAGCCATTGTTCCAGGGCTTGACGTTGTTCGGTGCCGAGCTCGTCCTGGGGCGCGCTCGGTGCCTCGTCGCTGGGGCTGGCGGGTTCGCGTTGGTGCGGATCGGTGTTGCCTTGCTGGCTGCTGGGCGTAGGCTTCGCCGCTTGGGCCTGCGTGGCTGCGTCGCTCGGCTCAGGCTTGTCGGCGGCGGGCGTGCTTGGGGCTGTCGGTTGCTCGGCGGTGCCTTGGGTGGGCGCCGGCTGCGCTTTGTTATTCGCGGACTCGCCGGGCGTTGGCGCGGGTTGTGCGTCAGGCTTGGTGTCTTTGCTGGCCGGTGTTTGGCTTGCAGGGTTCTGGGGTGATTGCGGCGCTGCCGATGAGCCCGGAGCATTGTTTTGCTGCTGCTGCTGCTGCTGCTGCTGCTGCTTTTGCTCTTGTTCCTGCTGTTTTTGCTGTTGGCGCTGCTGCAGGGCCTGTTCCACCAGCGCCTTGTTGGCCAGGGCTGCAGGCATTTGTGGCTGGCGTTCCAGGGCCTGGTCGTAGGCGTCGAGGGCCGCCTCCAGTTCGCCGGCCTTGGCCAGGGCGGTGCCGCGATTGTAGTGGTCGGCGGCGCTGTAGCCCTGGGCGAAGCGTTCGGCGGCCGCGTTGTAGTCGCCGGCCTGATACAGAGCCTGGGCTTGCCATTGCGGGTCGGTGAAGTGTTGCGCCGCTTCAGCCGGTTTTTGTGCCTCCAGCAGGCGCTGACCTTGCTGGTCTGGGCGCAGCCACAGGTCATTGAATTCAAAAGCGTAACTGGGCTGTGGCAAGACCAGCAGCAGGGGCAGGCACAGCAACCAACCGCGCCGTCCGGCACAGGCAGCCAGCAGCAACAGCGGCAGCAGCAGCCAATGGCCCTGGTCGGCCCAGGCGCTCAGCTGGGTGGGCTCTTCGGCATCGCGTAGCTGCTGTGGGCGGTCGAGCAGGTCGAGGCGGCGTAGGTCGCTGTCGTCCAGGCTGGCGTTGCTGTAACGCCCGCCCAGGCGACTGGCCAGGCGCTTGAGCCCGGCACTGTCCAGGCGCGGCAACAAGATGGCGCCGTGCTGGTCTTTCATAAAGCCGCCACCTTCCTGAGCGATGGGGGCACCTTCACGGGTACCGATGCCGAGGATCTGCAAGCGTTCGCCCTGTTGGCCCAAGGCGTCGATGATGCCGTCCTGCTCCTGCTGATTGAGGCTGCTGCCGATCAGCAGGATCTTGCCCTTACCCTGGGCGCCCTGCTCGAGCAGGGCCAAGGCCTGACGCACTCCCAGGTCGGCACGTTGTCCGGGGGTTGGCATGATCGCCGGGTTGAGGGCTTCCAACAGGTTGCGGGTGGTGGCCAGGTCGTCTGACAGCGGCACCAGGGTGTGGGCGCTGCCGGCAAACACGACAATGCCGGTGGGTGCGTCACGGCGGCTCTGCAGCAGGTCGAGCAGTTTGCGCTTGGCCTGCTCCAGACGATTGGGGGCAACATCGCTGGCGAGCATGGACGTACTTAGGTCCAGCACCACCACCAATGGGTCGGCGCGTTTCAGGTTGACCTGCTCCACCCGCTGCCAGCTGGGGCCGAGCAGGGCCAGCAGCGCGAGCAGCCAGGCCAGCCCCAGGGCCAGCCAGGGCAGACGACTGTTGCTGCGGCTGACGCCACCCAACAGGACCTGATGAAACGCTGCCGGCAGCAGGCTTTGCCAACGCCCGGCGCGCTGCTGGCGATGCCACAGGTGCCAGATCAGCCAGGCCAGCAATGGCATCAGCAGCAGCCAGAACGGCCGCAGCCAGTGGGGCCAGAGCGCCATCATGGGCGCCTCCTTAACCAGTTGGGGCGTTGCTGTTGCAGGTCGGGCCAGAGTTCATGGCCCACCAATGCCAGGCTCAGCAGCAGGGCCAGGGCCAGTGGCCAGCAATACAGGGCTTGCGCCGGGCGGGCCTGGGTCGGTTGCTGGGCGACCGGCTCCAGTTGGTCGAGGGCCTCGCGGATAGCCTGCAGTTCCTCTGCATCGCGGGCGCGGAAGTACTGGCCGCCCGTGCTGCTGGCGATGGCCTTGAGGCTCGGTTCGTCCAGATCCAGGCCTGGCGTCAGGCCGAGCATACCGAGCACGCCGGCGTCCGGGTCGGCACCGATGCCGATGGTGTAGATTTTTACCTGTGCATCGGCGGCCAGGCGGGCGGCGGTTAGCGGGTCGATCTGCCCGGCAGTATTGGCGCCGTCGGTGATCAGAATCAGTACCCGACTGTCGGCCGGCCGCAGGCGCAGGCGTTTCACTGCCAGGCCAATGGCGTCACCGACGGCGGTGTTCTTGCCGGCAATGCCGATTACCGCTTCATCCAGCCAGGTGCGCACGGTGTGGCGGTCGAAGGTCAGAGGTGCCTGCAGGTAGGCCTGGCTGCCAAACAGGATCAGGCCCACACGGTCGCCGCGGCGCTGCTCGATAAAGTCACTGAACAGGCGTTTTACCAGGGTCAGGCGGCTGACGTCCTGGCCTTGCCACTGCATGTCGGGGTGCTCCATGGAGCCCGACACATCCACCGCCACCAGCAGGTCACGGCCACTGGCCTGCAGCGGCAGCGGTTCACCGACCCATTCGGGGCGTGCGGCGGCCAACAGCAGTAATAGCCAGATCGCGGCAAACGGCAGTTGTTGGCGCCAGGCCGGCAGGTTGGCGCGGGCGCGGCGCCCGGCCAGGGCTTCCAGTTCCGGCAGAAAGCTGACCTTGAGGGCCGCTTCGCCGCTGTCGGCAATTGGCAGCACCTGGCGCAGCAGCCAGGGCAGCGGGGCAAGGAGGAAGACCCACGGCCAGGTGAACTCAAACATGCTTGCGAATCCATATTTCGATGGACTGATTGAGGCCGTCGATGGCCTTGTCATCCATTTTGCACTGCGGCCGGTAAGCCCCTTCGACCAGCACCATCCAGCGGGTCAGGCCGGCCGCTGGACAGCGGCTGTCGAGGAACGCCAGCCAGGCGCGGCCATTTAGGGTGTGGCTGTTGTTTTCCGGGTAATGGCTGCGGCACAGGCGCTTGAGCAGGGCATTGAGCTGTTGCAACCAGGGGCCGGCCGGCTGGTTGTAGGGTTTGGCTAAGGCCGCCAGCTCCGCCAGGGCGGCTTGGCGCAGCGGGTCCAGGGGCACGTTGTCGCGGCCCTGCTGGCGCTTTTTCGGCAACTTGCGCAACAGGCGCCAGAGGCCCCAGGCCAGCAATGGGCAAAGGAGCGCCAGCAACCACCAGCCAGGTGCTGGTGGCCACCAGTGGATGGCGGGCGGGGGAATCAGTGGTTGCAACTGGTCGAGCGGGTTCATCGGGTCTTTCTCGGGCGCTGTGCCTGCAGGTGTTCGCGCAGCTGGTCCTGCACGCTGGCGGCGGTGTGCAGGGGCATCAGCGGTACGCCGAGTTTTTGCGCCAGGCGCTGCCAGCGCGCGCGCCGAGCCTCGGCCTGGTTGGCATAGGCCTGGAATAATTCGAGGTTGTGGGTGTCCAGTTCCAATTGCGCGTCGCGCTCGGCAAAGCGCAGCAGACCAGCGGTGGGCAAGGCATGGTCGAGTGCGTCGGCCACCGGCAGCAACAGCAGGTCGGTGTGCCGGGCCAGCAGGCTGAGCTGCTGCTCGGCGCCGTCGGACAGAGCGCGCTCATCGCACAGCACCACTGCCAGGCTGCCGGGGCGCAGCACCTCGCGGGCGCGGCGCAGGGCCAGGCCGAAGGCGTCGCGCTCGCCTTGCGCGTCAACTTTGAGGTCGGCATGCAGGGCCTGGTTGGCGCGCGCCAGGCGATTGAGCAATTGCAGCAGGCTTTGCTTGCTGCGCCGTGGCTTGATTTCGTGGTGCTCCAGGTCGCCGAATACCAGACCGCCGATGCGGTCGTTATGGCCCAGGGCGGCCCAACCGATCAGGCTGGCGGCTTGGGCGGCGAGCACTGACTTGAACATCAGGCCGCTGCCGAAAAACAGCCGCCGGCTTTGCTCGACCATGATGAAAATCGGCCGTTCGCGCTCCTCGTGGAACAGCTTGGTGTGCGGCTCCTGGGTGCGCGCAGTGACGCGCCAGTCGATGGTGCGCACATCGTCGCCGGCCTGATAGGCCCGCACCTGGTCGAAGTCCACCCCGCGTCCGCGCAGCTTGGAGTGGTGCAGGCCGGCCAGTGGGCTGCGCTTGGCCTGGGTGGAGAACAGCTGCACTTCGCGGGCACGATGACGCATATCGATCAGCTCGGCGAGGCTGACCTGAATGCCGGGTTGGGTAGGCTGGTTGTGCATGGTGCTAGCGCGTAGCCCGGATGCAATCCGGGAACCGAGTGTAGAGACTCCCGGATGGCATCCGGGCTACGCGGCGAGCTGGCATCAAGCGACCGCCACCACGTCGAGAATGCGCTGGATTACCCGGTCCTGATCGATGCCGGCGGCTTCCGCCTCGAACGACAGGATGATGCGGTGACGCAGCACGTCGAAAAGTACGGCCTGGATATCTTCCGGGCTGACGAAGTCGCGGCCGGCCAGCCAGGCATGGGCGCGGGCGCAGCGGTCGAGGGCGATGGAGCCGCGCGGGCTGGCGCCGTAGGTCAGCCATTCGGCCAGTTCAGGGTCGAACTTGGCCGGGGTGCGGGTGGCCATCACCAACTGCACCAAGTATTCCTCCACCGCTTCGGCCATGTACAAGCCGAGGATTTCGCTGCGAGCGGCAAAGATCGCCGCCTGGCTGACCTTGTGTTCGGGTTTGGTTTCGCCGTTCAGCGCTTCACCGCGGGCTTGCTGGAGGATTTTGCGTTCCACCGCAGCGTCCGGGAAACCGATTTTCACGTGCATCAGGAAACGGTCGAGCTGGGCCTCCGGCAGCGGGTAGGTACCTTCCTGCTCGATCGGGTTTTGCGTGGCCATTACCAGAAATAGCGGCGACAGCGCGTAGGTGGTGCGTCCGACGCTGACCTGGCGTTCGGCCATGGCTTCCAGCAGGGCTGATTGCACCTTGGCCGGCGCGCGGTTGATTTCATCAGCCAGCACCAGGTTGTGGAAGATCGGCCCCTGCTGGAACACGAAGCTGCCGGTTTCCGGGCGATAGATTTCCGTGCCGGTGATATCAGCCGGTAACAAATCGGGTGTGAACTGAATGCGGTGGAATTCTGCCTCGATGCCTTCGGCCAGTTCCTTGATGGCCTTGGTCTTGGCCAAGCCAGGAGCCCCCTCGACCAGCATGTGGCCGTCGGCCAGCAAGGCGATCAGCAGCCTTTCAATGAGTTTTTCCTGGCCGAGGATCTGGGTTGAAAGAAAATGTCGCAGCGCGACAAGCGCCTCACGGTGTTCCATCGGTAAGCTCTTCTGGCAAATGTGACTGGTTGGTCGAGGAGTTCATCAGCTCTGCAAGGCGCCACTTTAAAGCAAGACGGGGCCCAGCACCTATTCACGCGAAGGTCTGACAACCTCAGCTGTGATTTGGTTCTTGAACTAACGTTGATCACAACCTCTGCGCTGTTGTTATGGCAGCGCTTCGGCCCTAGGGCCTACGAATAACAAGCAACGGAGTAGCACCATGGCGTTCTTCACCGCAGCCAGCAAAGCCGACTTCCAGCATCAACTGCAAGCCGCACTGGCGCAGCACGTCAGTGAGCAGGCCCTGCCACAAGTAGGTCTGTTCGCTGAACAATTCTTCGGCATCATCGCCCTTGAGGAACTGACCCAGCGACGACTCTCCGACCTCGTCGGCTGCACGCTCTGCGCCTGGCGTTTGCTGGGGGACTTCCAGTTGGCAGTGCCGCAGATCCAGGTGTTCAACCCCGATTACGAAAAACACGGCTGGCAGTCCACCCACACCGCGGTGGCTGTGCTGCACCAGGATATTCCGTTCCTGGTGGACTCCATTCGCATGGAGTTGAACCGCCGGGGTTATAGCATTCATACCCTGCAGAACAATGTGTTCAGCGTGCGCCGCGCGGCCAGTGGCGAGTTGCAGGAAGTGTTGCCCAAGGCCAGCTATGGCCTGGGTGTGCAGCAGGAGGCGCTGGTCTATCTGGAGATCGACCGCTGCGCCAATGTTGGCGAGATGCGCACGCTGGAGAAAGCCTTGCTGGACGTGCTGGGAGAGGTGCGCTTGGCCGTACTGGATTTCCCGGCGATGCAGGCCCGCGCTGAACAGCTGCTGGCCTGGCTGGATAAAGCCAAACTCAAGGTGGACGCCGCCGAACTGGCGGAAATCAAAGTGTTCATGAGCTGGTTGCTGGACAACCACTTCACCTTTCTCGGCTACGAAGAATTTACCGTGCTGACGGATGCCTCCGGTGGCAGCCTGGTCTACGACGATGCCTCGTTGCTCGGCTTGTCCAAGTCCCTGCGCCGTGGCCTGGGTAAGGACGATCTGCACATTGAGCCCCAGGCGGTCGAATACCTGCGCGAGCCTCATCTGCTGTCGTTCGCCAAAGCGGCGCAAACCAGTCGCGTACATCGTCCGGCGTACCCGGATTTTGTCTCGATTCGTGAGCTCGACAGCAAAGGCAAGGTGGTCAAGGAATGCCGCTTTATGGGCCTGTACACCTCGGGTGTGTACGCCGAAAGCGTCAGCCGCATTCCCTATATTCGTCGCAAGGTGGCTGAGATCGGCCTGCGTTCAGGCTTCGATCCCAAGGCTCACTTGGGCAAAGAGTTGGAGCAGGTGCTGGAGGTGTTGCCGCGCGATGACCTGTTCCAGACCCCTGTGGATGAGTTGCTCAGTACGGCCATTTCCATTGTGCAGATTCAGGAGCGCAACAAGCTGCGCCTGTTCCTGCGCAAAGACCCCTACGGTCGCTTCTGCTATTGCCTGGTGTATGTGCCACGGGATGTCTACTCGACCGAAATTCGGGTGAAGATCCAGCAGATTCTTATGGAGCGTCTGCAGGCCAGTGATTGCGAATTCTGGACCTACTTCTCCGAGTCAGTGCTGGCGCGGGTGCAGCTGATTTTGCGGGTTGACCCGAAGAATCATCAGCAGATTGATGTCGCTCGCCTGGAGCGCGAAGTGATCCAGGCCTGCCGTTCGTGGAAGGACGACTACGCCAGCCTGATGGTTGAGACCTTTGGCGAAGCGCAGGGCACCAATGTGCTGAGCGAATTCCCCGATGCCTTCCCGGCCGGTTATCGCGAGCGCTTTGCCGCTCATTCGGCCGTGGTCGACATGCAGCACCTGCTCAGCCTGTCGCCTGAGCGCAAGTTGGTGATGAGTTTCTACCAGCCGCTGGCTTCGGCCGAGCAGCAACTGCATTGCAAGCTTTACCATGCTGACTCGCCGCTGGCGCTGTCGGACGTGTTGCCGATACTGGAGAACCTCGGTCTGCGGGTGCTGGGTGAATTCCCCTATCGCCTGCGCCACCAGAATGGCCGCGAGTTCTGGATTCACGACTTTGCCTTCACCTATGCCGAAGGCCTGGATGTGGATATCCAGGAACTTAATGACACCTTGCAAGATGCCTTCGTGCACATCGTCGAGGGGGCAGCGGAGAACGACGGCTTCAACCGTCTGGTACTGACCGCAGCCATGCCATGGCGTGAGGTGGCCCTGCTGCGCGCCTATGCCCGTTACCTCAAGCAGATTCGCCTGGGCTTCGATCTGAGCTACATCGCCAGCACGCTGGTGAACCATGTCGACATCGCTAAAGAGCTGGTGCGTCTGTTCAAGACCCGTTTCTACCTGTCGCGCAAGATGACCGCCGAGGACCTGGCCGACAAGCAACAGCGCCTGGAACAGGCCATTGTCAGCGCCCTGGATAATGTCGCGGTGCTCAACGAAGACCGCATCCTGCGCCGTTATCTGGACCTGGTGAAGGCCACGCTGCGCACCAACTTCTATCAAATGGACAGCAACGGCCAGGCCAAAGCCTATTTCAGCTTCAAACTCAATCCTCGGGCCATTCCGGATATTCCACGGCCGACGCCGAAATTCGAGATCTTTGTTTACTGCCCGCGGGTCGAAGGCGTGCACCTGCGCTTTGGCGATGTGGCCCGTGGCGGTCTGCGCTGGTCCGATCGTGAAGAGGATTACCGCACCGAAGTGCTGGGCCTGGTCAAGGCGCAGCAGGTGAAGAATGCGGTGATTGTGCCGATGGGCGCCAAGGGCGGTTTTATTCCGCGCCGGCTGCCGAGCAGCGGCACCCGTGACGAGATCCAGGCTGAGGCAATTGCCTGCTACCGCATCTTTATCAGTGGCTTGTTGGACATCACCGACAACCTTAAAGAGGGCGCAGTGGTACCGCCGCTGAATGTGGTGCGCCACGACAAGGACGACCCTTATCTGGTGGTGGCCGCTGACAAGGGCACGGCGACCTTCTCCGACATCGCCAACGGCATTGCTGCCGAGTACGACTTCTGGCTGGGTGATGCCTTTGCTTCCGGTGGCTCAGCGGGCTATGACCACAAGGGCATGGGGATTACCGCCAAAGGCGGCTGGGTTTCGGTGCAGCGTCACTTCCGCGAGATGGGCATTGATGTGCAGCAGGACCTGACCACGGTCATCGGTATCGGTGATATGGCTGGCGACGTGTTCGGTAACGGCTTGCTGCTGTCGGACAAGCTGCAGATGGTCGCAGCCTTCAACCATATGCACATCTTTATCGACCCCAATCCGGATGCGGCCAAGAGCTTTGTCGAACGCAAGCGCTTGTTTGACCTGCCGCGCTCGTCGTGGGCCGATTACGATGCCAGCCTGATTTCCGCCGGCGGTGGCTTGTTCCTGCGCAGCGCCAAGAGCATCCCGATCAGCCCCGAGATGCAGGCCCGCTTCGATATCCAGGCCGACAAGTTGCCGCCGACCGAGCTGCTCAATGCACTGCTCAAGGCGCCGGTGGATCTGCTGTGGAATGGCGGGATCGGCACCTATGTGAAGTCCAGTCAGGAAAGCCATGTTGATGTCGGCGACAAGGCCAACGACGCCTTGCGTGTCGATGGTCGCGAATTGCGCGCCAAGGTGGTGGGCGAGGGCGGCAACCTGGGCATGACCCAGCTCGGCCGGGTTGAGTACAACCTCCATGGTGGTGCCGGCAATACCGACTTCATCGACAATGCCGGCGGCGTGGACTGCTCTGACCATGAGGTGAATATCAAGATTCTCCTCAATGAGATCGTTGCGTCTGGGGACATGACCGGCAAGCAACGCAACAAGCTGCTGGCCGAAATGACCGACGCGGTAGGCAGCCTGGTGCTGGGCAACAACTACAAGCAGACCCAGGCCCTGTCACTGGCCCAGCGCCGCGCGCGGGAGAGGATTGCTGAATACAAACGCCTGATGGCGGCCCTGGAAGCCGACGGCAAGCTGGACCGGGCACTGGAATTTTTGCCCAGCGATGAGCAACTGGCCGAGCGCATTGCCAATGGCCAGGCGCTGACCCGCGCAGAGCTGGCGGTGCTGATTTCCTACAGCAAGATTGACCTCAAAGAATCGCTGCTGAAATCCCAGGTGCCAGACGACGAGTACTTGGCGCGTGACATGCGCACGGCATTTCCACCGTTGCTCAGCGTGAAGTTCGCCGAGGCCATGGGGCGCCACCGCCTCAAACGCGAAATCGTCAGCACCCAGATTGCCAACGACCTGGTCAATCACATGGGCATCACCTTTGTGCAGCGCATGAAAGAGTCCACCGGTATGAGTGCCGCCAATGTGGCGGGTGCCTACGTGATCGTCCGTGATGTGTTCCGCCTGCCGCACTGGTGGCAGCAGATCGAGGCGCTGGACTATCAGGTGCCGGCTGAACTGCAGCTGACCTTGATGGACGAATTGATGCGCCTGGGGCGGCGCACTACGCGCTGGTTCCTGCGCAATCGCCGCACCGAGCTGGATGCTGCCCGTGATGTGGCGCATTTTGCGCCACGGGTGGAAGCCCTGGCCGGCCGCCTGGATGAGCTGCTTGACGGCCCAGTGCGCGAGCAATGGCTGGCGCGCTTCCAAGGTTATGTCGAGGCGGGTACGCCTGAGGCGTTGGCGCGGGTGGTGGCGGGCACCAGTCACCTGTACACCTTGTTGCCGATCATTGAGGCCTCCGACGTGACCGGCCAGGACCCGGCGCGGGTGGCCAGTGCCTACTTTGCTGTCGGCGGTGCGCTGGACCTGACCTGGTACCTGCAGCAGATCACCAGCCTGCCGGTGGACAACAACTGGCAGGGGCTGGCACGGGAAGCCTTCCGGGATGATCTTGACTGGCAGCAGCGGGCGATCACCGTATCGCTGTTGCAGATGGTTGATGCACCGGAGGATATAGAAGCTCGCACGGCCCTCTGGCTGGAGCAGCACGCCCATCTGGTGGCCCGCTGGCGTGCCATGCTGGCCGAGTTGCGCGCTGCTACCAGTGTTGACTACGCCATGTATGCAGTGGCCGGTCGCGAGCTGTTCGATCTGGCGCAAAGCAGCCAGCATGGGGTGAGCACTGTCTGACCGTTAGCCGCTAGCTGTTAAAGCCCAACAGCCCTCGCTTTTAGCGGGGGTTGTTGCTTTCTGGGTCAGGCAGTTGTGTCGAGCTAGAGGGGATTGCTACTTAGTGCGTGAGCGTTTGCAAGTAGCTCACACCATCGGCGGCGCCCGCCAGGCGCAGGCCTTCACCGAGGGCCATGGCGGCACTGTCGGCTTTGGGCAGCAGCAAGAACTCCGGTGCACCCGGTGTGCGCAGTAACGACAGGCGTGCATAGGGCAGGCCGTTATCCAGCAGCAAGGCCATAAATGCGGGGTCGATCCAGGCTTGCACGGGCATGGCCAGCATGTGATAGCGCTGTTGCAGTTCGGCGATGCCGGTAGGGTTGAGGCGGTAGCGGGTCAGCTCGGCGGGCAGGCTGATTTCCAGGCCTCGCATGCGTGCATAAGCAATGGCGCAGGCAAAGGCTTCTATGTGCTGGTCGCCATTCCAGTAGATGCGTTCGCCTTGCCAGCTCGCCTGCCGCAGGTTGATCGGCTCACCGGCGAGAAAGCGCGGCAGAGCCAGGCTGAT
>JAXHOM010000023.1:0-174365 GCA_034519305.1 Pseudomonas sp.
TCTGTCATTCGTGCCGGGCATCCTGCCCGGCGTTAACGGATCGATTACGCCGCTCTGCAATCTGTATTTAGCCCTGTGATCTGGCGTTACCTGCGGTCGCCAGGTCGACGAAATATCCCCGTTGCTCTTTCGGTATGGGGCAGTTGCCGGCACAATTCGCCTCCACTTTTTTACGGGGACCGGCATTGCCGGTTTCCTGCCGGCTGACTTTGCATGGGCATCCAGATGATCAAGACGCCGTACTACCTTATCGATAAGCAGAAGCTGTTGGTCAATCTGCAGAAGATCGCCTACGTACGTGAGCAGTCCGGCGCCAAAGCTCTGCTGGCGCTCAAGTGCTTTGCCACCTGGTCGGTGTTCGACCTGATGGAGCAATACATGGACGGCACCACTTCGTCGTCGCTGTATGAGCTCAAGCTGGGGCGGCAGAAGTTTAGCGGCGAGACCCATGCCTATAGCGTGGCGTGGGCCGATGATGAAATCGAAGAAATGGTCGCCAACTGCGACAAGATTATCTTCAACTCCATTGGCCAGCTTGAGCGTTTCGCCGCCGACACCGAAGGCACTATTCGCGGTCTGCGGGTCAATCCGCAGGTGAGCAGCTCCGATTACCTGCTGGCCGACCCGGCCCGTCCGTTCAGCCGCCTGGGCGAGTGGGACGCGGAAAAGATTGCCGCTGTGATGGATAAGATCAGCGGCTTTATGTTCCACAACAACTGTGAGAACGGCAGTTTCGAGCTGTTCGACCAGATGCTCACCACCATCGAAGAGCGCTTCGGTCATCTGCTGCACCAAGTGCAGTGGGTCAGCCTGGGGGGCGGCATTCACTTCACCGGCGAAGGCTATCCACTCGACCAGTTCTGCGCGCGCCTCAAGGCGTTCTCTCAGGCCTACGGCGTGCAGGTTTACCTGGAGCCGGGCGAGGCTGCGATCACCCTGAGTTCCTCGCTGGAAGTCACGGTGCTCGACACCCTTTATAACGGTAAGCACCTGGCTGTAGTCGACAGCTCTATCGAAGCGCACATGCTCGATCTGTTGATCTACCGCCTCAACGCCAAGATGGAACCCTGCGACGGCGAACACACCTACATGGTGTGCGGTAAATCCTGCCTGGCCGGCGACATCTTCGGTGAGTACCCATTCGATCGTCCGCTGACCATCGGCGATCGCCTGTCGTTTATCGACGCAGCGGGTTACACCATGGTCAAAAAGAACTGGTTTAACGGCCTGAAAATGCCGGCCATTGCAGTACGACAACTCGACGGCAGCGTCGAGCTGGTTCGTGAATTTGGGTTTGATGATTACCTGTCCAGCCTGTCCTGAGACCCCGCCCACGATCAGCTGCGCGTCGGCTAAACGGCGTTGAAAAGGGCCTCGGAATGCTCATTTACAGCACGTAAACTGCGCTTCCTCGGCCCTTTTTGCCACCGTTTATCTCTAGCTCGCAAGATCGTGAACGGGGTCTGACAGTCGGCGGTTAAAGGAGATACAGCTAAATTGAAGAAGAATGTTCTGATCATTGGTGCAGGAGGTGTCGCCAAGGTGGTGGCCCACAAGTGCGCGCAGCACAACGACGAACTCGGTCGTATTGCTATCGCGTCGCGCAACATCTCCAAATGCCAGGCCATCATCGACAGCGTAAAGGCTAAAGGCAGCTTGAAGCAGCCGGCCGAGATTCAGGCGTTTGCCCTGAATGCGCTGGATATCGAAGCAACCAAAGCGCTGATCCGTGCGACCGAATCGCAGATCGTGATCAACGTCGGCTCGTCCTTTCTCAACATGTCAGTGCTGCGTGCCTGCATCGAGACTGGCGCGGCCTATCTGGACACCGCCATCCACGAAGAGCCGGGCAAGGTCTGCGAAGCGCCACCTTGGTACGGCAATTACGAGTGGAAGCACCTGGCCGAATGCCAGGAGCGTGGCATCACCGCGATCCTCGGCGTCGGTTTCGACCCAGGCGTGGTCAATGCGTGGGCCGCACTTGCCCAGCAACAGTATTTCGATCAGATCGACTCGATCGACATTCTCGACGTCAATGCTGGGTCCCATGGCAAGTATTTCGCCACCAACTTCGACCCGGAAATCAACTTCCGCGAATTCACCGGGCAAGTGTGGAGCTGGCAGAACAGCCAGTGGACCAGCAACACCATGTTCGAAGTCAAGCGCACCGACGATTTGCCCGTGGTTGGCGAGCAGGACCTGTACCTGACCGGCCACGACGAAGTGCATTCGTTGTCGAAGAACCTGAATGTGCCCAACGTGCGCTTCTGGATGAGCTTCGGCGCTCACTACATCAACGTCTTCACCGTGCTGAAGAGCCTTGGTTTGCTCTCCGAGCAGCCGGTCACCACCGCCGAAGGGCTGCAAGTGGTGCCGTTGAAAGTGGTCAAGGCCGTGCTACCCGATCCGTCCTCGCTGGCGCCGGGTTACAGCGGCAAGACCTGCATCGGCGATCTGGTCAAAGGCAGCAAGGATGGCAAGCCGGCTGAGTTGTTTATCTACAACGTCGCCGACCACGCCGAAGCCTATGCCGAGACCGATAGCCAGGGTATTTCCTACACCGCCGGTGTACCGCCGGTAGCTGCTGCCTTGCTGGTCGCTCGCGGCGAGTGGGATGCCCAGCGCATGGTCAACGTCGAAGAGCTGCCGGCCGAGCCGTTCCTCAAGTTGCTCGACGTCATGGGCTTGCCGACCCGGATTAAGGACGCCCACGGCGACCGTCCCTGGGATCAGGCGCTCTGATCTGGCGTAGGGTGGAAAACCGCGAAGCGTTTTCCACCGTTGGTCGTCTGTGAACAACTGGTGGTGGATGTAAAGAGCGACATCCACCCTACATGCTCGATCAGACCGTAGGATGGGTTGAACGAAGCGATACCCATCAGCGCTAAAGGCTCTATCCAAACACAACGCCCGCCATTTTGGTGGGCGTTGTGCTTTCTGGGATGTGGGCGGGGCTTTAGCCGCGACGGCGCGCCGCGCTTCCCGCCCGCGGCATTTCACGCGACAATCAACCTTTATCGACACAGGCTCCAATGCCGGGCCTGTGCTTCTGCGCATCCGTGAGGAACCCAGCATGAGCAGCAACGACCGCGTCATTATTTTCGATACCACTTTGCGCGATGGCGAGCAGAGCCCCGGTGCGTCCATGACCGGCGAAGAAAAGCTGCGCATCGCCAAGGCCCTGGAGCGTATGCGTGTCGACGTGATCGAGGCGGGCTTTGCCATCGCCAGCCCTGGCGACTTTGCGGCGGTCAAGGCGATTGCCGATAACATCAAAGACAGCACCGTGTGCAGCCTGTCGCGGGCCCTGGATGCGGATATCGAGCGTGCCGCCGAAGCCCTCAAGGGCGCCAACTCCGGGCGCATCCACACCTTTATCGCCACCAGCCCGATCCATATGCAGTACAAGCTGCGCATGCAGCCGGACCAGGTGGTGGCCCAGGCTGTGCACGCGGTGAAGCACGCCCGCAACCTGTGCAGCGATGTCGAGTTCTCCTGCGAGGACGCGGGTCGTTCGGAGATCGACTTCCTCTGCCGCATCATCGAGGCGGCCATCGACGCTGGCGCGCGCACCATCAACATCCCCGACACTGTGGGTTATGCCATCCCGCACCAGTACGCGGAGATGATTGCGCAACTGCTCAATCGTGTGCCGAATGCCGATAAAGCGGTGTTCTCTGTGCATTGTCACAACGACCTGGGTCTGGCCGTGGCCAACTCCTTGGCCGCCGTGGTTGCTGGCGCCCGCCAGGTTGAGTGCACCATCAACGGTCTTGGCGAGCGGGCAGGCAACGCCGCGCTGGAAGAGATCGTCATGGCGATCAAAACCCGTGAAGACCTGCTCGGCGTACACACCCGCATCGACACCCCGCACATCCTCAGCGCCTCGCGCCTGGTGTCGGGCATCACCGGCTTTCCGGTGCAGCCGAACAAGGCCATTGTCGGTGCCAACGCCTTTGCCCACGAGTCGGGCATTCACCAGGACGGCGTGCTCAAACACCGCGAGACCTACGAAATCATGTCCGCCGAATCGGTGGGCTGGAATGCCAACAAGATGGTCATGGGCAAGCACTCCGGGCGCGCCGCCTTCCGTGCGCGCCTCGACGAGCTGGGTATCGCCTTGGCCGGTGAGAGCGAGCTGAACGCTGCCTTTGCTCGCTTCAAGGCGCTGGCGGACAAGAAGCACGAGATCTTCGACGAAGACCTGCAGGCCCTGGTGTCCGACACCCTGAGCGATGAAACCCCCGAGCACTTCAAGCTGGTGTGCCTGGAAGTGGCGTCGAAAACCGGCGAGGTGCCGGAAGCCAAGATCGTTCTCAGTGTCGATGGCTGCGAGCAGCATGCCGAGTCCCAGGGCTCTGGCCCGGTGGATGCGACCTTCAAGGCCATCGAGTCGATCGCCAACTCCACGGCTAACTTGCAGCTGTATTCGGTCAACGCCATCACCCAGGGCACTGATTCCCAGGGTGAGGTCACCGTGCGTTTGGAAAAAGCCGGGCGCATCGTCAACGGCAATGGTGCCGACACCGACATCCTGGTGGCGTCGGCCAAGGCCTATATCAACGCCCTTAACCTGATGCAGGCCAGCGCCGCCAAAGCCCATCCGCAAGTGGCTGACATTTGATCGACGAAGCTCGCCGGCGCCTGTACCTCAGCGCCATGCAGGTAGCCAACTGGCTGCCACGGGTGACCCTGCCGTTTGCTGCACCGGCGCGGCCGCTGTGGCAGCCTGAGGCTGAAGAACCTGCTCTGGCTGAGGTGCTGCTTGAGTCGCCGCCGGTTGACGATGAGCCGCCACCGCTTGGCTCGATCGCGCCTGTTGCGGCTTTGCCGAGTGCGCCGCGGCCGCGCGTTGAGGTGCCGCGTCCAGCGGCCCAGGCCCGCCAGACGGCGGTTGCCGACGCAGCGAACGAAGCCGAGGCGCCAGCGGCTGCCAAGGTCAAAGCGCTGCCACCGCCGCGTTTCAGCCTGCAACTGCTGCGCGCCGGTAGTTGTGCGTTGTTGGTCGAGTTGCCCAATGGCGAAGCCTTCAGTCGCCGCGATCCGGCCTATCTACTGCTGCGTGATCTGCTGCGCGCCGCTGGTTTGCCGGACAGCCCGCAGTTGATCGGCGAGCCGGTACGCTGGCCGCTGTTGTCCCGCGGCAGCCTGGAGCAAGGGCCGCAGGCGGCGATGGAATACGTGCAGAGCTTCGTCGCTGCGCGCCTGGAAGAGCCGGGCGGTTGTGTCTGCCTGTGGCTGCTGGGCGAATCGGCCATTCGTTTTGCCGGCGAAGGCGATGCCGAGGCCTATAACCGCGAACTGCAAATTGACGGGCTGGGTTCGGCCTGGGCCATGCCCGGGCTGGAGCTGCTGATGGATGAACCTTACCGCAAGGCCGAGCTGTGGCAGGCCATGCGCCGCCTGATGCCGCGCTGGAAAAGCACAGAATGAGCGATGCCGTAACCTTCCGGCGGATGACCGCCGGCGATCTCGATGCCGTACTGAAAATTGAATATGCCGCCTTCAGCCATCCCTGGACCCGCGGGATCTTTCAGGACAGCCTGAATTCCTACGACTGCTGGGTGATGTTCGAAGGCGAGCAACAGGTCGGCCACGGGGTGATCAATGTGATCATCGACGAGGCGCACTTGCTCAATATCACCGTCAAGGCCGAGAGCCAGGGCCGCGGCCTCGGCTTGCTGCTGCTGGAGCGCCTTATGCAACGTGCCCTGGAGCTGAAAGCCGGCGAGTGCTTCCTCGAAGTGCGCGCCAGCAACCAGTCGGCTTATCGCCTGTACGAGCGCTACGGCTTCAATGAAGTCGGCCGTCGCCGCGATTACTACCCCGCCGTCGGTGGCCGTGAAGACGCCCTGGTGATGGCCTGTACCCTGCTGGATTGAGCCTGCACGGAGCACGTTGTGTAGGGCGCGCCGCTCTTGCCGCTGACTCTGTAACAGGCTGTGACGTCAGCCTGATCATGCTTGTCAAAGCACACGCGCGGGCCTTAGGGTGCCCATCGGTTTTAGGGGAGCATGCGGTATGAAAGATCTGGAGCACCTGTTCGAGAACAATGAGCGCTGGGCTGAAGCGATCAAGGAAGAAGATCCGGCATTTTTCGAGAAACTGGCCCAGCAGCAGGCTCCCGAGTACCTGTGGATTGGTTGCTCCGATGCGCGGGTACCGGCCAACGAGATTGTCGGTCTGTTGCCCGGCGACTTGTTCGTCCATCGCAACGTCGCCAACGTGGTGCTGCACACCGACCTCAACTGTCTGTCGGTGATCCAGTACGCGGTCGATGTGCTCAAGGTTAAACACATCCTGGTCACCGGCCACTACGGCTGCGGCGGTGTGCGCGCGGCCATGCAGGACACCCAGTTCGGCTTGATCGACGGCTGGCTGCGGACCATCCGTGACCTCTACTACGAGCAGCGCGAACACATCGCTCAATTCGCCACCGAGGAAGAGCGGGTCGATCGCCTCTGCGAGCTGAACGTCATCCATCAGGTGGCCAACGTCAGCCACACCACCATCGTGCAGAACGCTTGGCACCGTGGCCAGTCGCTGTCGGTGCATGGCTGCATCTATGGCATCAAGGACGGTCGCTGGAAGAATCTCAACGTCACCGTCAGCGGCCTGGAGCAATTGCCGGCCCATTACCGCCTGCGTCCGCTCGGGTTGTCCTGATGCCGCGTGCCGCCCTGCTGGCATGGGCGGGGCTGGCGCTGGCCAGCCTGTTCTGGGCCGGCAACTCGCTGGTGGCGCGTGCCTTTGTGGCGGAAATTCCGCCCTTCAGCCTGGCGTTCTGGCGCTGGAGCGTGGCTTTACTGATTCTTCTGCCGCTGGTCGGGCCGTCGCTATGGCGTGAGCGCGAGACCCTGCGCAGTGCCGGCTGGCGCTTGTGGTTGGCCGCGTTGCTGGCCATCAGCCTGTACAACTGCCTGCTCTACAGCGCCGCGCAAACCACCGCCGCAATCAATATCAGCCTGGTCAGCACCTGCCTGCCGCTGGCCACTTTTATCGGCGCCGGCCTGTTGCTCGGCCAATGGCCCAGCCGCCGCGCCTGGCTCGGCTTGCTTTTGGCCATGGCTGGGTTGCTTTGGCTGATTGGGCGGGGCGACTGGGCGGTGCTCGGCGGCCTGTCATTCGCCCAGGGCGATCTGTTGATGCTGCTGGCGACCCTCGACTGGGCGCTGTACTCGCTGTTGTTGCGGCGCTGGCAGGCGTACTTTCAGTTGCCGCCCCTGACCCTGCTGGGCGCGCTGGTGCTGCTGGGCACCCTGATGCTGACGCCGTTGTATGCCTATGACCTTTGGCGCGGTGCGCGTTTTGCCGCCAGCCCAGCCAACTTGCTGGCGATCCTCTATACCGCGCTCTGTGCCTCGGTGCTGGCCTATCACCTGTGGAACCTTGGCGTGCGTGAACTGGGCGCTTCGCGAGCAGCCATGAGCAATTACCTGATGCCGGTGTTCACCGCCTTGCTTGGGTGGTTGCTGCTCGGCGAAGGCTTGCAGGCCTATCACTGGGCCGGCGGTGCCTTGATTCTTAGTGGCCTGCTGCTGGCTGGCCGCGTGCAGGAGCCTCGACCATGAGTCATTCACTCTGTGTTATCGCCGGTGACGGCATCGGCCCGGAAGTGCTGCCGGCTGCCGTGGCGGTGCTGGAGAAACTGCTGCCGGATGTGCGCGTGCAGGAAGCCGAGGCAGGCTGGGACTGTTTCGTCCGCCACGGCACGGCGGTGCCGGACTCCACGCTGGCGTGCATGAGTGCCTGCGGTGCCGGCCTGTTTGGCGCGGTGTCTTCGCCCAGCCGGCGGGTCGAGGGCTATCGCAGCGCGATCCTGACCTTGCGTCAGCGCCTGGGCCTCAACGTCAACCTGCGTCCGGTGCGCAGTTGGCCGGCGGTATCCCCCAAGGCCGGGGTGGATTTGCTGATTTTGCGCGAGAACAGCGAAGGACTGTACAGCGGTCGTGAGCACTGGGAAAGCCCCGGGGTGGCGATTGCCGAGCGGGTCATCAGCCGCGCGGCCAGCCAGCGTTTGGCTCACTGCGCCGTGGAAGTGGCCCAGGCCCGTGGCGCTCGGCGGATTACCCTGGTGCACAAGGCCAATGTCTTGCCACTGACGTGCGGGCTGTTTCGCGACAGCTGCCGTGAGGTGCTGGAAGCCGAAGGTTTTGGTGCCCTGCTGGATGAACGGCTGGTGGACGTCGCTGCCCTGCAACTGGTGCAGAGTCCGGAGACCTTCGACCTGATCGTCACCAGCAACCTGTTTGGCGACATCCTCTCCGATCTGGCCTGCCACTGGAGTGGCGGCCTCGGCCTGGCGCCGTCGCTGAACTGGGGCTCGGGCCTGGCCCTGGCCGAGCCGGTGCATGGCAGCGCCCCGGACATCGTCGGCAGCGGTCGCGCCAACCCGCTGGCGGCGATCCTCAGTGCGGCCTTGCTGCTGCGTTATCAATGGCATGAGGGCGCGCTGGCAACGCGCATCGAAGACGCCGTGCACACATTTCTGGCCCACGAGGGTCATTGCGAATTTGGTACTGAAACCACCCGTGTGGTGACACAGGGTGTGCTGGCGCTGCTCTAGCCTGATGCAGGCCTTATCCCGTGAAGAGAACCCCTATGCGTGAACCCTCCGCACCCGCCGAGCAGCCCCAAGCCAAGCCCAGCCGCGCGGCCTTTCATCAGCATCACCAGGCCCGCGCCGAGGCCGAAGCCCAGCGGCTGCTGGCGGCCAAAACGCAATTGGGTGGTCGCTGGCTGGCCTGGGTGGCGAGCGAGTTGTATGCCCTGACGCCGTCGAGCTACGCCCAGATGGTCCGTCGTGAGTTGCAACGCCTGAGTGCCTGACTCTGGCGTGGCTGGCGCGCTGCGATGTGCTCAGGCGTAGGTGTTGATCCCGCCCTTGGCCTGCAGCCAGTCACGGTAAGTGCTCAGCGAGTCGGTTTGCTCTTTGCCGTTGCTGCCGCTGAACGTCAGGCGCGCATCCAGATCTTTGTCGAGCATCTTGTCGACTTGGGCGAGCAAGCGAGCCGCCTCATCGCGATCGAGGTTGGCCACATCCGGCAGCTGCATGGCGTTGCTGGTGCTCAGGGTCGGGCTGCTCGTCGCCTGGCTGCCATTGGTTTTGGCCATGGCGCTGAACAGCCCGGCGCGGTGCTGGTTGGTCAGCGAGGCGGCGTACTTCTTCAGCTCGCCGATGGGGTCCTGCGGGGCTTTAGTGGTCTGGCTGTTCTGCTGGCTTGTGGCGCTGTCCGCCGGCTTGCTGCTCGGCGTCATGTAGCTGGAAGGTAGAAAGCGCGCGGCAATACTGGTCATGGGGGTAGCGTCCTTATCCGTCAATGCCTGGCTCATTGCAGGTTTCACGCCAGCCGCTCGGGCCCGCCAGTGGCGGCCTGCAGGGCGGTATTGGGATATGCGTGCGGCAGGCGCTTACCAGAAAAGGGCAATGCCTTGCCGGCCGACTGCTCCGACGCGTCAGTCACCGTTGAATCTGTGTTCTGGTTGGCGTTAACAATGTTCGCTCGTGCAGTACCTGCGGCTTTTGCGACGGCCATCCCGTGTCGATCAAGGCAAAGTGCCACTAGCTATGGCAGTATGCGCGCAACAAGGTTGTTTCACCGTTAATGCTCGGACGCCTGGATTGTTTGCGGCTGCGTGGCTGCTTCGGAGTCTTGATGTACAAGCTGTGCTTTTATGTACCTGACAGTCATGTGGAAGCGGTCAAACAGGCGGTGTTTGCTGCCGGTGGCGGGCGGGTTGGCGGATATGACAGCTGCGCCTGGCAGGTGTTGGGGCAGGGCCAGTTTCGTCCGCTGGCCGGTAGTCAGCCATTTCTCGGCAGCCAGGGTGTGCTGGAAGTCGTGGCGGAGTGGAAGGTTGAAATGGTGGTGGCGGATGAGCTGATCCATGCGGCGGTCAAGGCCCTGCGTCAGAGCCATCCGTATGAAACCCCGGCGTTTGAGGTATGGCGCTTGTCGGATTTGTTGCTGTAACTCTGCCCACATAAAAAAGGCGCCCGCGGGCGCCTTTTTGCTCTCTGTGGCAATGGCTTAGCAGGCCGTTGAAAAATGTAGGCGAGGCAGGCAAGACAAGGCAAGAACGGCCGAAAAAGCGGAGTTTACGAGTTGTAAATGAGCATTTTGAGGCCGTTCTTAACGCAGTATTGCCAACGCAGGTAGTTTTTCAGCGGCCTGTTAGGGGCGGATCTCGATCAGCGTGCCGTCTTTCACCAGATTCCAGACTTCGCGCATGTCGGTGTTGCTCATGGCGATGCAGCCGTTGGTCCAGTCCAGGGTCTTGAAGTACCACTCCGGGTATTCCTCGTCGACCGGGGTGCCGTGAATCATGATCATGCTCCCGGCGGAAACGCCCTGCTTGGCGGCCTGGGCTTTGTCGCGGCTGTTGGGGTAGGAAATGTGCATTGCCAGGTTGTAGTTCTCGCTGGTCTTGCGCCAGTCGAGCCAATAGAAACCTTCCGGCGTACGTTTGTCGCCTTCACGCATCTTCGCGCCCTTGGGCTGCTTGCCGAGGGAGATGCGATAGCTTTTCAGGGTTTGCCCGTGGCTGATCAGGTGCAGTTGGCGGGTGGCCTTGATCACCAGCACCTTGTCGATGGTTTTACCGCTCAGTGCTGGCGTGGCGTTAGCGTGGGAGAGAGTGGCTATGGACAGGCAGAGTACGGCGAACAACCAACGCATTAGAGCAATTTCCCGGATATTGGGACCGTCAGGCGGTCAGGCTTTCTTGTGGTGCGCGCGCAAGGCCGCCAGCGGCTCGTTGCGTACCGGAAAGTGTTGAGTGGCCCGGTCAGCGAAGTAGCATTCTAAAGTACGGCCGATGGTCGGGAAAGCCAGCTCTGACCAGGGGATCTGCTGCTCGTCGAACAGACGCACCTCCAGGCTCTCTTCGCCGGCGGCGAAGTCCAGGTCCGCCAGCTCGGCGCGAAACAGCATATAGACCTGATTGATAT
Source organism: Pseudomonas sp. (assembly GCA_034519305.1). Lineage (GTDB taxonomy): Bacteria > Pseudomonadota > Gammaproteobacteria > Pseudomonadales > Pseudomonadaceae > Aquipseudomonas. The sequence goes on from JAXHOM010000023.1 coordinate 10,952, forward strand.
GGGGCAGGTCGAACAGGGTGTAGAGCTGCATGCCGTGTACGCGAGCGCAGGCCTCCTCCAATGTTTCGCGGGCGGCGGCCTGTTCCAGGGTTTCGCCGTTTTCCATAAAGCCGGCGGGCAGGGTCCAGAAACCGCGGCGCGGCTCAATGGCGCGGCGGCACAGCAGCACTTGCTCGCCCCACACCGGCAGGCAGCCGGCGATGATGCGCGGGTTCTGGTAGTGGATGGTCTGGCACTGCGGGCAAACAAAGCGCAGGCGATTGTCGCCCTCAGGGATGCGCTGTTCGACCGGGCTGGCGCACTGGCTGCAGAATTTCATGGTGGCTCCAGGCCGTATCAGGCCGGCCAGAAGCGCTGGCCAGCGAAACAAAGGAGTGACTGCGCGCTGCTGGGCCGGGGCTTGGGCGACGTGCATCTTCGTGCCATGATGCCAGAGATAATTAACCACCGAGAACGTCTGATGCTGGATGACCTGCTTCGTCGCGTGCAGGCCTACACCCCCCTGATGCTGGGGGTTGGCGCTGGCTTGCCGGAGGCGGCCGTGCTGGTGCCGATCACCCGCAGTGCCGAGCCTGAATTAGTCCTGACCTTGCGCGCCGATGGCTTGTCCACCCACGGCGGCGAGGTGGCGTTTCCCGGTGGCCGGCGCGACCCGGAAGATCTCGACCTGATCGGCACGGCGCTGCGCGAGGCGCACGAGGAAATCGGCCTGCCACCTGGTCTGGTGGAGGTGCTCGGGCCGTTGAGCACCCTGGTGTCGCGGCACGGGATTCAGGTCACGCCCTATGTCGGTTTCGTGCCGGACTTTGTCGAGTACCAACCCAACGATGGTGAGATTGCCGCGGTGTTTTCCGTGCCGTTGGCGTTCTTCCTCGACGATCCGCGCGAGACCACGCACCGCATCGATTATCTGGGCAAAAGTTGGTACGTACCCAGTTACCGCTATGGCGAGTACAAGATCTGGGGGCTGACGGCGATCATGGTGGTCGAGTTGATCAATCTGCTCTACGACGCCGGCATCGAGCTGCATACGCCGCCGGCTTCCTTTATCCATCTGCGCTGACCGGCGCTGCTGGTCTTAACCCGTACCGAGGGCAATGGCATGAAATACCGTCTGGGCGACGCCCGCGTTGAAACCCATCCTGAAAGCTGGGTGGCGCCGAATGCCACGCTGGTCGGCAAGGTCAAGTTGGAGGCCGGCGCCAGCGTGTGGTTCAACGCCGTACTGCGCGGTGACAACGAGCTGATTCATATCGGCGAGAACAGCAACGTCCAGGACGGTACGGTGATGCACACCGACATGGGCTTTCCGCTGACCCTGGGCAAGGGCGTGACTATCGGTCACAACGTCATGCTGCATGGCTGCACGGTGGGCGATTACAGCCTGATCGGCATCAATGCGGTGGTGCTCAATGGCGCCAAGATCGGCAAGAACTGCATCATCGGCGCCAATGCGCTGATTCCCGAGGGCAAGGAAATCCCTGACGGCTGTCTGGTCGTGGGTTCGCCCGGCAAGGTGGTGCGCGAGCTGAGCGAACCGCAGAAGAAGATGCTCGAAGCCAGCGCCGCCCACTATGTGCACAACGCCAAGCGCTATGCCCGCGACCTGCAGGAACAGACTGACTGATGAACACTGAAACACCCGTGGCCTCGCCCTGCGTGCATGTCTGTGCGCTGGATGAGGCTGACATCTGCATCGGCTGCCAGCGCAGCGCCGCGGAAATCACCCGCTGGGGGCGCATGGACAATGCCGAGCGCCGTCAGGTGCTGCTGCGTTGCGCCGAGCGAGCGCGGGCGCAAGGGCAGTTTCTGACCGTCGCACCGTAAATTTTAATTTTCTGAGGAATGACCATGCCCCGTATTGGCACGCCGCTGTCGTCCAGCGCCACCCGTGTATTGCTCTGTGGCTCGGGTGAGCTGGGCAAGGAAGTGGTGATCGAGTTGCAGCGCCTGGGCGTTGAGGTGATTGCCGTGGACCGCTACGCCGATGCGCCGGCCATGCAGGTGGCGCACCGTCATCACGTGATCAATATGCTCGACGGCGCCGCCTTGCGCGCGGTGATCGAGCTGGAACAGCCCCATTACATCGTTCCCGAGATCGAGGCGATTGCCACTGCGACCCTGGTGGAGCTGGAGGCCGAAGGTTTTACCGTGATCCCCAGCGCCCGTGCCGCGCAGCTGACCATGAATCGCGAGGGCATCCGTCGCCTGGCGGCTGAAGAGCTGGGCCTGCCGACCTCGCCCTATGAGTTTGCCGACACCCTGGAGGCTTACACTGCGGCAGTCGGGCGCATTGGCTATCCCTGCGTGGTCAAGCCGATCATGAGTTCGTCCGGCAAGGGCCAGTCGCTGCTGAAAAGCACTGCCGATCTGCAAGCCGCCTGGGATTACGCCCAGGAAGGCGGGCGCGCCGGCAAGGGCCGGGTGATCGTTGAGGGCTTTATCGACTTCGACTACGAAATCACCTTGCTGACCGTGCGCCATGCCGGCGGCACCACTTTCTGCGCGCCGGTCGGCCACCGTCAGGTCAAGGGCGACTATCACGAGTCCTGGCAGCCCCAGGCCATGAATCCGGCGGCCCTGGCCGAATCCGAGCGGGTAGCGCGGGCGGTCACCGAGGCATTGGGTGGTCGCGGCCTGTTTGGCGTTGAGTTGTTCGTCAAGGGCGATCAGGTGTGGTTCAGCGAAGTGTCGCCGCGCCCCCATGACACCGGTCTGGTGACCCTGATCTCCCAGGAGCTGTCGGAGTTCGCCCTGCATGCGCGGGCGATTCTTGGCCTGCCAATCCCGGCCATTCGCCAGCTCGGGCCGTCGGCCTCAGCGGTGATTCTGGTGGACGGTGAGTCGCGGCAGGTCAGCTTCGGCAATCTGGCCGCGGCCCTGAGTGAAGCGGACACGGCCTTGCGCCTGTTTGGCAAGCCGCAAGTGTCTGGTCAGCGGCGCATGGGGGTGGCCCTGGCGCGCGATGAGTCGATCGAGGCGGCGCGGGCCAAAGCGTTGCGCGCGGCCCAGGCGGTCAGCGTCAATCTGTGATGCGCGCTCGGCTGTGGGGCTGGTGGCTGCTGGCGCTGCCACTGTTGCCGGTCTTGCTACCGATGGCCCTGTATACCCGGCGCACGGCCCTGCGCTTGCCTGAAGCTGAAGGCCCGCAACACGGCTTGAGTGGTGCGGTGCTGGCCGGTACGCCATTGCGACTGCTGCTATTGGGGGAGTCGACGGTGGCCGGGGTCGGTGTCGACTCTCAGGCGCAGGCGCTGGCCGGCCAGTTGGCGCAGGCTCTGGTTGAGCAGCAGCAATGTGCCGTGGCCTGGCAGGCCTGTGGCGAGAACGGCATTACCGTGGCCCAGGCGCAGCAGCGGTTGTTGCCGCAAGGCTTGGCCGCGCCCGTGGATCTGGTGGTGCTGGTCTTTGGGGTGAATGACACCACTCACCTCAGCTCTTTGCGTGCCTGGCGCCAGGCGTTGGTGCAGATGACTCGGGCATTGCAGGCCCATGGCGCGCAGGTGGCGTTTACCAGTGTGCCGCCGTTGCAGCACTTTGCCGCCTTGCCGTGGCTACTGCGTCAGGTGTTGGGGCTGCGCGGGGCACTGCTGGATCGGCACCTGCGCCGTCTGGCCGAGCAGTTAGGTGCGCAGCATTGTGCAGTCGAGCTGGAGTTTGCCCGCGAATACCTGGCCGTTGATGGCTATCACCCGTCGGCACTGGGTTATCAGGTGTGGGCCAAGGGGCTGGCCGCGCAGCTCAAACCTCTGCTGCGGCCGCAGGCTTGAGGCTGGCGGGCCAGATGCGCACGCTCTTCACCCGATTCTCCGCCAGTTGCAGAACTTCCAGGCGGTAGGGGCCGATCTTCAGGCATACGCTGCTGTCGGGCAGGTTTTCCAGGGCTTCGGTGATCAGGCCGTTGAGGGTCTTGGGGCCGTCGCAGGGCAGGTGCCAATCCAGGGCCTTGTTGATCTCGCGGATGTTGGCGGTGCCGTCGATGATTTGTGTGCCGTCGGCCTGGGGATGAATTTCCGGGCTGTGGGCCAGGTCCTGATGGTTAAAGTCGCCGACGATCTCTTCCAGAATATCTTCCAGGGTAACGATGCCCAAGGCTTCGCCGTATTCGTCGACGACGATGCCGATGCGCCGTTTCTGTTTCTGGAAGTTGATCAGTTGGGTGGAGAGTGGCGTGCTTTCCGGGATGAAGTAGGGTTCCAGGCAGGCGCCCAGCAGCGACTCGTACGTCAGCTGGTCATGGGTCAGCAGGCTGGCGATCTGGCGCATGTGCACCACGCCTTCAATCTGGTTGATGTCGTTGCGAAACACCGGTAGGCGCGTGTGATTGGTGGTGCGCAACTGGGCGGTGATCTGTTCCAGGCTGTCGTCGAGGTCGATGCCGATCACCTCGTTGCGCGGGATCATGATGTCGTTGACCGTGATGTTGTCCAGGTCAAGGATGCCCAGCAGCATGTTCTGCCGGTTGAGGGGCAGGGCGTGCTCGGACTCGCGCACCACGCTGCGTAACTCCTCGGTGGTCAGGCTGTCGTTGCGCTTGCTGGTGGGGTCGATGCCGAGCAGACGCAGCAGGCCGTTGCTGATCCAGCCCAACAGCAGTACCAGTGGGTAAAACAGCTTGAGCAGCAGGGTCAGTGGCATGCTTGCCGGATAGGCGACGGCCTCGGGGCGTAGGGCGGCCAGGGTCTTGGGGGTGATTTCGCCGAAGATCAGTAACAGCAGGGTCAGGCCGACGGTGGCGACGGCGATACCAGCATCGCCCCATAGCTGAATAGCCAGCACGGTGGCGATGGCCGAGGCGAGAATATTGACGAAGTTGTTGCCGATCAGAATGGTGCCAAGCAGCCGGTCTGGCCGGCTAAGCAGGGCTGTGACGCGTTTGGCGCCGCGGTGTCCTTCCTTGGCCAGGTGGCGTAGGCGGTAGCGGTTGAGGCTGAGGATGCCGGTTTCCGCGCTGGAGAAGAACGCCGAGCACGCCAGCAGAAAAATCAGCAGGCCTATAAGAAAGCCTGGGTGAGCATTGTCCACGAGTAAGTGCCTAGATATGCAGAATGAATTCGCGAACCAGCTTGCTGCCGAAAGTAGGCCAGCATCAGCAGGCAGAAGCCGGCCAGGGTCCAGCGAATGGCTTTGTGTCCGCGCCAGCCCAGTTGCTGGCGGCCCCAGAGGAGCACGGCGAAAACCACCCACGCCACGCAGGCGAGGATGGTTTTGTGCGCCACGTGCTGGCCGAACAGGTCGTCGAGAAACAACCAGCCGGACAGCAGTGACAGGGACAGCAGGCCCCAGCCGGCCCAAAGAAACCCGAACAGCAGGCTTTCCATGGTTTGCAGGGGGGGGAAGTTCTTGATTAGCCCGGAAGGGTGCTTGTGCTTGAGCTGGTAGTCCTGCAGCAGCAAGAGCAGCGACTGGAACACGGCGATAGTGAGCATGCCGTAGGCCAGAATCGACAACAGAATATGGGCCAGAATGCCGGGTTGTTCATTAATGGCTTGAGCTGTGCCGCTGGGGGCAAATTGCGCCATCAGTACGGTCAGGGTGCCCAGTGGCAACAGTAATAGCAGCAGGTTTTCCACCGGGATCTGCCGGCAGGCCAGCAGGGTCAGCAGGATCACGGCGGCGGCGATCAGGCTGGCGGCGTTGAAAAAATCCAGATTCAGACCGCTGGCGGTAATCAACTGCAGGTACAGGGCTGTACCGTGGGCCAGCAGGGCGACGATGCTGAGCAGCCCCAGCAGGCGTTTGTCCGGCGCAGCACGTTGGGCCAGGCGCAGGCCCTGGTAGGCGGTAGTGCCGGCATACAGGCCGGCGGCGATGAGGCTGGGAAGCAGAGGGTGCATAAGTCCTGGCAAGGAAAGCCTGATAAGGTCGTGAGTGTGGCATACATCCGCCTTGCCTCGAAAGACCGCAGGCGGTGTCGGTGACGACGACTCTTCGCTATAATCCGCGACCTGCAGCAAGCCCAGCCTCGGTTCGCGAAGAACCTGAAAGGAACGCGCATGTTTGAAAATCTAACAGATCGCCTCTCGCAGACCCTGCGCCACGTTACCGGCAAGGCCAAGCTGACCGAGGACAATATCAAAGACACCCTGCGCGAAGTGCGCATGGCGCTGCTTGAAGCTGACGTGGCTTTGCCCGTGGTCAAAGACTTCGTCAACAAGGTCAAGGATCGCGCAGTCGGCACCGAAGTATCGAAGAGCCTGACCCCGGGTCAGGCTTTTGTGAAGATTGTGCGCGCCGAGCTCGAAGAGCTGATGGGCGCGGCCAACGAAGACCTCGATCTGCATGCCGCTCCGCCCGCCGTGGTGTTGATGGCTGGCCTGCAGGGCGCGGGCAAGACCACAACGGTGGGCAAGCTGGCGCGCTTCCTTAAAGAGCGCAAGAAGAAGACCGTGCTGGTGGTGTCGGCGGACGTTTATCGCCCTGCCGCTATTAAACAGTTGGAAACCCTGGCGGCCGAAGTGGGCGTGACCTTCTTCCCGTCGGACCTCAGCCAGAAGCCGGTGGCGATTGCCGAAGCGGCGATCCGCGAAGCCAAGCTGAAGTTCATCGACGTGGTGATTGTCGATACCGCCGGTCGTTTGGCCATCGATGCCGAGATGATGGCCGAGATCCAGGCCGTGCATGCCGCGATCAAGCCGGTCGAAACCCTGTTCGTGGTCGATGCCATGACCGGTCAGGACGCCGCCAATACCGCCAAGGCCTTTGCCGATGCGCTGCCGCTGACCGGCGTGGTGCTGACCAAGGTCGATGGTGATGCCCGTGGTGGTGCGGCACTGTCCGTGCGCGCGATCACCGGCAAGCCGATCAAGTTCCTCGGCATGGGTGAGAAGAGCGATGCGCTCGAACCCTTCCATCCGGACCGGATTGCCTCGCGGATTCTCGGCATGGGTGACGTGCTCAGCCTGATCGAGCAGGCCGAGCAGACCCTGGACAAGGAAAAAGCCGACAAGCTGGCGAAGAAGCTGAAGAAAGGTAAGGGCTTCGATCTCGAAGACTTCCGCGATCAGCTGCAGCAAATGAAGAATATGGGTGGGCTGGGCGGCCTGATGGACAAGTTGCCGACCATGGGTGGCGTCAATCTGGCGCAAATGGGCGGTGCGCAGGTGGCTGCCGAGAAGCAGTTCAAGCAGATGGAAGCGATCATTAACTCGATGACGCCGGGCGAGCGCCGCGACCCGGAAATTATCAGTGGTTCGCGCAAGCGCCGCATCGCCATGGGCTCCGGTACTCAGGTGCAGGACATCGGGCGACTGATCAAGCAGCACAAACAAATGCAGAAGATGATGAAGAAATTCACCGCCAAAGGCGGCATGGCCAAGATGATGCGCGGGATGGGCGGCATGCTGCCTGGCGGCGGTATGCCGCGTCTTTGACGGCGCCCGGCACGACAGTTTCATAAGGCCGAACTCGGTTCGGCTGGCTGAATACAGACAGATGCGCACTTCGCACTTATCTGTTGAATTAACCTCGCACAATCTTTAGAATGTGCGGCCTTTCGGGCCCCGTGCCCAGTGTGCAATTTTAGTTTTGCAGCACCGACTACAGGAACGATGTTCACATGGTATCTATTCGTCTTGCTCGTGGCGGCTCCAAGAAGCGCCCGTTTTATCACCTGACCGTGACCAACAGCCGCAATGCGCGCGATGGTCGTTTTGTTGAGCGTATCGGCTTCTTCAATCCGATCGCTACTGGTGGTGAAGTGCGTCTCTCGGTTGACCAAGAGCGTGCTACCTACTGGATCAGCCAGGGTGCACAGCCGTCTGAGCGTGCCGCTCAGCTGCTGAAGGAAGCTGCCAAGGCTTCGGCCTGATCAGCATGACTGCGACGCCAGCCCAAGCCGATGACCTGATCGTTATTGGCAAGATTTTCTCGGTGCACGGCGTTCGCGGCGAAGTGAAGGTTTACTCCTTCACTGATCCGATTGACAACCTGCTTGATTACACGCACTGGACGCTTCGGCGCGACGGCGTGGTACGACAGGTTGAGCTGGCCAGCGGGCGCACGCAAAACAAGGTGCTCGTGGCAAAGCTGAAGGGGCTCGATGACCGGGATGAGGCACGTACTCTCTCGGGCTTTGAAATTTGTGTACCCCGCAGCTTGTTTCCTGATCTGACCGACGGCGAGTACTACTGGTACCAGTTGGAAGGTCTGAAGGTTATCGATCAGCACGGGCAATTGCTCGGACGCATCGATCATCTACTGGAAACCGGTTCGAACGATGTGATGGTGGTGAAATCCTGCGCTGACAGCCTGGATGATCGTGAGCGCTTGTTGCCCTATACGGAGCAATGCGTGCTGACGATTGATCTGACGGCGGGTGAGATGCGGGTGGATTGGGATGCTGATTTCTAAACGCGCGGGTTAGTAAGAAACATGGCTAGCTTGCGAGTTGAGGTCATTACCCTGTTCCCGGAGATGTTTTCCGCCATCAGCGAATACGGCATTACCAGTCGTGCGGTGAAGCAGGGGTTGTTGCAACTGACCTGCTGGAATCCTCGTGCCTATACCGAAGATCGCCACCAAACAGTGGATGATCGGCCTTTTGGCGGCGGTCCGGGCATGGTGATGAAAATCAAGCCGCTGCAAGATGCTCTGGCTGAGGCCAAGCAGGCTGCCGGCGGTAATGCCAAAGTGATTTACCTGTCGCCGCAAGGTCGCCAACTGAATCAGTCGGCGGTACGCGCGTTGGTGAAAGAGGATGCTTTAATCCTCATTGCCGGCCGCTACGAGGGGATCGATGAGCGCTTTATTGAAGCGCATGTCGATGAGGAATGGTCGATTGGTGATTACGTCCTTTCCGGCGGTGAGCTGCCGGCGATGGTGCTGATCGATGCGGTGACGCGACTCTTGCCTGGGGCATTGGGTCATGCGGACTCCGCCGAGGAGGATTCGTTTACCGACGGCCTGCTCGATTGCCCTCATTACACCCGTCCGGAGGTGTATGCGGACAAGCGTGTTCCATCAGTGTTGCTGAGTGGCAACCACGAACACATCCGGCGTTGGCGTTTGCAGCAGTCCCTTGGTCGGACCTACGAACGGCGCGCTGATCTTCTGGAAAGCCGCTCGCTTTCTGGAGAAGAGAAAAAGCTGTTGGCGGAATACCTTCGCCAGCGGGACGATAGTTAACGTATCGATGGTCGGCCTTAGGCCAGCCTTAGGAGCAAAGCATGACTAACAAGATTATTCAGCAGATCGAAGCTGAGCAGATGGGCAAAGTAATTCCTCCTTTCGCACCGGGCGACACCGTTGTCGTTCAAGTGAAAGTGAAGGAAGGCGACCGTCAGCGTCTGCAGGCATTCGAAGGCGTTGTAATTGCCAAGCGTAACCGTGGTCTGAACAGTGCTTTCACTGTGCGTAAGATCTCCAACGGTGTTGGCGTTGAGCGTACCTTCCAGACCTACAGCCCGCTGGTTGAAAGCCTGGCTGTTAAGCGTCGCGGTGACGTGCGTAAAGCCAAGCTTTACTACCTCCGCGATCTGTCCGGTAAGGCAGCGCGCATCAAGGAAAAACTGGTTTAACTTCCAGTCGTTCCCAAAAAAAGCAGCCTGCGGGCTGCTTTTTTATTGCCTGCGAGTTTTTAGGTCAGGGCCTGTGCTGCGCTGTCGGCAGGTGTTGGCGGTTGGCAGGGGGGCTGAGGTTGATGGTGATGCTGCGCGTGCGGGCGTGTGGCCGTTTCAGTGCAAGCGGATTTTCAGTGAGGCTTGCGACAGGTCGATATCTTGCAGCACCACGCTGCCAAAACTTTGTCCGGGATTGGCGCCAGCCACGCGGACATTGTCGAAGCGCAGTTCGCCGATTGAGCTGGGCAGGCGTACGTTGACTGAGCCATCAGCATTGATGATTGAGGTCAGCTTGCTGGTGTCATATTGCACATCGTGCATTGAGGTTTCGGCTTCCAGGCTGCTGAGCACGGGCATGACCAGTTTGGCCAGTTGTCCAACAGTGCCGACTCCATCACCGGCGCTGGCCTGGGCAAAAATACCTTGCAGGGCTTCATTCAAGCCTTGAGCGCTAACGCTGCTCATCTCCGCGTCGCTCAGTGCTTGCATGCCGCGGGGCATGTATTGCTCGCTGACGATGTTTGGTGTCTGCTGGCGCTGGATGTCGGCGCTGGCCATCTGGAACGGGCTGAGCAGGGCGGCGACCAGGGTGGCGGTCACGCGCAGGCTGGTTTGTTTTTTCAGGGCCTTGTTCAGTTGGCGTTCGCTGACCAGGCCTTGCTCGATAAGAATTTCGCCCAGTCGCTTGTTGCTGGTGAGCTGCAATTTGATTGCGCTGTCGAGCTGGGCGGAGGAGATCAGGCCTTTGTCGATCAGCAACTGGCCAAGACGCGATTTCTGATTGTTAGACATTGTTATGAATCCGACGGTCAATGATGGCTAATTGCAAGCATGGGTGGCGGTTGGCAAATTGTCACCCATCCAAAGATAGGTGCAGGTTTGCTTTTCAAGTCTTATTGGGCCTAGCAAATGTGTTTTTAATTGCCGTGTAGCTGGGTGCATTTCTGGCCTTGGTGGTCGCTGCTGTGGAAGACTGTTGTCACGCCCTCTACTTATCGTTGCCACGTCATGCCTGCTATCGAACATCCGTTGGTCGAGCGTTTCCTTGAGTCGCTGTGGATGGAGAAGGGCTTGTCGCCGCACACCGTCGCCGCTTATCGCAGCGATCTGGCTCAGTATCAAGGCTGGTTGCAGGAGCGCGGGGTTGAGCTGCACGGCAGTGGCCGTGAGGCGATTCTCGATCACCTGGCCTGGCGTTTGAGTGCGGGTTACCAGGCGCGCTCAACCGCCCGCTTTCTCTCCGGCTTGCGCGGGTTCTACCGCTTTCTGTTGCGTGAAGGGTTGATTGAGCAGGACCCGACCCTGCAGGTCGAATTGCCGCAGTTGGGTCGTCCGTTACCCAAAAGTCTGTCTGAGGCCGACGTGGAGGCGCTGCTGGCGGCGCCGGATATTGGTGAGCCGATAGGCTTGCGCGATCGCGCCATGCTGGAGGTCTTGTATGCCTGCGGGCTGCGGGTGACCGAGTTGATCAGCCTGACCCTGGAGCAGGTCAATCTGCGCCAGGGCGTGCTGCGGGTGTTCGGCAAGGGCAGCAAGGAGCGTCTGGTGCCGTTGGGCGAGGAGGCGATGGTCTGGGTGGCGCGTTATGTGCGCGACAGCCGGCCGTTGTTGCTGGATGGCAAGCCCAGCGACGTGCTGTTTCCGAGTCTGCGCGGTGAGCAAATGACTCGGCAAACCTTCTGGTACCGCATCAAGCATCAGGCTCGTGTCGCGGGCATCAGCAAATCGCTGTCGCCCCATACCCTGCGCCATGCCTTTGCCACCCATTTACTCAACCACGGCGCCAACCTGCGGGTGGTGCAGATGCTGCTGGGGCATAGCGACCTGTCGACCACGCAGATCTACACCCATGTGGCCCGTGCACGCTTGCAGGCGCTGCACGCGGCCCATCACCCGCGTGGCTAGCGAGGCGATAAGCGGGAGGTTCTGGGCGATCCGCAGCGGTCGGTGCGGCAAGGCTTCTGTGATAGGCTTTGCGCCATCTATGACTGTCCGCCGCTCAACAGGAGTACCCATGCGCGTGACCCGGATTTTCGCTGCTGTAGCCCTTGGCCTTGCCGGTAATCTGGCCCTGGCTGCCGACCCCGATCAGGCCATCCGCAGTTCTTTGAAAGCCATCGATCCTGAGATGAAGATCGAGGCGATTGCCGAGAGTCCTTTGACTGGGATTTTCGAGGTGCACCTGCCCGGTGGTCGCGTGTTGTATTCCAGCGCTGACGGCCAGTACATGCTGCAAGGCTTTCTCTATCAGTTCAAAAATGGCCAGGCGCTGAACCTCACCGAGCAGGTCAAGGGCAAGGCCATCGCCAAAGAAATTGCCAAGGTACCGGTCAGCGATATGGTGGTGTTTGCCCCCAAAGAGCCGAAGACCCATATCACTGTGTTCACCGACACCGATTGCGGTTACTGCCAGAAGCTCCATCGCGAAGTTCCGGAGCTCAATCGTCGCGGCGTAGAGGTGCGCTACATGGCCTTTCCACGACAGGGTGTGGGTTCTCAGGGCTACAACGGTCTGGTCAGCGTCTGGTGCGCGAAAGACCGCCAGGACGCCATGAACAAGGCCAAGTCGCGTGAAGCAACTGCCGCCAGGCAAGTGCGACAACCCGGTGGCCAAACAGTATGAAATTGGCCAGCTAATCGGCATCAATGGCACGCCGGCTATCGTCCTGGCCAACGGCGAGCTGATTCCCGGTTACCAGCCGGCGCCGGATCTGGCCAAGCTGGCGCTAGAGGCCAAGTAAGCTGGCCGTTCGCTGGTTTGGCCAATGGCGCCAGCGATGAATTGACTAATAAGGTCGCGCTTCGTAATGTGCGGCTCTTTTATGCGGCCGGGGCATGCTCCGGCCGCTTACTGTGAAGATGGGGTATAGCAGCGTGAAACCGGTGAAAGTAGGCATCTGTGGGCTGGGCACCGTCGGTGGCGGCACCTTGAATGTACTCAAGCGTAATGCTGAGGAGATTACCCGTCGTGCCGGTCGCGGTATTGAAGTTGCCCAGATTGCTATCCGCTCGCCCAAGCCCCAATACGACACGACCGGTATCACTCTGACCAACGATGTCTTCGATGTGGTCAATAACCCGGAAATCGACATCGTTATCGAGCTGATCGGTGGCTACACCCTGGCCCATGAACTGGTGCTCAAGGCCATCGACAACGGCAAGCATGTGGTCACCGCCAACAAGGCGCTGATCGCCGTGCACGGCAACGAGATCTTTGCCCGTGCCCGCGAGAAAGGCGTGATCGTCGCCTTCGAAGCCGCCGTAGCCGGTGGTATCCCGGTGATCAAGGCGATCCGTGAAGGTCTGGCGGCCAACCGCATCAACTGGCTGGCCGGCATCATCAACGGCACCGGCAACTTCATCCTTACCGAAATGCGCGAGAAAGGCCGGGCTTTCGATGACGTACTGAAGGAAGCCCAGGCCCTGGGTTACGCCGAGGCCGATCCGACCTTCGACGTTGAAGGTATCGATGCGGCGCACAAGCTGACCATCCTGGCTTCGATTGCCTTTGGTATTCCGCTGCAGTTCGACAAGGCCTACACCGAAGGCATCACCCAGCTGACCACGGCTGACGTCAACTACGCCGAAGCCCTGGGTTACCGCATCAAGCACCTCGGTGTGGCCCGCCGTACCGAGGCCGGCATCGAGCTGCGCGTGCATCCGACCCTGATTCCGGCTGACCGCCTGATTGCCAACGTCAACGGTGTGATGAACGCCGTCATGGTCAACGGCGACGCCGCCGGGTCCACCCTCTACTACGGCGCCGGTGCCGGCATGGAGCCAACCGCATCCTCTGTGGTGGCTGACCTGGTCGACGTGGTGCGCGCCATGACCGCCGACCCGGAGAACCGTGTACCGCACCTGGCCTTCCAGCCGGATGCGTTGTCGGCCCACCCGATCCTGCCGATCGAGGCCTGCGAAAGCGCGTATTACCTGCGCATTCAGGGCAAGGATCATCCGGGCGTGCTGGCCCAGGTGGCGACCATCCTCTCCGAGCGCGGGATCAACATCGAGTCGATCATGCAGAAGGAAGCGGAGGAGCAGGACGGCCTGGTGCCGATGATTCTGGTCACCCATCGCGTCACCGAGCAGCGCATGAACGACGCCATCACCGCCCTGGAAGCCCTCGCCGACGTGGTTGGCAATGTCGTGCGCATCCGCGTCGAACAGCTTAATTAATTAGTCGCCAGCCCCGGCTGGCGAGTCGCCCAAAGGTTTTTACCCATGCGCTATATCAGCACCCGTGGTCAGGCTCCGGCCCTGAATTTTGAAGATGTATTGCTGGCAGGTCTGGCCAGCGATGGCGGCCTCTATGTGCCGGAAAACCTGCCGCGTTTCACCCAGGAAGAGATCGCCTCCTGGGCCGGCCTGCCGTACCACGAGCTGGCCTTCAAGGTCATGCGTCCGTTCGTGACCGGCAGCATCCCGGATGCCGACTTCAAGAAAATCCTCGAAGAAACCTACGGCGTATTCGCCCACAGTGCCGTCGCGCCGCTGCGCCAACTGGGCAGCAACGAGTGGGTGCTGGAGCTGTTCCACGGCCCGACCCTGGCGTTCAAGGATTTCGCCCTGCAGCTGCTCGGCCGTTTGCTCGATTACGTATTGGCCAAGCGCAACGAGCGCGTGGTGATCATGGGCGCCACCTCCGGTGACACCGGCTCGGCGGCCATCGAAGGCTGCAAGGCCTGCGACAACGTCGACATCTTCATCATGCACCCGCACAACCGCGTGTCCGAAGTGCAGCGTCGGCAGATGACCACCATCTTCGGTGACAACATCCATAACATCGCCATCGAAGGCAACTTCGATGACTGCCAGGAGATGGTCAAGGACAGCTTCGCTGACCAGGGCTTCCTCAAGGGCACCCGTTTGGTGGCGGTCAACTCGATCAACTGGGCGCGGATCATGGCCCAGATCGTCTACTACTTCCACGCAGCCCTGCAGCTTGGCGGCCCGGCGCGTTCCATCGCGTTCTCGGTGCCGACGGGCAACTTCGGCGACATCTTCGCCGGCTACCTGGCGCGCAACATGGGCCTGCCGATCAGCCAACTGATCGTCGCCACCAACCGCAATGACATCCTGCACCGCTTTATGAGCGGCAATCAGTACGCCAAGGACACCTTGCACCCGACGTTGTCGCCGTCCATGGACATCATGGTTTCGTCCAACTTCGAGCGCCTGCTGTTCGACCTGCACGGTCGCAACGGCGCGGCCGTGGCCGAGCTGATGGCCAGCTTCAAGCAGACCGGTGCCTTCAGTGTTGCCGATGACCGCTGGACCGAAGCGCGCAAGCTGTTCGACTCCCTGGCCGTCAACGACGAAGAAACCTGCGCCACCATCGCCGAGGTGTACGCCGAGTGCGGCGAGTTGCTCGACCCGCACACCGCCATCGGCGTCAAAGCCGCTCGCGATTGCCGTCGTAGCCTGGCGACACCGATGGTGATCCTCGGTACCGCGCACCCGGTCAAGTTCCCGGAAGCGGTGGAGAAAGCCGGTATTGGCGCTGCGCCGGCACTGCCGCCGCACCTGGCCGATCTGTTCCAGCGCGATGAGCGTTGCACCGTGCTGGCCAACGACCTGAAGACCGTACAGGCCTTCGTCGCCGCCCACGGCAATCGCGGCAAGCCGTTGTAAGCGTCACGCGTAATAAAAAGGCCAGTCTCCTGCGGGAACTGGCCTTTTTTCTTGGCGCTTTTTAACCGCGGCTAGGAGCCTGTCGGGCTTTTCCTCAGTAGGACAGCGTTAAGTCCGACAGGCTCCTAGATCGCGCCGTCGCGGTGCAGGGCGCTGATCTGTTCCTGGCTGTAACCCAGTGCACTGAGCACGTGCTGGTTGTGCTCACCCAGCGCCGGGCCGATGGCGTCGACGCCGCCTGGGGTGGCCGACAGCTTGGGCACGATGCCGGGCATCTTGAAGGTCTTGCCGTCCGGCAATTTGGCTGAGAGAAACATTTCACGGGCGAGAAACTGCGGGTCGCTGAGCATGTCTTCGGCCGAGTAGATGCGACTGGCCGGCACCTCGGCGCCGTTCAGTGTCTCCAGCATCTGGGCTAGCGGCGTGGCATTGGCCCAGCGGTCGATCACCCCGTACAGCTCATCGCGGCGCAGGTCGCGGCCGGCGTTGTCGGCCAGGCTGGGGTCATCCGCCAGATCGTCGCGGCCGATGGCGCGCATAAAACGCTGGAAGATCGCATCGCCGTTGGCGCCGATCTGCACGTGTTTGCCGTCGCTGCTGGTGTGGATCGACGAGGGCGTGATGCCGGGCATGATGTTGCCGCTGCGCTCGCGGATAAAACCGAACACGTCGAACTCCGGGACCATCGACTCCATCATCGCAAACACCGCCTCGTACAGCGCCACGTCGACCACCTGGCCGCTCGCCGCCATTCACCTCGCGATGACGCAGGGCCATCAGCGCGCCGATCACGCCCCACAGGGCGGCAATCGAGTCGCCAATGGAAATCCCGGTGCGCACCGGCGGGCGGTCCTCGAAACCGGTGATATAGCGCAGGCCGCCCATGGATTCGCCCACCGCGCCGAAGCCTGGTTGCCCCTGCATCGGCCCGCTCTGACCGAAGCCCGACAGGCGCACCATCACCAGCTTGGGGTTCAGCGCGTGCAGCACGTCCCAGCCCAGGCCGAGCTTTTCCAGCACGCCGGGGCGGAAGTTCTCGATCAGGATGTCCGCCTCGCTGAGCAATTGCTTGAGGATGGCGATGGCGTCCGGGTGCTTGAGGTTGAGGGTCAGCGACTGCTTGTTGCGCGCCTGCACGAACCACCACAGCGACGTGCCCTCATACAACTTGCGCCACTTGCGCAGCGGGTCGCCGCCGCTGGGCGACTCGACCTTGATCACCTCGGCACCGAATTCGGCGCAGATCCGCGCGGCGAAAGGACCGGCGATCAGGGTGCCGAGTTCAATCACTTTCAGGCCGGCGAGGGGTTTGCTGGCAAGGTTCATTACAGGCTCCAGACGACAGACAGTGCGCGCGACTCTAACCCGCTCGGGCGGCATCGGGTAGACTTGCCGGCTTCCCGCTGTCTCATTGTTGAATTATCAAGAAGCCCGTCCATGGCCCAGCCGTCCACCACCTACAAAATCGACCTTAACCTCACCGACATCGATCGCAGCATCTATGAAACCCTGCGTTTCACCGTGGCCAAGCACCCCTCGGAAACTGAAGAGCGCCTGGCTGCGCGGTTGATTGCCTACTGCCTGTTCTATCACGAGCAACTGGCGTTCGGCCGTGGTCTGTCGGATGTGGATGAGCCGGCCCTGTGGGAAAAGAGCCTGGACGACCGCGTGCTGCACTGGATCGAAGTCGGTCAGCCGGACAGCGACCGCATGACCTGGTGCTCGCGGCGTACCGAGAAGTTCAGCCTGGTGGCCTACGGCAGCTTGCGCGTGTGGCAAACCAAGATGCTCGACCCGGTGCGCAGCCTGAAGAACATCAACGTTGTGGCCTTGGATCAAGACGCCCTGGCGGCTCTGGCCAAGGACCTGCCGCGTTCGCTGAGCTGGAGCGTGATGATCAGCGACGGTGAACTGTTCGTCACCGACGAGCGCGGCCAGCACGAAGTGCCAGTTGAATGGCTGATCGGCGAGCGTTAATTCCGGCGCCAGGTGTAGCCCGGATGCAATCCGGGGGCGCGCCGCCGTGATGTTCCCGGATTACATCCGGGCTACGGGTCGTCTGACCCTGAACACTGAGATACCCGCCCCATGCGCATCGACCCCCGTCCGTTACCCGCCAACCTGCCTGACCTGGGCGACCTGCCGCCGCTGCTGACCCGGCTGTATGCGGCCCGTGGCGTGCGCTCGGCCGTGGAGCTGGACAAGGGCCTGGCGCGGTTGATTCCGTATCAACGGCTGAAGGGCATCGATGCCGCCGTGAGTCTGCTGGTCACGGCCTTGCAGCAGCGCCAGCGGATTTTGATCGTCGGCGACTTCGATGCCGACGGCGCCACCGCCAGTTCGGTCGGCGTGCTGGGGTTGCGCATGCTTGGCGCCGCCCATGTTGATTATCTGGTGCCCAACCGCTTCGAGTACGGCTACGGCCTGACCCCGGAAATCGTCGCCGTGGCCTTGCAGCGCGAGCCGCACCTGCTGCTGACCGTGGACAACGGCATCTCCAGCGTTGAGGGCGTGGCCGCGGCCAAGGCGGCGGGGCTGACGGTGCTGGTGACCGACCACCACTTGCCGGGCCCTGAATTGCCGGCCGCCGATGCCATCGTCAATCCCAACCAGCCCGGCTGCGAGTTTCCGAGCAAGGCGCTGGCCGGGGTCGGGGTGATGTTCTATGTGCTGCTGGCGCTGCGGGCGCGCTTGCGCGAGCTGAACTGGTTCGCCGAGCGCGGCCTGAATGAGCCCAATCTGGCTGAGCTGCTCGATTTGGTCGCGCTGGGCAGCGTGGCCGACGTGGTGCCGCTGGACGCCAACAACCGCATCCTGGTGCATCAGGGCCTGGCGCGCATTCGTGCCGGCCGGGCGCGGCCGGGGTTGCGCGCGGTGCTGGAGGTGGCTGGGCGTGATCATCAGCGGATCAACTCCACCGACCTTGGTTTTATCCTCGGTCCGCGCCTGAACGCGGCCGGGCGGCTGGACGACATGAGCTTGGGCATTGAGTGCCTGCTGTGTGAAGACGAGGCCCTGGCCCGTGACATGGCGCAGCAACTGGATGAGCTGAACAAGGACCGCAAATCCATTGAGCAGGGCATGCAGCGCGAGGCCCTGGCCCAGCTCAAGGACTTGCCGCTGGCTGACATGCCGTTCGGCCTGTGCCTGTTCGAGCCGGACTGGCACCAGGGCGTGATTGGCATCCTCGCTTCGCGCCTGAAGGAGCGTTACTTCCGTCCGGCGATTGCCTTCGCCGATGCCGGTGACGGCCTGCTCAAGGGCTCGGCGCGTTCGGTGCCGGGCCTGCATATCCGCGATGCGCTGGACGCCGTGGCAGCCAAACATCCGGGCTTGATCAGCAAGTTCGGCGGTCACGCCATGGCCGCCGGCCTGTCGCTGCCGCAGGAAAACTACGGCGCTTTTGCCGCAGCCTTTGATGCCGAGGTGCGCCGTCAGTTGCACGCCGATGACCTGACCGGCCGTTTGCTCTCCGACGGCCAGCTTAGTGTCACCGAGTTCAACCTGGAACTGGCCAAGGCCCTGCGCCATGCCGGGCCCTGGGGTCAACATTTCCCCGAGCCGCTGTTTCATGGTGTGTTCCAGATCGTCCAGCAGCGTCTGGTCGGCGAGAAGCATCTCAAGCTGGTGCTGAAGACCGAGTGCGGTGGCCAGACCCTGGACGGTATTGCCTTCAATATCGACCGCGAGCTGTGGCCAAACCCGACCGTGCGCTGGGTGGAAGTGGCTTACAAGCTGGATGTGAACGAGTTTCGTGGCAACGAGACGGTGCAGTTGATGATTGCCCACCTGGCAGCGCGTTAAGCCGTTGTTCTGGCGCTAGCGCAGCATCAGCATCGCGGCTTTCTGCATAAACATGGCGCTGTCGGCTTTCGACATCAGCTCGTCCAGCTCCTCGCCATCCTGCGGGTAGAGGGCGATGCCCAGGCTGGCGCTGACTTTTAGGTGGACGCCACCCCAGCGCAGCGGCAGGGCGATGGCGCGGCAGATCTGGTTGGTCAGGCGCTGAATATCGGCATCGTTTTGCACCCCGTCGAGCAGGATCACAAACTCGTCGCCGCCCATCCGTGCGGCCATATCGGCCTCGCGGATGTGGGCGCTGATGGCTTGAGCGGCGTGGATCAGGATGGCATCGCCGGCCTGGTGGCCATACGCATCATTGATCTGCTTGAACTGATTGAGGTCGATGTAGCACAGCGCCAGGCATTCGCCGCTGCGCTTGGCGCTCAGCAGTTTCTGCTTGGCGTAGGGGATAAAGCTGTTGCGGTTGGGTAGCCCGGTCAGGCTGTCGTTGAAGGCCAGGTTGCGCACTTCTTCTTCGGCCACCTGGCGGCGTTGAATCTCGCGCCGCAGGCGGCGCTGGCTGGCCAGCAGAATCAGGGTGATCAGCAAGGCCAGGCCGGCGCCAATGCTGATCAGGGCGATGATCTTTTGCAGCCGCTCGACCTTTGATGGCGGATTGGGGTCGTAGATAAAACCGGCCAGTGCGCGGGTGTCCTTGACCATGCCCAGTTCGTGAAAGGCTTCAGCCATGCGTTGCCAGCGACCAGGGTTCATATGGCCGATTTCGATCAGGTCAGGAAGGATCAGGGCGCGCATGGCCTTGGCCTCAAACTGCAGATGGGCGCGCGGCTTTTTGACCTGATATTGCTTAAGCAGCAGGTCAATGATGTGTTCGGGGTTGTCCATCGCGTAGCGCCAGCCGCGCAGGGTGGCACGGCGGAAGGCTTCGACGCGTTCGGGATGCTCGCGCTGCTCCGCCTCGCTGGTGAACAAAATGTCGCTGTAGAAGTCGATGCCGTAGGTGTTGGGTGAAATGATTCGGTAGTCGATTCCGCGTTGCTGCAGATAGAAGGGTTCGTTGGTCAGGTAGGAGTTGAACGCGGCGACCTTGCCGGAGACCAGATCCTCGATGTCGTAGCTGCTGGGTTGCAGCTTGATCAGCGCCGGGTCGATGCCCTCGCGGCGGAACATGGCCTGGAAGTCGGCATCGGTTTGCGCGTTCATCAGCATCACGCTTTTGCCGATCAGGTCGTGGGCGGTTTCGATGCCGGCATCGGTGCGGGCCAGCAGTACCGAGGGTGAGTGCTGGAAGATCACGGCCAGGGCCACCAGGGGCTTGCCCTTGAGTCGCTCGTACAGAAGCTCGCTGTTGGACTCGGCGTACTGGGCGCGCCCGGCCAACACTTCATCTACCGGAGTCTTGCCCGGCGCACCTTCGTGCAGGCGCACATCGAGGCCTTCCTCGCGGTAATAACCCTGGGCAATGGCGGCGTAGTAGCCGGCAAACTGGAACTGGTGTTTCCAGCGCAGCTGGAAGTCGATGACCTCAAGCGGGCGTTGCACCGCAACCGTCAGACCGGGCAACAGCAGGGCAAGCAGGCACAGCCCGCGAATGAGGGCTGTTCCTGCGGAGTGTCGCGTGGTGTGGCGCGTGCAGAAACCGGTCATGGGCATCATCCGTGAAGGTCAGGCGCCGCCAGTGTGGCGGCTACCGTACATAAACCTTGTCCCGATCATGCCTGCCGTCCTGCTTGTGCGCAATTGCCCGCAGGGCGCCTGCCGACGGAGTGACTTGTTGCTGTTCGGCCCCTGATGGTTGGCGCCATCAGGGGGCGTGCGGGTGTTACCAGCCCAGCTGCTTGTTGAAGCCGAGAGCATCGTAGTAGTCGCCCTGATAGGCGATCTTGCCGTCCTTGATGCGCACGAAGCTGACCCCGGAGAAGGTCACTGATTTGTTGGTGGCCGGGGTTTCCGGGCCCCAGGCGCCGGTGTTGGTGCCGCTGAAAACCCATTCGAAAGCGATGCCATCTTTACTGACGATTGGCGTGCCGGTCATCTTCCAACTGAGGTCCGGCACGGCGGTGACGAACACTTTGATCACGTTGTCGCGGGCGGCTTCGCGGCCTTTTTGCGGGGTGCCGACGGTGATGTCGAGGTATTCAGCATCGGCGGCCAGGAAGGTGCCAGCCTTCTCGACGTCGTGGGCGTTCCAGGCGGCCATATAGCCGTCGACGATGGCCTTGGCGTCGTCAGCGGCCTGGGCCAAACCGGCGGCGGCAAACAGCACGAAGAAACTGACGCTACGGAGTGCATTGTTCATTGTTGTTGCTCCTGACGTGGGGTGTTGGTCGTGGGAGACGGACCGTTGGCTGCCTATGCCAGAACGAATCGCGGCCAAGGCCGCTCCCACAGGTTGGGTTAGTGCTTGAACATCACATGGCGCACGGCGGTGTAGTCCTCCAGGCCGTACATGGACATGTCCTTGCCGTAGCCGGACAGCTTCACCCCGCCATGGGGCATTTCGCTGACCAGCATGAAGTGGGTGTTGACCCAGGTGCAGCCGTATTGCAGGCGTGCGGCCAGGCGATGGGCGCGACCGACATCGGCGGTCCATACCGAGGAGGCCAGGCCGTAGTCGGAGTCGTTGGCGTAGCTCAGGGCTTGGGCTTCGTCATCGAACTGGGTGACCGAAACCACGGGGCCGAACACTTCGCGCTGGACGATCTCGTCGCCTTGCAGGGCGCCGGCCAGCACGGTCGGTTCGAAGAAGAAGCCTGGCCCGGCCACGGCATTACCACCGGTGATCACGCTGATATGCGGCAGCGCCTTGGCCCGGTCGACCATGCCGACGACTTTCTGCCGGTGCTGTTCGGTGATCAGCGGGCCGAGCTCGGTGCTGGGGTCATCCTGCAGGCCGTATTTGATGCTGCTCACCGCCTCACCGAGTTTGGCCACGAATTTTTCGTAGATGCCTTTCTGCGCATAGATGCGGCAGGCGGCGGTGCAGTCTTGCCCGGCGTTGTAGAAGCCGAAGGTGCGGATGCCTTCCACGGCGGCGTCGAGGTCGGCGTCGTCGAAGATGATCACCGGCGCTTTGCCGCCCAGTTCCATGTGCATGCGCTTCACGGTGTCGGCGGTGCTGCTGATGATGTTGCTGCCGGTTGGGATCGAGCCGGTCAGCGACACCATGCGTACTTTTTTGTGGGTCACCAGCGGCTGGCCAACGCTCGGGCCGCGGCCGAAGACCACGTTGATTACGCCGGCCGGGAAGATTTCGGCGGCCAGTTCGGCCAGCTTCAATGCGGTCAGCGGGGTTTGTTCGGACGGCTTGAGCACCACGCAGTTGCCGGCGGCCAGTGCCGGGGCGAGCTTCCAGGCGGCCATCATCAGTGGGTAGTTCCACGGTGCGATGGAGGCCACCACGCCGAGCGGATCGCGGCGGATCATCGAGGTGTGGCCGGCCAGGTATTCGCCACCGGCCGAGCCGCTCATGCAACGGCTGGCGCCGGCGAAGAAGCGGAACACGTCGGCCACTGCCGGCAGCTCGTCATTCAAGGCGGCGCTGTAGGGCTTGCCGCAGTTGTTCGACTCCAGGCGCGCCAGGCTTTCAGCATTGGCGTCGATGGCGTCGGCCAGGCGCAGCAACAGCTGGGCGCGGTCTTTCGGTACGGTCTGCGACCAGCTGTCGAAGGCTGCGTCGGCGGCTTGCACGGCGGCGTCGACCTGGCTCGAGCTGGCTTCATTGATCTCCACCAGGGTGGTGCCGAGGGACGGGTTGAGCACGGCCTGGGCGGCGCCTTCGCCAGCGATCAGCTGGCCATTGATCAGCAGTTTGGTTTGCATCGCTTTTCCCTTGTGTACAGGTTGAATGGGGTAGATGGAACGTAGGAGCGGCTTGCTTAGAGCGCATCGCGGCTGAAGCCGCTCCTACCACAGGACATTTATTTCCCGCCGCTGCCGGCCACGCCTTCGCCGCCTTTGGTCAGGTAGTAGGCGCCAAGGATCGGCAGCATGGTCACCAGCATCACCAGCATGGCCACCACGTTGGTCACGGGTACGTCGCGGGGTCGGCCGAGCTGGTTGAGCAGCCAGATCGGTAGGGTGCGTTCGTGGCCGGCGGTGAAGGTGGTGACGATGATCTCGTCGAACGACAGGGCAAACGCCAGCATGCCGCCAGCCAACAGGGCCGAGCCCAGGTTGGGCAGGATGATGTAGCGGAAGGTCTGCCAGCCGTCGGCGCCGAGGTCCATGCTGGCTTCGATCAGGCTGTGGCTGGTGCGGCGAAAGCGGGCGATGACGTTGTTGTAGACGATCACCACGCAGAAGGTCGCGTGACCAATGATGATGGTCAGCATGCCCGGCTCAATCCCTAAGCTCTTGAACGCCGACAGCAGCGCCAAACCGGTGATGATGCCGGGCAGGGCGATGGGCAGGATCAGCAACAAGGAGATGCCTTCCTTGCCGAAGAAGTCGCGGCGGTACAGCGCTGCAGCGGCCAGGGTGCCGAGGACCATGGCGATCAGGGTGGCGACACAGGCGATCTGCAGCGACAGCTTGATCGACTCCAGCACGTCTTCGCGGGCAAAGGCGACGCTGAACCAGTCCAGGGTGAAACCCTGCGGCGGGAAGCTGAAGGCGGCGTCTTCGGTATTGAAGGCGTACAGGCAGATGATGACGATGGGGAAGTGCAAAAACACCAGGCCGCCCCAGGCCGCGAGTTTCAGACCCCAGGATGCTTGATCCCCTTGTTTGGCTGAATTAGAGCGCATCGAAGGCCCCCAGACGTTTGACGATGGCGAGGTAAATAGTGATCAACACAATGGGTACCAGGGTGAAGGCCGCAGCCATCGGCATGTTGCCGATCGCGCCTTGCTGGGCGTAGACCATGCTGCCGATGAAGTAGCCGGGCGGGCCGATCAGCTGCGGCACGATGAAGTCACCGAGGGTCAGGCTGAAGGTGAAGATCGAACCGGCGGCAATCCCCGGTACACACAGCGGCAGAATCACTTGCATAAAGGTCTGCCGTGGCTTGGCGCCAAGGTCGGCGGAGGCTTGCAGCAAGGACGGCGGCAGGCGTTCGATGGAGGCCTGGATCGGCAGGATCATGAATGGCAGCCAGATATAGACGAACACCATCCAGCGGCCCAGGTGCGAGGTCGACAGGGTGCTGCCGCCGACGCCGGGCATGCCGAGGATGAACTGCAGCAGTGGGGTCAGCCCCAGTTGCTCGACAAACCACTGGGCGACGCCGCCTTTGGCCAGCAGCAAGGTCCAGGCGTAGGCCTTGACGATATAGCTGGCCCACATCGGCATCATCACGGCGATATAGAAGAACGCCTTGGTTTTACCGCTGGTGTAGCGCGCCATGTAATAGGCAATCGGGAAGGCCAGCAGCGCGCTGCCGAGGGTCACGGCGATGGCCATGTACAGGGTGCGCAGGATGATGTCGTAGTTGGCCGGCTGAAACAGAGCGGCAAAGTTGCCCAGGGTCAGGTCCGGCGTCACCGCCATGGTGAAGTCGTCGAAGGTGTAGAACCCCTGCCACATCAGGCTGAGCAGAGAGCCCAGGTAGATGGCGCCGAACCACAGCAAGGGTGGCAGCAACAGCAAGGCCAGGTACAGGTTGGGGCGCCGGTACAGCAGGCTGGAGAAACGCCGCAGGGCACCGTTGGGTGCCATCGACGCATAGGCAGGCTGGTTCATCTCAAACCTCCTCGCGCAACTGCACCATGGCGTCGCGCGGCCAGCGTGCGGTCAGGCGCTGGCCAGGCTGATACGCCGGGGTGCTGTCCAGCCATTGGCTGTTGGCCTGGCTGATGCTGAGGGTCTGGCCGTTATCCAGTTGCAACTCGAAGCGGGTGGTGCTGCCTTGGTACTGCACGTCATACAGCAGACCGCTGGTCTCTACTTCATGGCTGGCGATGGCGCTGTCGGCCGCGACCAAGTGGATGTGTTCCGGGCGAATCGAGAAGGGCTGGCTGCTGTTGCTCAGCTTGGCCGCCAACTCGCCGCGCAGGACGTTGGAGGTGCCGACAAATTCGGCGACAAACGCGGTGGCCGGGCGCATGTACAGGTTGCGCGGGGTGTCGACCTGCTCGATGCGGCCTTTGTTGAACACCGCCACACGGTCGGACATCGACAGGGCTTCGGTCTGGTCGTGGGTGACGAAGATGAAGGTGATGCCGAGCTGGCGCTGAAGTTTTTTCAGCTCGCTCTGCATCTGCTCGCGCAGCTTTAAATCCAGCGCGCCGAGGGGTTCATCAAGCAGCAATACCCGTGGGCGATTGACCAAGGCGCGGGCCAGGGCCACGCGCTGGCGCTGACCGCCGGACATAGCGGCGGGCTTGCGATCGCCGTAGTCAGCCAGGGCGACCATGGCCAGGGCTTCGTCAGCTCGCGCCATGCGCTCGGCCTTGCCCACGCCTTTGACCTTGAGGCCGTAGGCGACGTTGTTGCGCACGTCCATATGGGGGAACAGGGCGTAGTCCTGAAACACAGTATTGACGTCACGCTGATAGGGCGCGAGGCCTACAGCCTCTTCGCCATGAATACGGATCGAGCCTGCGCTCGGTTGCTCAAAGCCAGCGATCAGGCGCAGACAGGTGGTCTTGCCGGAACCGGACGGGCCGAGCATGGAGAAAAATTCGCCATCCTGGATATCGATGGACACCCGGTCGACGGCTTTGACCTCGCCAAATACGCGGGATACATCGGTAAATTGCACTGCAAGGGTCATCTTCAAACTCCAGGATATAAGTCATCCACCCGCGACTCGCCCAAGTTGGGTGTGCCGACACAAAACGGGCGAGTTGCAGGTGGATGTGCAACGGTTAAATCTGTCGCCGGGGCGTGCTGGCTTGGTGCGTAGCATTGGTAGGAGCGGCTTCAGCCGCGAAATTGGCATTTCGCGATTGATCGCGGCTAAAGCCGCTCCTACAAGACGCGATGTCTACGAAACTTGCGGTTTTAGCGGCCGCCCATGATCGCGATGTAATCCTGGGTCCAGCGGCTGTAGGGCACGTACTTGCCACCCTCGGCCTGTGGGGTTTTCCAGAAGGCGATCTTGTCGAAGTTGTCGAAGCCGTTGGTGCTGCAGCCTTCGTCGCCCAGCAGGGCGCCGCCTTTGCAGGCTGCCGGTACGGCTGGGACGGAGCCGAACCAGGCCGCTACGTCACCCTGGACCTTGGGCTGCAGCGACCAGTCCATCCACTGATAGGCACAGGTGGGGTGCTTGGCGTCGGCGTGCAGCATGGTGGTGTCGGCCCAGCCGGTGGCGCCTTCGGTTGGTACGGTAGAGGCGATGGGCTGTTTCTCGCCCTGCAGGGTGTTGACCTGGTATTTCCACGAGCCGGAAGCGACCACGCCTTCGTTCTTGAAGTCGCTCATCTGCACCGTGGCGTCATGCCAGTAGCGGTGGGTCAGGGTGTGCTGCTTGCGCAGCAGGTCGAGGGTGGCGGCGTACTGGGTTTCCGTCAGCTGGTAGGGGTCCTGGATGCCCAGGGCCGGCTGGGTAGCCTTCAGGTACAGGGCGGCATCGGCGATGTAGATCGGGCCGTCATAGGCCTGCACACGGCCCTTGTTGGACTTGCCGTCCGCCAGGGTTTGCTCCTCGAACACCACCGACCAACTGGTCGGCGCCGTCTTGAACAGGTTGGTGTTGTACATCAGCACGTTGGGGCCCCACTGGTAGGGCGTACCGAAGTGCTGGTTGTTGACCACGTGCCAGGCGCCATTCTTGAGGCGCTCGTCGACGTTCTTCCAGTTCGGGATCAGGTCGAGGTTGATCGGCTGCACGCGCTTGCCGGCAATCAGGCGCAGCGAGGCGTCGCCGGAGGCGGTCACCAGGTCGTAACCGCCCTTGGCCATCAGGCTGACCATCTCGTCGGAGGTGGCAGCGCTTTTGACGTTGACCTTGCAGCCGGTTTGCTTCTCGAAGCCGGTGACCCAGTCGTAGGCCTTGTCGCTTTCGCCGCGTTCGATGTAGCCCGGCCAGGCAATGATGTCGAGTTGACCTTCGCCGGCGCCAAGCGCTTTGAGCGGTTCGCCCGCCTGGACGCCGGCACTGGCCAGCAGGGCGGTGGTGAGTGCGCTCAGCAGCGCGGTTTTATGCACGATCATCGGTATTCCCTCTTCTTTATTTGTGGTCGGGGCAGTTGAACGGCGTGTTACGGGGTGTTTGGCCCGTCAGCGGGCTTTTTTCTTAGAATTGCGCAGCGCCGTGGCGCGCCATGATGTGGCGCACCACGCTGTAATCCTGCAACGAGTCGCTGGACAGGTCCTTGCCGTAGCCCGAGCGCTTCAGGCCGCCATGGGGCATTTCGCTGACCAGCATGAAATGGCTGTTGATCCAGGTGCAGCCGTATTGCAGGCGTGCCGCCACCTGCATGGCTTTGTCCAGATTTTGCGTCCACACCGAGGAGGCCAGGCCGTACTCGGAGTCGTTGGCCCAATCGACGGCCTGAGCCAGTTCGTCGAAGCGGGTCACGGTGACCACCGGGCCGAACACTTCACGCTGGACGATCTCGTCGCTTTGTTTGCAGCCGGCCAGCAGGGTCGGTTGATAGAAGAAGCCAGGGCCTGGATGGGCGGCGGCACCGGTGACCCGTTCGATATGGGGCTGGCCGAGGGCGCGCTCGACAAAGCTGGCCACCCGGTCGCGCTGGCGGGCGCTGATCAGCGGGCCGAGTTCGTTGTCGGCGTCCTTTTTGCGGGCAAAGCGCAGGCTGGCCACCGCGTCGCCCAGTTCGCTGACCAGTCGATCATGAATGCCGGCCTGGGCGTAGATGCGGCAGGCGGCGGTGCAGTCTTGCCCGGCGTTGTAATAGCCGTAGCTGCGCACGCCCTGGACCACGGCGTCGAGGTCGGCGTCATTGCAGACGATCACCGGCGCCTTGCCGCCCAGTTCCAGGTGGGTGCGCTTGAGGGTCTTGGCCGCGGCCTGGAGGATTTTCTGCCCGGTGACGATATCGCCGGTCAGCGACACCATGCGCACCTTGGGGTGACTGACCAGATGGCTGCCGACGCCTTCGCCGCCGCCACAGAGAATGTTGATCACGCCGCGCGGGAGGATTTCATTCAGCGCCGGAGCCAGGGCCAGGATCGACAGTGGCGTGTGCTCCGAGGGTTTGAATACCAGGGTGTTACCAGCGGCCAGGGCTGGAGCGATCTTCCAGGCCGCCATCATCAGTGGATAGTTCCACGGCGCGATGGAGGCAATCACGCCCAGTGGGTCGCGGCGCACCATGCTGGTGTAGCCGGGCAGGTATTCACCGGCCAGTTGGCCTTGCTGACAGCGCACGGCGCCGGCAAAGAAACGGAATACGTCGACGCACGCCACCAGGTCATCCTGGCGGGCCAGGTGCAGGGGCTTGCCGCAGTTAAGGGCTTCCAGGCGCGCCAGGGGTTCGGCGCGCTGCTCAATGGCGTCGGCAATTGCCAGCAAGACTGCGGCGCGTTGGGCTGGGGTGGTGCGTGACCAGTCAGTGAAGGCGCGGTGGGCAGCCAGGATCGCGGCTTCGACCTGCTCGGCCGAGGCTTCGCGGATCTGGGTGAGGGTTTCGCCCGTGGCCGGATTGATGATCGCTTCGGCGGCGCCTTCGCCTGCCAGCAGTTGGCCATCAATCAGCAGTTCGCTGTAAAAGGGTGTCGCGCTGGCTTCAACCATCTGTAGCACTCTTGCGTCAGCATTGGGCGGCCCGGGGTTGACCGCGGTCGCGACCTTCCCCGCGCTTGGGGTGGTCTGAGACTAGAGTGCAGGCTTGCCCCCTACAAATGCTAAATACTGAAAGCAGCGTTCGATTAAATAGATAGCCTGCGGCCGCCTTGCTGCTCGCGGGCCACGGTCAGGAACGGTGCCACCAGTGCCGGGCGGGCAGCGCCGCGGCGCCAGGCCAGGCCGACGTCGAGGGTCTGGGTCAGGTCGACCAGGGCGCGGGCCTCGATGATGTCGCCCTCCAGGGACCAGGGTCGGTAGGTCATGTCGGCCTGGATCGACAGGCCCAGGCCGGCCGCCACCAGGCTACGCACCGCCTCGGTGGAGCCGGTGCGCAGGGTGATGTGCGGTTGCAGGCCGGCCTGGGCCCAGAAGCGCTGGGCGTTGAGGCCCATTTCATCGACGTTGAGCTGGATTAGCGGCTGGCTGGCCACGTCCGCCAGGCTGATGCTGTCCAGTTCCAGTAGCGGGTGTTGGGCCGGCAGCCAGAGACGGTGCGGCGAGTGGGTGAGGACTTCGGTCTGCAGGGCGTGGCGGTCTTCCAGGTTGGAGAGGATCAGCACGCCGACATCAATTTCGCCGCTGATCAGCAGGTGCTCGATATACGGCCGTTCGTCCTCGATTACTCGGGTCTGCACGTTCGGGTAAGCGCGCTGGAAACGGGTGATCAGGTCGGCCAGGTAGTAGCCCGCCACCAGGCTGGTCACGCCGATGGTCAGCTGGCCGGCCACCTGGTCGGTGCTCTGTTGCAGGCTGCGTTTGGCGTTGTCGACCGAGGCCAGGATCAGGTGGGCCTGGCGCAGGAACTGGTGGCCCTGGTGGGTCAGGCTCATGCCTTTGGCGTGGCGGTTGAACAGGCTGACGCCGATCTCTTCTTCCAGTTGCTGGATGGCCAGGGTCAGGGTCGACTGGGAGATGAACACGGCCTGGGCGGCGGCAGAAATCGAGCCGGTTTCGGCGACCGCAATAAAGTGGCGGATCTGGCGCAGGGTCATCATGGGGGAGCACTCGGCGGGTGAGCGGGTCGCGCTGCGCGCGACTTTTATCGATAGGCCGAAGTGTATATCGTATTTTTCGAAAGCAGGATGGGCCGTTTGCGGGCGTTACAGCAGGGGTTGCTGGTTGCTGGCGCTGTTGAGGCGGGCGCTCAGCTCATCCCAGCGCGCCAGCAAGGTGACCGGGTGGCGCAGTTTCTGGGTGGGCGCTTTGGCCAGGTAAATGCCCTGGCCGTTGAAGGAGTACACCGGCAGCAGGTCGCGGCGGGCGGCGGCGGGCAGTACCTGGCTGTTGAGGTTGTCGAGAATCAGCGGCTGGGCGTTCGGGCTGGGGTAATAGGCCAGCACCATGTGTGCGCTGTTGCGGCCCAGGGCCTTGACGTAGGTGAGGCGCAGGCGCTCGACGGCGACGCCGAGCTTGAGCAGGCCGAAGTACTTGGCGATGGCGAAGTCCTCGCAATCACCCTGGCCCAGCGTCAGGGTCTCTTCGGGGGTGGCCCAGTAGTCGTTCTGGCCCCAGGCCTGCTGGTCGCTGACGTAGGCGATTGAACCGTTGATCAGGTGGTTGACGGCCTCCAGCTTGGCCGGCTCATCCAGTTGCGCGCCTTTTGCCAGCAGTTGTTGCCAGTTGCTCAGGCGCACCTGGCTGGCCGATTGGGCTAGGCCCGAGGGTTTGGCGGGCTGTGCTAGGGCAGTGCTGGTAACCAGGCATAGCAGGAGCTGTGCAGCATTCGGCGGCTAAATCTACGGCAGCGTCGGGTGGTCAGCGGCATTAATGGCTCCGGTCACTGCAAATGGTTGGCGTCGGAATGGTGGCGGCGGTTTGGCGACTGGCAATTAGTGCACTCTATTTATTCGCAACACTTGAAAGATATAGAGATAACTTTCAAGGTGTTGGCGATTTCGAGGCGCTGGTAAGTGGCCTGTTATTGTTTTAATGGCGCCACTCTATCGACGCGGGTCATCCATTTCGGAGAACGGGTCGTGGTATTCGTCGATTTTTTCCGCCGCGCTCGTGGCGCACCAGCCTTTGCCAGGCGGGGCTCGGCGGCCGTTGTCGGCGTGTTGCGCGGCCCTGTCAGGCCGTGCCAGCGGGCGGTGACTGGGGTATACTCGCCGGCTTTTCCAAAGTTCCGTTTGCGAGTGCCCTGCGTCATGGAAATCAACCCGATCCTCAACAGCATCAAGGACCTATCCGAACGCTCCCAGACTATTCGGGGGTATCTTTGACTACGATCACAAGCATGATCGGCTGATCGAAGTTAACCGCGAGCTGGAAGACCCAAACGTCTGGAACAATCCCGAGTACGCCCAGAATCTGGGCCGCGAGCGCGCCCAGTTGGCGCAGATCGTCGATACCCTGGATGAAATGAGCAGCGGCCTGGGCGATGCCCGTGACCTGCTGGAAATGGCCGCCGAAGAAGAAGACCAGGCTGCCGTCGACGATGTGGCTGCTGAGGTTGAGCGCCTGCGTACGGCGCTGGAAGCCCTGGAGTTCCGCCGCATGTTCAGCGGCGAGATGGACCCCAACAACGCCTACCTGGATATCCAGGCCGGTTCCGGCGGCACCGAGGCCCAGGACTGGGCCAACATGCTGTTGCGCATGTACCTGCGCTGGGCCGATAAGCGTGGCTTCGAGGCCACCATCATGGAACTGTCCGCCGGCGAAGTGGCCGGGATCAAAGGCGCCACCGTGCACATCAAGGGCGAATACGCCTTTGGTTGGCTGCGCACCGAGATCGGCGTGCACCGTCTGGTGCGCAAAAGCCCGTTCGACTCCGGCAACCGTCGCCACACCTCGTTTACCGCGGTGTTCGTTTCGCCGGAAATCGATGACAACATCGAAATCGAGATCAATCCGTCGGACCTGCGCATCGACACCTACCGCTCCTCGGGCGCCGGTGGTCAGCACGTAAACACCACCGACTCGGCCGTG
Organism: Pseudomonas sp.; assembly: GCA_034519305.1. GTDB lineage: Bacteria > Pseudomonadota > Gammaproteobacteria > Pseudomonadales > Pseudomonadaceae > Aquipseudomonas. The sequence continues at coordinate 42,572 of JAXHOM010000023.1, forward strand.
CGGATTACCCACGTACCGAGCAACACCGTGGTCTGCTGCCAGAACGAACGCTCCCAGCACGCCAACAAAGACACGGCGATGAAGATGCTGCGCGCGCGCTTGTACGAGCAGGAAGTGCAGAAACGCAACGCCGCCTCGCAAGTGCTGGAAGACTCCAAGTCGGATATCGGCTGGGGTCATCAGATCCGCTCTTATGTCCTCGATGCGTCGCGGATCAAGGATCTGCGCACCAACATCGAACGCAGCGACTGCGACAAGGTGCTGGATGGCGATATCGACGAGTACCTGGTAGCCAGCCTCAAGCAAGGCCTGTAAGCGACCAGTGCGCCTGACCGAATTATTTTTGGGAACCCTACGACCATGAGCGAACAACCGCTAAACGAGCACGCCATCCACGAGGAAGAGAACAAGCTGATTGCCCAGCGCAAGGAAAAGCTTGCGGTCGTGCGTGAGCAGGGCAATGCCTTCCCCAATGATTTCCGTCGTGACAACTACTGCGACAGGCTGCAGAAGCAATACGCCGACAAGACCAAGGAAGAGCTGGCCGAAGCCGCCATCCCGGTCAAGATCGCCGGTCGCATCGTGCTCAATCGTGGCGCCTTTATGGTGCTGCAGGACATGACCGGGCGCCTGCAGGTCTACGTCAACCGCAAGACCCTGTCGGCCGAGACCCTGGAAGCGGTCAAGCACTACGACCTGGGCGACATCATCGCCGCCGAAGGCACCCTGGCCCGCTCTGGCAAGGGCGACCTGTACGTGGAAATGACCAACGTACGCCTGCTGACCAAGGCACTGCGTCCGCTGCCGGACAAGCACCACGGCCTGACCGACACCGAGCAGCGCTATCGCCAGCGCTATGTTGACCTGATCGTCAACGAAGACGTGCGCCACACCTTCCGGGTGCGCTCGCAGGTGATCGCCCATATTCGCCAGTTCCTGATGCAGCGCGACTTCCTCGAAGTGGAAACGCCGATGCTGCAGACCATTCCGGGTGGCGCCGCGGCCAAGCCGTTCGAAACCCACCACAACGCGCTGGACATGGGCATGTACCTGCGTATCGCCCCGGAGCTGTACCTCAAGCGCCTGGTTGTGGGTGGCTTCGAGCGTGTGTTCGAGATCAACCGCAACTTCCGTAACGAAGGCGTGTCGACCCGGCACAACCCCGAGTTCACCATGTTGGAGTTCTATCAGGCGTACGCCGATTACGAAGACAACATGGACCTCACCGAAGAGCTGTTCCGCGAGCTGGCGCAGCTGGTGCTCGGCAGCACCGACGTGCCGTATGGCGACAAGGTGTTCCACTTCGGCGAGCCGTTCGTGCGCCTGTCGGTGTTCGACTCGATCCTCAAGTACAACCCCGAGCTGACCGCTGCCGACCTGACCGACATCGACAAGGCCCGCGCCATCGCCAAGAAAGCCGGCGCCAAGGTGCTGGGCTTCGAAGGTTTGGGCAAGCTGCAGGTGATGATTTTCGAAGAGCTGGTCGAGCACAAGCTGGAGCAGCCGCACTTCATTACCCAGTACCCGTTCGAAGTGTCGCCGCTGGCCCGTCGCAATGATAACGATCCGAGCGTGACTGACCGTTTCGAGCTGTTTATCGGTGGCCGTGAAATCGCCAACGCCTATTCCGAGTTGAACGACGCGGAAGACCAGGCCGAGCGTTTCCACGCCCAGGTGGCCGACAAGGACGCCGGCGACGATGAAGCCATGCACTTCGATGCCGACTTTGTTCGCGCGCTGGAGTACGGCATGCCGCCAACCGCCGGTGAAGGCATCGGTATCGACCGTTTGGTGATGTTGCTGACCAACTCGCCGTCGATCCGTGACGTGATCCTGTTCCCGCATATGCGGCCACAGGCCTGAATGCAGTTGGCAGGAGCCGCCTTCGGGCGGCTTTTTGCTGTCTGCGTTACAGTTAACTGTGCAACAAGGAATGCAACGCTTTCATGGACGATTTGATGCAAAAGGAATATGTGCTTTGAACCAGAAAGTTTCCCGGCCCAGTGCCGCGCAAGTGGCCACCGCAGTGGCCGAAAGTGTCCAGTATCAGGGGCGCAAGGCCAGTCGTCAGGGCAGCGAGCAGCGCCGTCAGGCGATTCTCGATGCGGCGTTGCGCATCATCGTGCGCGATGGCGTGCGTGCCGTGCGCCACCGCGCCGTGGCCGCCGAGGCCGAAGTGCCGTTGTCGGCGACCACCTACTATTTCAAAGACATCAACGACCTGATCACCGACACCTTTGCCCTGTTTGTCGAGCGCAGTGCCGAGGCCATGTCGGCCTTCTGGGCTGGTGCCGACGAGCAACTGCAGCTGCTCGCCGCGGGCATCAAGCAGGACGCTGAAACGCGTCTGGCGGTACTTGAGCAGGTGGTCGAAGTGGCGATTGTCTATGTCCAGGCCCAGCTCACGGAAAACCGTGAGCGGCTGCTGGCAGAGCAGGCGTTTCGCCTGGAAGCGCTGCTCAATCCGGGTTTGCTCGAGTTGGCGGCGGCGCATCGCAAGATTCTGGCGCAGGGCGTCGACAAGTTCTTCCGGGTGCTGGGTTCGCCGCAGCCGGAAGAGGATGCCCAGGTGTTGACGGGCATGATTCTGCAGATGGAGTATCAAGGTCTGTTGGACGGTGTGGATAATCTCGATCTGGAAGAAATGCGCAGCATCCTGCGGCGTTACTTGCGTCTGGTCATGGGGCTTTAACACGGCTGCGCTGTAATTCGCGTTTTGCGCGCAATAGCGCCATACAAGGAGAGCGAAATGAAAGCCTGGCGTGTAGCGATGGTGGCGGTGGCCTGTTTGGTCCTGAGCGGTTGTCTGGTGGTGTTCAAGGAGCCGATTCCGCCGGCGGAGGCCGCCCCCACCCAACTGCTGGGCAGCTGGATGCGCCAGAACGAGTGGGGCGAGCAGTTGCTGCTGGACATCAGTCGCAGCGCCGACAACCGTTATAACGCTCAGATCCGTGTGCTCGGCCAGGCGGATGGGGTTGAGAACTATCCGTTTACCGTGGCCCGCAAAGGCCAGCGCTGGTACGCCTCCATCGGCCTGCCCAAGCGTTTTGGCGAGCACTATGCGATCGCCGGTTTCGAGCTGAACAAGCGCAACGAACTGGTGCTCTACAACCTCGACGCTGAGACCTTCCTGCACGAATTGCAGGCGGGCACCTTGCAGGGCGAAGTGGTGCAGACTCAAGGCAGCGACAGCGCCCTGATCAGCAGTCCGCTGAGCCAGGTGTTTGCCTACCTGAACGATCCGGCCAATGCCGACGTATTTACCGAGAGCGCCCGTTATCAGCGCGTAGAACAGTGAGGCACGGATGACCAAGCGCACGGCAGCCGACGATTACCAGCAGACCATTCGTAGCCTCTCGGACCGCATTGTCGAGGCGCAGACGCCCATCCGCGTGCTGGATGCGATCAAGTGGGACGACGGCGTGCGCAAGGCCTTCCTCAAGGGCAAGGGCAAGCATCTGCCGGAGGTCGACCGGGCCTATTACGAGGGCCGGCCGCTGGCCTTTGATGCGGGCGCCAAGAAGCTCGAATTCCAGAACATCGAGCGCGACATCACCCGTCAGCTTGGCCAGTTCAACCCGGTTGGGCAGATCATGCGGCGCATGTGCAAGGAATACCGCATGGTCATCCGCATGCTCGAAGCGCGCGGCACGGCGGATTTTGGCCTGATCTCCCAGGAGCTTTACGGTGCGGCCTCCGATGCCTTCCATGCCGGTGATCCGACCCTGGCTGACCTGGGCATGATGCTCTCCGATTACCTCAACAACATTGCCGGTCGCGGCGATTTGAAGGACGAGGCCAAGACCCTCAACGCCGAAGATGCGGTGGCCATGCTGCAGCAGCGCCTCAGCGGCGTATTTGGCGATGGCGACGATACGGTGCGGGTGTTTGTTTCCGACGGGATTGTCGCCGATGCCGCCGCCGGCGCCGATTACATCAAGATTCGCGCCGATGCCATGTTCAATGAGCGCGATGTGCGCGCCCTGGAAGTACACGAAGGGTTGGTGCATGTCGGCACCACCCTGAATGGCCTGAACCAGCCGTTCTGCACCTTCCTGGCCAAGGGCCCGCCCTCGTCGACGGTGACCCAGGAAGGCCTGGCAATTCTGATGGAAGTGATCGCCTTTGCTTCCTATCCGACCCGCCTGCGCAAGCTGACCAACCGCACGCGCGCCATCCACATGGCCGAGGAGGGCGCGGACTTCCTGCAGGTGTTCGAGTTCTACCGCGAGCAGGGTTTTGGCATGGAGGACAGTTACGGCAACGCCAGTCGGGTGTTTCGCGGCTCCACCCCGCAGGGCTTGCCGTTCACCAAGGATCTGTCCTATTTGAAGGGCTTTATCCTGATCTACAACTACATCCAGCTGGCGGTGCGTAAAGGCAAGCTGGAGCAGATTCCGCTGCTGTTCTGCGGCAAGACCACCCTGGAAGACATGCGCACCCTGCGCCAGTTGGTGGATGAAGGTCTGGTGGTGGCGCCTAAGTACCTGCCGCCGCAGTTTCGGGATCTGAATGCCTTGTCGGCGTGGATGTGCTTCTCCAACTTCCTCAATCACCTGAGTTTGGACCGGATCGAAGCCGACTACGCCAACATCCTCTAGGCACTATTGCGGGCTTCGCGGCCCATGCGTCGTTGAAAACCGACCTGCCTTCGTTCGCTATGCTCCATCCGACAACTTTTTTATGGCGCTCGTAGCCCGGATGCAATCCGGGACAGCCGCCGCCCCGGATTGCATCCGGGCTACCGATCAAGGAACCCACGACATGCCCAGCCACAAACTCGACTACGAAATCCTCGGTGGCTCGGCGCAGGCGGTGGAAATCACCCTCGACCCCGGCGAAACCGTGATCGCCGAGGCCGGGGTGATGAACTACATGACCGACGGCATCCGCTTCGAAACGCGCCTGGGCGATGGTTCCGAAGGTGGCGTGCTGGGCAAGCTGTGGGGCGCGGGCAAGCGTCTGCTGACGGGCGAGTCGCTGTTTATGACCCACTTCAGCAACGCCGGTAAAGGCCCGGCCCAGGTCGGCTTTGCTGCGCCCTATCCGGGCACGGTGGTGCCCATCGAGCTGGCGCAGGTCGGTGGCACGCTGATTTGCCAGAAGGACGCCTTCCTCTGCGCCGCCCATGGCACGCAGATCGGTATCAGCTTCAACAAGCGTATCGGCGCCGGCTTCTTCGGTGGCGAGGGCTTTATCCTGCAAAAGCTGGAGGGCGATGGCCTGGCCTTCGTGCATGCCGGCGGTACGGTGATCCGCAAGGAACTGAACAACTCAACCCTGCGCCTGGATACCGGCTGCCTGGTGGCCTTTACCAGTGGCATCGACTACGACATCGGCCTGGCCGGCGGCTTGAAGAGCATGCTGTTCGGTGGGGAGGGCATCATTCTGGCGACCCTCAAAGGCACCGGTACGGTATGGATTCAGAGCCTGCCGTTCTCACGCCTGGCTGAACGTGTGTATGACGCCACCTTCAAGGCCCGCGAGGAAGTTCGCGCCGGCGGCAAGTGATGCGCGCGCTGTTGCTGGGCCTGTGTTTGCTGGGGTTGAGCGGCTGCAGTGGCTGGCTGTTCTATCCCGAGCGGGAGATGCTGCTCAATCCCTCCGAGGTCGGTCTGGCCTACGAGGATGTGTTCATTACCGCCGCCGACGGCACTCGCCTGCACGCCTGGTGGTTGCCGGCCAAGGCTGGGGTGGCGGTCAAGGGCACGGTGCTGCACCTGCATGGCAATGGCGGCAATGTTTCCAGCCATCTGGCGGGCAGCTGGTGGTTGCCGGCTGCGGGTTATCAGGTGCTGCTGCTGGATTATCGCGGTTATGGCCGTTCGGCGGGTGCGGCCAGTTTGAGTGGCAGTTATCAGGATATCGACGCCGCGTTCGCCTGGTTGCAGCAGGCGCCAGAGGTGCAGGGCAGGCCGCTGGTGCTGCTGGGGCAGAGCCTCGGCGGGGCCATGGCTGTGCACTATCTGGCCGCTCATCCGCAATCGCGCGTGCAGCTCAAGGCGCTGGTGCTGGATGGGGTGCCGGCCAGTTACCGCGACATGGCGCGCTACACCCTGGGCAATGTCTGGCTGACCTGGCCCTTGCAGGTGCCGCTGGCCTGGCTGATGCCCGACGGCGACAGTGCCATTACGGCCATGCCAGCGCTGGCCGGGCTGCCGGTTTTGCTCTATCAGAGCCTTGATGATGAGGTGGTGCCTCTTTCCAACGGCGTGCGCTTGTATCAAGCTGCGCCGCCACCGCGGGTGCTGCAGCTGACCCGTGGCGCTCATGTGCAAACCTTTGCCGAGCCGCTCTGGCGTCAAGTCATGTTGCGTTTTGTTGATGACCCGACGGGCATGACGAGCCTGCCACGGCTGGCCGAGATTGCCGCTGAGCGCCCCACTAATTCCACCACGCCACAACCTGAGAGTCCGTAATGAGTGAACGTAATCCCCTGCCTCTGATCATCACCGCCATCTGCAGCACCCTGGGCAGCGTGCTGGTGCTGTGGTTCTACGGCTACCTGCATATCGCCAAGCCGGAAGACTCCCTGTTGCTGGCCGAGTTCACCATGTACAAAACCCAGCCCGGCGAAGACTACAAAGTGGCGCTCAAGCCCGCGACCCAGGTCGCCCAGTGCATCGATGGCGTGCTGGTGCTGTTTGATACCGCGCAGAAGGGTTTGTCCGGCGTGCTGGTGGACAACCGCAAGCAGGCTGTCCGTTGCGTCGGCGAGGAAGTCCCGCAGCAAGTCCAGTAACGCGCCAGACATTTCGGTTCGTCAGTGGCTGGCGCTGTCCTGCTGCTGCACCAGGCTCTGCAGGTACTTGCGCGACAGGGCGAGAAAGCGCGGCGTCGGGCCGATGTCTTCATACAGCGGGTCGCCTTGCTCATCGGTAGCCACCACCTGGCTGCCTTTGACGTAGGGCAGGCTGGCTTCCAGCTCTTCCAGGGCCGCGCTAATCAACTCACCCAGCAGTTCCTGGGGCTGGCGCTTGGGGTACATCTCGCTGAGTGCCGCCAGGCGTGCGGCGGACTCCAGGTCCAGGCGGATCTGGATATGGTTGTGGGTCAGGCGGCCCTTGGCGTTGTGTTCCCAGTGCCGGGCCAGTTCGCGAATCTTCATGATCACCTCTCTATCTCCAGGCACAGTGGCAAGCACCTTCGGCGAGCCGACGCTGGAGCCTATGATTTAGCCTAGCTGGCCCCGCGCGCGTTGCCGGATGCTGTCGCAGCGGTGTAAGAAGTCGACGCACCCTCGGTTCTGGTGTTCGAATTGGGCAAATTTAGGTGGTTTTTACGCGACCTTTTGTCGCAGGTTGCTGTTTGCATCCGGCGGCTGACTGGGCGGTCGTAAGGCCAGGCCTAGGGTTTGCTGGCCTACGCCTTGCTCATCGTAAATTGTCCCGTTGTGCAGCCCTTGCAGCGGCTCCAGATGGCGCTTCTGGCGTGTTCAAGGCGGTCGCCGGGCGCAGTAGACAGCGTGCAGGAACAGGCTTTACTGGTGAGCGTGGCGGGCATTACAACGGACTTGCATAACCGCAGCTAAAGTAGCCTGTTATCAGACTTTCGGTGGCTTGTGCGGGGTGGGTGTGCTGTGTATCTTGAGCACCCTTTGGCCGCCTAGCGTTGCCTGACCGGATACAGAGATTGGCCCCATGAGGCGAATCCGCCATTTTTATTGATTTTTGAAGGAGCACATTGATGCGCGTGATTCTGTTGGGGGCTCCCGGTGCCGGCAAAGGTACTCAAGCTGGCTTCATCACCAAGAAGTTTGGTATTCCGCAGATTTCCACTGGCGACATGCTGCGTGCAGCGGTCAAGGCCGGTACCGAGCTGGGCCTGAAAGCCAAGAGCATCATGGAAAGCGGCGGCCTGGTTTCCGATGACCTGATCATCAACCTGGTTAAGGAACGCATCACCCAGGCCGACTGCGCCAACGGCTTCCTGTTCGACGGCTTCCCGCGCACCATTCCCCAGGCTGAAGCCTTGAAGGAAGCTGGTGTGGTCATCGATAACGTGGTTGAAATCGCTGTTGATGACGAAGAAATCGTCCAGCGCATTGCCGGTCGTCGGGTGCACGAGGCCAGCGGCCGCGTCTACCACGTGATCTACAACCCGCCGAAAGTGGCAGGTAAGGACAACGAAACCGGTGAAGAGCTGGTGCAGCGCAAGGACGATACCGAAGAGACAGTGCGTCATCGCCTGTCCGTGTATCACTCGCAGACCAAGCCGCTGGTGGACTTCTACCAGAAGCTGGCGGCCGTCGACGGCACGCCGAAGTACAGCGCCATCGCTGGCGTCGGCTCGGTCGACGAGATTACCGCCAAGGTGCTCGCCGCTCTTAGCTGAGTGACGCTGCCTGGTTGAACCAACGGCCCGCTTGCGGGCCGTTGGTGTTTATACTGCATCCCCTTTTGTTTGTGGTGCCATGGGTACGTGCTGGTCGCTCTCAGGCACGGGTGTGCGCAGCAGGGTTTTTTATAGGGGGGGGGATAGCCATTTGTGTGTAGGAACTAGGAATATTAAATCGCGGGACCACCAAAGAAAGAAGAGAAGAAATAAAATAAAAAAAAAATCAACGCACCATCTGGTCGGGGTGGGCGGGGTTGTTGCTGGGCGTTCCGTTCGTTTTTTTTGACCGCCCGGGGGGGGGAAAGGAGGGATGGACGGATGAATAAATAATTAAGGGGGGGGGTTTTTAGTAATCAGCGGTGGGAGGAAGTTAGGCGTAGAAGAAGGAAAACAAAAAAATAAAGAAGGAGGAGGTAGGGGGGGGGGAGGCAGCAAAAAAATATACAATCAAGGTAACGAAAGAGATCGATATGAAAGAGATAGTTATAAAAGAGCGCGGTGGGGGGAGAGAGAAGAGAAATAACAAAAATAAGGGGGGAAATCGGGGGGGGGGGGAGGGGCGCGGGGGTGGGTCAGAAATTTTTTTCTCAAACGCAAGGTGATATTATACTTACATCCCGATCGAACAAAAACAAAACACCCACACCCCAAAAAAAAAGAGGGAGGGGAGTAGGTGAGAGAGAAAATTTTGGGGGCGCAAAGGAGAGAGAAGGAGACAAGGGAAAAAAAATAGAGTTTTTGGGGAAATTAATAATAATGGGGGCCAAGAAGGGGGGAAAGGGAAGGGGGGGGGGGGGGGGAAGAAGGGGGGGAGGGGGTTTTACCCAACAGAAGGGCAGGAAATAAAGGGGGAAAAGGGAAAAAATAAAAAATATTTGGAGGGGGGGGGGTGGGGGTGTATGGGGGGGGAAGAAAACCCCCTCCCCTGACCGGATTGCCCCAATGACCACCTTGCTGGCCCTGGATACCGCCACCGAAGCCTGCTCCGTTGCCTTGCTGCACGACGGCAAGGTGCTTAGCCATTACGAGGTGATCCCGCGCCTGCACGCCCAGCGCCTGCTGCCGATGATCAAGGATCTGCTGGCTGAAGCGGGCATTGCCTTGTCGGCCGTGGATGGCATTGCCTTCGGTCGTGGGCCGGGCGCCTTTACCGGGGTGCGGATTGCCATCGGCGTGGTTCAGGGTTTGGCGTTTGCTCTGGAGCGTCCGGTGCTGCCGGTATCGACCCTGGCGGTGCTGGCCCAGCGCGCGTTGCGTGAGCACGGCGCACAGCAGGTGGCAGCGGCCATCGATGCACGGATGGATGAGGTGTATTGGGGGTGCTACCGCGCAGAACAGGGCGAAATGCGCCTGTTTGGCGAGGAGGCGGTGCTGCCGCCCGAGCAGGCCTTGTTGCCGGCGGGCGCGACTGGCGATTGGTGTGCGGCCGGAACGGGTTGGGGCAGCTATGGCAGCCGTCTGCCGGTACTGACCCAGGGTGAGCCCCAGGTGCTGTTGCCCCATGCCCAGGACCTGCTGGCGCTGGCGGCCTTTGCCTGGGCGCGTGGCGAAGCGCTGCCAGCCGATATGGCCCAGCCGGTGTATTTGCGCGACAAAGTGGCAACGCCCAAGGCGCCGCAGTGAGACCTTCCGTCCGTTGCCGTAAACCTTGGCGATCTGGCCAATTGCCATGGCTCGACGGCACCGCTAGATTGAACAGCAAGAGTCATCTGATCACTTGCCGGCAGTGCGCTGATTCATGCGTATCGACAGCCCTATTTCGTTCTCTTCGGTTGATCGCAGCTCCCGTCCGGGCGCTGCGGTCACGCCGCTGCGCGAGATTCAGCGCGAGCAGGAGCAACGCCGTGAGCTGCCGACCACGCCGGCCAGCAGTCAGGGCTTGGAGACGATCGCGCAACCGCGCCGCGTGCAGCCCGGCAATGCCAGCAGTGACAGCCAGGCGACTCGCCAGGAGCTGGTGATTCCGCGCGGACTGAGCAACAAGGCCAATCAGGCCCTGGCCAGCTACGGCAGCACGGCCAGCTTTACCGTCGAAGGCGGCGCCGCCGAAGTGCTCGGTCTCGATCTCTACGCCTGATGCTGCCTTACTTTCTCGGTTGCCCGTCCTGGAGCGAGCCCGGCTGGCGCGGTTCGCTGTATCCGCCTGGCGCGACCAGCCAGCACTTTCTTCAGCTCTATGGCCGCTGCTTCAATGCTGTCGAGGGCAATACCACCTTCTACGCCGAACCAGCCCCCGCCACGGTAGCCCGCTGGGCGGCGCAGATGCCTGAGCACTTTCGCTTCTGCGCCAAGCTGCCGCGCACCATCAGCCATAGCGATAATCTGACCGACCAGCTGCCGGCCGCCGAGGCTTTTTTGCAGCTATTGGCGCCGTTGGGCGCGCGGGTGGCGCCACTGTGGTTGCAACTGCCGGCCAGTTTCGGCCCGACCCGTCTGGCGGATTTGCAGCAGTTTTTGCGCGAGTTGGCGCGGCCGCTGGCAGTGGAAGTGCGTCATCCAGCGTTTTTCGCCAGGGGCGAGGAGGAGCGTCAGCTCAATCGGCTGTTGCGCGATCTGGGAGTGGAGCGCATCTGCCTGGATGCGCGGGCGTTGTTCAGTTGTGCCAGTGAGGCGCCGGCGGTGCGCCATGCCCAGGCGAAGAAACCCCATCTGCCGTTGCGCCCGGCGGCCTTCAGTCATTCGCCCCAGCTGCGTTTTATCGGCCATCCCGAGCTGGCCGCTAATGATGCGTTTCTCGCGCCGTGGGTGACCAAGGTGGCTGAATGGATCGAGGCGGGGCATACGCCCTATGTGTTTATCCATACCCCGGATAACCAACTGGCGCCGCAACTGGCCTGGCGTTTTCACCAGCAGTTGCAGGCGCGTTTGCCGGGTTTGCTGGATTTGCCCTGGCCGCTGCTGGAGTCCACCGCCGTCAACCAGCTGGCGTTGCTCTAGGGTCTGTTGCCGTTTGATTCGCGGCTCGCATGAACCCGAAGGGCCGGGTCTGTTTTTGTGCGAGGCGGCGTTACTCGTCGCTTATTGGAACAACCAAGTCACGCTCCTCGCGCCGCCGTCGCGCAAAAACCGGCTCCGGCGCGGCCCGAATGAAACGGCAACAGACCCTAGCGGCTGGCCAGCAACAGGTCGGCGGCTTGTCCGCTGCGCCCGTCGGCAAAGTCGAAGCGGCCGATCTGGGCGATTTCATCGTAGGCGCCCAAGGCTTGCTTGACGTTCTGCGCCTGCAGGTGGATGGCGCTGACGCCGGCCTCAGCCAGGGTTTGTTGCTGTTGGTGGCCCTGGGCGTCGAAGCGCAGCAGGCTCAGCTGTTCGAATACGCTGTCCTGCTGGTCGATGCGGCCATCGCCGTTGTCATCGTACTTGCTCAGTTCGGCGAAGCCGTTGCTGGCGCCGTGCTGGTCGCCGAACAGTTCCTTGCCGCTGTCGATGCGGCCGTTGCCATTGCGGTCGAGGGCCAGCAGGGCGTCGTCGCCTTTGGGGGCGCTGATCGACTCGGGGCGGCCGTCGCCGGTCAGGTCGAAGCGCACAGCATCGTCCAGGCCGCGTGTGGTGAAGCCGTTGCCGGCCAGGTCAAGCACCAGTGGGTCGGTCTGCTGCACCGGTTGTGGCTTGGCGGCAGGGCCGATGGTGACGTTGAGCTGGCTTTGCTGAGTCAGGGCATCGCTGCTGACACTGGTTGCGGACGTGGCGGCGGCGCTGCTGAGGGCCGCGCCGGGCGCCGGGCTGTCGCTGACGGCTGGAGCTTCGCTGACCCTGATCTCACTGTCGGGGTTCAGCGTGCGGCGCAGGAGTTGGTAGTCCAGCGATTGCGCCACTTCGGCCGATACCGGCGGCTCGTGGTCGTGGTCGCGGCGGCGAGCGGGGTGCAGGGGCGCGCGTGGGGCGGAAATAGGATCAAGCATGACGAACTCGATGCGGCTGCAAAGTGCCGGGTCTGGCAGAATGCCGCTTTAGCTGGTTATCGGCCGTCACGTGGCGGGATTGAACAATTTTTGAGCATGTTTAGCGATGAGCGACGAGCGGCATAACGCCATAATCACCCTGCAAGCCCTTGAGCCTGTCTATCAGCCGGCGCTGGCGCTCTGGGCCGAGCGTCTGGGCTTGCAGGAGCAGGCTGACGCCGACTTTGCCTTGCAGTTGGGCGCCGAGGGCTTGCAGTTTGTCGAGCTTGGCCCGCAGGCGCCGGGTGCGGTGCGGGTCGATTTTGTCGAAGGGGCGGTGGCCCATCGGCGCTTATTCGGCGGTGGCACCGGGCAGATGATCGCCAAGGCGGTGGGGGTGCAGCCTGGGGTGCGCCCGCAGGTGCTGGATGCCACGGCGGGCCTGGGTCGCGATGCCTTTGTGCTGGCCAGTCTGGGCTGCTGCATGACCCTGATCGAGCGTCAGCCGCTGATTGCCGCGCTGCTGGAGGATGGCCTGGCGCGGGCCCGGCAGAGCGCCGAGGTGGCGCCCATTGCCGCGCAGATGCGCCTGCTGCAAGGCAATGCCATCGAGTTGCTGAGTGCCTGGACGGATGAGGCGCCGCAGGTGATCTACCTCGATCCGATGTTTCCCCATCGCGACAAGAGCGCCCTGGTGAAAAAGGAGATGCGCCTGTTTCGTCCGCTGGTGGGCGATGACCTCGACGCGCCGGCCCTGCTGGCGGCGGCCCTGGCCCTGGCCAGCCATCGGGTGGTGGTCAAGCGTCCGCGCAAGGCGCCGTGTATCGAAGGCGCCAAGCCCAGCTATGTGCTGGAAGGCAAATCCAGTCGCTACGACATCTACGCCAAGAAGGCGCTGAAGGTCTGATTCTTTTTACGCTCAGGGCCGGTAGGCGCGCACGAACAAGTCCACGGTGGCGTGCACCTGTGCTTGTTTTTCGTCCTCGCTCGGCTGGATGCCGCAGCCGATCAGCAGGCGGAAGTTACAGCTGCCCTTGACCAGGCAGAAGAACTGATCCGCAGCCACCAGTGGATTGCTCACCTGGAGCTGGCCGCGCAGGGTGGCCTGGGTCAGCAGTTGCTCCATGCCATCGATCAGGCGCTGGGGGCCGGCGTCGTAGAACATCTGCGACATCTTCGGGTTCTGGGCGCCGTGGGTGATCAGCACCCGGTGCAGCTTGATGGACTCGTCGCTGTTGATCAGGCGGTGAAAGCCGTGGGCGATGTTCAGCAGCACGGTTTCGATCGGCACGCCGTCGGGCAATTCAAACAGCAGCTCGGGTATCTGTTGCTCGCACTTGGACTTCACGGCGAAGGCGAACAGGGTCTCTTTGTCGGTGAAATGGCTGTACACCGTGAGCTTGGAAACCCCGGCTTCGGCGGCGATGGCGTCCATGCTGCTACCGTCATAGCCGTTGCGCAGGAACAGGGTTTCCGCCGCTTCGAGAATGGCTTTGCGTTTGGCTGGATCTTTCGGCCGGCCAGGGCCGTTGGGCGGTAACAGTTTGTTAGACATTGCGCGGTTTAATACTGGACTGATGAGTTTTCTATTTTTACTATACTCGCCAGTATAATTATTCCCAGCATAAAAATTCCAAGCGTTCTTCGCGGAAGGTCGATCATTATGTTTCGCCATGCCTTGTCTCTCGCTTTGCCAGTAACTCTGATTGCCCTGTTGGTTGCCTGCGGGAGTGCCGAAGAGGTACAGCCCAAGGCGCGTCCTGCCATGGTTGTGCATCCGTTGCCCTCCGGTGAGTTGATGGACACCTATCCGGGTGAGGTGCGTGCGCGACTGGAGTCGGAGCTGGCCTTCCGCATCGGCGGCAAGGTGGCCAAGCGCCTGGTGGATGTCGGTGATCGGGTCAAGGCCGGTCAGCCCCTGGCCGAGCTGGACCCGCAGGACGTGCGCCTGCAGCTGGAGGCCGCGCGGGCCCAGGTGCGGGCCGCCGAAGCCAACCTGCAACTGGTGCGTACCGAGCGCGATCGCTACAAGAAGCTGATGGAGCGCCAGCTGATCAGCCGTTCGCAGTACGACAACGCAGAAAATCTCTATCGCTCAGGCGAAGCCCGTCTGCAGCAGATTCAGGCCGAATTCAACGTGGCCAACAACCAGGCCGGCTATGCCGTGCTGCGGGCCACGCAAAATGGCGTGATCGCCAAGCGCATGATCGAAGCCGGGCAAGTGGTGGCAGCCGGTCAGCCGGTGTTTACCCTGGCGGCCGCCGGTGAGCGGGAAGTATTGATCAGCCTGCCGGAGCAGGGCTTTGACCGGGTCAAGGTCGGTCAGCCGGTGGAAGTCGAGCTGTGGTCCCAGGCCGGCGAACGCTTCCCTGGGCGCATTCGTGAGCTGGCGCCTTCGGCCGATCCGCAGTCGCGCACCTTTGCGGCGCGCGTGGCTTTTACCGAAGGCAAAGTGTCGGCGGAGCTTGGGCAGAGTGCGCGGGTGTTTATTCGCGTGGAGGGCGACGTGCCGCTGGCGGTGCCGCTGTCGGCCCTGACCGCAGAGAACGGTGCGCCCTATGTCTGGGTGGTTGAGCCGAAAACCTTCAAGCTGGTGCGCACGCCCGTGCGTATTGGCGCCTACGGCGAAAATACCGTGCCGGTGCTGGAAGGCCTGAGCGCCAACGACTGGGTGGTGGCCGCCGGGGTGCAGGTGTTGCGTGAAGGGCAGTTGGTGCGCCCGGTGGACCGCGATAATCGTGTGGTTGAATTCGCGGTGCAGGAGTAACTCCCGATGAATTTCAATCTTTCCGCCTGGGCGCTGAAAAACGGCCAGATCGTGCGTTATTTCATGCTGCTGCTGGCGCTGGTGGGGGCGTTTTCCTACACCAAGCTGGGGCAGAGCGAAGATCCGCCATTCACCTTCCGCGCCATGGTGGTCAACGTGCGTTGGCCGGGTGCCACTGCCGAAGAAGTGTCCAAGCAAGTCACCGAACGCATCGAAAAGAAGCTGATGGAAACCGGCGATTTTGACCGGATCATCTCCTATTCACGGCCCGGCGAGTCCCAGGTGACCTTTGTCGCCCGTGAAAGCATGCGTTCGACCGATATGGAGAACCTTTGGTACCAGATTCGCAAGAAGGTCAACGACATCCGCCACACCTTGCCGCAAGGGGTGCAGGGGCCGTTTTTCAACGATGAGTTCGGCACTACTTTCGGCAATATCTACGCGCTCACCGGCCAGGGTTTCGACTACGCCGTACTCAAGGACTACGCCGACCGGGTGCAGCTGCAACTGCAGCGGGTCAAGGATGTGGGCAAGGTCGAGCTGATCGGTCTGCAGGACGAGAAAATCTGGGTCGAGCTGTCCAATACCAAGCTGGCCACCCTCGGTGTGCCCTTGGTCGCGGTGCAGCAGGCCCTGGATAAACAGAATGCGGTGTCTGCGGCGGGTTTCTTCGAGACCCCGACCGACCGCGTGCGGCTGCGGGTTTCGGGTAACTTCGAGAGCGTGAAGGAAATCCGCGACTTCCCGATTCGCGTTGGTGATCGCACCTTCCGCGTCGGCGATGTGGGTGAAGTGCATCGCGGCTTCAATGATCCGGCCGCGCCACGCATGCGCTTTATGGGCGAAGACGCCCTTGGCATTGCCGTGTCGATGAAGAGCGGCGGCGACATCCTGGTGCTCGGTGAAGCGCTGGAGAAAGAGTTCGCCCGTTTGCAGGAAACCCTGCCGGCCGGCATGCAGCTGAGCAAGGTCTCTGACCAGCCGGCGGCGGTAAAAGTCGGCGTTGGCGAATTTGTTCGCGTACTGGCCGAAGCTTTGGTGATCGTTTTGCTGGTGAGTTTTTTCTCGCTCGGCATGCGCACCGGCATGGTGGTCGCCTTGTCGATTCCGCTGGTGCTGGCCATGACCTTTGCCAGCATGTATTACCTCGGCATTGGGCTGCACAAGATCTCCCTCGGCGCGCTGGTGTTGGCCCTCGGGTTGCTGGTGGACGATGCCATCATTGCGGTGGAGATGATGGCGATCAAAATGGAGCAGGGCTTCGATCGCCTGACTGCCGCCAGCTACGCCTGGACCAGCACCGCCTTCCCGATGCTGACCGGCACCCTGATTACCGCCGCCGGCTTCTTGCCGATTGCCACGGCCAACTCCAGCACCGGCGAATACACCCGCTCGATCTTCCAGGTAGTGACCATTGCCCTGCTGGCCTCATGGATTGCTGCCGTGGTGTTCGTGCCTTACTTGGGCAAGCGCCTGCTGCCGGATCTGGCCAAGCAGCACGCGGCCAAACATGGCGGCAGTGAAGGCGGTCATGACCCTTATGCGACGCCGTTCTACCAGCGCGTACGCGAGGTGGTGGACTGGTGCGTACGTCGTCGGCGCATGGTGATCATGCTCACGGTGGGGCTGTTTATTGCCTCGATTGTGCTGTTCCGTTTTGTCCCGCAGCAGTTCTTCCCGGCCTCGGGCCGTTACGAGCTGTTGGTCGACCTCAAACTCAGTGAGGGCGCGTCGCTGACGGCCACGAATGAGCAGGTCAAACGCCTGGAAGGCATGCTCAAAGAGCACGATGGCATCGTCAATTACGTGGTTTATGTGGGGGCGGGTTCGCCGCGCTTCTTCCTGCCGCTGAACCAGGAGTTGCCGACCCCGAGCTTTGCCCAGTTTGTGGTGCTGACCAAGTCGGTGGCGGATCGTGAGGTCCTGCGCAGCTGGCTGATCAATACCCTCGACACCCAGTTCCCGACCCTGCGCACGCGCGTGTCGCGCCTGGAAAATGGCCCGCCTGTGGGTTATCCGATCCAGTACCGGGTGTCTGGCGAGCACATTGAAGTGGTGCGCAAGCTGGCTCGTGAAGTGGCGACCAAGGTACGCGAGAACCCCCATGTGGCCAACGTGCACCTGGATTGGGAAGAGCCGAGCAAGGTCATTCGCCTGTTGATTGATCAGGACCGTGCACGGGCTTTGGGGGTGAATACTTCAGACCTGTCGCGCTTCTTGCAGAGTGCCTTGTCCGGCACCGCGGTCAGCCAGTTCCGTGAGGGCAACGAACTGATTGAAATCATGCAGCGCGGTAGCGTCGCTGATCGCCAGGAGCTGTCGCAGTTGCCGAGCCTGTCGATTCCAACCGACAGTGGCCAGAGTGTGGCGCTGTCGCAGGTCGTGACCCTGGAATACGGCTTTGAAGAGGGCGTGATCTGGCACCGCAATCGTCTACCCACGGTGACGGTGCGCGCGGATATCTACGGCAAAGAGCAGCCGGCGACTCTGGTCAAACAGATCGACCCAACCCTGAAGGCGCTGATCGCCGAGTTGCCTCAGGGCTACGAGGTGAATGTCGGCGGCACCGTGGAAGACTCGGCTAAAGGCCAAGGGTCGGTGAATGCCGGGGTGCCGCTGTTTATTCTGGTGGTGCTGACCTTGCTGATGCTGCAGCTGAAGAGCTTCTCGCTGTCGGCCATGGTGTTCCTCACGGCGCCGCTGGGGCTGATCGGTGTCTGTCTGTTCCTGATCGTGTTCCAGCAGCCGTTTGGCTTTGTGGCCATGCTCGGCACCATCGCCTTGTCGGGGATGATCATGCGTAACTCGGTGATCCTGGTGGACCAGATTGAGCAGGACATCGCCGAAGGCATCAATCAGTGGGATGCGATTGTCGGTGCCACGGTACGGCGCTTCCGGCCAATCGTGCTGACTGCATTGGCCTCGGTGCTGGCCATGATTCCGTTGTCGCGCAGCGTGTTCTTCGGGCCGATGGCGGTGGCGATCATGGGCGGTCTGGTGGTGGCCACGGCGCTGACCTTGCTGTTCCTGCCGGCGTTGTACGCCGCCTGGTTCCGGGTCAAGCCGGCCAAGGCGTAGCGTTGTGGAGTGGGGCGTAGCTGATATAGGTATCGCTGCGCTCCGCCCATCCTCCGTTGGATGAGGCTTCTGGCCGCGTGAGCGGCTTAACCCACGCAGGTTTAAGCGACGTCAATAACCCCACAAAAAAGCCCGCATCCATGGATGCGGGCTTTTTTGTTTTAGCGCGCTGCCTCAGAGGTAGCGGCCAAGGGCTTAGGCGGCGAAGTTTTTCGCCACGAAGTCCCAGTTCACCAGGTTCCAGAACGCTTCTACATACTTCGGACGCATGTTGCGGTAGTCGATGTAGTAGGCGTGTTCCCAGACGTCGCAGGTCAGCAGCGGGGTGTCGCCGCTGGTCAGCGGGCAGCCGGCGCCGATGGTGCTGGCCAGGGCCAGGGAGCCGTCAGCCTTCTTCACCAGCCAGCCCCAGCCGGAGCCGAAGGTGCCGATGGAGGTCTTGCTGAACTCTTCCTTGAACTTGTCGAACGAACCGAAGGCCGCGTTGATGGCATCGGCCAGCGCGCCAGTCGGTTGGCCGCCGGCGTTAGGTGCCAGGCAGTTCCAGTAGAAGGTGTGATTCCAGATCTGTGCGGCGTTGTTGAAGATGCCGCCGGTCGAGGTCTTGATGACTTCTTCCAGGCTCTTGCCTTCGAACTCGGTGCCCGGCACCAGGTTGTTCAGGTTAACCACGTAAGCGTTGTGGTGCTTGTCGTGGTGGAATTCCAGGGTCTCGGCGGACAGGTGCGGCTCGAGGGCGTTTTTCTCGTAGGGCAGCGGCGGCAATTCGAAAGCCATGGTTTATCTCCATTTATCAGGTCAGGGCATCAGGTCAGGGCTCGCGCGGCAAGCGCGCGACCGGTTCACGGGCCGGTCGACGGCTCGGAGCCTAGGCTCGGCGCGCCGCGAACCCCGGATCATAGCACCCGAGCCCGGTGCTATCCACGCAGCAACTGTGTGGGAAAGCCCGGCTAGAGCTGTTGATGTTTAGGTGGGCATGAGCAACTGGCGCCGCAACGGTAAACATCATGGCAGCGACCAACAGATCCAGCAGGCGCCAGGTGGCTGGTCGTGCCAGCCAGGGCGCGAGCCATGCAGCGCCCAGGGCCAGGGTGAAGAACCATACTAAGGAAGCGCTGGCGGCCCCTAGTGCGTAAGCGCCTGGTACTGCCTGCTGGGCCCCGAGTGAGCCGATCAGCAACACGGTATCCAGATACACATGGGGGTTGAGCAGGGTCACGGCCAGGGCGCTGAGCAACACCGCGCGGCGTGAACGTGGGCCGCTGTCTTGCTCTTGACCAAGGCTTTGCGGGCGCACTGCGCGGTGCAAGGCCAGGGCGCCGTAGTAGAGCAAGAAGGCAGCACCGCCCCAGCGAGCAATACCCAGCAGCAGTGGACTCTGCATCAGTAGGGTAGCTAGGCCAAAGACGCCAAGGGTGACCAGCAGGGCATCACAAAAGACGCACAGCGCCGCCACGGCCAGGTGGTGTTCGCGGCGCAGGCTCTGGGCGAGGACGAAGGCGTTTTGCGCGCCGATGGCCATGATCAGGCCGAAGGCCACGAGTATGCCGTTGAGGTAGCTGTGCCACATGGGACGGTTCCTGAAAGTGAAGTGCGTGGTGGTCAGTGTCCGGTGGCTTGGCGTATAAGGAAAACAAATTATGCTGATCACTCATTAGGGTTGCTAATAATGTTCGACTACAAACTGCTGGCTGCCCTGGCGGCCGTGGTGGAGCAGGCGGGATTCGAGCGGGCGGCGCAGTTGCTCGGCGTGTCGCAGTCGGCGGTGTCGCAGCGGATCAAATTGCTTGAGGCGCGGGTCGGTCAGCCGGTGCTGGTGCGCGGTACGCCGCCGTTGCCTACCGATGTCGGGCGCCGCCTGCTCAACCATGTGCAACAGGTGCGCCTGCTGGAGCGTGATCTGCAAGGCCAGGTGCCGGCGCTGGATGAGGGCGCCTGGCCCGAGCGGCTGCGTATCGCCTTGAATGCCGACAGCCTGGCGACCTGGTGGGCAGCGGCGGTGGGGCCGTTTTGCGCGACTCACCGAGTGCTGCTGGAGTTGCTGGTGGAAGACCAGGAGGTCGGCCTCAAGCGCATGCGGGCTGGCGATGTGGCGGCCTGCGTGTGCGCCAGCGAGCGGCCGGTGGCCGGCGCGCGCAGTCAGTTGCTGGGCGCCATGCGTTATCGCGCCTTGGCCAGTCCGGCGTTTATTGCGCGGCACTTTGCCCAGGGTGTGACGCCGGCGGCCCTGGCGCGCAGCCCGGCCATTGTCTTTGGCCCCGATGACCAGTTGCAGCACCGCTATTTACAGGGCTTGGGCGTCGAAGGCGGCTTTGTCCATCACCTGTGTCCGTCGTCCGAAGGCTTTGTGCGTATGACCGAAGGCGGGCTGGGGTGGGGGCTGGTGCCCGAGCAGCAGGTGCAGGCGCAGCTGGCCAGTGGCCGTCTGTGCGAGTTGCTGCCGGAGCAGGTGCTGGATGTGCCGCTGTACTGGCACCACTGGCGCAATGGCGGCGAGTTGCTTGCCGAACTGACCCAGCAATTGCAGCGCAGCGCCGGGCAGTGGCTGGTCATGCCCGGCTCGCGATGAAACGGCCACAGAGCCTAAGCGCCGCTTACAAAATGAAGTGCTGCACCAGGTGTTGCTGGCCGCTGGAGACTTCCAGCAGGTGTTCGCCGCTGCGGCGGGTGTGCGCTGCACTTTGGCGATTCTCGCCGGTCATGTCATGCAGGCGGTGCATGTGCTGGTTGACCTCCTGGGTAGTGCCAGCCTGCTCGTTGGCGGCAGCAGCAATCTGCTCGGCCAGTGTTTGTACGCCTTGCAGGGACTGATCCAGTTGGCTGAGTGCCGCGAGTACCACCTGGGTTTCCTGCTCCAGGCCGTGGGCTTGGCCTGCGGCGGCGCGCATCACTTGCAGGGCCTCGCTGGAGGAACCTTGCAGGGCTTGGGTGATGGCGACAATTTCTTCGGTGGCGCTGCTGGTGCGCTGAGCCAGGTTGCGCACTTCGTCGGCGACCACAGCAAAACCGCGGCCTTGCTCGCCGGCGCGGGCGGCCTCGATGGCGGCATTCAGGGCCAGCAGGTTGGTCTGTTCGGCGATACCGCGGATCACGGCGAGCACGGAGCCAATCTGTAAGGCATCGTTGGCCAGCGTGTCGACCACGTTGCCGGCCTGGCTGATGTCAGTGAGCAGACGGCCCTGCTGGCCGATCATCTGCTCCAGGGTGCCCTGCATCTGCCCAAAGGCGCCGCGTGCCGCGCTGCTACTGGCGGCGCTGTCGGCTGCGTTGCGGGCAATTTCCTGCACCGTGCTGGCCATCTGTTCGACCGCGCTCACGACCATCTCAAGGGCTTCTTGTTGTTGGTCGAGGCGTTCGCTGGTTTGCCCGGCGGCGGTAAGGATGTCGCCGCTGGCATGGTCGATGGCCTGACTGGAATGGCGCAGTTTCTCGATGACATCGCGCCAGGCTCGCGCCATCTCGTGCAGGGCTTGCATCAGGCCGGCTTGCTGGCCCTCTACAGACGGTAGATTGAGTTCGCCGGCGGCCAGGCGGCGGGCGAGGGCGCTCATGCTGCTGGGTTCGCCCCCCAGTGGCCGCATCACGCTGCGGCTCACCAGCCAGGTGGCGGCGGCTACCGCGACCACGGTGAGGAGGCCGAGCAGGAGCATTTGCCACATTAATTGGCGTACTGGAGCGAGCGCTTGTTGCTGATCCATTTCCGCAATCAGGGCCCAGCGGTTGCCCGCAAATTCCAGCGGTACGAAGACCTTGAGGGCCGGCTGGCCATCCAGTCCGGCCTCTTCCAGGCGGCCTTGCTGACCCGCGAGGGCGCGGCTGATGGCGTCGGCGGTGAGTGCTGTGGATGGACTGAGGCTGCGGCTGACCTGCAGGTCGGGGAAGCGTGCCGAGTCTGAGCGCAGGCGACTGTCGCTGCCCACCAGATAGGTCTCCCCCTGTTCGCCAAGCCCCTGGCGGGTTTGCATGACGGCGTTGAGCGGGGCTATGGGCAGCTCCAGCACCAGGGTCATTTGCAGCTCATCGTCGCTGCCGATGGGGGCCGCCAGGTACTGGGTTGGCGCCTGGCTAAGCTCGTTGTAGAGCAGGTCGCTGATCATAACCTGGCGCTTTTCAGCGCTTTGCTTCACCAGTCGGGCCAGGGGCGTGTTGCGCAGAGCCTCGCTGCCGAGGTTGTTCTGGTAGTCGGCACCTCGCAGCAAGCTGAACATCACGGTGCCGTCGGGCAGCACCAGTTTCAGTTCGCGGTAACCAAAGGTAGCGATAAAGTTTTCGAAAATGGGGCGGTCATAGTTGGAACTGCTGAGCAGGGCGTTGGTGTCCAGCCCCTCATAGCTGTTGCTCAGGTTGCTGGCCAGGGTGCTGATCTGGTTGTGGCGCTCCTGCCAGTTATCCAGCAGTTGCTGCTGTTTGATATTTGCCACGGCTTCTAGGGCGTTGAGGGTCTGCACGCGCAGGGCTTCACTGGCTTGCTGGTAGACCACGAAGGCCATGGCCAGGACCGGGCAGTAGCCCGATCAGCAGGTAACTCAGGGCCAGTTTCAGACGTAGTGGCATGTGCAGCGGCTCCACGGGTAGATGGGTGACAAAGATTTAGGCTGTTAGATATTCTGCAAGAAGCGTGCAAATAATCGAACGAGGCTGATTTTTATCTGTGTCGGCCTCTGGAGGCGCAATTTTGGCTTGCTGGGTTAGAGCGTAGGCTACGCTGCCGCTGCTAGAGTGCGCGGCACGATGGCTGGGGCTTGGTAGGGGGTTGGATGAAGATTTTGGTGACCGGTGCGAGTGGCTTTATCGGTGGACGCTTCGCACGATTTGCCCTGGAACAGGGCCTGCAGGTTCGCGTTAGTGCACGCCGGGCCGAGGCGGTGGAACCTCTGCTGGCCCGTGGTGCCGAGTTGGTAGCCGGTGATTTGGGCGATGCGGCGTTGGTTCAGCGCCTGTGTCGTGGTGTGGATGCGGTGGTGCATTGCGCTGGGGCGGTCGGCGTATGGGGGCGTTACGCGGCGTTTCATCAGGCCAACGTGACGGTCACTGAGAATGTGGTCGAGGCCTGCCTGGGGCAGCAGGTACGGCGCCTGGTGCATCTGTCGTCGCCGTCGATCTATTTTGATGGTCGCGATCATGTAGGTATCACCGAGGAACAGGTGCCCAAGCGCTTTTCCGATCACTATGGGGCGACCAAGTACCTGGCCGAGCAGAAGGTCTTCGGAGCCGCCGAGTTTGGCCTGGAGGTGCTGGCCTTGCGCCCGCGCTTCGTGACCGGCGCCGGCGACACCAGCATCTTCCCACGGCTGATCAATATGCAGCGCAAGGGGCGCCTGTCGATCATCGGCAACGGCCTGAACAAGGTCGATTTCACCAGCGTGCAGAACCTCAATGACGCCCTGTTCAGCGCCCTGCTGGCGGGGGCGCCAGCCCTAGGCAAGGCCTACAACATCAGCAATGGTGCGCCGGTGCCGCTGTGGGATGTGGTCAATTATGTTTTGCGGCAACTCGACCTGCCGCCGGTCACCCGACATCTGCCGTATGGGCTGGCCTATGGCGCCGCGACCCTCAATGAGACGCTCTGCAAGCTCTTGCCGGGGCGGCCTGAACCGACCCTGTTTCGCCTAGGCGTGGCGGTGATGGCCAAGAATTTCTCCCTGGATATCAGCCGTGCCCGGCAATACCTCGACTACGATCCGCGGGTCAGCCTGTGGTCTGCGCTGGATGAGTTCTGTCAGAACTGGCAGGCGCAAGAGCTTGGGCTGTGAAAAAACTCACGCCTATTGGGGGCCCTGAAGACGCTTTGGGTACGGGGTTAATTTTTCACCGCCTCTGGTCGGCCAGGTCTCAACCGCGCAGCGGTCCGGCATAGCGGGTGTACTTGGCGATCAGTTGCTCTTCGCTAAGCTGCGGCGGTGGCAGATGAATGCCGCTCAACTCGCTCAGGTGTGAACCCAGTTCGCGGGTTTCTTCCTGGGAGGACTGCAGGCAGGCGAGCAACATGGCGTTGATCGCATCGCTTTGGCTCAGGCGGATGTTGATGTCCAACTCATCGCGCAGACGGCGACGCAGCGTTTGCATGCAATCGACAATAGCTTTGGTCAGTTCCATTGGTGACGTCCCCCGACGTTGAAGAGAGCTGCTGGCCTTTCCCCATTGATCGGCCGGCAGGGCGAGCGACGAGTTGCGGCTCGCCCTCAGTCACTGCGCCGCTCTAGCGCGGCCCTTGTGACGCAGGGGTATTTGCAAGTGGCGTACCACTTCGCGGGTTGGCGCAGTGCCTGGCTTGCAGGGGTGGGCAGTCGTATCTGCTGCACTTCGTCGGTGCAGCTTGCACTGCCCTGGCGCGGCGCTGAAGCCGGGCTGGCGAAGCGGTATACTCGGCGCTCTTTGGCTTTGGCTTATTTCTTTGCGGGTTTCCCATGCGTAACGATGCACTCGACGAACTTGATCAGATGCCCAGTCTTTCCAGCGGCAGCCGTGATCGCGATGACTTTGCGCCGCCGCGCGCCAGCGAGATGCCACCGCCATCTTCGTCCCACTCGGCTGCGCCGGCGCCAAAGTCGGCCAGCACTGGGCCGTTGTGGGCGTTGCTCGGGGCCTCACTGATCGCGCTGGCAGGTTTGAGTTGGTGGAGTTTTCAGCAGATTTCCCTGATGGAGCAGCAACTGGTCGCTACCCAGGAGAGTTTTGCTCGTATCAGTGAAGATGCAGCGGGGCGTTTGCAGGACATTTCCGGCAAGGTGGTGGCTACCGAGTCGAGCGTGACCGGTGAAAACGAAGCGCTGAAACTGCGTCTCAAGCAACTGGAAAATAAACTCGCTGAGCTGGGCAAGCAGCAGCAGACCGTTGGCGCTCAACAGGGCGCTCAAGGCAAGCGCCTGGAGCAGCTGGCTGCCGATGTAAAGGCTCAAGTTGCGAGTGCCGGGCAGTTGGACACCAAGCTCAATACTCTAGAGGCCGGGCAGGTGGCGCTCAAGGCCGGGCAGGCCGACGCGGGTAAGTTGGATGCTCAATTGAAGGCCGTTGCGGGCGATGTTGCTGAACTGAAAAAACAGGGTAATCCAACCCAGGCCATTAGCCGTCTGGAGCAGGATTTACTGGTACTGCGCAGTGAACTGGATAACCGTCAGGGGCAAAACAATACGGCGGAGTTCGATGCCTTCCGGGCGCAGATGACGCGCAATATCAGCACCCTGCAAAGTCAGGTGCAGAACCTGCAGCAGCAAATCAGCGCGCGTTAAACCGCGGCTGTAAAAAAGCCCCCGCATGTCGCCATGCGGGGGCTTTTTTGTGGCTGCAGCTTAGGCCTGGACTTGAACCTGGTCAGCTTGCATGCCCTTTTGGCCTTGCACGGCGATGAAGCTGACGCGCTGGCCTTCTTTCAGGCTCTTGAAGCCGTCGCTTTGGATCGCGCGGAAGTGCACGAACAGATCCGGACCGCTTTCTGGAGTGATAAAACCAAAACCTTTCTCGTCGTTAAACCACTTGACGGTACCGTTCTGACGATTCGACATAGCCAATATCCTTGCAACTGAAGTTAGTGACAGCCTCTAAACACTTAGAGTACTGAGGCTGGCTGCAAGGGGCATGAAACGTCGAGCGGGACGTAGCGGATCACAACGATCTACTGCACCAGGTCACGAATAAGGCAACCCATGCAAACACAGCAAAATCACTTTACGCCAACTCCTGCGCAAATTCCAAGCCCCCCAAAGGTCGCGGGGTTAGCTGCGGAACTAGCGGGCTGCACGGGTCGTTGGGGCGCTTTTGCGTCGGTTGCGCCGGGCGGTGACAGTCGATGATCAGGTAATTACAATTTGATTAACATTTATTGAGTGAAGTGAACCGATAGTCCATGGAAAACAAGACTGCGCGCCTGACGGTGCTGATTGATCCGGTTAAAAAGAAGGCGTTTGAAGAGCTGTGCTCGGCGCAGGATTTGACGCCCTCCCAGGTGGTTCGCCAGCTGATTCGCGATTACCTGGAAACCCACGGCGCTGCCGAACTGAGCAAAAGCAAGCTGGCCGCTGCAACTCGTCCATAACGGGGCTTTGCGGTGCTTCTGGCGTGGCAGAAAGCCCATTGTTGCGCCGGCTTGGTGGTGGTCAACGATGCGCTTTATGTGCGCTGTATTATCATGCAGTGATAATATCTGCTCTGCCTTGAACTCCTGCGGGCGAGCTGTCGCTCGCTCGAGTGTGATGGCTGAGCTGCCGGTACGCGGCAGTTGCAAGAGAAGTGTGGCGCGGAGGCCAAATGCAGCGCGAAGATGTAAAGGCACGGCATGCAGAGGGCGTAGTGTTTGATACGCATGTGATCGCCAACCCGACCAACACCCGGGAGTGGATCGTGTTCTTCAAAAAGGGGGCGGGAAGGAGCTTCTTCCTGGTGGGCGATAGCGAGGAAGTCGAATCCTTCGTGCATCTGGATGATTTGATCGACGAGCTGAAAGCCTTGGGCATCAAGGGCGCTGAAATCCACTTCTAACCCAGATGTAGGCTGCTGGCGTTTGCCGCCAGGGTCACTCAGCGGGGAATTTATGCCAATCCACTACGCCAGGAGTTTGGCTGGCCGTCGGCGCACGACGGCGGCGAACCGGCATCTCGGTTTTGCCTTGGCCTTCGTCGCCGGGGCGATCAATGCCGGTGGGTTCCTGGCGGTGCAGCAATACACCTCGCACATGACCGGGATCGTCTCGGCCATGGCCGACAATATCGCCTTGGGTGCTTATGACCTGGTTCTGGGGGGTGCGGGTGGCTTGCTGTCCTTTCTCCTCGGTGCCGCCTGTTCGGCAATCATGGTCAATTATTCCCGGCGGCGGCGCCTGCATGGCGAGTTCGCCTTGCCGCTGCTGCTGGAAGCCTTTTTGTTGCTCTGCTTCGGCCTGCTGGGCGCTCGCCTGGCCACGGTGGCGGGCTTGTTTGTGCCGGTCACGGTGATGCTGTTGTGCTTCATCATGGGTTTGCAGAACGCCCTGATTACCAAGCTCTCCAAGGCCGATATCCGTACCACGCACATCACCGGCATCGTCACCGACATCGGCATTGAGCTGGGCAAGTCGCTGTACTGGAATTCGCCAGGATCGAGCAAGCAGCCGCCGGTCGCGGTCAATCGCGCCAAGCTACAGATGCTCACGCTGCTGGCGCTGAGCTTCTTCTTGGGTGGGGTGGTGGGGGCTTTTGGTTTCAAATACCTGGGGTATATCGCCACTGTACCGTTGGCGCTGGTGCTGATTACCCTGGCCATCGTGCCGGCGCTCGATGATGTGCGGCGTTGGCTGCGCCGCTGGTTGCGGCGTTTCTAGTCTCTGCGCGAATCGCGAGCAATAAAAAACCGGCCAAAAGCCGGTTTTTTATTGCTGAAAGCGCGAGTGCGTTTCAGCGTGTTTGATGGTGCCCCGAGGGAGACTCGAACTCCCACTCCTTTCGAAAACGGATTTTGAATCCGCCGCGTCTACCAATTCCGCCATCAGGGCAACAATGGGCGCGAAGTATAGGGAGGGAAAAGCCGTCGGTCAATCCACCTGCGTGGTCAGATTGCGCTATTTCCGCTAAACTTTGCGGCCCTGCAAAACGACCTCTTTATATGCGCGTTGCCGACTTTACCTTCGACTTGCCCGAAGCCCTGATTGCCCGTCATCCGTTGCCTGATCGTAGCGCCAGCCGCCTGCTGACGCTGGATGGGAGCACGGGTGCTTTGGCTCATCGCCAATTTCCGGATTTGCTGGAGTATCTGCGCCCGGGCGATCTGATGGTGTTCAACAACACCCGAGTGATTCCGGCGCGCCTGTTCGGCCAGAAGGCGTCCGGCGGCAAGCTGGAAGTGCTGGTCGAGCGGGTGCTGGATACGCGCCGCGTGCTGGCCCATGTGCGCTCGAGCAAGTCGCCCAAGCCCGGTTCGACAATTCTGCTCGACGGCGGCGCCGAGGCCGAAATGCTGGCGCGCCACGACGCCTTGTTTGAGCTGCGCTTCAGCGAAGATGTATTGCCGCTGCTGGAGCGGGTCGGCCATATGCCGCTGCCACCCTATATTGATCGCCCGGATGAAGACGCCGACCGCGAGCGTTATCAGACGGTGTACGCCGACCGCACGGGCGCCGTGGCGGCGCCAACGGCGGGCCTGCATTTTGATCAGGCCTTGCTCGACGCGATCCGCGAGATGGGCGTGGAAACGGCTTTTGTGACCCTGCATGTCGGTGCTGGCACCTTTCAGCCGGTTCGCGTTGAGCGACTCGAAGACCATCACATGCACAGCGAATGGCTGGAGGTTGACGCTGCTGTGGTGGCTGCCGTCGCCGCGTGCCGGGCGCGGGGCGGGCGGGTGATTGCCGTGGGCACCACCAGTGTACGTTCGCTGGAGAGTGCCGCCCGCGATGGCGAGTTGAAGCCGTTCAGCGGCGACACCGATATCTTTCTTTACCCTGGGCGACCCTTCCATGTGGTCGATGCCCTGGTGACCAACTTCCATTTGTCCGAGTCGACCCTGCTGATGCTGGTGTCGGCCTTTGCCGGTTACCCCGAGACCATGGCGGCGTATCGCGTCGCCATCGAGCAGGGCTATCGCTTTTTCAGTTACGGTGATGCCATGTTCATTACCCGCAATCCCGCCCCGCGTGGGCCCGAGGAACAGTTATGACGGGCAATTGCCGCATGTCTTTTGAACTCCTGGCCACCGATGGTCGGGCTCGGCGCGGGCGCCTGACCTTTCCCCGTGGCGTGGTGGAAACGCCGGCGTTTATGCCGGTGGGCACCTACGGCACCGTCAAGGGCATGCTGCCGCGCGACATCGAGGCGATTGGTGCGCAGATCATTCTCGGCAACACCTTTCACCTGTGGCTGCGCCCTGGTACCGAAGTGATCAAGCGGCACGGCGACCTGCATGACTTTATGCAGTGGCAAGGGCCGATCCTTACCGATTCCGGCGGCTTCCAGGTGTTTAGCCTGGGGGCGATGCGCAAGATCAAGGAGGAGGGCGTGACCTTCGCCTCGCCGGTCGACGGCGCCAAGGTGTTTATGGGCCCGGAAGAGTCGATGCAGGTGCAGCGCGATCTCGGTTCCGACATCGTGATGATCTTTGACGAATGCACGCCTTACCCGGCCGATGAAGATGTGGCGCGCCGCTCCATGGAGCTGTCGCTGCGTTGGGCCAAGCGCTCGAAGATCGCCCATGGCGACAACACCGCGGCGCTGTTCGGCATCGTCCAAGGCGGCATGCACCAGGACCTGCGCATGCGCTCACTGGAAGGCTTGAATGAAATCGGCTTCGATGGCCTGGCCATCGGCGGCCTGTCGGTGGGCGAGCCGAAGGAAGAGATGATTCGCGTGCTGGACTTCCTGCCACCGCAATTGCCGGCCGACAAACCCCGTTACCTGATGGGTGTGGGCAAGCCGGAAGATTTGGTTGAAGGTGTGCGCCGCGGCGTGGACATGTTCGACTGCGTGATGCCGACCCGCAACGCGCGCAACGGTCACCTGTTCGTCGATACCGGCGTGCTGAAAATCCGTAACGCGGTGCACAAGCATGACGACTCGAAGCTCGACCCGACCTGCGACTGTTACACCTGCCAGCACTTCTCCCGCGCGTATCTGCATCACCTGGATAAATGCGGCGAAATGCTGGGCAGTATGTTGAATACAATCCATAACTTGCGTCATTACCAGCGCCTGATGGCTGGTTTGCGCGAGGCTATTCAACAGGGTACATTGGCCGCCTTCGTGGATGCCTTCTATGCCCGTCGTGGCTTGCCAACGCCGCCGCTGGACTGATCCAGACCAAGCATTTAGACCCTACTTTTCACGTCTCTATAGAGGAGCGTTACATGAGCTTTCTGATTCCCGCTGCTTTTGCCGCTGATGCTGCCCCGGCTGCTGGCGCCCCTGCCGGTACCGGTTTTGAATGGGTGTTTCTGGTCGGCTTCCTGGTTATTTTCTACCTGATGATCTGGCGTCCCCAGGCCAAGCGCGCGAAAGAGCAGAAGAACCTGCTGAGTAGCCTGCAGAAAGGCGACGAAGTCGTCACTTCCGGCGGCATTGCGGGCAAGATCGTCAAGGTTTCCGATGACTTCGTGGTCATCGAAGTGTCCGACACCGTTGAGCTGAAAATTCAGAAGCTGGCCATTGCGGCGACCCTGCCCAAGGGCACGCTGAAAGCCATCTGAATTCAACACTATCAACATCGACGGGGCGCGCAATGCGCCCCGCGTCATAAGCGGGCGGCGTCATGCTGAATAAATACCCTCTGTGGAAATACCTGCTGATCCTCGCAGTGCTGGCGATCGGCTTTATCTATTCCGCACCGAATCTCTATCCGGACGATCCGGCCATTCAGGTCAGCGGTGCCAGTACGGCGTTGCAGATCAATCAGGCCGACCTTGACCGGGTCAGCAAGGCTCTGACGGATGCCGGCATCGGCGTCAAATCGGCGAGCCTGGGCAAAGAGGGTAAGGCTGGCTTGCTGCGTTTGCAGGACAAGGCCGACCAACTGCCCGCCAAAGACGTGGTGCGTAAAGCCCTGGGCGATGATTACGTGGTGGCGCTGAACCTGGCCCCGACCACACCGCAATGGCTGCGCAACATAGGCGCAAGCCCAATGAAACTGGGCCTTGATCTGTCCGGTGGGGTGCACTTCCTGCTGGAAGTGGACATGGACAAAGCCATCAATGCACGCCTGAAAGTCTACGAAGGCGACGTTAAAAGCTTGCTGCGTAAAGAGCGTGTGCGCTATCGCAGCCTGCCGCAGCAGGACGTGGCTATTCAGCTCGGCTTCACCGATGAGGCAGCGCTGGAGAAGGCCCGTGCCCTGGTACAGAAGAGCTTTGCCGACTTTGCCCTGACCACCAGCGAGCGCAATGGCTTGCAGGTGCTGCGCCTGGAAATGACCCCGGCCAAGCTGCAGGAAATTCGCGAATACTCGATCAAGCAAAACTTGACTACCGTGCGTAACCGGGTTAACGAGCTGGGTGTGGCCGAGCCGCTGGTGCAGCGCCAGGGTGCCAACCGCATCGTGGTCGAGTTGCCGGGCGTGCAAGACACCGCCGAAGCCAAGCGTATTCTTGGCAAGACCGCCAACCTGGAGTTCCGTCTGGCGGCTGATGCCGATGCAGGCAAGGCCAGCACCGAGTCGTTCGAATTCCGCGAGCCGGGCCGTCGTCCGGTGCCGCTGGAGCGCGGTCTGATCATCACCGGTGACCAGGTGACCGACGCCCAGGCGAGCTTCGACGAGAACGGCCGTCCGCAGGTGAACATCAATCTTGATGGCCATGGCGGCGAACTGATGAACCGCGCTACCCGCAGTAATGTCGGGCGCAGCATGGCGGTGATCTTTATCGAGCAGAAGCCACTGACCAAGTACGTCAAGCAAGTGGTGGATGGCGTCGAGAAAGAAGTGCCGGTACAGACCTTCAAGGAAGAGAAGCTGATCATCAGTCTGGCGACCATCCAGTCGCCGCTGGGCAGTCAGTTCCGTATCACCGGCCTGGACGGCAAGGGCGAGTCCTCTGAGCTGGCCTTGTTGCTGCGCGCTGGCGGCCTGGCCGCACCGATGTACTTCGCTGAAGAACGCACCATCGGCCCAAGCCTGGGGGCGGAAAACATCCAGCTGGGTATCGAGGCTTCGCTGTGGGGCTTCCTGTTTGTCTCGCTATTCATCATGGCCATCTACCGGTTCTTTGGTTTGCTGGCCACGCTGGCTTTGAGTCTGAATATGGTGGTGTTGTTGGCGGCTATGTCGATGCTGGGCGCTACCCTGACCCTGCCAGGTATCGCCGGTATCGTGCTGACCATGGGTATGGCGGTGGACGCCAACGTGCTGATTTTCTCACGGATTCGTGAGGAACTTGCCAACGGCATGTCGATCCAGCGCGCCATCCATGAAGGCTACGACCGGGCGTTGTCGGCCATTGTCGACGGCAACCTGACCACCTTGCTGGTGGGCGGCATTCTGTTTGCCATGGGCACCGGGCCGATTAAAGGCTTCGCGGTGACCATGTCGCTCGGCATCCTTACCTCAATGTTCACTGCGGTCATCGTGACCCGCGGCATGGTCAACCTGATTTTTGGTGGCCGGGACTTCAAGAAGCTGTGGATCTAAAGGGGCGATGACAATGAAACCTGTAATCAATTTCATGGGCATTCGCCATCTGGCGTTTGCCGTGACCGTTATCCTGACCCTGGTTTCCCTGGGCAGCCTGGCAGTCAAAGGTCTGAACTTCGGTCTCGACTTCACTGGCGGCACCTTGATCGAACTGGCTTACGAAAAGCCAGCTGACCTCAACCAGGTGCGCGAGCAGTTGCGCGGCGCCGGTTATGCCGATGCTGTGGTGCAGAGCTTTGGTGCCACCACGGATGTGCTGGTGCGCCTGGCGGGTGATGACCCGCAACTGGGCAACAAGGTTTCGGCGGCGTTGCTTGAAGCCGATGCCAGCAACCCTGCAGCGGTCAAGCGCGTCGAGTTCGTTGGCCCGACTGTGGGTGAAGAGCTACGCGATCAGGGTGGCCTGGGCATGTTGCTGGCCCTGGCTGGGATCATGGTCTATGTGGCATTCCGCTTTCAGTGGAAGTTTGGTTTTGGTGCCATCGTCTCGTTGATCCACGACGTAATCGTGACCCTCGGGGTGTTCTCCTTCTTCGAGATTCCTTTCGATCTCACCGTGTTGGCTGCGGTCCTGGCGATCATCGGTTACTCGCTCAACGACACCATCGTGGTGTTCGACCGGATTCGTGAGAACTTCCGTTTGCTGCGCAAGGCTGAATTGATCGAGAACATCAACATCTCCACTACCCAGACCCTGCTGCGCACCCTGGCGACGTCGATTTCGACCTTGCTGGCGATTGCGGCGTTGATGATCTTCGCCGGTGAAAACCTCTGGGGCTTCTCCCTGGCGCTGTTTATCGGTGTGTCGGCGGGTACTTATTCGTCGGTGTACATCGCCAGCACGCTGCTGGTCTGGCTCAACCTGACCCGCGACGACCTGATTCCTCCGGTTGTGTCCGAGGAAGTGGACGAGCGCCCATAAACGCATCTGTGACGCCGCTCGCGGTTTAGGCGGGCGGCGGTTTGTGCACTGAACTGATTACAGGTATCGGCAGTCAAATGTCGGGAATGGGAGCGAATAGGCTCCCTCACACAGTTGTCAGGAGTCGGGCGTGAACAAATCAATGCTAGTGGGTGCGGTGCTAGGTGCGGTGGGTGTCACTGCGGGTGGTGCGGTGGCGACCTACAGCGTAATCAACAGTGCGCCGAAGTACGCCGAAGTGTTGGCGGTACAGCCGATCAAGGAGACCATCAAGACGCCGCGGCAGGTGTGCAAAGACGTGACGGTGACCAAGCAGAAGCCGGTGCAGGATCAGCACAAGATCGCCGGTACGCTGGTTGGCGCTCTGGCAGGTGGTCTGCTCGGTAATCAGATTGGTGGCGGCACCGGTAAGAAGGTGGCGACCGTGGCGGGCGCTGCCGCTGGCGGTTATGCCGGCAATCAGGTGCAGGGCAACATGCAGGCCAGCGACACCTACACCACCACCGAGACGCGTTGCAGCACGGTGACCGATACCAGTGAAAACGTGGTCGGTTATGACGTGAAGTACCAGATCGGCGATAAGGTCAGTCAGGTACGCATGGACCGTGATCCGGGTACGCAAATCCCCCTGAGCAAGGAAGGCGAGCTGCTGCTGGTGCAGAAAGCGGCCGAGTAAGCGTTCGTCGTTCGATCAAGAAGCGCCCCGCGGGGCGCTTTTTTTATGCGCGTAGTAGCCAGCTATTACCCCGCGGCTGAGCAGCGGGTGAACAATGGACTGACTGAATACATCCACGGGAGAGCGATCATGGCAGCGAAGAAAATTCTGATGGTAGTCGGCGACTATGTTGAAGACTACGAAGTGATGGTGCCGTTCCAGGCCCTGCAGATGGTCGGCCACAGCGTGCACGCGGTGTGTCCGGGGAAGTCGGCTGGGCAGAGCGTGCGCACCGCTATTCACGACTTTGAAGGCGAGCAGACCTACAGCGAAAAGCCGGGCCACAACTTTGCCCTGAATTTTGACTTCGCCCAGGTCAAAGCTGCTGACTACGATGCGTTGCTGATTCCCGGTGGTCGTGCGCCGGAATACCTGCGCCTGAACGCCGACGTGCTGGCCCTGGTGCAAGCCTTTGATGCCGCCGGCAAGCCGATTGCAGCGGTTTGCCACGGCGCCCAGTTACTGGCGGCGGCGGGTGTGCTGAAAGGCCGTGAGTGCAGCGCCTACCCGGCCTGTGGCCCGGAAGTGCAGTTGGCGGGCGGCCAGTATATGGACATCGGCGTCGATCAGGCCCATGTTCAAGGTAACCTGGTGACGGCGCCGGCCTGGCCAGCGCACCCTAACTGGCTGGCGGCCTTCCTCGGTCTGCTGGGTACCCAGATCAGTCTGTAAGCGTTTGTTGGTAACTGTGGGCGCCATGTGCGTGGCGCCTGCTGCTACTCAAGGAGGCAGCCATGTGCGAACTGTATGTCAAAGCGGATCCGATTCTTTACGAGTCGCGGTCCCGCTCGTTGCGCATTCGTGGTGTGGTCACCACCTTGCGCCTGGAAAATCAGTTCTGGGACATCCTCGGCGAAATCGCCGCCGTCGATGGCATGACCACCAATCAGTTGATCACCAAGCTGTATGACGAAGTCATGGATTACCGCGGTGAGGTGGTCAACTTCGCGTCTTTTCTGCGCGTCAGTTGCACGCGCTTTCTCGGTCAGCGCCGCGAGCGTTTGGGTGAGTTGAGCCTGGTACCGGGGCGCGCGTTGCCCTGAATGGCCGTTGCACTTGCACGTCTGCGGCCCATGGCGATAATCAGCCGCCACTTCTGGCGATGAATCGAGCGTGGGCAATGGGCAACGAATTACAGGTTGAGGATATTCAGCTGGGCGACGGCAAAGCCGTGGTCAAGGGCGCGTTGATCACCACTCAATACCGTGGCTGGCTTGAGGATGGCACGCCGTTCGACTCGTCCTTTGATCGCGGTAAACCGTTCCAGTGCGTGATCGGCACCGGTCGAGTGATCAAGGGCTGGGATATTGGGCTCATGGGCATGCAGGTCGGTGGCAAGCGCAAGCTCTGGGTGCCGTCCCACCTGGGCTACGGCGAACGTCAGTTCGGCGCCCACATCAAACCCAATTCCAATCTGATCTTTGAAATCGAACTGCTGGAAGTGCTGACGCGCGATGAGTGACCGGCGTCAGCCCTAGGGCCTAGGCTGGCGACCTCAGTCGTCGAAGTCGTGCCAGCCGCCCAGTTCCTTCCAGCGATTGACGATGCCGCAGAACAGCTCGGCAGTCTTCTCGGTGTCGTAACGGGCCGAGTGGGCTTCGCGGCCGTCGAAGTCCATGCCCGCCGCCTGGCAGGCTTTCGCCAAGACCGTCTGGCCATAGGCGAGGCCGGCCAGGGTGGCGGTGTCGAAGCTGGAGAACGGGTGGAACGGGTTGCGCTTGAGTTCGGTGCGCTCAACAGCAGCGTTGAGGAAGCCGAGATCGAAGCTGCTGTTGTGCCCGACCAGAATCGCGCGCTTGCAGCCGTTGGCCTTCAGCGCCTTGCGGATGCCACGGAAAATATCAGTCAGGGCGCTTTCTTCACTTACTGCCATGCGCAGCGGGTGATCGAGCTTGATGCCGGTGAAATCCAGTGCGGCCTGTTCGATGTTGGCGCCGGCAAAGGGTTCAACACGAAAGAAATAGGTGTGGTCGGGGAATACGAAGCCCTTTTCGTCCATGCCGATGGTGGTCGCGGCAATTTCCAGCAGGGCGTCGGTGGCGCAGTTGAAACCGCCGGTTTCAACATCGACGACTACCGGTAGGTAACCGCGAAAGCGTTGGGCCATGGGGTGTCGTGCACCGCCGCCGCTACCGCTTTCATGTTCGTCGTCGTAGTGGTCTTCGCTCACGCAGTGTGCTCCAGCAGGCGCCAGCGCAGTTGTTCACCAGCGCGCAGCGGAATAACGGTTTGCTCGCCGAGCGGCAAGCTGGTCGGGGCGGTCCAGTCTTCACGGACCAAGGTGATGCGGTCGGTATTGCGCGGCAGGCCGTAGAAGTCCGGGCCATGCAGGCTGGCAAAGCCTTCCAGCTTGTCCAGCGCATTACGCTGCTCGAAGGCCTCGGCATACAGCTCAATCGCCGCATAGGCGGTGTAGCAACCGGCGCAGCCGCAGGCGGCTTCCTTGGCGTGCAGGGCATGGGGTGCCGAGTCGGTGCCGAGGAAGAATTTGCTGCTGCCGCTGGTGGCCGCATCCAGCAGGGCGTCCTGGTGGGTGTTGCGCTTTAGGATCGGCAGACAATAGAAGTGCGGGCGAATCCCTCCGACCAGCATGTGGTTGCGGTTGTAGAGCAGGTGATGGGCGGTGATGGTGGCGCCGACATTGGCCGAGGCGCTGTTGACGAACTGCACCGCGTCGCCGGTAGTGATGTGTTCGAACACCACTTTCAGGTTTGGGAAGCGTTCTACGACGCGTACCAGGTGCTCATCGATAAAGGCTTTTTCGCGGTCGAACACGTCGATCTCGCTGCGCGTCACTTCGCCGTGCACCAATAGCGGCAGGTCGACGTCGGCCATGGCTTCCAGCGCCGGGAAGATCTTGTCGATGCTGGTGACGCCCGAGTCCGAGTTGGTGGTAGCGCCGGCCGGATACAGCTTGGCGGCATGCACGAAGCCCGACGCCTTAGCGGCGCGCACGTCGGCGGCCGAGGTCAGGTCGGTGAGGTACAGCACCATCAGCGGCTGAAACTGGCTGCCGGCAGGCCGTGCGGCAAGGATGCGCTGGCGGTAGGCGTCGGCTTCGGCGGCGTTGCGTACCGGCGGCACCAGGTTGGGCATGATGATGGCGCGGCCAAAGGTGCGGGCCACATCGGCCACGGTATTGGTCAGCACGGCACCGTCGCGCAGGTGAATGTGCCAGTCGTCGGGACGCAGCAGGGTCAGGCGGTCAGACATGAGGGGGTTCCAGGCGGGTAAAACTGGCTGAACATGCTACCGGAAAAGCCCTGCGCCGGCACGCCGCTGTTTGTCTGAAAGCGCCGTGGGGCGGGAAAAAGTCGCCTCGGCGCTTAAGTTTTGCCGCGCTGCACCGATACTGAGAGGAATGCCGTAATCCCTTGTGGAGCCTGCTGTGCATCAGCGCTATTTCGTCCTGCTCAGTCTGCTCGTCAGCCTGCCAGCCACTGCCATTACCTTCCAGACGCGTCTGGAGGCGGTGCAGTGGACGGTGGCAGGGGATCAGTTCGAGTGTCGCTTGTCGCAGCCGATCAGCGATTTTGGCAGCGGTGAGTTTGTTCGCCGTGCGGGTGAGTCGGTGATTTTCCGTATCAATGGCCATGAGCACTGGCTGGGTAACGGCTCCGGCACCTTGCTGGCCGCGGCGGCGCCTTGGCAGCCGGGGCGTGGAGATATCAACCTGGGTGCAGTGCGGGTGGCGGCCGGCCAGCCGGTCAGCAGCAATCAGTTGCAGGCTGGGCGCTTGCTCACCGGCTTGCTGGAAGGGCGCAGTCCGCTGGTGCGGATGCGCACCCAGCACGGAAACGACGCGCTGGAAGTGCGCGTCCTGCCAGTCAAGTTCGCCCAGGCTTACCGCGACTACCTCGGTTGTACGGCCAAGCTGCTGCCGGTCAATTTCGATCAGATCAAACAAGCGCAGATTGGTTTTCCGTCTGGGGTAGTGGTCGATGCGTTGGCCCAGGCCAAGCTGGACATCATTTTGCAATTCCTCAAGGCCGACCCGACGGTCAATCGCATCAACCTCGATGGCCACTCCGACAACAGCGGCAATCGCCTGAGCAATCGCGACCTGTCGCGCCGCCGAGCGTTGGCTGTGATGGAGTACCTGAAGGCCAATGGCGTGCCCGAAGCGCAGATCACCCTGCGTTTTCACGGTGAACGCTATCCGCTGGTGCCAAATAACAACGAAGCGAATCGCGCCAAAAATCGCCGTGTGAGCCTGCAGCTGGAGCGTGAGGCCGTGCCGGAAGCGCCGCCAGCCGCGGCGGCCAAGGGTGAGGCGGGCGCCACCTCCTGACGGCAGCAGACGGTCAGCCGTGCGGCACAAGCCGTCGCTTCGTCGTCATCGCGTGTCGCGCCCCTGTAAATAAGCTGTCGCGGCCGGTAGAATCGCGGGTTTTCCGTACAACCCGTGGAGTTGATGGCATGACGGACGTTAAGAAGGTAGTTCTGGCCTATTCCGGTGGCCTGGATACCTCGGTGATCCTCAAGTGGCTGCAAGACACCTATCACTGTGAAGTGGTGACCTTCACCGCCGACCTCGGCCAGGGCGAAGAGGTCGAACCGGCCCGCGCCAAGGCTCAGGCCATGGGCGTCAAGGAAATCTACATCGACGACCTGCGCGAAGAGTTCGTGCGTGATTTCGTCTACCCGATGTTCCGCGCCAACACCGTGTACGAAGGCGAGTACCTGCTGGGTACGTCCATCGCCCGTCCGCTGATCGCCAAGCGTCTGATCGAGATCGCCAACGAGACTGGCGCCGACGCCATCTCCCACGGCGCCACCGGCAAAGGCAACGACCAGGTCCGTTTCGAACTGGGCGCCTACGCGCTGAAGCCGGGCGTGAAGGTTATCGCTCCGTGGCGCGAGTGGGATCTGTTGTCGCGCGAGAAGCTGATGGACTATGCCGAGAAGCACGGCATTCCGATCGAGCGTCACGGTAAGAAGAAGTCGCCGTACTCCATGGATGCCAACCTGCTGCACATCTCCTATGAAGGCGGCGTGCTGGAAGACACCTGGACCGAGCACGAAGAAGACATGTGGAAATGGACCGTGTGCCCACAAAAGGCACCGGACGTGGCCACCTACATCGAGCTGACCTACCGCAAGGGCGACATTGTTGCCATCGATGGCGTTGAGATGACTCCGGCCACCGTGCTGGCTGAATTGAACCGCATCGGCGGCCTCAACGGCATCGGCCGTCTGGACATCGTCGAGAACCGTTATGTCGGCATGAAGTCCCGTGGCTGCTACGAGACCCCAGGCGGCACCATCATGCTGCGCGCGCACCGCGCCATCGAGTCGATCACCCTGGACCGCGAAGTGGCCCACCTGAAAGACGAGCTGATGCCCAAGTACGCCAGCCTGATCTACACCGGCTACTGGTGGAGCCCGGAGCGTCTGATGCTGCAACAGATGATCGACGCTTCCCAGGAGCATGTGAACGGCGTTGTGCGCCTGAAGCTGTACAAGGGCAACGTCATCGTCACCGGGCGCAAGTCCGACGACTCGTTGTTCGATGCCAACATCGCCACCTTCGAAGAAGACGGCGGTGCTTACAACCAGGCCGACGCGGCGGGCTTTATCAAGCTCAACGCGCTGCGCATGCGTATTGCTGCTGGCAAGGGCCGTAAGTTGTTCTAACGGCTGCCGGTAGGAAAAACGCCTCGCTTTTGCGGGGCGTTTTTTTGTCTGCTGATTTTGGCTGGTGAGTCAGGGCTTGCTGCTGGCCAGTTTGGCTGGGGTCGGCGGGCGCAGGTACTGCTGCAGCAGGGCTACCAGGTTGGCCTTGGGCGCCAGCAGAATTTCTACTCGGCGATTCAGAGCTCGGCCCTCAGGGCTGTCGTTGGCGGCGCGTGGCATGTCTGAACCCACACCTTTGAGGCGCATGCGGTCACGCTCGAAGCCGCTGAGACGGAAGATGCCGCCAACCGCCTGAGCCCGCTGTTCGCTTATCCGCCGGTTCAATTCCAGTTTGCCGCTGCTGTCGGCGTGACCGAGGATCAACACGGCAGCACCTTGCGGGTCTTGCTCGGCGAGCTTGGCCATGCGGGTGAGCGGGCCGAGTTTGGCCGGCAGTAGCAGTTGCGGCCGGTCCGGATTGAAGCTGCCCTCTACCGGCATGGTTACCAGCAGCACATCCTCGCGTCGCTCCAGGTCGAAGCCGCTACCTTGCAGGGCTTCGCGCAGGCGTGGCTCGTATTCATTCAGCCATTTCTGATCATATTTGGGCGCCCCCAGGGTCGGATTTGCGGCGATTTTGCTGGCGCTGGTGTTGACGAATGGCCACCAGCGTTTGGCCGTGGCGCTCTTGTCGGGTGCGGCGCCGGAGTGGGCGCAACCGCCGAGCATGACCAGAACCATGGCTAAAACGAGTTTGTGTGACATGCAGGTGTTTCCTGAAAGGTGCGCTGCCAAGCGGCCGGCTAGGGTTAAAAAAGGGGGAAAAAAAAAAAAAAAAAGGAAAAAGGATAAAATTTGGGGTTTCATCCGGCCAGAGGGGCGCAGTCTTTCCTGTCACAGACCGATAGGCAAGGGCGGCGGCGCGCCGTTGGTCGCTGGGCCGTTGCTGCTTGGCCTGGCAAGTCTGGCGGTTCACAATGCGCCACTGATTTATCGCTGAGGGAACCACCATGCGAATTTTGCACACCATGCTGCGCGTCGGCGATCTGGACAAATCCATCGCCTTTTACACCGAGGTGCTGGGCATGACCCTGCTGCGTCGCAACGACTACCCGGACGGCAAGTTCACCCTGGCCTTCGTCGGTTACGGCGACGAGGCGCACAACAGCGTGATTGAGTTGACCCACAACTGGGGCGTAAGTGAGTACGCGTTGGGCAGCGGCTACGGCCATATCGCCCTGGAAGTGGCAGACGTGTACAAGGCCTGCGAGGACATCCGCGCCCGTGGCGGCAAAATCACCCGCGAGGCCGGGCCGATGCAGCATGGCAGCAGCATCCTGGCATTTGTCGAAGACCCGGACGGCTACAAGATCGAGCTGCTGTCGCCTTCGCGCCGCGACTGAGTCTCTCGGCAAAATAAAAGGCCCCGTCCAGTTAGTCGCTGGACGGGGCCTTTTTTTGCGGTGGCTGCTTAGGTGCGCGCGCTCTGGGTCGCTGCCGCGCCGTCGAGGTTTGGCTTGGCCAGCACGCTGTACACGCAGGGCAGTACGAACAGGGTGAACAGGGTGCCGACAGACATGCCGGTAGCAATCACCAGGCCGATGTCGAAACGGCTGACTGCACCGGCACCGCTGGCGAGGATCAGCGGCAGCATGCCGAAGACCATCGCCGCAGTGGTCATCAGTACCGGACGCAGGCGAATGGCCGCCGCTTCTTCGACCGCTGCACGCGGCCCGAGGCCTTTGTCACGGCGCAACTGGTTGGCGAACTCGACGATCAGGATGCCGTGTTTGGTGATCAGGCCAATCAAGGTCACCAGGCCGACCTGGGTGTAGATGTTCATGCTGGAGAAACCGAGGAACAGCGGGATCAGCGCACCGCAGATCGACAGTGGCACGGTCACCAGAATCACCAGCGGGTCGCGGAAGCTCTCAAACTGCGCCGCCAGCACCAGGAAGATCAACGCCAGCGCCAGGCCGAAGGTGACATACAGGGCGCTGCCTTCCTGCACGTACTGGCGCGAGGCGCCGGCATAGTCGAAGGCAAAGCCCGGCGGCGCCTCTTCAGTGGCGATCTGCCGCACCGTCTCGATGGCATCGCCCATGCTCACGGTAGGGAAGCCCTGGATGATCGCCGAGTTGAGCTGCTGGAACTGGTTGAGCTGGGTCGGCCTGGCGCGGTCATGCACTTTGATCAGGGTCGACAGCGGCAGCATCTGCCCCTGGCTGTTCTTCACGTAGTAGCTGCGCAGCCAGTCGGGGTTGTCGCGGTAGGCGCGCTCCACCTGGGCGATCACCTTGTAGCTGCGGCCGTCGATGGTGAAGCGGTTGATCTCGCCTTCGCCCAGCAGGGTGGCCAGGGTGCCGCCGAGGTCTTCCATGGACACGCCCATTTGCGCGGCTTTCTCGCGGTCGATTTCGACTACCACTTCCGGTTTGTCGAAGGCCAGGTCGACGTCAAGGAAGGCGAACTTGCCCGAGGCCTGGGCCCGTTGCTTGATCCGCTCGGTCACCTGCAGCAGCGACTCGTAATCGTTGGGCGTGTTGATCACGAACTGGAAGGGCAGGCCTTCGCCGGTGCCAGGCAGAGACGGCAGGTTGAAGCCGAAGATCTGCAGGCCGGGGATTTGTCCGAGTTTGGCCTGCACTTCCGGAAGGATTTCCATCTGGGTGCGCTGGCGCTCGTCCCAGGGCTTGAGCAGGAAGCCGCCGATGCCGGCCTGCACGCCGTTGAAACCGTTGATCTGGAACGACGAGTAGTACTCGGGGAATTCCTTGAACAAGGTCACGAACTGATCGGTGTAGGCATTCAGGTAGTTGAGGTTGGTCGGCTGCGGTGCGGTGGCCATCAGGAACACGATGCCCTGGTCCTCGTCTGGTGCCAGTTCCTTCTCGGTAAACATCAGCAGCAGCGGGATTAGGCACAGCACGATGGCGGCAAAGGTCAGCACCACCGGGCGGGTGTCGAGGGTGGTGTGCAGGGCGCGCTGGTAGCGCTGCTTCAGACGCTCGAAAATCTGGTCGAGGCGATGGGCCAGGCCCGAGGGGTTTTCCTCGTGGCGCAGCAGCACCGAGCACATCATCGGCGACAGGGTCAGGGCGACGATGCCGGAGATCACCACGGCACCCGCCAGGGTCAGGGCAAACTCCTTGAACAGGGCGCCGGTCAGGCCTTCAAGAAAGCCGATGGGTGCATACACCGCCGCCAGGGTGATGGTCATTGATACCACCGGCACGGCGATCTCGCGGGCGCCTTCGATGGCCGCATTGAACGGGGTTTTGCCTTCCTCGATATGGCGGTGGATGTTCTCCACTACGACGATGGCGTCGTCCACCACCAGGCCGATCGCCAGCACCATGGCCAGCAGGGTCAGCAGGTTGATCGAGTAGCCCATCAGCTGCATAAAGAACAGCACGCCGATCATCGACAGCGGGATGGTGATCACCGGGATCAGCACCGAGCGGAACGCGCCGAGGAACAGGAACACCACGACGATGACGATCAGCACCGCCTCAATCAGGGTCTGCACCACTTCATCGATGGAGGCCTGGATAAAGCGGGTGGCGTCATAGGCAATCGCCACTTTCAGGTTGGGCGGCAACTGGGCGGTCAGC
This sequence comes from Pseudomonas sp., assembly GCA_034519305.1. GTDB lineage: Bacteria > Pseudomonadota > Gammaproteobacteria > Pseudomonadales > Pseudomonadaceae > Aquipseudomonas. Next base: position 85,581 of record JAXHOM010000023.1, read on the forward strand.
TGTGGCATGACCTTGCGCACTTCCTTGATCACGTCCAGCGGGTTGGCGCTGGGTGAGGCTTTGATGCCGATGTACACGGACGGGATGCCGTCGAAGGAGCTGATCGAGTCGTAGTTCTCCGCGCCCATTTCCACCCGTGCCACGTCGCGCACCAGCACCCGGCGGTCGCCGAGGGTTTTCAGCGGGATGGCGGCAAAGGCGTCAGCGGATTTCAGGTCGGTTTCCGCGTTGAGGCTGGTGACCACGTACTGGCCTTTGACCTCGCCGGCGGCGGACAGGAAGTTGTACTTGCGCACCGCGTCGTTGACGTCATTGGCGGTCAGGCCGAAGGCGGCGAGCTTGACTGGGTCCAGCCACAGGCGCATGGCGAACACCTGGTTGCCGAGGATTTCGGCCTCGGCCATGCCAGGCAAGGTGGCCAGCTTGGGCTGGATCACCCGCGACAGGTAGTCGGTGATCTGCGGGTTGTTCAACTCGTCGCTGTAGAAGCTGATGTACATCAGCGCGGAGGAATCGGCGGCTTCCTTGCTCAGCACCGGGTCTTCGGCGTTGGCCGGCAGCTGGTTCTTCACTTCGCTGGCCTTGGCCAGTAGCTCGGTGAACAAGCGGTCGCTGTCGGCGCCGATGCGCGCATAGATCGAGATGATCGACACGTTCTGTCGGCTCACCGAGGTCATGTAGTCGATGCCGGCGGCGCTGGCCAGGCTTTGCTGCAGGGGTTGGGTGATATAGCCCTGGATGGTTTCGGCGTTGGCGCCCGGATAGGCGGTGGTCACCGTGATCAGGGCGTTTTCCATCTGCGGGTATTGGCGGATGGTCAGTTTGTTGAAGGCCTGCAAGCCGAGCAGCACGATCAACAGACTGACCACCGTGGCCAGCACTGGGCGACGGATAAAGGGATCGGTAAAAGCCATGAAAAAAGGTCCTTGGCGCGGGCGCCGAATCAGTTGGCGGCGGGCTGGCTGCTGGCGTTTTCGCTCAGGGACTGATCGTCGCTCAGGCTGACGCGGGCACCGTTATCCAGCTTCAGCTGGCCGGCAATGACGATCTGTTCGCCGGCCTTCAGGCCTTTGCGAATGACCACCTGGCCGTCGCGGCGCTCGCCAGTCTCGACAAAGCGGCGCTCCACCTGCAGGTCCTGCACGGGCTGCTCGGCGGCCGCAGGGGCCTGGGCGATACCGACGGCGCACATCAAACTGCCAACGGCAGACTCGCACGGGTTGGGCGCAGGCTCCGGCGTATGCGGCACCACCACATACAGGCTGTTGCCGTAGAGGGTGAAGGTCACCGCGGTTTCCGGCACTACCACCTGCTCGGCCTGTTCGGCCAGCAGCACCTGCAGGTTGGCGAACATGCCTGGCAGCAGCTTGCCATTGGGGTTGGCGAGCATGGCGCGTACTTGCAGGTTGCGGGTGCTGTCTTCGACCTTGGGGTTGATGGCACTGATCTGGCCGATAAACACCTCATCGGGATAGGCCGCGACCTTGATGCGCACCTGTTGACCGATGGCCAGCAGGGGCACGTTCTGCTCCGGCAGGAAGAAGTCGACGAACAGGGTGGAGAGGTCCTGCAGGGTGGCCACCGGGGTGCCGGCGGCAACGAAGTCACCGACATCCACCTGGCGGATGCCGATGGTGCCGGCGAACGGCGCGATGATGCGTTTCTTCTCCAGCAGGGCCTTGAGTTGCGCCACGCGGGTGATGGATTTTTGCAGCTCGGCGCTCAGGCGGTCGAACTCGCTTTTCGAGATCGCCTGGCGCCCCACCAGGTTCTTGCCGCGCTCGTACTCGACCTTGGCCAGGCCCAGTTCGGCCTGGGCGGTGGCCATGCTGGCCTGCTCCACATCGCTGTCGAGTTGCACCAGCGGTTGGTGCAGGCGGACTTTCTCGCCGGAGTTGAACTGCAGGTCGTTGACCGTGCCGCCCACTTCTACCGTCAGCTCCACACCCTGAAAGGCTTTCAGGCTGCCGATGGCCGGCAGCAGGTTCTGCCAGGGCTGCAGGCTGGCGGTGGCGGCGCTGACCGCAATCGGTGGCCGCGGTCCGCTGAACTGCTGGATCTGCTGGTAAATGGAGATGAATTTAGCGGTGGCGAGGGCGAGTACCGTGAGGGTAACCACACCCAGCATGGTCAGCATGCGGCGGCGCAACATAGTCCGAATCCTTGGCTTGGCAGGAGGGGCGTTAGGGTCTGTTCCCGTTTCATCGCACGCCGCGTTGCTGCGAAAAAGAGTCCCCGGTTAGGCGCAGGACGCCGGTAATGGCTATTTCCTTACCAAGTCCTGCAACAACAGCGGGGGCATTTCTCGCGCAACCCGAAGGGCCGGCTCCGGCGCGGTCGCGAATAAAATAGGCGTGGCCCTATCAAGCCTTGCACCTTAGCCCTGCGCGGCCTCTAGAGTCAAAAGTGCTGCTTTGCAAAAGTTTACGGCACCACTTTGGCGTAACAGGCTGTTGCCCGTTTCGATCTAATTGAGGAGGGGGGAGGCGCAGTACCTGGCTGCTTGGCCAGGTACTGCGCGAGGCTTAGGCCTGGAGGCGCTGGCTGACGCCGCCCAGTTGACTGGACAGGTCTTGCAGGGAGTGGCTGGCGGTTTGCGTGCGGGCAACGTGCTCTTGGTTGGCGTTGGCAATGGCGGTCAGTTCGGTGAGGTTTTGCGAGATATCTTCAGCCACCGAGGTCTGTTCTTCGGCGGCGGTCGCAATCTGCCGGTTCATGTCGCGGATTGCTTCCACGGCGCCGGAGATACGCTGCAGCATGGCGCCGGCCTGGGTGACTTGTTCAACGCCTTCTTCGCTGCGGCTCTGGCCGCTTTCGATGGCGCGTACGGCATTGACCGCACTGTTTTGTACATCGTTGATGATCTGGTTGATCTCGGCGGTGGAGTCGGCGGTTTTCTTCGCCAGGTTGCGCACTTCATCGGCTACCACGGCAAAACCACGGCCGGCATCGCCTGCGCGGGCCGCTTCAATGGCGGCGTTGAGGGCCAGCAGGTTGGTTTGCTCGGCGATGCCGCGAATCACTTCCAGCACCTTGCCGATGCGCCCGCTGTCGGCTTCCAGGGTGCGAATCACGCTGGCGGTGTTGGCAATCTCGCTGCGAATGCTGGTGATGGTGTTGATGGTGGACTGCATAACGTTGTCGCTCTGGCGCGCCGAACTGTCGGCGTCGTCGGCGGCGTGGGCGGCTTCGGCGGCATGGCGGGCAACCTCCTGGGCGGTGGCGGACATCTCCTGCATGGCGGTGGCCACTTGGTCGGTGCGGTCGAACTGCTCGCGCACGCCTTCGGTCATCAGGGTGGCGATGTTGTTGAGGTTGCCGCTGGCGCTGTCCAGCTCCTGGGTGCTGTGGTGCAGTTGCTGGCTGGCATCGGCGAGAAAGTCGCGCAGCAGATTGGCTGAGTCGGTCAGGCGACCCAGTTCGTCATGGCGCTGGTTGAGTAGGCGCTGGCCAATCTTGCCGCTGCTGAGCTGTTCTAGATGGCCGGTCAGTTTGCCGATAGGCACCAGCAAATTGCGATTGACCAGGGCCAGGCTACCGATGGCCACCACGATAGCCGCCCCGACCAGAATAAAGACGCCACTGAGAATGGTGCCGCTGGCACTGCTGGCAATCGCCACGGATTTGGTTTGGGCGTGCTCGTGCAGTTGTTTGACCAGGGCGGACATCTGCTCGCTGGCGGCGCGGTCGATGCCTTTGACTGCGGCATCGCCGGCTTTGCTGTCCGCATTGGCGGCAATAAATGCGTCACGGCCCTGGCGATAGGCCTGGCCGAGGCTACGGTGCTCATCTTTCAGGCGGCTGGCTTGTTGTCTGAACTCGTCCTCGAGCGCCGGCACAGCCAGCAGGGCTTCAAGGCTTTGCTGAACCTTGGTTTCCTGCTCGACAAACTGGTTCCAGTACTTGTCCAGAGCGGCTGGGTCGCTGCCGCGCAAGAGCACGTTTTTCCACTCTTGCACCTGGATCTTGAATTCCAGGTTGGCTTGGTCGACCTCACTGGCAGCCAGCATTTCCTGGGCCAGTAGATTTTGATAGGCGTGGATGTTGCCGGAGAGGAACTTGAAGCAGCCCAAGGCAATCAGCAGCATCAGCAACAAGCTGCCGCCGAGCAGGACCAGGGTTTGACTGCGCAGGGAGTTCTGGATGGCCATGCCGACGCCTCGATAATGGAGAGACTAGAACTACCAGTATAGGTCGGCGTCAGGATTTGTAACTTGAGCGGATTATTGCGTCAGCCCAGGCGTAAATGGTTGTCCCACAGCCCGGCAGGTAGCTCCAGTGGCAGGCCGGCAATGCTGTCGGTGCGGCAGTTATATAGACGGCAGCGGCCAACCCCGGAGCTGACCACAAAGCCATCGGCCACCGCGCCGACGCCTGCGCAGTCAGGCAGGGGCGCGTCCAGGCGCAGGCGCGCGTTGTCCAAATCCCAGATCAGCAGGCGATTGCCCCGTGGCGCGGTGAGGGCCAGCAGGCGCAGTTCATTGTGAATCGCCAGGCTGGCGCAATACTGCTGCATGACCTGGCGTTGCTCGGCGGCTACCGGGAACTCTTGCAGGGCCTGGCCTGGGCGTTTGACTGCCAGCAGCGGCACGGCGTCGCCAAGTTCGCCCTGATATTGCTGACCGCAGGCGATGGTGCCGTCGGCGGCCACGGCCAGGTGGCGGATGCTGTTCAGCGGGTTGGCCAGGCGTTCGCGGCTGAACAGGTTGCCGTCGCGGCCCATCAGCACCAGGCTCGACTCCATGGCATCGAGGTTGGTGGCCTCGCGGCTGTCGGCCTCGGTGCGGATGCCGCCGTTGGCCACCACGAGGGTTTCACCGTCGGGCAACCACAGCAGTTGGTGCGGGCCGATGCCGTGGGTCGACAGTTCGCTGTGGCGCTGCAACTGACCATTGCTCAGGCGCCAGACGCCCAGCACGCCGCGACCGGGCTCGCGGGTGTCGTTCTCGGTGCTGTACAGCCATTCGCCGTCCTTGTGGAACACCGCGTGGCCATAGAAGTGGCGGTCGGCCGGTGTGCGCAGGGTTTGCAGCAGACGGCCGTCGCGGCAGTCGATCAGGTAGCTCTCAGTGCCGGGACGGCGGCCGACAAACAGCGCCAGCGGCTGCTGTGGATGCACGCTGATGTCGTGGCAGCGGCTGGCCACCTGGGTGCTGAACGCCTGGCTGCCATCCAGGCGAAAACCGACGGCGTAGTGGCGCCCGGCCGCATCGTTACGGGCGGACAGCAGCAGCGGCTGATGGGTTTGCTGGGTCAGGGTCCAACCGCCCAGCGCCCCGGCACCGAGCAGGGCGAGGCCGCTGAACTGAAGAAAATGCCGACGGTTCATTGTTGGCCTCAGTCGCCATCGTTGGCGTTAAAGCCCAGCTGGATATCCAGGGCCTTGGCCAGGTCGGTTTCATGCAGGCGATGCAGGCGGCCGAAGCTGTCGTACAGGGCATTCAATTGTGCGCGGCCGCTGTCGTTGCTCAGCAGTTCGCTGAGGGGCTGCTTGAGGGCGGTCAGCTGCTGGCGACTGTCCTGGTAGGCACTGTCGATGCGGTTGGCCAGCTCATGTTGTTCGCTGCTCAGCAGGGCGCGCAGGCCGTCGGCTTTAGCACCCTGCCAGACCTGTTCGGCGCTATTGAGGCTGGCCAGCAGGTTGCTCAGGCTGGCGTTGCTGCGCCAGGCTTCGGCTTGATAGGGCTGGGGCAGGCCCTTGGTTTGCCGGCCCAGTGGGGTGCCGAGTTTCTTTTTCATGCCTTCCAGGCCGGTGACCTGGCTGCGCAGGATCGCGGCGATGGCTTCTTTGCCGTCGGCATAGCGCTCGTTAGGGAAGGCTTGCAGTTGCGCGAGCATGCCGTCCTTTGCCTGCCACTGTTCGAGCATGCTGCCCGCCAGCGTCTGCTGGTGGCCGCCGATGGCGATCAGTAGCGGGCAGTAACGGCTTTTTTGCTCCGCCTGGCTGAGGTCGAGGCTTTGCTCGAAGAGCACGTATTCATTGGCGGTCAGGCCCTGAACCACCACGCTGGCTTGGTCCAGCGCTGTCTGGGTGAGGGGCTCCGGCTTGCTCAACAGGCTTTCGACCTGGCGGGCGACGAGGTTCTTCTTGTCCGGCCAGAACTGCACTTGCCAGGCACGGTTGCCTTCCGCCAACGGGCCGAGCAGCAGCGGTTGCAGGGCGCTCCAGGCACCCTGGGCCTGGAGCAGGGCAGCGCGGGCGCTGGCCAGGTCCGCCTCACCTTGGCAAAACGCCTGGCTGCTGGCGGCCAGTTTTTGGTCGGCCTGCAGCCATTGCTGGTAGGCCGGCAGCAGCACGCCGCTGGCCAGGGCACTGCTGGTTTGCTGGTGCGGGTCTGCGGGACTGCAGGCGCTGAGAGCCAGGGCCAACAAGGTGGCGGTAACGGGCATACGGAACATGAACGGCTCCTTAGAGAGAATGCAAAAAGGCCAGCAGGGCGGCACGTTGTTCGGCATCGAAGGCGAGCACTTGCTGGCGGGCGGCTTCAGCTTCGCCGCCATGCCAGAGAATCGCTTCGAGTAGGTTGCGGGCACGGCCGTCATGCAGCAGTTGGCTATGGCCATTGACGGTTTCCGTCAGGCCCACGCCCCACAGAGGCGCAGTGCGCCATTCGCGGCCGCTGGCTAGAAATTCCGGGCGATTGTCCGCCAGACCGTCGCCCATGTCATGTAGCAGCAGGTCGCTGTAGGGGCGAATCAACTGATTGGCCAGCTCGGGTTCGGCGGCATCGGTGCGGGTGGTGAACGATGGGGTATGGCAACTGCTGCAGCCGGCCTGGTTGAACAGCTGTTTGCCCTGGCGTACTTGCAGGTCATCGACCTGGCGACGGGCCGGGACGCCGAGGTTGCGGCTGTAGAACAGCACCAGGGCGAGGATGTCGTCACTCACTTCCGGCTGGCCGCCGTTGACGGCCTGACGGCAGGCGGTTTGGCTTGGCGTGCAGTCATCGTTGGGCAGCAAATTACTGGTCAGGCCCATGTCGCCGGCAAAGGCGTGGGCGTTTTGCTGGTTGAGCGTCGGCTGGCCGGCCTTCCAGCCAAAACGGCCGAGCACGGTTTTACCCAGGGCATCGTCCCAGACCTGGTTGGCGCGGCCGGAAATACCATCGCCATTGGCGTCGTCAGGGTCAGCGTTGGCCAGAATGCTGGCTGTAGGGATGGCTTCCAGCAGGCCGAGGCCGATCATCGGCGGTGCTATGCGCGCCGAGAGCTGGGTGTCCGGGTGCAGCGGGCCGTAACCCAACTGGCTGATCTGCAGTGTGGGTTGGCGCAGGTCAACCTGGGTGCCGTCGGCAAAGTGCATGGGTAGGCTGCGATAGTCGATGCGCACCTTGCCTTCCGGCGCGCTGCCGGGGATGGCCATGTCCTGCAGTTGGCCGCCGTACACCGGCTCGGGGACGATGCCTGCATGCAGCAGGCTGGTCTTATCGGCGGGGCCGGCAGGGATGGACAGACGCACCAGCATGGACACGGCGCTTTCCGCGTCCGCGGCGGGTGGATGGCCGCGGCCGTCCTTGATATGGCAATTCTGGCAGGCATTGGTGTTGAACAACGGCCCCAGGCCATCGCGGGCGGTGGTGGTGGCCGGGGCGATCACCCAGGGGTTGCGAAAGAAACTGTTGCCGACGCTGAAGTCCAGACGCCGAGATGGCGAAAGGTTGGCGGAGGGCAGGGAGAAGGCGTTGTGATCGCTTTGCTGCACCGTGGCGCTGCCGCCGGATAGGGCTTCACCAGGCTCGGCTGGCGGTGGGGACTGGTCGCAGGCCGCCAAGGTCAGCAGTAAGGACAAACCAACGAAGCGGCTAAGCAGTACAGGCATGTTCGCGCATCTCGTGACGTTGCAGCAGGGCTGGGTAGAAATGCCAACGGGCGCCGGCTCATAAGAGTCGGGCGCCCGTTAGCAATACCGCAGTGGGTTTAGAACTGGTGGTCAGCGGTGTCCGGGTTGAGATCGCTGATGCCCAGTTTCTTGGCCGCCTGTTCGATGGCAGCGGTCTGGGTGACCAGGGCTGTGATGGCGTCGCGGATGATTTGCTGGCCGGCCTTGTTGTCGGCGGCAATCAGCTGGTCGAAGTGCACGTGGTTTTTCTCGGCGCTGTCGACCAGGGCTTGCAGCTTGCTTTCGCTGGCCTGCAAGTCGGCTTTCAGGGTGCTGTCGGCCTGGGCGTCGGCCTTGGCTACCAGTGCCGACAGACTTGGGCCGCTGAGGGTGCTGCCGTCCGCCTTCAGGTATTCGCCGAGGTAGACGTTGCGGATACCCTTGGCGTTGTAGAAGTGCGAGTTGTGGGTGTTGTCGCTGAAGCAATCGTGCTCGTCTTCAGTCGAGTTGGCTTCCAGGGCGACTTTCATGCGCTCGCCGGCCAGTTCGCCGAGGGACAGGCTGCCCATGCCGAAGAGCATCTTGCGCAGGCCATTTTCGGCCGGCTCTGCTTCCAGCTTGGCGCGGTAGTTGTCGGCTACGCCGGCTTGCCATTGGCCAGCCATGTAGTCGAGGTCGGTGATCAGCAGGGTGGTGGCGGCTTTCAGGTAGCTGGCGCGGCGGTCGCAGTGGCCGCCGGTGCAGCCGTCACCCTGGATGAAGTCGCTGGCCGGGCGCTGGCCTGCGCCTGGGTTGCTGCCGTTGAGGTCCTGACCCCAAAGCAGGAATTCGATGGCGTGGTAGCCGGTGGCGACGTTGGCTTCGGAGCCGCCCAGTTCATTCAGGCTGGCCAACAGCTCCGGGGTGATGGCGCTGGCGTCGAGCTTGTCTTCACCCACCTGGATTTGCGTGTTGGCGATGATATTGGCGGTGGCACCGGGGTTGCCCAAGGCGTGCGGGTAGTTGCTGGCCACGTAGTCGATCAGGCCTTCATCCAGGGGCCAGGCGTTGAGCTGACCTTCCCAGTCGTCGACCACGCCGTTGCCGAAGCGGAACACTTCACTTTGCATGTAGGGCACACGAGCGGCCAGCCAGGCGGTGCGGGCGGCGCTGAGGGTGGCTTCGCTCGGCGCGGCCAGCAAGGCGTCAACGGCGCTCTGCAGTGCTTTACCGGTGCTGGCGGCATCGTTGAACACTGCGGAGGCGAGGGCGGCGTAATGGGCAACCACGGCCTTGCTGGCGGCCGGATCAAGCGCGCTGGCGCTGCTGGCTACGGGCGCCGTAGCCGCTGGCGGAGTGGCTTTATCTTCGCCGCAGCCGGCGAGAGTGATGGCGAGAGCGAGCAGGCTGGCGCTGGCCAGGGGCATACGAAGCATGGCGAAGTCCTTAGCGGCAAGAAGATGACGGCGGCGATAGTAGCTGAAACTATAACGTAATGCGAAGGATTTGCATTTTGATGTGCGTGAGCCGTCGCTGACATTTGGCCGACTGGACCTCGGCGCAACGGTCTGACTGTGGTTAAAATCCCCCGTCATTACCCCGGTTTTCTGGAGAAACCTGTATGAGCCTGACCGCCGTTGCTCTTGTTGTTGTGCTGTTCTTGTTGGTGGCCTACCTGGTCAACCTCTACAACGGCTTGGTGCGCCTCAAGCACGGGGTGAGCAAGGCCTGGGCGAACATTGATGTGCTGCTGCGTCAGCGCCATGAAGAACTGCCCAAGCTGGTCGAGACCTGCAAGCAGTACATGCAGCATGAACGCAACACCCTGGAGGCGGTGATCGCCGCGCGCAATGCCGTGGCCAGCGCCCGCGACAAGGGCGATGTGGGTGCCTTGGGGCAGGCCGAAAGCGGGCTGCGCGCCGGGCCTGGGTCAGCTGTTTGCGCTGGCGGAAAATTATCCGCAACTGAAGGCCAATGAGAGTTTCCAGCATCTGCAGCAACGCATCAGTGGCCTGGAAAACGGCATTGCCGATCGCCGTGAGTTGTACAACGAGGCGGTCAATCTCAATAACGTGCGTATCGAGCAGTTCCCCGACGTGCTGATCGCCAGCCGCTGCGGCTTCAAGGCCGCCGAGCTGCTGCAGTTCAGCGAGGCCGAGAAGGCCGACGTCGACCTCAAGTCACTGTTCAGCTAAAGCATGGAAATCGATGGGCTGATTGTGGCCCTGGCTGCCAGTGTCGGGGCTTGTGTGGGTGGTGGCTGGTGGTCGCTGTACGGCGGATGGCGCAGGCGCGTTATCTACTGGACACGCCAACCTCGAAGATTCGTTCGGCGGCCCAGGGCTATGTTGAGCTGTACGGCGTGCTGCAGGAGCAGCAAGGCGCCATTGCTCGCCCCGCTAAGCAATACGCCTTGCCTGTGGTGGCGTTTCAAAATTGAGGAGTACAGCGCCAGCGACAAACGCAGTCGCTGGCGGGTGGTGGAGAGCGGCAGCAGCGAGGCGCCGCTGCTGCTGGCCGATGGCACGGGCGAGTGCCTGATTGATCCCAAGGGCGCGGAAATACGTCCGGCGACCAAGGAGGTCTGGCAGAGCGACCAAGCGCCACTGACGATGGGCGGAGGTGGGTTGTTCGATTGGTTCTCCAGTGGCAAGCAATACCGCTATACCGAAGAGCGTTTGCATCAGGGCGAGCCGTTGTATGCCATCGGTGGTTTCCGCACCTCCGGTGCCAGTCAGCAGGGGCTGGATATGAATGCGCTCCAGGGGGCGGTTGTGCGCGAATGGAAGGCCAATTATTCCGAACTGTTGGAGCGGTTCGATAGTGACCACAATGCCCAGCTGGACGAGTCAGAGTGGAGTCGAGTGCGTCTTGCCGCACAGCTTGAAGCTGAGGACCGCCACCGCGTGCAGAGCCTGCAGCCGGCGCAGCATCAGATGGGCAAGCCTAATCAGGCGCAGCCGTTTATCCTCTCCAGCCATGGTGAAGACCAGTTGGCGCGGCAGTTTTACTGGCAGGCACTGGCCGGTGGCGTGGTTTGTCTGCTTGGTGCTTTGGCGTTGACCTGGTTGTTGCGCAACGCGTTGCCTTGATTCGGCGGCTAGAACCGCCCACAAAAAAGCCGCTTACCTCTGCCAGGTGAGCGGCTTTTTTGTGGGCGCGCTGATGTTTTACAGCGACGCGGAGTTGGCGGGGCTCAAACGCCGGGACTGTTTGAGGAACAGCGTCAGCTCCCGTGGCGGCAGCGGTTTGCTGTACAGGTAACCTTGGCCCTCGTTGCAGCCCTGGGCGACGATGTAGGCTTCCTGCTCGATGGTTTCCACCCCTTCGGCGATCACCTGCATGCCGAGGCTTTTGGCCAGCTGGATGATGGCGCGCACGATGGTGGCGTCGTCCTCGTCTTCCAGCAGGTCCTGGACGAAGCTCTTGTCGATCTTGATCTTGTCCAGCGGCAGGCTCTTCAGGTAACTCAGCGAGGAGTAGCCGGTACCGAAGTCGTCAATGGCAATCAGGGCTCCGGAACGGCGCAGGCTGAGCAGGTGCTGGGCTGCGGTAGTGATGTCTTCCATCAGGCCGGTTTCGGTGACTTCCAACTCCAGGCTGCGCGGCGGCAGGCGATAGACCTGCAGCAGGTTGTTGACGATGCGTGGTAGCTCGGCGTGGTGCAGTTGTACCGAGGACAGATTGACCGCCATGCGCAGATCGATAAAGCCCTGGTCGTGCCATTCGCGCAGTTGCTTGCAGGCCTGATCCAGCACCCATTCGCCAATCGCCACGATGGAACCGTTCTGCTCAGCCAGCGGGATGAAGATGTCCGGCGAAACAAAACCGTGTTGCGGGTGTTGCCAGCGCAGCAGGGCCTCGACACCAATGACGCGATGGTCGCTGTAATCGATTTGGGGTTGATAAACCAGGTGCAGCTCATTGTTGGCGAGGGCTTCGCGCAGGGATTTCTCCAGCTCGCGGCGGCGGCGCATCTCGCTGTCGACGCTGGCGATGTAGAACTGGTAGCGGTTGCGCGAGCGGCTCTTGGCCAGGGTCATGGTCTGTTCGGCTTTCTGCAGCAGCTTCTCGGTGCTGTCGCCATCTTCCGGGAACAGGGTGATGCCGATGGTGGCGCGCAGGCGGATTTCCTGGTGTTCGAGCACGAACGGCTGCTCCAGGTCATCGAGGATGGTTTGCGCCAGCTCGGCAGCTTCGTAAGGTTGCTCAATGTCGGCCTGGATCAGGGCGAACTGGTCGCCGCCCAGGCGAGCCAAGGCGCCGAGACGGCCGCTGTGGCTGCGCAGGCGGTCAGACAGCAGCAGCAACAACTGGTCGCCGGTCTGGTAGCTGAATTGTTCGTTGATGCCCTTGAAGTCATCCAGGCCCACGCAGAGTACCGCCACCCGGTGTTGCACGCGGCCGGCGTCGCTGAGGATCTGGTCGAGTTGCTCCTGCAGTTGCTGGCGGTTGGGTAGGCCGGTGAGGAAGTCGTACTGCGACATGCGTTGCAGGCTGCTTTCGGCTTCGCGGCGCAGGTGGGTGTTACGTTCGATGGAGGCCAGCAGTTGGTTGGCGGTGTTGATCCACAGCCCCAGTTCGTTTTTCTCGTTGCCCTTGAGCATCGGCAGCTTGTGTTCGCTGGGGCGGTCCGGGTTGATGTTGCTCAGGTGCTCAATGATTTTCGACAGTGGCTTGGTCAGCAGCCATTGGTAGACCAGGTACAGCACCAGGCTCATGGCCAGGGCGCGGAGCATGCCGGAAATAAAGATCACCACCGAGCTGGTGATGAAGTTCTCGCCATAGGGGGCGGTGTCGAGGGTGATGTTGAGGTCGCCGTAATACTCTTTGTACGGCCCGCGGCCGACCAGAGGAATGCTGAAGGTCTGCTCTTTGCCGAGGATTACGTCAGTGAGAATGCGGCTCTCGATATCCAGCAGTGGGCGGGATTTTTCCGCCAGCACCGGCTCGTTCGGATGGCCAATGGCGGCGTAGCGCACCGAGTCATTCTGGAACAGGCCTTCGATCACCTGCAGGCCCATTTCCCGGTCCAGGCTGTAGACCGCCTGGGTCGAGGGGTCGCTGAACATGGCCAGGATGCGCTGGGCATCGTTGGCGACGGTCTGGCGGGTCTTATAGATGTCAAAGACGATTTGCGCGCAGCTCAACACCAGCCCAACGATCAGGGCCGAGAGCAGCACCACGCGCAGGAGTTTCAGCGACAAGCTGTGCTTGAGATCAAGCTTCAAATGGATGATTCCTTGTTCGATGCTCGAGGACTCAACTGCTTGTGAGTATTGGCAAAGTCTCGATAACCGTCAAAGCCTGATTTTTATTCAAGGCGCTTTTTTTCCGCAAGTTACTGGTTGCGTTGGCGCTTTACAACTAACAACGGACGTGAGGCTCAGGGTAGGGCCTTTTCTTCCAGGGCTTGAATGGCCAGGCCCTGCTGGGCACGAAAACTTTCCATGTCGAACATGGTGCAGATTTCCTGAATTTCGCCGCTGGGCGTGAGGGTCCAGAACGCCATGGCGGAGATGCTCAGCACTTTGTCACTGGGTGGGTAGCCGAAGGCCGGTTTTTCGATGGTGCCGATCAGGGTGCTCCAGGTCACCACCTTGTGGCCTTCGGCAATGCACTCCTCGACCACCACCTGCAGGTCGGGCATGGCCAGGCGAATGTCATGGACCATCTGGGTGAAGGCGCTGCTGTTCAGCGGACGACCGATAAACGAACTTTTATACAGAAAGTCCTTGCTGTGCAGGCGTTCGGTCAGGGCCAGGCGGCCTTTGTTCCAGGACAGGTCGATGTGCTGACAAACCAGGCGTTTCAAGTCATCCAATGACATGGTAGAGCTCCAGAGGGCTGGCGCTAGAGTGCGCAAAAGGTTGCGCACTCTAACGCCTCTATGGACGCCGGGATTGGCCGCCGTGACAGCGTTAAGCGAGTTTTTGAACCAGCTCACACTAGGCCGCTGCAGGCGCGTTACCGGTTCCTTCGTGGCCGCGCGGCTTACGGCGAAACAGCAAACGGCCCTATTCCCGCCAGGCTTAGCGCCTGGTAGCCGGCATACAGCGCCAGCAGGGCGAAGGCGCACGCCGCGATGCGGCGGATCAGGGTCAGCGGCAGGCGCTCGGCGGCAAAGTTGCCGGCCAGCACCACGGGTACGTTGGCCAGTAGCATGCCCAGGGTGGTGCCGATAATGACCATGATGAAGTGCGGGTACTGGGCCGCCAGCATCACCGTGGCCACCTGGGTTTTGTCACCCATCTCGGCCAGGAAGAAGGCGATTAGGGTGGTCAGGAACGGGCCATAGCGCTTCAGGCCCGAGGCTTCGTCATCGTCGAGTTTGTCCGGCACCAGGGTCCACAAGGCCACGGCCGCAAACGCCAAGGCCAGCACGGCACTCAGGGTGGCGGCTGAGAAAAAGCTGGCGACCCAGCTGCCTACTGCGCCGGCGGCGGCGTGGTTGGCCAAGGTGGCGACGATGATGCCGGCGATGATCGGCCAGGGTTTGCGAAAGCGCGCGGCCAGCAGCAGGGCAAGCAGTTGGGTTTTGTCACCGATTTCGGCGATGGCCACGATAAAGGTGGGGACGACCAGGGATTCGAGCATTGGGATTCCTTGGGGCGGGTTAACAATTGGCTATGACACGAACAACCTTCCCGCCCCGGGTGAGGTGTACGTGTCATAGGTCTTGTCAAACCGGCGGCCTGCGTAGGCAGGCGTGGGTCGCACGCGCCATGGTCTGTTGACCAAGTATGTTGACGCGTGCCGGGCGAGCTGGCGCTCGCGGGAGACTACTCCCCTAGGACGGGGCGCATTGTGCCCAAGGCTGCCGGTATCGGCAAGCGTTCGGCGCTTAGAGGTTGCGCCGCCAATCGCGCTCGGCGCGGCTTTCACGGTTGGAGGTACGCACCTCGACCGGGCGTTTGGCCTGGTACAGGTGAAAGCCGTCCGCTGCCGCCAGGGTGGTGCAGGGGCCGAGGTTGGCTTCGATGATCGGCTGATACTTGAGGAAGTTGTTTGCCACCAGGCGCAATTCGCCGCCGGGCTTGAGGTGCTTGGCCGCTTCGCGCAGCAGGGTTTCGGTCGCCTGGTATTCGGTGTGCACGCCCTGGTGGAACGGCGGGTTGGTGATGATCACATCCAGCTCGAAGGGCGCGGCATGAATGCCGTCACCGGCCACGACCTCGGCCTGCAGATCGTTGGCCTGCAGGGTCAGGCGGCTGCTGGCGAGGGCGAAGGCGTCGACGTCCAGCAAGGTCACTTGGCTCTCTGGGTAACGGCGCTTGAGGGTCGCGCCAAGCACGCCCGCTCCGCAGCCAAAATCGAGAATGTGGCCGGCGGGCAGCTGATCGAGGTGCTGCAGCAGCAAGGCCGTACCACGATCCAGGCGACCGTGACTGAACACCCCCGGCAGGCTGACAACCTTGAGCGGGCCGTCCGCCAGTGGCAGTTCATACCGCTGAGCCAGGGCCATTAGATCTGGGGCGACGGGCGCCTGATCCACCCGCACCTGCCAGAGTTGGCAATGGCGGGCGCTGTCGAGTTTGCGCGGTTTGCCGTAGCTGGCCAGCTGTTTGGCGGCGCGCTCGATACCGGCACGTTTTTCCCCAACCAGAAACAGCTCGCGACCGCCCAGGCGCGCGGCCAGGGCCTGCAGCAGGTAGTCGCAGAGTTCACGGGATTTGGGCAGGAACAGCACCGCCGCCTCGAACGGCGCATCCGGCACGTTCACAGCAAACTGGCTGCGCCCGGCGAAGCGTGCCTGCAGCTGGGCCTGTTCACCAGCATGCCAGCTCCAGCCGTGGGCAGCGGGGAAGCGGCCGAGCAGGTCATCGCCCGGTAGCCCAGCCAGCAGCAGGTTGCCGGTAAACAGCTCGGCCTGACGCAGGAGTACTTCGCTTCGCGGGTCCATGATTGCTCCTTGGAAAAAGTGGCGCAGCTTAGCCGATTCTCGGTCGCGACAGGGCATTGCCTGCCAACGTGCTCAGTTGATCAGGCGGCGTGGCGCGGCATTGAAGTAGGCATGGGCATTCTCTGCCAGTTGGCCGACGATGCGCTGCCGGGCTTCGCGGCTACCCCAGGCACAGTGCGGGGTGATGATCAGGCGCGGAATATCGCCGGCCAGCAGCGGGTTGTCGGCCTGCGGTGGTTCGCTGCTGAGCACATCACAGGCGGCGCCGCCCAAATGGCCGCTGCGCAGGGCGTCGGCCAGGGCCTGCTCGTTGACCAGACCGCCGCGGGCGGTGTTGATCAAGAGGGCGTTGGGTTTCATTGCCTGTAATTGAGTCGGCGCCGATCAGGTCGCGGGTGTGTTCGTTGAGCGGGCAGTGCAGGCTGAGGGCGTCCACGTGGGGCAGCAACTCATCCAGCGGCAGGCGATCGCTACGCGCCGGGCGGCCGGGCAGTTGACCGAGCAGCACGCGCATACCGAAGGCTTCGGCCAGGCGGCCGACGGCGCTGCCCAGTTCGCCATGGCCGAGCAGGCCGAGGGTCTTGCCGTGCAGCTCCATGATCGGATAGTCCAGTAAACAGAACTGGCTGGCTTGCTGCCAACGCCCGGCAGCGACGGCCTGTTGGTAGTCGGGCAGGCGCGTAGCCAGGGCCAGCAGCAACATCAGGGTGTGCTGCGCCACCGCCGGGGTACCGTAGCCTTGGCAGTTGCACACGGCAATGCCCTGGGCGCGGGCGGCGGCGAGATCGACATTGTTGCTGCCGGTGGCGGCGATCAGGATCAGCTTGAGGTCCGGGCAGGCAGCCAGGGTGCTGGCATCCAGCAGCACCTTGTTGCTGATGACCACCTGAGCGCCTTGCAGGCGTTCGATGATGAGCTCTGGCGGGGTCTGGGCGTGCAGGTGCAGATCGCTGAAGAGCTGCCGCAGAGGTGCCATATCGAGGTCGCCGAGATCCAGTGAGGCATGGTCGAGAAATACTGCGCGGCGGCCATTATTCATCAGCTGTACCTGTTGCTGGGGAGGGTGTACGGATAAGCTCGCCAGCCTAACAGAAGGCGATTACGGCTGTGGAGGCTGCATGTACTGGACGGAATTTCTCACGGTGGCGCTGGTGCATCTGCTGGCTGTTGCCAGTCCCGGCCCGGACTTTGCCATCGTGCTGCGCGAAAGCGTGAGCAATGGTCGCCATGCCGGGATCTGGACGGCTTTGGGGGTTGGCAGTGGGATCTTGTTGCACGTCGGCTACTGCCTGTTGGGTATCGGTCTGATCGTGTCGCAGTCGATTGTGCTGTTCAATCTGCTCAAGTGGCTGGCGGCGGCGTATCTGATCTATATCGGTATTCGTGCGTTGCAGGCCCGTCCGGCCGATCCGGCCAGTGCCGAGCTGGCGCCGCTTGCTGCGCGTTCGCCACGGGCGGCATTTGTTCGCGGCTTCGTCACCAATGGCCTGAACCCCAAGGCCACGTTGTTTTTCCTGTCGTTGTTTACCCTGGTGATCAGCCCGCAAACCCCACTGCTGGTGCAGGCCGGTTATGGCCTCTATCTGGCTCTGGCCACCGCCGTGTGGTTTTGCGCAGTGGCGCTGCTGTTCAGCCAGGCGCGGGTGCGTCGCGGCTTTGTGCGCCTGGGCCACTGGTTTGACCGGTTGATGGGCGCGGTGCTGGTTGGCTTGGGCATCAAGGTGGCGTTCAGCGAACTGCACTGATGCCTTGCGCTAACAAAAAAGCCCCGCGAGTGATCTCGGCGGGGCTTTTTTAGTGGGCGAATGGACTAGAGATCAAAGTCATAGTCGTTCAGCTGCTTTTGCAAGCGCCGCTCTTCCAGATAGTTGTCGATCACTCGGCGTTTGGCCAGGTTGGTTTTGGCGACTTCCACCGGTGCTTCGGCGGCTTCTTCGCCGTCCTCGGCGACCAGGTCGTCGTCTACTTCGAGGGGTTGGGTGTCAGTGCTCATCAGTTTCACTCCAGCTGTGGGGTGCCATTGGCGGACCTTATAGCGGCAAAGCGATGACGGGTAAAAAAGATTTTTTCAATCGGCAGTATAGCCAAAGCCGTAAAGACTCAATCGTCGCTGGTCTTTTGCTTGAAATCACACAGATCTTCGATCCGGCAGCTGCCACAGCGCGGTTTGCGCGCCTGGCACACGTAGCGCCCGTGCAGAATCAACCAGTGATGGGAGTCGAGGAGGAATTGTTTGGGTACAAACTTGAGCAACTGACGCTCCACCTCCAGCACGTTTTTACCCGGAGCAATGCCCGTGCGGTTGCTGACTCGGAAGATGTGCGTGTCCACGGCCATGGTCGGCTGGCGAAAGGCGGTGTTGAGCACCACGTTGGCGGTCTTGCGTCCCACGCCGGGCAGGGCTTCGAGTGCTTCGCGGGTTTGCGGCACCTGGCTGGCGTGCTGTTCCACCAGCAGGCGGCAGGTTTCGATGACGTTCTTGGCCTTGCTGTTGTATAGGCCGATGGTCTTGATGTACTCGCTCAGGCCCGCGACGCCCAGGGCGTAGATCGCCTCCGGGGTGTTGGCGACGGGATACAGCTTGGCGGTGGCCTTGTTGACGCTGACATCGGTGGCCTGGGCCGAGAGAATCACCGCAATCAGCAGCTCGAAGGGCGAGTTATAGGCCAGCTCGGTCTTCGGCTCGGGGTTGTCCTCGTGCAGGCGGCGGAAGATCTCCAGGCGTTTGGCCGCGTTCACTCGATTACCCCGGTAACCCGCACGCGGCGGCTGGGCGCTGCTTCGACCGGCACCTGCGCGGCCTTAGCGCGCTCGCTGGCGCGGGCATCCAGGTAGTTCTTGCCCGCAATCAACAGGCCCAGGACCAAGAACGCTCCCGGCGGCAGGATGGCGAGGAGGAAGCCGGGGTAGTGGGGGAAAACTTCGATCTGCCAGCTGGCAGCTTGGGCGCCAAACAGCAGCTGCATATTGCTCAGCAGCATGCCGGTGCCGAGCAGCTCGCGCACGCTGCCCAGGGCCAGCAGCACCAGGCCGAAGCCGGTGCCCATCATCAGGCCATCAAAGCTGGCGTGGGCCACGCTGTTTTTCGCGGCAAAGGCTTCGGCCCGGCCGAGGATGATGCAGTTGGTGGTGATCAGCGGAATAAAGATGCCGAGGATCTGATACAGCTCATAGGTGAAGGCCTGCATCAGCAGTTCGATGCAGGTGGTCAGGGCGGCAATGATCATCACGAACACCGGCAGGCGCACGGCATCGGTGACCTGGCGGCGGATCAGCGCCACGGCGGCGTTGGAGGCCGCCAGCACCAGGGCCGTGGCGATGCCCATGCCGAGGGCGTTGACCATCGAGTTGCTCACCCCCAGTAGCGGGCACAGGCCCAGCAACTGCACCAGACCGGGGTTGTTCTTCCACAGGCCGTTGACGGCAATTTCGCGATAACTAGCCATTGTTGTGTTCTCCGCTGCCGGTGTCGGGGGCTAGCAAGTGGGCGCGTTGCTGATCGAAATACTGCAGCGCCTGGTGCACGGCTTTGACCACCGCCCGTGGGGTGATGGTGGCGCCGGCGAACTGGTCAAACTGGCCGCCGTCTTTTTTCACGGCCCAGCCCGATTCATCCGGCGCCGTCAGGGATGTGCCAGCAAAGGCGCCGATCCACGGGCTTTTGCTTAGCTCAATCTTGTCGCCCAGGCCTGGGGTTTCCTTGTGGCTGATGACCCGCACGCCAGCCAGCGTGCCATCGGCCTTGACCCCCACCAGCAGGTGGATGGCGCCGCTGTAGCCGTCCGGCGCGCGGACCTGGAAGATGACCGCGCTGATCTGGCCATTCAGGCGGGCGATATAGGCCGGCTTGGCTTGGCTGTAGCCGAGCAGCGGACTTTGTACCGAACGCGGGTGGTCCAACAGGTGATTGTCGTAGCTGCCGGCCGGCAGGATTTCGCTCAGGGCGCGGGCCTTGGCTTCCCGTTCGGCGCTGGCAATTCGCTCAGCAGTGCCTTGCTGGGTAATGGCCACCAAGCCGACGGTAAACACGGCAAACAGGCCGAGGATGACGCTGTTTTTCAGCATGGAGCGGCTGATTTCTGGCAGGTTCATGCTCACTCCCCGATCTTGAAGCCGCGTTCGGCTTTGCGGTGGCCGTAGGTACGCGGGCGGCTGTAATAGTCGATGGTGGGGGCGCTCAGGTTCATCAGCAGCACCGCGAAGGCCATGCCGTCCGGGTAACCGCCCCAGGTGCGGATGATGTACACCAGCACGCCGACGCCAGCGCCGAAGATGATCCGGCCCAGTTGGCTGGTGGCGCCAGACACCGGGTCGGTAACGATAAAGAAGGCGCCAAGCATGGTCGCGCCGGTCAGCAGGTGGAACAGCGGCGAGCCGTTTGAGTCCGAGCCGCTGCCATTCCAGAACAGCAGGCTCATCACGGCCAGGGCCGCGAGCATGCCCACGGGGGCGTGCCAACTGATTAGTTTTTGTTTGAGCAGATACAAGCCGCCGAGCAGAAAGGCCAGGTTGACCCACTCCACACCCTGGCCGCCGAAACGGCCAAAGGCCGGGTTCTGCGCCCAGAGTTCGTCAACAGTGAGGCTCTTGTTGAGCTTCAGGCTGTCCAGGGCGGTGGCTTGGCTCCAGCCGTCCGGCAGGCTGGCCAGGCCCCAGATGTGTTCGATGCCGGCGAGCATGCCGACGCTATGGGGCGCCGGCCAGGTGGTCATCGGCAGCGGGAAGGAAATCAGCACCACCACATAGCCGAGCATGGCCGGGTTGAAGGGGTTCTGGCCGAGGCCGCCATACAGTTGCTTGCCGAAGATGATGGCAAAGCCCACGGCGATCAGGGTCAGCCACCAGGGGGCATAGGGCGGCAGGGCCAGGGCGAGCAGCACGGCGGTGACCAGGGCGCTGCCGTCCTTGAGATAGAAGGCGATGGGGCGTTTACGAATGGCCAGGATCGCGGCCTCGCAGCCCAGCGCTACCAGGCTTGCCCACAACAGGTTGACCAGGGTGCCGATACCGAACAGCCAGGTCAGGACCAGCACCGCCGGCACGGTGGCCAGCAGCACCTGCAGCATCACCCGTTGGGTACGCTGGTTGCCGGTGGCATGGGGCGAGGTGATGCGGGGCAGGGCCATGGGTGCTCCGGTTGCTGCTAAGTGGTCGACGTGCTTGGCCGCTGGCGGCGCAAGGACTCCTGCTGATCGGTTGGCCGGATAGCGTCCGGCGTTATTCGTGGTGCTAGGCACACGCTGTAGGCGCGGCTTCAGTCGCGAAAATCCGGAAAAAACCCCTCCAAAAAAACTTTAAAGAAAAAGAGAGAGGCCTTGCGTCCCGGATTGCATCCGGGCTACACGGCGTGCCAGGTGTTCAGTTGTTGCTGTGGGCCTCTAGCTGTTGCTCTGCCTGGGCCAGGCGTTGCCGGGCCGCGGCCAGCACGGCGGCGTCGCTGCTGTCATCGCGTTCCAGTTTGCGCAGGTCCGCGCGGGCAAAGGCCAGCTCGGTTTTCAGCGCGCGGGTGGCTTCGTCCACGGGCTGCTTATCGGTACGCACCAGCTCCGGCGCCGGCTTGCCGGAGGCATCCTCGGCGGCATGCAGGGCGTGTTCGGCCTCCGCCAGGGCGTTACGCAGGGCCACCAATACACTGTCGTCGCTCAAGGCTTTCTCGGCTTTTTTCAACTCGGCACGGCGCATCGCCAGCTCGATCTTGGCCCGTTTCAAGGGGCTCAGCTCGCTGCTCTCGGCGGGTTTTTGCGGGGTGGCTGGCGCTTGGCTTTGCAGGCTGGCCAGCAGTTGTTCGGCGGCCTCCAGCTGAGTGGCCAATTGTTGGCGCTCGGCTGCTTGCTCGCTGCTCGGCGCTTCGACCTTCTCCAGCTTGCGCAGTTGGGCGCGGAGCATAGCGGCGTCGATCTTGGCTTTCTTCAGGGCGCTGTCGTCGGCGGGCTTTTCCGCGGCGGCGGGTGCTTGGCTTTGCAAGCTGGCCAGCAGGTGTTCGGCGGCCTCCAGCTGAGTGGCCAATTGTTGGCGCTCGGATGCTTGCTCGCTGCTCGGCGCTTCGACCTTCTCCAGCTTGCGCAGTTGGGCGCGGAGCATGGCGGCGTCGATCTTGGCTTTCTTTAGGGCGCTGTCGTCGGCAGTTGGCGTGCTGGCTGGCGGAGTTGCGGTTTTGCTCAGTTCGGCAGTGAGTGCCTGTTGTGCGGCCTCAGCGGCGATGCGCAGTTCATCCACCTGACTTTGCAACTCGCTGCTGGCGTGGATGGCCAACTGCTTCTCGGCCTTCTTCAGCGCCACCTGGGTCATGCTGGCTTCGATCTTCAGGCGTTTGAGCGGGTCGATCTGCGCTGTTTCGGTGCTGCTGGGGGCACTGCCGACGGCGGCCGAGCTGCTGCCTGCCTCGGCTTGGGCGGCTTTGGCGCGGGCGGCTTTCTCGGCGCGGGCCTGGCGCTCGGCTTCTTTGCGTTCCTCTTCGCGGCGCAGGCGTTCCTGGCGTTGTTCGAAGCGCTGGCGCGACTGCTCAGCTTTCAGTTGCTTGTGTTCCAGCTCGCGGATTTCGCTTTTGGCGGCGCGGTAGTACTGCACCAGCGGGATGCTGGACGGGCAAACGTAGGCGCAGGCGCCGCATTCGATGCAGTCGAACAGGTGGTGCGCCTTGAGCTGTTCATGCTGCTGGCCGAGGGCGAAAAAATGCAGCTGTTGCGGCAGCAGACTGGCCGGGCAGGCCTCGGCGCAGTCGCCGCAGCGAATGCACGGCAGCGCCTGCGCGGGCGCTGGCAACTCGTCGCGGCTGGCGGCCAGCAGGCAGTTGCTGGTCTTGATCAGCGGCACGTCCAGGGAGGGCAGGGTAAAACCCATCATCGGCCCGCCCATCAATAGGCGGCTGAGTTGCTTGCGGTCGAGGCCGGCAAACTCCAGCAGTTCGCTGACGGGCGTGCCCAGCAGCGCTTCGACGTTCATCGGTCGCGCCAGGGCGGTGCCGGTGAGGGTGGTGATGCGTGAGATCAGTGGGCGGCCGAGCACCACGGCGTCATGGATGGCCACGCAGGTGCCGACGTTCTGGCAGAGCATGCCGATGTCGGCAGGCAGGCCGCCGCTGGGGACTTCATGGCCGGTGAGAATCTGGATCAGCTGCTTCTCGCCACCGGAGGGGTACTTGGTGGGGAAGACTTTGAGGCTGTAGCTGCGCTCGCTGAGGGCGGCGCGCACGGCGGCGATGGCGTCGGGCTTGTTGTCTTCGATGCCGATCAGCACTGCGTCGGGCTGGATCAACTGCACCAGGATGTCGATGCCGCTGATCAGGGCGTCGGCTTTTTCGCGCATCAGCAGGTCGTCGGCGGTGATGTAGGGCTCGCACTCGGTGCCGTTGATGATCAGGGTGTGAATCTTCTGCTGCGCGCGAGCGGTGAGTTTGACTGCTGTGGGGAAGCCCGCGCCGCCGAGGCCGCTGATGCCGGCCTGGCGGATTTTTTCCAGCAGCTCCGTGGCTTCCAGGTGGCGATAGTCCGGGCAGGGCTGCAAGGTGGTCCACTGCTCCAGGCCGTCGCTGTCGAGCACGATGGCCGGTGCCGGCAAGCCCGAAACATGGGGGAAGGGCTGCGGGCCTATGGCGCTGATGGTGCCAGAGGTCGGTGCATGCACCGGCACGCTGACCAAACCGTTGGCAGCGGCGAGCAGTTGGCCTTTGAGGACCCGCTCACCCACGCTGACGCACGGCTCGGCAGGTGCGCCCAGGTGCTGGCTGAGCGGCAGGATCAGGCGCGCGGGCAAAGGCGCGGGCTGAATCGGCAGCTGATTGGACAGCTCTTTATGTTCGGCCGGGTGGATGCCGCCGGGAATGTCCCAGACCTGTTGGGCGTGGTCGATCAGCGCAGTCATGCCGCTTGCTCCCGGTCGGTGGCGATCAGTTGGCTAGGGGGCAGTGGCAACTGCCATTTCCAGCCTTGCAGGTTGCCGTTTACGGGCAGCATGTCGATGCAGTCCACCGGGCAGGGTTCGACGCAGAGGTCGCAGCCGGTGCATTCGCTGACGATGACGGTGTGCATCTGTTTGGCGGCGCCGACGATGGCATCCACCGGGCAGGCCTGGATGCACTTGGTGCAGCCAATGCACTCGGCTTCGCGGATAAAGGCGACCATCTGCGGCTTTTCGCCTTCGACCGCATCCAAGGGCTCCACTTCGACGTCGAGCAAGTCGGCCAGGGCCTGAATGGTGGCTTCGCCGCCGGGTGGGCATTTGTTGATCTTGTCGCCTTTGGCAATCGCCTCGGCGTAGGGCTTGCAGCCGGGATAGCCGCACTGGCCGCATTGGGTTTGCGGCAACAGGGCATTGACCTGCTCGGCGATGGGGTCGCCCTCAACGCGAAAGCGCACTGCCGCGTAGCCGAGGATTGCACCAAACACCAGGCACATGGCGAGCAAGGCGAGCACGGCAATCAGGATCAGGCTCATAGCTTGATCAGCCCAGCAAAGCCCATAAAGGCCAGGGACATCAGGCCCGCAGTGAGCATGCCGATGGCGGCGCCGCGAAAGGGTACGGGCACATCGGCAATCGCAATGCGCTCACGCATGGCGGCGAACAGCACCAGCACCAGAGAGAAGCCCAGCCCGGCGGCAAAGCCGTTGGCGGTGGCGGTGAAGAAGGTGAACTCGGCCTTGTTGGCATTCAGCAGGGCCACACCGAGGACGATGCAGTTGGTGGTGATCAGCGGCAGGAAAATGCCCAGCACCCGGTACAGCAGCGGGCTGGTTTTATTCACCACCATTTCGGTGAACTGCACCACCACGGCAATCACCAGAATGAAACTGATGGTGCGCAGAAACTCAATATCCAGCGGTTTGAGCACGTATTGCTGGACCAGATAGCTGCACATGGCCGCCAGGGTCAGGACAAAGGTGGTGGCCAGGGACAAACCGATGGCGGTCTCGATCTTCTTCGATACGCCCATGAATGGGCACAGGCCGAGAAACTGCACGAGGACGAAGTTGTTGACCAGGATGGAGCTGACCAGGATCAGGGCGAATTCGGTCATGCGGGGGTGGCCATGATGAGTACCGTCGCAAGCAGGCAGAAGGCAGGTTGAATAGCTGCGTATTATCGGCAAGCGACGCCGCGCAAACAAGCCGACCCGAGGTGTCGGCTTGTTTGCATCATGCGGGGCCTGGTGGCCCTGCGCTGATGGGTCGCAGTCTTACTTGATGCGCTGGCCGGGTTTGGCGCCGTTGTCCGGGCTGAGCAGGTAGATCTCGCTGCCACCGGGGCCCGCTGCCAGGACCATGCCTTCGCTGATGCCGAACTTCATTTTGCGCGGCGCCAGGTTGGCGACGTAGAGGGTCAGGCGACCTTCCAGCTGGCTTGGGTCCGGGTAGGCGCTCTTGATGCCGCTGAACACGTTGCGCTTGGCGTCGCCGATATCCAGGGTCAGGCGCAGCAGCTTGTCGGCGCCTTCAACAAACTCGCATTTCTCGATCAGGGCCACGCGCAGGTCGATGGCGGCGAAGGTGTCGAAGTTGATCTCGGCGGCCAGCGGTTCCTTGGTCAGCTCGCCATTGCCAGCGGCCGGGGCAGGCGCGCCGGTTTCGGCGGCGAGGTCTTCTTTCGAGGCTTCCAGCATGGCTTCGATCTTCGCCGGGTCGATGCGCGTCAGCAGCGGATTGAACGGGTTCAGTTGGTGGTTGGCCAGTGGTGTACTGAGGTCAGACCAGTTCAGCGCGGGCACATTGAGGAAGGCTTCGGCGTCGGCAGCCAGCTTCGGCAATACCGGCTTGAGCATGATCACCAACTGGCGGAACAGGTTGACGCTCAGGGCGCAGACTTCCTGCACTTCGGCCTGCTTGCCTTCAACTTTGTTCAGTGCCCACGGCGCTTTCTCGGCGATCCAGGCGTTGGCGCGGTCGGCCAGCGCCATGATTTCGCGCATGGCACGGGCGAAGTCGCGGGCTTCATAGGCGTCGGCAATGCTCGGCGCTGCGGCCTGGAAGGCGTCCCACAGTGCTGGCTCGGGGTTGGCGTCGACCAATACACCATTGTTGCCTTTGTGGATAAAGCCGGCGCAGCGGCTGGCGATATTCACCACCTTGCCCACCAGGTCAGCATTGACCTTCTGCACGAAGTCTTCGAGGTTGAGGTCGAGGTCGTCGACGCTGCGGCCCAGCTTGCTGGCGTAGTAGTAGCGCAGGTATTCCGGGTTCAGGTGGTCCAGGTAGGTGCGCGCCTTGATAAAGGTGCCGCGGGATTTCGACATCTTCTGGCCGTTGACGGTCAGGTAGCCATGGACGTTGACCGCGGTTGGCTTGCGGTAGCCGGCGCCTTCGAGCATGGCGGGCCAGAACAGGGCGTGGAAGTTGACGATGTCCTTACCGATGAAGTGGTACAGCTCGGCGGTGGAGTCCTTGGCCCAGTAGGCGTCGAAGTCCAGTTCCGGGCGTTTGCTGCAGAGGTTTTTGAAGCTGGCCATATAGCCAACCGGGGCGTCCAGCCAGACATAGAAATACTTGCCGGGCTCGTCGGGAATTTCAAAGCCGAAGTACGGCGCATCGCGGGAGATGTCCCACTCCTGCAGGCCAGCATCCAGCCATTCGGCAATCTTGTTGGCGACGGCGTCCTGCAGGGTGCCGCTGCGGGTCCAGGTCTGCAGCATGGCCTGGAAGTCAGGCAGCTTGAAGAAGAAGTGCTTGGAGTCGCGCAGCACCGGCACGGCACCGGAGATGGCCGAGCGTGGGTTCTTCAGTTCGGTGGGCTCGTAGGTGGCGCCGCATTTCTCGCAGTTGTCGCCGTACTGGTCCTCGGCCGCGCATTTCGGGCAGGTGCCCTTGATGAAACGGTCGGCGAGGAACATGCCCTTTTCAGGGTCGAAGTACTGAGTGACCGAGCGGGTAGCGATATGGCCGGCGTCACGCAGCTTGAGGTAGATGCCGGTGGCCAGTTCGCGGTTTTCTTCGGCGTGAGTCGAGTGGAAGTTATCGAAGTCGACCAGGAAGTCGGCAAAGTCAGCGCTGTGCTCGGCCTGCACGTTGGCGATCAGTTGTTCCGGGGTGATGCCTTCCTTCTCGGCGCGCAGCATGATCGCCGAGCCGTGGGCGTCGTCGGCACAGACGTAGATGGCCTGATTGCCGCGCAGTTTCTGGAAGCGCACCCACATGTCGGTCTGGATATATTCGAGCATGTGGCCCAGGTGAATGGAGCCATTGGCGTAGGGCAGGGCGCTGGTAACGAGAATTTTGCGGGCTTCGGACATGGTGATCGACTGCGCTGGTGATACGAAAGAGGTCGGCAACTATAAAGCAGCGGCCAGCGGCAAGCCAGAAACGGCGGGCACGCCGTCGCTGGCAATGGGGGTTTTACTGGGCGCAGCGAGGTGTGGGTTGCAGCTGTTAAGATGGCTGCCTGTTTTACTCAGTCTTTTGGAGCGTTAGTCATGGGCCTTGTCACCCGCGAAGCAGTCGAAACCGCGCTGCGCCAATACACCGATCCGCATTTAAATCAGGACCCGGTCAGCGCCGGTTGCCTGCGTGAGGTCGATATTCAGGGCGGCAAGGTGCGGGTGCGTTTGCAATTGGGTTATGCCGCGGGCTTGTTCAAAAGCGGTTGGGCGCAACTGCTGCAGATGGCCCTGGAAAACCTGGACGGCGTGGACTCGGCCAGTGTGCAGGTTGATTGCGTGATCGAGGTCCATCAAGGCCAGGCGCAAGTGCCGGCGCTGAGCAACGTGAAAAATGTGATCGCCGTGGCGTCCGGCAAGGGCGGCGTAGGCAAATCAACCACGGCGGCCAATCTGGCGTTGGCCCTGGCCCGCGAAGGCGCCAAGGTCGGCATTCTCGATGCGGATATCTACGGCCCCAGCCAGGGCATCATGTTCGGTATTCCGGCCGGCACTCGTCCGCAGGTTAAAGAGCAGAAGTGGTTTGTGCCGATTACGGCTCACGGCGTGGAAGTCATGTCGATGGCCTTTCTGACTGACGACAACACCCCGATGGTCTGGCGCGGGCCGATGGTCTCCGGTGCCCTGCTGCAGCTGGTCACCCAAACCGCCTGGGGCGACCTGGATTATCTGGTGGTGGACATGCCGCCGGGCACGGGTGATATCCAGCTGACCCTGGCGCAAAAAGTGCCGGTAGCCGGCGCGGTGATTGTCACCACGCCGCAGGATCTGGCCTTGCTGGATGCCCAGAAGGGTGTGGAGATGTTCCGCAAGGTCAACATTCCGGTGCTGGGTGTGGTCGAGAACATGGCCGTGCACATCTGCTCCAACTGCGGGCATGCCGAGCATTTGTTCGGCGAGGGCGGTGGCGCGCGGCTGGCCGAGCAGTATGGGGTTGAGTTGCTGGCATCGATGCCGCTGTCGATGCTGATCCGTGAACAGGCCGATAACGGCAAGCCGACTGTGGTGGCTGAGCCTGAGTGTCAGATATCCATGGTCTATCAGGAGCTGGCGCGTCTGGTGGGTGCGCGTATCGTGCTGCAAGCAGCTGAAGCGCAAGCCATGCCGGCGATTATGGTTAGCGAAGACTAAGAGCTGATGGCGTCTAGCCCGGTGGCAGGATTGCCGGGCAGTGTTCTGGGTGGTGCAGGCGAGGGGGTTAAATCGCAGGCATAAAAAACCCCGCTCGAAAGCAGGGTCTTTTTAGCGAGTAAAGCGCAGGTTAGATAACCTGAACTTCCTCAGCTTGCATGCCTTTCTGGCCGCGGGTAGCGACGAAAGAAACTTGCTGGCCTTCTTTCAGGCTCTTGAAGCCATCGCTCTGGATAGCTTTGAAGTGTACGAACAGATCGTCACCGGATTGCGGGGTGATGAAGCCGAAGCCTTTTTCATCGTTGAACCACTTAACGGTGCCAGTTTGACGATTCGACATGGTGTATCTCCTAAAACAAATTTAATTACAGCCCTGGAAAAGCCCAGGCCAAGACTGAGTGCAACGAGTAAAAGGAGTCGTGGCGATGATTGGATCGAAATCTTACATCAGGTAGCGATTCACGGTGACACATGCAGCACAGTGGGAACACCATACGTGATTTTTCAGGCCAGTGCTAATTTATCTGCAAGACTTTTGTCGATAAGGATATTGCCAGGTGGAGAGCCGCTATCGCCGGCTGCTGACGTCAGGCTTTGAACCCTGTCGCCAGCCCCGGTAATATGCGCTCACCGTTTTATCGCTGCTTTAATTCAGGACAGTCGCCATGAGCATCAAACCGGATAAATGGATTCGTCGCATGGCCCAGGAGCACGGCATGATCGAGCCCTTCGTCGAGCGCCAGGTGCGCACCGAAGGCGCTAACGCGCTGATCTCCTACGGGGTCTCCAGCTACGGTTACGATGTTCGCTGCGCCGATGAGTTCAAGGTGTTCACCAATATCAACTCGGCCACCGTTGACCCGAAGAACTTCGATGAGAAGAGCTTCGTCGACGTCAAAAGCGATGTCTGCATCATCCCGCCGAACTCCTTCGCCTTGGCGCGCACGGTCGAGTTCTTTCGCATCCCGCGCAACGTGCTGACCATCTGCCTGGGCAAGAGCACCTATGCGCGCTGCGGCATCATCGTCAACGTGACGCCCCTTGAGCCTGAGTGGGAAGGCCACGTGACCCTGGAGTTCTCCAACACCACCACCTTGCCGGCGAAGATTTATGCCAACGAAGGCGTGGCGCAGATGTTGTTCTTCGAGTCCGATGAAGAGTGCGAAGTGTCGTACAAGGACCGTGGCGGCAAATATCAGGGCCAGTTGGGCGTCACCCTGCCGCGCACCTGAGTTCGCGACAGTCACGAAAAAACCGGCCTCGGCCGGTTTTTTTCTGCCTGATTAGTTTGTCGCGGGCTTAAGCGGTGACCAGGTTGTTCGGTGTGCCTGCTGCCCAGTCCGCGATATTGCTCAGGGTCGTCTCGGCAATCGCGCTCAGGGCTTCGCGGGTGAGGAAGGCCTGGTGGGCGGTGATGATCACGTTGGGGAAGGTCAGCAACCTGGCCAGGACGTCGTCCTGCAGGGGCAGGTCGGACTGGTCCTCGAAGAACAGGGCGGCTTCTTCTTCATACACGTCCAGGCCCAGGTAGCCGAGTTGGCCGTCTTTCAGCGCGTCGATCAGTGCCGGGGTGTCCACCAGGGCGCCGCGGCCGGTGTTGATCAGCATGCTGCCCGGTTGCAGGCGCGCCAGGGACTGCTGATTGATCAGGTGGCGAGTGCCGGGCGTCAGGGGGCAATGCAGGCTGATGATCTGCGCCTGTTGCAGTACCTCATCGAGCGGCAGGTAGCGCACGCCCAGGGCTTGCAGGTCGCTGTCGGGATAGGGGTCGTGGGCCAGCAGCTGGCAGCCGAAGCCGGCCATGATGCGGGCAAAGGCGGCGCCGATCTGGCCGGTGCCGATAATGCCCACGGTCTTGCCGTGTAGATCGAAGCCAATCAGGCCGTGCAACGAGAAGTCGCCCTCGCGGGTACGGTTGAACGCGCGGTGGATGCGCCGGTTCAGCGCCAGGATCAGGGCCACGGCGTGCTCGGCGATGGCGAAGGGCGAATAGGCCGGTACTCGCACCACGCTCAGCCCCAGTTGTTGTGCTGCTTGCAGGTCAACGTGGTTGTAACCGGCCGAGCGCAAGGCGATCAGGCGTGTGCCGCCGGCAGCCAGTTGCTGCAGTACCGGCGCTGAGAGGTTGTCGTTGATAAAGGCGCAGACCACCTCGCAATGGTTGGCCAGGGCTGCGGTATCCAGCCCCAGGTGGGCGTGCTGATACGCCAGGCTGCAGCCGGGTGGCAAGGTGGCGGCGCTGAAACTGTCGCGATCATAAGGCTGGCTGCTGAACAACATGATGCGCATGGTGGGCTTCCGACTATCTATAGGGCTTGGCTGGGTTGGCCGGTTTCTTCGAGCAATTGCTCGATGGCGGCATCCAGATCGTCCAGGGCCGCGGCGCTGGCCGGCGAGTTCTGTTTAAGTAGGGTTTCGCAGTGCTGACAGGCCGCGCGCAGTTGTGGCACTCCGCAGTAGCGAGTGGCGCCATGCAGGCGATGGACGCGCTCCAGAAGCGCGTCTTTGGCGTCGCGGGCGCGGGCGTCCCGAATGATCTGGCGGTCGGCCGCGAGGGAGTCTAGGAGCATGCCGAGCAGTTCGGCGGCCAGGTCGGCCTTGCCGGCGGCCAACTGCAGCCCTTCGGCATGATCCAGCACGCTGGGGCCTTGGGCGGCTTGACGGCGTTCGTTGGCCGGCGCGGGTTGCTGGTGCAGCGGCAAGCCGGTCCACTTGAGTACCACCTGGGCTAGCTGGCGTTCGCCGATGGGCTTGGTCAGGTAGTCGTCCAGGCCATTTTGCAGCAGCGAGCGCTTTTCATTGGCCAGGGCATGGGCGGTCAGGGCCACGATCGGCACTGGCGCGCTGTCCTGTGCGGCTTCCCACTGGCGGATCGCTTCGGTGGTTTCGCGACCATCCATGCCGGGCATCTGCACGTCCATGAATACCAGGTCGTAGCCGTTGCGTTTGACCGCGTCCAGGGCGGCATAGCCGCTGTCGACGGCATCCACGCGGGCGCCGAGATCTTCCAGCAGGGTTTGCACCAGCAGCAGGTTGGCCGGATTGTCATCGACGCAGAGTAAATAGGGCGCGCGGCTGGCGTGCGGGGCGCGGTTGCTATGGCGTTGCGGGCGCGGGCCGCAGAGTTCGCTGAGGGTGCGCTGCAATTTGCGTGTGCAAGCGGGCTTGGCCTGCAAGCGGCTGTGGGTTTCGGGCAGTGAGTCGTGAAACAGCGCCTGCTCGGTGGTGGGGCACAGCACCAGGCTTTTACAGGCCAGGCGGTCGAGGTCCCACAGTTTCGGGATCAGGCGCTCCGGGGGCAGTTCGCGGGCGGTGATACCGAGTACGGCCAGCTCAATCGGCGCGCTGCTGTGCTGCCGCTGAGCGACGGCGGCGAGCAGGCTGTCGAGGTTGCTGAAGGCCTCGACCTTGAGGCCGCAGTCTTCCAGTTGGTGTTGCAGGGCCTGGCGGGCCAACTCATGGCTTTCCAGAATGGCTACTGGCTGGCCGAGCAGCGGCGGGCGCGGTGAGTCGCTGTCATCGTCGTTAGCTTTGGGCAGGCTCAGGCTGATCCAGAATTCCGAGCCTTCGCCGGGCGTGCTGGCAACGCCAATTTCGCCGCCCATCTGCTCGATCAGGCGCTTGGAGATCACCAGGCCGAGGCCCGTACCGCCGGCCTGGCGCGACAGCGAGTTATCGGCCTGGCTGAAGGCCTTGAACAGGGCGCGCAAGTCTTCCTCGGACAAGCCGATGCCACTGTCCTGCACGCTGATGCGCAGTTGCACGCGGTCTTCGCTCTCGTCCTCGAGCATGGCGCGGGTAATGATGGTGCCTTCCTGGGTGAACTTGATGGCATTGCTGGCCAGGTTGGTCAGCACCTGCTTGATGCGCATCGGGTCGCCGACCAGGGACAGCGGCGTGTCGCGGTAGATCAGGCTGAGCAGCTCCAGGTTTTTGGCGTGGGCCGCCGGGGCCAGCAGGGTCAGGGTGTCCTGCAGCAGGTCGCGCAGGTTGAACGGGATGCTTTCCAGTACCAGCTTGCCGGCTTCGATTTTCGAGAAGTCGAGGATCTCGTTGATGATCCCCAGCAGGCTGTCGGCCGACTGGCTGATGGTGCCCAGGTAGTCTTGCTGGCGCGGGCTGAGTTCGCCCTTTTGCAGCAGGTTGGTGAAACCGATGATGCCGTTTAATGGCGTGCGGATTTCATGGCTCATGTTGGCGAGAAATTCCGACTTGATCCGGCTGGCCTCCAGGGCTTCTTTGCGGGCCATGTCCAGTTCGATGTTCTGGATCTCGATGGTCTCCAGGTTCTGGCGCACGTCCTCGGTGGCCTGATCGACACTGTGCTGCAGTTCTTCCTGGGCATTTTGCAGGGCTTCGGCCATGCGGTTGATACCGCCGCCGAGCTGGTCCAGTTCGTGACTGCCGAGAGGTTCCAGGCGAGTCTGCAGGTGGCCTTCCTTGAGCAGGTCAACGGCGTGCTTGATCTTGTGCAGTGGCTCGTTGATGCCGCGGCTCATGCGCACGGCCATCAGCGCGGTGGCAGCCAGCCCGGCAAGCACCAGCAGCAGGCTGACCAGCAGGCTGCGGTAACCGCGCAGCAAGGTGCTGTCGTGGGACAGCTCCAGTTCTATCCAGCCGAGTACCGGCGCCTCGCTGGTGGCTGTGGTTTCGCGGCTATGGTTCAGGTGGCGCTGGCTCACGGCCAGTTGAAAGCGACTGGCATTGTCGTTGCTGTGTACCTGCAATTGCCGTGATGAGCTGGCGGGCGCTCGGTTGAGCATGCTCGGTCCCGCGTGGGCCAGGAGTTTGTGCTGGGCATCGTACAGGCGTACCGAGCGCGTATCGGCGTGCTCCAGGCTGGCGTCAGCAATCTGCTCCAGCAGGGCGCTGTCGTTGCGCGCCAGGGCGGGGGCGGCGATTGCGGCCAGTTGCTCGGTCATCAGCTGTCCGCGCTGCAGCAGTTGTGCGCGCAGTTCAGACAGTTGCATCCAGGTGAAATAGCCGCCCAGTGCCACGGCCAGCAGGCTGGTGGGCAGTAGCGAGAGCATGAGTACGCGGCTCTTGATGCCGAGATCCTTGAACACAACCCTGCTCCTTGTCTGCGCTAAATACCGAGTCATTGCGGCGGCCAGTGTAACGGTTGGTCTTGGCCCCGACTAATCACAAGGTGCAATAGTCTGGTTGGCGCCGGCGATATGGCCGCCGGCCGTTTGCCGTTATCATAGGCGCCCTTTGATAGCGTGCGGATCGTCTACAGCCATGACCCTGCAGTTTCCCACCATTGCCGAGTGCATCGGCCACACCCCGCTGGTGCGCCTGCAGCGCTTGCCCGGCGCGACCTCCAATACCCTGTTGGTGAAGCTGGAAGGCAATAACCCGGCGGGCTCGGTGAAGGATCGCCCGGCGTTGTCGATGATCAATCGCGCCGAGCTGAGCGGCGCGATCAAGCCGGGTGACACCCTGATCGAAGCCACCTCCGGCAATACCGGCATCGCCCTGGCCATGGTTGCGGCGATCAAGGGCTACCGGATGATTCTGATCATGCCGGACAACTCCACCGCCGAGCGCAAGGCGGCGATGACCGCCTATGGCGCCGAGCTGATTCTGGTCGAGAGCATGGAAGGCGCCCGCGACCTGGCCCTGCAGATGCAGGCCGACGGCGTGGGCAAGGTGCTCGATCAGTTCGCCAATGGCGACAACCCGCTGGCCCATTATGCCGGCACCGGCCCGGAGATCTGGCAGCAGACTCACGGGCGGATCACCCACTTTGTCAGTTCGATGGGTACCACCGGCACCATCATGGGGGTGTCGCGCTACCTCAAGGAGCAGAACCCGGCGGTGCAGATCGTCGGTCTGCAACCCCAGGAAGGTTCGGCGATTCCGGGTATCCGCCGCTGGCCGAGCGAGTACCTGCCGAAGATTTTCCAGGCTGAGCGCGTTGATCGGGTGATCGACATGGGCCAGGCCGAGGCCGAGCAGGTGATGCGTCGCCTGGCGCGTGAGGAAGGTATTTTCTGTGGCGTGTCGTCGGGTGGCTCGGTGGCCGCCATGTTGCGCCTGTCGGCCGAGGTGGAGAACGCCGTGCTGGTGGCGATCATCTGCGACCGCGGCGATCGCTACCTGTCCACTGGCATCTATGATCAACCCCTTGGCGATGCTTGAAGCGGTTGTCGTGACGGCCCCGGCCGTTTCTTTTTTGTGTGATTGATGATGAGTTGTACTGACCATGGCGAAGCGTGACACGGGCCTGCGATTTCAACCGGCGGGCGGCAGCAAGGCGGTCGCCGTGCCTACGGGCAAGAAGCAGCGCTTGCACATTGAGCGGCTGGCCAATGATGGCCGTGGCATCGCTTTCGTCGACGGACGCACCTGGTTTGTCGCCGGCGCCCTGGCCGATGAGGATGTCGAAGCACGGGTGCTGGGTGCCCGCAGCCAGGTGGTCGAGGCGCGTGCCGAGCGCATCTTTACCAGCAGCGCCCAACGCCGTGTGGCGCCTTGCGCCCATGCCGGGCAGTGCGGTGGCTGCACCTTGCAGCACCTGCCCCACAGCGAACAATTGGCGCTTAAGCAGCGCACCCTGGCGGAGCAATTGTTGCGCGTCGCCGCCGCAGCGCCCGAAGAGTGGGCGCCACCCTTGGTGGGGCCGGAGTTTGGTTATCGCCGCCGCGCCCGCATCGCCGTGCGCTGGGACGTGAAGAGCAAGCACTTGGCGGTGGGCTTTCGTGCCGCCGCCAGTCAGGACATTGTCGCCATCGCCGATTGCCCGGTGCTGGTACAGCCCTTGCAGACGCTGCTGAGCGCCTTGCCTGAGGTGTTGCGTAGTTTGCGTAAACCCCAGGCCCTGGGTCATGTGGAGATTTTCAGCGGCACGGCCATGGCCCTGTTGGTACGCCATACCGCGCCTCTGGGCGAAGAGGATGTGGCTCGCCTGCAGCACTTTTGTCAGGCGCAGAACGCCCAGTTGTGGCTGCAGGGCGAGGGTGATCCGCAGCCGCAGCAGGTGGACGCCGAGCTGGGCTATCGGCTGGAGAGTTGGGGCTTGCAGTTGGCCTATCGGCCGGGGGATTTCGTCCAGGTCAACGGCCCGGTCAACGAGGCGATGATCGCCCAGGCGCTGGACTGGCTGGCACCGCAAGCCGGTGAGCGGGTGCTGGACCTGTTCTGCGGGCTGGGCAACTTCGCCTTGCCCCTGGCGCAGCGGGTGGCCGAAGTGGTGGCCGTGGAAGGCGTGGCGACCATGGTGGCGCGGGCGCAGCAAAACGCCCGCAGCAACGGCCTGGAGAATCTGCACTTTTATCAGGCGGATCTGTCGAACCCGCTGGATGGCGCCTGGATGCAAAAAGGTTTTTCGGCGGTGCTGCTCGACCCACCACGGGATGGCGCTTTTGCGGTGGTCAAACAGATCGCCGCACTGGGCGCCGAGCGTGTGCTGTATGTGTCGTGCAACCCGGCAACCCTGGCACGGGATACGGCGGAGTTGCTCAAGCAGGGTTACCGGCTCAAACGGGCCGGCATTCTCGACATGTTTCCGCAGACCGCCCATGTCGAGGCAATGGCGTTATTCGAGAGAGGCTAGGAAGCTTCTGGAGTCCGAGCAGCGATAGGCTGCCAGACAAGACCGCAGGCAACCGGCGCGAGTCGGTTGCCGATCAGCAAGGGTAAACACTGATGGTACAGGTACGCGCGCAACAGCCGATCAACACCGACGGCAGCATCAATCTGGATGCCTGGCTGGACCACGCCCTGAGCGTCGATCCGGCACTGGACCGCGAGGCGCTGAAGAGTGCCTGTGAGTTTGCCCGCGAGGCCGAGCAACAGGCCAATGCGGCGCAGAACCTGTGGACCGAAGGTACCTCGAGCTTCCGCGTCGGCCTGGAGATTGCCGAGATACTCGCCGACCTCAAGCTGGACCAGGACTCCCTGGTGGCGGCGGTGATCTACCGCGGCGTGCGCGAAGGCAAGATTTCCCTGGCCACGGTGCAGCAGCGCTTCGGCCTGGTGGTGGCCAAGCTGATCGACGGCGTCTCGCGCATGGCCGCCATCAGTGACAGCCTCAGCTCGCGCGAGTCGCTGGTGCTGGGCTCCCAGGTGCAGGTGGAAAACCTGCGCAAGATGCTGGTGGCGATGGTCGATGACGTGCGCGTGGCCCTGATCAAGCTGGCCGAGCGTACCTGTGCGATCCGTGCGATCAAGAACGCGCCCGATGAGAAACGCCAGCGCGTGGCCCGCGAGGTGGCGGATATCTACGCGCCGCTGGCCCATCGCCTGGGTATCGGCCATATCAAGTGGGAGCTGGAAGACTTGTCCTTCCGCTACCTGGAGCCGGAGAAGTACAAGCAGATCGCCACCCTGCTGCATGAGCGGCGGCTAGACCGCGAGCAGTACATCAATGAAGTTATGGACCACCTGCGCAGCGAGCTGACGGCCACCGGCATCAAGGCCGACATCAGCGGGCGGGCCAAACACATCTATTCGATCTGGCGCAAAATGCAGCGCAAAGGCCTGGCCTTCAGCCAGATCTACGACGTGCGTGCGGTGCGCGTGCTGGTGCCGGCGGTGCGCGATTGCTACACCGCCTTAGGGATCGTCCACAGCTTGTGGCGGCACATTCCCAAGGAGTTCGACGACTACATCGCCAACCCCAAGGAAAACGGCTACCGCTCACTGCACACTGCGGTGCTGGGCCCGGACGGCAAGGTCTTCGAGGTGCAGATCCGTACCAGCGACATGCACGAAGAGGCTGAGCTGGGCGTTTGCGCCCACTGGCGCTACAAAGGCACCGATGTCAAAGGCAAGTCTGATCACTACGAGGAGAAGATTTCCTGGCTGCGTCAGGTGCTGGAGTGGCACGAAGAACTGGGCGATATCGGCGGCCTGGCCGAGCAGCTGCGGGTCGATATCGAGCCAGATCGGGTTTACGTTTTTACCCCCGACGGTCACGCCATTGACTTGCCCAAGGGCGCCACGCCGCTGGATTTTGCCTACCGGGTGCACACCGAGATCGGCCACAACTGCCGTGGCGCGAAGGTCAACGGGCGTATCGTGCCGCTCAGCTACAGCCTGCAAACTGGCGAGCAGGTGGAGATCATCACCAGCAAGCACGGCACGCCGAGCCGTGACTGGCTGAACTCCAACCTGGGCTACATCACCACCTCGCGGGCGCGGGCGAAGATCGTCCACTGGTTCAAACTGCAGGACCGCGATCAGAACGTGGCGGCCGGTAAAACCCAGCTGGAACGCGAGCTGGCTCGCTTGGGCCTGCCGGCGGTGGACTTCGACAAGCTGGCGGAGAAAGCCAACCTCAAAAGTGCCGAAGACATGTTCGCCGGCCTCGGTGCTGGCGATCTGCGTCTGGCCCAGTTGGTCAACCTGGCCCAGCAGTTGGTGGAGCCGGAGCGTGGCGAACAGCAGCTGGAGCTGATTCCGCGTCGGCCGGGTGCGATCAAACCGGGCAAGCGCGGCGACATCCAGATTCAGGGCGTCGGCAACCTGCTGACGCAAATCGCCGGTTGCTGCCAGCCTCTGCCGGGCGACCCGATCGTTGGCTACATCACCCAGGGCCGCGGCGTCAGCATCCACCGCCAGGATTGTGGCTCGGTGCTGCAACTGGGCAGTCGCGAGCCGGAGCGGATCATTCAGGTCAGCTGGGGGCCGGTGCCGATCCAGACCTACCCGGTGGACATCATCATTCGCGCCTACGACCGTTCCGGGTTGCTGCGTGACGTCTCTCAGGTGCTGCTCAACGAGAAGCTCAACGTGCTGGCCGTGACCACCCGCTCGAACAAGGACGACAATACTGCGGCGATGTCCCTGACCGTCGAGATCCCGGGTCTGGAAGCCTTGGGCCGACTGTTGGGACGGATCAGCCAGCTGCCCAATATTATCGAAGCGCGGCGCAGTCGAACCAGCGGTTGAGCCGCTGCGCTCGGTCTGGCGTTGTTGAAGCAAGCCGGGGGGCTTGCCCGTCGGCCATCCCGGATTGCATCCGGGCTACCTGCTCGCGACGCTTAGCAATCCCGATTACCTATTCCAAGGGCTTGTCATGTACCAAATCGACGACCTGCTGCACCTGATGGCCCGACTGCGTGATCCGCAGTACGGTTGCCCGTGGGATCTCAAACAAACCTACGCGACCATCGTGCCGTACACCCTGGAAGAGGCTTATGAGGTGGCCGATGCCATCGAACGGGCTGACTTCGAGCACCTGCCCGGCGAGCTGGGCGACCTGCTGTTTCAGGTGGTGTATTACAGCCAACTGGCGCAGGAGGAAGGGCGCTTCGAGTTTGCCGCGGTGGTCGATGGCATTACCCGCAAGCTGATTCGCCGCCACCCTCATGTGTTTGTCGATGGCGACCTGTATGGCGCGCCCGATGCGGCGCGGCTGGAAGAGGCGGCGGTCAAGCAGCGCTGGGAGGAACTCAAGGCCGAAGAGCGCGCCGCCAAGGCCGCCGTGCCCGAGCAGCTGTCGTTGCTCGATGATGTGCCCCAGGCGCTGCCGGCCCTGAGTCGGGCGGTCAAGCTGCAGAAGCGCATGGCCCAGGTTGGCTTCGACTGGCCAGATGCCTTGCTTGTGGTGGACAAGGTCCGCGAAGAGCTGGACGAAGTGCTGGAGGCCATGAGCGAGAATGACCCGCAGGCCATCAGTGAGGAGATTGGTGACCTGCTGTTTGTGGTCACCAATCTGGCCCGCCACCTCAAGGTCGACCCCGAAAGCGCCTTGCGTGCGGCCAACGCCAAGGTCGAGCGGCGCTTTCGTTTTATCGAACAGGCATTGCGCGAAGCCCAGCGGCCCATTGAGAATTGCACCCTTGATGAACTGGACGCCCTTTGGGGTGAAGCCAAAAAACAGGAAAAGCACGGCCTCGGCTGTGACTGACACTGCCCACCTCTCAACGTGTAAGGCGTAGGTTATGAGTCTTTCCCTTCGTGATCAGCTGCTCAAAGCCGGGCTGGTCAATGAAAAGCAGGCCAAGCAGGCCGGCAAGCAGAAGCAGAAACAGCAGCGCCTGGAAAAGAAAGGCCAGATCGAAGTCGATGACTCGCAGCAGCAGGCCGCCTTGCAAGCCAAGGCCGAGAAGATCGCTCGCGACCAGGAGCTGAACCGCCAGCAGCAGGAAAAGGCCGAACAAAAGGCCCGCGCGGCGCAGATCAAGCAACTGATCGAAGTGTCGCGCCTGCCCAAGCTGACCACCGAGGATTACTACAACTTCGTTGACGACAAGAAGGTTAAGCGTCTGTCGGTCAACAAGTTGATGCGCGACAAGCTCAGCAGCGGCTCCCTGGCCATCGTCCAGCACGGCGGCGGCTACGAGGTGATTCCGCGCGAAGCGGCGCTGAAGATCCAGGAGCGCGATCCGCGCCGGGTGCTGCTGCTCAACACCCAGACCGAAGCACCGGATGCCGATGATCCGTATGCGGCCTATCAGGTCCCCGATGACCTGATGTGGTAACGGCTCGTAATTCTCAGGCATAAAAAAGCCGGGCAATGCCCGGCTTTTTTATGCTGTGTCGTGGTTTATTCAGCAATGCCGGTGACAGGCTTGCCGTCGACGATGCCGTCCTTGAGCATGATCTGGTATTCCTTGCCGTCGGTTTCGGCTTGATGCAGGCGCACCAGCAGGTAGTCCCAGTCTTTGGCGAACCAGAGCACGGTCTTGCGCTTGCTCTTGGTGGGGTCGCGTACTCGCTCGACCTTGATCGCGTCGATCAGGCCAGCCTTGGTGCGCACCCGCTCACTGCCCAGCACGCGAAAATCATAGGTCTCGATCTCGTCGCCATCGACCACTTGGTAGCTCATGCTTTTTTGCCCGGCAGCCACGGCAAATTGCAGTTCCAGCTGATAGGTCGACTTGTCCTGCAGGCCACGATTGAGTGGCAGGCGCACGGACTCCCCGCGGTCATTGCCGATCACCTGTTTTTCCGTCCAGTCGAAATCCTGTTCGACCTTCTTGCTCTTGCCCAGGCCGCTGCGGTTGAGGCGGTAGGTCAGGGGCAGGAAGCTGTTGTTTTCCAGGCGGAAGGTGCTTTCTTCGGTGAGGCTGGCGACCAGCATGGCGGCCTCGAAGCTCAGTTGCCAACGCTGGTCATCCAGGCGCTTGAGGCTGCGTTCGGCGGTGCCGCTGATGGGCAGTTGCTTCCAGTCAGCGGTATAGCTGGCGGTGAAGGGCTTCAGTTCGATGGCCTGAGCCGACAGGCTCAAGGCAGCGAGAACAAACAGCAAGGCGCGGCGCATAGGTTCTCCAGGGTTACGAATCGGCGTAATGCAGCACTTGACCGCTGGCGGGCAGCAGTTGCCCGTCGAGGGTGGCGCCTTGTTCGTGTAGCTGTACCCGGCCTTCGGCGAACCAGCGTACGGCCAGGGGGTAGATCTGGTGTTCTGCCCCATGGACACGCTGGGCCAAGGTGTCTGCGGTGTCGTCTGCGGCAATCGGTACTACCGCTTGTACGACCAGCGGCCCGCCATCCAGTTCCTCGGTAACGAAGTGCACACTGCAGCCGTGCTCGCGGTCACCGGCGTCCAGCGCCCGTTGATGGGTGTGCAGGCCTTTGTATTTGGGCAGCAGGGACGGGTGGATATTCAGCAGGCGGCCTTGATAGTGACGGACAAAGCCGGCACTCAAGATGCGCATAAACCCGGCGAGTACCACCAGTTGCGGCTGGTGAGCGTCGATAGCCGCCGCCAGGGCCGCATCGAAGGCTTCGCGGCCGTCGAACTGTTTATGGTCGAGCACCTGGGTGGCAATGCCGGCCGCCTGGGCCCGTTGCAGCCCGTACGCGTCGGCGCGGTTACTGATTACCGCGCTGATTTGCGCCGGGTTGTCGCCGCTGGCGATGTTGTCAATCAGGGCCTGTAAATTGCTGCCAGACCCGGAAATCAGCACCACCACCTTGCACTGGGGTGAAGAACAGCCTGAACGCATCAGTGGCTTTTCAGGTTGTTCAGTACCACGCGCTCGGCACCCGCGGCAGCATTCTCGATACGGCCGATGATCCAGGGCTTTTCACCGGCTTCACGCAGCACGTCGAGGGCGACGTCGGCTTGTTCCGGGGCCACGCAGATGATCATGCCAACACCGCAGTTGAGTACGCGGTGCATCTCGTGCTCGTCAACGTTGCCCTGTTCTTGCAGCCAGTCGAAGATGCTTGGACGGGTCCAGCTGGCCACGTCGATCACCGCCTGAGCGCCGTCTGGCAGTACGCGCGGGATGTTGTCGAGCAGACCGCCGCCGGTGATGTGGGCCATGGCTTTGACGGCGCCGGTGTCCTTGATCAGTTGCAGCAGGGCTTTAACGTAGATGCGCGTCGGTGCCATCAGCAGTTCGCTCAGCGGTTTGCCGTCGAGCTGAATGGTTTCGATGTCGGCGCCGGACACTTCGATGATCTTGCGGATCAGCGAGTAGCCGTTGGAGTGCGGGCCGGAAGACGGCAGGGCGATCAGGGTGTCGCCGGTGGCCACTTTCGAGCCGTCGATGATTTCGGCTTTTTCCACCACGCCCACGCAGAAGCCGGCCAGGTCGTAGTCTTCGCCTTCGTACATGCCCGGCATCTCGGCGGTTTCACCGCCAACCAGAGAGCAGCCGGCCAGTTCGCAGCCAGCGCCAATGCCGGTGACTACGGTGGCGGCTACGTCGACGTTGAGCTTGCCGGTGGCGTAGTAGTCGAGGAAGAACAGCGGCTCGGCGCCACACACCACCAGGTCGTTGACGCACATGGCGACCAGATCCTGGCCGATGCTGTCGTGTTTGTTCAGGTTCAGTGCCAGGCGCAGCTTGGTGCCGACGCCGTCAGTGCCGGAAACCAGCACCGGCTGCTTGTAGCCTGCCGGGATTTCACACAGGGCGCCGAAGCCGCCCAGGCCACCCATGACTTCCGGGCGTGCGGTGCGCTTGGCAACGCCCTTGATGCGTTCGACCAGGGCTTCGCCGGCGTCGATGTCTACACCGGCGTCCTTGTAGCTGATGGAGGGTTGCTTGCTCATGGGTTCAGGCCTTTAAAGGGGAATTCGAGGGGCGACCGGGGGGCTGCGCGCGCCGGTCTGCGAAGGCGCGCGATTTTATCAGGCTTGAACGCTAGCGGCCATCGGCGCATGCCTGCCGGCCATCGAGTGACTCGCCAGGCTTGCCGTCACGCGGTTTGTGTCGTCCTCAACTGAGGCGGAAGCGGTCCACGGAGTGCCCCAGCTCATCGGCCAGGCGCGCCAGTTCGTCGGTGGTGCGCGCGGTTTGCTCAATGACCTGGCTGTTGTCGTGGGACATGTTGGCGATGTTCTCCACTTGCTGGGCAATTTCGTGGCTGGCCAGGCTTTGTTCACCAATGGTGCGGGAAATGTCGTCGACCAGGCGCGTGGTGCTGAGGGTGGCCTCGAGGATTTCACGGATGGCGCGCTCGACATCAGCGGTTACGGTCATGCCTTTGTCCACCTGGGTAACGCCGGCTTCCATGCTGGTCACCGCTTCACGGGTGCTGCTCTGGA
Source organism: Pseudomonas sp. (assembly GCA_034519305.1). Lineage (GTDB taxonomy): Bacteria > Pseudomonadota > Gammaproteobacteria > Pseudomonadales > Pseudomonadaceae > Aquipseudomonas. The sequence continues at coordinate 128,230 of JAXHOM010000023.1, forward strand.
TGCGCTGTACCATGGAGGCGATTTCTTCGGTGGAGGCGCTGGTGCGGCCGGCCAGTTGCCGCACTTCATCGGCCACTACCGCGAAAGCCGCGGCCCTGCTCGCCGGCGCGGGCGGCTTCAATGGCGGCATTCAGGGCCAGCAGGTTGGTCTGGTCGGCGATGCCCTTGATCACTTGGATGATGCTGAAAATCTGTTCTGACTCTTGATCCAGGGTGCGGATCACCTGGGCCGATGCCTGTACGGAGTGGGCGATGGCGTCCATGTCTTTGACCACCTGATGAATCACCAGCCCGCCATCTTTGGCCAGATGCTCGGCCTGGTTAGCCATTTGCCGGGCTTGCTCGGCGTGGCGGGTGATTTCCTCGATGCTGGCATTCATCTGGTTGGCCGCTGCGGCCATGGTGTTGGCGCCGTCGGTCTGTTGTTGGCTGCTGATGGCGACGCTGTGGCAGCCGCTGCTCAGGCGCTGAGTGATGGCGCTGAGTGATGGCGCTGACGCCACGGGCCTTGGTCGTGATCAGCTCGATCATTTCACGCAAATCACGCTGCATGCTGGCGAGGCTGCGCACCAGGGTACTGGCTTCATCCTGGCTGGTGGGTTGTTCGATGTACTCGCTGAGATTGCCGGCGGCCGTGGCGGTGGCAATTCGGTTGGCGAAGCGCAGCGGCCGCATGATGCTGCTGACAATCCATATGCCCTGAGCTGTCAGTAGAAGCAGGCTGACCAGCAATGCCGCGATAATGGCTTTGTTGGCTGGAGCTGATGGTGGCATTGGTTTCGTCGCTGCTTTGATGGGCGTTTTCCTCGATCAGGCCGCTGAGTGCCTCCATGTCGCCTTCCAGTTGCTCGAAGGCTTTATTGAAGGAGGGCAGGGCTTTCTGTCCGAGTTCGGGGTCTTGCAGGCTTTGGCTGACAATTTGCTCGGCGGCTGCCAGGTAGGCATTCAGGTTGGGTTGTACCTGCTCAAGTGCTTGTTTGATGGCGGCGCTGGTGGGCAGTTGCTGATTGGCGGTTAGGACTTTGCGGAAGCGTTCGGCGTGTTCCTGCAAGCTGCTGCGCACCTCGTCTGCGCTACTCGGACTCTTGCCCAAGCCCACCAACAGGGCTGAAAAGGCATCGGCGCGCAGGGCGTCGTGCATCATGTCCGCTTCCAGATGGTTGCGCAGGGCCGTCAGGCTGACCTGGTTGTCGTTTACTGCGTCCGCTGTGCGGGCATTATTGAACAAGCTGTCCAGGCCCATGAACAGCGCGGCTAGCAGGCCGGTAGCGGTCAATAGCAGTAAGCGTATTTTTATCGACATTCCTGGTCTCCAGAGCGAGCGTTTGCCTGTGTGAGCACGCGCTTGGCGCACTGCACATAGGGGCTGTATCGACCGGCATGGGCGCTTGTTTAGCGCTATTGCCCATTGCCGCGGTTGGGGTGGCTGTTTAAGGTATAGCCACTCTTTAGCCTTTAAGTCGTCCGAGAAACTGATGCGCCTCATTGCCCGCTTGTTTGTCAGCTGTTTGTTGTTGTCTAGTTTGCCGCTCTCGGCGGAGACCTTGACCAGTCTTTATCAAGTGCGCGAGGTGGTGAGCAGTCAGCAACCGACCGAGCGCGATGCGGCGTTGAGCCGTGCTCTGGATACCTTGGTGCTGCGCCTGACCGGTGATCCAGCCGCTTTGCAGAGCCCGGCGGTTGTGGAGCTGCGCAAGAATCCGCAGCAGTTGATCAGTCAGTACTCCTATCAAAGTGGCCCGCCCCAGGTGTTGCAGGTGGATTTTGATCCACTGAGCAGCGAGCAAACCCTGCGTCAGGCTGGTTTGCCTTTGTGGGGCGCCAACCGCCCGGCAATTCTGGCTTGGTGGCTGAATGACGGCAGTGAGGGCAGCACCCTGGTCGGCGACGCCCAGGCCGCCGCTCCCTTGCTGCGCGGTGCCGCCCAGCATCGCGGCCTGCCGCTGCGATTGCCGCTGGCGGACCTGGATGAGCAATTGTTGGCTACTGCCGACAACCTTTCGGCGAATCAGCCGGCAGCCTTGCAGCAGGCGTCTACCCGTTATGGCGCCGACGCCTTGCTGACCGTGCAAGCCCGTGAGGCGGACGGACAATGGCAGGCGCAATGGCGTCTGTGGTTGGGCGATAGCCGCGAGCAGGGCACGGCTCAGGGCGCCGATCAGGCGGCCTTGGCTGATGCTGTGTGGTTGGCCGTCAGTCAGCGCCTGGCGCCGCGTTTTGTCAGTCGTCCGGGCGCCGCCCAAGGTCTGCAGCTGGAAGTGCAGGGCGCCAACCTGGCACGTTACGCCGAGCTGCAGCGCCTGCTTGAGCCTTTTGCTGCACGCCTGCAGTGGGCTAAGGGTGATCGCCTGGCGTTTCGTCTAAATGCCAGTCCTGAGCAGTTGCGTGCCCAGTTGGCATTGGGGCGCTTGCAGGAAGGCAGCGTCGCCGTTGATCCGGCAGCGCCGGCAACCGTTGCGCCGGTTGCGGGTAACGTGCCCTTGCAGTTTCACTGGTAATTCGCTTGGTCGGCAGCTTCAGTCGCGTGGAGCTGCAGTATCTGGCTGATTTGTATAGACTTTCCCCGTCCTATAAAGAGTCTTGCGGCGGCTTTGCGAAGTCGCCCCGCCCGTTATGATCCCGATCCAGCTGCCTCTGGGGGTGCGTCTGCGTGATGACGCCACCTTCGCCAACTATTACCCCGGCGCCAACGCGGCGGCCCTCGGCTATGTCGAGCGGCTGTGCGAGGCGGAAGCCGGTTGGACGGAAAGCCTGATTTACCTGTGGGGCGGCGAGGGCGTGGGTTGTAGCCATTTGCTCCAGGCCGCCTGTTTGCGCTTCGAGCAGCGCGGCGAGCCGGCGGTGTACCTGCCGCTGCGCGAGGTGGCGGACTACGGCCCAGAGTTGCTCGACAACCTGGAGCAGTGCGAGCTGGTGTGTCTGGATGATCTGGATGCAGTGGCAGGGCGGCGTGAGTGGGAAGAGGCGCTGTTTCATCTGTTCAATCGCTTGCGCGACAGCGGCCGGCGTCTGTTGTTGTCGGCCAATTGCTCGCCAAGAGAGTTGCCGGTCGGTCTGCCGGACCTGCAGTCGCGACTGACCCTGGCGCTGGTGTTTCAGCTGCAGTCGTTGTCCGATGAGGACAAGCTGCGGGCCCTGCAACTGCGTGCTTCGCGTCGTGGTTTGCAGTTATCGGACGACGTCGGGCGTTTCATCCTGACCCGCGGCACCCGCAGCATGAGTGCCCTGTTCGAGTTGCTCGAACGGCTCGATCAGGCGTCCCTGCAAGCCCAGCGCAAGCTGACCATTCCCTTTCTGAAAGCCACGCTCGGCTGGTAGCTGCGGCCCCTGCACGCGCAGGGGGCAGTTAACGCTCCGTCAGAGTTCACCCGCGAGGATGCGGTCGTACTGAAAGCGCCAGCGGGTGTACATCAGCGCGGCGCAGAACAGGCTGACGCTGAGTAGCACTTCGATCCAGCCCAGCAGGCTGCGGGCCGGGTCGAAGGCCGCCAGTACGCCCTTGATAAAGTACAGGTTGACCACGAAACAGGCCCAGGCATAGGCGCGCGCCTTGCCCAGCAGCAAGCCGGGTGCCAGCAGGGCCAGTGGTGCCAGCTCGATGGCCATGATCACTTCGGTGCGCGCGCCATGCAGGTCGGCGAACGCCAGGTTCCACACCACCAGCAGTACGGCCAGGGCGAAGAAGCTGAACAGGCTGATGGCGCGACTGATGCTCAGGCGCGGCTGCAGCCAACTGATGGCGGGCAGGGGTTTGGCGATTTTAGCCACGGGTGTTCTCCAATTGCTGAGCCAGTTTCGCCAGGCGCAGGCCAAGGGCGCGGCACAGGGCGGTTTCGTCTTCATCGAGTGCGCGCTTGCCGTCGGCGCCGGCATGGTGGCTGGGGCCATAGGGTGTGCCGCCGCCGCGGGTGCTGAGCAGCGCGCCTTCGCTGTAGGGCAGGCCGCTGATCAGCATGCCGTGGTGCAGCAACGGCAGGAGCATCGACAGCAAGGTGGTTTCCTGGCCGCCATGCAGGCTGGCGGTGCTGGTGAACACGCCGGCCGGTTTGCCGACCAGGCCGCCGGTAAGCCAGAGGTTGCTGGTGCCATCAAGGAAGTACTTGAGCGGGGCGGCCATGTTGCCAAAGCGCGTCGGGCTGCCCAGGGCCAGGCCCGCACAGTGCTGCAAGTCATCAAGGCTGGCATACAGGGCGCCTTCAGCCGGAATCTCCGGGGCGACTTGCTGGCATTCGCTGGACACTGCCGGCACCGTGCGCAGGCGCGCCTCCAGGCCGCCGAGCTCGACGCCGCGGGCGATCTGGCGGGCCATTTCTGCGGTGGCGCCATGGCGGCTGTAATACAGCACGAGAATGTAAGGCGTGCTCATGGCAGCAGCTCAAGCAATTTTTCGGTGGGGCGACCGATCACCGCGCGGGCGCCAGCAATTAGAATCGGGCGCTCGATCAGTTTCGGGTGGGTGGCCATGGCGCTGAGCAGGTGTTCTTCGCTGAGGCTGACGTCGGCCAGGTTGAGGGCCTTGTATTCCTCTTCGCCGCTGCGCAGCAATTGCCGGGCCGGCAGGTTTAGCTTGCTCAGCAGCTCGCGCAATTGCTCGACGCTGGGTGGGTTTTCCAGGTAGCGCACAATGGTTGGCGTCAGGCCGCGGGCTTCGAGCAGCTCCAGGGCGGCGCGCGATTTCGAGCAGCGCGGATTGTGATAGAGGGTCAGATCGGTCATTTGCGGGTCGCATCTTGCCTGGTGAGGCGGCTATTCTAACCGCGTCTGAGCGCCGGCCTGCATCTTGTATGACCGATACGCCTCACGGGCCGTCACGGCCTTTGCTTATCAAGGAGATGTAATGCGCCAGCGGTTACACGATGTTCTGGATTTCTGGCGTTTTCTGCTGCAGCGCTTTCTCGCCGACCGCGGCATCAGCAGCGCGGCAGCCCTGACCTACACCACCCTGTTTGCGGTGGTGCCAATGATGACCGTGACCTTCGCCATGCTCTCGGCCGTGCCGGCTTTTCAGGGCGTTGGCGAGCAGATCCAGCACTTCATCTTTCGCAATTTTGTGCCCTCTACCGGTGCTGCGGTGCAGGAGTACCTGTGGGCCTTTACCGAGCAGGCGCGGCAGCTGACCTGGGTGGGCGTGCTGTTGCTGGCGGTCACCGCCTTTATGATGCTGGTGAATATCGAGCAGGCATTCAACACCATCTGGCGAGTGCGCAAGAGCCGGCGCGGGGTGTCCAGTTTTCTGCTCTATTGGGCCATTCTCAGTCTCGGGCCTCTGCTGCTGGGCAGTGGTTTTGCGATCAGCACTTACCTGACCTCAACCTCTTTACTGAGCGGGCCTGATGCCGTGGCAGGGGCCAAGACGCTGCTGAGTTTTACTCCGCTGCTGTTCAGTGTGGCGGCCTTTACCCTGATTTACGCGACCGTGCCCAATGCTCGGGTGCCGCTCAAGCATGCGCTGATTGGTGGCGTGTTCACGGCCAGCCTGTTCGAGGTAGCCAAGGCGTTTTTCGGCCTTTATGTGAGCTTCTTTCCCGGCTATCAGCTGATTTACGGTGCTTTTGCCACGGTGCCGCTGTTTCTCCTGTGGCTGTATTTGTCCTGGCTGATCGTGCTGTTCGGTGCCGAACTGGTGTGCAATCTGTCGGCGCCACATCATTGGCGTCGCCGCGGTTTGCCGCGTCTGCTGGTGTTGTTGGGTGTGCTGCGGGTGTTTCACCTGCGCCAACAGCGTGGGCTGGTGGTGCGCCATAGCACGGTGCAGCGCGCGGGTTGGCAGTTGCCGGGTGACGAGTGGAGTGAGGTGGTGGCGTTTCTTGAAACCGAGAAGCTGATCTGCATGACCGGTAGCGATGGCTGGGTGCTGTCGCGCGATCTCTCCACGTACAGCCTGTACCAGCTGATCAGTCGCTGCCCATGGCCAATTCCGCGCCTGGAGCAGTTACCGGCGCAGCTGGACGAAGCCTGGTACCCGGGTGTGCGGGCGGCGCTGGAAAGCCTTTACGCGCAAGAGTCGGAACTGTTCAGCGGCAGTCTGGCGCAGTGGTTGCGGGCCGGCGACGAGTGAACGGCTGTCTGGCCTGATCAGTCGATCAGGCCAGACGCAGTGGGTAGCGTGATACGGATGGCGTGCACAGGTTGCTGGCCGGCAGCGGCAGGATGGCCTGGTTGTTGACGCTGGCCAGTTGCAGCCAGAGATTCTCTCCTTCGACAAACTGCCCATTGGGTAACCACAAGCCGTGATGCCAGCCATTGCCTGGCTCCGGGGTGCTTTGCATCACGCCCGGATGGGTTTGCGCGCTGGGTGCGCGGCGTAGCCACACGGGGCGCGGCAGGCCCTTGAGGTAGCGCAGGCCAAGGTGCAGGCCTTCAGCGTTCTGATGGCGCCAGCGCACCAGTGCCAGAGGTGGGTGTGCCGCTGTCGGCGAGCACCAGCACCAGTTGACCGACAGGCAAGTGCGCGCCTTGGTCGCTGTTGCAGATCAGGCGAGCGCCGCCGGCGCTGGCATCCAGCATCAGGGTGGCGCAGTGCTGCGGGCGCTTCTCCAGCAATTGGGCGTGAATGTCATTCAGGCCGATCACCAGGTTGCACTGGCCTTCGAGGTCGGAGCGGTCATGGCGGCGTTGCTGACGGCCGAGCCAGTGCGGTCGCACTCGTTCCAGCAGTTCTCGTTCTACGGCGGTTTGCAGCGGTGCGGGCTCATGCAGGGCCACCAGCAGGGCGCCCAGCTCCAGGCGCCGCAGTTGGCTGGCGTCGCCTTCTGGGGGTTGCTCGTAGGTCAGGCAGGCCTGGGACGCGCCGAGGTCGACAATCGGGCCGTCCGACTCTTCCTCGTCATCCCAGGGCAGCAGACGCGCAAGGCCCGCCAGTGGGGCGAGGGCGCCGAACAGCAGTGGGCTTTCACCTTCAGCCAAGTGAAACGGGTTGCTCAGGGCCAGGATCAAGACCTGCTGATACAGGCCGCGCAAGGTGCAGGCCGGTGCAGGCAGGAACGCTGCAGAAATGTGTTCGTCCAGGCACTCCTGGTGCTCGCCGATCCAGTACAGCAGATGGCTGTCGCGCCACAGGCTGGGCGGCGGCTCCTGATAGAGCTGATAGTGGCGCAGCAAGCTTTGCGCAAGAAAGTGCTGGGCCATATACAGGCACCAGGCCAGGTGCGGCCGTGACGGCTGCCGGCCTTGCAGTATCTGCAGCAGCAGGCGCTTGAAGCCGGCCGCCAGCTCGCTGCACAGGCGCACAAACAAGGTTGGCGGTGCGCTGTGATCGGCGTACGCGCTGGCGTAATGCCGATAGGCATCGCTGAAGCTTTGCAGGGCGCGCTGTCTTTCCAGTAAGGTCATGGCGCTGCGATTGAGGCGAAACAGCAGGCTCAGTACCTCCTGCAGTGCGCAGTCGCTGTCCAGCAGGCGCGCAGCCGCCAGGCGCTCGTTGAGGTCGGCCAGCGAGGACGCTTCCTCGTTGAGGATATCCGGCACTTCCAGGCGCAAGGCATCCAGCGTCATATCAACCCCGCGAGGATCGACAGCATGGGAATGCAACTCCATTGGTTCAAGGGGCGAATGCTCATAGGGGGCCTGGCCGTTTTATTACTGGCGGGGTGTGGCGAGAATTACGGCATTGATCAACATGGTAGAAAGGTAACGGCTGAGAGTCTTGAAGGCCAGTGGTTGCTGATTAATTACTGGGCAACCTGGTGTGCGCCGTGCCGGGCTGAAATCGGTGAGTTCAATCACTTGGCCGGACAACTCAAGGGGCAGCCGGTCAGCGTGCTCGGGGTCAATTTCGACGGCTTGCAGGGCGCGGAGCTGAGCAAGGCCAGTGCAGAGCTGGGGATCGACTACCGGGTCTTGGCCCAGGACCCGGCGGAGCGCTGGCAGTTGCCTCGCGCCGAGGTGCTGCCGGTGACCTATATCGTCGGACCGGATGGCGTGTTGCGTGAACGTTTGCTCGGTGAGCAAACCGCGGCCGGGTTGCAGGCGCGTTTGGCGCAATTACAAGAAGGTGAACACTGATGGCGCGCGTATGTTGGCATGCCTTGGTTCGTGGTCGGGTGCAGGGCGTGGCGTATCGGCAACACACCGATGAGCAGGCTCAGCGCCTGGATCTTGATGGCTGGGTACGCAACCTGGAGGACGGTCGGGTTGAGGTGCTGTTTGAGGGCGAGACAGACGCCGTGCAAGAACTGGCGACTTGGCTGGAGCAAGGGCCATCAGCGGCAGAGGTTGCCGAGGTCACCTTGAGCGAAATGCCGCTGCAGGGGATGGCGGGCTTTATCGTTCGGCGTTGAGCACTTGGCCTCATGCGGTGGTGTTAGGCGACTGACTACCACCGCATGAGGGTGAGTGGCTTAGTCGTTGGCGCCGGGGTCGGCGGCCAGGCGGCCAGCGTCTTTTTGCAGGCTCTGGATAAACTCCAGCTGCAACTCCGGATCATTGCGGGTGAGCTCGATCAGGCTTTGCTCCAGTTCGCTGGCTTCTTCTTCCAGGCCCAGTTCGGCGAGGCGTTTGACCCGGTGTACCCACTCGGCCACGCCACTGCCTTCCAGGTCGTCGTAGATCAGCCCATGGGCTTCCACCAGCTTGCCCCGTAGTGCGCGGCTAACAGCCAGGCTGGCTTCGGCCTGGGTGCCATCCTGCGGGTCGCTGACACTGATCTGCAGGGTGCCAACCTTGCTGATCCCGGCTTGATCGGCAAACGGGCTGTCTAGCAGGTTGAGCCGCAGCATGCCTTTGTTGTCGGTGCTCAGCTCATAGCTGTGTCCGCCCGCTTTGACCGTGACGTTGCGTTCACTCCAGGGCAGGCTGGTGTACTCGGTACGTCGCTCAACTTGTTGTTCGTCAATGGTCGCCAGGTTTTGCTGCGAGCGGCCATGGGACTCGACGTTGATAAATGGATTGAGCCCGGCAAAGCCGTAGTCGAACCAGCCCTTGGTGGCGCTGTCCGGGACGTTGCCGAAGGTCAGAATGTTAGCGACGTTGGCGCCTACACCGGCCACCACGGCGACGGCGCCGAGGGGGATTTCATAGAGTTTGCGCCACGCCTGGTAAGGGGTGTAACGGTCGTAGTGACGGTTGACCTCGAACTCGGTCACGTCGAAGGTTTTCTGCTCCAGGATGCGCACGCGGCGCTGGGGCAGTTCGAGGACCTTGGGTTCGCCGACATCAATCTGCAGGCTGTGCGCGAGCAGTTTGCGCTCGACGCGCTCCTCATGTTCGCTGCGTTGCGACAGCTGATTGGCGCAGCCGCTGAGCAACAAGGCGCCACCGAGGGTGGCGACGAGGGGAAGATTGAGTCGGCTGTACATGACGCCTCGATCAGCCGCGAATGCGGGCTTGCAGGAAGGCCAGAACGTCGGCAGCTGGAATCGCTTGCGCCTCGGTCTCGCGGCGGCTCTTGTATTCCAGGTTGCCGTCAGCCAGACCGCGGTCGCTGATCACGATGCGGTGCGGAATGCCGATGAGTTCCATGTCGGCAAACTTGATACCGGGGCTGGTCTTCTTGTCGCGGTCGTCCAGCAGCACTTCAAAGCCCGCGGCGGTCAGCTCGGCGTAGAGCTTGTCGGTAGCCTCGCGCACCACTTCGGTTTCATAGCGCAGCGGTACCAGAGCAATTTGGAACGGCGCGAGGGTGTCGTTCCAGAGGATGCCGCGCTCGTCGAAGTTCTGCTCGATGGCAGCCGCCACCACGCGCGATACGCCAATGCCGTAGCAACCCATGGTGAGGATCACGGGTTTGCCGTTTTCGCCCAGCACCTGGCAGTTTAACGCCTGGCTGTACTTGGTGCCGAGCTGGAAGATATGCCCGACTTCGATGCCGCGTTTGATCACCAGGGTGCCCTGGCCGTCCGGGCTTGGGTCGCCCTCGACCACGTTGCGCAAGTCGGCGACGGCCGGCAGCGGCAGGTCGCGTTCCCAGTTGACGCCAAGGTAGTGCTTGTCGTCGATGTTGGCGCCGACGGCGAAGTCGCTCATCAGAGCCACAGAGCGGTCAACGATGCACGGCAGCGGCATGTTCAGCGGGCCGAGTGAGCCGGCACCGGCGCCGATGGCGTCACGCAGCTCAGCTTCCCCGGCAAATACCAGCGGGCTGGCAACCAGTTCATGGTTGGCGGCTTTGATTTCGTTCAGTTCGTGGTCGCCACGGATGATCAGGGCGATCAGCTTGCCCTCTTCGGCGGCGTGTACGACCAGGGTTTTGACGGTTTTTTCGATGGCCAGGTCGAACTGGCTGACCAGTTCGTCGATGGTCTTGGCGTTTGGCGTGTCGATCAGGCGCAGGGCTTCAGTCGCCGCGCCGCGTACGGTTTCCCGTGGGATGGCTTCGGCCTTCTCGATGTTGGCGGCGTAGTCGGAGCTGTCGCTGAAGGCGATATCGTCTTCACCAGACTCGGCCAGCACGTGGAATTCGTGGGAGCCGGTGCCGCCGATGGAGCCGGTGTCGGCTTGTACCGGGCGGAAGTTCAGGCCCAGGCGGGTGAAGATGTTGCAGTAGGCCTGGTGCATACGGTCGTAGGTCAGCTGCAGGGAGGCCTGGTCCTGGTGGAAGGAGTAGGCGTCCTTCATGATGAATTCGCGACCACGCATCAGGCCGAAGCGCGGACGGATTTCGTCACGGAACTTGGTCTGAATCTGGTACAGGTTGAGCGGCAACTGCTTGTAGCTGTTCAGCTCGTTACGGGCCAGATCAGTGATCACTTCTTCATGGGTCGGGCCGGCGCAGAACTCGCGGCCGTGACGGTCTTTAACCCGCAGCAATTCTGGGCCGTACTCTTCCCAGCGACCGGACTCTTGCCATAACTCGGCAGGCTGGAACAGCGGCATCAGTACTTCCAAGGAGCCGGCGGCGTTCATCTCTTCACGCACGATGGCCTCGACCTTGCGCAGTACGCGCAGGCCCATCGGCAGCCAGGTGTACAGGCCCGAGGCGAGGCGGCGGATCATGCCGGCGCGCAGCAGCAGTTGGTGGCTGATCACAACTGCATCAGAAGGGGTTTCTTTGAGAGTGGAGAGCAGATACTGGCTGGTGCGCATGATTGGCCGTTTTGTCAGTTGCGAGGACGTAGAAAGGTTCGCATTGTACGGCGCCTGTACAGTCGCGTACAGGCTGCCAGGCCACGCGGCTGCGGCGTTTGATTGCAGGAGGAGTTGCCGGTGAGTGCTTTAACCGCAGAGCAGGTACAGGGTTTGATTCGCCTGGGGGTGCCGATGGCCGAGGATATCGACCTGCGCATTGATCATCTGGATGGCGACAAAGCGGTCGCGCGGGTGCCGTTTCACGGCAAGCTGGTGCGTCCAGGCGGCACCCTTTCCGGGCCGACCATCATGGCGCTGGCCGATGCGGCCATGTATGCGGTGGTGCTGGGGCGTTTGGGGCGAGTGGAAATGGCGGTGACGGCCAATCTGAATATCAATTTTCTGGCCAAGCCCAAGCCGGTGGATCTCGTGGCGGAAGCGCGGATTCTGCGCGTGTCGCGGCGCCAGGCTGTGTGCGAGGTGTCGCTGTATTCGCACGGGGAAGAGGAGCTGGTCGCCCATGTGACGGGGACGTATGCCTTGCCGTTGTAGGCTGAGGTGCAGATAAAAAGAAACCCGGCCGAGGCCGGGTTTCTTGTGCGTCATCGGGTAATCGAAGTGATTACAGGATGCTCAGCGGGTACTCAACGATTACGCGAACATCTTCCAGGTCGTTGCTGCTGCCGAAAGCTTCATCGCTACGAACAGTGGCTTGACGCAGACGCAGGGAAAGGTCCTTGGCGGCACCTTCTTGGATTACGTATTTGGCCTCGAAGTTACGCTCCCAACGGCTAGCATCTTTGGCTTCAATGGTCACATTGTCGTCAGCGCGAAGGGTTGCGTCATCGCCAGTTACATAACGGGTCATGAAGCTCAGGCCTGGAACGCCAAAGCTGGCCATGTCCAAGTCGTAACGAACCTGCCAGGAACTTTCGTCTTCGGCGTTGAAGTCTTTAACCTGGATGGAGTTGGCCAGCCAGATGGTGCCGCCGCCGTCTTTACCGTAGTCGTAGCCGGCATCGCCCGACGAGTCCTGACGTGCAACGGTGAAGGTGTGTGCGCCCATTGTGTAGGCAGCCGCGAGGCTCCAAATGGTGTTGCTTGGCTTTACGTACACAGGTCGTCGCCGTAAGCTTTTTTGTCGTAGTCAGTGGAGTAAATGTTGAAGTCGAAATTGAGCGACTGCTCTTCACTGAACGGAACGGTGTAATTGAGATTGGCGTAATTTTTCTCGAAAGTATCTTCCAGATCCGAAGCGTAAAGCGATGCGCTCAGATTGTCGGTGAAGCTGTAGCTGCCGCCGAGAACGTTGATGGATTCCATGCCCGAGCTGTCGCGGTTGGTTTCCCATTGTTGGTTCAGCGCGGTGAAGCGACCGGCGTTGATTTCCAGACCTTCGATTTCAGTGCTGGTCAGCAGGGTGCCAGTGGTGGCTTCCGGCAGCAGGCGGCTGTCGTCAGTGCTGAATACAGGCAGGGCAACGAACTGGTCGCCGTACTTGAGGACCGAGTTGGAAACGCGAACTTTAACGGCAGCGCCGGCTTCGCCGTATTCGTCCGAAGTGCGGCCATCGTGGTCTTGTTGCATTTCGAGGATGCCGGCACGGCCTTTGCCGCTGTCCAGTTTGATGCCGAGCAGGCCGTAGGCGTCTGCGCCGAAACCGACGGTGCCTTCGGTGAAGCCTGATTCGAAGGTGCCGATGAAGCCTTGGCCCCACTCTGCGGTGTAGCCAGCAGGGTTGGCCGATTCAGTGACTTCGTAGTTGGCTGCGCTGCCGCCACGATGGTAATCGCGGTTGATGTAAAGGTTGCGGCTCAGGATGTTGAGGCTGCTGTCTTCCACAAAGCCCTTGGATTCGGACTGGCTGGAGGCCAGGGCCATCTGGGAGGTGCCGGCGGCGACTGCCAGGGCGATTACGCTCCACTTCATCATTTGCATTGAGGTTGCTCCTTTGGTTTTAGAAGATTTGCTCAGTCCACTGTATCTATATATGGACAGGTCTTTCTTTTTGTGTCGGCGTTGAATTTATAGCACGTCGGCACTTATGGCGATACTTGCGGTCCAAGCGTTCCGCATTCTGGGGCGCTTTGTCGCAATTGTGTAATTTAGATGTCGCTATTTTATGCGTGCTGCTTGTCATCTTGCCGTAATTTTTTGCTTCTTACGGCTTAAGTATTTGTTAAGGCTCGTCAGGGAAGATCAGCCTCAAGCCCATTTAGATCGCTTGAGGTTCATTCAATGGAGTTGCCTTGGGAGCATCACGAGGGAGCATTGGCCTGTATCGGCCATGACCCTTCATTGTCGTTGTACTTGCTTAAGCAACATCCGTGCACAAAGCGCCGTGATGAGATAGAGAATCTCATTCGTGTGCGTTTTGCTGAACAGTACGGCGCAAAAATTCAGCATTTCATGCCGTGTCTGCTGGGGCTTGAGGATCTCTCGGGGCAACTGCAGGCCGCCGTCGGTATTCGCGGGGCGGAGGCTGGCGAGTTGTTTCTTGAGCGTTACCTGGGCCGTCCGGTCGAGGAAGAGATTACCGCTCGTAACGGTCGTTACCTGCAACGGCGCGAAATTGTCGAAGTCGGCAACCTGGCGGCGGTGGGGGCTGGGCATGCGCGGCTATTAATAGTGGCGCTGACGGATGTGCTGGTTGCCCTCGGTTTTCGTTGGGTGGCGTTTACCGGCACCTCGACCTTGCTCAACAGTTTTCAGCGCTTGGGCCTGAGCCCCTTGTCGCTGGGTGTCGCCGATCCTGCCTGCATGGGTGAGGACTTGGCCGACTGGGGCAGTTATTACGCGACCCGGCCACAGGTGATGGTGGGCGATATCTATGCCGGCCATCAGCGCTTGCAAGCCATGGGTATCTACCGTCGCCTGGGTTATCAGCCCCTGTACGCGGCTGAGGAGTTGGCTCATGTCTGCAGCGGTTGAGTCATTACTGGAGACCCTGGCTCAGCACGGCGAACGTGTGGCCTTGGTGCAGGCGAGTCAGCAACTGAGCTATACGCAGCTTCTGCACGAAATAAGTGCGCGAGCTCAGCGTCTGCGTCAGGTTGGTGCGAAGCGCTTGGGTTTGGCGCTGGATAATGGCCTGGAGTGGGTGCTTTGGGATCTGGCTGCCCTGGTCGCGGGCATTGTCTGTGTGCCGGTGCCCGGTTTCTTCTCGCCGGCTCAGCAGCGTCACGTGCTCGACAGTGCTGGCGTCGATAGCCTGATTGCCGCCGATGCCTCGGCTTTTGCTGCCCTGGGCTTCGGTGCGGCTGCGGCGCAAATTGCCCAGCGCAGTTTGCCTGTGGTGGCTGAACTGCCGGCGGGCACAGTAAAAATCACCTACACCTCCGGCACCACCGGGCAACCCAAGGGCGTTTGCCTGGATGCCGAGGTGCAGTTGGCGGTGGCGCGCAGCCTGTGGCAGGCCAGCATGCCGTGCCAGGTCGAGCGGCATTTGTGCGTACTGCCGCTGGCCACCCTGCTGGAGAACATTGCCGGGATTTATGCGCCGCTGCTGGCTGGCGCGGCCATTGAGTTGTTGCCGGTGGCTGAGGTGGGCCTCAAAGGCGCCAGTCAGTTTGATTTGCCGAGCTTTCTCAGCTGCCTGAATCGAGTGCAGCCCCACAGTCTTATTCTGCTGCCGCAGTTGCTGCTGGCGCTGGTGACGGCGGCTGAGCGGGGCATGCCAATAGCCAATTCCCTGCGCTTTGTAGCCGTCGGCGGTGGGCGCGTATCGGCACAGTTGCTGGAACGTGCCGATGCGCTGGGGTTGCCGATTTATGAAGGCTACGGCTTGTCCGAGTGCGCCTCGGTGGTGTGCCTGAATACGCCGCAACAGCGCAAGGTGGGCACTGTCGGTACGCCATTGCCCCATGTCGAGGTGCGTCTGGCTGCGGATGGCGAGGTGCTGGTCAAGGGCGCGCGGATGCGCGGTTACCTGGGCGAGCCGGCGCTGGCTGACGACTGGTTGGCAACCGGCGATCTCGGTCATTTCGATGGCGCTTATCTGGTCCTGCACGGGCGCAAGAAGCACCAGTTCATCACGGCCTTTGGCCGCAACGTCAACCCTGAGTGGGTGGAGTCGGAGCTGGTCCAGCAGTTGCCCATCGCGCAGGCCTGGCTATACGGCGAGGCGTTGCCGGCGAATGTGGCCGTGCTGGTGCCGCGTTTCTCTTCAGTGAGCGATGCAGAACTGGCGGCGGCGGTGGAGCAAGTCAATCAAACCCTGCCGGATTACGCCCGTGTGCACCACTGGCTGCGCGGCGAGCAGGCGTTTACCGATGACAACGGCCTGGCCACCAGTAACGGTCGGCTGCGGCGTGTGGCATTACTCGAACATTACCAATCGGCCATCACTCAGGTGATGGCTGGCGAAACGGTCTATTAAGGGGTTTACATGAATTTTTTCGACCAGTTGCAAGAGCAAACCAAGGCTGAGCGTGAGTACCTGTTGAGCGCGCCGATTATTGCCCAGGTCATGGCAGGCACCGTCAGCCCGGCCAGTTATGTGGCGTTTCTCGGCCAGGCTTACCACCACGTCAAGCACACCGTGCCGCTGTTGATGGCGTGTGGCGCGCGGTTGCCGGAGCGCCTGGAGTGGCTGCGCGAGGCGATCGCCGAATACATCGAGGAGGAGTACGGCCATCAGGAGTGGATTCTCAACGATATCCGCGCCTGTGGCGCCGACGCCGACGCGGTGCGGGTGGAAACCCCCAACCTGCCGACCGAACTGATGGTCAGTTATGTCTATGACCAGATCAATCGGTGCAATCCGGTGAGCTTCTTCGGCATGGTCAACGTGCTTGAGGGCACCAGTATTGCCCTGGCGACCCAGGCTGCCGGCATCATCAAGGGCGAGCTGGGCTTGCCGCCGCAGGCGTTCAGTTACCTGACGTCCCATGGCAGCCTGGATATCGAGCACATCGCCTTCTACGAGAAGCTGATGAATCGCCTGGAGGAACCAGCCGACAAAGCTGCCGTAGTGCACACCGCCAAAGTGGTCTATCGCCTGTATGGCGACATGTTCCGCAGCCTGCCGTTGTCGGCCTGAGGAGGGACTATGCAATTGTCAGATTGTCGTGCGTTGATTACCGGTGCCAGTGGTGGCATTGGTCAGGCGTTGGTCGAGCGGCTGTGCCAGGGCGGCGCCAAGCTGTTGCTGGCGGGGCGTCAGCTCGCGCCGCTGGAAGGCTTGGTGCAGCGTTTTCCTGGGCAGGTCGAGCTGGTCTGTGCGGACATCACCGAGGCCAGCGGGCGTGAGGCTGTGCTGGCGGCAGCGCGGCGCTTTGGTGGGATGAACACCTTGATCAATGCCGCCGGGGTCAATCGCTTCAGCTTGTTGGAGCAGCATGACGAGGCTGATATTGCCGCCTTGATCGGCCTGAATGTGACGGCCACCTTGCAGCTCACCCATCGCCTGCTGCCGTTGTTGCGGCATCAGGGCCGGGCGCTGGTGGTTAATCTGGGTTCGACCTTTGGCTCGATTGGTTATCCGGGTTTCAGTGCCTATTGCGCCAGCAAGTTTGCCTTGCGCGGGTTTTCCGAGGCGCTGCGCCGCGAGCTGGCGGACACTGAAATGAAGGTGCTGTACATCGCTCCGCGGGCGACCCGCACCAGCATGAACAGTGCGCAGGTGGTGGCCATGAACGATGCGCTGAATGTGGCCATGGATGATCCGTTGGAGGTGGCCGATCAGGTCGCCCAGGCGATCATCCGCGAACGCGAAGAGCTCTATCTGGGCTGGCCGGAGAAGCTTTTTGTCCGGCTTAACAGCCTGCTGCCGCGGGTGGTCGATCAGGCCCTGCGCAAGCAACTACCGATTATCCAGCGCTTTGCGCGCAACAAACCTTGAAGGGATGTTCTGATGATTAAGTTACGTGTTCTCTGTGTGGCGGCGCTGTTGAGTGCCGTAAGTCTGCCAAGCCTGGCCCTGACCGACAGCGGTCAGAAGAGCCTGCAGCTGCTGCAAAGCCGCTGGGCCGAAATCAACTATCAAGTACCGGCAGCGCAGCGTGAGGCCGAGTTCGCCAAGTTGGCGGCAGAGGCCGACACCCTGGTGCGCAGTAACCCGCAGGATGCCGAGTTCTACATCTGGCGCGGCATCATCCTCAGCACCTATGCCGGTGCCAAGGGCGGCTTGGGCGCACTGGATCTGGTCAAGCAGTCCAAGGCCAGTCTGGAGCAGGCGGTTGCGCTTGATCCCAAGGCGCTGGAAGGCTCGGCCTACACCAGCATGGGCGCGCTGTACTATCAGGTGCCCGGCTGGCCGATTGGCTTTGGCGATGACGAGCAGGCGGAAAAACTGCTCAAGCAAGCGCTGCAGTTGAACCCCAATGGCATCGACCCGAACTACTTCTATGGCGATTTCCTGTTTCGGCAGAAGCGTTACAGCGAAGCCAAGTTAGCCCTGGAAAAGGCTCAGGCGGCCACCGCTCGCCCAGGGCGTGAAGTCGCTGATCGCGGTCGCCAGGCTGAAATCGCCGCATTGCTGGCCAAGGTTCAGGCCGAACTCAAGTAAGCTGACGGGATTGTTGGTGGAGACAACGCATGCGCATCCTGTTGGTGGAAGATGATCTGGCCCTGGGCGAAGGTATTCGCACGGCGCTCAAGCCTGAGGGTTATACCGTTGACTGGCTGCAGGATGGCGTCAGCGCCCTGCATGCGCTGACCCATGAGAGTTTCGAGTTGGTGATTCTCGATTTGGGATTGCCGCGGATGGACGGCTTGCAACTGCTCAAGCATTTGCGCGCCGCCGCCAATCCATTGCCGGTACTGGTGCTGACGGCGCGTGACGCCACGGCGGACCGGATTGCCGGGCTGGATGCCGGCGCCGATGACTACCTGACCAAACCCTTCGATGTGGCCGAGCTCAAGGCACGGCTGCGGGCCTTGCTGCGGCGCAGTTTCAATCGTCCGCAGCCGGCGCTGGAGTACCGTGGCATCAGCCTCGACCCGGTCAGTCAGGAGGTGTGCTATCAGGGGCGGGTGATCAATTTGCCGCGCAAGGAGTTCCTGCTGCTGCATGAGTTGATCGCTCAACCGGGGCGGGTGCTGACCCGCGATCGTCTGCAGCAGGCGTTGTATGGCTGGGACGAAGAGGTGGAGAGCAACGCCCTGGAGGTGCACATCCACCATCTGCGCAAGAAGTTCTTTAGCGAGCTGATTCGCACCGTGCGCGGTGTGGGTTATCTGGTGGATAAATAGATGTCCATGCTGCGCTCCATTCGCGCCCGTACGCTGGTGTTGGTGCTGGGTTTGCTCAGTGTGTCGATGACGCTGATCTCGTACAAAAGCTACCGCGATGCCAATCACGAGATCGAAGAGCTGTTCGATGCCCAGCTGGCGCAGACCGCGCGTTTGCTGCAGGGCATGCTCGGCCTGGATCGTTCGCTGGCGGCGCGCCAGCGCTTGCAGGCCTCGCTGGATGCCGCTTTCGCTGGTCAGCGTCAGGCGCTGGTGGGCGAGTTGGCAGCCGAGGAAGGTGCCGGTCATCCCTACGAGAGCAAGCTGGCCTTTCAGGTGTTGGATGCCCAGGGGCAGTCGTTGCTGCAGTCGGCCAGTGCGCCGGCCGATTTGTTGCGGCGGACCATTGTCGAGTTCCATCAGCATTCAGGCACGGCCCATTCTCAGGTCGCCGATGAGGCTCTGTGCCCTGAGGCAGCCTTTGCGGGTTATCACGATGTGGCCCTGGGGGCTTATCACTGGCGCACCTTTATGCTGCACGATCCAGGCAATCAGCACTGGATTCTGGTGGGCTGAGCGCAGTGATGTGCGCGGTGAGCTGGTAGGGCTGATCGCCCGGCGCATGCTGTTACCCGACTTGCTCGGTCTGCCGATCCTTGCCTTGCTGGTGTGGATGGCCGTCGGCTGGGGCCTGGCGCCGTTGGCGCAGATGGCCAGCTTTATCAAATCACGCGATGCCGACAACCTGGCCCCACTGCTGTTGGCGCCGTTGCCCCAGGAGCTGGAGCCGATCGTGGCGGCGCTCAATCGCTTGTTGCAGCAGGTGGCCCAGTTGCTGGCGCGCGAGCAACGCTTCCTGGCCGATGCGGCCCATGAACTGCGTACGCCCTTGGCGGTGCTGCGTATCCATGCGCAGAACGCCCAGCAGGCGCCGGACCCCGAGGATCGGGCCAAGGCCCTGCAGCAGCTTGAACATGGGGTCGAGCGCGCCACCCGGGTGGTGACCCAGTTGCTTACCCTGGCGCGGCTGGAGCCGGCGGCCGTGCAGCTGGCCATGGCGCCGTTGGACTTGGCAGCCCTGGCCCGTGAAGAACTGGCCGAGCTGACGCCGCTGGCGCTGGATCACCAGCAGGAACTGGAGTTCGAGGCTGAAGGCAGCGACTTCCAGTTGCTGGCGGATGGCCCTAGCCTTGGCACCTTGCTGCAGAACCTGCTCGGCAATGCCCTGCAATACACCCCGGCTGGTGGGCGTATTCGGGTGTTGTTGCAGGGGCAGCCTGAGGCTTTGCTGCTGCGCGTGCAGGACAGTGGTCCGGGTGTTCCGGCGGAGCTGCGGGAGAAACTCTTCGAGCGCTTTTTCCGTCAGGGCATGGGGCAGGGCGCAGGCCTTGGCCTGTCCATCGTGCGTCGGGTGGTGGAGCTGCACAGTGGTGAAATCGAGTTGCTTGACTCGCCCTTGGGCGGTCTCGACGTGCTGGTGCGGCTGCCGCGGCATGGCTATCGCGGGTGAATTGAGGCGTTGCAACGCGCTATCCTGCACCGATCGTTTGCCGGGTGCCCATCGTGGGCTCGGCAAGCGGCCGTCATTTGCCGTCGACCCGGAGCCCTTTCGCCATGTTTAGTCTCGACCCACGCTTGCAGCAGGACACCCTGACGGTTGGGGACTTCCCCCTTTGCCGCCTGTTGCTGATGAACGATGCCCAGTACCCCTGGTTTATTTTGGTGCCGCGCCGCGCAGATGTTAGCGAGGTGTTTGACCTTGATGCCGCCGATCAGCTGGCGCTCTGGCAGGAAACCACGGCCCTGGCCGCTGCGCTGAAAGACAGTTTCGCCGCCGACAAAATGAATGTGGCGACCCTGGGTAATATGGTCAGCCAGTTGCACATGCATGTGATTGTGCGCACCCGCGAGGATGCCGCCTGGCCCGCGCCAGTATGGGGTAAGTTGCCTGCCCAGCCTTACAGTGAGGCGCAGTTGGCCGAAGTTCTGGCCCGGTTGCGTTCGCTGCTGACGGATGATTTCCGTTTCGTGCAGGAGGCTTCATGAGTCTGGAGCTGCGCATCAATGACCTGGAGAGCCGTCTGGCTTTTCAGGACGACACCATTCAGGCGCTCAACGATGTGCTGGTCGACCAGCAGCGTTTGCTCGATCGCCTGCAGTTGCAGCTGGCGGCGCTGGCGCGTCGGCAGGACGAGCAGCAGAACCAGTTCGGTAGTGAAGACAATCAGCCGCCACCCCATTACTGATGCTGCTGAGCACAAAAAAAGCCCGCTGAGTGAGCGGGCTTTTTGTTGCTCGGCGCTGACTCAGCGGCGGCTGGGCAGTGCCGCAATCACGTCTTCGGCTTGCAGGCCTTTGTCACGCTGCATCACGGCGAACTCGACGCGCTGGCCTTCGACCAGGACGCGGTGACCTTCACCGCGAATGGCACGGAAGTGCACGAAAATATCGTCGCCCGAGTCGCGCGAGATAAAGCCGAAGCCTTTCGAGGTGTTGAACCACTTGACCGTGCCAGTCTCGCGGTCGCCCAGATCCTGAGGCGAGGCGGGGCTGTAGCTGCTATTGCCGTGTGGGCGCAGGTTGAGCCACAGGTTCACGGCTACAGCGGCAGTGACGGCCAGCAGGCTGAACAGGGCGGCCGGCTGAGTGCCGATGAAAGGCAGTGGGGCCAGCAGGATCAGCGCTTGCAGGGCGGCGGCAAAGATCAGCAAACCCGACACCAGGTTGTGCAGCCCTTCGCGGCCTTGGCTGACGGTGGGCGCATAAAGCAGGTTAAACAGACCGAACAGGCCTAGATACAGCGCGTCGCTTTGCTGCAGGTAAGGCAGGGCTTCGCTACGTAGGCTGGGGAGGAAAGACAGCAACAGCGCGGCAGCGCCGCTTAACAGGTGGACGATTTTCAACATATGCAATGAGCTCACTTCAAGATGGATAACGAGGAAAAGCGGTCACTATGTGGTACGCCTTGAGGCAATGAGGGCGTTGGACAGACACGTAGCAGCCGCATGCGTCAGCCGCTTAAAAAGGGCGTGGCTGACGGCACGGGGTATTTAACAGCAAAGCGCGGGGCTACTCAAATCAAGCGATGAGCGCAGTTTCCGGGAAGGGAGGGTGAACCTGGTTGCGGCCATTGCGTTTGGCCTGGTACATGGCGTCGTCGGCGCGGGTGATCAGTGCCTCGGGGTCATCGCCGGCTTGCGCCAGGGCCAGGCCGAAGGAGGCGGTGATGGTGTCTAGTACCTTGTCGGTGCTGCGCACTTTTACCCGCAATGCCTTGATCTTCAAGCGCAGTCGCTCGGCGAAGGCGTGGGCGGTTTCCAGGTCATAGCAGTCGCGCATGATCACGCAGAACTCTTCGCCGCCGTAGCGGGCGGCCATGGCCCGTGGTGGCAGCATGTCGCGCAGCAACTGGCCTACGTGTTGCAAGACTCGGTCACCGAGTGGGTGGCCGTATTGGTCGTTGAACTGCTTGAAGTGGTCGATATCCATCATCACCAACGCCAGGCCCTGGTGATCGGTTTTCAGGGCCTGTTCCAGCAGGCGACTAAAGGCGTTGCGATTGAACACCTGGGTCAGGTTGTCGAGGGTGGCGGCCATGTGCGCGCGCTCAAGCTGGGCGCGCAGGTGCTGGATTTCAGTTTGGGCGTTGCGCAGGCGATAGAGAAATTGCTCCTGCTGCTCCTGCATCAGTTGCGTGCTTTGTTGCAGTTCGTTGAGCACGTTAGGCAGGTTTTCATCCAGCGGCTCGCGCAGCGCATCAAGGCCGAAGCTGAGGCTGGCCTGATACGTCTGGCTGCCCGCTACGCTGCGGCTCACATCACCCTCGATATCGTCGACCAGTTCGATCACTTGCTGCTGACCGATCCGGGCATCTTCCAGCTCTTCGCGAATGATGTGGTCGCGAAACAGCTTGAGGGCGGTTTCCGGCGGGAAGACGTCAAAGTCGCTGACAACCTTGTCCAGGCGGCGGTTCAGGTCGGGATTCTTGCCCTGGCTGTAGGTGTACCAGAGGGCGTAATGCACAGGGTTTGGCGGGATCTGGTGGCGCATCATGAGCGGCACAGCATGCTTGAGGAGGTCCGCGGCTTCGCGGGTTTCCTCAGGATACTGGGCTAAAAGAGAAGGTGCTTTGGGCTGTTGGCTCATGCTCGTCACTGAGGCGAAGGTCCGTAATGTGCAAGCATAGAACAGCTGTTGTGCCGATGCCTAGTGAAAGACCTAGATCGCAAGCCGCCTTCAGACCGCGGCGAACCGGCGTGCTAGGGGGCTGGCGGGCGGGCTTAATGACGCCCCAGCAGCTTGTTCAGCAGCCAGGGATAGGCGCTTGGCAGCAGGCGCTGGATGAGGTCCAGCAAGCGCGCGTCGCCACCGATCAAGATGCGTGGTTGCTTGCGCAAAATGCCATCAACGATCACCTGCGCGGCTTGTTCGGCGCTGGTTCGGGCCAGTTTGTCGAAGTTGGCAGCGGCCCTGTTGGCGTCATGGCCGCCGTCTGGGCCCTGGTAGAAACGCCCGGCGCGGGCAATGTTGGTTTTGATTCCGCCAGGGTGTACGCAACTGACGGCTACCTCGCTGCAGGCCAACTCCTGACGCAAGGCCTCGGTAAAACCACGCACTGCAAACTTGCTGGCGTTGTAGGCGCTTTGTGTGGGGACGCCGATAAGGCCGAACAGGCTGGAAATATTGACGATATGGCCGTCGTTGTTTTTCAGCAGGTGCGGCAGGAACGCTTTGGTGCCATGGACCACGCCCCAGAAGTTGATGTTCATCAGCCATTCGAAATCGTCGTAGGCGAGTTCGGCAACGGTCTGCGACAGGGCCACGCCAGCATTATTAATGATCAGTTGGGCATTGCCGTGAACGGTTAGCACCTCATCGGCAAAGGCATACACAGCGGCGCGGTCAGCCACATTGAGCACGTGGGTGCTGATGTTGGTGCCATGGCTGCGCAATGCCTGGGCAGTGGCGGCAAGGTTATCGTGATGGATGTCGGCCAGGGCCAGATGGCAGCCGCGGCTGGCCAGTAACTGGGCCAGCGCCTTGCCAATGCCGGAGCCGGCACCGGTGATAACCGCCACTTTGCCTGCCAGAGATTGCATCCGTGCTCCTTGGGCTGCGCCCAGTAGGTGTTCAGCTTGGGCCGCCGGGAGTGGCGGGCGCCTTCGAGCTTAGTGGCCGCGCTTGGGGGTGGCAACGGCTCAGCGCGGCGTGTGTCCTGTTTGTTGCTGCAATGCGCGGTTGAACACCTCGACCCAGTGGCTGCTGAACTGGCGGCCGGCGAGGCCGTTGATCTCCAGAATGGCGCGCATCAGCGGGCGTTTACTCAATGTCTGGTGGGCGCGTTCGTGGGTGCGTGCATCGAAGGTGTCGACGATGCCAAGGATCAGTGCGCCGGGAGCGATTTCGACCTCCGTCAGGGCCTTGGGGTAGCCAGAACCGTCAGCGTGTTCCTGGTGCTGCAGGATGATTTCTGCGGCGGCCGCCCACTTGGGCATGCGCCGCAGCAGCTCAAAGCCCTGGCGCGGGTGGGCCTGCATCTGCCGTCGTTCGTCACGGCTGAGATTCTGCTCTTTATGCAGCAGCTCCAGGGGCAGGAAAGCCATGCCCAGGTCGTGCAGGCACACGGCCGCGGCCAGTTGCGCCGGCTCGGTAAGCTTGCCGCCCAGCTCATTAATCGTCAGCGCCAGGCTCAACAGGCGCTGGCCGCGGCCTTCCCAGTAATGGGAGCGGCGTTCACCGGCTTGCATCAGTTCGGCAAAAAACAGCAGGTCGGCGTCGGTGTCGATGCCATGTTGCGCCAGCAGGTGTTGAATCGCCGGGGCTTGTTGGGGCTTCGGTTGTTGCAGCTGGGTGCTGGGGTCAAGTTGCTGCAGCAGGGTGCGGCGCAGCTCGCTCTGTCGGGCAGGTGCGCCGCCCGCGAGGTTGTGCAGGGCCTCACTGAGAGCAAGCATTTGTGTTGGATTGATGCGCGCTGCGCCGCCGCCCAGGGCTTCGCGGATCAGTTCGCGCAGGTGATCGAGGTTCACCAGCAGGATGTCGCCGAGCAGGCTGTCGAAGTCGATACGCCGCTCGCGCAAGGCGTCGAGCACGTCTTCCATGGCCTGCGGCAGTGGCATCAGGTGATTGAGGCCGACGTAACCCAGGTTGCCCTTGAGGGTGTGCACGAGCCGAAACAGTTCGCGCAAGCGCGGTTCATCGTCGGGGTAGTGTTCCAGCTCAATCAGCAGTTGCTCGCAGCGCGGAAACTGCTCGGCGGCATCCAGGCGGAAGTCTTCCAGCAGGTCGGTGGACAGGTCATCGGAACGGGGTATGGTCATGGCGACTCTCCGCAGGGCAGCAAACTAGCCCATTCAGTATAGAAGCCACGGAGAATGTGACAGGTCGCGCGGCTGCACAGCCTCGCTTAACCATATATAATCCCGCCCTTTGCCGCTGGGCGCGGGCTTGCGGCGGGTTTTTTCCGATTGCCGAGATGAGCTAATGCCGATTTACGATTACCAATGCGCTTCCTGCGGTCACCAAATGGAAGCCATTCAGAAGTTCAGCGATGCGCCGCTGGTCGACTGTCCGACCTGCAAGGCGCCCGAGTTGAAGAAGCTGTTGTCCATGCCCGGTTTTCGCCTGAAAGGCAGCGGCTGGTATGAGACCGACTTTAAAACCGGCGCGAAAAAGAACCTGGCTGGCGGCGATAAGTCCGAATAACCAGCACCCCTGAACCATCGAATTACGAGAAGCCAAGATCATGATGCGCAGCCACTATTGCGGCCAGTTGAACGAGACCCTGGACGGCCAGGAAGTCACCCTTTGCGGTTGGGTGCACCGTCGTCGTGACCACGGCGGGGTGATTTTCCTCGATATCCGTGACCGTGAAGGCCTGGCTCAGGTGGTGTTTGACCCGGATCGCGCGGCCACCTTCGCCGTGGCCGACCGCGTGCGCAGTGAATATGTAGTGAAAATCACCGGCAAGGTGCGCCTGCGTCCGGCCGGTGCTGGCAACGCCAACATGGCCTCCGGCGCCATCGAAGTGCTGGGCTACGACCTGGAAGTGCTGAACGAAGCGGAAACTCCGCCGTTCCCGCTCAACGAATACACCGACGTCGGCGAAGAAACCCGCCTGCGTTATCGCTTTATCGACCTGCGTCGCCCGGAAATGGCCGCCAAGTTGAAGCTGCGCTCGAGCATCACCAGCAGCATTCGTCGTTACCTCGACGACAACGGCTTCCTCGACGTGGAAACGCCGATCCTCACCCGCGCCACTCCAGAAGGTGCGCGTGACTATCTGGTGCCGAGCCGTACCCACGCCGGCAGCTTCTTCGCCTTGCCGCAGTCGCCACAGCTGTTCAAGCAGCTGTTGATGGTGGCCGGCTTCGACCGTTACTACCAGATCGCCAAGTGCTTCCGCGACGAAGACCTGCGTGCCGACCGTCAGCCGGAATTCACCCAGATCGACATCGAAACCAGCTTCCTCGACGAAGCCGACATCATGGCTATCACCGAGAAGATGATTCGCCAGCTGTTCAAAGAAGTCCTGGACGTTGAATTCGGCGAATTGCCGCACATGACCCTGGCCGAAGCCATGCGTCGTTATGGTTCGGACAAGCCGGACCTGCGCAACCCGCTGGAGCTGGTGGACGTTGAAGATCAGCTCAAGGACGTCGACTTTAAAGTCTTCGCCGGCCCGGCTAACGACCCTAAATGCCGCGTCACCGCCTTGCGTGTACCGGGCGGGGCGAGCATGCCGCGTAAACAGATCGATGATTACACCAAGTTCGTCGGTATCTACGGTGCCCGCGGCCTGGCTTACATCAAGGTCAACGAGCGCGCAGCTGGCGTTGAAGGCCTGCAGTCGCCGATCGTGAAAAACATCCCGCTGGACAACATCAATGTGATCCTTGATCGCGTCGGTGCGGTCGATGGCGACATCGTGTTCTTCGGTGCCGACAAGGCCAAGGTCGTTAGCGAAGCCCTGGGCGCGCTGCGGATCAAGCTCGGTCACGACCTCAGTCTGCTGACCTGCGAATGGGCGCCGCTGTGGGTTGTCGACTTCCCGATGTTCGAAGAGAACGACGACGGCAGCCTGACCGCCATGCACCACCCGTTTACCGCGCCAAGCTGCAGCCCGGCCGAGCTGGAGGCCAATCCGGCCGCCGCGCTGTCGCGTGCCTACGACATGGTGCTGAACGGCACTGAACTGGGTGGCGGTTCGATCCGTATCCACGACCGTGCCATGCAGCAGACGGTGTTCCGCGTGCTCGGCATCAGCGAAGACGAGCAGCAGGAGAAGTTCGGCTTCCTCCTCGATGCCCTGAAATTCGGCGCACCGCCCCACGGTGGTCTGGCCTTCGGTCTCGATCGTCTGGTGATGCTGATGACCGGTGCTCAGTCGATCCGTGAAGTGATCGCCTTCCCGAAAACCCAGAGCGCGGCCTGCGTGATGACTCAGGCGCCGGGTGAGGTGGATAACAAGGCACTGCGCGAGCTGCACATTCGCCTGCGCGAGCAGCCGAAAGCAGAGTAAAGCGACAACAGAAGCCTGGTTTTCCAGGCTTCTTCGTTATGGGGCGTGGAGACTCGAACGCTCAGGCCCCGCTGCATCGATATCGAATTCGCAATAAACGGAGTGAGTGTTATGGCTGGTCATTCCAAGTGGGCCAACATCAAGCACCGCAAAGGGCGTCAAGACGCCAAGCGCGGCAAGATCTTCACCAAGCTGATCCGTGAGCTGACAGTCGCCGCCAAGGGCGGTGCGCTGGCGGCGGACAATCCGCGTCTGCGTCTGGCGGTGGACAAAGCCCTGACCGCCAACATGACCCGCGACACCATTGATCGCGCCATCGCCCGTGGCGCCGGTGCCGACGAAGCCGACAACATGGTCGAGCTCAGCTACGAAGGCTACGCACCCAATGGTGTGGCGGTGTTCGTAGAAGCCATGACCGACAACCGCAATCGCACGGCGGCCGCCGTACGCCATGCCTTCACCAAGTGTGGCGGCAACCTCGGTACTGATGGCTCGGTGGCCTACATGTTCGACCGCAAGGGGCAGCTCAGCTTTGCTCCGGGCGTCAACGAAGAGGCGTTGATGGAGGCTGCGCTGGAAGCGGGTGCCGATGACGTGGAGATGGGCGAGGACGGCTCGGCCTTGGTGTCGACCAGCTTTGCCGACTTCCATGGCGTCAACGAGGCACTCAGCGCCGCAGGATTCAAGGCGGATGAGGCGGAAATCGCCATGATTCCATCCATCAGTGCGCCGATTACCGAGCTGGACGTGGCGCAGAAGGTGCTCAAGCTGATCGACATGCTCGAAGACCTCGACGATGTGCAGGACGTCTACCACAACGCCGAGATCGCCGACGAGCTGCTGGAGCAGTTGGACTGATCGTGCGGGGGTGAACACAACCGGAAGCTGCTGCAGGCGCTTCCGGTTTTTTTATGGCGACGGGTGACGCCGCCGGCGCGACTCCCTATACTCGCGGCTGGATAAATAAACAGTGTTGCTGACAGTGTGCGGCGCTACAGGCGGAAGACAGCATGACCCTGATTTTGGGTATCGACCCCGGTTCGCGCATCACCGGCTACGGCGTGGTCCGTGATCTTGGCCGCGGTTGCGAGTATGTCGCTTCGGGCTGTATTCGTACCGGCAGTGGACCGTTGCCGGAGCGCCTGCAAATCGTCTTTCGCGGTGTGCGGGAAGTGATCCAGAGCTACGAGCCAGTGACCATGGGGATCGAGCAGGTGTTTATGGCCAAGAATGCCGACTCCGCGCTCAAGCTCGGCCAGGCGCGCGGCGCGGCGATTGTTGCCGCTGCCGAAGCCGGGCTGGAAATTGCCGAGTACACCGCCACCCAGGTCAAGCAGGCGATTGCCGGCAGCGGCGGGGCGGCCAAAGAGCAGGTGCAGTTAATGGTCATGCACCTGCTGAAGCTCACTCAGAAGCCGCAGATCGATGCCTCCGACGCCCTCGCCATCGCCCTCTGTCATGCCCATACCCGGCAAACCCTGAGCGTGCATGGGCTGGTGGGTGCGCGCAGTCGCGGCGGCCGTTTGCGCCTGTAATTCAACTTGAGGAAGGTTTTGTGATCGGACGCTTGCGTGGCACCCTGGCGGAGAAACAACCGCCGCACCTGGTTATCGACGTCAACGGTGTCGGCTACGAGCTGGAAGTGCCGATGACCACCCTGTATCGCTTGCCTGCGGTGGGCGAGCCGTTGACCTTGCACACCCATCTGGTGGTCCGTGAAGACGCCCAGTTGCTGTATGGCTTTTATGAAAAGCGCGACCGCGAGCTGTTTCGTGAATTGATCCGTCTCAACGGGGTTGGGCCCAAGCTGGCGCTGGCGCTGATGTCCGGGCTGGAGGTTGATGAGCTGGTGCGCTGCGTGCAGGCGCAGGACACTTCGGCGCTGATGAAAGTGCCGGGTGTTGGCAAGAAAACCGCCGAGCGTCTGCTGGTGGAATTGAAGGATCGCTTCAAAGCCTGGGAAACCCTGCCGGGCATGTCGACCCTGGTGATTGAACCAAGCGCGGGCCCGGCAGTCTCAAGCGCGGAGAATGATGCTGTCAGTGCACTGATTTCCCTCGGCTACAAGCCGCAGGAAGCCAGTCGTGCGGTGGCTGGTATTAAGGAAGATGGCTTGTCCAGTGAAGACCTGATTCGTCGTGCATTGAAGGGAATGGGCTGAACGCATGGGCAACTGCCGCCGGATAATTCGCCATGATTGAAGCTGATCGCCTGATTACCGCCAATCCGCGTGAGCGTGATGAGCAGATCGACCGCGCCATTCGGCCGCTGAGCCTGGCCGACTACATTGGTCAGCCCAGTGTGCGTGAGCAGATGGAGCTGTTTATCCAGGCCGCGCGCGGTCGTCAGGAAGCCCTTGATCACACTCTGATCTTTGGCCCGCCAGGGCTCGGCAAAACCACTCTGGCCAATATCATTGCCCAGGAAATGGGCGTGTCGATCAAGAGCACCTCGGGGCCGGTGTTGGAGCGTCCTGGCGATCTGGCGGCGATGCTGACCAATCTGGAAGCCGGTGATGTGCTGTTTATCGATGAAATCCATCGCCTGTCGCCGATTGTCGAGGAAATCCTTTATCCAGCCATGGAGGACTTCCAGCTCGACATCATGATCGGCGAAGGCCCGGCCGCACGCTCGATCAAGCTGGATCTGCCGCCGTTTACCCTGGTTGGCGCCACCACGCGCGCCGGCATGCTGACCAATCCGTTGCGCGACCGTTTTGGCATCGTCCAGCGTTTGGAGTTTTATAACGTCGACGACCTGGCGACTATCGTTGGTCGCTCCGCCGGCATTCTCGGCCTGCCGATTGAGGCGCTGGGCGCGTTCGAGATTGCCCGTCGCGCTCGCGGTACGCCGCGCATTGCCAATCGTCTGTTGCGCCGGGTGCGTGACTTTGCCGAAGTGCGGGCAAAAGGCGAGATTACCCAGCAGGTTGCGGATCGAGCGCTGAACTTGCTGGACGTTGATGCGCATGGTTTCGATCATCAAGATCGGCGGTTGTTATTGACCATGATCGAGAAGTTTGACGGTGGGCCGGTGGGTATCGATAGTCTGGCGGCGGCGATCAGTGAAGAACGGCACACCATTGAGGACGTACTTGAGCCCTACTTGATCCAGCAGGGCTATATCATGCGTACGCCAAGGGGGCGGGTTGTCACGCGGCATGCCTATTTGCACTTCGGTTTAAATGCGCCGCAACGCATGCTCGATTTACCGGCGGTCGAATTGTTGTTGGATGACGATGAGTAAGTAAAAAACAGTTACTGGGATGGATTGTGAAGAGCATTGAGAGGCTCTAGTATGCGCGCGCAAAATGATGCTTCGGCATTCGCCCATCGCTGTCGTGTGTATTACGAAGACACCGATGCCGGCGGTATCGTTTATTACGTCAATTACCTCAAGTTTATGGAGCGGGCTCGCACCGAGCGCCTGCGGACGTTGGGCTTTGCCCAGTCGCAGATGGCCGGTGAGGGCCTGTTGTTCGTTGTGCATTCTGCCGAGGCGCGTTACCACGCCCCGGCACGACTGGACGACGAGTTGCTGATCAGTGCCGATGTAAGTGAATTAAACCGTGCCAGCCTGCGTTTTCATCAGCAGGTCAGGCGGGCAACGGACAATGCGCTGCTCTGTGAAGGGCGGTTCCTGGTGGCCTGTGTGGGCGCCGATAGTTTGAAACCCCGGGCGATTCCGGTGGCCTTGCGTACGGCGTTTGCCGGCCTCTGTCACCCCGATCAGCCCCGTGCAGGAGAGTAAGCGTGGAAGCCAACGCCGTTGACCACATGTCGATGTGGAGTCTGATCAGCAACGCCAGTGTGGTGGTGCAGCTGGTGATGTTGATTTTGGTGGCCGCCTCGGTCACTTCCTGGGTGATGATCTTCCAGCGCAGCACCATGCTGCGTGCCGCCAAGCGGGCGCTGGATAACTTTGACGAGCGCTTCTGGTCGGGCATCGACCTGTCCAAGTTGTACCGTCAGGCCGGCAGCAACCCGGACCCGGATTCCGGCGTTGAGCAGATCTTCCGTGCTGGCTTCAAGGAATTCTCCCGTCTGCGTCAGCAGCCCGGTGTCGACCCAGGTGCGGTGATGGACGGCGTGGCCCGTGCCATGCGCGTGGCGATCTCCCGCGAAGAAGAGAAACTTGAGCAAAGCCTGCCGTTTCTCGCCACTGTCGGTTCCACCAGCCCGTATATCGGTCTGTTCGGCACCGTGTGGGGCATCATGAACTCCTTCCGCGGTCTGGCTCAGGTGCAGCAAGCCACCCTGGCCACGGTAGCGCCGGGTATTGCCGAAGCCCTGATTGCCACGGCAATCGGCCTGTTTGCGGCCATCCCGGCCGTAATCGCCTACAACCGCTTTGCCGCCCGCGGCGAAATGATGATCGGCCGCTACTACACCTTTGCCGACGAGTTCCAAGCCATTCTGCACCGCAAGGTTCACACCAGCGATGAGTGAAGTCTCGGTTCTCTGCGGGGGTAAGTTTTAAGCCATGGCCAGAATTCGTCAGAAACGCAAACCCCACGCCGAAATGAACGTGGTGCCTTACATCGACGTGATGTTGGTGCTGCTGGTGATCTTCATGGTCACCGCGCCCATGCTCAATCAGGGCGTGAAGGTCGATCTGCCCAAGGTCTCCAGCGAGGCCTTGCCGCAGGACAACAACTCCCAGGTGCTGACCATTTCCATCAAGGCCGACAAGACCTACTACTGGAACATGGGCACTGAGGTGGATGTTGATACCGCCCAGGATCAGGCCATGACGCTTGAGCAAATGACCAAGGCAGTGACCGCGATCATCAATCAGAGCCGCAGCCAGGGTAAGCCGGTGCAGGTGTTCGTGCGCGCCGACAAATCGGTGGATTACGGCACCGTGATGGGCGCCATGGGCGGTCTACAGCAGGCTGACGTGGGTAACGTCGGGCTGATCACTGAGGCGCCTTGATGCACGGGCAGGCTGAGCGCTCCTCCTCGGAAAGTTACTTCTGGCCAGTCATCTGGGCAGTGACTTTTCACGTCCTGATGTTTGCCATGCTGTTTGTCAGCTTTGCCATGACCCCTGAGCTGCCGCCGTCGCGGCCGATCGTGCAGGCAACCCTGTACCAGCTCAAGTCGCAAAGCCAGGCCACGGTCCAGACCAATCAGAAAATTGCCGGTGAGGCGAAGAAGACCAAAGCGCCCACTCACGAAACCGAGCAGTTGGAACAAAAAAAGAACGAGCAGGAAAAACTCGAAGTCGCCAAGGCGGCCGAGCAGAAGAAAGCCAACGAAGTTAAAAAGGCCGCCGAAGCGAAGAAGGCCGATGAAGCCAAGAAGTCGGCTGAGCAGAAAAAGCTCGCCGATGTGGCGCTGAAGAAAAAGGCCGAAGAAGAAAAGAAAAAGGCCGCGGCTGAAGAGCAGAAGAAAAAGAAAGCCGCCGAAGACGCCAAAAAGAAAAAAGCCGCGGAGGAGGCCAAAAAGAAAGCCACCGCCGACGCCAAGAAAAAAGCCACGGCCGAAGCGGCCAAGCGCAAGGCAGCAGAGGACAAAAAGGCCCAGGCCTTGGCCGAATTGCTGTCTGACACGACCGATTACCAGCAGGCAGTGGCCGACACACAAGGTGACCAAGTGGCCGGCAGCCTGGATGATTTGATTGTTAAACTGGTCAGCGACAACTGGACCCGACCGCCTTCTGCCCGTAACGGTATGAGCGTAGAGGTACTGATTGAGATGCTGCCGGATGGCACCATTACCAACGCCAGCGTGGCCCGATCCAGTGGCGACTCGGCGTTTGACGGTTCGGCGGTTTCGGCGGTGCGCAAAGTAGGGCGCATCCCGGAAATGCAGCAATTGGACCGCGCCACTTTTGATCAGCTGTATCGCCAACGGCGTGCGGTCTTTAAACCGGAGGATTTAAGCCTGTGAATACCCTGATTCGTATTGCCTTGCTGGGCTTGGCCTTGCTGGCTGGCACCGTGCAGGCGGCAGATCCGCTGGTGATCTCGGGCGGTAACGACCGCGCGATCCCCATTGCTGTAGTGCCGTTTGGCTGGCAGGGCGGCACTGTGCTGCCGCAAAACATGGCGGAAATCATCGGCAATGACATGCGCAACTCCGGCATCTTCGAACCGATTCCGGCGCAAAACATGATCAGCCTGCCAACCCAGGCCTCGGAAGTGATCTTCCGTGACTGGAAGGCCCTCGGTGCCCAGTTCGTCATGGTTGGCAGCATTGTGCCGGCCGGCGGCCGTCTGCAGGTGCAGTTCGCGTTGTTCAACGTGGCCACCGAGCAGCAGGTGATGGCGGGCAATGTCAGCGGTGGCGTGGATCAACTGCGTGACATGGCGCACTACATTGCCGACCAGGGCTTTGAAAAGCTCACCGGCATCCAGGGCGCGTTCTCCACCCGTTTGCTGTTTGTCACCGCCGAACGCTTCTCCGTGGACAGCACCCGTTACACCCTGCAGCGCGCTGACTATGACGGCGCCCGCGGCGTTACCCTGCTGCAATCGCGCGAGCCGATTCTGTCGCCAACCTTTGCTCCGGATGGCAAGCGCATCGCCTATGTGTCGTTCGAGCAGAAGCGTCCGCGCATCTTTGTTCAGTACGTAGACACCGGTCGCCGCGAGCAATTGACCAATTTTGAAGGCTTGAACGGTGCGCCAGCCTGGTCGCCGGAAGGCAATCGTCTGGCGTTCGTGCTGTCCAAGGACGGCAACCCGGAAATCTACGTGATGGATCTGGGTTCGCGCCAATTGCGCCGGGTCACCAACCACTTTGGCATCGATACCGAACCGTTCTGGGGCAAGGATGGGCAAACCATCTACTTCACCTCCGATCGCGCCGGCAAGCCACAGATCTACAAAACCAACATCAGCAGCGGTTCGGTTGAGCGCGTGACCTTTATCGGTAACTACAACGCCAACCCGAAACTGTCCGCGGACGAGAAAACCCTGGTGATGGTCCATCGCCAGGACGGTTACTCGGTCTTCCGTGTAGCGGCCCAGGATCTGACCCGTGGCACAGTAAAAATCCTCACCCAGAGCAATCTGGACGAGTCGGCGACTATTGCCCCCAATGGCACCATGGTAACCTACGCGACTAGCTCTGAAGGCCGTGGTGTGCTGATGCTGGCCTCGATCAACGGGCGGGTGAAAATACCGCTGCCAATCGCCGCACAAGGCGAGATTCGTGCGCCGTCCTGGTCTCCCTTTCTGAAGTGAAAAACCTGGCCATTTGGCCTAATAAACTACAACTCATTAGGAGTTAAACGATGGAAATGCTGAAATTTGGCAAACTGACTGCTCTGGCTTTGACTCTGGCCATCGCTGCTGGTTGCTCCTCTAAAGGCGGCGACAACGCTGGCGAAGGCGCTATCGATCCTAACGCTGGCTACAACGCCAACGGCAATGGTTCGGGCCTGGACAGCAGCATGGCTGACGAAGCCGCTCTGCGCGCTATCACCACTTTCTACTTCGCCTACGACAGCTCTGATCTGCTGCCGGAAGCCATGCGCGCCCTCGACGTGCACGCTAAAGACCTGAAAGCCGACGGTTCGCGCGTAGTTCTGCAAGGTCACACCGACCAGCGCGGCACCCGTGAATACAACATGGCTCTGGGCGAGCGTCGCGGCATGGCCGTTCAGCGCTACCTGGTTCTGCAAGGCGTTTCGCCAGCTCAGCTGGAAGTGGTTTCCTACGGTAAAGAGCGTCTGGCCGCTACTGGCACTGACGAAGACAGCATGGCGCAAAACCGCCGTGTAAACCTGGTTAAGTAATTAGCCATGGGTAAGTGTCAGCGTGTTCTAGCCTTGATGGTTCTCGGTCTGCCGCTTGCGGCGCTGGCCGAGGTTCCGGTAGTGGACAGCAATGCCGCCTATGGCAGCAGTGGTTATCCACCCGCTGGCTATGGCACGTCTGGCGCCTATGCGGGAGGCGGGGCAACGGCCCCTGCCTCTGCGCAGAGTCAGCTGTTTATGCAGCTGCAGCAAATGCAACAAGAGCTCGGTCAACTGCGCGGTATGGTTGAAGAGCAGCAGAACGAGATTCAACGTTTGAAGCAGGAAGGCCTCGAACGCTACCAGTCTCTCGATCAGCGTTTGTCAGGCGGTGCCACCGGTGCCCCGGCAACTCAGAATTCCCCTGCTGCTGGCGCGATCAACGCCAGCGGCGCCCCCGCTGCACCGCCGGCCACGGCCGCTGTGAGCAATCAACCGGGTGATCCGGCGAAAGAAAAGCTTTACTACGATGCCTCCTTCGAGCTGATCAAGGCCAAGGACTTCGACAAGGCCAGCCAGGCGTTTGAAGCCTTTCTGCGCAAATACCCGAACAGTCAGTACGCCGGCAATGCCCAGTACTGGCTGGGTGAAGTGAACTTGACTCAAGGCCGTCTGCAGGCTGCCGGTCAGGCATTTGCCAAGGTCAGTCAGAACTATCCAAGCCATACCAAGGTGCCGGATTCGCTGTACAAACTCGCCGATGTCGAGCAGCGCCTGGGTAACAACGACAAGGCCAAGGGCATTCTGCAGCAAGTGATTGCGCAGTTCCCCAGCAGCTCTGCGGCGCAATTGGCACAGCGCGACCTGAAGCGACTCTAGTCAATCAGGCGGCCGCCACTGGCCGATCGATCAAGAAAACCCGCGCCTGGCGCGGGTTTTTTATGGGTGCACAACGCATGGCACGTTGCGCGTCAGCGCAACCCGCTTAGCTGTGGTGGCTGGGGGTAAATATGATCAGCGGGCTTAGCCGCGTAACTTGAACCGCCCGGTACGGAACCGTACGTATAGGGGTGCCAGAGAGCGGCGGCCGTGAATTTGCCTCCTATTCGATTGCCGGCTTGATCTGGCTCTATTGTCAGTGCAACAGGTGGCGCCACAGAATGGCCTCTGCCATCGTCGGGCGAGCGCTCGGCGGTATTTCTCGAGCAGTTGGCCTACGGGACGTTCATGAGAGCACTCGACCCACTCGCTTTGCAGGCGCTGAAAGAAATCCCGCGCGCCCAGTTTGTCGCCTCGCCGGATCTCAGTGCTCAGCTGTCCGGGCACAGCATTCCCTCGACCCTGGTGGTGCGTACGCTGCTCGGTTACCTGCCGCCGCTCAAGGGGGACGAGCAGTTGCTGCTGATCGGCGCCGGCTCCGGCTATTTGCCGGTGATTCTGGCGCGTCTGGTGCGCCAGGTGCAGGTGGTCGAGCGTAGCCCGGAGATTCTGGCCATCGCCCGGGCCAATATCGCCAAGCTGATGCCGGCCAATCTGCACCTGCACAGCGGTGATGGTCGCCAGGGCCTGCCTCAGCTGGCGCCCTATGACCTGATTATCAGCAGTTGCGAGCTGGGCGATGCCGAACCGCTGCTGGCGCAACTGAACCCTGGCGGCGCCGTTTATTACCTGGGCGGGCGCAATGGGCCCTGGGCCAACCTGATGATGTGCGCGCGGGATGCCGAAGGACGGGCGCAGACCAGCAAGCTCGGCCTGATCGATTTCAGTCGTGACTCCTCGGAAGCGTTGATCGACCTCGGCCTGGTCGACGAAAAGGTGGTGGAAGTGGCGCGCACCGAGGCGCGGATTCTCAAGAAGCCGGTGCTGCACTCGATCCTGCGCCATGTCGATATCGACAACATCAACACCTACAGGGCTCTGGCTCAGCGTCTGGGGATCCGTTACGCCGAGGCCGACGAGCTGTTCAAGGAGCTGGATAAGCAGTTCTTCCAGAGCTTCTCGCGCACCTTTCTCGACCATCACCGCCTGCTGCCGGTGTGCAAGCGCGACGGCCGTCTGGTGATCGCCTCGGACAACCCGGACGTGAAGAGCGAAGTGCTCGAACAGATGCACCCCTGCGCCGGCGTGGACAAGGTGCTGGTGACCAGTAACGACTTCCGCCGCCTGTGGTCGGTGCTCAATATCAGCGGCAAGAGCGACGGCTATGTGCCGCCGCCGACCCAGGCCTTGGCCGGTGAGCAGGAGGCTTTTGCCGCCGAGCTGGACAACCAGGTCAGCCCCTATCTGGTGGCGATCTACGAGGCGATCCTGTTCGATGCGGTCAGCGAGAAGGCCAGCGACGTGCACATCGAGCGCTACCAGCAGCGCGTGCGCATCCGCCTGCGGGTGGACGGCGACCTGTACGACCTCAATCACTATCAACTGACCCCGGCGGAGCTGGCCGGGGTGATCAACGTGATCAAGACCCGCGCCCAGCTGGATATCGCCGAGCACCGCCTGCCTCAGGGCGGGCGCTCGCGGCTGAAGGTCGGCGAAACCAGTTACGACCTGCGCATTCAGACCCAGCCGGCGCTGCATGGCGAGCATGTGGTGATCCGCCTGCTGCCGCAGAGCGGCCACGCCTTGACGCTCAAGGACCTCGGCCTGTCGCCGGGACTTACCCGCCTGTATCGGCGCTTGCTCGACAATCCGTCGGGGTTGGTGCTGATTGTCGGGTCGACCGGCTCGGGCAAGACCACCACGTTGTCGGCCGGACTGCAGGAGCTGGCCGATGACGGCACGCGCAAGGTGATCACCGTCGAGGACCCGATCGAATACGCCATCGACAACATCCAGCAGACCCGCGTGCGCAACAACATCGGCTTCACCTTTGCCGATGCCATGCGCAGTTTCGTGCGTCAGGACCCGGACGTGATCCTGGTCGGCGAGATCCGCGACGGCGAAACCGCGCTGGAAGCGGTGCGCGCCTCGCAGACTGGTCACCTGGTGCTGTCGACCCTGCACTGCAACGACTCGGTGGATGCCATCCAGCGCCTGTTCGACCTCGGCCTGCACCGCAATTCGCTGGCTAGCGAGTTGCTGGCGATCATGGCCCAGCGCCTGGCCAAGCGAATCTGCCCGGACTGCAAGGTGCCCGCCGAGCCGGACCCGCAGATTCTGCGCGAGCTGTTCCCGCAGCAGGTGCCGGACAACTTCCGCTGCTTCGTCGGTCAGGGCTGCCCGCAGTGCAATGGTCGCGGCACCCGTGGGCGCACGGCGGTGGTGGAGTTTCTACAGATCAACGGCGAGCTGCGCGATGTCATCAGCCGTCAGCCGCCGCTCGGCGAATTGCGCTGGCGGGCGCTGGATGCGGGCCTGGTGACCATGCGCGACAGCGCCCTGGAGCTGGTGCTGCAGGGCGTGATTGCGCTGTCCGAGTTGCCGCGCATCCTCCCCGAGGAACGCCTGGCGCCGGAGCCACGCGGCGGCATCAGGAGCAGTGAATGAGCGAGTCAAAGAACAAGGTTCAGCGGGTTCCGGCCGAGGTGCGCTTTGCTGAGGAGCTGCGGCGCCTGGCCGCAACCGACAGCCACGAGGTGCCACCGGGCTGGCGCCTGTCGCCGATTGCGGTGGAGCGCTTTATCGATGGCGACCCGGCGTTGGGTATCGCGCGCAAGTTCGTCGGCGAAAGCGGTCAGCTACGGCGCACCATTATTTCCCTGTGCGCCAATCGCAGCTGCCTGCTCACCGGCGAGCCGGGCACGGCCAAGTCCTGGCTGTCGGAGCTGCTGGCGGCGGCCATTTGCGGCAACTCGACCCTGACCATCCAGGGCAACGCCATTTCCAGCCTGCAGCAGATGCTCTACAGCTGGAATCCCGGTGTGCTGGCGCAGCATGGCCCCTGTCCCGAGGCGCTGGTGCCGGGGCCCTTGTACCGGGCCATGCAGGCCGGTCAGTTGCTGCGCTTCGAGGAATTGACGCGCTGCCCGCTGTCGTTGCAGGACTCGCTGCTGGCGGTGTTGTCCGAACGCATCATCCTGATCCCCGAACTGGCTGGCGAGCACGGCATTCTCTACGCCCGTCAGGGCTTCAACCTGATCGCCACCAGCAACAACGTCGACGAGGGCATTCACAGCATGAGTGCGGCGCTCAAACGCCGGCTGAGCTTCGAGACCATCCGCCCGATTGCGCGTATCGAGGATGAAATCGGCGTGGTGCAGGTCGAGCTGCGTCAGCTGAACAGCCATCTGGGCCTGCAGATCGAGCCTGATGCCGACATCATCGAGGTGCTGGTGACCCTGTTCCATGAGCTGCGCAGCGGTCAGAGCCTGGATGGCCGCAGCACCCACCGCATGGCCGGCGCGGCGCTGTCCACCGCCGAGGCCATCCACGTGGCGCACGCCATGTGCGTGCATGCGCACTACTACAGCAACGACCAGATGCGCGCCGAGGACCTGGTGCACTTCATCATCGGCACCGCACTGAAGGACAAGCCCGAGGACCGCCGCCGCCTGAAGTACTACTTCGACAGCGAGATCAGCCAGCGCCAGGACGCCAAGTGGCAGCAGGTGTACGCCCAGCGGCATCTGCTCTGAGCTAGGCGGGCGTCAGCACATAAACCTGTTGTTCCGTTATGGCGTGCAAAAAAGGTTATGGCCAATAGCCTGTTGCAAGGGATGCGAGTTTGGATAGCCCTGTATTTCGCGGCGCACATGAGGTGGATAGGCGGGTGTCGAGCGCAGCGAAGCCCAACAACAGGGGCAGAGTCGTTGGGCTTCGTCGCGCGGCTCCTCAACCCAACCTACGATGCATCGTCCTGGCAACACACTCTTGGGGCATCGCCCAAAAAAAGCCCCGCGATTGCGGGGCTAAAGGGGACTTGTCTGGGGGCTCAGGCGGCATCGGCACCTGCGGTGTTGCGGGTGTGCAGGTAGTGCTCAAGCTTGGCTTGCTGGCCTGGGGTCATAAACAGGCCGAGCTTGCTGCGCCGCCAGAGGATGTCGGCGCTGCTGTGCGCCCACTCTTCGCGGCACAGGTAATCCACTTCGCGGCTGTAGAGGCCGGCGCCCAGGTGTTCGCCAAGGTCGCTGAGGGTGTTCACTCCCTCCAGCAGACGCCATGTGCGGCTGCCGTAGCTGCTGGCCCAACGCTTGGCCAGGCTCAGGGGCAGCCAGCCAAACTGTCCGCACAGGCGCTCGCTGAGTTCGTCGACGCTGCTCATCTGCTCGCCACCGGGCAGCGGTGCGCTGGCGGTCCAGCTGCTTTGCATCTGGCTGAAGTACGGCGCCAACTGACTGAGGGCTGATTCGGCCAGTTTGCGGTAGGTGGTCAGCTTGCCGCCGAACACCGACAGTAGCGGCGCTTCGCCGGGGTGGCCGGACAGCGCCAGGGTGTAGTCGCGGGTAATGGCTGAGGGTTGATCCGACTCGTCATCGCACAGTGGGCGCACGCCGGCATAGGTGTGCAGGATGTCGCTACGGGCGATTTGCTGCTTGAAGTGGCTGTTGACCACGGCCAGTAGGTAGTCGATTTCCGGGTCGGTGATTTTCACCTGCGCGGGGTCGCCCTGGTATTCGTGGTCGGTGGTGCCGATTAGGGTGAAGCGTTCCAGGTAGGGGATGGCGAAGACGATGCGGCCATCTTCGTTTTGCAGGATGTACGCCTGCTCACCGTCAAACAGCCGTGGCACGACGAGATGACTGCCCTGGATCAGGCGGATGCCGTAGGGCGACTGCTGCTTGAGGTCGTCCTGGATAAAGCGTGCCACCCAAGGGCCGGCCGCATTCACCAGGGCGCGAGCGCGGACCGAGTAGCGGCTGCCGTCGTTACGCTCCAGATGCAGGTGCCAGAGGCCCTTGCTGCGCCGCGCGCTGACGCAGCGGGTGCGGGTGTGCACATGGCCGCCGTGCTCGCGCACAGTCATGGCGTTGAGCACCACCAGGCGTGCGTCGTCGACCCAACAGTCAGAGTATTC
Organism: Pseudomonas sp.; assembly: GCA_034519305.1. Taxonomy (GTDB): domain Bacteria; phylum Pseudomonadota; class Gammaproteobacteria; order Pseudomonadales; family Pseudomonadaceae; genus Aquipseudomonas. The sequence continues at coordinate 168,564 of JAXHOM010000023.1, forward strand.
GAAACCGCGGCTAATATCGGCCTTCAGTGGGCTGCCGGCACCGAAGCGCAGGCTGCGCGAGCCGGGCAGTTTTTCCCGCTTGCCGAGGTGGTCGTAGAGGAACAGGCCAGCGCGGATCATCCACGCCGGGCGCAGGTGCGGACGGTGCGGTAGGACAAAACGCAGCGGCTTTACGATGTGCGGTGCCTTGGCCAGCAGCACTTCACGCTCGGCCAGGGCTTCGCGCACCAGGCGGAATTCATAGTGTTCGAGGTAGCGCAGGCCGCCGTGGATCAGTTTGCTGCTGGCCGAGGAGGTGTGCTGGGCCAGATCGTCCTTTTCACAAAGGAACACCGACAGGCCACGGCCGGCGGCGTCGGCGGCGATCCCCGCGCCATTGATGCCACCGCCGATGACGGCTAAGTCATAGACTTCGGCGAGAGGGTCGGAGCTTGTTGGGGTTGTGGTCATGGCGGCACCGCTAATCAGATTCGAACGCTGAATGTTCACTTTCGAAAATATGCTAGACGAAAGCGCGCAGTCTGACCACCCCGATCTGCGTTGGCGCGCCGGGTGGTCGGTTCAGTTTAGAAGGCGGGTAGCGCTCAGTGCAGTTCGAGCTGGATCTTCTGCTCGTGCAGCAGGCGGCTGATGGCGGCGCTGGGGGCGTGGTCGGTGAACACCTTGTCGACCAGGCTGATGGGGCCCAGGCGCACCACGGCGTTGCGGCCAAACTTGCTTGAGTCGGCGGCCAGGAACACCTGGCGGGCGTTGTCGATGATGGCCTGGGAGACGCGCACTTCCTGGTAGTCGAAGTCGAGTAGGCTGCCGTCCTCGTCGATACCGCTGATGCCCACCAGGGCGTAGTCGACCTTGAACTGGCGGATGAAATCCACCGCCGCCTGACCGACCACACCGCCGTCGCTGCGCACCGTACCGCCGGCCAGCAGCACTTCGAAATCAGCCTTGGCGCTGAGCAGGGCGGCCACGTGCAGGTTGTTGGTGATGACCTTCAAGCCGCTGTGGTTGAGCAGGGCGCGGGCAATGGCCTCGGTGGTGGTGCCGATGTTGATGAACAGCGAGGCGTGGTCGGGGATCTGCGCGGCAATGGCCTCCGCGATTCGTTGCTTCTCGTCGCGCATCAGCCCGGCGCGCATGGCGTAGGCGGTGTTCTGGATACTCGAACCAACACTGGCCGCGCCGCCGTGGGTGCGCCGCAGCAAGCCCTGGTCGGCCAGTTGGTTGATGTCGCGGCGGATGGTTTGCGGGGTCACGGCAAAGGCCTGGGCCAACTCGTCGATACTCACATAACCTTGTTCGCGGGCACGTTCGAGGATGCTTTGTTGGCGCGGGGCTAGGCTCATGGGATCTCCCTGGGAATGGCCGCCAGTATAACGGCCAACGGCAGCTGTGGCGCAGCGTCCCGTTAGCCGTTGCGCCGGGCAGAGTGCCCCCGGCCGAATTTTATGGCCTGCCATTCATGGCGGCCACCCTGCGGGCCGTCGCTGCACGACGTTAAAAACTGCTCCCGGCAGTTTTTTCCGCTAATGTACGCGCACTTTTTCTCTATTTTCGTTATCGAACATGACGCCAGCCATCGATCTGTTGAAAAAAGCCCGAGCGGTGCACCAGGTGCACAGCTACGCGCACGACCCCAAGGCCGCGTCCTATGGCCTGGAGGCGGCGGAAAAACTGCAGTTGCCGCCTGAGCGGGTGTTCAAGACCCTGCTGGCCGCCAGCGAGAAGGGCGAGTTACTGGTGGCGGTGGTGCCGGTGGCCGGCAGTCTCGACCTCAAGGCCCTGGCCCACGCAGCTGGAGTGAAGAAGGCGGAGATGGCCGACCCTCAGGCGGCACAGCGCAGCACCGGCTATCTGCTCGGCGGCATCAGTCCTTTGGGGCAGAAGAAGCGCCTGCGCACCTTTATCGATAATTCGGCGCAGTTGCACGAGAGTATTTTTGTCAGTGCTGGCCGTCGCGGTCTGGAGGTGGAGTTGAGTGCCGCGACTCTGGCGCAACATACCCAGGCCCAGTTTGCCGCGATTGGCCGCGAATAACCCCGTTGATTACGGTTATCTAGAAGAACAATAAAGGACATGTTTTATGCCTAACTACCTTCTCGCCATCGACCAAGGCACTACCAGCAGCCGTGCCATTGTGTTCAGCGCCCAGGGCCTGCCGGTGGCCAGCGCGCAGCAGGAGTTCAAGCAGTATTTCCCCCAGGATGGCTGGGTTGAGCATGATGGCGAAGAGCTGTGGTTGAGCACATTGAAGGTCTGCCGTGAGGCGCTGCAGAACGGCGCCCTAAGCGCCGGCGATATTGCTGCCATTGGTATCACCAATCAGCGCGAAACCACCCTGGTGTGGGATGCGCAAAGCGGCATGCCGATTCATCCGGCCATCGTCTGGCAGGACCGGCGCACCGCCGATTATTGCGCCGAGCTGAAGGCGGCCGGCCATGAGGCGGCCGTCGCGGCCAAGACCGGCCTGCTGATTGATCCGTATTTTTCCGCCACCAAACTGCGCTGGATTCTCCAGCAGGTGCCCGGCGCCCGTGAGCGCGCCGAGCGCGGCGAACTGCGCTTCGGTACGGTGGACAGCTTCCTGCTCTGGCGCTTGACCGGTGGCCAGTCGCACAAGACCGATGCCACCAACGCCTCGCGCACCCTGCTGTTCAATATCCACAGCCAGCAGTGGGACGATGAGTTGCTGGCGCTGTTCGACATTCCCCGCAGCTTGCTGCCGGAAGTGCTCGATTGCGCCGCCGACTTTGGCCACACCACGCCTGAGCTGCTGGGGGCCAGTATTCCGGTACTGGGCATGGCCGGCGACCAGCAGGCGGCGCTGATCGGCCAGGCCTGTTTTAGCCCTGGCATGGTCAAGAGCACCTACGGCACCGGCTGTTTCATGATTCAGAACACGGGCTCCACGCCGGTAACCTCCCAGCACCGTTTGCTCACCACCGTCGGTTATCGGCTCAAGGGTCAGGTCAGTTATGCCGTGGAGGGCAGCATCTTTGTTGCCGGCGCGGCCGTGCAGTGGCTACGTGACGGCATCAAGTTGATCAGCCATGCCCGCGACACTGAGGCGATGGCCGAGCAGACCGGCGATGCTTGCGGGGTTTATCTGGTGCCGGCCTTTACCGGCCTCGGCGCGCCGTACTGGGACCCGAAGGCGCGTGGCGCGATTTTCGGCCTGACCCGCGATACCGGGATTAAGGAGATTGTCACCGCCGGCCTGCAGTCGGTGTGCTACCAGACCTGCGACCTGCTCGAAGCCATGCGCCAGGACGGTGCCGCTGCGCCCAGTGCCTTGCGGGTCGATGGCGGCATGGTGGAAAACAACTGGGTCATGCAGTTTCTCGCCGACATCCTCGGCGTGCCGGTGGAGCGCCCCGAGGTGACTGAGACTACGGCTCTGGGCGTGGCTTACCTGGCCGGTTTGCAGGTCGGCTGGTATGCCAGCCTGGAAGAAGTGGCCCGCCACTGGCATTTGCAGCGGCGTTTCACCCCGCAGATGGCCAGCGCGCACCGCAGTAAGTTGTATGCCGGTTGGCTGGACGCGGTCAAACGGGTGCGCAGCGAAGGCTGAGGCCGGCGGGTCTTAAGAGCCGGCCTGCATTACGCCCTCATAGGCGAGGGTGAGGTCTTGCATTTGCCGCAGCAGGGTTTCGGTGGTGGTGGTGATCAGGGTCGGGACAAAGCGCGAGTCGCCGGACAGGCGAAAGCCGGCGCGGGAGAAGCTCCATTGTGCCTCGGCCTTTTGCAGCGCCTGGTTGATCGCTGGGGTATTTTGCTCGGCGCTTTGCAGCTGGCCGAGGGCTTTGTCGAACTCGTCGACGGCCTGTTGGAATTGCTGGTCCAGTCCCGCGACCGGCAGGTGCCAGCTCTGCGCCAGGTAGAGCTTGGCAATCCGCTGGCTGAGCATACGCTGGCGGCCGCTGCGATTGACCAGTAGCGCCGAGGTGCTGCCGGTGTGTTGTTGAATCATTTGTACGACTTTCTCGCACTGGGCCAGTAACTGGTCGCTGACCTGCAGTACCTGCGGTGCGGCCTCGCGGCTCGGACTGTTGAGCAGCAATTGCCGGTAGGTTTGCCAGATACCTTCGGTACGCGTCAGCTCCTCGCGGATGTTGTCAGTGGGGGCGTAATCATGCAGGGCTTGATGGTTGCTCTCGAACTTGGCCAGGCTCTGATCGAATTGCTCATTGGCGACCTCGGCACGCACACCGGAGCCAATCATCAGATAAGTCTTGGCCAGGCGTTGGCTGAGCATGCGTTGCATACCAGACAGGTTCATCGCCTCGGCATCGCTGATCACGGCCCAGCTGGGCTGACTGACAAGGCTGAGCAGGGTGCTGAGTAACAGGTGGCGCAGGGATAGACGCATGGGGCATCTCCTTGGGCAAACGGGCGGGACGGCCGGGCATCCCGGCTGAGTGCGCGCGCCGGCAGGGCTGCCGGCGGCGCGGATGCGCTGCCCCTGGGCGCGGGTGCGCCGGGGCACGCTCGGTCAGTAGATGTACTGCAGTTGTAACCAGAGCTTGTCGGTGTCGACGTTGGCCACGTTGCCGCGCAGTACTGCGGTGTCGGCATCGTAGCTGGCGTATTTGACCAGCGCGGTCAGGCCCGGCAAGGCTGGAATGGGGTGGCCGTAGGAAAGGTCGATTTCGTCGCCATAACTGGTGCTGCCCTGCTCGGCTTCGAAGTCGTGGTACCAGGCCTGCAACTGGCCACCCCACAACGGTACGGTGGCGCCGACGTAGGTGTCCTCGATACCGTCGGCCGGAGTGGTCAGGAACACGTCAGCCCAGCCCTGGAAGGCATGCTTGGTCGCCAGCGGCGTCTGGAAGGCGCGGTTGCCGACGCCGTCGTCACCGCCAAGCACTTCATAGCCGGCCTTGAACACGCTGCCCTGCCAGGTGTAGCCCAGCTCGGCCAGGTAGTAGTCGCTGTCCAGGTCCAATGGGTTGTCGGCGTAATCCTTCTGCTGGGCGTACTCACCAACGATGCTAAAGGCGCCGATGGCGCCAGCGGCACGTACGCCGTTAGTCCGGCTGGACTGGCTGCCCAGCGGGGCGGCGGCGGTCACCGCGAGGTTGTCCAGACCAAGTTGGTAGCTGTAGCCAGTCAGGGTCAGTTGCGGTGCGCCACGGCGATCACGCAGGAGGATGTACTGGGCATTGAACAGCTGGCTGTGGCCTTCAATGTTGGCCGGGTTGGTCTTGTTGTCGAAGCGGCCGTTATCCGGGCCGAAGATGGTGTTGATGTTATCGATATAGGCCCCGGTTAGGGTCAAGCCGGTGATCGGTTTGAGTTGGCCGAGAAAGCCGTCATAGGTCTGCTCGTTCTGGCGCCAGGCCACGCCACCGACGAAGCGCTGGTTGTCGAGGTTGATGCGCTGGCGGCCGGCCACGGCGTTGCCGTACTTGTAGTCATAGCGCAGCAGGACCTGGTTGAACTCGCTGCCATCCGGGTCGGCGACCACGGAGAAATCCTTCTGACCGTTGCGGGTGTTGTTGTAGCTGGCATCGCCGATCCGGCTGACGTTATCGGCCTCGACCAGGCCGGACAGGCCGTACCACTTGCCGCTCTGCGCGGTGATGCGGGTGCGCAGGGTCTGGGCGTTGGCGTTGTTGAGGGCGTTGTCCTGGTCGACGTTTTCGTAGCGATAGCGGGCGTCGATGTTGACCTTGCCGTAATCGACCAAGTTGGCCAGCTCTTCGGCGGCCATGGTGACGCTGCTATAGGCGGCACAAACGGCCAGGGAAAGAACAGAAAGAGAGTGGATACGCATGTCGGTATTCCTTGTGCCAAAACGCAAAA
>JAXHOM010000012.1:0-6768 GCA_034519305.1 Pseudomonas sp.
GCGCGGATGATGGGTTTGAGCAGGTAACTGAGGATGCTCTTCTTGCCGGTGATGATGTCCACCGAGGCCACCATGCCAGGGATGATCAGCAAGGGCTTCTCCACCGTACCGAGGTGGCTTTTGTTGGTGCGCAGCTTGATCAGGTAGAAGCTGTTGCCTTCCTCATCGGTGATGGTGTCGGCGCTGATCTGTTCCAGCTTGCCCTTGAGGCCACCATAAATCGTGTAGTCGTAAGCGGTGAACTTGACCATCGCCTCCTGCCCCGGATGCAGGAAGGCAATGTCCTGCGGACGGATACGTGCCTCCACCAGCAGGTTGTCGTCCAGCGGCACAATCTCCACCAAGTCGCTGCCCGGCTGGATCACCCCGCCGATGGTGTTGACCAGCAACTGCTTGACGATACCGCGCACCGGTGAGGTGACCAGGGTACGGCTGACCCGATCCTCCAGGGCCTTACCGGTGGACTGGATCTTACTCAGCTCGGTGCGCGCCTCGTTCAGCTCGGTCAGCGCCTCGCTACGGAAACGCCCGCGGGTTTCGTCAATCTTGCGCTCGACTTCCTTGATCGCCGACTCGGCGCGCGGGATAGCCAAGGTGATGGCCTGCAGCTCGCCCTGGGTTTCCACTTCACCGCGCTTCAGGCGCAGCACTTCCACCGGCGAAATCGCACCCTCCGCCACCAACGGCTCGGACATGGCGATCTCCTGGCGCAGCAAACCCAGGCTGCTGCGGTACTGGTTCTGCTTGGAGCTGTACTCGCGCAACTCCTGACGGCGCTGGTTGAGCTGCTCTTCCAGCCCGGCCACCTCGTCCTGCAGCTGCTGCTGGCGGCTGGCAAACAAGGCCTGCTCGCTGGCCGCCAGGCCCGGAGCTAACTCGTTGACGCTGCTGGGCACGTTCAAGGCGCGCCCTTCGGCTTCCGCGCTGAGGCGCTCGACCCGCAATACCAGGGCCTGACGGTCCGCCTCGGTCTCGCCGACATTGGAGGCAAAGCGGGTGTCGTCCAGGCGCAACAAAGGCGCGTTGGCGGCCACCACCTGCCCTTCATGCACATACAACTCGGCGACGATGCCGCCTTCGAGGTTCTGGATCTTCTGCAGCCGTGATGAGGGAATGGCCTTGCCATCGCCACGGGTCACTTCGTCGATCAAGGCGAAGTTGGCCCACAACAGGAAGAACATAAAGCACGCCACCAGCGCCCAAATGGTCAGGCGCACCACCCGTGGTGCGTCCTCTACCAGGGCCTTATTGACCTCCGGCAGTGGCTCATCGCCAGTGACCCGGCCACCAATAAAATAGGCCAGCACGGCCTGGCGCAGCGCCTGCAAACGAGTATTAAGCGACACTGATTTGCCCCTTCTTCAGCGCATCCATCACCGCCTCTTTCGGCCCGTCGGCAATTACCTGGCCGCGGTCGATAATGATCAAGCGGTCCACCAGACTGAGCATGGAGGCGCGATGGGTGACCAGCAGCACGGTCTTGTCGACAATCACCGCCGCCAGGCGCTGCTTGAGGCGCTCTTCGCCGGTGTTGTCCATGGCGCTGGTAGGCTCATCCAGCAGTAAAATCGGCGGATCGAGCAACAAGGCCCGAGCCAGGGCCACGTTCTGCCGCTGGCCACCCGACAGTTGCTGGCCACGCTCGCCCACCGGCAAGTCGTAACCCTGCGGATGCAGACGGGCAAATTCATGCACGCCAGCCAGTTCCGCGGCCTGCAACACCAGCTCGTCCTCGACATAGCGGGCGCCGCTGACCAGGTTGTCACGCAGACTGCCGCTGAACAGTTGAATGTCCTGCGGCACGTAGCCGATGTTATGGCGCAGGTCGCTGACATCCAGCTGACGAATGTCGATGCCATCCACCAGCAAGCTGCCGCCATCGGCCTGGTACAGCCCCACCAGCAACTTGGCCAGGGAGCTTTTGCCCGAACCGCTGCGACCGATGATGCCGATCTTCTCACCCGGACGGACGACCAGATTGATGCCCTTGAGCGCGGCGTTCTGCTGACCTGGGTAGTTGAAGTCCACTTGACGAAATTCCAGGGCGCCCTGCAGGCTCTGGCGGGTCAGTGGCCGCTCGTCCTCATGACGTTCCTGGGGCAGTTCCATCATTTGATCGATGTTGGTCATGGTCAGGCGTGCCTGCTGGTAGCGGGTCAGCAGCCCGGACAGCTGAGTCAGCGGACCAAGGGCGCGGCCACTGAGCATGTAGCAGGCGATCAACCCGCCCATGCTCAAGTTGCCGTCGATGATCATGTACACACCAAAAGCGATCATCGCCACGCCGGCAAACTGCTGAATCAGCAGGGTAATGTTCATCGCCAGCGTGGACAGCATACGCACGCGCAGTTCAAGACGACTGAGGGTGCCGATGGTCTGCTCCCACTGGTACTGACGCTCGCTCTCGGCGTTGTTGACCTTGACCGCATCGAGGCTGCCGAGGGTTTCAATCATGCACGACTGGCGTTCAGCGGAGAGGGCCATGGTCTTTTCCATGGTCTCTTCCAAAGGCTTTTGCAGTGCCCAGCTGCACAATGCGGCCAGCGGAAAAGCCAGCACCGGAATCCACACCAGATGGCCGCCGAGCAGTCCGATCACCAGCAACACCAACAGCGTAAACGGCAGGTCGATCAGACTGGTCAGGGTCAAGGACGCGAGAAAATCGCGCAGGGTCTGAAATTCATGGATGTTCTGCGCAAAACTTCCAACCCGCGCCGGCCGGTGGCGCATGGCCATACCGATGATGCGCTCGAACAGGGTGGCGGAGATGATCAGGTCGGTCTTCTTGCCGGCCAGGTCGAGACACAGGCCGCGCATGGTCTTGAGGATCAGGTCGAACACATAGGCGCCGGTGATGCCCACCGCCAGCACCCACAAGGTCGCCGTAGCCTGATTGGGCACCACCCGGTCGTAGACGTTCATGACGAACAGCGGCGCCCCCAGGCCGATCAGGTTGATCAGCAGGCTGGCCGCTACCGCATCGATATACAGCCAACGTGAACGTTTGAGGGTGTCGCGAAACCAGGAGCGGGCCCGCGGAATGAGATTCTCATGGCCAACATCGAAGCGATGTCGCGGCTGGGCAAAGAACACCTGGCCGCTGTAATCCTCCGCCAACAGGTCCGCCTTGACCTGCACCTCGCCGCCTTCACTCTCGCTAAGCAGCAAACGGGCATCACCGTTGTCAGCCCAGCCCAGCAGAATGGCGCTGCGGCCCTCGCGCAATTCGAGCAGAGCAGGCATGGCAATCGCTGGAATCTGCGCCAGGGCGCGCCGCAACCAGCGCCCCTGCAAGCCGGCACGGGCTGCCGCACGGGGCAACAACTCGGCACTCAAGCGTTGAGCGGGCAACGGCAGACCGGCCGTCAGCATGGTCCGACTGGCGGGCCGCTGGTGCAGCACACAAAGTGACAGCAAGCTGTCCAGCAGTGGATCGTCATAGCGCCCACGCGGGTCGCCCTGGGACAACGATGAACTGACAGCTACGACCACGCTGGACTCTCGATTGACGGACTAAAGGGAACTCAGTTCAAGCCCGGCAATTGCGCCTTGCTCTGAACTTCCGCGGTTGGGGTTGCTGCCAGCGGCGCAACAACACCCTGACTTTTCAGCAACTGGCCCATGGTCGCCTTGATCCGGTACTGAGTAAACAGCTCATTGAAGCGGATATCAGCCAGACGACGCTGGGACGTGAAGAGTTCGTTTTCACTGTCCAGCAGGTCCAGCAGCGAACGCTCGCCGAGGGAGAACTGCTTCTGATAAGCCTCGCGGACACGGGTGTTGTAGTCCACGTAGTCGCTGGCGATCGGCAACTGCTCACGCGCATTGGTCAGGGCGTTCCAGGCCAGCCCCATTTCCTCGCTCAACACACGCAAGGCGTTGTTGCGAATGTCCATGGCTTCGTTGGTCTGGTAGGCCTTGGCCTGCAGATTAGCCTTGTCGCTGCCGCCAGCGAACAGGTTGTAGCGCATGCGCAGCATGGCCTGCCATTCATTGACGTGGCCACGGGTGCCGTCCAGGTTGTTGTCAGCGCCTTGCATCAACTCGGCATCCACCTGCGGGTAGAAGGTCGACTTGGCTGCTTCGTACTGCTGCTCAGTGGCTTGTACGTCGGCCTCAGCCGAGCGCAGCAACGGGCTGTTTTCACGCACCTGCTGACGCGCCTCCTGCAGACTGGCCGGCAATTGTCCGATAAGGCCAGAGGGCAGACTCAACTCCTGCGGGTCCTGCCCCACTACGCTGTAGTAATTGACCTGAGCATCGGCCAGGTTGGTCTGCTCGGTAATCAGGTTGTTCTTGGCCTGGGCCAGACGCGCTTCAGCCTGATCGAAATCCGCTGTACGACCGACACCACGCTCAGTGCGCAAGCGAATTTGGTCATGCACACGCTGGTGACGCAACAGGTTCTCAGTGGCCAAGCTGACCAGCTCTTCACGGCGCAGTACATCTATATACGCCTGAGCCACATCCAGCGCCGTGCGCTCAGCACTGCCCAGCAAGGCATAGGCCCGCGAATTGACCGTCGCTTGTTGGCGTCCGACTTCGCTGGAGGTAGCAAAACCATCAAACACCATCTGCCGCAAACGCAGGCTCGATTCACTGCGCGTCAGGGTTTCATAGTGATTGCTGTCGCTACGGGTCGAGTTATTGTCTGTGCCTTCACGGCCCGTGCCGGCCAGCAAATCAATGCGCGGCAGATAGCCGCCCTTGGCTGCCTGCAAGTTTTGATCGGCGGAAAGTCGACGGTTAACCCCGGCCTGAATTTCCGGGTGCGCCTCCAAAGCCGCCTGCATGGCTTGCTGCAGGGTCTGCGCCTGAACCTGACAACTGATAATTAATGCGAAAGGAACAAAACTAAGAGCGGGGAAGCGCATAAGTAAAACCTTCCTTAAAGTAAGAACGTCCATAGAATCGAAGACAAAATGACATTCGAATAGCGCCTTAAAATTGACGATTAAGGGCGGAAAACAGCAAATTCGATCGCAAAGTGACATCATTCCGTCAATTGTTTAGGATTACCCCAACGAACGTCAACAGCTGGCTATAAAGTCAACAGCAAAAACCCACAAGCCGCTGATTTTGTGACACATACCACCTTAAAATAGATTCGGCTTCCTCCAGCGCCTAACAGGCAGCAGGTACTCGGCAGCCAATTAGCATCTGAAATGGAGAGCAGTTATGACCATCATCATCGCCATCGTTAAAAGCATCGTCGGTCAAGTCTTTGCCCTGTCTCCCGAAGGCACACGCCGATTGCTGATCGAGGGCGATCGCCTGTTTGCCGGCGACCAAGTGACGACTGGCCAGGAAGGCATGATCAGCCTTAAGTTGAATGATGGTCGCATTCTTGATCTAGGTCGCGATTCGCAATGGACCGCCAACGCTGACACGCCACAAGTAGCCACCACTCCAAGCGCCGAGCTTTCCGCCAGCGAACTGCAACAAGCCATCACCCTGGGCCTCGACCCAACCGCTGAACTCGAAGCAACTGCCGCAGGTGCAGGCGGCGCAACAGGTACCGGTGGCGCAGCAGGCGGCGGACACAGCGCAGTGGTTCTGGATGTCACTGGCGCACAAATTGAAGCCATTGTCGGCTATGAGACCGAGGGGCTGGGGTTTGCAGCCGGCGGGCTGGAAGAGCAAAGTGCGTTGGGGAATGATGGCGGCGCCGCAGGCAGTACTCCACTGCAACCTAATGCTGCCCCCCTCGCCCAGGCCGACACCGCCACCACTGCCGAGGAGACCCCGGTCACCATCAACGTGCTGGCCAATGACACCGACGTCGACGGCCCGGCGCTGACCATCAAGTCCGCCAGCGTCGACCCTACCCAGGGCACCGTCAGCATTGTCTCGGGCCAACTGGTCTTCACCCCGGCCACCAACTTCACCGGCACCGCGACCATCACCTACGTCAGCACCGACGGCAGCGCCGACAGTGCACCGACCGCCGTGACCGTCACCGTTACGCCGATCAACGATGCACCGGTCGCCGCGGCCGACACCGCCACCACCGCCGAGGAGACTGCGGTCACCATCGACGTGCTGGCCAATGACACCGATGTCGACGGCCCGGCCCTGACCATCAAGTCCGCCAGCGTCGACCCGACTCAGGGCACCGTCAGCATTGTCTCAGGCCAACTGGTCTTCACCCCGGCCACCAACTTCACCGGCACCGCGACCATCACCTACGTCAGCACCGACGGCAGCGCCGACAGTGCACCAACAGCCGTGACCGTCACCGTTACGCCGATCAACGATGCACCGGTCGCCGCTGACCAGGCCAAGGACACCAATGAAGATCAAAGCGTCAGCGGCCAGATCGTCGCCAGCGACGTGGATGGCGACAAGCTGAGCTACACCATCCAGGCCGGCGCCGACCACGGTTCCCTGCTGCTCAACACCGTCACTGGCGGGTACACCTATACGCCAAACAAGGACTACAACGGCAACGACACCTTCACCATCCGCGTCTACGACGCGAAAGGTGCCTACACCGACTCCGTGGTGACAGTCACGGTCAACCCGGTCGACGATGCACCGGTCGCCGCGGCCGACACCGCCACCACCGCCGAGGAGACTGCGGTCACCATCGACGTGCTGGCCAATGACACCGACGTCGACGGCCCGGCGCTGACCATCAAGTCCGCCAGCGTCGACCCAACCCAGGGCACCGTCAGCATTGTCTCGGGTCAGCTGGTCTTCACCCCAGCCACCAACTTCACCGGCACCGCGACCATCACCTACGTCAGCACCGACGGCCAGAGCGCG
>JAXHOM010000026.1:0-10425 GCA_034519305.1 Pseudomonas sp.
GGTCACTCACGGATCAGCACTCAAAAAGGCCGCAGGCAGACTGCCCGCCGAAAATAGCCGGGAAGTGTACCTGAAAGGCGCCCTGAGCGTCACGCCTGGGGCGTCAGCCGGTAGCAACGAAAAAGGGCGGCCAAAGCCGCCCTGTTCATCCGCCTGTCGGCTTATTCCGCCAGTTTGAAGGTAATAAAGCTGGCCCGCCCGCCGCGCAGCACGCGCATCGAGACCGAGCGATCCTTGGGCAGGGCCTTGGCGATGGCCGCAAAGGTCTTGCTGGTGTCGATGGCCTGATTATTTAGATGAGTGATCACATCACCGGGACGCACGCCCATCAGGGCCGCAGGACCATCCTGCACGTCTTTGACCAGTACACCGCTGGTCACATCCAGGGTTTTCTTCTGCTCAGCGGTCAACTCGACCACCGCCACGCCCAAGCGGTTGCTGCTTACACCCTCACCCGGCGCCGCACTGGCCACCAGTTCTTCGTCATCATCCGGCAGGGCGCCAACCGTCATGGCCAGCATCTTGCGCTCGCCTTCACGCACGACATCCAGCTCAGCCTTGTCGCCAGCCTTGAGGGCACCGACCAGATGGGGCAAGTCGGCGGACATCACGATAGGTTGACCGTTCAGGCTCAAGATCACATCACCGACCTGCAAACCACCCTTGGCTGCCGGGCCGTCCTGCAACACCTGGGCAACCAGCGCGCCGGCCGGTTTCTCCAGCCCAAACGACTCGGCCAGGTCCTTGTTCACTTCCTGAATCACCACGCCTAGCCAGCCGCGACTGACCTTGCCAGACGATTTCAGCTGAGTGGCCACATCCATGGCGACATCAATGGGAATCGCGAACGACAGGCCCATAAATCCACCCGAACGGGTAAAAATCTGCGAGTTGATACCAACTACTTCGCCGTCCAGGTTAAACAACGGGCCGCCAGAGTTACCGGGGTTGATGGCCACATCCGTCTGAATGAAGGGCACATAGCTCTCATTGGGCAAGCTGCGACCCTTGGCCGAAACAATGCCGGCAGTGGCCGAATGATCAAAGCCAAACGGCGAACCGATGGCCAGCACCCACTCGCCCACTTTCAAATCATCGGACTTGCCCAGCTTCAGAATTGGCAGGCCCTTGCCCTCGACCTTGAGCAAAGCCACGTCGGTGCGCGGGTCGGCACCAATCAGCTTGGCTTCCAGCTCACTGCGGTCCGACAGACGCACGATGATTTCATCGGCGTCCGCCACCACGTGATTATTGGTCAGCACATAGCCGTCGGCAGAAATGATAAAACCCGAGCCCAGCGACTGAGCCTCCCGCTGACGGCCGCCGGGATTACGCGGCTGCTGCGGAATGCTGCGCTCAAAAAATTCGCGGAATTGGGGCGGCAAGCCTTCCAAGTTGGGCATTTGCTGGCCGTTGGCGGCCATCGCCCGCTGCGGCACCTTCTGCCGGGTACTGATATTCACCACGGCCGGAGAAGCGGCTTCTACCAGCCCGGTAAAGTCCGGCAACTGAGCATTGGCCACCAGCGCCTGACTCATCAGCAATACCGCCACCAGCGTGGCGCAATAGGATTTGAATTTCAGCATTGCGTTAGAACCCCTGGTTAAAAACATCCATCACGGTGTAGAGCAACTCGCCGAACCGAGCAACAGTGCCCGCACCACCACCGGCTGCAGATCTGGATCATCGGCTACGCGCATACTGCGCCAGCGCACCAGCAAGCCCGCCGCCAACAACGCACCCAGCCCGAGCAAAATACTCAACGGCTCACTCAGCCCAAGGCTTTGCGCGATAAAACCGCCGCCCAGCAACGCCAGCAGCGGCAACAGGTAAACCTGCACGGCGCTGCCCAGCAATAACTCTTCGCGCACGCCAATCACCACTTCATCGCCGACCGCCAACTGCAGGTCAGTCAACGCCCGCACATTGCCGCGCTGACTACTGATGGCCAGCTTATCGAGCAAACCCTGACCACAGCCGGCATTGGCCGAACAACTGGAGCAGGTGCTTTTGCGCACGGTTTGCACCCATACAGCCCCCTCCTCCAACGCCACAACGCGGCCCGGTTCCTCAATCATTGCGCCGACTCCTGCGCAGGTCGCATCGCCAGCGCCACGCGCTCGGCAGTGCCAGGCGGAATTTCACCGACCACCGTAACGGTAAACTCACCCGCCGCCGTCGGCATACGTTTGGACACTACCGCGGTAGGCCCTAGCTGGGTGCGGGCATCCACAACCGACTCGCCCTGCAGCGGCTCAATGAACACGGAAAACCGCGCCAAACCATCGCCAAACATCAACCATGTCACCACAGCCCCGGCGCCAGAGGTGCTGCGTTCGTGTGTTGCCAGTAAGTTAAAACCCGCCGGCAGCCAACTGGAATGCCAGTGATTGACGGTAACAAGCGCCGCCGGCGCCAACTTGATCGGCAAGCAGCTAACACTCGGGCGCAACGCTTGCTCGCTCAGCGGGGTGAGGGTGTCCAGCTGGGTAAATTGAAAGCGCTCCAGCAACTGACCTTGCTCACTGAGCATCAGTGATTTGAGCGGCAAAGCGGTCAACCGATCCAGGTGCAGCTCGAAACCATAACGATGGCGATCACGCGGCAGCATCAGCAGAACCACGGCGCTGCGCCCCGCCACCCGCGATTCGCCGACAATGCGCAAATCGTAATGCCCCACCAACTGCTCCGCCGCCAACTGGCGCAAGGCCGGCGGCACTACCTCTGTCAATTGCTCAGCTGGCGCGCCGCTCACGCACTGCGGTCGGCCATTGATGCGCACAACCTCCTGGGCTGGGCCATCCAATTGCAGCAAACGCTCACGCACTTGGCCATTCGCCTCAACCCGATGCCAGATGCCATGGGTCGAAAAGCTGCCATTGCGCTCATAGGCAAAGGTGCCCTGGTAACTGTGCCGGCGCTCCGCAGCGGCCATTCGTTTCAGCCAGCCCGCCACATCCGCGGTGGCCTGCTGATCCGCCTGCACCGGCGCAACCAACCCAAGCAGCAAGACGGCCAGAAGAGGAAAAGCACGCATAGAAGGACTCAGCGGCCTTCCATGCTCGCCGCACGGGCATACGGCAATGCGCTTTGCGTACCAATAAAGGCGGCCTGCTGGGCATGCTGACGGACATAGGCCGGCAGATGCTGTTGCTGCCAACGCTGCTGGGCATCAGTAGCGCCCTGACCTTGCGGCACTGCAACGCTATTGGTCGTATAACCGGCCAGTACCGCAGGCCCCTGCAGTGGACGCGCTTGCAACAAGGGCAGAGCGTCGCGCTGGGCCAGTTGCGTGGTTGCCAGATCATCCTGATTGTACATACGCACCCCGGCCAACACGGCGACTGTCACCGATGCGGCCACGGCCAAACGCCCCAGCCCGCGCCACGGCAAGCGTGGTTGGCTGGCAGCAGGCACCGGCTCATCGGCCAAGGCAGCAGACACCGCTGCGGCCAGATCCAGGCGAGGCTCCAGCAACTCTTTATGCATGACCGCACGGGCCACCTGATAACGCGCCCACGTGGCCCGCACCTCACTTTCGCCACTGGCCGCCAGGACGCGGCGCAGTTCAAGCTCATCGGTTTCGTTATCCATCAGTGCGGACAGCGATTCCTGCAGGGCTTCACGACTCATGATGTTTCCTCTCTCGGCTTGCGCCGCACTATCAGGCGTCCTGCAATAACGGCTGCAGGGCTTTATCAACGGCTTCACGGGCACGGAAAATCCGCGACCGCACAGTCCCGACCGGACACTGCATAACCGCCGCAATGTCCTCATAACTCAAACCGTCGAACTCGCGCAGGGTCAAGGCCGTGCGCAAATCCTCGGGTAATGCGGCAATGGCACGATGCACAGTGGCTTCGATTTCATCCCGCAACATCAGGCGTTCAGGTGACTCAATGTCCTTGAGGTCGTGATCGCCATCCATGAATTCGGCATCTTCGGCACTGATATCCGACTCTGGCGGGCGCCGACCGCGCGCCACCAGATAGTTCTTCGCCGTGTTGATGGCGATGCGGTACAGCCAGGTATAAAACTGGCTGTCACCACGAAAATTCGCCAAGGCCCGATAGGCCTTGATAAAAGCTTCCTGAGCCACATCCTGGGCTTCATGGGGGTCGCGCACAAACCGCACGATCAACCCGAGAATCTTGTGCTGGTATTTCAGCACCAACAGATCAAAAGCCCGCTTGTCTCCGCGCTGTACGCGCTCGACCAGCTGCTGATCCTCTTCCTGGGTTAGCATGAACACTCCTCGTTGTGCGTATGAGGGAGCACCGCATCAGCCAACCGCTCTGCCAAGATAGACTCGACGGTTGTGCAAAAGTTCTCCCCTCACGCAAGCTTCCTGCAGAATACCTTCGACTCCGCGTGACGCCGCTCAGCCTGACCCGTGCCAGACTGCGGCGACAATCTTATTGCAGTTGAGCAGAAATACGGAAAATCCGTTACAAGACAGCAGTACACCCACATGCCGTGGTCTGCGCGCGCCTATAGAAGCGCAACGCGGGGAAAAGTTCCCCATCGACACAGCCAGATTGCGCGGCGCTACTGCGCACTCGACCCCATCTATATACTAGCCAGCGCTTTTTTTGCGGATATCGGACATGAGCCAACATTTTCAGCACGACGTTTTGGTGATCGGCAGTGGCGCCGCAGGCCTGACCCTGGCGCTCACCTTGCCGCCGCACCTGCGCATTGCCGTGCTGAGCAAGGGCTCGCTGGACAACGGCTCCACCTACTGGGCCCAGGGCGGTGTAGCCGCCGTGCTGGACGATGCCGACACGGTCGAATCCCACGTCGAAGACACCCTGAATGCAGGCGGCGGCCTGTGCCGCGAGGATGCTGTGCGCTTCACCGTCGAGCACAGCCGCGAAGCCATCGACTGGCTGATCGAACAGGGCGTGCCCTTTACCCGCGATGATGAGCACGCCCGGGAAGACGGCGGCTTCGAGTTCCACCTGACCCGCGAAGGCGGCCATAGCCATCGGCGCATCATCCATGCCGCCGACGCCACCGGCGCCGCGATCTTCAACACCCTGCTGGGCCAGGCCCGGCAACGACCGAACATCGAGCTGCTGGAACAGCGCGTGGCGGTCGACCTGATCACCGAACGCAAGCTCGGTCTGCCCGGCCATCGCTGCCTCGGCGCCTATGTGCTCAATCGCGCCAGCGGTGAAGTGGACACCTACAGCGCCCGCTTCGTCGTGCTCGCCTGCGGCGGCGCGGCCAAGGTCTACCTGTACACCAGCAACCCCGACGGCGCCTGCGGCGACGGTATCGCCATGGCCTGGCGCGCCGGTTGCCGGGTGGGCAACCTGGAGTTCAACCAGTTCCACCCCACCTGCCTGTATCACCCGCAAGCCAAGAGTTTTCTGGTGACCGAAGCCCTGCGTGGCGAAGGCGCCCTGCTCAAACTGCCCAACGGCCAGCGCTTTATGCCGCGTTTCGACCCGCGCGCCGAACTGGCACCGCGCGATATCGTCGCCCGCGCCATCGACCATGAGATGAAGCGCCTGGGGATCGACTGCGTATACCTGGACATCAGCCACAAGCCGGCCGAGTTCGTGAAGTCGCACTTCCCCACTGTTTATGAACGCTGCCTGACTTTCGGCATCGACATCACCCGCGAACCCATCCCGGTGGTGCCGGCGGCGCACTACACCTGCGGCGGCGTGGTCGTTGACCAGGCCGGGCACACCGACATTCCAGGTCTGTATGCCATCGGCGAAACCAGCTTCACCGGCCTGCACGGCGCCAACCGTATGGCCAGCAACTCGCTGCTGGAGTGCTTCGTCTACGCCCGCTCGGCAGCCGCCGACATCTGCGCGCAACTGGCCCAGGTCAAAATCCCCAGCACCCTGCCGGGCTGGGACGCCAGCCAAGTCACCGACTCCGACGAGGACGTGATCATTGCGCACAACTGGGACGAATTACGCCGTTTTATGTGGGACTACGTCGGCATCGTGCGCACCAATAAGCGCCTGCAGCGCGCCCAGCACCGGGTGCGTCTGTTGTTGGACGAAATTGACGAGTTCTACAGTAACTACAAGGTCAGCCGTGACCTGATCGAGTTGCGCAACCTGGCCCAGGTGGCCGAGTTGATCATCCGTTCAGCCATGCTTCGCCATGAAAGCCGTGGCCTGCATTACACCCTCGATTACCCGGAGCAACTGCCCGAGGCCCGCGACACTATTCTGGTGCCTGCCATCTACGCCGACTGAACTTCAGGCGCACCCGCAAACGCCGATGCACCTCCCGCGCCAAACTATCGCGCGGGATGCACAGGCCGCGCACCCAGCGCTCGCCCGGCAAACGAACATGCAGCACCACCGCCCACGGCAGCGCCAGGCTGTCGGGGCGCAATTGCACCGCCTGCCAGCCCTGTGCGGCATTCCACAGTTGCCAGCCAGCCGCATCGTGACGCAGGGCAGTAAAGGCTTGGGGGGAGGTCAGCAGAATGTGCCTGGGCAAGGTCCAGGCCGCGTGACATAGAGCCAGCCCGCCGGCCAGCAGTTGCGCCCACACGGGGATGGCGGCCAGACTCACGGCCAGTAACGCCAAACCAAGGCACAACAGATAGAGCCACAGCAGCAGGCGCGAGGCCTGCCAGCGGCATTCGAAGGGCTTACTTGGGCTGGACACGATCCAGAATCATGTCGACGATGCGCTTCAGATCCGGGTCTTCCGGCACTTCACGCTGCATAAACCAGCCGAACATGTCCTGATCTTCGCAGGTCAGCAGCTTGCGATAACGCTCCTGATCGTCTTCTTCCAGCGTGGCGAACACCTCGCGCACGAAAGGCACCAGCAGCACATCCAATTCCAGCATGCCGCGGCGGCTGTGCCAGAACAGACGGTTGAGTTCAGTCGTATCGACCATGGAGTCGCTCCTCGAAATAGAGCGGCATTATAGCGGGGCGCGGCGCTTGCCTGCACCCGCTGACAAGCCTGCGGCAGCACTCTATGATGACAACCCTGACTTTTGCCCAGCGATCAGTAATGACCGACCTCGTTTTCACCGACTCTGCCTTTTTCTGCCGCCTCAGCCACGAAGGCCTGCTGGCCGTTCGCGGCCCAGACGCCAGCAAGTTCCTGCAAGGTCAACTGACCTGCAACCTCAACTACCTGAGTGCCGACACTGCCAGCCTGGGCGCACGCTGCACCCCCAAGGGCCGCATGCTGTCGAGCTTTCGCATTGTTCAGCAAGGCGATGGTTACCTGCTGGCCATGGCCAGTGAGTTGCTCGACAGCCAACTGACCGACTTGCAGAAGTACGCGGCATTCAGCAAATCCAAGCTGAGCGACGAAAGCGCGCAATGGCTGCGCATCGGCCTGCAAGGCGGTGACGCCGTACTGACCAGCCTCGGCCTGAACCTGCCTGCCACGGCAGACAGCGTGATACACGTCGATAGCATGCTCGCCGTGCGCCTAAGCGATGGCCGCAGCGAACTCTGGGCACCCGTTGCCCAAACCGAGACCGTCCTGGCGACGCTTACCGCGCACCTGCGCGAAGCACCGCTCAACGACTGGCTGCTGGCCCAGGTGCGCGCAGGCGTAGGCCAAGTGTTCGGCGCCACCCGCGAACAGCTGATCCCGCAGATGATCAACCTGCAGGCCCTCGGCGGCGTCAGCTTCAAGAAGGGCTGCTACACCGGCCAGGAAATCGTCGCGCGCATGCAATACCTGGGTAAGCTCAAGCGCCGCCTGTACCGCCTGAGCCTGGCCGGCGACACGGTGCCAGCCGTGGCGACGCCATTGTTCTCGCCAGTGCATGGCAGCAGCGTCGGCGATGTGGTGCTCGCAGCCCGCAGCAGCGACGGCATTGAGTTGCTGGCCGTGGTTCAGGAGGACGCCTTGCTGGATGGCCACCTGCACCTGGGCAGCCTGGAGGGCCCCGCCCTGCAACGCCTCGACCTACCCTATACTCTGGACGTTGACCGCGAAATTCAGCGCTAGAACCCTTTGGCCCGCACAGCAACCTGTACGGGCAACCGCCAGAACAAGAGAACCGAGATGAGCAAGCTTGCCGATAAAGTCCAACAGGAACTGATCCAGGCCATCGACAACGACGACCTGGTCCTGCCTACCCTGCCGGAAGTGGCCCTGAAAGTGCGCGAAGCCGCCGAAGACCCGAATATCGGCACGCCACAACTGAGCAAGGTGATCGGTAACGACGCGGCCCTTACCGCACGCATCATCAAGGTGGTGAATAGCCCGCTGCTGCGCACCAGCAAGGAAATCACCGACCTGTCCATGGCCATCAACCGCCTAGGCATCAACTACACCTGCAACCTGGCCACAGGCCTGGCCATGGAGCAGATGTTCCAGGCCACCTCGGACGTGGTCGACCACAAAATGCGTGAAGTGTGGAACAAAAGCACCGAAATCGCCGGCATCTGCCACGTACTGTGCAAACAGTTCACTCGCTTGCTGCCTGACCAGGCCACCCTCGCCGGCCTGGTGCACATGATTGGCGCCCTGCCGATCCTGACCTACGCTGAAGACCACAACGAGCTGCTGTCCGACTCCATCAGCCTCAACCATGTAATCGAGCAGATTCACCCGATCATTGGCGACAAGATCCTGCGCACCTGGGAGTTCCCCGAGCAGATCGCCATGATCCCCAGCCAGTATTTGGACTTCAGCCGCGACTCCGCCAAAGTCGACTATGTCGACATCGTTCAGGTCGCCACGCTGCAGAGCTACATCGGCACCGAACACCCCTACACCAAGCTGGACTGGAGCAAAATCCCCGCGTTCGCCAAGCTGGGCCTGGACCCGAACCAGGACATCAGCGAAGACGAAGACCTCAATGCCGCCATGGAAGCGGCCATGTGCATGCTGCAGTAAGGCGGCCGAGCGGTAAGTCGAGAGCGGGGGCAATTCGCGGCTGAAGCCGCTCCTACGAAAAGCCTTATGAGCGTTGAAATAACTGTTATTCGGGCTGCTTTATCAGCGACTGCATGGCACTAGAGAGCTGCCAGGGGGCTGTCCACAGCCGTTTAGTCAGCCTCAACAGCAAATGCGACCCGCACCAGCAAACCGTGTGGATCAGCCTGATGCAGGCTGATTTCGGCCTGATGGGCGCGACAGATCTCACCAACAATCGCCAATCCCAACCCCGCCCCAGAGCCCTTGTTGCTACGCCGATAAAATCGCGCAAACACCTGATCGCAGTCCTCCTGCGGAATCCCCGGGCCGTCGTCCTCGACCTCCAACACCCCGGCTGGCAACACCCGCAGAATCACATTGCCCCCGACAGGGGTATGCGCCAGGGCGTTATCCAGCAAGTTGCACAACAGCTCGTTGAGCAACGTCGGTTCGCCGCGAACCCACACTGCCTGCTCGGCCTCCAACGCCAGGGAGATACCCCGCGCGTGAGCCAGTGGCGCCAGGGCCAACCCCAGCTCGCGGGCCAATTGACTGAGATCGAGACGCTGCGCCCCGCCTTCGGCTATCGCCCGCGCACCGCTTTCGATACGCGCCAAGGAAAGCAGCTGATTGGCCAGATGCGTGAGCTTGTCGGTGTGCTGCGCCGTGTCCTCCAACGTACTGCGCCACACCGCGGCATCCTGGGCGCGCAAGCCCAATTCGACCCGCGCCTTGAGCGCCGCCAGCGGTGTACGCAGCTCATGGGCCGCATCGGCAATAAATTGCGCCTGACGCTCGAACAGGCCGCGCAGACGCTCATTAAAGTGGTTCAAGGCCACAATCAACGGCCCCAACTCCCGCGGCATGCCCGCCTCTGGCAGAGGACGAAGGTCATCACTGTCGCGACTTGCCACGCTGCGCCGCAAGATCTCCAGCGGCCGCAATGCCGCACTGACGGCCAGCCACACCAACAGCAAAGCACTCAACACCAGCACGCCCATGCGTAACAAGGTGCCGAGCAACAGCTCACGAGCCATGCGCTCACGCGCGCCTTGGGTTTCCGCCACACGAATCTCAGCCATGCCGCTAAGCCCCGGCTCGCTGACCGGCTGCAACAGACTGACCACCCGCACGCCCTGGTGGCGAAATTCACCATCATAGAAATGCGCCAGCGCCGGGTAATCCTCGGTACGCCGAGTACCTGCTGGAGCGACGGGCAAGCCCTCATAACCAGAGACCAGCATCCCCTGCACGCCGAGCACCTGGTAATAGATGCGCCCAGCGCTGTCGTAGGCAAAGGTATCCAACGCCACATACGGAATATTGGCTTTCAACTGCCCTGATTCGCTGTACAGACCTGCCGCAATCGCTCGCGCCGATGCCAGCAAGGTGCGGTCGTAGGCGGTGTCGGCGGCATGGCGAGCACTCCAGTAGGCACTCAGGCTGCTAACCAGCAAAATCAGCGCAAGCAACAACGCCAATCGGCGGATCAGCCGCCCACGCAAGCTGCCCGGTTCAGTCACCTGCTGCCTCCAGCAAATAGCCCAGACC
>JAXHOM010000011.1:0-66038 GCA_034519305.1 Pseudomonas sp.
CGTCAGGCCAATCCGGCTCTGGAAGCTGAGTTGCGCAAGACCCAGTCGCGGATCGCCAGTGCCCATGCCGAACTGACCACGCGGGTGGAGGCTGACAACGGCCAGAATGGCCAGTTGTTCGCCCCGACTGCAGCCACCGCCAAACCGCTGGCGCCTCGTCCGGCCTTGCCGCGCAGTGCCTCTGCAGCCTCTTCCGGCACCGAGCAAAGCGCCCTGGATGCCATGCGTTTTGAACTGCATGGCCTGCGTGAATTGATCGAAGTGCAGCTGGGTTCGATTGCCTGGGGTCAGCTGCAAACCCGCAAGCCGCAGCAGGCCAATCTGTGGCGGCGTCTACAGCGCATGGGCTTGTCGGCCGATTTGTCGCGGGCATTGCTGGAGCGGGTTGCCAAGGTGACCGAGCCGCGCCAGGCCTGGCGCATGCTGCTGGCTCATCTGGCCCACGCCATTCGTACGCCGCAGGTTGAGCCGCTGGAAGAGGGCGGAGTGATTGCCTTGGTAGGGCCGGCGGGCATGGGTAAAACCACCACCTTGGCTAAGCTGGCCGCGCGCTATGTGCTCAAGTACGGCGCGCAAAATATCGCCTTGGTGAGCATGGACAGCTATCGCATTGGCGCCCAGGAGCAGCTCAAAACTCTGGGGCGCATTCTCAATGTCTCGGTGACCCAGGTTGATCCTGGCCAATCCCTGACCCAGGCCCTGGCGCCGCTGGTGCGTAAGCGTGTGGTGTTGATCGATACCGCCGGGCTGCCGGGCAGCGCCCCCGAGCTGCGCATGCAGCTGGAGGCCCTGGCGAGCCGTGGCGTCAAGGCAAAGAATTATCTGGTTTTAGCTGCCACCAGCCAGAGCCAAGTGCTCAAGGCGGCGTACCATAGTTACAAGCGTTGTGGATTGTCCGGCTGTATCTTGACCAAACTGGATGAAGCCACCAGCCTGGGTGAGGTTTTAGGGCTGGCTATCAGCCAGCACCTACCGGTAGCCTATCTGGCTGATGGGCCTAAGATTCCTGATGATTTGCAGGTGCCGCGCAGCCATCAACTGGTTAGTCGCGCCGTGAGTCTGCAGGCGCCCGAAGAGCCCAGTGAAGATGCCATGGCCGATATGTTTGCGGATTTATATCAGCACCCCTCCCAGCGCGTCGGCTAGCCTGTGAGAAGGTGTGTACCTTGCATCGCCTGACGTTCCTGAGTTAACTCAGACAGGCGATCCCAGTTGAAGCAAGACAAGGTGTGTAGAGAACATGGGTAGTATGCATCCCGTTCAGGTGATTGCGGTGACCGGCGGCAAGGGCGGCGTCGGCAAGACCAATGTGTCGGTGAACCTGTCCCTGGCCCTGGCCGACCTTGGTCGGCGGGTCATGTTGATGGACGCCGACCTGGGGTTGGCTAACGTCGACGTGCTGCTGGGGCTGACCGCCAAACGTACGCTGGAAGACGTGATCAGTGGTGAGTGCGAACTGCGTGACGTGCTGTTGCAAGGGCCGGGCGGCATCCGCATTGTGCCTGCCGCATCCGGTACCCAGAGCATGGTGCAGCTGACGCCGATGCAGCACGCCGGTTTGATTCAGGCGTTCAGCGAGATCAGCGACAACCTTGATGTGTTGATCATCGATACCGCCGCCGGCATTGGCGATGGCGTGGTGAGTTTTGTGCGCGCCGCCCAGGAAGTCCTGCTGGTGGTGTGCGATGAGCCCACCTCGATCACCGACGCCTACGCGCTGATCAAACTGCTCAATCGCGATCACGGCATGAGTCGTTTCCGGGTGCTGGCCAACATGGCCCACAGTCCGCAAGAAGGACGCAATCTGTTTGCTAAGCTGACTAAGGTCACTGATCGTTTTCTTGACGTGGCCTTGCAGTACGTAGGGGCCATTCCCTACGACGAATCGGTACGCAAGGCCGTGCAGAAGCAACGTGCAGTGTATGAAGCGTTCCCGCGCTCGAAATGCGCGCTGGCATTCAAGGCAATTGCCCAGAAAGTTGATGCCTGGCCCTTACCGGCCAACCCGCGTGGACATCTGGAGTTTTTCGTTGAGCGCTTAGTGCAGCAGCAGTCGAGTGCGGACATCGGCGTATGACAGCAGCCACTGGACTTCGTATGTACAGCAAAGCGCAGGCGCAGGACTCCCGGCACCAGTTGATCGAGCGCTATGCGCCTCTGGTCAAACGCATTGCTTATCACCTGTTGGCGCGGTTACCCGCTAACGTGCAGGTGGACGATTTGATCCAGGCGGGCATGATTGGCTTGCTCGAAGCTTCCACCAAATACGATGCCACCAAGGGCGCCAGTTTTGAAACTTACGCGGGTATTCGCATCCGCGGTGCCATGCTTGATGACGTGCGTAAAGGCGATTGGGCACCGCGTTCGGTGCATCGAAACAGTCGTATGGTTAGCGATGCAATTCGAAAAGTTGAGGCCAGAACAGGTCGAGACGCTAAAGATCAAGAGGTTGCGGCCGAACTCCAATTGAGTCTCGAGGATTACTACGGCATTCTGAGCGACACTTTGGGCAGCCGTTTGTTCAGCTTCGATGACCTGTTACAGGAAAACGAGCCGGGCGGTAGTCATGAAGAAAGGGGCACTACCCAGCTTGAGCCCTCTGGTGATCTGGAAGAGGAACGCTTCCAGGCGGCGCTGGCTGATGCCATCGCCAACTTGCCAGAGCGCGAACGCTTGATCCTGGCCCTGTATTACGATGAAGAGCTGAATCTGAAGGAGATTGGCGAAGTGCTGGGGGTCAGTGAATCTCGCGTCAGCCAGTTACACAGCCAGTGCGCCGCACGTTTGCGGGCCCGGCTAGGCGAATGGCGTGAGCACTAAGCACAACGCTGGTTTCACGATTGCACGGCATGTCCAGGCGCTGGGCATGTTTAGGACTGTACGGAGGTCGATTTGGACAAGAATATGAAAATCCTCATCGTCGATGACTTCTCGACGATGCGCCGGATCATCAAGAACCTCTTGCGTGACTTGGGTTTTACCAATACCGCCGAGGCCGATGACGGCGTTACAGCACTGCCGATGTTGCAGAGTGGCAGTTTCGACTTTCTGGTCACTGACTGGAACATGCCGGGCATGACGGGTATTGACCTGTTGCGTGCGGTGCGTGCCGACGAGCGCCTGAAGCAGTTACCGGTGTTGATGGTGACCGCAGAAGCCAAGCGCGACCAGATTATTGAAGCGGCGCAGGCGGGGGTGAATGGCTATGTAGTTAAGCCGTTCACTGCTCAAGTGCTGAAAGAGAAGATCGACAAGATCTTTGAGCGGGTTAACGGCTGATGTCTGCCGCGAGGGCGCTATGGAGCACGAAAAACCGCAGATGGGCGATCTAGAAACGAGCCTTAAAACTCACGCCCGAGATTTGCTGGACAGCCTCGAACGAGGCAATTTCGGCGACGCTGTACAAGTCATTCACGATTTAAACAAAGCACGCGATCAAGGCCTGTATTTCGAGGTCGGCAAGCTAACTCGTGAGCTGCACAACTCCATCGTCAACTTTCAAATCGATTTGCACGGCTCCCATGCGGAGGAGGTGTCGCAGATCAGTGATGCCACCGAGCGTCTCAACTACGTTGTGCGCATGACCGAGAAAGCCGCTAACCGCACTATGGATCTGGTGGAGGAGAGCGCGCCGTTGGTCAATGATTTGAGCAGCGAGTCGCGATCCTTGGGGGTTGATTGGGCGCGCTTTATGCGTCGCGAGGTCGGTGCCGATGAGTTTCGCGAGCTGGCCAAACGTATCGAGTTGTTCCTCGAGCGTAGCGAGCGCGACAGCAGCAAATTGTCCGGCAACCTCAACGACATTTTGCTGGCGCAAGATTTTCAGGATCTAACTGGGCAGGTGATCAAACGGGTCACTAGTCTGGTAACAGAGGTCGAGCGAAACTTGGTCAAACTGGTGTGCATGGCCTCGCAGATCGATCGCTACACCGGCATTCAGCACGATCACGACGCATTGCGTGCCGAACAAGAACAACAAAAAGAGCCAACCAGGGGTGAAGGTCCGCAGATTCATGCCGATAAGCGTGATGACGTCGTATCCGGTCAGGTCGATGTCGATGATCTGCTGTCCAGCCTTGGATTTTAGGGAGCACGCGAATGAGCTTCGGCGCCGATGAAGAGATTCTCCAGGACTTCCTGGTAGAGGCCGGCGAGATTCTTGAGCAATTGTCCGAGCAGTTGGTTGAGCTGGAAAGCCGCCCGGACGATATGAATTTGCTCAATGCGATTTTCCGTGGGTTTCACACCGTTAAAGGCGGCGCCGGATTCCTTCAGCTCAATGAGCTGGTGGAGTGCTGCCATATCGCCGAAAACGTGTTCGACATTTTGCGTAAAGGCTCGCGTCGGGTTGATTCCGAGCTGATGGATGTGGTGCTTGAGGCCCTGGATGCGGTCAATGGCATGTTTACCGAAGTGCGTGAGCGCGTCGAGCTGACTCCCGCCACTCCGCAACTGTTGGCCGCCTTGGCGCGCCTCGCTGAGCCTGCCTCAGCCGTGGAGGTGGTTGCTGAAGCAGCTCCTGAACCACAGGCTGAAGTCGTGCCTGAGCCTGAGCCTGAGCCTGAGCCTGAGCCTGAAGTCGAAGGTGATATCACCGACAGCGAATTCGATCAGTTGCTCGATGCCTTGGCTGAGCCCGCTGCGGTTGCTGAGGTCGCTCCGGTGGCGACGTCGGGCGATGAAATTACGGATGATGAATTCGAAGCCCTGCTGGATCAGCTGCATGGCAAGGGGCAGTTTGTTGCCCCGGCAGAAGAGTCGGCGCCCGCTGCACTAGCCCCAGCGCCAGCCGCTGCTCCGGCATCCGGTGATGAAATCACCGACGATGAATTTGAAGCGCTGCTTGATCAGTTGCACGGCAAGGGGCAGTTTGCCGCTGGCAATGATGAGCCTGCAGCAGTCGCCGCGCCCAGCGTTGCGCCAAGCTCCGGTGAAAACATTACCGACGATGAGTTTGAGGCGTTGCTGGATCAGTTGCACGGCAAGGGCAAGTTCGTTGAACCTGCTGCACCTGCACCTGCACCTGCACCTGTCGCTGCCGTGCCTGCCCCAGCGGCCCCTGCGGCGAGCAAACCCGTTGCCAAGCCGGCCCCTGCGCCAGTCGCGGCCAAGGCTGAACCCGCCAAGCCTGCGGCACCTGCCGCGGCTGCCGATAAACCGGCGGCCAGTGAGGCTGAAACCACTGTACGTGTGGATACCGCGCGGCTCGACGAAATCATGAACATGGTCGGTGAGCTGGTGCTGGTGCGTAACCGTCTGGTGCGCTTGGGCTCCAATAGCGGCGATGAGGCCATGGCCAAGGCCGTGTCCAACCTGGATGTGGTCACCGCAGATCTGCAAACGGCGGTGATGAAAACCCGTATGCAGCCGATCAAGAAAGTATTTGGTCGCTTTCCGCGCTTGGTACGTGACTTGGCGCGTAGCCTGAAGAAAGAAATCAACCTGGAGCTGGTCGGTGAAGAAACCGATCTCGACAAGAACCTGGTTGAGGCCCTGGCCGATCCGTTGGTGCACTTGGTGCGCAACTCGGTTGACCATGGCATCGAGTCGCCTGAGCAGCGCGAAGCCAACGGCAAGAGCCGTAGCGGCAAGATCGTACTGGCGGCCCAGCAGGAAGGCGATCACATTCTGCTGTCGATCTCCGATGACGGCAACGGTATGGACCCTGATGTGTTGCGGGCCAAGGCTGTTGAGAAAGGCGTGCTGGACCGTGATGCGGCAGACCGTTTGAGCGAAACCGAATGCTACAACCTGATATTCGCGCCGGGCTTCTCGACCAAAGCCGAGATTTCCGACGTGTCCGGTCGTGGTGTGGGCATGGACGTGGTGAAAACCAAGATTTCCCAGCTCAACGGCATCATCAATATCTACTCGGCCAAGGGCCAGGGCACCAAGATTGTCATTAAGGTGCCGTTGACCCTGGCGATCATGCCGACCTTGATGGTGATGCTCGGGGATCAGGCGTTTGCCTTCCCGCTGGTCAACGTCAATGAAATTTTCCACTTGGATCTCTCGCGTACCAATGTGGTCGATGGCCAGGAAGTGGTTATCGTGCGGGACAAGGCCTTGCCGCTGTTTTACCTTAAGCGCTGGCTGATTCATTCGGCGGCGCATGAAGAACAGCGTGAGGGGCATGTGGTGATTCTCTCCGTGGGTACCCAGCGCATCGGCTTTGTCGTCGATCAACTGGTTGGCCAGGAAGAAGTGGTAATTAAACCCTTGGGGAAAATGCTGCAGGGCACTCCTGGCATGTCCGGCGCCACTATTACCGGGGACGGGCGTATTGCCCTGATCCTCGATGTGCCGAGCATGCTCAAGCGTTACGCGCGTCGCGTCTGATTTTCTGGTGCGTTGGTCAGTTGACCGCGCACCTGCTTAGGAGTGTGTATGGCTGTCAAGGTCCTGGTGGTGGACGATTCCGGTTTCTTCCGCCGCCGTGTTTCGGAAATTCTTTCCGCTGACCCGAATATTCAAGTGGTGGGCACTGCCACCAATGGCCGTGAAGCCATCGATCAGGCGCTGGCGCTGAAGCCGGATGTGATCACCATGGACTATGAAATGCCCATGATGGATGGCATCACGGCGGTGCGGAACATCATGCAGCGCTGCCCGACACCGGTGTTGATGTTCTCCTCGCTGACCCATGAGGGCGCGCGGGTGACCCTCGATGCGCTGGATGCCGGTGCGGTCGATTTCTTGCCGAAGAACTTTGAAGACATCTCGCGTAACCCGGAAAAGGTTAAGCAGATGCTCTGCGAGAAGGTTCACACCATCGCGCGCAGTAATCGACGCGCAGCACCTGTTGCCACGCCCGTCCAGGCGAGCGCTCCCGTGCATGCGCCGAGTGCGTTGGCTCGTCCGGCAAGTCCTGCACCCAGCAGTCCTGCAGTCGCGGCGGCAGCGGTCAAGCGCAAGTCCTATCGGTTGGTAGCGATTGGTACCTCCACCGGTGGGCCGGTCGCCCTGCAGCGTGTTCTGACCCAGTTGCCAGCCAACTTTCCAGCGCCAATCGTGTTGATTCAGCACATGCCAGCGGCGTTCACCAAGGCATTTGCCGAGCGTCTCGACAAGCTGTGCCGCATCTCCGTCAAAGAGGCTGAGGACGGTGACATGCTGCGTCCGGGCTTGGCGCTGCTGGCCCCTGGCGGCAAGCAGATGATGGTCGATCAGCGCGGCATGGTGAAAATCCTGCCGGGTGATGAGCGCCTGAACTACAAGCCCTGCGTGGATATCACCTTTGGCTCGGCGGCCAAGTCCTTTGCCGACAAGGTGCTGGCCGTGGTTCTTACCGGCATGGGCGCGGATGGTCGAGAAGGCGCACGTCTGCTCAAGCAGGGCGGTAGTCAGGTGTGGGCGCAGGATGAAGCCAGTTGTGTGATCTATGGCATGCCGATGGCGATTGTCAAAGCCAATCTGGCGGACGCTGTTTACAGCCTGGATGACATCGGCAAGCACCTGGCGGAGGCCTGCCTCTGATGGATGTGCTCAGCCTTATCGGGGTGATTCTTGCGTTTGTCGCCATTCTCGGCGGCAACTACCTCGAAGGCGGCCACGCGGGTGCCCTGCTCAACGGCCCGGCGGCGTTGATCGTGATTGGCGGCACCCTGGGTGCAGCGTTTTTGCAGGCCCCGCTGAATGTGCTCAAGCGCTCGGGGGTGGTGATTCGCTGGATTATCATGCCGCCTGCTATTGATCTCGCCGGCGGTATTGCTCGTGTGGTTGGCTGGAGCATGACCGCGCGCAAAGAGGGATTGCTGGGCCTTGAGCCGCTGGCCGATATCGAGCCCGACAACTATGCGCGCAAAGGCTTGCAGCTACTGGTGGATGGCGCCGAGCCTGAAGCCATTCGCAGCATTCTCGAAGTGGATCTGTACACCCAGGAAGGTCGCGATATCCAGGCGGCCAAGGTGTTTGAGAGCATGGGTGGTTATGCGCCCACCATCGGCATTATTGGCGCCGTGATGGGGCTGATTCACGTCATGGGCAATCTGGCCGACCCCAGCAAGCTGGGCAGTGGCATCGCGGTGGCATTTGTGGCCACTATTTACGGCGTGGGCTTTGCCAACCTCTTGTTGCTGCCAATCGCCAACAAGATCAAGGCCATTGCCATGCGCCAGTCGCGCTACCGGGAGATGTTGCTGGAAGGCATTCTGTCGATCGCCGAAGGCGAGAACCCGCGCTCCATCGAATTGAAGCTGCAAGGCTTTATGGACTGATCATGGCCCGCAGGCGCCATCAAGAAGAGCATGAAAACCATGAGCGTTGGCTAGTTTCCTATGCCGACTTCATTACGCTGTTGTTCGCCTTTTTTGTGGTCATGTACTCGATTTCCTCAATCAACGAGGGCAAGTACAAGGTCCTCTCGGACAGCCTGACAGGGGTGTTCAATCAGCCCGATCGGGCAATCAAACCCATCCCTATTGGTGAAGAACGCCCGCGCACCACCACGCCAGATGTGTCGGAAGTTGAGGAACCCAGTGCCACTGTGCCTCCCTCCGATCCGCTGCAGGACATCGCCCAAGGGATGCGTGATGCTTTCGGCGACATGATCATGAGCGATCAGATGACGGTGCGGGGCAATGAGCTGTGGGTCGAGATCGAGCTCAACTCCAGTTTGCTGTTCCCCAGTGGCGACGCCATTCCGACCGACCGGGCCTTTACCATTATCGAGAAGATCGCCAAGATTCTGGCACCCTATGAGAACCCGGTGCATATCGAAGGCTTTACTGACAATTTGCCCATCAATACCCCGCAGTTCCCCAGCAATTGGGAGCTGTCGACGGCGCGGGCGGCCAGTATTGTGCGCATGCTGGCCATGGATGGGGTCAATCCAGGTCGCTTGGCAGCCGTGGGCTACGGCGAGTTTCAGCCGCTGGCGGATAACGCCACTGCCGAAGGGCGCACCCGCAACCGGCGGGTGGTGTTGGTGGTCTCTCGCAACTTGGACGTGCGCCGCAGTATCAGTGGCGTGGGCAGTGCCAATGCACAGCCCGATGGCGCTTTGCGGCGAGCTGGCATGCAACCTGCACCGCAGCCAGAAGCAGTGGCTCCGCCGTCGGATGCCGTCAATTCCCAGTCGCCAGCCCCATGAGGCTGGCGCCATATCTCGGTGTGGCTTGAGCCTGCCGGGAGGATAGAAACCATGAGAGTCTGGGCAGTCGCCAATCAAAAAGGTGGAGTCGGTAAGACCACCACATCCATCGCCCTGGCCGGTTTGCTGGCCGATGCCGGCAAGCGGGTGGTGGTGGTCGATCTCGATCCCCATGGGTCAATGACCAGCTATTTCGGTCAGGACCCGGATGCCCTGGAGCACAGTGCCTACGATCTGTTCCTGCATCAGGGCACGGTGCCGCAGGGTTTGCCGCAGCGCTTGCTGCTGCCTACCAGTCATGAACGCATCAAACTGCTGCCAGCAAGTACTGCGCTGGCCACGCTGGAGCGCCAGTCGCCGGGGCAGAGCGGCCTGGGCCTGGTGATTGCCAAGAGCCTGGCGCAGCTGTGGGGCGAGTTTGATCATGCAGTGATCGACAGTCCGCCCTTGCTGGGGATTCTGATGGTCAATGCCCTGGCCGCCAGCCAGCAGTTGGTGATTCCGGTACAAACGGAGTTTCTTGCAGTTAAAGGCCTGGAGCGCATGGTCAGCACCCTGGCAATGATCAACCGCTCGCGCAAGCAGGCGCTGCCTTACCTGATTGTGCCGACCCTGTTCGATCGCCGCACCCAGGCCTCCATGAGCACCTTGCGCGCTCTGCGCAATAGCTATCCCGAGCAGCTTTGGCCGGCTTATATTCCGGTCGATACGCGCCTACGTGATGCCAGTCGAGCCGGCCTGACGCCGTCACAGTTTGATTCGAACTGTCGGGCGGTGCTGGCCTATCGCGCACTGCTCAAACACCTGCTTTCCTTACAGCCCACGGCACAGGTAGCTTGATATGCTGGCCTATGCTCAACAGCAGCGCTCAAGTCGCAGCGTAGGTTGGCCGATAGCCTGTAAAGGCTGTCTTCACGGAAACGTACTATGAGTCGAACGGTCACTACTGCCACACGCCCACAACTGGCTTTGCAGTCCTATCTGGATGCGTTGTTGCAGGAGGCTGCCGCCGAATTGGCCGACAGTGTCAGCCTGGATGAGTTTCAAAGCGCGGTGCTGGAAGAGCAGGTGCGCGATGCCCGCTTGCTGGCGCCGCGAGAAGTTGAAGTCCAGGTTGAGGTGCGGCCGGTTGTGGAGCCGTTGGTGGTCGCTCCGGTTCTGGCGCCCGAGGTTTCGCTTCCCGAGTCTGTGGCTGCCGTCGCCGTCGAGCCGCCACCGGCGGTACTCGCATTCGATGGCCAGCCGAGTTGGGCTGAAGAGCCTTTCGAGTGTTTGCTATTTGATGTGGCGGGGCTGACCCTGGCGGTGCCCTTGGTTTGCCTCGGCACGATCTATCCGTTGCATGATCAGGAGTTGACCCCGCTATTTGGTCAGCCAGACTGGTTTCTCGGCATACTGCCTTCGCAGTCCGGCAACCTGAAGGTGCTGGATACCGCGCGCTGGGTTATGCCGGACCGTTATCGCGATGATTTTCGTCAGGGTCTGCAATATGTGATTTCGGTACAGGGCTACGAGTGGGGCCTGGCAGTCCATCAGGTCAGTCGCTCGATTCGCCTGGATCCCACTGAGGTCAAGTGGCGCACTCAGCGGACCCAGCGGCCATGGCTGGCGGGCACGGTGATTGAGCATATGTGTGCTTTGCTGGACGTGGCCGCGTTGGCCGAACTTATTGCCAGTGGTGCGGCCAAGCGTATGGCCAGCGGCCAGCTGCATTAGTAGATTGGGGCGCCTCGCCGTGCGAGGCTCTATAGTAATGACAGCGGGGAGCACCCGCGTACGCCGCCGAAGGCGGTTCTTGATGAGGCTGGGAACATGAAGAAAAGCTCCGCACAAGGTTCTGAAGATCCCATTCTGCAGTGGGTGACCTTTCGCCTGGACAACGAAACCTACGGCATCAACGTGATGCAGGTGCAGGAAGTGCTGCGCTACACCGAGATCGCTCCGGTGCCAGGTGCTCCCAGTTATGTGCTGGGCATCATCAACCTGCGCGGCAACGTGGTTACCGTGATCGATACCCGCCAGCGCTTTGGCTTGGACTCGGCGCCGGTCACCGACAACACCCGGATCGTGATCATCGAGGCCGACAAGCAAGTGGTCGGTATCCTGGTCGACAGCGTGGCGGAAGTGGTTTATCTGCGTCAGTCTGAAGTGGAAACCGCGCCTAACGTTGGCAACGACGAGTCGGCCAAGTTCATCCAGGGCGTGTGCAACAAGAACGGCGAACTGCTGATTCTGGTCGAGTTGGACAAGATGATGTCCGAAGAAGAATGGTCCGAACTCGAGAGTATCTGATTGATGCTCGAGGTGGCGGTCATCGTGTTGGCGGTGTTTTCGGTTCTGCTGGCGGCTGCGTGCGGCTGGCTGATCCTGAGCCAGCGCCATTTGGCGGCGCTGCAGGCCGAGCGCGATGCCGTCCGCGATCAGCGCCTCAAGGAGCTGAGCAAGCGCCTGGATACCTACCTGACCGGTAGTGTGCGCATGGGTGAAGAGCTGTACGAGTTGCGGCGTGTGGTGGCACCGTTGCCGGACAAGCTGACGCAAATCGAACAGCGCGATCCCAGTAGTTTGTCTTTTACCCAGGCGGCGCGCCTGGCGGGCATGGGGGCCAGCGTCGATGACCTGACCCAGTCTTGCGGCTTGAGCAAGGCGGAAGCCGAGCTGGTGAGCAAGCTGCACCAGGCCCAACATCCCACCTCTTGATTCTTGTCGTCTAGCCCGCAGGTTTGCCAGCAAGCCCTTGCCAATGTGTTCGCTTACAGCGGCGGTTGGCCAAGGGGCGACCAGTCTTGATCCTTGGCTTCAAAACCCTCTGGGCACTTACCTTTCAGGTACCAGGCAAAGGCAATGATCTCGGCGATGCTGCGGTAGAGCGGCTCAGGGATCGCATCCCCCAGTTCCAGCTTGGCCAATAGGCGTACCAGCTCGGCATTCTCGTAAATCGGCACCTTGTATTCGCGAGCAATGGCGAGGATGGCTTCGGCCAGTTCGTCGTCACCCTTGGCGGTGAGGTTGGGGGCATTCTGGCCGTCATAGCTGAGGGCGATGGCTTGGCGTGGGGCTTGGCGTTTCATGCGGTTTCGTCGACCCAGCGTTGTTCCAGGGTGGTGCGTTGACCTTGCGGCGGCACGCCCTGGCGGCAGGCCAGTTCACCCACCTCCAAGCCCGCGGCGCTCAAGCGTTCACGCAGGTGGCCGAGCTCGCGATCAATCAGTTCGGCGGTCGTTGGGCGTTCCGCCCAAAGCTGGCTGGAAAGGCTGCCGCGTAGTAATTGTGCCTGCACTTGCAGCGGCCCCAGAGGGGATAGATCGAAAGCCAGCTCGACGCGCCAGAGGGTTTCACCGCTTTCCTTGGGATTTTTCTTCGGGCTTTCGTCGCGTTGCAGTTTGACCTGCAGGGGTACTAGCTCCTGCTGGTTGCGCATGGGGATTTCCAGCTGCCAGGTGGTCAGCAGGTTGCCCTCCGGGCCGACCTGGGTTTGCGCCAGGCTCGACAGTTGGTGGGTTTGCAATCGCGATACGGCGGCGGCGGCCAGGCGCAGCAGGGTTTCCAGGTCGGCATCGGCGTCCAGGTTTTGCAGCAGGCGGGCCGGCAGTGGAAAGTTCAGCGCCTGCAGTTTCGAGCTGGCCTGACTGGCGCCGCCGAGCATGTTGCGCAACATGAGTGGCAGCGCTTGAGCCAAGCCAGCTTCGTTCTGGGCGCCGGTGAGGGCGGCTGCGGTGGCGTTGGGCAGGGCGGGCATGAGTTGTGCCACCAGGCGCAGCAGGTTGGCCTTGAGGTCCTGGGGCAGGGCCTGGGTCTGACCGCTGAGTAATTTGGCTTCGAAAAACAAACCGCTGTCTTCCAGGGCCTTGGCCAGCGCTTTGGGGTCGCCAAGCTGGCGAACATCCGGCATGGCGCCAAGCAATTTGTCGATACTGCCTTGCAGGCCGGCCGGTAGGGATTGGCCCGCTGCGCTGCTGCCCAGCCCTTGCAGGGCCTTGAGCAAGCCTTCTAGGGAGCCTTGGCGGCTTTGCTGAGTCTGCAGTTGTTGGCCAAGGGCGAGTTGATCCAAGCGGCCGCTCAGGGGTAGAAAACTCAGGGCCTGCTGACCTTTGACTTGAGCGCTAAGCAAGCTGCCGACGGGCAGGGCCAGTGGCGTTTCCAGGCTCAGCTGGCGGCCTGCCAGTGGCGTATTAAGCAGGCTGGCCACCACCTTGTAGAGCGTCTGCTGGGCTTTGCCTTGGGCCATGACTTCGCTGCTCAGCACCTTGGCCTGCAGCAGGCTGCCGAGCGGTAACTGCTCCAGATCGAGGTTGTTCAGCGGCGTAGGTGCTGCCTGTAGGGTCACCGCCAAGCGGGTTTGCGACAGGGCGGTAACGGCCAGGGCGGTCCCTTGTGCCAGGGCGCGGTTGCTATTGGCCAGCAGAGTGGTTTGCCGGCCGTTTTCCAGGGTCAGTTTGAGCACCAGTTGAAAGCTCTGTGCCTGCTCCTTGAGGGCAATCACCTCGGCTTCGGCGCTTTCGCCGGCACTGAGCAGGCCGGCCAGCGGTTGCAGCAGCTTGATCGCCAGCTCCGTGGACGCCACGCTCGGCCGTGCCACCGAGGTGGTCGGCGCGATGGGGCGGGAACTGCTGATTTCAGCCGTCATTGGGTTACAACCTGTCGAAAATGCCTGCTTCGGGGGTAAGGGTGGGGCATGTATAATGCCGCCCCGTCCGGGCCGGCTGTGCCATGGCCCGCGTCAGTATAGCGGCCACCCCCGGCGTCGACTTGAATGTGCCAATAGGTAGCCATGCCGTGACCAGTCCATTTCTGCAAGCCGTGGCGCTCGCCTGCGAGCGGGATTGGCGCATGTTGTTCGAAAGCCTCGAGGTGCAGGTGGTTCCGGGCGAGATGCTCCAAGTGGCCGGCCCCAACGGCAGCGGCAAGACCTCGTTGCTGCGCTTATTGGCGGGCCTGATGCAGCCCACCGCCGGCGCCATTCTGCTGCAGGGTAAACCCCTGGCCGAGCAGCGTGGCCTATTGGCGCGAAATTTATTGTGGATTGGCCACGCCGCCGGGATCAAGGGCCTGCTCAGCGCCGAGGAAAACCTCGCCTGGCTCTGCGCCCTGCAACGTCCGGCGACGCGTGAGGCGATCTGGCAGGCGTTGGCCGCCGTTGGCCTGCGCGGCTTTGAAGATGTGCCCTGTCATACCCTGTCGGCCGGTCAGCAGCGCCGCGTCGCGCTGGCGCGCTTACACCTCGATGCGCCGCCGCTGTGGATTCTCGATGAGCCCTTCACCGCCCTGGACAAACAAGCGGTGGCCGAGCTGGAGGCCCATCTGGCTGCCCATTGCGAGCAGGGCGGTATGGTCATCCTCACCACCCATCACCATCTCACGCACAAGCCCGCCGGCTACCGCGAACTGTTGCTGGGGGCGGCATGAGTAACGTCTTTACCCTGCTGCTGGCCCGCGAGGCGCGCCTGCTGTTTCGCCGCCCGGCGGAGCTGGCCAACCCGCTGGTGTTCTTCGCCATCGTCATCGCCCTGTTTCCCCTGGCCGTGGGCCCGGAAACCGAATTGCTGAAAACCCTGTCGCCCGGCTTGCTCTGGGTGGCGGCCTTGTTGGCGGTGTTGCTGTCGCTGGACGGCCTGTTTCGCAGTGACTTCGAAGACGGCTCCCTCGAGCAGTGGGTCGTTTCGCCGCACCCCCTGGCGCTTCTGGTGCTGGCCAAGGTGCTGGCACACTGGCTGTTTTCCGGCCTGGCGCTGGTCTTGCTCTCGCCGTTGTTGGCGCTGATGCTCGGCTTGCCGGCGCGCTGTGTGCCGACGCTGCTGCTGTCCCTGTTGTTGGGCACGCCTGTGCTGAGCTTGCTCGGTGCGGTGGGCGCGGCCCTGACCGTGGGCCTCAAACGCGGCGGCTTGCTGCTCGCGTTGCTGATTTTGCCGCTGTATATCCCGGTGCTGATTCTCGGCAGCGGCGTATTGCAGGCGGCACTGCAGGGCCTGCCGACGGCTGGCTACCTGCTGTGGATGGCCAGCCTGACGGCGCTGGCAATAACCCTGACGCCCTTTGCCATTGCTGCTGGTTTGACCATCAGCGTGGCGGAATAACGGATTTGATCGACCTATGAACTGGACCTGGTTTCACAAGCTCGGCTCACCGAAATGGTTTTACCAGATCAGCAGCCGCTGGTTGCCCTGGTTGGCCGTGGCCGCCGTATTGCTGATCAGCACCGGCCTGGTCTGGGGGCTGGCTTTTGCCCCGGCGGACTACCAGCAGGGCAACAGCTTTCGCATCATCTATATCCATGTGCCGGCCGCCATGCTCGCTCAGTCCTGCTACATCATGCTGGCGGTGGCCGGCGTGGTGGGGCTGGTGTGGAAGATGAAGCTGGCCGACGTGGCCCTGCAGTGCGCCGCGCCCATTGGCGCCTGGATGACCTTTATCGCCTTGCTCACCGGTGCCATCTGGGGCAAGCCGACCTGGGGCACCTGGTGGGTCTGGGATGCGCGCCTGACCTCGATGCTGATCCTGCTGTTCTTGTACTTCGGCATTATTGCGCTGGGCCAGTCGATCAGTAATCGTGACAGCTCGGCCAAGGCCTGTGCGGTGCTGGCGATCGTCGGGGTGATCAATATCCCGATCATCAAGTACTCGGTGGAGTGGTGGAACTCCCTGCACCAGGTGGCCACCTTCAAACTCACCGAGCGTCCGGCCATGCCGGCCGAGATGTGGATGCCGCTGTTGGTGATGGTGCTCGGTTTCTACTGCTTTTTTGCCTGCGTGCTGATGGTGCGCATGCGCCTCGAAGTGCTTAAGCGCGAGTCGCGCAGCAGCTGGGTGCAGGCCGAAGTGAAACGTGCTGTGGAGCAGCAGTCATGAGTTTTGCGTCGTTCGCTGAGTTTGTCGCCATGGGCAACCATGGCCTGTATGTCTGGTCGGCCTATGGCATCAGCCTGCTGGTGCTGGCGGTCAATGTGGCGGCGCCGCTCTTGGCGCGGCGTCGTTATCTGCAAGACGAGGCGCGTCGTTTGCGTCGTGAGGAGTTGAAGTGAATCCGCTGCGCAAGAAACGTTTGTTGATCATCCTGGCCATTCTCGCCGGTGTCGCCATTGCCGTGGCCCTGGCCCTGAGCGCCCTGCAGCAGAACATCAACCTGTTCTACACGCCGACCCAGATCGCCAATGGCGAGGCGCCGCAGGACACGCGCATCCGCGCCGGTGGCATGGTGGCCAAGGAGTCCCTCAAGCGCACGGGCGATTCGCTGGACGTCGAATTTGTCGTCACCGACTTCGCCAAGAACGTCACCATCCGCTATCGCGGCATCCTTCCGGACCTGTTCCGCGAAGGGCAGGGCATTGTCGCCCTGGGCAAACTCAACGCCGACGGCGTGCTGATTGCCGATGAAGTGCTGGCCAAGCACGACGAGAACTACATGCCGCCGGAAGTGACCAAGGCGCTGAAAGACAGTGGCCAACTGCAAGGCAGCGGTCAGCAGCCGGCCAGCGACCCGTCGCAGCCTGGCAAGAGCGGAAGTTGAACATGAACCTTAATCTGATTATTCCCGAGCTGGGCCACCTGGCCATGATTCTCGCCCTGTGCCTGGCACTGGTGCAGGCCACGCTGCCGCTGATTGGTGCCTGGCGCGGTGACCGCCAGTGGATGAGCCTGGCGGTGCCGGCGGCCTGGGGGCAGTTCGCCTTTTTGCTGTTTGCCTTCTTGTGCCTGACCTGGTCATTTATGGTCGACGATTTCTCCGTCGCCTATGTGGCCAGCAACTCCAACAGTGCCTTGCCCTGGTACTACAAGTTCAGCGCGGTATGGGGCGCTCACGAAGGCTCGCTGTTGCTCTGGGCCCTGATTCTCGGGGGCTGGACCTTTGCCGTGTCGGTCTTCTCCCGGCAGTTGCCGGAAGTGATGCTGGCCCGCGTGCTGGCGATCATGGGCATGATCAGCGTCGGCTTCCTGCTGTTTTTGATCGTTACCTCCAACCCCTTCGAGCGCCTGCTGCCGGACATGCCGCAAGACGGCCGCGACCTTAATCCGTTGCTGCAGGACATTGGCCTGATCGTCCACCCGCCGATGCTCTATATGGGCTATGTGGGTTTCTCCGTGGCCTTCGCCTTCGCCATTGCTGCGTTGCTTGGCGGCAAGCTGGATGCCGCCTGGGCGCGCTGGTCGCGGCCGTGGACCATCATCGCCTGGGCCTTTCTCGGTCTGGGCATTGCCCTTGGCTCGTGGTGGGCTTACTACGAACTCGGCTGGGGCGGCTGGTGGTTCTGGGACCCGGTGGAGAACGCCTCCTTTATGCCCTGGCTGGTGGGCACGGCACTGATTCACTCGCTGGCGGTGACCGAGAAGCGTGGCGTGTTCAAGAGCTGGACCGTGCTGCTGGCGATTGCCGCGTTTTCCCTGAGCCTGCTCGGCACCTTCCTGGTCCGTTCCGGCGTGCTGACCTCGGTGCATGCCTTTGCTACCGACCCCGAGCGCGGCGTATTTATTCTCGCCTTCCTGCTGGTGGTGGTCGGCGGCTCGCTGACCCTGTTCGCCGTGCGTGCACCGGTGGTCAAGAGCCGGGTCGGTTTTGCCCTGTGGTCACGGGAAACCCTGCTGCTGGCCAATAACCTGGTGCTGGTGGTGGCCGCCGCGATGATTCTGCTCGGCACCCTGTATCCGCTGGTGCTGGATGCCCTCAGCGGCGCCAAGATGTCGGTGGGGCCACCCTATTTCAACGCGCTGTTCGTGCCGCTGATGGGCCTGCTGATGCTGGTGATGGCGGTGGGCGTGCTGGTGCGCTGGAAAGACACACCGGTCAAATGGCTGCTCGGCATGCTGGCGCCGGTACTGCTGGGCAGTGCCGTGCTGGGTGTGGCCGCGACCTTGATTCTTGGCGACTTCAACTGGTCGGTGCTGGCGGTCTGCTGCTTGGCCGCCTGGGTGCTGTTGGCCGGGGTCCGTGATCTGCTGGACAAAACCCGGCACAAGGGCCTGCTCAAAGGCATGGCTGGGTTGTCCGGGAGCTACTGGGGCATGCAGTTGGCGCATTTGGGCATTGCCGTTTGCGCCATCGGCGTGGTGCTGGTCAGCCAGGGCAGCGCTGAGCGTGACCTCAAGCTGGCGCCGGGCGAGTCCCTGGAACTAGGCGGCTACCGCTTCGTGTTCGAGGGGGCCAAGCATTTTGAAGGCCCTAACTTCACCTCCGACAAAGGCACCATTCGCGTGCTGGATGGCGCCGAGGAAGTGGCGGTGCTGCACCCGGAAAAACGCCTGTATACCGTGCAGGGCATGCCAATGACCGAGGCCGGTATCGATGCCGGCATCACCCGTGACCTGTATGTCGCCCTCGGCGAGCCCCTGGAAAATGGCGCCTGGGCCGTGCGGGTGCATATCAAGCCTTACGTGCGTTGGATTTGGTTTGGCGGCCTGATGATGGGCTTGGGTGGTCTGCTGGCGGCCTTTGACAAGCGTTATCGGGTCAAGGTCAAGACGCGGGTGCGTGATGCGCTGGGCATGAATGGGGTAGCAGCATGAGACGTCTCGTACTGCTGGTGCCGCTGGCGCTGTTTCTCGGTATTGCGCTGTTTCTCTACCGCGGTCTGTTTCTCGACCCGTCCGAGCTGCCGTCGGCACTAATCGGCAAGC
The DNA here is from genome assembly GCA_034519305.1 of Pseudomonas sp. GTDB lineage: Bacteria > Pseudomonadota > Gammaproteobacteria > Pseudomonadales > Pseudomonadaceae > Aquipseudomonas. The sequence goes on from JAXHOM010000011.1 coordinate 18,698, forward strand.
CGTTCCCGGCCTTCGCCTTGCCGTCGGTCATTGAGCCCGGCAAGACCATCACTCAGGCTGACCTGCTGGGCAAGCCCTCGCTGGTCAACGTCTGGGCCACGTGGTGCCCGTCCTGTCGGGCCGAGCATCCGGTGCTGAACAAGCTGGCGGCCAGTGGCGTGACCATTCACGGCGTCAACTACAAGGACCAGCGCGAGCCTGCACAGAAGTGGCTGCGCGAGTTGCACAATCCTTATCAGTTGAATATCGAAGATGCCGCAGGGACTCTGGGCTTGAATCTGGGTGTGTATGGCGCGCCGGAAACCTTCTTCGTGGATGCCAAAGGCATCATCCGCCACAAGTATGTCGGTGTGGTCGATGAGCAGGTCTGGAGCAGCACCCTGGCGCCGATCTACCAGCAACTGGTTGATGAAAGCGAGGTTAAGCCATGAAGCGCTTGCTGCTAGCCTGCATGTTGGGCGCAAGCCTGATCGGCATGGCCAATGCCGCCATCGACACCTATGAGTTCAAGGACGAGGGTGAGCGCGCGCGTTTTCGCACCCTGACCGAAGAGCTGCGTTGCCCGAAGTGCCAGAACCAGAACATCGCCGACTCCAATGCGCCGATTGCCACCGACCTGCGTCGGGAGATCTTCCGCATGCTGGAAGAGGGGCAGAGCAACGCCCAGATCGTCGATTTTCTGGTGCTGCGTTACGGCGATTTTGTGCTCTACAAACCACCGGTGAATGCGCGCACCTACCTGCTCTGGTACGGCCCCTTCGTGCTCTTGGGCCTGGGTGCCTTGGGCCTTGGCGTGCTGGTACTGCGCCGGCGCAAGGGCGCCAACAATTCCGTGCAGGCCGCTTTGTCTGTCAATGAGCGTGAGCGCCTCAGTGCGCTGCTCCAGCAAAATTCTCAGGACTCAAAATGATCGAATTGTGGCTCGCCGCCGGCCTGTTGTTGCTGGTCGCCCTGGCTTTCCTGCTGATCCCCGTGCTGCGTGGACGCAAGGCCCAGGCCGAGGAAGACCGTACCGCTCTTAACGTGGCCCTGTATCAGGAGCGCCTGGCCGAACTGCAAGGCCAGCACGCCAGTGGCTCACTGACCGCCGAGCAACTGCAAGCTGGCCAGGATGAAGCGGCCCGTGAGCTGCTGGACGATACCGAGGGCGCCGCCGTCGAGCGCGTGTCTTCCCTGGGCAAGGCGCTGCCGCTGATTGCTGCGTTGCTGGTGCCGGTGCTTGGCCTGGGGCTGTATCTGCACTGGGGCGCCAGTGACAAGGTGGCCTTGGTCGAGCAGTTCGCCCAGGCACCGAAGTCTGTAGAGGAAATGACCGCGCGCCTGGAGCAAGCGGTCAAGGTTCAGCCGGATTCGGCCGAGGCCTGGTACTTCCTCGGCCGTACTTACATGGCCCAGAGCCGTCCTGCGGATGCCGCCAAGGCGTTCGAGAAGGCCGTGGGCATAGCCCGTGAGCCTGAGTTGCTCGGCCAGTGGGCGCAGGCGCTGTATTTTGTCGGCAATAAACAGTGGTCGGCGCAGTTGCAGAGCCTCACCGATGAAGCCTTGCAGCGCGATCCGCAGGAAGTGACCAGCCTGGGTCTGCTCGGCATTGCCGCCTTTGAGGGGCAGCGCTTCAAGGAAGCGGTTGGCTACTGGCGCCGCCTGATTGCCGTGCTGCCGGCCGACGATCCGTCGCGCGACGCCCTGCAGGGCGGTATCGACCGTGCGCTGGAGCAGCTGGCAGCCAAGGGCGAAACCATGCCGGATGAGCCGGTAGCCGTGGCAGCCGCCACCGGCGCGCAGCTCAAGGTGCGAGTCGAGCTGGCCGCCAAGTTGAAAGACCAGGTGCAGCCAGGCGACAGCGTGTTCATCTTTGCCAAGGCCAGTGCCGGCCCGCCCATGCCGTTGGCGGTCAAGCGTCTGACCGTGGCCGATTTGCCGGTGGAGGTCACCCTGGCCGACAGCGACGCGATGATGCCGCAGCTGAAGCTCTCCAACTTCCCGCAGGTGCAGTTGATGGCGCGCATTTCGCGGGCCGGCAATGCCACGGCCGGCGAGTGGGTAGCCCATGGTCAGGCGGTAGCGAGCAGCAGTACCGAGCTGCAACAGCTGACCATCGACAGTCCTGATAAATGATCGCCGCCGTACGCCTGCCGCTGCTGGTGGGCCTGTTGCTGGGCCTCTCGGCGTGCAGCCTGCAGCCGCCGCAACCGGTGGCAAGCGGGCAGTCGCCGGTCAAGGCCCATGCCCATTTTGCACCGCCACCGGACGGTCCCAGCCACTGGGACCCGCAATTGCAGGTGTATGTCCTGCAAAGCACGCCACACCTGTACTACCGCCAGCGCACTTATTACCGTTGGCAGCAGGGCTGGAGTTGGGCCACCCAAGCGGCAGGGCCTTGGCGGGCGTGTGGCAGCGACGAGATCCCGGCGGGCTTGAGTCGGCACTATCAGTAAGACAATAACGGCGACCTCGGTCGCCGTTATTCATTCCTGGGGCGGCGTTTCCCGCGTGAACAGTGGGTTGCCGCAGCGGCTGCAGAAGGCGGCCTGTGGTTCATGGTTGGCTTTACGGCAGACCGGGCAGGCGTGCTGCAGGGTTTCTTCGCGCATGGCGCTGGCCAGTTCAGCGGTGAAAATCCCGGTCGGTACGGCGATGATCGAGTAACCGGTGATCATTACCAGCGTCGCCACCGCCTGGCCCAATGGGGTTTTGGGGGTGATGTCGCCAAAACCGACGGTGGTCAGGGTTACCACTGCCCAGTAGATCCCGGTGGGGATGCTGGTGAAGCCGTGGGTGGGGCCTTCGATCACATACATCAGGGTGCCAAAGACAATCACCATGGTGCTGATGCAGGCAAAGAACACGATGATTTTCTGCCGGCTGCCGCGCAGGGCGGTGAGCAGGAAGTTGGCCTGGCGCAGGTAAGGACTGAGTTTGAGCACGCGAAACACCCGCAGCATGCGCATCACGCGGATGATCAGCAGGTACTGGGCGTCCGGGTAGAGCAGGGCGAGGATGCCAGGCAGAATCGCCAGCAGGTCGATCAGGCCAAAGAAGCTGAAGGCATAGCGCAGCGGCCGGGGCGAGCAGTACAGGCGCAGGCCGTACTCGATGGCAAACACCAGGGTGAAGGCCCACTCAATGCCCGCCAGTAACCCGGCATGCTGGCGGTGAATACCGTCGATGCTGTCGAGCATGACCACGGCCAGACTGGCCAGGATCACCAGCAGCAGGGCCGTGTCGAAGCGCCGGCCGGCCTGGGTGTCGGTCTGGAAGATGATGATGTACAGGCGTTCTCGCCAGCTCTGCACGCTGCTCATGGGCTTGCTCCTGGTGCGGGTCTGGGGCTGTGCCTGGGGAAAGCCACGACCGGTTAACGTTTTGGCGAAAAACTGCACGGTCGGCATGGCCGCAGGCTACCTCAGGCGGCATGCTGGCGGTCCATCGGTCTGTCGCAAGTATCTGTCTTTGCTCGGGTTATATGACCTGCCAAGGCCAGCGTATACACTCTGCGCCGCCGCTGGATTGTCCCCAGTCCTCGAATGGAAGGCCATCAACATGCAGTATGCCAGCCGCAGTGTGCCGGGCCTGGTCCGCGCTCACAATGAAGACAGCGTGCTCAGCTGTCCGGAGTTGGGCCTGTGGGTGATCGCCGACGGCATGGGCGGCCATCAGCGCGGCGAAGTGGCCAGTGCCATCGTGATCGACAGCATGGCCGCGGCGATCCGCCGGGGCGATAGCCTGGAGCAGGCTGTGCAGGCGGCCAATCAGGCGATTATCGCGGCGGCCAGCCTCGATCCTGCCAGCCAGGGCATGGGCAGTACGGTGGTGGCGGTGCGCGTTGTCGGGGCCGATTACGAGCTGGCCTGGGTGGGCGACAGCCGTGCCTATCTGCTCAGCCCGGAGGTGATCCGCCCCTTGAGCAAGGATCACAGCTGGGTTCAGGTGATGCAGGACGCCGGGCAGTTGAGCGCCGCCGAGGCCAAAAACCACCCGCGCAAGAACGTCATCACCCAGTGCCTGGGGCAGGTGGGGCTGGAGCTGGAGGTGGGCCTGCGACGGGGCCGGCTGCAGGGCGCGGAACGCCTGCTGCTGTGCAGCGACGGCCTGCATGGCGAAGTCAGCGATTCGCGCCTGCTGCAACTTGGTCGTGGCGCCGGGCTGGAAGAGGTGGTCGATGAGTTGATTGCCGCCGCCAACGGTGCAGGCGGCAAGGACAATATTTCCTGTGTGCTGCTGGCGCTGGAACCGGCTGTGGCGCTGGCAGGCGAGTCGCGAATCGGCCGTTTTCTGGCCGGGCTGCGGAAAGGCAAAGTGACCCATTTATAAAAGTTGGTACCTATCGGATTGGCTATGAGCGACCCATTGATCGAGATTCCCGGTTACACCATCCACGGCCAGCTGGGCAAAGGCGGCATGGCCGAGGTGTACCTGGCCACCCAGAATTCGCTGCAACGCAAGGTGGCGATCAAGGTGCTGTCGGCTGCTGCCGAGCACGACTTTATCCAACGCTTTATCAATGAAGGGCACATCGTTGCCTCGCTCAATCATCCGGCCATCATCACCATTTACGACATCGACAAGCTCGAAGACGGTCGTTACTACCTGGCCATGGAATTTATCGCCGGTGGCGACCTCAGCCAGTATCAGGGCCAGGTGCTGGCTCCGGCGCGTGCCCTGGACATCATCCGGCAGGTGGCCGAAGGCCTGAGCGTGGTCCATGAGCGCGGGCTGGTGCATCGCGATATCAAGCCAGCGAATATTCTCTTTCGCGGCGATGGCTCGGTGGTGATCACCGACTTTGGCGTGGCCAAGGACCTGGCCATCGACAACGACCTGACCCATTTCGGCGTGGCCGTCGGCAGCCCAGCCTACAGCAGCCCGGAGCAGGCCCAGTGCGAGGCCCTGGACCAGCGCAGCGATATCTACAGCCTGGGCATCGTCCTGCTGGAAATGCTCACCGGCGCCAACCAGTTTCGTGGCGCCAGCTACACCCAGACCGTGATGAACCATGTGCAGATGGCGGTGCCCTCGCTGCCGGCGGCGTTGCAGGGTTATCAGGCATTGCTCGAACGCATGCTGGCGAAAACCCCGGATGCCCGCTTTGCCAGTTGCCGTGAGCTGCTGCAGGCCCTGGCGGCGTTGCAGGATGACGATTTGGGTGCCACCCAGTTCAGCCCGGCGCTCAAACTGGCCAAAGCGCCTGCGCCCAAGCCGCGGGCGCGCCCGCTGCTGATGTTGCTGCTCGGCGTGCTGCTGCTCGCCGGCCTGGGGTACGGTGGTTACACCTTGAACCTGCGCATGCAGGTGGCGGACTTGCTGGCCCAGGCCGAGCAGCGTCTGCTTGAGGACAAGCTACAAGAGCCGCTGGCCGACAATGCCGAATACTTCTTCCAGCAGGTGCTGTTGCTGGATGCCACCAATGCCGAGGCCCAGCTGGGCTTGCAGCGTGTTCTGGCGGCGCGGGTTGCGCGCTTCAACGGGCTGGCCGAACAGCGTTTTGCCAGTGCTCAGGTCAGCCTGCCGGCCGAAGACAGCGCCCTCTGGTACTTCCGTCAGGCCCTGAGCCTGGCGCCCGAGGACCCGACGGCCCTGGCCGGTATTGCGCGGGTGGCCGACTGGCATCTGCAGGCGGTGCACGATGCCTATCGCCAGCGTCAGTTCAGCAAGGCTCTGGAACAGATCGAGCTGGGTCTGCAGGCCGTGCCTGAACATGCCGACTTGCTTAAGTTGCGCGCCGCCCACGGCGCTTATGTCAAGCGCGCGACCCAGCGGGCAAAGCCCCGTGCCGTGGCCAGCAAGCCGGCCGCACGCACTCAGGACAGCGATCAGGGCGCGGCTCAGAAGCCGGCCGGGGAGGAGGGCAATCCGCTGTCACGGTTGTGGAACCATATTCTTAATAACGGTCTTGAAGAGTAGCGCTTGTCTCCAGGCTGCTTGTGTTGAGTGAGCGCAAACACCATGTTGAAACTGCAGTTCAAAGATTGTCGCCAGGCGCCGGTGTGGTTGGCCGATGAGCGCATCACCCTCGGTCAGGACCACCGTAATACCCTGGTCCTGCCGGATGCTGGGGTCAGCTTGTTCCATGCTGAGATTCGCCGCGAAGAGGGCCATTACTACCTCAGCGATTGCGCCAGCGAAGCCGGCACTCTGGTCAATGGCGAACGCATCAGCAGCCGCTACCAGATCCGCGCCGATGACCTGCTGCAGGTGGCTGGCGTGGAGCTGCAGTTTATTGATCCGATGAAAGTGCAGGCCAAGGTCGATACCGCCAAGAAGTGGTTCTTGCAGGTGCTGCAGGGCGAGAACGAAGGCAACAAGTATCCGCTGGCGGGCTCGATGACCTTCGGTCGTTCGGTTAAGTGCGAGCTGTGTTTCAACGATCCGGAACTGTCGCGCCGGCATTGCGAGTTCTTCCTCAAGGACGGCGTGCTGGAGGTCAAGGACCTGGGTTCGGCCAATGGCCTGCAGGTCAATCGGCAGAAGGTCACGACTGCCACCTTGCAGGCCGGCGACCAGATGCAGATGGGTAGCGTGATCCTGCTGGTGATCGGGCCGAAGGTTGAAGAGGTCGAGCAGGCTGCGGTGGAAGATGCCACGGTGTTTATGCCGATGGCGGCGTTACATAAGACGAGCAAGGTTGCCGCCGCCAGTGCGTCTGCGCCACGCGCCAGCGTCACGCCGAGTCAGGCGCCTGCCCCTGCGCAGCGCCAGGGTAAGTGGCTGTATGGCGTGCTGGCGGTGGTCGTGGTTGCTGCAGGGGTGTGGGCGCTGACGCTGCTGTAACGGGCCCCCGATTCAGAGGCCGGCGGCGTCGATATCGAGCAACAGCAGACGCTGGCCATTGGCGATGAACTGGCCGGCGGTCAGGCAGTACTGGTTGGTCGTGGCGTCACGGTAGGTGGCTGACAGGGTCAGGCGTTTTTGTTCCTGCCCTTCGGCCAGCAACTGATAGAAATACGGCCGCCACGACCAGTTGTGGCCCAGGTAGCTGGCGTCTTCGTGCCAGCGATTATCCTGCCAGTTGAGGTTGGCGGTCAGCTGGGTGCCCTGGCGATCGCATTGATACAGCCGGCGCAACCACGGGAAGGCGCTCAAGGTCGGCAGCAGGTGCGGTTGTGAGCCGGCCTCGGCCCAGGGTTTGAGAATTGCCATCAGGGTTGCTAACTGGTCGCGCAGACGCATCAGGCGCGTGCGCTCGGCCAGCTTGTGTTGCACATACTGATCGCGCAACTGGGCAAACTGCGGCACGAAGGCGTCGCTGGCAAAGAACTCCACCTCGCCACGGGCAAACAGAAAACCCTGCACATAGCGGGCGCCGCACTCCAGGGCGAACTCCAGTTCGGCGGCGGTTTCCACCCCTTCGGCAATGATCCAGCAGCCCGTGCGTTCGGCCATCTGCGCCAGGGCTTTGACCACGTCGCCGCTGGGCCCACCCTTGGCGGCGTCTTTGAACAGGCGCATGTCGAGCTTGAGGATGTCTGGCTGCAGGGCCAGCACCCGGTCGAGCTGGGAGTGGCCGGCGCCGAAGTCGTCGATCGCCACCCGTGCCCCGGCCTCCCGGTAGCGCGCCACCACATCGGTCAGGCGCTGGGTATTGCCGTTCAGTTCGGTGATTTCAAACACGATGCGTTCGGCAGGCATGCCATGCTGCTGCAGTTGCTTGAGGCTGGGCAAGGGCTGTTGCGGGCGCAGGCGATTGACCCAGCGTGGGGAAATATTCAGGCTCAAAAACCAATCGTCAGGTGCCTCGCGCAGTCGCTGCAGGGCGTCGCCGCGGATCTCCCGATCCAGTTGGCGCAGGGTGGCTGCCGGGGTTTTTGGATCAGCAAACAACGGGCCGACCGACAGCAGCTGGCCGTCGTTCTGGCGCAGACGCCCGAGGGCTTCGACGCCAGCGATACGGCCGGTGGCGGTGTCGATAAAGGGTTGGAAACAGGCGAGCGGTTGCCCGACGATCACGGGGACTTCCTTAGGTGGCGGGTAACTGGGCTGCCGGAACGGGCAGTGGGTTGAGCTAACCGAAACCGCACGATTAACGCTGTGCGGCTTCGGTTGCTGACCGACTAAGCAAGAATGTGGCCAGCTTCAGGGTTGCTCGGCCTTGGGTGCAGTTGTCGGCTTGCGCCAGAGTGCAAGCAGGAGGGGGGCGAGGGTGCCGCCAAGACTAATCCAGGCAGGCCACTGGCTGCGTTTGCTGATCAGCAATCCCACGACAGCCAATGCAGCGATGCCCGCTATTGGTGCGCTGCTATGGCCAAGGGCTGATTTACAACGGCGACCAAAGTCCCGTGCTTCCTGCAATGGTTGCAGGGCCAGCAGGGCTTCCTGGCGCAGTTCCTGACGGTGCAGTTCCAGGCGCATCTGGATCAGGGCCTTGCGCAACTCATGGCGCGAAGCATTGGCTGGCAATTCAGGCAGGCTCATGGCAACAGGCGCTCACGGTCGCGCGCCAGTTCGGCAAGGGTGGCGCTGAATGGAGGTAAGGGGTTGCACAGCAGGCGGCGCAAGCGCCAGACGCAGACCAGCAACGCCAGGCAGTAGACCAGGCACAGGGTGAGGATGGCATGCAGGCGGTAGGCCTCGCCGGCCAATACCAGCAGCAGGGCCGATAGGCCCAGCAGCAACAGCAGCCCGGCGATCAGCGCTGCGCCGGCCAGTACCAGTGCCTGCAGGCTGCGCTCCTTCTGCTCCTGCAGTTCGATGCCAAACAGTTCCACATGGCCATGCAGCAGGCCCAGGGCCGCAGCCCCCAGGCGCTGCAGGGACGGGGCTGGTGGTGTTGCAGGGGTACTGGCGTCGCTCATGTTTAGCGGCGCCCGAGCAGCAGGCCCAGCAACAGGCCGAGACCTGCAACGATGCCCAGGGCTTGCCAGGGGTTTTGCTGAACATAGGTTTCGCCGGCCTGGCGCACGGCATCACCGCGCTGGCGTACCGCCTCGCCGCTCTCGGCGAGGGTGCTGCGCGCGCGTTGCAGGTTGAGCTGAATTTGCTGACGCAGTTCGTCAGCCTGTTCGCCGGCCAAGCTGGCGGCGTGTTGCAAGAGCTTTTCAGCGTCTTCGATCAACGCCTTGAATTCGGCTTGCAACGGGTCTTGCTGGGTGGTGTCGGTGGATTTGGACATGGCAGATCTCCTTATCAGTAGGGCTGAGACTGTTTGAGTCCCGTGCGGGGCAGAAGGTTCCTGCCCATGGCTGGTACAGGCTTTGCATTGTGCTGGTGCGCAATAAGGGTGATGCGCCCTGTTAGTGGGCGTTGCTGGCTGCGGGATTAGCCACTTTAAATCACCTTAACCTTTTGATTAACAAGGTAAAAGCACTCTTTATCGAGGGTTGGCCTAACAGGCTTTGCCCCCATTTAAAGCGCGGTTGTCGGTCGTGTCAGGGCTTTGAGGCATCAGGATGGTGCATGCTTGGGTCGACCTGAACTGCTTTGGTGCTTTTTCCCACTCTGCTAGGGCTGTCATCCCATGGATAACCTGCAAAACGCCGTGAACAGTCTGGTTCATGGCTCCAATACGCTGTTCATTCTGCTCGGTGCGGTGATGGTGCTGGCCATGCACGCCGGCTTTGCCTTCCTTGAAGTTGGCACCGTGCGGCAGAAGAACCAAGTCAATGCGCTGTCGAAGATCATCTCTGACTTCGCTGTGTCGACCCTGGCCTATTTCTTCGTTGGCTACTGGATTGCCTACGGGGTGACCTTTATGGCCCCCGCCGCTGAGTTGACCACGGATCACGGTTACGCACTGGTTAAATTCTTCTTCCTGCTGACCTTCGCGGCAGCGATCCCGGCGATCATTTCCGGTGGTATTGCCGAGCGCGCCAAGTTTGGCCCGCAATTGTGCGCCACTCTGCTGATCGTTGCGTTCATCTACCCATTCTTCGAGGGCATTATCTGGAACGGCAACTTTGGCCTGCAGGCCTGGTTGGCCGAGCGCTTTGGTGCCAGCTTCCACGACTTTGCCGGTTCGGTGGTGGTGCATGCGGTGGGCGGCTGGTTGGCGCTGGCTGCGGTGCTGCTGCTGGGGCAGCGCAACGGTCGTTATCGCGAGGGGCGTCTGATGGCTTTTGCGCCGTCGAATATTCCCTTTCTGGCCCTGGGCTCATGGGTATTGATTGTCGGCTGGTTCGGTTTCAACGTGATGAGCGCCCAGACGCTGGAGGCTGTGAGTGGCCTGGTGGCGGTCAACTCGTTGATGGCCATGGTCGGCGGCACCATGGCGGCGTTGCTGGTTGGGCGCAATGACCCGGGCTTTCTGCACAACGGCCCGCTGGCCGGGCTGGTGGCAGTGTGCGCAGGCTCTGATCTGATGCACCCGATCGGTGCGTTGATTACCGGGGCAATTGCTGGCGGCCTGTTTGTCTGGGCGTTTACCGCGACTCAGGTGAAATGGAAGATTGATGACGTGCTCGGCGTTTGGCCGCTGCATGGCCTGTGCGGCGTATGGGGCGGCATTGCCTGCGGCATCTTTGGCCAGGAGGCGCTGGGCGGCCTGGGTGGCGTCAGCCTGATCAGTCAGTTGATTGGTACAGGTCTGGGCATCGCTATCGCGTTGCTGGGCGGCTTCTTGGTGTACGGCGCGCTGAAGGCCACTATCGGCATTCGCCTGAGCCAGGAAGAGGAGTACTACGGTGCCGACCTGTCGATCCATAAGATCGGCGCCACCAGCCACGACTAACAGACCGTTGAAAAACTCCGGTGCGTAGACGGCCTAAAATGCTTTTGCACCGTAAATCCGCTTTTGCCGCTCGCTCGCCCTGCGGGCCAGCCTGTGGCTGTTACTGCGCTTCGCTACGTTGCGGCCGTTCTTGCCTTGCCTTGCCTGCCTCGCCTACATTTTTCAACGGCCTGCTGACCCTGATGCTGAAAACAACACAGGCGCCCATGGGCGCCTGTGTTGTTTCTACCGTCTGCGTTCTGGGAGTATTTAGTGCGAGCGCGGTACCGCGACGAGCAATTCGGTCGGTGGCTGTTCGCAATGGATCTTGCGCCCCAACAGGGCTTCGATCGGTGGCAGGGCGTAGGCGTCGTCCTCACCGGCAAAGCTGATCGAGGTGCCCGTAGCGCCAGCCCGACCGGTACGGCCGATGCGGTGCACGTAGTCGTCCGGGGTTTCCGGCAGGGTGAAGTTGATCACGTGGCTGATGCCGTCGACGTGGATGCCGCGGCCGGCCACATCGGTGGCCACCATCACGCGGATCTTGCCTTCACGGAAACCTTCCAGGGCCTTGATGCGTTTGTGCTGCGGCACGTCGCCGGACATCTGCACGGCGCTGATGCCGTCGCGGGTCAGGCGTTCTTCGATGCGCCGCACTTCATCCTTGCGGTTGGCGAAGACCATCACCCGCGTCCAGTCGTTTTGCTTGATCAGGTTGTACAGCAGCTTGTACTTGTCGCTGCCGGCAACGGCATAGACGTGCTGTTCGACGGTGTCGCTGGCCACGCTTTCCGGCTCGATCTCGACGATCGCCGGGTCGGTGGTCCACTGCTTGGCCAGGTTCATCACGTCTTCGGTGAAGGTGGCCGAGAACAGCAGGGTCTGGCGCTCGACCTTCGGTGGCGTCTGGCGAATGATCTGCCGCACCTGCGGGATAAAGCCCATGTCGAGCATGCGGTCGGCTTCGTCGAGAACCATCACCTCGACCATGTCCAGGTGCACTTCGCCGCGCTGGTTGAAGTCCAGCAGGCGCCCCGGTGTGGCCACCAGGATGTCGCAGAAGCGCGACTCCAGCTGCTTGAGCTGCTTGTCGAAATCCATCCCGCCAACAAACTGCATGACGTTGAGGCCGGTGTACTTGGTCAGGTTGGCAGCGTCGCTGGCGATCTGCACCACCAGCTCACGGGTCGGCGCGATGATCAGCGCCCGTGGCTCGCCCATGTAGCGCTCTTTCGGCGCCGGGGTGTTGAGCAGCTGGGTGATGATCGAAATCAGGAACGCCGCCGTCTTGCCGGTGCCGGTCTGGGCGCGGCCGATGGCGTCTTTGCCCGCCAGGGTGTAGCCCAGCACCTGCGCCTGGATCGGTGTGCAGTACGGGAAGCCAAGGTCGTGGATGGCGTGCATCAACGAGGGCGCCAGGGCGAAGTCGTGGAAGCGGGTTTTGCCTTCGGCGGGCTCGACGGCGAAGTCTTCCAGCTTCCAGGTGTCGATGACTTTTACTGGGCGCTGGCGGCGCGGCTTGGCGGCTTTGGTCGGCTCGGCGCTGGGCTGAGCCGTTTCGTTGCTGACAGTTGCAGCGGCCAGTGGTTGTTCCTCGCGGCGCGCGGGCTCGCGTGGGGCGGTCGGGGTGGCGACGGTGACGGGTGCTGCTGGGGCCGCTGCGGGCTGCTCGCCGGCGTCTTTGCCAAGGAATTTCTTGAGCGCTTTGAGCACGGTGATCTCATTAATTGGTTAAGGAAAGAACGTGGGCCAGTGTAAAGCAAGATGCCGGCGCGGCGAAGTGCCACGCCAGGCGTCGCGCCAGCCCGCTGGGCCAGGCGTTGGCGCCTTATTGGCGGGTGTTGGCCGCGCTATCGGGCAAGTTGGCGAGTAACAGCCGCAGCACGTTGCCGCCCATGATCGCGGCAATCTCCTGCTGGTTGAAACCGGCGTTGAGCAGGCCTTCGGTCAGTTGCGGCAGGCCGGTGACATCGAAGGGCGCCTCAATGGTGCCGTTGAAGTCGGAGCCCAGGGCGACGTGCTCGACGCCGATTTTGTCCGCGGTGTAGCGGATGGCCTTGACGATGGCGGCCACCGAGGTGGCGCACACGGCGGTGTCCCAATAACCGATGCCGATTACGCCTCCGGTGGCGGCAATCCGTTGCAGGTGGGCGTCGCTGAGGTTACGGGTGCCCGGGCAGGTACCTTCAACGCCGGTGTGGGAAACCAGTAACGGCCGTTTGGCCTGTGCCAGTACGTCGTCGATCAGCGGTCGTGAAGCATGGGCCAGGTCCACCAGCATGCCCTTGGCTTCCAGGCGCTGTAGCACTTGCCGGCCGAACGGGGTGAGCCCGCCCTTGGCCAAGCCGTGGGCTGAGCCACCGACTTCATTGTCGAAGAAATGGGTCAGGCCGGTGATACGAAAGCCGGCGTCGTACAGGCGGTCGACGTTGTCCAGTTGGCCTTCCAGCGGATGCAGGCCTTCGGTGGCGAGGATTGCGGCCATGCGCTCGGGCTGCTGTGGTCGTTCGAGGATAAAGCTTTCCAGGTCGCCTTTGCTGCGGATCAGCAGCAGCTTGCCGTTGCTGTCGGCCACCGCTTGTTGCAGTTTCTCGCTCTGGTACAGAGCGCGTTGCAGCAGGCTGTTCCAGGTTCGGCGCGGCCAGCGCTGGGCCATCACCAGCAGGGTGATGTTGTCGCTCTTGGCGCTGTTACGTTCGTAGTTGAGCCCGCGCGGGGTTTTGGTCACGGTGGAAAATACTTGCAGGGCAACATGGGCCTGTAACTGGCGCGGCAGGTCGGAGTGGCCATAGGTGACGGGCTTGAGCAGGTCGCGCTGCCAGAGCAATTGGTCGTCGTGCAGGTCGGCGACAAACAGGCTGTTGTGCAGCGCCTGGGCGGCGGCGCTGGCCGGGTAGGGCGCGGGGGTGGCCACGCTGTTCATCTTGCGGTCGAGCAGGGACGGCAGGCTGAAGAACACGGCCAGGCCGATCACGGGCAAGGCAGTCAGGGCGAGCAGGCGTTTACGCATGATAAAAGTCCGGGCTTATTGTTATGCCCGGCACTCTAGGGTCTGTTGTCGTTGCATCGCAAGCTGAAGGGTCTCAATGACGCGTCGACACTCAGCCGCACAGGCAGTTGCGGCCCTGCTGTTTGGCTTGATAGAGGGCTTTGTCGGCGCGGGCGATCAAGCCTTCCAGGCTGTCCCGTGATTGCATCTGGGCCAGGCCGATGGACACCGTTACCCCTGGCAGGATGCCGATGGGCGAGTAGAACGACGGCACCTGCTCCAGGCTTTCGCGCAGGCGCTGACCGATACGGCGGCCCTCCTGGTCGTCGATGCCGGGCAACAAGATCACGAACTCTTCGCCGCCATAGCGGGCGAGGCTGTCCTTGAGGCGCAGCTGCTGGCGCAGGGTGTGCGCCACCAGGCACAGGGCATAGTCACCGGCCAGGTGGCCGTGCTGATCGTTGTAGGGTTTGAAGTGGTCGACATCCAGCATCAGCATGCACAGGGGTTGTGCGTTATAGGCACAGCGAGTGCTTTCGCGCTGGTACACATGCTCCAGCCAGCGGCGGTTGAAGCAGCCGGTCAGGGTGTCGATGTTGGCGTGCTGTTCGCTGTCGAGAATGCCCTGGTTACTTTGCCGTACGCGCTGGCAGAGCAGCTCCAGCAAGTTCTGCATCAATTGCGGTGACTGGCTGAAGAGCGTGAGCAGGGCTTTGCGGTGCAGGCGCAGCACCACCGAGGCCGTTGTAGCGACCACATAGGCCGATGGCGGCTGGTTATCGATAAAGCTGACTTCGCCGGCGCATTCGCCCACTTCGAGGGTGCTGGCCGCTTGATTGTCGAGGGAGCCGAGGTAGACCTTCAGTTGGCCTTCCAGCAGCAGGTACAGGTATTGATTGCGTTTGAAGGGCGACAGGAGGATTTCGCCAGCTTCCAGTTCGCACGTACGGAAGCCTTTGAGCAACTGGCAGAGGTTGCTGGCGGCGACGTTCTGGAACAGTCGCATATGCATGATGTGTTGCAGGTCGGCCTGCCGCTGGCTGGTTTTCATCGCCAGAACGCACGCTGCCGGTGGTTAACCGTGGCGGGCATAGCGCAAGCTCCCTGTCGTTTTTGGCATATGCCGCTGGCAACACTATTCCCGCCTTATTGGTGTGGCAATCCACTGGCCTGATTCATCTGACCAGTGGTCGCAACAGGACTGATGAGTCACCTTTGTCGTTGGTTGGCGGGCCGCTAAGCAATCAGGCCAGGGTGGACTGCAGCCACAGAGCGATATCGCGGATCTCTTCAGTGAGCACTTCATGGCTCATGGGGTAGTCCTTCCAGGTTACCGACACGCCTTGGGCCTGCAGGTGATCGTGGGCGGCGCGGCCCATGGCGGGCAGCACCACGTCATCGTTACGTCCGTGCAGGCAGAGCACCGGTATGTGTTGTTGGCTGGCGGGCAACTGCACGTCGTCGCTGAATGTGGGGGCGTAGGTGGACAGCGCCAGGACGCCACCCAGGGGGCCGTGCCAGCGCAGGAATGCGGTGTGCAGAACCACGGCGCCACCCTGGGAGAAACCGGCGAGGATGATTCGTGCCGGGTCAATGCCGCTGTCGCGCTGCGCCTCGATCAGGTCGATCACCTGCTGGGCCGAGGCCTCCAGTTGTTCGCGGTTGATCGCCCGTGCCGGGCTCATGGCCAGGATGTCGTACCAGCTGGGCATGGCGTAGCCGCCGTTGATGGTGACTGCGCGGGTTGGCGCCTGGGGCAGGACGAAGCGGGTGCTGTGCAGTACTTGCTGCAGGGCTTCGGCCACCGGCAGGAAATCGTAACGGTCGGCGCCCAGGCCGTGTAGCCAGATGACGCAGGCGTCGGCGCTTTGTGTGGGCTCAAGTATCAGGTTCTCGTGCATCGGTGGCTCCTGTGCGGTGCGCCCGCCCCAGCAAGAGGCAGGCCTGTCAGCCATGGCTGGGCTGATCCGTTAATAAGATGTCGCCAGGCCGCAAGTTTGCCTCTTGACCTGCGCGTGTCGCGGCTTTTTTCGCGCGCTGGCACAGGGCTTGCTCTGGCAACCCTGTTCGCGGCACTGGGCTGCGGGCTGGCATGCGGCGCGTACGCCCCTGTCTTCACCCCCTTAAATTGCGGGGCCAGGCGTGGGCTTTGGACAGCAGTGTCTAGACTCCAGCCAGTGCTCGGCACCGCCTCACAAGGGTAGGGTGCTTGGGCCGAGACTCCAACACAACAACAGCAACTGGAGATTATCGATGAAGATGGTGAAATCTACGCTGGCGGTACTGACCACGGCAGCAGTTTTGGGTGTGAGTGGTTTCGCTCAGGCCGGCTCGACCCTGGATGCGGTGCAGAAGAAAGGCTTTGTGCAGTGCGGTATCAGCGATGGCTTGCCGGGCTTTTCCTATGCCGATGCCAAGGGTAACTACCTGGGGCTCGACGTGGATGTCTGTCGCGCTGTGGCCGCGGCCGTGTTTGGCGATGCCAGCAAGGTCAAGTTCAGTCCGCTGACCGCCAAGGAGCGCTTCACCGCGCTGCAGTCCGGTGAGGTCGATATTCTCTCGCGCAACAGCACCTGGACCAGTTCCCGCGATGCGGCCATGGGCATCAGCTTTACCGGCGTGACCTACTACGACGGTCAGGGCTTTCTGGTGAACAAGAAGCTCGGCGTCACCAGCGCCAAGGAACTCGACGGGGCTACCGTGTGCATCCAGGCCGGTACCACCACCGAGCTCAACCTCTCCGACTACTTCCGCGCCAATGGCCTGAAGTACACGCCCGATTACCTATGACACCTCGGACGAAAGCGCCAAGTCGGTGGAAGCCGGCCGTTGCGACGTGCTGACCTCTGACCAGTCGCAGCTCTACGCTCAGCGCATCAAGCTGGCTGCGCCCAACGACTACGTGGTGTTGCCGGAAGTGATCTCCAAAGAGCCACTGGGCCCGGCCGTGCGCCAGGGCGATGACGAGTGGTTCAAGATCGTGCGCTGGACCCTGTTCGCCATGCTCAACGCCGAGGAGCTGGGGGTTGATTCGCAGACAGTTGTGGACATGGCCAAAACCACCAAGAACCCCGACATTGCCCGTTTGCTCGGCACTGAAGGTGAGTTCGGCAAAGACCTGAAACTGCCTAAAGACTGGGCCGTACAGATCGTTAAACAAGTGGGTAACTACGCCGAAGTGTTCAATCGCAACGTCGGTGCTGGCAGTGAGCTGAAGATCGACCGTGGCCTTAATGCCCTGTGGAACAAGGGTGGGTTGCAGTACGCACCGCCGGTGCGCTGACCCCCTTTGCGCCGGGCGGTCATTGGGCCGCCTGGCGTCGTTCTGATCCAGTGAGCCCTGTTCCCGCCCATGCGGGGCAGGGCTTCTATGAGGGCTGCCATGCACACCACTGCCAATGCCCCGCGACCGCGTAGTTCGGTATGGACCGATCCGCAGCTTCGCGCGTGGCTATTCCAGATTCTTGCCGTTGCCAGCGTGATCGCGTTTGGCTGGTACCTGTTCGACAACACCCAGCAAAACCTGGCCCAGCGCGGCATCGTTTCCGGCTTCGGCTTTCTCGACAACAATGCCGGCTTTGGCATTGCCCAGCACCTGATCGACTACAACGAAAGCAACTCCTACGGCCGGGTGTTTGTCGTCGGCCTGCTGAATACCTTGCTGGTTTCGGTCATCGGCATCCTGTTTGCCACCGTGCTGGGTTTTTTGCTCGGCGTGGCGCGGTTATCGCCGAACTGGATCCTCAGCAAGCTGGCCACCGTTTATATCGAAACCTTCCGCAATATCCCGCCGTTGCTGCAAATCTTCTTCTGGTATTTCGCCGTGATGCTGGCCATGCCCGGCCCGCGGCAGAGCCATGAATTTGCCGGGGCCTTTTTCCTCAATAACCGTGGCTTGTATCTGCCGGCACCGGCGGCCAGCGATGCCTTTGTGCCGTTCCTGTTCAGCCTGTTAGTGGCTGCTGCGGTGATTGTCGGGCTGGTGCGCTGGAGTCGGGCACGCTTCGAAGCCACCGGGCAGCCATTTGCCCTGTTGCCGGCGGTGCTCGCCGTGTTGCTGGTGCTGCCGGGCCTGAGTGTGTTGCTGGCCGGCAATCCGCTGGTGTGGAGCCTGCCGCAGTTGCAGGGCTTCAACTTCCGCGGCGGCCTGGTGATGATCCCCGAGCTGATGGCGCTGACCCTGGCCCTGACCATCTACACCGCCGCCTTTATCGCCGAGATCGTACGTTCCGGGATCCAGGCCGTCAGCCACGGCCAGACCGAGGCGGCGCGCTCCCTGGGCCTGCGCCCTGGCGTAACCCTGCGCAAGGTGATCATTCCCCAGGCGCTGCGGGTGATCATTCCGCCGCTGACCAGCCAGTACCTCAACCTGGTGAAAAACTCCTCCCTGGCGGCCGGTATCGGTTACCCGGACATGGTCTCGCTGTTCGCCGGCACGGTGCTCAACCAGACCGGCCAGGCCATCGAGGCCATCGCCATCACCATGAGTGTGTACCTGGCCATCAGCATCAGCATTTCCATGCTGATGAATCTCTATAACAAGCGCATCGCGCTGGTCGAGCGGTAAGGAGCAGCCATGCAGAGCCATATCTTCAAACCTGATCTGCCGCCACCGCCCTTGAGCGTCGGGGTGCTGGCCTGGTTGCGTAACAACCTGTTTTCCAGTGCCTTCAATACCCTGCTGACCCTGTTCGCCTGCTACCTGATCTGGCTGGTGTTGCCGCCCCTGTTGCAGTGGGCGGTGTTCGACGCCAACTGGCTGGGCAGCAGCCGCGCCGATTGCACCGGCGAGGGCGCGTGCTGGGTGTTTGTGCAGCAGCGCTTTGGCCAGTTTATGTACGGCTTCTATCCGGCAGAGCTGCGCTGGCGCGTCGACCTTACCGTGCTGCTGACGCTGTTCGGTGCGGCGCCGCTGTTTATCTCGCGCATGCCACGCAAGGCGCTGTACGCCCTGGGTTATCTGCTGGCGCTGCCGCTGCTGGCTTACTGGCTGCTGCACGGTGGTTTTCTTGGCTTGAGCGAAGTGGCGACCAGCCAGTGGGGCGGCTTGATGCTGACCCTGGTGATTGCCGCGGTGGGCATCAGTGGCGCCTTGCCGCTGGGCATCATGCTGGCCCTTGGACGGCGCTCGGACATGCCGGCGATTCGCGTGCTGTGCGTGACCTTTATCGAGTTCTGGCGCGGCGTGCCGTTGATCACCGTGTTGTTTATGTCCTCGGTGATGCTGCCGCTGTTCCTGCCCGAAGGCCTGAGTTTCGACAAGCTGGTGCGGGCGCTGATCGGCGTGATCCTGTTTCAGTCGGCCTATGTTGCCGAGGTGGTGCGCGGCGGTTTGCAGGCCATCCCCAAGGGCCAGTACGAGGCCGCGGCGGCCATGGGCCTGGGCTACTGGCGAATGATGGGCCTGGTGATCCTGCCGCAGGCGCTGAAGCTGGTGATCCCAGGCATCGTCAACACCTTTATCGCGCTGTTCAAGGACACCAGCCTGGTGATCATCATCGGCCTGTTCGACCTGCTCAACAGCATCAAGCAAGCCACCACCGACCCGGCCTGGCTGGGGATGGCCACCGAGGGCTACGTGTTTGCCGCCCTGGTGTTCTGGATTTTCTGTTTCGGCATGTCCCGCTACTCCATGCATTTGGAGCGTAAGTTGGACACCGGCCACAAGCGTTAGGAGCTGTTCAGTATTTGCTGCGCGTCGGCCAGGCAGCGTTGAAAACACTCTCGGAATGCTCATGTACAAACGTACATTCCGCTTCCTCGACTGTTTTCGCCTTGCCTGGCTCTAGCTCGCTAAATCCTGAATCAGCGCCTCTGAGGAGTTAATGATGAGTGAAGCCAACAAACAAACCAGCGCCGAGCCGATGATTCTGCTGCAGGGCGTGAACAAGTGGTACGGCCAGTTCCATGTGCTGAAAGACATCAACCTCAGCGTGCAACCGGGCGAGCGTATCGTCCTGTGCGGGCCGTCCGGTTCGGGCAAGTCGACCACCATTCGCTGCATCAACCGCCTGGAGGAACACCAGCAAGGGCGCATCGTGGTGGATGGCACCGAACTGACCAGCGACCTCAAGCACATCGAGGCGATCCGCCGCGAAGTGGGCATGGTGTTCCAGCATTTCAACCTGTTCCCGCACCTGACGGTGTTGCAAAACTGCACCCTGGCGCCGATGTGGGTGCGCAAGATGCCCAAGCGCCAGGCCGAGGAAATCGCCATGCACTTTCTTGAGCGCGTGCGCATTCCCGAGCAGGCGCACAAGTTCCCCGGCCAGCTCTCCGGCGGTCAGCAGCAACGGGTGGCGATTGCCCGCGCGCTGTGCATGAAGCCGAAGATCATGCTGTTCGACGAGCCGACCTCGGCCCTCGATCCGGAGATGGTCAAGGAAGTGCTCGACACCATGGTCAGCCTGGCCGAAGACGGCATGACCATGCTCTGCGTGACCCACGAAATGGGCTTCGCCCGCACCGTGGCGAATCGGGTGATCTTTATGGACAAGGGCGAGATCGTCGAACAGGGCGAGCCGAACAGCTTCTTCAGCAACCCGCAGAACGAACGGACCAAGCTGTTCCTTAGCCAGATCCTGCACTGACCGGCAAACGGCGTTTGCCGCCATCAAGACGCTGTCCGTCCTGATGCGTTGAAGGTGCGATTACGCTTATGTAGGAGCGGATTTATCCGCGATGCCGTTTGCCTTGAAAGCATCGCGGCTGAAGCCGCTCCTACGGGGTGACGCTGGTGCTGCGAGAAACAGCATAAAAAAGCCCGCTCAACTGAGCGGGCTTTTGCGTTGCCGGGCTGTTACCAGAGTGCCAGGGTGTAGCTGAGGATCAGGCGGTTTTCGTCCAGGTTGTTGCCGAAGTTGGAGCGGGTGGTGGCGTTGCGCCATTTCACGCCCACGCCTTTGAAGTCGCCTTCCTGCACGACATAGGCGATGTCCATGTCGCGTTCCCATTCCTTGCCTTCGCTGAGCGCCGGCGCCACGGTCAACATCGCTGCCGTTGATGTAGCGGGTCATAAAGGTCAGGCCGGGGATGCCCATGCCGGCGAAGTTGTAGTCGTAGCGCGCCTGCCAGGATTTCTCGTCCTTGAAGGCGAAGTCGCCGATCTGCACGAAGTTGACCAGGTAAGCGTCGGTGCCGTTGACGTAGGCAAAACCGGTGTCGCCGCTCATTGTCTGATAGCCCAGGCCGAAGCTCTGGAAGCCCAGGGCGTAGGTGAACATGGCGCCCAGGGCCTTGTTGTCGACGTTGGTTTGGCCGTCGTCGGTCGAGCGGGCAAAGCGCAGGTCGGTCTTCAGGCTTTGCTTGTCGGCAATTGGCAGCACATGTACGGCGTTGAGGTAGTGCTGCTTGTAGTACTGGTCGAGGTTGCCGTAGTGGTAGCTGGTGGTCAGCTGGTCGTTCCACTTGTAGCCGGCACCGGCGAAGTTGAACTCATCGCTGCCCTGGGTGGCGGCGGGCAGCCCTGTGAACCCGCGAGCTGCAGGACTGAAGTTGGTCAGGGTCATGACTTCATGGTCGGAGGAGTCGCGCTGGTTGACGCGGCTCAGTTGGCCGCCATCGAAGGTCAGGCCGTCGATTTCCATGGAGTTCAGCTGGCCGCCTTGGAAGCTCTGCGGCAGCAGGCGTGAGTCGTTGGACAGAAGCACCGGCAGCTTGGGCATCAGGGTGCCGGCCTTGAGGATGCTTTTGGATACGCGCAGTTTCGCGGTCACGCCCAGATCGCCGTAGCTGTCCTGTGCTTCACCGGTATCCCGATCCACTTGCAGTAGGCCGGTGCCGCTGGTGCCGCGGCCGGAGTCGAGTTTGACGCCCAGGGTGCCGATGGTGTCTACGCCAACGCCGACAGTGCCTTCGGTAAAGCCCGATTCATAGCGCATCAGGAAGCCCTGCGCCCACTCCTCGGACTTGCTGCGCCTTTCGGTTGGTGTTTTGCCGGTGACGGTCGGCAGGGCTGGAGAGCCATCCTGACGGAAGTCGCGGTTCATGTAGAAGTTGCGCAGCTCCAGGCTGGCTTTGCTGTCGGCGATAAAATCAGCGTGCGCCAGGTTTGGCAGGGTCAGGCAAGCGCCCACGCCGGCGAGGGCGATGGCTTGGGCAAGGGGAGTGGCTTTCATTATTGTTGGCTCCTGGTGAGGTCGGCAGGCTGAGTGGAATGTGAAAGTTCCGTTACAGCGGCGTGACTTAACCACGGAGACCGCGGGTTGGCTTTTAGACCTTAGTCGGTTGGCGACTGATCAGTTCTGTGATTGCCTGCTGCGGCGATTTAGCGCAAACCGCCCAGCAGCCGCGCTTCACCGGCTTCGATGGCCTCCAATGGGCCGGCCAATAGCACTGCATCGCCGGCGCTCAGATAGGTGCTCGCATCCAGGGCCAGCTCCATGCCGTCGCGGCGCACCCCTTGAACTTCCAGGCCCAGCTGCTCCAGTGCCAGGGCCGGCAGGTTCTGTCCGCAGGCATGGGCATCGGCGCTGAGGGTCACGGCGTGCATCAACAGCCGCGGCCGGCCCTGGGCATCCAGCAGGTTGTTGTGGGCGCCGTGGTAATAACCGTGCAGCAGTTTGTAGCGGCTACGTCGCACCCGATCGATATGCCCTTGTACCCGTGGCTCCGGCACGCCGAGCATGACCAGGGCATGGGAAGCCAGCATCAGGCTGGACTCCAGCAACTCGGGCACCACCTCGCTGGCGCCAGCGGCCAGCAGTTCGGCTTGCTGGCTGTCGTCGCGGGTGCGGACCAGAATCGGCACGTGACTGTGCAGGCTGCGTGCCCGCTGGACGATGCGCAGGGCGATGTCGGCGTTGTCCACGGCCACCACCAGCAGGCGCGCACGCAGCATGCCCACGGCCAGCAGCAGGTCGGTGCGGCTGGAGTCGCCATAGTGCACATGGTCTTCGCCAGCGGCGGCTTCCTGCACGCGGATCGGGTCGTCATCCAGGGCGATAAATTCCTGCTGCTCCAGGCGCAGGAAGCGACCGATGGACTGGCCAACCCGGCCGTAGCCGCAAATCACCACATGGCCTTGTACCTGGGCCGTGGCCTGGCTAATGGCGTCCAGCTGCAGCTCACGGTTGGGCGCGCGTTGCAGGCGCGCGGCCACGGCCGGCGCCATGCGCAGTAGCAGGGGCGTCAGGGCCATCGAGCAGAAGGTAGCGGCCAGTAGCAATTTTGCCTGCGGGCCAGGCAGCAGCTGCGCCTGTTCGATCTGCGCCATCAGGGCAAAACAGAATTCGCCCCCTTGGGCCAATGCCAGGCCACTGCGCCAGGCGGTTTGGTTGTCCGCGCCACGCAGCTTGACCAGCAGGGCCACCACGCTGCCCTTGATCAGCATCAGGCCCAGGGTCACGCCGAGAATCAGCCAGCCCTCGGTGGCAAATTGCTGCAGGTCGATGAGCATGCCAACGCTGACAAAGAACAGGCCGAGGAGAATGTCGCGGAACGGGCGGATATCTGCCTCGATCTGGTGGCGATAATGGCTTTCGCCCAGCAGCATGCCGGCGAGAAAGGCGCCCAGCGCCATGGACAGCCCCAGCACATGGGTCAGCCAGGCTGTCAGCAGCACAATCACCAGGGCCAGGGTGACAAACAGCTCCGGCGAGCGAGCCGCCGCCACCTCATGGAACAGGCGTGGCAGCACCCAGCGGCTGGCCAGCAGCAAACCGATAAACAGCAACACGGCCTTGCCCAGGGTCAGGCCCAGCTCCACATACCAGACGCCGCTGCTGTCGGCGGTGAGCGCCGGCAACAGGGTTAGCAGGAGTACGGCCACCAGGTCCTGGAACAGCAAGACGCCGATGGCGTTCTGACCATGGCGGCTGAAGATTTCCCCGAGGCTGCTCAGCTCTCGACTGACGATCGCCGTCGACGACAGCGCCAGGCCTGCGCCCAGCACCAGGGCCACGGCCAGCGGTACATCCAGCACAATCAGAATCCCGCCCAGTAATGCGGTGCTGGCCAGTACCTGCAAACCACCCAGGGTAAACACCACATGCCGCAGCGCCAGCATGCGCGGCAGGGAGAACTCCAGGCCCAGGGTAAACAGCAGAAACACCACGCCCAGTTCGGCCAGGTGTGGCAGGTCGGCCGAATTGTTGACCCAGTTGAAGGCATTCGGGCCGATCAGCAGGCCGACACACAGATAACCCAGCACCGCCGGCAGGCGCAGGCGGCGGAACAGGGCGATGACCACCAGCGAGGCGGTGAGGATAATCAATAGGTTGGCGAACAAAAGGCTTCTCCGGCAGCTGCCAGCGAGCATGCCCAAGCCCGGCGTTGCGGTCTAGAACTGATTGACCTGACGACGCCGTACTTGATGTGAGTCAGTCCGCCTGTGTGTGCTCAGGGCCGAAACCACAACTCCGCGCGGTCAAACGGGGTCTCGCTGGGCAGGTCCGGGTTGTTCAGTTCAATCACCTGGCGTTGGTCAAGGCGCGCCCGACGCAGGGTGGCGCCATGGTGACGCTGGAAGAGCGTCTCGAAACTGCCGTCAGCAATAGACGCCTAGCCCCTGGCGAATGTCTTCGGCCGGGCGTGCGAGGTAAAATACAACGCGGGGGGAGCAGCACCACTGCCATCAACCACTCGCCTGGCCGGCTGCGCGCGGCTGTTCTGCAGGCGGTCGACCTCACGCGGGAAGGCATCAAAGCGCTTGGCGCTGAGCATGCTGAAGAGGCTGTCGTAACTGGGGCTGGTGACCACCTGCAGGCCGTTGGCGCGCAGCACGGCGGTATCTGGCCAGTCATGGCGCTGGCCGAACCGCATCGGTTTGAGATCATCCAGGGTTTTGACCTGTCTGAGCCACTGCTCACTGCCAGCGCGGAGCATGATCACCCGCCAGCCGATCAATCCTTTATAGATCGGGATGCGGATGGGTAGCAGCTTGGCTTCACGCTCGCGGGTGGTCATCGCCCACATGACCTGCAGTTGCGGGTCGGCATTTTCCAGGTTGAGCTGGGCACGCGACTGGCTCATGGGGTTGGGCGACGCTTGCAACAGATACTTGTTGGGTAAGTGGTCAATCGCCAATTGCAGCAGATCGACCACATAGGCTTCGGGGTTGGCGCCTTGGGAGTGGCGCGGGTAGGTGAGAAGTTCGGCGGCACTGACGCTACTGCCCAGCGTCAGTGCCAGCGCTGCTAGCAATCTTTTCATACCAATCCTCCTTGAGCGGTACGCGGGTGTTACGCATGCAGGTGGCGTAGCCGCCATCCGGGTTTAGTAGGTGCCCATATAGTCGCGCTTGCCGACTTCCACGCCGTTGTGGCGCAGCAACGCATAGGCGGTGGTTACGTGGAAGAAGAACTGTGGCAGGCCATAGCTGAGCAGGTAGTCCTGAGCGGTAAAGCGTTTTTCTTTCGGCGTGCCGGGGCGGGTGACGATTTCGCGGTCTTCGTGGCCGTCAATCTGCTCCGCGCTGAAGCTGTCAATAAACGCCAGGCTCTTGCTCAGCAAGGCTTGCAGGTCGGCAAAGCTCTGTTCGTCGTCGGCGTACTTGGGCACTTCGGCACCGGCCAGACGGGCCGACACGCCACGGGCGAAGTCGGCAGCAATCTGCACCTGACGGCTCAGGGCAAACATGTCCGGGAACAGACGCGCCTGCAGCAGGGCGTTGGGCTCGATGCTCTTGCTGCTGGCATGGGCTTCGGCCTTGTGCAGCAGGTCGCTGAGACTGCCGAGCATCTGCTTGAACACGGGGATTGAGGCGGCGTACAGGGAAATAGTCATGGCATGCTCCAGGGTCAAAGTGGGGGCGAGTATAGCGACTGCCGCGACCGCCAAGGCTGGCGTGTTCGTCGCGGCATGTTGCCTGTGCTGCTGGCCATTGGTCGGCTGGCGCCGGGTTAAGTTCAAGTTTGCCGTGCTGGGGCCGCCAACAAGGCGTGTTTCTTTAACCCGGTACACCGCCATGACTACCTTGGCCTCGCTTTCCCCCGGTGCCGCCCGCGCACCGCTGCCCAGTACCCAGTCTACCGCCCGTGGCAGTGTCGACGCCCAGCAAACCCTGGCTAATCGCCTGGCCGAACGTTTGGGCCTGCAAGCGGGCGCCTTGGCCGGCAAGGCCAGCGATTACAGCCCGGCAAAAGTCGCCGAGCGGGTCCTCGGCTTTATCGACCAGCGCTTGCGCAGCGAAGCCGCCAACGGCGCAGACTCGGCGCAACTGCAAAAAGTCCTCAGCCAGGCCCGTGATGGCGTCGAGCAAGGCTTTGCTGAAGCGCGCAAGATTCTCGATGGTCTTGGCGTGCTCGGTGGCCAGGTGGCGGCCAATATCGACGACACCTACAAGCGCATTCAGGACGGTTTTGCCGGTCTCGATCAGGCCTACGCCACGCCGCCCGCCACGACCACGACAGGCAGCACCGCCGTCGCGGCCTACAGCGAACGCTTTGCCGCCCAGGCGCAAACCTTCGAGCTGAACATCACCACCCGCGATGGCGACAAACTGCGCATCGCCGTCGCTCAGGCCTCCGCCAGCTACTCGCAAACCAGCGTGGCCGCCGCCAGCAATGGCAGTGGCAGCGCGGTGCAAATCAACCAGCAGTCCAGCAGCCTGCAGATGGCCGGCTTTCAGGTCAGCATCGAGGGCGAACTGGATGATGAGGAGCGTGCGGCCCTAGACAAACTCTTTGGCCAGGTGGCGGAGCTGTCCGACAAGTTCTACGCCGGCGATATCGGCGGCGCCTTCGACCAGGCCATGAAGCTGCAACTGGATGGCGAGCAGCTGGCCTCCATGTCCCTGCAACTGACCCAGACCCGCGTGCGCCAGGCCACCGATGCCTACAGCGCCGTGGCCGAGGAGGGCGGCCAGGCGGCCAGTGCCGTTAACGCCAGCCTGATCGACTATGCCCAGGGCTTACTGGAAGCCCTGCGCAGCAGCGCCGAGGCCAGTGACGATGGTCGTGGCACCCTGGAGCAAATGCTCCGTGGTGTGTTCAGCCTCGACGAGCGTTTCGACGCCAAGCGTCTGGACAAGGCCGACAGCTTCAACCAAAGCCTGCTCGACGGCCTGCAAAACCTCGTGTCGCCGAGCGTCGACAGCCCTGCCAGCGCCGAGTAAGCGCGCTAAACTGCGCCTCTGAGAGAGCTTGGAGGCGCCATCATGATTCCTGAATGCCAACTGTTCGGCACCCTCGGCTGCCACCTCTGCGAGGTGGCCGAGTCGGTGCTGCTGCCCTTCGTTGAACATGGTCTGCTGGTGGAGCTACTCGACATCGTCGAGCGCGAAGAGTGGGTCGACCACTACGCCCTGCGCATCCCCGTGCTGCGCCGCACCGACAACGGCGCCGAACTCAACTGGCCGTTCGAGGCCGAGCAGGTTGCCAGTTTCTTGCGTGGCTGAAGCGTGGTCAGCGAATTTGCCGCGTTGCCTTGCACAAATCGCAGGCAATAAAAAACCCGCCGATGAAGGCGGGTTTTTTATTGGGATTTGGTCGGAGACATGGTGTAAGGTTATTTTAAAAATAAAGGTAATGTTGGGGTGTGGTGCTGGGCCGTTGGGGGCTGGGGAGGTAGCTAAAAACGCGGGCGTCTAGTTTTTAATCGTGCGGTGCGTATAGTGATAAGCAAGGTTGTATGTAGGTGCCGCGTGGTGGGATGGCTGGGGGGGGAAGGGAGAAAAGGGGGGGGGAGAGGGTGGGATAAGAAAAGGAGGACGGGGATTGGATACGGGCGGGGATGAAAACGTGAATACAAAAAATTAGGCACGTTAGTGCTGTTTGCTTTACCCTGCGGCGCCATGGCTACTGTGACGGGCATGCACACAAGGTAGGTCGCAGTACCCCATGGATGGCCTCAATATGTGTTGTGCGTGGAAATACCCGCTAAAGCTTTCACTACTGCGTTTGAACCTTTTGTCGTGTGAATGGGGGTGTGCATGCCTGTTGGCTGATTGTTAAACCGACCGCGGTGCTCTCGTAGTGTAGGGAACCAGTAATGGACAAGAAGTCGGACCGAGCGGGACATGAGCAAGTACTTGCCCCGGCCATTAAGGGCGGCTGGGATATGAAAGAGGTGCTGGAAGAGTTTGGCTTTACCGCCGGGCGCATATGGTGCGTGGCAAGTTGCACAGCCGTGGCGAGCGCAAGCGTGCCGACTACCTGCTCAGCTACCACAAGAACCTGCCGCTGGCGGTGATTGAAGCCAAGGACAACAAGCACTCGCTCGGTGCCGGCATGCAGCAGGCCCTCGGCTATGCCGACACCCTGGACGTACCTTCGTGTTCTCCAGTAATGGCGACGGTTCTGTTCCATGACCGCACGGGCACAGGCGCCCAGGTGGAAACGAGCTGAGCTGGAGCAGTTCCCCAGCCCTGAAGAATTGGAGCGCTATTGTAATGGAAGGGCCTGCACGGCCAGGCGCAGAAAAACATGAAGCGCCGTATTACGATGACGGCTCCGGGCGCACACCGCGTTATTACCAGATCAACGCCGTCAATCGCACCGTCGAGGCCGTGGCGCAAGGTCAGGATCGCATCCTGCTGGTGATGGCCACCGGCACCGGCAAAACCTACACCGCCTTCCAGATCATCTGGCGCCTGTGGAAGTCCAAGCAGAAGAAACGCATCCTCTTTCTCGCTGACCGCAACATCCTGGTCGACCAGACCAAAAACAACGATTAATGGAATGGGGATTCTGGTGGTGCGGAAAAGCGGGGGATTGTACGGGATTGGCGGGGGATGGTGGGCAAGGCTGGCCGTTGCCCCCAGGGCAGGTTGGCTAACTGGCGTAGAGCTGGTCTTCCAGTTTGCACGGGGGGCGGCTTGCGCGAACGCCTTGCAGTGAGGGCGCGCCGTTGGTAAAGGGGTGAGTGGAGGATTTTGATGTTTCGATGTGCTGTGCAGTGTCGGCGTTTTATCCAGCAAGGTTCCAGCACGGGTGAGCACCGGATAGCCGAAGTAGTTGCGCTTTTTCTTGGGGGCGCGCTTGGCGCGTGAGGGCCGGCTGATCGAAGGCAACATGGCAGATCAAATCAAAGGGATCGAGCGGTTGGCCCTGCTTGGCCGCGACTTCTGGCAGGGCTCCCTCCCGGGCAGCGCTCGGCAAAATGGCTTTTGCTGGCTCAGGACGGCGGATAGCGGGGATGCTTCTTCGAGGGGGGTGTCGAGGGTTGGTAATGGGCGGGGGTGTGCGCGTGGCGATGACGTAGTGGCAGGTTATGTACTCTGTGCGCTTGCTGCCGCCCTCGCCTTGCAAACGGGTCTGGCTGCCTCCACGGCGATGCTCTGGGGGGGGCAGGGCGAGTGTTGCTGGGGGCGTAGTCCGGGGCCTGAAGCGGTGGGTCGGTGGCTTGAGATGAGGTGACAGTTGCTGGTTGTGATGGGGTGGCGGCCGAGTGTGCGGTGTGAGTGTTGGTGAGGCGTAGTTGAGGTTGGGCGTGCGGGTAGTCATAGTTGTGGTGGTGGCGATCGGGTACGTTTCGGGTGATAAGTTATCATAGCGTTGTGGTGGATGGTTTGGGTTTCTTTGTGGTGGGGTTGAGGTGACAGGGCGGGGGGATGGTTGATGTGTGAGAAGACGATGGTGGAGGGTGCTGGCGGAAAGTGTGCCTTCTGCGCCCAGGTGCGCGCATCAGGGTGCGTTGTTTGAGGTTGAGTGCGGTCTGATCAATGGCTTTTTATGAGCATGCCTGGGGGGCGCGCGAGGTTTGTGAAGTCGATGCGCACCACGTAGGGGCGAGAACCGTTGTCCCTGGAGGGTGTGTGTCGGTAGAAGTAGGTGTGTGGCCTTGGTTTTTGGTGGGGGTGGGCAGGGTGGCGTGGAGAAGTAGTCGAGATTGCGCCAGCGGAATCCTGGCGGCGCTGCCACGGTGGCATTGTATCACGATAGGTCGAAGAAGTGCGGGAGCTGCTTGTAGATGTTTCTCTTGTTGGGGGGGGGGGTGGGGGTGGGGGGCGGGGGGGGGGGAGAGGGGGGGGCGGGGGGGGGGGGGTGGGGGGGTGGGGGGGTGTGGGGGGGGGGGGGGTGTGGGGGGGGGGGGGGGGGGGGGGGGGGGGGTGGGGGGGGGGGGGGGGGGGGGGGGGGGGGGGGGGGGGGGGGGGGGGGGGGGGGGGGGGGGTGGTGGTGGGGGGGGGGGGGGGGGGGGGGGGGGGGGGGGGGGGGGGGTGGGGGGGGGGGGGGTGGGGGGGGGGGGGGGGGGGGGGGGGGGGGGGGTGGGGGGGGGTGGGGGTTGGGGGGGGGGGGGGGGGGGGGGTGGGGGGGGGGGGGGGGGGGGGGGGGGGGGGGGGGGGGGGGGGGGGGGGGGGGGGGGGGGGGGGGGGGGGGGGGGGGGGGGGGCCTCAGGTGCGGGGGATTCCACTGTGCCCGTCATAAACGGGCGTGCCCTTTCCTTCCGGCTGCCCTGGTGCACCGCCCGGCTGCGGGTTGTGCGCCGCGGCCCGCATTGGGCGGCAGCGCGTGCGCTGCGGAGGGTTGCGGGGGCGCGATGGGTTGCCCCAGATTACCGCTACGGGCTCGCGCCGTGGCGTGGTCAGTCGTCAGTGTTTCGAACGTGAGCTGAAGCGAAGGCGACCTATCAAGGCCTGCAACCTTCAATCACAGGAGAAACACCCATGAATGCACTTTTATGGTTGAACCTGCCGCTGCTGGCTGCCAATGGCTTGGACATGAATGTCTGCGGCCTGGATTTCAAGCGTTTGAAGCACAAGTACACCGAGTCCTCGGAGGCAGAAATGTTGCCTGCTGTGTGGAATGTGGCTTAGTTGGAATACCGCCGCTTTCTGATACGCAGGCAATAAAAAACCCGCCGATGAAGGCGGGTTTTTTATTGGGATTTGGTCGGAGAGACAGGATTCGAACCTGCGACCTTCTCGTCCCGAACGAGACGCGCTACCAAGCTGCGCTACACTCCGAATGCGCTCAATTCTACTCAGAAAAGGTTATTTGACAAGGGCTTAGCGCAAAATTCTTGAGCCGGTTCGGGTGGCCTGCGGGTGGATTTTATTCACCCGTTCAAGCTTGGCGCGGCCTGGAGTAGCTCCGGGGTGTTGAGGTTGGCCAGGCGCGGGTCGTCGCTGGCGCAGTCCAGTGCGCGGGCGCCGAGTTGGCGCAGCAGGCGTTGCGGGCTGCGCTCACCGTTTGCCCAGGCGGCGTCGAGGGCGCCGAGCAACTGGCGCGGCAGCAGGCAGAACAACGGCTGCCAATGCTCGCCCTGGCGCAGCATCACCGGGGTGTCGCCGGCCGCAGCCAGCAGGCTGTGCAGCAGGGTGCTGTCCAGGCACGGCGCATCGCACGGCAGAATCAACACATGAGGGTGGCGCGCTACGGCGAGGCCGGCGCGGATGCCGGCCAGGGGGCCGGGGAAGTCGCCTTCATGGTCGTGCACCACGCGGTCGGCATAGGCGCGGTAGCGCTCGGCGTTGCGGTTGCAGGAGATGATCAGGTCGTCGCTCAGCGGCCGGGTCAGGGCGTGCAGATGGGCGATCAGCGGTTGGCCGTGCCAGTCCAAAAGGCCTTTGTCCTGGCCGCCCATGCGTTGGCCACGACCACCGGCCAGCAGCAACACGGAACAGATGGGAAGGGCGCTGGGTGGGGGGCTTGGCGGCTGCATGGCGGTGCTCTGGCTGGGGCCTGTGGTATAACACCGGCCTGTTTTCATCTCAACCGGATTGCGTCATGAGCCATAACGCCGAAGCGGTTTTTGTGCCGCTGAACATTGCTGTGCTGACCGTCAGCGACACCCGTTCGCTGGCCACCGATACCTCGGGCCAGTTGTTCGTCGATCGCCTCAC
Organism: Pseudomonas sp.; assembly: GCA_034519305.1. Lineage (GTDB taxonomy): Bacteria > Pseudomonadota > Gammaproteobacteria > Pseudomonadales > Pseudomonadaceae > Aquipseudomonas. Next base: position 50,048 of record JAXHOM010000011.1, read on the forward strand.
CGTGGCGGGTCATAACCTGGCCGAGCGGGTGTTGCTCAAGGATGACCTGTACAAGATCCGCGCCCAGGTGGCCCACTGGATCGCCGAGGACTTGGTGCAGGTGGTGCTGATCACCGGCGGCACCGGCTTTACCGGCCGCGACAGCACGCCGGAAGCCGTCACCTGTTTGCTGGATAAACAGGTGGACGGTTTTGGCGAGCTGTTCCGGCAGATATCCGTGCCGGATATCGGCACCTCGACCATTCAATCGCGCGCCCTGGCCGGCTTGGCCAACGGCACCCTGGTGTGCTGCCTGCCGGGCTCGACCAATGCCTGTCGCACGGCCTGGGACGGCATCCTCGCCGAGCAACTGGATGCCCGCCATCGGCCGTGCAATTTCGTCCCCCATCTGAAGGCGGCTGCGGCCTGCCCGAGCCGGGGGTAATCAGCATGAGCGATTGCTGCGCCCAGCCGGGCCTGCTGCCCCTTGAAGCGGCGCTGCAGCGCCTGCTGGAGTTGGCCGCCAGTACGCCGATCAGCGAGGTTGAGCGTGTGGCGCTGGCCGAGGCCGATGGCCGCGTGCTGGCCGAGCCGCTGCTGGCCGGGCTGGATTTGCCGCCGTGGGACAACAGCGCCATGGACGGTTATGCCCTGTGCCTGAGCGACTGGCAGGGCGAGCCACTGGCCGTCAGCCAGCGAATTTTTGCCGGTGCCGCGCCTGCTGCGCTGCAACCCGGCACCTGCGCGCGCATCTTCACCGGCGCACCCATGCCGGCGGGCGCCGATTGTGTCGAGATGCAGGAAAACGTCGAGCTGCTGGCCGATGGCCGCGTGCTGTTCAAACAACCGCTCAAGCTGCGCCAGAACGTACGCCCCCAAGGCCAGGAAACCCGCGCGGGTGAGTTGGTGTTGGAGGCTGGCACCCGGCTGACGCCGATTGAGCTCGGTCTGGCGGCGTCTCTGGGCGCGGCCGAACTGTGGGTGCGCCGCCGGCCACGGGTGGCGGTGTTGTCCACTGGCGACGAGTTGGTCGAGCCGGGCAAGGCCCTTGGGCCTGGGCAGATCTACAACAGCAATCGACAACTGCTGATCGGCTGGTTGCAGCGTTTGGGTTGCAGCGTGGTGGATGGCGGCATTCTGGCCGATGACCTGGCGCTGACCCGTGCAGCCCTGGGGGCGTTGCAGGACGTCGACCTGATTTTGTCCACCGGTGGTGTGTCGGTGGGCGAGGCGGATTTTCTCGGCGAAGCGCTGCGCGCCGAAGGTGAGCTGACCCTCTGGAAGCTGGCGCTGAAACCCGGCAAGCCGCTGACCTGCGGGCAGTTTCGTGGCGTGCCGGTGATCGGCCTGCCGGGCAATCCGGCTTCGACCCTGGTGACCTTCGGCCTGCTGGCGCGGCCGTATTTGCTGCGCCGCCTGGGCGTGGCCGAGGTCGAGCCGCTGGGCTTTCAGGTGCCAGCAGCGTTTGCCTGGAGCAAACCGGGCAAACGCCGCGAATACCTGCGCGCACGCATTGAGCAGGGCCGTGCGGTGCTCTATGCGAATCAAAGCTCCGGCGTGTTGCGCAGCGCCGCCTGGGCCGATGGTCTGGTAGAAGTGTTGGAAAATCGCACCTTGGTCGAGGGCGACAGCGTGCGTTTTATTGCCTTCAGCGAGCTGCTGGGTTGACGTTGTACGTCACGGCTGGCGCGCCTTTTCTCGAAACTCCCCGGGCGTCATCCCGGTCCAGCCTTTGAAGCTGCGGTGGAATGAGCGCGACTCGGTGAAACCCAGGTAGCTGGCGATGTCCTGGATCGGCAGGTCGCTGCGCAGCAGGTAGTGTTCGGCGAGTTCCTGGCGCAACTGGTCGAGGATTTCCTGGTAACTGCTGCCGGCCAGTTGCAGGTGGCGCTGCAGGGTGCGTACGGTCATGTTGAATTTTTCTGCGACCCTTTCCTTGCGCGGCAGGCCGTCCTTGAGCAGCAGGCGCAGGGCGTTTTTTACCCGCTGCGGCAGTGGCTCGCCGTCATCCAGCCCGGCCATCAGGGTCAGGGCGTGTTCTTCCAGGGTGCGCAGCAGGTTGGCGTCGGCCTGGCGCAGCGGCACCGCGAGGTATTCCAGCGGCACCAGCAGCGCGTTGCAGGGTTGTTCGAACTTGATCGGGCAGCCGAATACGTCGCTGTAGTCGCTGAGTTGGGTGCCGGCCGGTTGGGCATGCTCAAACCAGACTTCGGCCGGCGAGCGCTGCATGTCGGCGATCCAGCGCGCATATAAAAGCCAGGAGGCGAGGACGTTTTCCACCATGTGGCGGCGGATTTCCACGCTCTGATGGCGGCAACTCCAGATCAGGCGTACCTGCTCGTCGGCGGCTTCGATGCGGCTGACGCCCATGTCGCCGACCAGTTTTTCAAACGGCACGATACGGCTCATGGCTTCGCCGAGGGTGGCGCAGTTCATGGTGATGTAGCCCAGCACGCTCCAAGAGCCCGGTTGCACGAAGCGCGCGGCGTGCAGGCCGAACAGCGGGTCGGCGGCGACCTGCATCAGATGGTCGATCAGCCGTTCATGCACTTCGCTGGGAATGCGTTTGCTGTTGTCGCGCAGGTCTTCGCTGCTGATCTGCGCGGCGGCCAGGGCGGCATCAAGGTCCAGGCCGAGGTGCTCGGCATAGCGCAGGTACTTGAGCAGGGCGGGAACTGAGGTGTAACCAAGGCTAGGCATGTTGTTGTTCTTATTCGGGTGGCTTGTCTTGATTGGCAACTGCGGCTGGCTCGTTTCGACAGTGACGGCGCGCAGCAGGCGGCTAGTATAGGCAGCCTATAAGCAGGTTCGAAACAGGCATTGGTGCAAGCGAGGAGAGTGGCATGCGGCGTTGGAATGGTTGGGGTGACGAGGCGACAGTGGTGGATCTGCCGGCCCATGGCGAGGCGTTTCTCGCTGAGCTGATTGGCAGCGGACAAAAGCTCGCCGACGCGACCCTGGCCGAGGTGCTGGCCAAGGTGCCGGCCTCGCGCCTGCCGGACCATCCGTTAGTGGTGACTAACGCCGAAGATCGCGTGCGCCATGCCCGTGGCCAGAGCCTGCCGGACTGGTTGGCGATGCGCTCCGGTGATTTCGGCGTGTTCCCCGATGGCGTGGCCTACCCGGAAACCGCGGCGCAGATCCGCGAGTTGATGAGCTGGGCCGTCGAGCACAACGTGCTGTTGATTCCTTACGGCGGTGGCACCTCGGTGGCCGGGCATATCAACCCGCAAGCCGGTGACCAGCCGGTGCTGTGCCTGTCGCTGGAGCGCATGAGCCGCTTGCTCGACCTGGACGAGCAGAGCCAGATCGCCACCTTCGGTCCCGGTGCCAATGGTCCGCAGGTGGAAAGCCAACTGCGTGCCCGTGGTTACACCCTGGGGCACTTCCCGCAGTCCTGGGAGCTGTCGACCCTCGGCGGTTGGGTGGTAACCCGCTCCAGCGGTCAGCAATCCTTGCGCTACGGGCGCATCGAGCAGGTGTTTGCTGGCGGCAAGTTGGAAACCTTTGCCGGCACCCTGGAGATTCCGACCTTTCCGGCGTCAGCGGCGGGGCCTGACCTGCGCGAGCTGGTAATGGGCTCGGAAGGGCGCTTTGGCATCGTGTCCGAGGTCAAGGTGCGGGTGACCCGCCTGGCTGAGCAGGAACGTTTTTATGCGGTGTTTTTCCCTTCCTGGCAGTTGGCCCTGCTGGCCATTCGCGAGCTGACCCAGGCGCGCGTGCCGCTGTCGATGTTGCGCCTGTCGAATGCCATCGAGACCCAGACCCAGCTGGCCCTGGCCGGCCATCCGGGGCAGATCGGTTTGCTGGAGAAGTATTTAGCCCTGCGCGGCGCGGGCGTCGGCAAATGCATGATGACCTTCGGCGTCACCGGCAATCGTGCGCAGAACGCCGCTTCGCTGAAGCAGGCGAAGAAACTGCTCAAGGGCTTTGCCGGGGTGTTTACCGGCACCTTGCTGGGCAGTAAGTGGGCCGAAGGGCGCTTCCGTTTCCCGTACCTGCGCCATGGTCTGTGGGACGCTGGCTATGCCGTGGACACCCTGGAAACCGCCACCGACTGGTCGAATGTCGACAACCTGCTGAACAAGGTCGAAGCCAGCCTGCGTGACGGCCTGAGCGCCGAGGGTGAGCGGGTGCATGTGTTTACCCATCTGTCCCATGTGTATGGCGAGGGGTCGAGCATCTACACCAGCTATGTGTTCCGCCCGGCGAGCACCTATGCCGGCACGTTCGAGCGCTGGCAGAAACTCAAGCACGCAGCGTGCAGCGCCATCGCCAACAATCGCGGCACCATCAGCCACCAGCACGGCGTCGGCCGCGACCATGCGCCGTACCTGGCGGTGGAGAAGGGCGAACTGGGTATGGCGGCACTCAAGGCCATGGCTGGGCATTTTGACCCGGATGGCCGTTTGAACCCTGGCGTGTTGCTGCAGGATTGACCATGAGCACTGTCGATTTGCCTGGCTGGAACGCCGCCTGGCGTGAGCGCGCGCTGCCCGAGTTGGCCGCGCGCGACTGGGACTTGATTGTGGTCGGCGGCGGCATCAGTGGTGCCGGTATTCTCCGTGAGGCGGCGCGGCGTGGCTGGAAGTGCTTGTTGGTTGAACAACGCGACTTCGCCTGGGGCACCTCCAGTCGCTCGTCGAAGATGGTGCACGGCGGCCTGCGCTACATCGCCAAGGGCCAGCTCGGCCTGACCCGCGATTCGGTGCGTGAGCGCCAGCGTTTGCTCAGTGAAGCGCCTGGCTTGGTCGATCCGCTGAGCTTCTTGTTTCCCCATTACCAGGGCGCGTTTCCCGGCCCCAGGGTATTCGGCGGCCTGCTGGCGCTGTACGACGCGTTGGCGGGCAAGCGTAATCATCTTTATTACCCGTTGCAGCAACTGCGCTACCTGGCGCCGGGGCTGCGTGAGCCGGGCCTGCAAGGCGCCACGCAGTTTTACGATGCGGTCACCGATGATGCGCGGCTGGTGCTGCGCGTGCTCGGCGAGGCGCGCGCCGACGGCGGCGAGGCGCTCAATGGCCTGCGGGTGGTCGAGTTGTTGCGCGAGGGTGAGCGGGTCATCGGCGTGCGGGTTGAGGATGGCGAAAGCGGTCAGTCATTCGACCTGCGCAGCCGCGCCGTGGCCCAGGCCACCGGCGCCTGGGCTGACCAGTTGCGACGCAAGAGCGGCCTTGAACATATCCGCCCGCTGCGTGGCAGCCATCTGCTGCTGCCCGCCTGGCGCCTGCCGTTGGCCCATGCGCTGAGCTTTATGCACGGTGAAGATCAGCGCCCGGTGTTTGTCTTTCCCTGGGAAGGCGCGACGGTGATCGGCACCACCGACCTCGATCATGCCGAGTCGCTGAATCAGGATGCGCGCATCACGGCGGCCGAGGTCGACTACCTGCTGGCCGCCTGTGCCCAGCAGTTTCCGGCGGCGCAGATTGGCCGTGCCGATGTGTTGTCCAGTTGGGCCGGGGTGCGCCCGGTGGTGGCTGACGGGCAGCCAGCCACGGCGGGCAAGAAGCCGTCGGATGAAAAACGTGAACATGCGCTGTGGGTTGAACCCGGTTGCGTGACCTTGGCGGGCGGCAAGCTGACCACCTTCCGCCTGCTGGCGCTGGAGGTGTTGCAGGCCTGTGCCGGGTTTGTCGGTCGGCCTGTGGAAGATGCCGGCAGCGCCGTGTTTGCCGCCATGCCAGCGCTGCCGTTGCCCGGCCTGAACGCGAGCCAGCAACGGCGGCTGGCTGGGCGTTACGGTCGCGCCTTACCGCAGGTGGCCGAGCTGCTGGCCCAGCTTGGCCAGGAAACAGTGGGCGCGACAGAAACCCTGTGGGCCGAGCTGGCGTTTGCCGCCGAGCACGAGCTGGTGCTGCATCTGGACGACCTGCTGCTGCGCCGCACCCGCCTGGGCCTGCTGTTGGCGCACGGCGCCGCGGCCGAACTGCCGCGTATCCGTGAGCTGTGTCAGGCCCGCCTGGGTTGGGATGACCTGCGCTGGGTCCGTGAGCAGCAAAACTACCTGGACCTCTGGCAGCGCTGTTACAGCCTGCCGGCGGACACTGCTATGAGGACGTCCGCGTGAGCGAGAAGAGCTATGTGCTGGCCATCGATAATGGCACCCAGAGCGTGCGCGCGCTGCTGTTCGACCTCGAAGGCAATCTGCTCGGCAAGGGCAAGGTTGAGCTGGAGGCTTACTACTCCAAGCAGCCCGGCTGGGCCGAGCAGGACCCGGAGTATTACTGGGCCAGCCTCGGCGAGGCCTGCCGCTTGCTCTGGGAGCAGGTGACCATCGATAAGCGCCTGATCAAGGGCGTGTCGCTGACTACTCAGCGCGGCACCCTGATCAATGTCGATGCTAGTGGCCAGCCGTTGCGCCCGGCCATGCTCTGGCTCGATCAGCGCCGCGCCGCTGTGCGCGGCAAGATCAAGGGGCCCTGGGGTTGGCTGTTCAAACTGATCGGCGAAGAGGCGACGGTGGATTACTTCCGCGCCCAGGCCGAGGTCAACTGGATCGCCCAGGAACAGCCGGAGATCTGGGCCAAGACCGACAAGATGCTGCTGCTCTCGGGCTTTCTCACCCATCGCCTGACCGGCCAGTTTGTCGACTCGGTGGCCTGCTGCGTGGCTTATCTGCCATTCGACTACAAGCGGTTGAAGTGGGCGGCGCCGCGGGACTGGAAGTGGCAGGCGATGCCGATCCGCCGCGAGCAGTTGCCGGAGCTGCGCAAGCCGGGCGAGTTGCTTGGCCAGATTAGCGCCGAGGCCAGTCGCCATACCGGCATTCCCGAGGGTTTGCCGCTGATTGCCGCAGGCGCCGACAAGGCGTGCGAGGTGATCGGCGCCGGTGGTGTCGACCCGAGCACCGCCTGCCTGTCCTATGGCACCACGGCCACCATCAACACCACGCGCAGCAAATACCTGGAAACCATTCCGCTGATTCCGCCGTACCCGTCGGCGATTCCCGATCACTTCAACACCGAGGTGATGATTTTTCGTGGTTTCTGGATGGTCAGTTGGTTCAAGCAGCAGTTCGGCCTGCGCGAAATGCAGCGCGCCAAGGAGCTGGGCGTGGCGCCGGAGACCTTGTTTGATGAGCTGGTCAACAGCGTGCCGGCCGGCTCCATGGGCCTGATGCTGCAGCCGTACTGGTCGCCGGGAATTCGCGAGCCAGGGCTGGAGGCCAAGGGTTCGATCATCGGTTTCGGCGATGTGCACACTCGGGCCCATTTGTACCGGGCGATTCTCGAAGGTCTGGCCTATGCCCTGCGCCAGGGCAAGGAGAAGATCGAGAAGCGTTCGGGGACCAAAATTGTGCGTCTGCGCGTGTCAGGTGGCGGCTCGCAAAGCGATGCGGCCATGCAGCTGACGGCGGATATCTTCGGCTTGCCGGCCGAGCGGCCGCACACCTATGAAACCTCCGGGCTGGGCGCCGCCATCGATTGCGCCGTGGGCCTGGGCCTGCACCCGGATTTCACCACGGCGATTGCCGCCATGACCCGTGTGGGCGAGGTGTTTATGCCGCAGGCGGCGGCCCAGCAGACCTACGAGCGCCTGTATCAGGAGGTCTACCAGCGCATGTACAAGCAGCTCAAGCCGCTGTACCAGAGCATTCGCGAGATCACCGGTTACCCTTCCTGAACACGTGGAACTGCGCGTGAGGGGTTCAGCTCCCGACCATTTGGTCGATACATTTGCCAGCAAGCCGGGTTGGCAGCCGTTGGACTCAGGCGCTTATCGCGAAGGGAAGACTGAACAGGGTCAGCCATTTGCGCTCTTTTAAGGCGAATCGTCGCCCTGTCTAACACAGTAAGAGTGCAAAAAATGACCAGGTCTGACTTTTCCGCAGTAGCACAGACCTAAGTTCGACGGGCTGCTAGACTCGGTAAATCTCACAGGAGCGCGCTATGGCCGGCATTCTCGACTCAGTAAATCAACGCACCCAGCTGGTGGGCGAAAATCGCCTGGAAATCCTGATGTTCCGCCTGGCCGGGCGCCAGCTGTTTGCCATCAACGTGTTCAAGGTGCAGGAAGTGCTGCAGCTGCCCAAGCTGACCCTGATCCCGCAGCGGCACCCGTATGTCTGCGGCGTGGTCAATTTGCGCGGGCAAACCCTGCCGGTGATCGATCTGTCTCAGGCCATCGGTATGCGCCCGATCGTGCCGGGCGAGAACAGCACCATTATCGTTACCGAGTACAACCGTTCGGTGCAGGCGTTTTTGGTCGGCGGCGTGGACCGTATTCTCAACCTCAACTGGGAGTCGATTCTGCCGCCGCCCGGTGGGGCCGGGCGTCAGCATTACCTGACGGCGATTACCAAGGTTGATGACCAGATCGTCGAAGTGATCGACGTGGAAAAGGTTCTGGCGGAAATCTCGCCGATGAGCAGCAAGGTCTCTGCTGAAAAGCTCGGTGATCCGCTGCTGGAAAAGGCCAGGGGCCGCGAAGTACTCCTGGTGGACGACTCCAACGTTGCCTTGACCCAGCTGAAGGAAACCATGGCGCAGTTGCAGATTCGCACCCACGTCGCCAGTGATGGGCTCAAGGCTCTCAAATTGTTGCAGTTGTGGGCCGACTCTGGGGTGAACATGCAGGAAAAGCTGCTGATGGTCATCACCGATGCGGAAATGCCAGAAATGGACGGCTATCGCCTGACCACGGAAATCCGTAGCGATCCACGCCTGAAAGACCTGTACGTTGTACTGCACACCTCATTGTCCGGCAGTTTCAACGAAGCCATGGTGAAGAAGGTCGGTTGCGACAACTTCCTCTCCAAGTTCCAACCCGACAAATTGGTCGATATGGTGCGCCAGCGCCTGATACTGGACGAACCACAAGAGTCTTAAGCTCGCTCAAGCCAGTCCGGGCAACCGCTCAGGGCTGGCTGAGCTGCTGGCGCAAGCCTTCAATACGCTCGCGGTTGACGCCCAGGTCCGAGTGGCCGAGGCGTGAGGCCGAGCGCACTTCCACGGCCTCCTGGCCGATCAGAAACTCCACATCATCGACGAAGCGCATCAACTGGCTGGTGAACTCGGCTCGCAGGTAATGCGCCTCCTGCGCGACCACTGTCACGCGCGGAGTCTGTGCCAGCAGGCTGAGCAGGCGAGTGCGGGTGGCGGTTGGGTCGCCCAGCAGGGGCAGTGGAGCAATCCGGTGCTCGCTGTCGCTGGCCTGGCTGCTAACGCAGTTAGGGCTGGGCGGGCAGTCAGTCAGATGACCATTCTGTACGCCAAGGTTGCCAGGTGCCGTGCCGCTGCACGCGCTGAGCGCGGCGGTGCATGCAAACAGCGCAATGCTTCGGGTAACGTGGGCGGGTATTTTCTTCAGGGCAGGGCGATTGAACATGTTGCGTCTCTCCGGGTTGTACCGTTTTCCACTCAAGTCGGCGGTTGGTGAATGCCTGTCGCAGGCGACCCTGGATGTCTTGGGGCTGGTCGGTGATCGTCGCTGGATGATAGTCGATGCGGTCAGTGGGCGGTTCCTGACTCAGCGCCTGTTACCGCAGTTGACCCAGCTCAGGGCTGAGTGGCAAGGCGCCCAGGCGTTGCGCTTGAGCGTTGCAGGTCGACCGGAGCTGGTAGTGGCCGTGCCAGATGCGGCGGCTGAGCTGCGCGGCGTGACGGTGTGGAGCGACAGCTTGCAGGTGCCGGATGCCGGTGATGCTGCCGCCCTGTGGTTGAGTGAGTGGCTGCAGCGGCCGTGTCGGCTGGTGCAGGTGCCGGCAGAGCGTGCGCGGCAGGTCGATACCGGCTACGCCGAGGTGGGCGAGCAGGTGGGTTTTGCCGATGGTTTCCCCTTGCTGCTGATTGGGCAGGCCTCGCTGGATGACTTGTCGGCGCGGGTAGGTCGGCCCTTGGAGATGCTGCGCTTTCGCCCCAATCTGGTGATCAGCGGCAGTGAACCCTACGCGGAAGACCAGTGGCGGCGCATTCGCATCGGCGCCCTGGAGTTTCGCCTGGTCAAGGGCTGTTCGCGCTGCATCATGACCACCCTGGACCCGCAGACGGGCGAGCGCAGCAGCGACCGCGAGCCGCTGGCGACCCTGAAGACCTACCGCGAGCGTGAAGGCGAGGTGTACTTCGGGCAGAACCTGCTGCACAGCGGTCCCGGCGAATTGCAGTTGGGCATGGCGGTGGAAGTGCTGGAGTAAGCGCAGGCAGGCATAAAAAAGGGCGACTCGAAGTCGCCCTTTTTTATGCCTGGCAGTGACGCCTTATTGATCGTCGAAAAAGCGCTCGTGCCAGTCCACCATGGGTTGTGGCGCGTTGAGCTTCTGGCCGTAGATCACCGAATAGGACAGCACGTTCTGCACGTACTGGCGGGTTTCGTCGAACGGGATGGTTTCCACCCAGACGTCGAACGGCAGGTGGTTGGCGCCTTTCAGCCATTGGCGCACGCGGCCGGGGCCGGCGTTATAGGCGGCGGTGGCCAGGACCCGATTGCCGTTGAACTGGCCGTGGATTTGGCTCAGGTAGGCGGCGCCCAGCTGGATATTGGTTTCCGGGTTGAGCACCTGTTGCGGCGAGCTGAGGGGGATGCCAAAGCGTTTGGCGGTTTCCTTGGCGGTGGCCGGCATCAGCTGCATCAGGCCGCTGGCGCCGACGCCGGAGCGGGCGTCGTTCATAAAGGCGCTTTCCTGGCGGGTGATGGCGAACACCCAGCTGGAGTGCAGGCTGCGGCTTTTGGCGGCGCGGGTCAGGCTGTCCTTGTAGGCCATCGGGAAGCGCACATCCAGGTCGTCCCAGTACTGCGCCTGGCTGATGGTGCGGATGGCCGGGAAGTACCACTGCATGTCGTAGGCCATGCGCGCCTGGGCGACCATTTCATCGCGGCTGAACAGGCGGCTGACGTGATACCACTCGCGGCGGCCATCGACGATCTGGCCGCGGGCATGAAACTCCAGAGCGCGACGGATGCCGGCGGTGTTACGGACTTTCTGGATGGTGCGAGCGTCCAACGCCAGGGGTTGGTTCTTCAGCTGGTAGGGCACTTGGATGCGGTCAGCCGAGAGAAAGCCGTAGAAGTCGCGCTCACGGGCCACCGGCTGATAGAGGGTTAGCGGCTGCTGGCTCTGTGGCTGCGCCAGTTGCAGGCTGCGGGCCTGCCAGTAGCGCCAGCGGTTGCTGTCGGCCAGGCTTGCGGGCAACTGGCGGGTCAACTGGTAGGCATCATCCCAGCGGCCGAGGCGCAGCAGCAGGCGGGCGCGCCATTCGGAGACATTGTTGTCGCGCAGCTCCGGGTCGTACTGGCTCATGACCGGCAGGGCGCGGCTGTCGAAACGCTTGGCAAAGGTCAGGCCGATTTCGCGGGCAATCGCCACTTTCTCCTCTTTGGAGAACGCCTGGCGCGGCGCATACAGCTCGAGCAATTTAAGGGCTTTTTCCGGGTCCAGGCGCGCCAGGCGGCGAAGGCCCAGGCCCACCACATCGGACATGGCCGGATCCGTCTGGCTGAAGCGCGCGGTCTGGCTGAGCAGTGCTGGATTCTGCGCCACCTCAACCAGCAGTGCGCCCTGTCGGGCGCGGCTTGGCAGGTTCTTCACCAGGTGGCTGGCCAGGCCGTAGTTACGCGCCTCGGCGGCCAGCTTGGCGCGTTGCCAGCGCAGGCTTTCGCTCAGTTGGCCGCGGGCGGCCCAGCGTTCGAACAGCACGTCGCAGGCTTGCGGTTGGGATTTGCCCACCAGCCAGAGTTTTTCCGCGGCTGCATTGGCCTCGGCTGCCGGGCCGTGGCTGAGCAGGTACTGGCCGTACAGGCAATCGAGTTCGGTGAAATTGAGTTTGGGGTCGTAATAATTAAGGAAGGTTTGCCATTCGCCGCGTTCGGCCAGCCAGCGCAACCAGCGCAATTTCATCCAGCTGGCCTGAGGCAGGTCGCCATGCTCGGCAAGGAACTTCTCGATCTCGCTGTTGCTGGCGCTTTTCAAGCGGGCGGTCAGCTCGTCATAGGCCAGGTAAGGCTGCAGCGGATAGTCCTGCAGGGCTGCCGCGTAGCGCTGATAGGGGCCGTCGTCACCTTTGGCGAGGGCGCGTTTGGCTTCATCGTAATATTGCCGCTGTTGGGCCAGGTTGGCCCCGTAGGCACTGTCGAGGCTGAGGGAAAGGGTAAATAGGCAAGCAAACAGGCTGAAAAGGCGACCGCGCATGAGACTTCCGAAGCAAAAAAGCCAAGGCTGACGGACGGGCCGTCAGCAAACCGGTCTAGCTTAGCCTTTTGCGGTCGGGCGGCGAAAGCGCCAGCGCGACAACTGGATCAACAGTGCGGCCGTCGGCGCAAAGATACGTCAGCAGGGCGGTCGGCAAGTCAGTTAGAATGCGCGCCCTGTTTTTGGAGATGCCCATGACCCTGCTCAAATTCACCGATGTGTCCCTGGCCTTTGGCGCCATGCCGTTGCTGGATAAGGTCTCGTGGCAAATTGCCAGGGGCGAGCGGGTCTGCATCATCGGCCGCAACGGGACTGGTAAGTCCAGCATGATGAAGCTGGTAAAAGGCGACCAGAAGCCCGACGACGGCTCTGTATGGCGTGCGCCGGGCCTCAAGATTGGTGAATTGCCGCAAGAATTGCCGGTGGCCGACGGGCGGACTGTGTTCGACGTGGTCGCCGAAGGCCTGGATGGCGTCGGTGCCTTGCTGGCCGAGTATCATCATCTGGCGCAGAACTGCGTTACCGATGCCGACCTGGACAAGCTTATGCACGTCCAGCAAGACCTCGAAGCCCGTGACGGCTGGCGTCTGCAACAATTGGTCGACAGCACCCTGAGCCGCTTGCAACTGCCAGCGGACAAGACCCTCGCCGAGCTGTCCGGCGGCTGGCGTCGGCGCGTGCTGCTGGCCCAGGCGTTGGTGTCCGAGCCGGACCTGCTGCTGCTGGATGAGCCGACCAACCACCTGGACATCGGCGCCATCGCCTGGCTGGAAGAAGCCCTCAAGGACTTCCAGGGGGCTGTGCTGTTTATCACCCACGACCGTGCCTTCCTGCAAAACCTGGCCACGCGCATTCTCGAGTTGGATCGTGGCGGCCTGATCGACTGGAACGGCGACTACGCCAGCTTCCTGGTGCACAAGGAAGCGGCTCTGGCGGCCGAAGAAACCGCCAACGCGCTGTTCGACAAAAAACTGGCCCAGGAAGAAGTCTGGATCCGCCAGGGTATCAAGGCGCGTCGCACCCGTAACGAAGGCCGTGTGCGTGCTCTGAAGGCCCTGCGCGTGGAGCGTAGCGAACGTCGCGAACGTACCGGCAAGGCCAATATTCAGCTCGATACCGCCGATAAGTCGGGCAAGCAGGTCATGGTGCTGGAGAACGTCAGCTTCCATCACCCGGAGGGTCCGTTCCTGATCAAGGACTTCTCCATGGTCCTGCAGCGCGGCGACCGGATTGGCCTGCTGGGCGCCAACGGTACGGGCAAGACCACTTTGCTCAAGCTGATGCTCAATGGTCTGCAGCCGACCAGCGGCACAGTGGCAGAGGGCACTCGCATCGATGTGGCCTACTTCGATCAGTTGCGCCATCAGTTGGACCTGGAAAAAACCGTAATCGACAACGTTGCCGAAGGCCGCGACTTTATCGATATCGACGGCCAGAGCCGCCACGTGTTGAGCTACCTCGGTGATTTCCTGTTCAGCCCGCAGCGTGCCCGCACGCCGGTCAAGGCGCTGTCAGGTGGTGAGCGGGCGCGGCTGTTACTGGCTAAGCTGTTCAGCAAGCCGGCCAACCTGCTGGTGCTGGATGAGCCAACCAACGACCTGGATGTGGAAACCCTTGAGCTGCTGGAAGAGGTCTTGCTGACCTTCAACGGTACCGTGCTGATGGTCAGCCATGACCGGGCATTTCTCGACAACGTAGTCACCAGCACCCTGGTCTTCGAAGGCGAAGGCAAGGTGCGTGAATACGTTGGTGGCTATCAGGACTGGCTGCGTCAGGGCGGTTCGCCGCGCCTGCTGGGTGTAACCGAGAGCAAGTCGGGCAAAGCCGCGCTGGAGTCCGCTGTGGTTGTCGCGCCGGTGGTGGAAGCCGTGGTGGCTGAAGCGCCGGTGGCCAAAAAGAAACTGAGCTACAAACTGCAGCGCGAGCTTGAGGCAATTCCGGCGCAGATCGACAGCCTGGAAACCCAGTTGGCCGCGTTGCACGAAGAAATTGCCGCCCCGACTTTCTATCAAAACACCGCAGAGCATACGGCTGCTGCGCTGGCTCGCCTGGATGCACTGCAGCTGGAGCTGGATACCTTGTTGGAACGCTGGGCCGAATTGGACGCCTGATCGTCTGCTGGAGAGCTGCATGGCTATTGATTACCGCATCACCCTCGATGATGCCCACGAGTTCAGTTATCGGATCGAGCTGGATCGCGAGTACGACGCGCAGGCGGCCAGCCTGGCGCCGAAGTGGACTCGGCTGGAGTACCAGCAGTGCAGCAACTGCCCATTGAGCAAGGATGACTTCAGTCATTGTCCGGCGGCAGTGGATTTGCACCGGGTGATCGAAGATTTCCACGGTTTGCCGGCGTTCAAGAAAGTCGTGGTGTGGGTGCAAACGCCTGAGCGCGAGTACAGCAAGCAGGTAAGTCTGGAAGAAGGATTGCGCTCGCTGTTGGGGGTGATCATGGCCACCAGTGCGTGCCCGATGCTGGGGCGATTGAAGCCGATGGCGCATAACCATCTACCGTTTGCCAGCAGCCACGAGTTCGCCTTGCGGGCGGTGTCGCTGTACCTGACCCAGCAGTACTTCAACTTCCGTGAAGGTCGTCCGGCCGATTGGGAGTTGAAGGGCCTGGTGACGCAGTTCCAGCAGTTGCAGCTGGTCAATCAGGCCTTCTGGCAGCGGATTCATGACACCTGCGAGGGTGACTCCAATCTCAAGGCCTTCCTGACCTTCTTCTCCATGTCATCGAGCATGACCTACTCGCTGCAAACCCAGCTGCAGAAGATTCGGCCGCTGGTGATGAGCTCTGGGGATGCCTTGGGCTGATCCCGTCGTGCGCCTGCTTGTGTGCAGGCGCATTCGGCTTCAGGCGGGGTGTTTCAGGCGTACGGCGAGCACGTCACAAGGGGCACCGTGCAGCACGTCATTGGCGGTCGAGCCCAGCAGCAGGGCCAGGCCGTGACGACCGTGACTGCCGACCACAATAAGGTCACAGTGCTGTTCTTCGGCCAGGCGATGAATTTCCTGGCGTGGCTGGCCGTAAGCCAGGTGGCGTTGCTCTGGGGTCAGCTGCGGGTAGCCCTTGGCGAAGTTGTCCAGGCGTTCGCGGGCTTGGTCGAACTGCTGCTGTTGCAGCATCGACAGGTCCATCGGCACATCGCCGCCAAAGGCCATGGCCATGGGTTCCACCACGTTGATCAGGGACAGCTTGGCGTTACTGCTGCTGGCCAGGGCTTGGGCGCGCTGGATCACCTCGCGGCACTCTTCGGTCAGGTCGACGGCGACCAGGATATGGGTATAGGGCATGACGGACTCCTTGTGGGTCGGTGAATGCTTGTCAGTATGGCTACTTTGCCGGCTTTTAGGCTTGAGATAAGACAATGACGTTCTGGATAGTGGCACTGCTGGTGGGCGCCGCCCTCAGCCCGCTGGCGTGGTTACGGCCCTCGCGGCGGCAAAGTCGGCAGATGGAGCTGCGCCTGGAGGCGCGGCGCATAGGTCTGGCCATGCAGCTCAGTCGGGAGGAGTGGCCCCATTGGTTGCTCAGTGAGCCGCCAAGCCCGTGTGCGCAATATCACCGCAGCCGCCGTGCGGGGCATCAGGACAGTTGGTGTTACTGGCAGCTGGAGCCGGGGCAGTGGCTCAACCGTTGGCGCGAACCCTGCGAGGATGCAAGGTTGCTGACCCAGTTACAAACCCTGCCGGCGGATGCCTTTAAGGTGGAAGCGAGCTCGCAGATGATTGCTCTGTGTTGGGGTGAGAAGCCCGAACCGCAGGCCTTGGAGCGCATTGCCGCGGTGTTGCTGGCGCTGGCGTAAGCGCAAAAAAAACGGCCCGCGGTAAGCCGCGAGCCGAGGTCTTGGCCAGGCAGGCCGAAACTTAGATGTTGTTGGCCGC
>JAXHOM010000032.1:0-3006 GCA_034519305.1 Pseudomonas sp.
GCGCTCCATAAACCACGTCCGCCATGGCAAGGCCTGTTTTCAGGAGGCCGTGGCTGGCGAGCAGTTCCACGGCAGCAGCGCTTCGTAGCCTTCGACGCTGTTGACCTGAGGCAGGCGTTCGAGGATGTGGCGCAGATAGGCGTAAGGCTCTTGGCCGTTGGCCTTGGCAGTTTCGATCAGGCTATAGATCTGCGCGCTGGCGGCCGCGCCCTTGGGCGTGTCGCTGAACAGCCAGTTTTTTCGGCCGATGACGAAGGGGCGGATGGCGTTCTCGGCGCGGTTGTTGTCGATCGGCAGGTGCCCGCCTTCGATGTAGCGCTCCAGTCGGCTCCAGTTGCTGGCCAGGTAGTTTACGGCTTTGCCCAGGGCGTTCTGCGCCGTGACCTGGGGCTGGGTTTTCTCCAGCCACGCTTTGAGTTGGGCGAGGATCGGCAGGCTGCGCTGTTGACGACCTTCATGGCGTCGCTCGGAGCTGGCCTCTTTGAGGTCGCGCTCGATGACGTACAGCTTGTTGATCAGGTTCAGCGCCACATCGGCGCGCCCGGTTTTGCCCTTGGGCTGCACCTTCTGCGCCTCGATAAATTTGCGCCGCGCATGCGCCCAGCAGGCCAGGCGTTCGACACCTGCTTGTGCGGCCACGGCGTTGTAGCCGGCGTAGTCGTCGGTCATCAGGTAGCCACGGTAGCCATCGAGCAGGCGCAAGGGTACGTCCTGCGCACGGCTGGTGGTGTAGTCGAAGAGGACCACTGGCCGGTCTGGCGGACCGCCGGTTTGTACCCACATCCAGGATTGGCTGCTCGGGTCTCGGCCCGGCTCTTTGAGCACTTGCACACGGGTTTCGTCGCAGTGCAGCACCGGGTAGTCCAGCAGCGTGTCGCGCATCAGGTTGAGCAGCGGTTGCAGGTGTTCGCCACTCTGGATCACCCAACGCGCCAGGGTCTGACGGGGGATGTCGATTCCATGGCGATGGAGCATCTTCTCGAAGCGATACAGCGGGATGCCGTCGACATACTTGGTGCTCAGCAACATCGCCAGCACGCTGGGGCTGGCCAGGCTTTTTTCGATCAGTTGCGCCGGCTTGTCGGCGGTCACCGGTGCGGCCTCACAGCCCTTGCAAGCGTAAGTCTTACGGATGTGTTTGATCACCCGCACCTGCATCGGGATGATTTCCAGCTGCTCGCTGGTTTCTTCGCCGATCACCTGTTTGCGGCAACCGCAGGCGCAGTTCAGTTCGTGCTCAGGGAGTTCATGAACGACTTCGACGCGTGGCAGCTCGGCCGGCAACGGCTTGCGCTTGCCACGACGTTTGGTTGGCGCGACGACTTCTTCCTCAACGACTTCATCGACAGGTGCTTCAGGTGCGGCGTCGATAAGGCTTTCGGCCTCGTTGAAGAACTCCAACTGCGGCGAATCAGGATCAGCAGTCTGCTCGGATTTGCGGCCGAACAGGCGTTGGATCAATAGCGCGTTTTGTTCGCGTAAATGTTCAATTTGCCCGTCCTTGTCCTTGGCCAATTTCTGCGCCGAAGACAGCACCTCAGCGAGCAATTGCTTGAGCGCGGCGGGGTCGTCGGGAAGGGGTTCGGGCATGGAAATCATGCCGTGGATTATACCGGCTTAGGTCACGAAACGCGGCGTCAGCACCTTGTGCGGTTGGTTGCCCCACAGATCGATGCCCTCCAGTAGTTGGTTCAACTCACGCACCGTCAGTTCGATGGCTTCATCACCCGCATCCGACTTGGTCTTGAACCGCTCGGCTTCCAGGCGCTTGAGCCACAAACAGAAACCGTTGCGATGCCAGTACAGAATCTTCACTTGGTTGCGCGCGCGATTGAGAAAGACGAACAACACCGGGTCGAATACCGCGACCTTGATATCCAGCTCGACCAGGGCCGCCAGGCCATTGATGGATTTGCGGAAGTCGACCGGCTTGGGGTAGAGGTAAACGACTTTGACCCTGGGATCGGGACGCATCATGAGCTGGCTCCAGAAAGAAATCGGGAGCACAGCATCGGGTCGTGCCTGGATCATTCGAAGGTGAGGTTTGTGGATGTAATGGACTCTCCCCGCGCCACAGTTCTATACCGAGAACGGTGGTGACTGAAATTGGGAGTGTCGTGATGAAGCGAATAGCGGTTGATCTGGCCAAGTCCGTTTACCAAGTTGCCGAGAGTGTCCGTTCCGGCCAGGTGGTGCAGCGCAAGCGGCTGAACCGAGAGGCATTTAGGCGATATATACAGGAGCAGGCCGAGCCGGTCGAGTGGGTGATGGAGGCCTGCGGTACGGCCCACTACTGGGGGCGCGTAGCGCAGTCCTTGGGGCATCGGGTGAAGCTGATCCATGCACGCTATGTGCGGCCCTATCGCCGGCGCAACAAGACCGACCGCAACGACTGCGACGCCATGCTGGAAGCGGCGCGCTGCAAGGATATCTATCCCGTCCCGGTGAAACCCCACGAGCAGCAGTTGCTGCAGCAACTGCACGGGCTGCGCGAGACCTGGAAGAAAAGCCGCACCCAGCGCATCAACTTGCTGCGCGGCATCCTGCGCGAGGCGGGCATCGAAGCCCCGGCATCAACAGCGGCTTTTATCCGTGCCGCCCACGAGTTGGTTGACCGCCCAGAACTGGCCCCCTTGCGCCATCAACTGCATATCGTCCTGGCGGAAATCAACCTGTACGAACAATGCATGGCCGAGTGCGAGCAGCAGCTCAAACGTTGGCACGCCGACGATGAAGTCGTGCGCAAGCTGGATGAAGTCAGTGGTATTGGCCTGCTGACGGCCAGCGCCCTGACAGCGGCTGTCGGCAAGCCTGAGCGCTTTGCCAGCGGCCGCCGGCTGAGCGCCTGGTTGGGTATGACCCCGAACGAATACAGCAGTGGCGAGCGGCGACGGCTTGGGCGGATCAGCTGCAAGGGCAATATCTATGTGCGCACGCTCTTTATCCACGGTTCGCGAGCGGCCTTGCTGGCGGCACAGCGCTGCCAGGCACGCACGCCGGAGAAAC
>JAXHOM010000027.1:0-20257 GCA_034519305.1 Pseudomonas sp.
AGCTCTGACGGGCATGCCTGAGCTGGCCAATGCGCACTGCCAATAATAAGAAGAGAGGCACCATGACTGCACAACTGCCTTTGCAACGCTTTAACCACTGGCTGACCCTGCAGCCCGATGCGGTCTGGCTGCGCCAGCCGATTAACGGCCAGTGGCACGACCTGACCTGGCGTCAGGTCGATGATCAGGCCCGGCGCCTGGCCAGTGCCTTGCTGGCGCTGGGCTGCGCGCCGGGCGATCGGGTGGCGCTGCTGTCGAAGAACTGCGCCGAGTGGTTTGTCAGCGACCTGGCGATCATGATGGCCGGCCTGGTCAGCGTGCCGCTGTACCCTCTGCAGTCGGCCGAGAGCATTGCCTATGTGCTGGAACATGCGCAGTGCAAGGTGATCCTGCTGGGCAAGCTGGATGATGCCGACAAGCTGGAGGCGGGGATCGGCCCGCAACTAACGCGCATTGCCCTGCCGTATCCGACCCTGGCCTGCGCCCATGACTGGCACAGCCTGCTGGCCCGCCATGCACCCTTGCAAACCCTGGCGGAGCAGCAGCCTGAGCAGGTGCTGACCCTGGTGTACACCTCCGGCACCACCGGTAACCCCAAGGGCGTGATGCTGTCGGTGCAGGCGATGGCCTATACCTCGGCCAATGCCTGCGCGGAACTGTGCATGAGTCCACAGGATCGGTTCTTTTCCTTTCTGCCGCTGTCCCATGTGGCCGAGCGGTTTATGGTCGAGTTCAACAGCTTGTACTGTGGCGCGCCGGTTGCTTTTGTCGAGTCGCTGGAGAGCTTTGCCAGTGATTTGCGTCACGTCCGGCCCACGGTGTTTTTCGCTGTGCCGCGGCTGTGGACGCGCTTTCAGCAAGGCGTGCTGGAGAAATTACCCCAGGCCAAACTGGCGCGGCTGCTGCGCATTCCGCTGCTGGGCGGGTTGCTGGCACGCAAGATCCGCCGGGGCCTGGGGCTGGATCAGGCGCGCGTGATGATCTCCGGTGCAGCGGCGATTTCCCGCGGGCTGCTCGACTGGTATCACGCTATCGGTCTGACCCTCTGCGAAGGCTACGGGATGAGCGAAAACGTCGCCTATGGCTGCTTCAACCGGCCCGGACAGGTGCGCTTTGGCACGGTTGGCCGAGCGATGCCTGGGCTGGAGGTGCGCATTGCCGAAGATGGCGAAATTCTGTTTCGCAGCCCGACGCTGATGCTGGGCTACTACCTGGACCCGGAGAAAACCGCCGAGACCTTGAAGGACGGCTGGCTGCACACCGGTGACAAGGGGGAGCTGGACAGCGATGGATACCTGCGCATCACCGGCCGGGTGAAGGACATCTTCAAAACCAGCAAGGGCAAGTACGTGGCGCCGGCGCCGATTGAGGGTGAGATCGCCAAGAACAGCCATGTGGAGCAGGTCTGCCTGATGGGCAGCAACCTGGATCAGCCGCTGGCGCTGATTGAACTCTCGCCGGCAGCGCGGCTGTTGCCTGCCGAACAGGTCAGCACCGAGTTGCAGGCCACCCTGGCCCACCTCAATACGCAGCTGCAACCCCATGAGCGCATCAGTCATTTCGTTCTGGTGCGTGAGCCGTGGACGGTAGACAACGGCTGCATGACACCCACCATGAAGATCCGCCGTAATGTGCTGGAGGCGCGCTATACCGAGTTGGTCGCCGCACTGCCAGCGCGCCAGCCGCTGGTCTGGGAGTAATTTTACGTCGTTCCCGGATGTAATCCGGGAACATGGCCTGGGCATGCGCCTGGCCAACTCAACTATTTGTTAGGAGTCACCATGTCGGGCCCGTTGTCGTCGTTGAAAGTGTTGGACTTCTCCACCTTGCTGCCGGGGCCGTTTGCCTCGCTGCTGCTGGCGGATATGGGCGCGGACGTGCTGCGCATCGAGTCGCCGACGCGCATGGACCTAGTGCGGGTACTGCCACCCCATGCAGACGGGGTGTCGGCCAGTCACGCCTACCTCAATCGCAACAAGCGCTGCATGGCCCTGGACCTGAAAAAGCCCGAGGCGGTCGAGCTGGTCAAGCGCTTGGTGCTCGATTACGACATCGTGCTGGAGCAGTTTCGTCCAGGGGTGATGGACAAACTTGGAGTCGGTTACGCAGCGCTCAAGGCGATCAACCCCAAGCTGATCTACGTGTCGATCACCGGCTATGGCCAGACCGGGCCGTACAAGGACCGCGCCGGTCATGACCTCAATTATCTGGCCGTCGCCGGCCTGGCCAGTTACACCGGGCGCCGTGATACCGGGCCGCTGCCGCTGGGTATTCAGGCGGCTGACATTGCCGGTGGCTCCCTGCATGGAGTGATGGGCTTGCTCGCTGCGGTGATCCAGCGGCAAGTGACGGGGGAGGGGCAGCAGGTGGATATCAGCATGACCGACTGCGCCTTTAGCCTGCATGCCATGGCAGGCGCAGGTTACCTGGCCTGCGGGGTGGAACCTGAGATGGAGAATCAGGCGCTGAACGGCGGCAGTTTTTACGACTATTACCGCACTCGCGATGGGCGCTGGTTTTCGGTGGGCAGCCTGGAACCGCAATTTATGCAGCAGTTGTGCGCCGCTATTGGCCGTCCGGAACTGGCGGCTCGCGGCTTGAATCAGCAGCCGGAGGTGCAGCAAGCGCTGAAGCGGGAAATTCAGCTGGAGTTCGAGCTGCGCGATTTTGCCGAGTGGCGCGATGTGTTTGCGGCCCTGGATGCCTGTGTCGAACCGTTGCTGCCGCTGTCCGAAGCGGTCGAGCATCCACAGATTCAGGCCCGAGAGCTGGTGGTGGACGTGCCGCGCGAAGGCAAAACGCCGCAGCGGCAGATTGCTTGTCCGATCAAGTTCTCTGCAGGTTTGCCGGCGCCGCGGCATGTCGGCGCACCGGTTGGGGCTCACAGTGTTGAGGTGCTGCAGGGGCTGGGTTATTCCAGCGAGCAGATTGAGGCGCTCAAAGCTGCCAAGGTGATTGGCTAGCAGGCTGTTGAAAAATGTAGGCGAGGCAGGTAAGACAAGGCAAAAACGGCCGAGAAAGCGGAGTTTACGAGTTGTAAATGAGCATTTCTCGGTCGTTTTTAACGCAGTATTGCCAACGCAGGTAGTTTTTCAACGGCCTGCTAACTACTCGCGGCGCTGCTGACCGCTAAACACCAGCGTCGCTCGGCAGCGCCGGCATAGGTAGCGTCGGCCTTTACCCACCAGCGTGTGGCGCTGGGCGCTGAAGGCGAAATCCTGCTCAGGGCACTGGCAGCGATAGATGTAGCGCAGCGCCGTACGCCGCTGCACCGCATAGGTGTGGCAGCGGTGCGGTGGCAGCTCGTAGACGCCACGCATGATCAGTTGCCATTCCTCGCCGTGGGGCTGGATTCCAGAGCCGAACATCTGGTGGGCAATCAGGTGGGCCACTTCATGGGCCACTGTCTGCTCAAGAAAATGCGCGTGGTTTTCCCGGTACAGCTGTGGGTTGAAGCGCAGCAGGTTCTCGTGCAGATGGGCCACGCCGGCCTTCTGGCCACGCAGTTTGAGGCTGACTTCAGGGCGTTTGAATGAGCGCTTGAAGAAGGCTTCGGCCTGCTGATAGCAGGATTCAATACGTTGGTTGAGCAGGTCAGGCATTCAGGGTCTGTTCCCGTTTCATTCGTGGCCGCGCCGGAGCCGGTTTTTGCGCGAGGCAAGGCGCGAGGAGCGCGATTTGGTTGTTCCAAATAAGCGACGAGTAACGCCGCCTCGCACAAAAATCGGCCCGGCCCTTCGGGTTGCGCGAGAAATGGCCCCCGCTGTTGTTGCAGGGCTTGATAAGGGAATGACCATTATCTGCGCCCTGCGCCTAACCGGGGACCATTTCTCGCGGCAACGCGGCTCGCGATGAAACGGGAACAGACCCTGCAGCTCCGCGGTTGCGGCAATTATGCCCAAGCCTGCTGTCCTCTACAGCCAGAAAACGACGAAGCCGCCTGTTCGGCGGCTTCGGGTTGAGTCAGTTACCTTTTGACTGTTTGTCAGCTGGTGTAAACCGGGCCGACGCCAAAGCCCCAGAAAATCACCGACAGGGCAATCATCGAGACCAGCACCACCAGGCCAACCGCCAGGACCGAGCTGGAAAACAGGAAGCCTTCCTCCGTTGGAATATTCATAAAGGTTGGGATGCCCACATACAGCAGGTAAACCGTGTAGCAGATGGCTGCAATGCCGACGAACATGGCCAGCCACATGTTCGGGTAAAGCGCTGCGAGCCCGCCAACGAACAGCGGTGTGGCTGTGTAGGCCGCAAACACCACGCTCTGCGCCATGCTCGGTGCTGCGTCGTAGGTGCGTGCCATCCAGTGAACGACGGCGGCCATCACGGCAACGCCAGCGAGCATGGCCAGGTAGGACATGATGCTGAGTTGCAGGGCGCTGGCTTCGGTGAGCATCACCGGGGCGCCATTGCCAATGCTCCAGCCGACCTTGGTGGTGCCGAGGTAAGCACAAACTGCTGGAATGGCTGCCAGCAGCAGTACGTGGGTGAGATACATGTGGCTGATGCTTTCTTCCTCGCCACGGATTTCTTGCCATTCCTCATCGGGATGGGTGAAGAGCCCCCAAACGTGGTGGATCATGTCGACACCTCCTCTTTTCTTATGGCGATCACCCCGGGCGAACGCCTGGTGCGCGTGAGCAGCGTCACCAGGTGTCAGGCCGAATCTATGCGACCGTATGTCGCAGTATAGGTGCGGGTTTTCGCCCTCGTGGGGTGGTGCTTTAGAGCAAATCGGCCTCTGAAATTTACTCGTAATAGCGTTGCAGTATTTCCATGGCCTGGTTGATCGACTGCAAGCGGCTGGTGCTGCCACCTCGGTCGGGGTGGTGCAGGCTCACCAGTTGGCGGTAACGGTATTTGATGGTGCTGAGGTCCAGCCGGCTTTCCTCATGCAGCTCGAACAACTCCAGGGCGGCGCGCTTCTCGTCGCCACCCTGCAGGCGGGTCCAGAAGCTGGCCATCAATTGATCGACATCGTCGGCGCTGGTGTCGTGCAGTTGTTGCAAATCGAGGTAGTAGTCGCGCAGTGGGTCGTGTTCGCTGAGGGCGGCACAGCCGGCTTGATAAGGCAGCAGGCAGGTGCACAGGGCGCTGATCTGCAGATGGCCGCGCTGCTCGGCCCAGAGTTGATCACGCAGGCGGTAGAGGGCGTTGAACAGCAAGAAGTGGGTACGAAACAGCACCAGCCGGTCGGTCAGCGGCAGGTGGGGAATGTGCGTCGAGTGACGCGCCTTGAGTTGCTGGATCAGCTCATATTCGCTGCAGCCCTGGGGGCAGGCTTGCAGCAATTCGAGCAGTTGCTCGGCAAGGTCGAGGTCTGGATTGAGGTCGGCTGTCATGGCTAAACCCTAGCATGCAGGCGCTAGCCAGTTGAACCGTCGCAGGACTAGGGCGGGACGGGCTTTGTGGGTAAAATGCCGCCCTTTCAAGACTTTCGCGGATTTCAAGCACCATGGGCAGCCTTTCGGTCAATCAGAACAAACTGCAGAAACGCCTGCGCCGCTTGG
The DNA here is from genome assembly GCA_034519305.1 of Pseudomonas sp. Classification (GTDB taxonomy): domain Bacteria; phylum Pseudomonadota; class Gammaproteobacteria; order Pseudomonadales; family Pseudomonadaceae; genus Aquipseudomonas. The sequence goes on from JAXHOM010000027.1 coordinate 5,514, forward strand.
CCGGCGAAGCCGTCAGCGACTTCAACATGATTGAGGAGGGCGACAAGGTCATGGTCTGCCTGTCTGGCGGTAAGGACAGTTACACCATGCTCGATGTCTTGCTGCACTTGCAGAAGGTGGCGCCGATCAAGTTTGAGATCGTTGCAGTGAACATGGACCAGAAACAGCCGGGTTTTCCTGAGCATGTGTTACCGGCGTATCTTGAGTCCATTGGCGTGCAGTACCACATCATCGAGAAAGACACCTATTCGGTGGTCAAGGACAAGATCCCCGAAGGCAAGACCACCTGCTCGCTGTGTTCACGCCTGCGCCGCGGCACGCTGTACACCTACGCCGACGAGATTGGCGCGACCAAGATGGCCTTGGGGCATCACCGCGACGATATCGTCGAAACCTTCTTCCTTAATATGTTCTACGGCGGCACTTTGAAGGCCATGCCGCCCAAGCTGCTCTCCGACGACGGACGCAATGTGGTGATTCGCCCGTTGGCTTACTGCAGCGAGGCGGATATTGAGGCCTATTCGGTGCTCAAGGAATTTCCGATCATCCCGTGCAACCTCTGCGGCTCCCAAGAGAACCTGCAGCGTCAGGTGGTCAAGGAGATGCTTCACGAGTGGGAGCGCAAATCGCCGGGGCGCACCGAGATCATGTTCCGCGCCCTGCAGAATGTGGTGCCGTCGCAGCTGGCGGATCGCAACCTGTTCGACTTCACCAGCCTGCGCATCGACGACACGGCCACGCCGCGCTTTGTTGACCTGATGAACCTCTGACGCGGCCGCGATTGCCAGCGAGTACCGACCATGCGTGACTATAAATGGCTGCACGAATACTGCCTGAACCGTTTTGGCTCGGTGGCGGCCTTGGAAGCGCGTTTGCCGACGCCGCTGACGCCGGCCGAGCTGCGTCAGATCGGTGATGATCGTTATCTGTCGCTGATCGCCCTGCGGGTGTTTCGTGCTGGCCTCAAGCACAGCCTGGTGGATGCCAAATGGCCGGCCTTTGAACAGGCTTTCTTCGGCTTCGATCCGCACAAGGTGGTGCTGATGGGCGCCGAGCATCTGGAGCGGCTGATGCAGGATGCGCGGTTGATCCGCCACCTGGGCAAGCTCAAGAGCGTACCGCGCAATGCCCAGTTCGTGCTCGATGTGGTGCACGAGCGGGGTAGCTTCGGCGCACTGATCGCCGACTGGCCCTGCAACGATATCGTCGGCCTGTGGAAGTACCTGGCCAAACACGGTGCCCAACTGGGTGGGCTGTCAGCGCCGCGTCTGTTGCGCATGATCGGCAAGGACACCTTCGTGCCTTCGGACGATATGGTGGCGGCGCTCAAGGCTCAGGGTATCGTCGATAAGGCGCCCACCAGCCTCAAGGAGCTGGCGGCCGTGCAAGACGCCTTCAATCAATGGCAGGCGCAAAGCGGTCGGCCGCTGTGCCAGCTGTCGGTGATGCTGGCGCACACGGTCAATCATTGATCATGCGCGGGTGCGACATAGCGTCTCGGTGATTCCGCTGACCAACGGTTACAAGCTGCGTAATGGACGTTGTAAGGCCTGCGTGTCAGTTTTCCGCTGTCCGGCTTCAGCCCCCTGTTTCAGTGCATTTACGCTTTTCTCGGCGTCCCCGTGGCCGCGTTGAGGGGTTGTTGCAGTGGTGGGCGCTTAGAGGTAGCTGCGTGATCTAAAGGTCACATTTTGGCTAATTAAATTTGCATATGAGCTTTATGGAAGGCATATTCGGCCCCTTCTAATAACTAAAGACACGGCCGTGCCCATGCTCAAACGCTTCGCACCCCTCGTGCCATTGGCATTTGCAGCGCTCTTGTCCGCTTGTGCGGGCAATGCAGTGCATCATCCCGTTGCTGTGCAAACTGTACCTGTACAGCTTCCGGAACCAACTCCGGCCCAGGTCACTGAGCTGACCGATGAGCAGCCTTACGAGCTGCCGGCGCTGGCAGACAGTATTCTTGATCGTGGCTTCGAATTGGTAGGCACCCGTTATCGTATGGGCGGCTCCTCGACCAAAACCGGTTTCGATTGCAGCGGTTTCGTCGGTTACCTGTTCCGCGAAGAGGCCGGCATCAAGCTGCCGCGCTCGACCCGCGAGATGATTAACTTGGATGCGCCGCTGGTTTCGCGTACCGAGTTGGAGCCGGGCGACATCGTCTTCTTCAACAACCGTGGGCGCGGGCGTGTTAGCCATGCCGGCATCTACATTGGCGACGACCAGTTCATTCACTCGTCCAGCTCCCGCAGCGGCGGAGTGCGTGTCGACAGCCTGGATGATCGTTACTGGCGTGCCAGCTTTATGGAAGCCAAGCGTGTGCTGGCCCAGGCGCCTGCCGCGCCACAACGTAATCCTCTGCATCGCTAAGCCCGTGCTGCGGCTCTGACCCTTGCGTCAGAGCCTTGCGGCCGGCAAAGTAAGGCGCGTCCACCCTCAGGATCGTCCGCCATGTCAGCGACAACCCGCATTGCCCTCGTTGTTGCTGCTGCCCTGCTGAGCGCTTGCGCCAGTTCTCCGCCACCTACCCCTGTTGCCAGCGCCCCATTCGAGCAGTTTGCCCCCGTGGCTGACGACGTTTTGCTGCGCGCCATTGGTTTGGTCGGCACGCCGTATCGTTATGGCGGCAACACCCCGGACAGCGGTTTCGATTGCAGTGGTCTGATTGGCTACGTCTACCGTGATGCCGCTGGCATCAACCTGCCGCGCTCCACCCGCGAACTGATCGCCATGCCGGTGCCTAGCGTGCGCCGCGAGGCCCTGCAGACTGGTGACCTGGTGTTCTTCGCCACCGCCGGTGGTGGTCGGGTTAGTCATGCCGGCATCTATGTCGGTGAGGGGCGTTTCGTCCATGCCCCGTCCAGTGGCGGTACGGTGCGCCTGGAAAGCCTGTCGACGGCTTATTGGCAGCGCAGCTACCTGAATGCCAAACGGGTGATCGCTGGCGGCCAGCTCGCCAACAACTTCTAAGTCGCCTCTTCTCTGCACAGGTTGCTATCGGCTTGATTGGGCGAGGGATGCCACTTCCGGCTTGGCCGCCGCGCAGCGGCACGCTGCTTCAGGCACCGGTCTAAAACGGATGTGTAACTACACGATTTTTCACTGATGAATGCTGTGGAGCACGCCATGTCTATCCGTCTATCCCTGTTGGCTTTGTTGCTGGCTGCCTTGAGCAGCCCGGTGTTGGCGGCTGATTGTGGGCCGTTGCTGCAGGGCGAGTTGCCCAGGTTGCGGGCCAAGGACAGCATCGACCTGTGCCAACAGTTCGCCGGCAAGCCCCTGCTGGTGGTCAACACCGCCAGCTATTGTGGGTTTGCGCCGCAGTTCAAGGGGCTGGAGGCGCTCTATCAGACGTATCGGGCCCAAGGGCTGCAGGTACTCGGGGTGCCATCCAACGACTTCAGTCAGGAGGCGGATGCCAGTGCTGAAACAGCCAAGGTCTGCTACGTCAATTACGGCGTGACCTTTGCCATGAGCGAGCCGCAGGTGGTCACGGGCGAGCAGGCCATTCCTTTGTTCAAGCAGTTGGCCACGCAAAGCAGTGCGCCGCGCTGGAATTTCTATAAATATGTGGTGGATCGCCGGGGCCAGGTGATTGCCAGTTTTTCCAGCCAGACCCAGCCGGATGACCCGGCGCTGATCAAGGCGCTGGAGCAGGCGATCGCTTCGCCGCTCTGATGTGTGCGCGAGTTTAAGTACCGCTCAGGCCGCAATCGGCACCTTGCCGATGCAGTGCTCCCAGGCGTCGATAAAGTCCCGCGAACGACCCTGGGGGTAAAACACCTGGCGCCAGACTCGGGCCAGTCCTAGCAGGTCATGGCTGGCGGGCAGCGGCTTGTCGGCGGCCTCCACCAGCATCCAGGCAATCGCCGTGGCGTAGCGCAGGTTGACCGTCAGTTCCAGATGGGGGGCGCTGAGGAAGGCATGCTGGCTGGCCAGACCGCGGATCTTGCTGGCCAGGTTCGGGTCGCGTGCCAGGTGTTGATCCCAGAGCTGCGCATGGCGCTGGCTACCGATGCGATAAAGGCCATGACCGCGGCGGTCGGTGAGTACCGCACCGAGGGCTGACTGGCAGGCCGCCGCGCCCAGCAGCAACGCTTCGGCAGCGGTGGAGTAGCGCTCCAGATAGATCAGGGTGGGACGGATCACGTGCTGGCACAGGTCGCTGGCGGCAATACCCATAAAACCCTCGTAAAAGGTGGTCGGCGGGGCCGGGGCGCTTGGCAGCTGTTTGAACGGGATATGGCAAAGGCCCCGCCGGCAGCGGGGTTAGCCGCATGTTTTGAAGTGTAGTGCGATCAATCGGCTGTAAAGGGCTGTTTTTAAACTGTTTTGGGTTTCTGGTTATTTTCTATATAGCCCCCAGCGCTTAAGGCTGGGGGCTATCTGGCATTCTTCTCAATCGCCGGTGGCGACCGGTCGCTGCGGGTCAGTGATCCATTCGCTCCATGAGCCTGCGTACAGCGGTGCCAGTGGGTAGCCGGCCAGGCACAGGGCAAACAGGTTGTGGCAGGCCGTGACGCCGGAGCCGCAGTAGGCCACCAGATCGCTGGCCGGGCGCGAGCCGAGCAGGGCGGCAAAGCGCTGTTGCAACTGCGGCGCTGGCAAGAAGCCGCCATTGCTGGCGAGGTTGTCGGTAAACACCGCGCACTGGGCGCCGGGGATGTGTCCGGCGACCGGGTCCAGAGGCTCCACTTCGCCGCGAAAGCGCGGCTGGGCGCGGGCGTCCAGCAAGGTCAGTTGGGTGCTGTTCAGGCGCTGTTGCAGTTGACTGGCGTCGAGCACCAGTGCGGCCTGGGGCTGGCCGCTAAAGTTGCCTGGCTGTGGGCTGGCGCTTGCCGCGGTCAGTGGCAAGCCGGCCGCATTCCAGGCTTGCAGGCCACCATCCAATAGCCAGACGTTGTCCTGCTTACCCAGCCAAGCCAACAGCCACCAGGCGCGCGCCGCAAAGGCGCCCGGGCCGTCGTCATAGAGGACAATCTGGCTGTCGTTATTGATGCCCCAGGCTTGCAGCGTGGCGATCAGCGCATTGCTAGCGGGCAGCGGATGGCGGCCGGTAATGCCCTTGCGCACTGGGGCCGAGAGGTCGCGTTCGAGGTCGGCGAATTGAGCGCCGGCAATATGCCCGGCGTTATAGCTACGCAGGCCGTAGGCCGGATCGTCGAGGGCGAAGCGGCAATCGAGCAGCACCAGGCCGGGTTGCTGCAGGCGCTCGGCCAGTTGTTGCGGGCTGAGCAGTTGGGCGATGGGCATACCGAACTCCTGTGGTGGCGTTGAGGTCTGGGCTTACTTGATCTGCAGCTTGCCGATGCGGTCGTTGTTCAGGCTGCCGAGGTAGAGGTAATTACCGACGGGCTTGGCCGAGGTGATCATGCGCAGGTGCGTGCCGCTGGTGTCGTGCAGGCTGTGGATGATTTCGCCGTTCTCGTTGAGGGCCAGCACCAGGCCGTAGTTCTGCGGTTTGGGCCACAGGGCGCGGGGCAGCTTGGCCAGCAGATTTTTGGCCCAGGGGTGGCGGTGCAGCAGGTCGGTATCGGCCAGGCGCGGCGTGGGCAGGGCGACCCAGAAGGTGCCAGCGCGATCACCCTGCAGGTTGTCCGGTAGGCCCACCAGGTTGTCGATGAAAATGTCGTGCTGGCCGGCTTTTTCACCTTTCAGCCAATAGCGGCTGATGCGATAGCGGTAGGTTTCGTTGACCAGAACGAAGTCTTCGTTGGCCGACAGTGCCACGCCGTTGGCGAAGTACAGGTCCTTGAGCAGCACCTCGGTGCTGTCAGTGGCTGGGTCGTAGCGCAGCAGGCGGCCGTGGGGGCGGGCTTCGAGCAGGTCGAGCAGGTAGTCCGGTTGCTGGAACTTGTCCGAGGCATCGCTGAAATAGATGCGCCCGTCACTGGCGATGTCCAGATCGTCGGTAAAGGCAAATGGCACGCCGCCGGCGGTGGTGCTGAGTACGCGGATCTGCCCTTGCGGATTGATGCTCAGCAGGCCTTTGTAGGCATCGGCCACGATCAGGTTGCCTTGGCGGTCGAAGTCCATGCCCAGCGGTCGGCCCTGGGTGTCGGCGAATACGGCCGGCTGCCCGTCGCTGCCAAAGCGCACCACCTGACCATTGTGCAGGCTGGCGTAGAGGCGGCCCTCGGCGTCCACGGCGGTGTCTTCCGGGCCGTGAATGGCGCCTTTGCCGATCAGTTCGGCTTTCATCAGGGTGTCGTTGGGCTCCAGCGCGCCGCTCATCAAGGGCATTGGCGGGGCTTCCCAGGCGACCGGCTCAATCGGGCTGGGGGCGATGATCAGGTACGCGGCGGCAGCGCCGGTGAGTAGGGCGCCAAGGCCCAGAAGCTTGTTCATAACAGTCCTTGATTGGCTTCTTGAAGAGACAAGCGCCCGAGCATAGAGAGCTGATTTGTTCGCAGCAAGGCGTGAATACCCGGCTATGGACGCTGGCGATATATACTGCGCGGCATTCATAAGGGAGAGCTGTGTGGCTATCGATATTCACTGGATTCGCGACGACGTCAGCCTGGCGCAGCATTGCGCCGCATGGCAGCAGTTGCCGTTCGTAGCCCTCGATACCGAATTTATGCGGGTTGATACCTTCTACCCGATTGCTGGCTTGCTGCAGGTGGGGGATGGCGAACGTGCCTATCTGATCGACCCGCTGCTGATCCGCGACTGGCAACCGTTTGCCGCACTGCTGGAAAACCCGGCGTTGCTCAAGGTGCTGCATGCCTGCAGCGAAGACCTGGAAGTGCTGCTGCGTCTGACCGGCAGCCTGCCGGCGCCGCTGTTCGACACCCAGCTGGCGGCGGCTTACCTCAATCTCGGTTTCTCCATGGGCTATTCGCGCCTGGTGCAGGCGGTGCTCGGCATCGAGCTGCCCAAGGGCGAAACCCGTTCCGACTGGCTGCAGCGACCCTTGAGCGAGACGCAGGTCAGCTATGCCGCCGAGGATGCTGTGCACCTGGCCGAGGTTTACCGCCAGTTGGCACCGCAGTTGTCGGCGGAGAAAACCGCCGCTGTGCTGGAGGACGGTGCCGAACTGATCAGCAATATGCGCCGCGAAGTGCTCCCCGAAGAGCTGTACCGCGAGGCCAAGCTGGCCTGGAAGCTGGCGCCCCAGCAGCTTGCCGTGCTGCGCGAGCTGTGTGCCTGGCGCGAGCGCGAAGCGCGCGCCCGTAACAAGCCGCGTAGCCATATCCTGCGTGATCACTGCCTGTGGCCGCTGGCCCGTACTCAGCCAGACAACCTGGTGAGCCTGGCGCGCATCGAAGACATGCACCCACGGACCGTGCGTCAGGATGGCAATCAGCTGCTTGAGTTGATCAAGCAAGCGGCTGCCCTGCCGGAAGTGCAATGGCCTGCGGCTTTGCCCGAGCCGCTGCCGCTAGAAGCCTCGGCCCTGCTGAAAAAGCTCAAGGCCTTTGCTCAGCGCGAGGCTGAGCGTCTGCAGATGGCGCCCGAGTTGATGTTGCGTAAGAAAATTCTCGATGCCTTACTCAAGACCGGTTACCCGAACGGGCCGTATCAATTGCCTGAGGCCCTGCGTGGCTGGCGGCGTGAATTAATGGGTCCGGCTCTGCTTGAGCTGCTGGCCAAGGAAACCGCATGAAACGTATCTGCTCCATCTATAAAAGCCCGCGCAAGAACGAGATGTACCTGTATGTCGAGCGCAGCGAGGCCTTGAAGAAAGTCCCAGAGGCCTTGTTGGTGGCCTTTGGCGCGCCGATTCACGCCTTTGATCTGGTGCTCAGCCCTGAACGCAAACTGGCCCGTGAAGACATCGCCCAGGTGCTGGAGAACCTTGAAAAGCAGGGTTATCACCTGCAAATGCCGCCTGGCGAAGACGAATACATCCAGCACTTGCCGCAAGAGTTGCTGTGCCGTAACGACCCTATCTAAGCCATGCGCCTGCTGGTTGCCGACGCCGCGCACGGCGCTTATGCCGAGTTGCTGACAGCCGCCGCGGCGGACCTGCATTTGTGTGTGAGTAGCGATCCTGCTGAGCTGGCAGCCTGGGCAGCCAGCTGTCCGCTGTGGCTAGGCCCGCCGGATCTGCTGGTCGGCTTGCTGCGCCAAGGCTTCAAGCCGGACTGGCTGCAGTCCACCTGGGCGGGCATCACCCCGCTGCTGGCAGCCGATCTACCACGCGACTACCGGCTGAGCCGCGCCAGCGGCATTTTTGGCCCGCTGATGGCCGAATACCTGCTGACCTATGTGCTGGCCCATGAGCGCCACTTGCTCGAGCGCGTGGCCAGCCAGGCCGAGCGGCATTGGGACGAGCGCCTGACGGGCAGCTTGCAGGGACGGCGTTTGTTGCTGGTCGGTGCCGGCGATATTGCCAGCGCCGTCGCTCAGGTGTTCAGCGCACTGGGTGTGCAGGTATTTGGCGTGGCCAGTCAGGCTCGCCAGCAAGCGCCATTCGCGCAGGTGGTGGGTTTGTCGCAGTTGGCGGAGCAGGCGGCCCATGCCGATTACCTGGTTAACCTGCTGCCCGATACGCCAGCCACTACCAATCTGTTCGATGCCCGCCTGTTGGCCCAGCTCAAGCCCAGGGCGCTGTTTATCAATGCCGGTCGGGGAGCTGCGGTGCTCGATGCGGATCTGATCGCTGCCCTTGAAGCAGGCCAACTGGCGGGCGCAGTGTTGGATGTATGTCGCGAGGAGCCGCTGCCGCCAAGCCATCCGTTCTGGTCGACACCGCGCTTGCTGCTCACCGGTCATAGCGCCGCGCCGACCCTTCCAGCGCCCATGGTGCAGCTGTTTTTGCGCAACCTGCAGGCCTATCGCGCAGGCCAGCCGCTGCAGGGCGAAGTCACCTTCAGTCGCGGCTATTGATGCCGGCGGGTAGGGTCGCCTGCTAGACTGCCGACCTTTTGCAGAACTCAGTTGTAGAACCATGGCCGCCAAAGTCGAACCCTTCTGGAAACGTAAAACCCTCGCCCAGCTTGATCAGGATGAGTGGGAGTCGCTGTGCGACGGCTGCGGCCTGTGCTGCCTGCAGAAACTGGAAGACGAAGACGATGGCAGCGTTTACTACACGCGCATCGCCTGCAAATTGCTGGACCTGAACACTTGTCGTTGCACGGATTACCCCAACCGTCGCCAGTTCGTCGCCGACTGCATCCAGTTGACGCCCGACCAGGCCGACCAGTTTCAGTGGCTGCCGCCCACCTGCGCTTATCGCCTGGTGGCCGAAGGCAAGGACCTGTTGCTGTGGCACCACCTGGTGTGCGGTGACCCGCAGGCCGTGCATCACGAACGAATTTCCCAGTCCGGGCGCATGCTCAGTGAAAACAGCGTGGCCGAGGATGATTGGGAGGATTACCTGATTTTTCGCTCCGGCTAAGCCGCGGTTGGCGAGCAAGCGGCAACAGCCCCCCCATTACGGAGAAGAACCATGCACCTGCGCCTGAATGCCTTGTTATCCGTCGGCCTGTTGGCTCTGAGCGCGCCGTTGTGGGCGGCCAAGCGGGTGGATCTGGATTACCAGGTGCGCTTCTTGCCAGCCTCCGACGAGGCCGAGGTGCGCCTGACCCTGGCCAAGGGCGAGTTGATTCACAGCATGGCGTTTGCCTTGGGCACCTCCGGCCAATACCGTGATTTCAAGGCCGACGGCCAATGGACGGAAGACACCGCCGGGCGCGCCACCTGGGTTCCGGCCAAAGGCCCGGCCAGTCTCAGTTACCGCGTGCGCATCAACCAGCAAAAAGAGTCAGGCGCCTACACAGCCCGGATGACCGCCGATTGGGCGCTGTTGCGCGGCGACGACCTGGTGCCGGCGGCCCAGCTCAAGCAGGACGACAATGTGGAAATGATCGCGCGCCTGCAGTTTGAACTGCCAGAGGGCTGGAAGGCGGTGGAAACCGGCTGGCCACGGATCGGCAAGAATCGCTTTCGCATCGACAACCCGTCGCGCAAATTTGATCGGCCGATTGGCTGGATCATCGCCGGTAAAATCGGCACCCGCCGTGCGCACCTCGGTGAAACCGATGTGACCATCGCCGCGCCGATAGGCGAGGGCATGCGCCGCATGGACGTGTTGACCCTGCTGACGTTTGTTTGGCCGGAAGCCCAGGCGGTGTTCCCCCGCGATCCGCGTAAATTGCTGGTGGTTGGCGCTGCCGACCCGATGTGGCGCGGCGGCCTGTCCGCACCCAATTCGCTGTTTATGCACGCCGAGCGCCCCCTGGTCAGTGAAAACGGCACCAGTTCGGTGGTCCATGAACTGGTCCACGTGCTGGGCGGTATCCGCGATACCGATGCCAGTGACTGGATCAGCGAAGGCCTGGCCGAGTACTACGCCATCGAACTGCTGCGCCGCGCCGGTGGTATGACCGAGCCGCGTTACCAGCAAGTGCGCAAAAAACTGCTGCGCTGGGGCCTGAAAGTCACCAGCTTGCGCGGCGAACACTCCAACGGCGCGATCACCGCGCGCTCGGTGGTGCTGCTGCAGGAGCTGGACAAGGAAATCCGTCAAACCAGCGAAGGTCGCTATTCCCTCGACGACGTGGCTCGCGGCTTGATGCGCATGGACACAGTCAGCACCAAAGACTTCATCGAACTCAGCGAAAGCCTGCTGGGCAAACCCTCGAAAGTGCTCGACAGCAAACTGCTGCGCAAACCTAAAAGCAACGGTGCTGTTTAAGCCGTACTTGCTTTGCACTGCAGCCCTAGGTTGCGCTAGACGCAGCGGGTGAGCTGGACGCCTGGGCGCGGCTGGGCGAGCATGCACGGCCGCAGCCTGGAGCCCGTCTATGCGTCGCCTGCCATCGCTTACTGCCTTGCGCACCTTTGAGTGCGCCGCCCGCCATGCCCATTTCGGCCGCGCCGCTGCCGAGCTGTGCGTCACCGACAGTGCGGTCAGCCACCAGATTCGCCAGCTGGAAGAGCAACTGGCTACGCCACTGTTTGCCCGCGAGGGTCGGCAAGTTGTGCCGACGCCCGCGGCGCGGCGCTTACTGCAGCGTTTGCAGCAGGCTTTCGAGCTGATCGGTGAGGCCTGTGACGAGCTGCGTGATCCCGGCTCACAGGTGGTGCTGCGTATTGCGGTAACCCCCGAGCTGGCGCAGAAGTGGCTGGTCAGCCGCCTGGCTGACTTCAGCGACCGCCACCCGCAAATCACCCTGCATTTGCACGAACAGCCGCTGGAAGCCTGTCTGCCCAGCCCGGATATTGACCTGGCGATCACCTACGGCACCGGGCCGGAGGATGCCAGTGCGTACTTTGTGCGACCGTTGCCGACCCTGCAGTTCTTCCCCGTGTGCAGTCCCAGCCTGTTCAACCTGGGAGGGCTCAAACACCCGCGTGATCTGGCCCGGCATGGTCTGCTGCATGACGATCAGGACGGCAAGACCTGGACCGCCTGGCTGACCACCCATGCCGGCGATATTCAGCCGGCCCGTCATCTGTATTTGGGCCATGCAGGCCTGGCTCTGGAGGCTGCAGCGCAAGGGCAGGGGGTTGCCATGGGAGACAATCTGACGGCTGCCGAAGATTTAGCCACTGGCCGTCTAGTGCGCCCGTTCAACGCCAGCGTGGCGGCGCTCGGGCAGTATGCGTTGGTCTGTGAACGGATTCGTCTGGAGAAGCCGGCGGTGGTCAACTTCTTAGATTGGTTCGCTGATCAGCTGGCTGATTGATGAATTGAATTCAGTTATTCCGTAATTATCGTCGTTGGAACCTCGGCCAAAGCGCCGCGTACTGTGTGGCCATCTTCCCCACAGGCATAAAGGTGCATCCGATGGCGCGTTCCCTGACTTCACTTCCTAAAGCCGATGGCTTCCGTCTGCCCGGCGAATTCGAACCCAAGGCCGGTTGCTGGCTCGGCTGGCCGGAGCGCACCGACGTCTGGCGCAACGGCGCCAAGCCAGCGCAGAAGGTTTGGGTGGATATCGTCACGGCGATTGCCAGCAGCGAGCCGGTGACCGTGTGCGCCTCGGCCAGCCAGTACGCCAACGCCCGTCGCCAGTTGCCGGCCCATGTGCGGGTGGTGGAAATGACCTGCAACGACACCTGGTTCCGCGACAGCGGCCCGGCCTTTCTGGTCAATGACGACAGCGGCGAAGTGCGCGGCGTGGATTTTGAGTTCAACGCTTACGGCGGCCTTGACGGCGGCTTGTACTACCCGTGGGACAAGGACGATCAGATCGCGCAGAAGATCCTCGAAATCGAAGGCTATGACCGCTACCGCGCGCCCTTTATTGCCGAGATGGGCGGTATCCAAACCGATGGCCAGCGTACTTTGCTGACCACCGAGCAGTGCCTGCTCAACCGCAACCGCAACGCCCATCTGGGCAAGGATGAAATGACCCGCAGGCTGTCCGACTACCTCGGTGCCGAACAGGTGATCTGGCTGCCGCGCGGTTGCAAGTTCGATGAAACCGACGGCCATATCGATGACCTGGCCTGCTTCGTCCGCCCCGGTGTGGTGGTGCAGCAGTGGACCGACGACCGTTCGGACCCGCAGTGGGAAATCTACCAGGAGGCCTACGACATCCTGCGCAGCACCCGTGACGCCCAAGGCCGCGCGCTTGAAGTACACAAGCTGCCGCAGCCGCGTGTGTTGGAGTGGACAGCGGAGGAGGCCGCAGGTCTGGATCAGGACGATGCCACCCATACGCGCCAGGCCGGTACGCAGATCTGCGCGTCCTACATCAACTACTACGCCGGCAACTCAGCCATTGTTGTGCCGTTGTTCAATGACCCTTGCGACCGTGTGGCCCAGGCCACCCTGGCCGAATTGTTTCCCAAACACCGCATCCTCGGCATCGAAAACTCGCGGGAAATTCTCCTCGGTGGTGGCAACGTTGCCTGCATCACCATGCCGCAATACGCCGCGCCCAAGCGCGCTTAGGGGGCTCTGATGAAACTCCATGCCAGTCTGTTGGCCCTGGGCCTGGCCGCTAGCGTTCAGGCGCTGGCGGCCGAGGCGCCGAAGCAGGTCAATTTGTTTATTTGGGGCGAATACCTGGCCCCGGACACCCTCAGCAACTTTGAGAAGAAGACCGGCATCAAGGTGGTGGTCGACCACTTTGACTCGCTGGAAACGGTGGAAACCAAGCTGCTCACGGGGCGCAGTGGCTATGACCTGGTGCTGACGGCCGGTCAACACTTGCAGCGGGCGATCCAGAGCGGCGCAATCCAGCCGCTGGATAAAACCGCGTTGCCGCATTTCAGTGGTCTTGACCCCGAGTTCACCGGGCATATGGCGACCTTCGATCCGGGTAATCGCTATGCCGGTCTGTATGTCTGGGGCACCACGGGGTTTGGCTATCAGCAGCAGGCGATCGCCAAACGCATGGCCAATGCGCCGACGGACAGTTGGTCCATGTTGCTCGATCCTCAGGTGGTGGCGAAGTTTGCCGACTGCGGGGTGAGTTTTCTTAACGACCCTAACGAGGTGTTTGCCGCGGCGTTCCGTTACCTGGGGCTCGATATCAACCGACAAAGCCTGGATGATCTGAAGCTTGCCGAAGCGCATTTGGCCAAGGTGCGGCCGTCGATTCGTTATTTTGACAATGACCGCAATATCAGCGACCTGGCCAACGGCGACACCTGTCTGGCCATGTCCTGGAATGGCAATGTATCAATTGCCGCGAGTCAGGCGCAGCAGGCGGGCAAGCCCTATAGCCTGCACTACAGCATCCCGCGTGAAGGCACGCTGATCTGGTTCGATGCGATGGTGATTCCTAAGGATGCGCCGCACCCTGCCGCCGGTTTGGCGTTGATGGATCACCTGATGACCCCGGAGGTGATCGGTGCCATCAGTAACAGCATCTACTACGCCAATGCGGTGCCGGCAGCTAATGCCACCGTTGATCCGGCGATCCTCGCCGATCCCGGCATCTATCCGCCGGCGGCGCTGCGCGCTCAGCTGTACACCAAGAATGACAATGCTCAAGCGTTCAATCGGGCGCTGACGCGCGCCTTTAGTCGGCTCAAGTCGGGTCGATAGCGGCGCGACGGCTTACTTGAACTTGGCCCCGGACTTGGTATTCAGGCCCTTGGCCAGGCGGTCATAGAGCACCACATTGACCGTCGCGGCCAGGTTCATGCAGCCCTGGGTGGGGATGTAGATTACGTCCTCACACCATTCCAGTACGTCCTTGCCGAGGGAGCCGTCTTCCGGGCCGAAGATGTAAATGGCGCGATCCGGGTGGGTGTATTCCGGCAGCGGGCGGGCGCCTTCGATCAGCTCCACGGCCACAGGCGTGCAACCCAGCGGAATGATTTTCTGCAAATCATCGATACCGATCAGCGGGATGTCCTGGTGGATCATCTTGGTGTCGGTGGCAAATTCCTGGGCGCGGGCATAACGCTTGCCGGTGTAAAACACCGAATTAACCCCGTAACAGCCAGCGGCGCGCATCACCGAGCCGACGTTCTCCGGGGACTTGGGGTTGAATAAACCGATGCAGCTGTAGCGTCTGTTGGCCACGGGGGGGTGCTCTTGCGCAAAGCGCGCGAGTATACCGGCTTGCTCTGCTGCTGGCGCGGCGAGTGGGGTGGGCGGTTTATTCGGGGTTATTCTTGGCTGCTGCGGCTGGCTCAGATTCTGGTAGCCCAACGATGCCCCGTCACCGTGTAGGTACCAATCGTCACCGAGCATCTCGGCCGGGTGCATGGTGCGGTCCGAGCCATTGCCGCAGGCTAGTGAGCCGGCCGGGCAATACCTGTCGCAGCCCCAGCAAATGCGTTCGGGATGAGTGGGGTGCAGCGGGAAAGGCTTGGCCATGGAGCAGCTC
>JAXHOM010000030.1:0-241760 GCA_034519305.1 Pseudomonas sp.
CCAGCAGCGCCACCGACTTGATCTGCGCCCACAGTTGTTGGCCACGCTGCAGCCCCAACTGGTCATGGGAATAGCGGGTGATCCGCGCCAGCAAGACGCTGCCCTGCATGTCCAAACGCACCAGCACATGGGCGCCATGCTCTGCGGCCAGCACCTCGACCACCGTCACCGGCAGGACATTGAGGATGCTGCTGGGCAATGGCGGCTGCAGCGCCAGGCTGACATCCCGCGCCTGCACCTTGCAGCGGATCGGCTGACCCAGCGCCAGCGGCCCGTGGGCCACCTGCACGCTCAGCGCACTGCGGGGGAACTGCACACGCAATAGCTGATAGGCCGGGTCATAGCCACTGACCACCCCATCGATCAGCGCACCACCGTCCTCGGCCACGGCCATGGGCAGGTCCAGACGCGTCAACAGCTCGCCGATTGGCCCACTGGCCAGCACTCGTCCAGCCTCCAGCAACACCAGATGATCGGCCAGCCGCGCCACCTCCTCCGGCGCATGGGTAACGTACAGCACGGGGATATCCAGCTCAGCGTGCAGGCGCTCTAGGTACGGCAGGATCTCGGCCTTGCGCTTACTGTCGAGGGCAGCCAGGGGCTCATCCATCAACAGCAGACGCGGGCTGGTGAGCAAGGCGCGGGCAATCCCCACGCGCTGCCGTTCACCACCGGAAAGGCGCTGCGGTGCACGCTCCAGCAGATGCTCGATACCGAGCAATTCAACCGCCTGTTCCAGCGCCACGCGGCGGGCCGCGACGGCAATCCGCCGCTGGCCGAACAGCAGATTGTCGCGCACGGATAAATGGGCAAACAGGCTGGCCTCCTGAAACACATAGCCGAGGGCGCGCTGGTGAGTCGGCAGGCAGTGCCCGACGCAGCTGTCCTGCCAAAGCTCGCCATTGACCCGCAGATAGCCATCGGCTGCCGTTTCCAGCCCGGCAATGCAACGCAGCAAGGTGGTCTTGCCAGAACCGGAATCGCCGAGCAGCACGCTGACCCCGCGACCCGGCAGGCGCAGGTCCACATCCAGGGCAAAGTCGCCATACGGCAGGCGAAAACGCGCTTCGATGACGCCGATCGCTGCCTGGTCCGTGCTCACGTCAGTACCCATAGGGGGAAGTCCTTAGCGGCCGGTGCCGGCCGTTTGCAACTGCCCGCTGCCACGCAGCAACAGCAGGATCAGAAAGGAGAACAGCAACATGCCGCCCGCCAGCCAATGGGCCTGGGCATACTCCATGGCCTCGACATGATCGAAAATCTGCACCGACACCACTCGGGTCTTCTCCGGGATATTGCCGCCGATCATCAGCACCACGCCGAATTCGCCGATGGTGTGGGCAAAGCCAAGAATCGCCGCGCTGACAAACCCCGGCCGGGCCAGCGGCAGCACCACACTGAAGAAGGTATCCCAAGGCCCGGCGCGCAAGGTCGCCGCCACTTCCAGCGGGCGCTCGCCAATCGCCTCGAAGGCGTTCTGCAGCGGTTGCACCACGAACGGCATGGAATAGAACACCGAACCCACCACCAAGCCGGCAAAACTGAAGGGCAAAATGCCTAACCCAAGGCTTTGGGTGAACTGCCCGATCACGCCATTGGGGCCCATGCTGACCAACAGGTAAAAGCCGATTACCGTTGGCGGCAACACCAGCGGCAGGGCCACCACAGCACCCACCGAGCCTTTCAGCCAGGAGCCGCTGCGTGCCAGCCACCACGCAATCGGCGTACCGATCAGCAGCAGAATCACGGTGGTCAGGGTCGCCAACTGTAAGGTCAGCCAGATCGCGGCAAAGTCGGCACTGCTAAGGGGCATCGCGGGCACTCTTGTTTAGCGTTGATAGCCGTAGGACTTGATCACGGCGGCGGCTTTCGGGCCTTTCAAATAGCTCAGCAGCGCCTCGGCCGCCGGGTTGCCCTGGCCCTTGCGCAGCAGCAGCGCGTCCTGACGAATCGGCTCATGCAGCTCGGCCGGCACTATCCAGGCCGAGCCACGGGTGATCTGGCCATCCTTATACACCTGCGCCAAGGCGACGAAGCCCAGCTCGGCGTTACCTGAGGCTACGAACTGCAAGGTCTGCGCGATGTTTTGCCCCTCGACCAGCTTCGCCTCAAGGGCTTGGCTCAGGCCCATGCCGGCCAACACCTGGGTCGCGGCCAGCCCATAGGGGGCGGTTTTCGGATTGGCGATGGCCAGGTGCTGGAATTGGCCACGGCGCAACACCTCGCCTTGGTCGTCGACATAAGCATCCTTGGCCGACCACAGCGCCAAAGTGCCGATAGCATAGGTGAAGCGCGAACCGGCCACCCCCTCGCCTTCGCGCTCCAACGTGGCCGGGGTGCTTGCATCGGCGGCGAGCAACACCTCGAAAGGCGCGCCATGCTTGATCTGCGCATAGAACTGTCCGGTCGCCCCAAAGGACGCCAACAGCTTATGGCCGGTATCTGCTTCAAAATCCCGGGCGATCACCTGCAGTGGCGCGCTGAAGTTACTGGCCACCGCCACCTGTACCTCGCCAGCCAGCGCCTGGGTGCTGGCCAGCCAGACGGCTGACAGCGCGAGCAGTGCCTGACGCACAGGTTGAGACATGACGTGACTCCTGAAAAATGACAAAGGCATTTAAGCCGACAACGGTCGATTAGAACTTGAGCAGGGTCATGTCTGGCCATCCCAGCAGGCATAGCTAACACGACCGTCGCCGCATCGTTATATAAAACTCTATACAACGCAACCAAAGGCCCAGTCCGTGTTGACGGCAACGCAACGAGGCAATGCTAAGATCGGCGCCACCGCCCACAAGAAGCCCGCGCCATGCAGCTCGAAGGACAATTCTGGATCACCCATAACGGCAAGAACCTGGCCGGGCAAAGCCGCATCGAACTGCTGACCCAGATCGCCAACAGCGGCTCCATCACCCAGGCCGCCAAAGCCGTAGGCATCAGCTACAAGTCCGCCTGGGACGCCGTCGAAGCCATGAACAGCGCAGCCGGCAGCCCATTGGTGGCACGCAGCACAGGCGGCAAAGGCGGTGGCGGTACGCAGCTGACCGCGGCCGGCCAGCAACTGATCGAAGCCTTTCAGCACTACCAGGGCGAGCACCAGGCCTTTCTCCAGCGCCTCGGCGCCGACAGCCGCCTGGACCCGTACCTGCAAATCATGGAACGCTTGCGCTTGCGTACCAGCGCGCGCAATCAGCTGTTGGCCAGGGTTTGCAACATCCAGGCTGACGGCCTGAATGACCGCATCGGACTCGAACTGCACGGCAGCGCCCATCGCCTCACCGCACTGATCACCCACAGCAGTACCGAACGCCTCAACCTGAAACTCGGCGCTGAAGTGTTCGCCCTGATCAAAGCCTCCTGGGTCAACCTGCTGCCCGCCGACAGCACACCACTGCACGCCGAACCCAATCATTTGACCGGCAACGTGCGCACCCTCGAACCCGGCGAACTGGAAAGCGAACTACAACTGGAGCTGCCCGGTGGCGCCCACCTGACCGCCATGCTCAGCAACAGCCAGCTATCCAGCCGGCAATTGGTGAGCGGCGAGCAGGTCCGCGTTCAGATCAATCCGGAGCAGATTCTTCTGTGCAGTGTTTGAGGGAGTAGCGACAAGCCCATAAACACAGAGCAAGGCCTTCCGAGCGTTTTCTTTTCAGCACAAGCAACAGAGCGGCACTCACCCAGAAACGCTGCAATCACAACATGAAGATGGGGGTCAGTAGCGAAATGAATTCCTTGCGGGGGGGGATACGGTCCTGCGGCGATCCAGATTGACTACAACGACAATGCCAAGTAGGTTTCCGTTCGCGCGATATCAAAGTGCAATCAGGGATTAGTTTGAATCAAGGACGTTAATTATTAGCTCTATATTCAGCACACGGCAGTACCTGCTCGGCGTCATGATTCTACTGCTGGCACTACTTGACCCATTCGGTCTCACCAGCTCGACAGAAAACGCTTCAGCCCAGTGGCTCAATCGTATCTTTGCCAGCAACTACAGCTCTAGTGGACAGCAACATGTCGTCGTCGTACTAATTGATGATGCCTACCTGCTGCGTAACAACACCTACTGGCCCATGCCTTACAGCGAGCAAAGCAAACTGTTCAAGCGCCTGCTCGCCTATCAGCCCTCAGCGCTTTTCATCGACCTGCTCTATAGCCACGACCACTCACGCGGCGACCCGCGCCAAGGCAGCCAATTGCTCGCCAACGTCTTCGCGCGCTACCAGCACCAAGACATTCCACTGCTGCTCGCCAATACCGGCCAGGCCCGCGGCAATGATGGCCACATCAATGTGCTGCCGAGCTTTGCCAGTGTAAGCACACCAACCCTGGTGACCTGGAGCGGCTATGGCGACCGCTATCCGCTCGCTGCAGAAGTGCCGGTTGGCACCCTAGAAACCCCAGCATTCCAAATGTATCGACACTACTGCCGGAAGCATGCCTGCCAACAGCTGCCAGCCAGCGCCGTAGAGTCGGCTCAGGCACCGCCCATAGCGGTGCAGTGGGGCCTAGACCTTGCGCAGCAACAAGCAAAGATCGCCGACACAAGCCACTGCACCGCGCCCGGAACGCTGCAACAACTTGTGCAGGCTATATTCTGGAAACTGGGTAGTTCCGTTCGGGCCAACTGCCCTTACACACTGACGCTTTCGGCCAGCGATCTGGAGGCGAGCAGCGCCGATGACCGTGCTCTGCTCAAGCAGATGCTGAGAAACAAACTGATCTTGGTCGGCGCTCACATCACCTCCGCAAGTGATCTGGTGCAATCCCCGTTACACGGGAAAATACCCGGCATATACCTCCATGCCATGGCCCTTGACAACCTCATCACGCAAGGCATGGAGTACGATCGCGACCCATCAAATTTGCTCTGGGGAATCGACTGGTTGGACGTGGTCGAGGTCGGACTGCTGTTACTAATAGCGGTGCTGAAAGCCCTGCATGATCGCCGCCAGCAACGTCTGCAGCTATTAACACCCTGGCCACGGTGGGAGAAGCACTTCTTTGCCTCATCTTACCCCTCCTGGCTGTTGGTTCTCGGCCTGCTTTTCCTGCTGAGTCTGCTGCTTTATGCCTTGAACATTACCCCCGCAAATGTCCTGGCAATCCTGCTGCTTTCACTGACGCTGTTCAGCGACAAGATCGAAGCCTTCTTCGGGCGCGAGGACTAGAAACGCGCCTGTTTTCATCCAACTCAAGGAACTCCGAGATGAACAAAACCTGCCTTTTCCTACTCGCTGCCCTTCTCAGCCACGCCAGCCAGGCCGCTGCACAGACCGTAGAGGCATTTCTCGCCGATCCGGTTGCAGTGCTTGATGAACAAGGCAAGCTCGAACGCGAAGTGGCCCTCAGCAACATTCCACCGAATCCGTTACCGGTGCTGCAATACAACGAGGAGCTGGAACTGGTGCAGGTCGAACTGGCAGGCAAGAAGGTCTGGCTGGACACCATGGATCTGCGCCTGAACCCCAGCAAAGTGGTCAAGCTGCCCTGCCAGAAATTGCCCACCAGCCAGGCGCAAGATCAGCAGAACAACTCCACCATTGGCTTTGGCGCCGGCTGCAACAAATAAGGACAAACTCGTGAAAGGACCTCTACTGACACTACCGATACTCGCCGGGCTAATGCTAAGCGGATGCCAAACGATGCAAGGTGCGGATGATGCATTGTTGAATCTGGTCGGGCCCTCGACACAGTCTCGCCTGAGCGGGCGCTATCTCGAACAGACTGAAGTACGTAACTACTACAAACTGGACCCTCAGCAACTGAGCAAACAGCGCCTGAGTTTCGACGGCCGCGCTATTCCAGCAGCTGAAACCCGCCAGCAAAACCTTGTACATATTCCAGAACTAAACGACTACCTACAAGACATCGTCAACCGCCTCGCCAAGGGCTGGCCTGGTGAACTACCGCCACT
This sequence comes from Pseudomonas sp., assembly GCA_034519305.1. Classification (GTDB taxonomy): domain Bacteria; phylum Pseudomonadota; class Gammaproteobacteria; order Pseudomonadales; family Pseudomonadaceae; genus Aquipseudomonas. The sequence continues at coordinate 5,921 of JAXHOM010000030.1, forward strand.
GCAAGTACGCATTACCGATAGTTACGGTTTTGGCCCTTCAGCTGACCCTTACGGCAATATTTTTGTACCCCTGGGCATGCTCGACAATGTCGAGAGCGAAGATGAAATTGCCGCCATGCTTGGCCATGAAATGAGCCATGTGCTACTGCGCCACCACGATCGCATGGCCGCCTTCCAGCAGCAAAAGGAGCAGATGACGACCGTAGCCACGACGGTGATCATTGCAGCAATGGCCTCTAACACCGGCGTGGACCGAAGCTCTGGCACCCTGAAGCTGATCAGCAAAGACCCTCTGGGGACGCAGAAAACCATTGGCAATACCGTTCTCTACACAGCGCTGGCCAATACCTTCTCAGACAATATTTGGAGCACCGCCTGGGGACGCAGTCAGGAGGATCAGGCAGACCTGCTCGGTACCGACCTGATGATTCGTAGTGGTTATGCACCACGCGCTGCCAGCCACAGCCTGCAGCGACTAAATGACTTTCAAGGAAAGCAGGAACCCTTGCTCGACAGCTTCCTCAGTGCACGTAAAAACGCCATGCAGGAGTCGCTCGAACAATTCAACCTCAACCGCTTTACCCAGGAGCTGAACGTTCTGCTCAACCAGGGCCTCACGACCGGGATTAGCTCCGCAAGCCAGTACTTTACACGCTCACACATGTCGCCAATCGACCGAGATGAAGATCTGCGCCAATACCTGCAGCGCGAATACCGCCAGGAGCGCCGCGCCCGCGTTGACCGGCGCAACTGGCCCTTGGTACGTAACTCGGCAGCAGTCATGAGCGCCATGCAAGGCTATAAAGATGCCTATGCGGCAACAGTCGCATTGGAGCAGGGTAAAACCCGCGAAGCCCAGGCATTCACCGAACGCGCGCTCGCTTCGCCGGTAAAGAATCAGCCAGGCATTCGCCGCACCGCATTTAACCTGCACCTAGCTCAGGGCAATAGCCGCGAAGCGCTCAAGGATCTGGAGTCCATTGAGGACTGGACCCTGGCCGGCCCCTCAATCTACGACTTGATGATTAGTTACCACCTCAAGCGCGGAGATGCCAAAGCTGTACTAGCAATGATTGATAAGGCCGAACGCAACCTCGGATCGGAAGAGCTGTTCATCACCGAGAAACTCCTAGCCAATCAGCAATTGAAGAACGACTCACAGATTCAGAACCTCTTGCGAAAGTGCGAAAATTATCCAGCGAGCAAGGAAACCTGTAAGAAAATCGCCCCAGCAAAAGTTTAAGCTTTACGCAGAAATCTAGATAATCCCCCCAGACGGATAGACGTTTTCTAACGTCTATCCGGCTCAGCGCCAAGTACTCAATCGACACATCCCACCTGCCCTACCCCTTCGCAAAAAACCGCAACCACTTAGCCTTCAACCCCCGAGCCGGCGCTTGGTGGCTGCCGTCGCAATAGGGCAGGCGCTGCGATTTGCCGCAGCGGCACAGCAGCAGATGCTGGGCACGGGTGATGGTCAGGTGCAGGCCTTGTGGGCAATCGGTGGGGCAATCGGGGAGTTGGCCCGAGCGGGCGCAGGTACACAGGTGCAAGGTGTCGCCGGGGAGAACCGAGCGCACTTCGGGGAGGATGGGATTGGGTTGTTCGGGGTCTGACACGACTGCCCTCTCCCGCCATTCGACCCTCTGCCACCCTTCATAATGAAAAGCGGGAGAGGGTCAGCAGAACGGCCTACGCCGGCTGTTAATCCACCCAGACGCGGGCGTTGCGGAACATGCGCAGCCAGCCGCCGTCTTCCTGCCACTCATCCGGCTTCCAGGAGTTCTGCACGGCGCGGAATACCCGCTCCGGGTGCGGCATCATGATGGTCACGCGGCCGTCACGGCTGGTCAGGCCGGTAATCCCGCGCGGCGAGCCGTTGGGGTTAGCCGGGTATTTCTCGGTGACCTTGCCGTAGTTGTCGACAAAGCGCATCGACACGCAACCGGACAGATCGGCTTCCAGCAAGGCTTCCTCGCTTTCGAACTCGGCATGCCCTTCACCGTGGGCGATGGCGATCGGCATGCGGGTGCCGGCCATGCCGCGCAGGAAGATCGACGCCGACTCCTGCACCTGGACCATGGCCACGCGCGCTTCGAACTGCTCGGACTTGTTGCGCACAAAGTGCGGCCAGAACTCGCTGCCGGGGATCAGCTCGTGCAGGTTGCTCATCATCTGGCAGCCGTTGCACACGCCGAGGGCGAAGCTGTCCTTGCGCTCGAAGAACGCCTGGAAGTTGTCCCGCGCGCGGCTGTTGAACAGCACCGACTTGGCCCAGCCTTCACCGGCACCCAGTACGTCGCCGTAGGAGAAGCCACCGCAGGCCACCAGGCCTTTGAAGTCTTCAAGGTCAACGCGACCGGCGAGGATATCGCTCATGTGCACGTCGATAGCCGAGAAGCCGGCGCGATCGAAAGCCGCAGCCATTTCCACCTGACCGTTGACGCCCTGCTCACGCAGTACGGCAATTTGCGGACGCACGTTCTTCTTAATGTGCGGCGCGCTGATGTTGTCGTTGACGTCAAAGCTGAGCTTGACCGACAGGCCGGGGTTTTCTTCGTCCAGCAGGGTATCGAATTCCTGCTGGGCGCCTTCGGCGTTGTCGCGCAGCTTCTGGATCTGGTAGCTGGTTTCTGCCCACTGGCGCTGCAGCAGACGGCGTTGATCGCCGAACACGGCCTCGCCATTGAAGCTGATGGCCACGTCGCTGCCGTTGACCGGCTGACCGATGACCGCCACGCAGTCGCCCAGGCCAGCAGCGCTGAACTGCGCCAGCACTTCCGGGGTGGCGTCCTGGCGGACCTGGATCACCGCGCCCAGTTCTTCGTTGAACAGTACGGCGTTGACCTCGGCACGGTTGTCGGCCAGGGCATCAAGGTACAGGTCCAGACCGCAGTGGCCGGCGAAGGCCATTTCCAGAACAGTGACCAGCAGGCCGCCGTCGGAACGGTCGTGGTAGGCCAGCAGCATGTCGTCGGCATTCAGGCCCTGGATCACGGCGAAGAACGCCTTGAGGTCTTCAGCGTCGTCGACATCCGGTGCCTGACGGCCGAGCAGGCCGTAGGTCTGCGCCAGGATCGAGGCGCCCATGCGGTTCTGTCCGCGGCCGAGGTCGATCAGGATCAGGTCGGTTTCGCCCTTGTCCAGACGCAGTTGCGGCGTCAGGGTCTGGCGCACGTCGACCACCGGGGCAAAGCCGGTCACGATCAGCGACATCGGCGAGGTCACGCTCTTGTCCGCGCCCTCGTCCTGCCAGCGGGTCTTCATCGACATCGAGTCCTTGCCCACCGGAATGGTGATACCCAGGGCCGGGCACAGTTCCATGCCGACGGCTTTCACGGTGTCGTACAAACGGGCGTCTTCACCCGGATGACCAGCAGCAGCCATCCAGTTGGCCGACAGTTTGATGTCGGAAATTTTCTCGATGCGCGAGGCGGCGATGTTGGTCAGCGTCTCGCCAATCGCCATGCGCCCGGACGCGGCAGCGTCGAGCAGAGCCAGCGGCGTGCGCTCGCCCATGGCCATGGCTTCGCCGCTATTCACGTCGAAGCTGGTGTTGGTCACGGCCACATCAGCCACCGGCACCTGCCATGGGCCGACCATCTGATCACGGGCCACCAGGCCGGTGATGCTGCGGTCGCCGATGGTGATCAGGAAGCTCTTGCTGGCCACGGCCGGGTGATGCAGCACGCGGCTGACCGCTTCTTCCAGGTCGACGCTGGCGGCGTCGAAATCGTCGCCCAGTTCGGCCTCACGGGTGACCGAGCGGTGCATGCGCGGCGGCTTGCCAAGCAGCACTTCCAGCGGCATATCCACCGGGGTGTTGGCGAAATGGCTGTCGGTCACGGTCAGTTGCGGCTCTTCGGTGGCTTCACCGACCACGGCGAACGGGCAGCGCTCGCGCTCGCAGATGGCTTTGAAGCGCTCGAAATCGACGGTGCTAACGGCCAGGACGTAACGCTCCTGGGACTCGTTGCTCCAGATCTCGTGCGGCGCCATGCCCGGCTCGTCATTAGGCACGTTGCGCAGCTCGAAGCGGCCACCGCGACCACCATCGTTGACCAGTTCCGGGAAGGCGTTGGAGATACCACCGGCGCCGACGTCATGGATGAAGGCGATGGGGTTGGCGTCGCCCAATTGCCAGCAGCGGTCGATGACCTCCTGGCAGCGGCGTTCCATTTCCGGGTTCTCGCGCTGCACCGAGGCGAAATCCAGGTCAGCCGAGCTGGCGCCGGTGGCGACCGAGGAGGCGGCACCGCCGCCCAGGCCGATCAGCATGGCCGGGCCGCCGAGTACGATGAGCTTGGCGCCGACAGTGATCTCGGCCTTCTGCACGTGGTTTTCACGGATGTTACCCATACCACCGGCCAGCATGATCGGCTTGTGATAGCCGCGCACTTCATCACCATGCGGTGTGCTGATCGACTGCTCAAAGGTACGGAAATAGCCGGTCAGCGCCGGACGGCCGAATTCGTTGTTGAACGCCGCGCCGCCCAGCGGGCCTTCGATCATGATGTCCAGCGGCGTGACGATGCGCTCGGGCTTGCCGTACGGCACTTCCCAGGGCTGTTCGAAACCGGGAATGTTCAGGTTGGAGACGGTGAAACCGGTCAGGCCAGCCTTCGGCTTGGCGCCGCGACCCGTGGCGCCTTCGTCGCGAATCTCGCCGCCGGAGCCAGTGGACGCACCGGAGAACGGCGAAATAGCAGTCGGGTGGTTGTGGGTTTCCACCTTCATCAGGATATGCACCGGCTCCTGCACCGCGCCGTACTGGCGGGTTTGCGGGTTCGGGAAGAAACGCCCGGCGGTGTGGCCGACGATGACCGAGGCGTTGTCCTTGTAGGCGGACAGCACGTTCTCGCTGTGCATCTGGTAGGTGTTCTTGATCATGCCGAACAGGCTTTTTTCCTGGTTCTGGCCGTCGATGTCCCAGCTGGCGTTGAAGATTTTGTGCCGGCAGTGCTCGGAGTTGGCCTGGGCAAACATCATCAACTCGATGTCGTGGGGATTGCGCCCCAGGTCATTGAAGCTCTTCACCAGGTAGTCGATTTCGTCTTCGGCCAGGGCCAGACCCAACTGGGCGTTGGCCTGTTCCAGCGCCGCACGGCCACCACCGAGTACGTCCACGGCGGTCAGCGGTTTGGGTTCGGCATGGCTGAACAAACCACTGGCCTGCTCCAGCTTGGCCAGCACCAACTGGGTCATGCGGTCGTGCAGCACGGCCGAAACTTCTGCGGCTTGATCGTCGCTCAGCTCACCCGCCACGTAGTAGGCAATGCCGCGCTCTAGGCGCTGGATCTTGGCCAAGCCGCAGTTATTGGCGATATCGGTGGCCTTGCTCGACCACGGCGAGATGGTGCCGAAACGCGGCACCACGAGGAACAGGCGGCCAGTGGGCTCTTGTACCGGCACGCTTGGACCGTACTTGAGCAGGCGCGCGAGCACCGTCTCCTCTTCGCCGGTCAACACGCCAGTAACCTCGGCAAAATGGGCGAACTCGGCATACAACCCGCTAACAGCGGGGACCTTTTCGGTCAGTTGCGCAAGTAATTTGCCGTGGCGGAAGGCAGAAAGGGCAGGAGCGCCGCGCAGGATCAACATCTTCGGGACAGCCTCGGGAAGGGGGATGCTTTGAGGCCGTGCATTCTAGCCTAAAGAGGCAGGCAGGGCACCCGCCAGAAGCTGACCGGCCAACCACTGCTGGCTAACAGAGATGCCGGCCGCTGTCGAGATATGGCGACCCCGGTGCTTTGCGTATACTGCGCCGATGTCTGTCCAATCGATGTTCCGTCTGCGCTGCGGCCAATGGCTGCTGGCGACCGGGCTTCTCTTGCTGCTCAGTGGTTGTGGTGATGCCGACGTGCAACCCACCACCCTTGAGCGGGTAAAGGAAGACGGCGTGCTGCGCGTGGTTACGCGCAACAGCCCGGCCACCTACTTCCAGGACCGCAACGGCGAGACCGGTTTCGAGTACGAATTGGTCAAGCGCTTCGCCGAAGACCTGGGTGTTGAGCTGCAGATCGAAACCGCCGAGAACCTCGACGACCTGTTCCGCCGCCTCAACAGCCCCAACGGTCCACAACTCAGCGCCGCCGGTCTGGTGGCCAGCAGCGGCCGGCAAAGCCAGGCGCTGTTCTCCCATGCGTATTTAGAAGTCACGCCGCAGGTCATCTACCGCAACGGCACGCCACGACCGAGCAACAGCCGCGACCTACCGGGCAAGCATATTGTCGTGCTCAAGGGCAGCAGCCATGCCGAGCAGCTTGCCGCCTTGCAGTTGCAACTGCCGGAGCTGCGCTATGAAGAGTCGGATGCGGTGGAAGTGGTCGACTTGCTGCGCATGGTCGACGAAGGCGCCATCGACCTAACCCTGGTGGACTCCAACGAGTTGGCGATGAACCAGGTGTACTTCCCCAACGTGCGCGTTGGCTTTGATCTGGACGAGGCCACCAGCCTGGGCTGGGCGGTGGCGGCCGGCGAAGACCGCAGCCTGCTCGACGAGGTCAACACCTTCCTCGACCAGGCCCAGAAAAACGGCACCCTGCAACGCCTGAAGGAACGCTACTACGGGCATGTTGACGTACTCGGCTATGTCGGTGCCTACACCTTCGCCAAGCATTTACAGGCGCGCCTGCCGCGCTACGAAAAAACCTTCCAGAGCGAAGCCAAGAATCAGGGCCTGGACTGGCGCCTGTTGGCCGCCATGGGTTATCAGGAGTCGCTGTGGCAACCGGATGCCACCTCCAAAACCGGGGTGCGCGGCCTGATGATGCTGACCCAGAACACCGCCCAGGCCATGGGCGTGGTCAATCGCCTGGACGCCAGGCAGAGCATTCGTGGCGGCGCCAAGTACATCGCCCTGATCAAGCAGGACCTGCCGGCCGACATCAGTGAGCCAGACCGCACCTGGTTCGCCCTGGCCGCCTACAACATCGGCATCGCCCACCTGGGTGACGCGCGCAAGCTGGCCAAGGCCGAAGGCCTGAACCCCAACCTGTGGCTGGACGTAAAGAAGATGCTGCCGCGCCTGGCGCAGAAGAAGTGGTACAGCAAGACCCGCTACGGCTATGCCCGCGGCGGCGAGACCGTGCACTTTGTGCAGAACATCCGCCGCTACTACGACATCCTCACCTGGGTAACCCAGCCGCAGCTGGAGGACCAACAAGTGGCCGACCGCCAACTGCACGTGCCGGCCATCAACAAGACCCCACCGAAAGAAACCCTGGCGCCGCTGTAACCGGAAGCACTCTTACCAACCCCTGTGAAAACGTAGCGAGCGACGATTAGGCAAGGCCAAAACAGGCGAAGACGCGGAGTTTACGAGTTGTAAATGAGCAGTACTCGTTGCACTCGCCCTTCGGGCCGCGCTAAAGCGCGTTAGCCGCAAGCGGCTTCTGAGCCTGTTTTTAACGCCGCATAATCGAGCGCAGTAGTTTTCACTGGGGTTGGCGGCGCGCCTTGAAGAAGGCACTCAGCGCCTTACTGCATTCGTCCGCCAGCACCCCACCCTCCACCAGCACCCGGTGATTGAGAAAGCCCTGGGCAAAGAACTCGCCACGGCTCTGCACCACCCCAGCTTTCGGCTCGCTGGCGCCGAACACCACCCGGGCGATGCGCGCATGCACGATCAGACCGGCGCACATGCTGCACGGCTCCAGCGTCACATACAGGGTGCTGCCGGGCAGGCGATAGTTGCCGATGGCCTTGGCTGCATCGCGGATGGCGACCATCTCGGCATGGGCGCTGGGGTCATGGGTGCTGATCGGGCAATTGAAGCCACGACCGATGACCTCGCCATCCTGCACCAGCAGCGCGCCCACCGGCACTTCGCCCAGAGCAGCACCCGCCTCGGCCAGCGCCAGCGCCTCAGCCATAAAGTGCCGATCCTGGCTGCGGTCGATGATCAGGTTGCGCGCCATTACACCACCTCGATGGCGGCCATCAGGCCGGTTTCCATGTGGTCGATCACATGGCAATGGAACATCCACACGCCGGGGTTATCCGCCACCAGCGCGATGCGCGCGACTTCATTCTTGCCCAGCAGGTAAGTGTCGGTGAAATACGGGATCACGCTATGGCGATTGGACGACAGCACCTTGAAACTCAAACCGTGCAGGTGAATCGGGTGTTGGTACTGGGCCATGTTGCGCAGCTCGAAGATATAGCTCTTGCCCAGTTCCAGGCTGGCGATGGGCTTTTCCGCGCAGTTTTTGTCAGCAATGTCCCAGGCCTTGCCGTTGATCTGCCAATAGCTGGCTTTGGCACCGGCCGGCAGATTCTCGGCCAAGGTCGCCGTCCATTCGAAATTGAAGCGCAGGGTTTGTGCACCCTCCAAATCCGGCTCGCTGACCGGATTGGCCGGCAAGGCCGCAGGCCACTCGCCCGGCGCTGCATTGCTGGCCTGGCCGCGCAGGGTTGCCAGGCGCAGCGGGCCATTGCGCAACGGCAACTCGATGCCGGCGGCCGGCACTCGCAGCGCCAGGTCGATGCGCATGCCCGGCCCCAGCCAGTACTCCTTGCCCAGGGGTCGCGGCGCTACCGGATTGCCATCCAGGGCATAGATGCGCGCATCCGCACCCGGCAGGTTCAGGCGATAGGTCAGGGTGTTGTCCAGATTGAGCACCCGCAGGCGCACCACCTGGCCGGCAGGCAGATCGAGGGTTGGCGCGTGCACGCCATTAATCGTCGACAGCCGCCCCGGCGTGCCGCCACGGGCCGCATCGCGCGGCACACTGAACGCGGTAAAGGCGCCCTGCTCGTCCAGGTGCCAACTCTTCAGGCACAGGGTGCGCTCATGGGCAAAACCGCTCGGCTCACGTTCCTCGACAATCAGCGGACCGACCAGGCCGCGACCCAGCTGCTCGCTGCTCCCAAGATGAGGGTGATACCAATAGCTGCCGGCATCCGGGGTAATGAAGTCGTAGTCGAAATACTCGCCCGGCAGCACCGGCAACTGCGACACATAAGGCACGCCGTCCATCGCCAGCGGCAGACGAATGCCGTGCCAGTGAATCGTGGTGGAGACATCCAGCTTATTGATAAAGCGCACGCGCAAACGCTCGCCCTGACGGCAGCGAAGCTCCAACCCCGGCGCCTGACCGCCATAGGCCCAGGCCGGGGTCATATGCCCTGGCACCAGCTCGACATCCAAGGGCGCGGCGATCAGTTCATAGTCATGGGTCGCCACATTTTCCGGGCGCCCCAACCAATAGCGCACGCCACCGGCGCCGAGGCCAACAACGCCAAGACCGAGCAAGCCGGCGAGTACTTTTCTGCGAGTAAACGACATGGGTAAGGACTCCTGAGTAAGCACAAAACGCGGGCCCATCAGGCTGATGGTGGTTCGCCTCTAGCGGGCAAACGCACCAGTAAATCAAAGGCTTTAGCGATTTAAACTGCCGCCAATACTGCCAGAAAACACCCGCCAGAGCGATGCCGAGCCCCTAGGCCGTTACTCAGGAGTGCTCGTCTGCCGCGCCAACTCCACGCGTAAATAGCTCAGCCACTGCTGCGGGCGCCCCAGATAATGACTGAGCTCCAGCACCCGCATATGCCCCCGACCATCCTCCAGTAACAAGGTCGGAAAACCCTGAGCGCCGGCTTGCGCCAGCAGCACACGACTGGCGGCGATATAGGCTTGGGTCTGCCGCCCGCACGCCGCTTGGTAGGCGTTACTGAACGACAGCAGCGACAACCCCAACTCACCGGCCAATGCCGTCAGCACCTGCACATCGGCGATCCGCCGCCCCTCGACATAGTGCGCATGCTGGATGCGCTGCAGCATCGCCAGCCCCTGCCCAGTGACGGCTTGCGCGGCAAGAATGGCGCTGATCGGCGGCTCAGAGTCGAGCACTGCACCCTGGTCATTGAGCAAACCATTGAAATAGCCGTCGCCAAACGGCTGGCCGGACAACTCGGCAATTCGCCGGTCATGGGGCAGCACATAGTTGCGCCACTGCGGGGTAATCATTCGGCAATTGGACCCCGTCAGCATGCCGCCGCCGTGTAACTCAACCTCCGGCCCTGGCAGCTCAGTCGCGGCTTTTATCAGCGGCGCGACGCCATAGCACCAGCCACAGAGCGGATCGAACAGGTAATGCAAGCGACTCCCCATGGGCAGGCCCTCCTGCGGCAAGCGCTTTACTGCGGCCATTGCATTTCGCCTTTGAGCACCTTGGCGCTCAGCTCTAGATCGGCAGTACCGGTCAGGTGCGGGTACTGCTTAACCATCGCCTTGACCAACTCGCCGGAGTTGCTGGTCTTGGGCAATTGAGCCTCAAGCACCTTGAGATAGTCGGCCGTGAAACTCACCGAACTTAGCGTCATGCTCGCCCCTGGCAGGTAGTGCCCTGGCACCACGGTCTGCGGCTTGAGTGCCTGGATCTGCTGCAGGCTTTGCTGCCAGTCGGCGCGAGCCAGCGGCGTCTGCGCATCGGCCGTCCACAGGTGCATATTGCCGTACACCAACACCCCACCGACCACCGCCTTGAGAGATGGAATCCATACATAGCTGTGCGCAGACGCCACGCCATGCAGACCTTGCACATCCAACGGCTGACCATCAACGGTGAGCTGATTGCCTTGCAGCAACTCCGGCACCAGCAGCGCTTTCGGCGCATTGGTTTTGAGGATCGGCCCCCAATAAGCCAACTTGGCGTCCTTGTTGGCCTTGATCGCGGCGATGGTAGGCGCCGTAGCGACGATTTTTGCCTGCGGGAAGGCCGCGTGCAGCACGTCCAGACCGAAGTAGGAATCCGGGTCACTGTGGCTGATATAGATGCTGGTCAGGCGCTTGCCGCTGGCCTTGATCATCTCGACCAGGGCCTGGGCATCATTGGCCTGAAACTGCGCATCGATCAGTACCGCCTCAGTGGCGCCGCTGATCAGCTCGGATGAAACCGGAAACAGCGACTTTTCACCTGGGTTATAGACCTGCAACTTGAGCGGCTCGGCCGCTGCCACAGGGTTAGCAAACAGGCTCAGCGTGGTGATAGCGGCGAAGGTGGCAGACAGCAGAGTGGGTTTGAACATGGCGATAAACCTCAAGTCAGTGAAGAACGTGAGGCCATCTTATGCTGCGTAATCCGCACGAAAAACCGGCTAAACTGCAATTATTGATTGCTTAAATCGGACGAATCAGCAGGCCGACTTAATGGACCGACTCATCGCAGCAGAAGTCTTTATCAGCATCGTCGAGCGCGGCAGCATGATCGCCGCCGCTCAAGCGCTGGGCATGTCACGGGCCATGGTGACGCGCTACCTGGCGCAAATGGAGGACTGGGCCGGGGCCCGCTTGCTGCACCGCACCACCCGCAAACTGAGCCTCACCGCCGCCGGTGACGAAACCCTGAGCCGCTGTCGGCAACTGCTGGAAATCACCGCCCACATGGCCGTCAGCACCAGCAGCAGCGATGAACCTCAAGGGCTGCTGCGCATCAGTTGCGCTCAGTCGCTGGCGCAAAGCGTATTAGCGGGGGCTGTCAGCCAGTATTTACGCCGCTACCCGCAAACCGCCGTCGACCTGCAAACCAGCAACCATGCGGTCAATTTAATCGAGGAGCGGATCGATCTGGCGGTGCGCATCACCAACGCCCTGGAACCCAACCTGATTGCCCGGCAATTGGCCAGCTGCGCCTCGGTGGTGTGTGCCGCGCCCAGTTACCTGGCTGCACAAGGGACGCCGGCGCGGGTCGAAGACTTGGCCGTGCACAACTGCCTGACCTACTCCTACTTCGGCAAAAGCCTCTGGCAGTTCAGTCGCGCAGGGGAAAACTACTCGGTACCGGTCAGCGGCAACCTCAGCGCCAATGACTCGCTGGTGCTGCTCAGCGCCACTCTGCAAGGCGCGGGCATCGCCCTGCAGCCGCGCTATTCGGCGGCCCCGTTGCTTGCCAGCGGTCAATTAGTCGAGTTGCTGCCCAGTTATCAGCCGCAGGAAATGGGCATCTACGGCATCTACACCTCGCGCAAGCAGTTACCGAGGACGCTGCGCAGCATGCTGGATTTTCTGCTCGACTGGTTTGCCAACGACCCGCAGTGGCTGGCGACCCTGAACGCAACGCCCGCGAGCAAGGCCACACCAAGAACCTGAAAACAAAGAGTGCAGATAGCACAAGGGCAGCCTGAGCTGCCCTTGTGCGTTACATCATTCCCACTCGATGGTGGCTGGCGGTTTGCTCGACACGTCGTAAGTGACGCGGGAGATGCCTTCGATCTCGTTGATGATGCGGTTGGAAACCTTCTCCAGCAGCTCGTAAGGCAGGTGCGCCCAACGCGCGGTCATGAAGTCGATGGTTTCCACTGCACGCAGGGCCACGACCCAGGCGTAACGACGGCCGTCACCGACCACGCCAACCGATTTCACCGGCTGGAACACCACAAAAGCCTGGCTGGTCTTGTGGTACCAGTCGAAGTTGCGCAGCTCTTCGATGAAGATGTGGTCAGCGCGACGCAGGATGTCGGCGTATTCCTTCTTCACTTCACCAAGGATGCGCACGCCCAGGCCCGGGCCTGGGAACGGGTGGCGGTAAACCATGTCGTACGGCAGACCCAGTTCCAGGCCGAGACGGCGTACTTCGTCCTTGAACAGTTCGCGCAGCGGCTCGACCAGCTTGAGGTTCATCTCATCCGGCAGGCCACCCACGTTGTGGTGCGACTTGATCACGTGAGCCTTGCCGGTTTTGGCGCCAGCCGACTCGATCACGTCCGGGTAGATGGTGCCCTGGGCGAGGAACTTGATGTTGTCGAGCTTGGACGACTCGGCATCGAACACGTCGATAAAGGTGCGGCCGATGATCTTGCGCTTCTTCTCCGGGTCGGCTTCGCCGGCCAGGTTGTTGAGGAACTGCTCCTCGGCGTTGGCGCGGATCACCTTGACGCCCATGTTCTCGGCGAACATGGCCATCACCTGCTCGCCTTCGTGCAGGCGCAGCAGGCCGTTGTCGACGAATACGCAGGTCAGCTGGTCGCCAATCGCGCGGTGCAGCAAGGCGGCCACCACCGAAGAGTCGACACCGCCGGACAAGCCGAGCAGCACGTTGGCGCTACCGACCTGAGCGCGCACGCTGGCAATCGCGTCTTCAACGATATTGGACGGCGTCCACAGTGCAGCACAACCACAGATATCCAGCACGAAGCGCGACAGGATGCGCCCGCCCTGCAGGGTGTGAGTCACTTCCGGGTGGAACTGCACGCCGTAGTAACCACGGCTGTCGTCGGCCATGGCGGCGATTGGGCAGCTCGGGGTGCTGGCGAGAATATGGAAGCCTTCCGGCAGGCGGGTGACCTTGTCGCCGTGGCTCATCCACACGTCCAGACCCAGTACACCGTCGGTGTCCACGTGGTCTTGGATGCCATCCAGCAGGCGAGCCTTGCCGACCACATCAACGCGGGCGTAGCCGAATTCGCGCAGGTCGGAACCTTCCACCTTGCCACCCAGCTGCTCGGCCATCGTCTGCATGCCGTAGCAGATACCGAAGACCGGTACACCGAGGTCGAACACCGCTTTCGGCGCACGCGGGCTGTCGGCTTCATGCACCGACTCCGGGCCACCGGCGAGGATGATGCCGCGCGGGGCGAAGGCACGAATCGCTGCATCGTCCATGTCGAAGGGATGCAGCTCGCAGTACACGCCGATCTCGCGCACACGGCGGGCGATCAGCTGGCTGTACTGGGAACCGAAGTCGAGGATCAGGATGCGGTGGGCATGAATATCGGGGTGGGCCATGGCCATCTCTCGTAGCGGAATTCACAAATGAGCGGGGCCGCCCTGTTAAGCAACAGTGACAGCCCCGGTCGTCTTCATATCAAAAGCGTCGCTTAACCAACTCTGTAGTTGGGCGCTTCCTTGGTGATCTGTACGTCATGCACGTGGGACTCGGCCATGCCGGCGCCGGTGATACGCACGAACTGCGGCTTGCTGCGCATCTCTTCGATGGTCGCGCAACCGGTGTAGCCCATGGAAGCCCGCAAGCCGCCCATCATCTGATGAACGATGGCGCTCATCGCGCCCTTGTACGGCACACGGCCTTCGATACCTTCCGGCACCAGCTTCTCGGCACCGGCCGAGGAGTCCTGGAAGTAACGATCCGAGGAGCCTTGCGACTGCGCCATAGCACCGAGCGAACCCATGCCACGGTAGGCCTTGTAGGAACGGCCTTGGAACAGTTCGACTTCGCCTGGAGCTTCTTCGGTACCGGCCAGCATCGAGCCAATCATCACGGCAGACGCGCCCGCCACGATGGCTTTGGACAGGTCACCAGAGAAGCGGATACCGCCGTCGGCAATCAGCGGCACACCGGTGCCAGCCAAGGCGGCAGCGACGTTGGCCACGGCCGAGATTTGCGGTACGCCGACACCGGCAACGATACGGGTGGTGCAGATCGAGCCTGGGCCGATACCGACTTTCACGCCGTCAGCGCCGGCATCAGCCAGGGCCTTGGCCGCTTCGCCAGTGGCGATGTTGCCGCCAATCACCTGCACTTGCGGGAAGGTTTGCTTGACCCAACGCACGCGGTCGATCACGCCTTTGGAGTGACCGTGGGCGGTGTCGACCACCACCACGTCAACCCCGGCGGCAACCAGCGCAGCAACACGGTCGCCCGTGTCGGCACCGGTGCCGACTGCGGCGCCAACGCGCAGACGACCTTGGTCGTCCTTGCTGGCCAGCGGGTAGGCTTTGGCTTTTTCGATGTCGTTAACGGTCATCATGCCTTTCAGGTTGAAGGCGCCGTCGACGATCAGCACGCGCTCGATGCGGTGCTTGTGCAGCAGTTCGCGCACGGTGTCTTTGTCCGCGCCTTCCGGGACCGTCACCAGCCGCTCTTTCGGCGTCATCACGTCACGCACCTGGGCATCCAGGCGGTTTTCGAAACGCACGTCGCGGGAAGTCACGATACCGACCAGGTCGCCCTTGCTCAGCACAGGCACGCCGGAGATGTTGTTCTGGCGGGTCAGCTCAAGCAGGTCACGCACACTGGCGTCAGCGTCGATGCAGATCGGGTCTTTGACCACGCCGGCTTCGAACTTCTTGACCTTGCGCACTTCGGCGGCTTGCTGCTCGATGGTCATGTTCTTGTGGATGATGCCGATGCCACCTTCCTGCGCCATGGCAATCGCCAGACGGGCTTCGGTGACGGTATCCATGGCCGCGGACACCAGCGGAATATTCAGCTCGATGCCACGCGTGAGGCGGGTCTTGAGGCTGACATCCTTGGGCAATACCTCGGAATAACCGGGGATTAGCAGGACATCGTCAAAGGTTAGAGCTTCTTGGCTGATACGCAGCATGCGGGGGCTCCCGGGCGGGAAATTGGAAGCGCGCCATTATACCCACGCAGCCCCTCTGGCTCAATGCAAACTATTGCCAATCGACCATCACGACAAAATCGCCACTCAGTACCTGACCTGCACCAAGCGCACCGGCTGGCCCAGGCGCTCGGCGAACTGGGCGAGAAAATCCGCCTTGAAGTACGCGCCATCCCAGTTATTGAAGATAAAACCCAGATTGGAAAACGCGCAGGGCTGCAGAAACAGGAAGCCGTTGATGTCGTCTTCATGACCGCATTCGGGGCAGGTGAAGTTGTCCGTATGCCCCGGCATCCAGTCTTCCAGGCTGTCGAACAGCGCCTCGCCCACCTCGCGCCGACACTCGGGACAACCGGCCTCACCGAGAAACCCCCGATCCGGGGTGAAGATGCAGCGCTTGGTCATTACCGTCAGGCCATTGATGGACCGACCGAACGGCAACGCCTGCTCGGCCGTGACACCGAACGGCAACTCCAGCACCTGCCGCGCGCCTTCGGCCAGCGCGTAACCCATGCCATTGCCACCCGCCACACAGGTGCTCAGTTGCGGTTCGACGATGCGCTGCTGGCTCAACCAGCGCAGCACCTTGCGCGCCCGCCCTTCCGGGTCGGGATAGGTGGAGATTTGCGGCACGATAATGCTCTGCTGCTGCAACATGGCGCGCTCCTGGCGGGAAAGGCTGTATCAGGGTTTGCTGCGGTGGCGCAGACATACTTGTAGGAGCGCCTTCAGCCGCGAATATCGCGAACAACTCCGCACTTACATTAAGTTGAATCGCACTCGCAACACATGCGCGAAGCGCGCAGATAAAAAGGGCTGCGCAGCTTAATGCTCGCAGCGCGGCGGTCAAGCCATTGAGACATTAATAGACAGCTTAGCTTTGGCCGATCCAGCAAAGGCTTTATCATCTCCGCCATGATCAAAGACCCGTTCCAGCGCCTCAACCTCGACCGCGAGATCCTTAGCGTCAGCCAACTCAACGGCCGCGCCCGCGTGCTGCTGGAGGATGTGTTCGCCCAAGCCTGGGTGGAAGGTGAAATTTCCAACCTGGCCAAGCCCGCCTCCGGCCACCTGTACTTCACCCTCAAGGACAGTCAGGCCCAGGTGCGTTGCGCGCTGTTCCGACAGAACGCCGCACGGGTGCGTCAGGCCCTGCGCGACGGCCTGGCGGTCAAGGTGCGCGGCAAGGTCTCGCTGTTCGAGGGCCGTGGCGACTACCAGTTAATTGTCGACAGCGTCGAGCCAGCCGGCGACGGTGCTCTGCGCCTGGCCTTCGAAGCCCTGAAAGACAAGCTCAGCGCCGAAGGTCTGTTCAGCGCCGAGCGCAAACAGGCGCTGCCCGGCCACCCCAAGCGCATCGGCATTATCAGCTCGCCGACTGGCGCGGTGATCCGCGACATCATCAGCGTGTTCCGCCGCCGTGCACCGCAGGTGCAGCTGACCCTGATTCCCACGCCCGTGCAGGGCCGCGATGCCGGCGTGCAGATCATCCACGCCCTGCAACTGGCCGACCGGCATGGCTTCGATGCACTGATCCTGGCCCGTGGCGGCGGCTCACTGGAAGACTTGTGGTGCTTCAACGAAGAGCCGGTGGCGCGTGCCGTGGCGGCGTGCAAGACGCCGATCATCAGCGCCGTCGGCCATGAAACCGATGTCTCGATCTGCGATTTCGTTGCCGACGTACGCGCCCCCACGCCGTCGGCCGCTGCCGAATTGCTGGCACCGGACATGGGCGATCTGCAGCAGCGCCTGCAAAGCCTGCAGCGCCGCCTGGTACTACGCATGCAGGATCGTCTGGCTCGCGAACGCTTGCGCCTGGACGGTCTCAGCCAGCGCTTGCGTCATCCTGGCGAACGCCTGCGCCAGCAAGCCCAACGCCTGGACGACCTGGATATGCGCCTGCGCCGCGCCTTTGAGCAACAGTTCAAGCACCAGCAGCAGCGCCTGAGCCGCCTGGAGGCACGCCTCGCCGCCCAGCATCCAGGCCGCAGCCTGGCCTTGCTGCGCCAGCGCCTCGACAGCCTGGCCGAGCGCCTGCCGCGGGCCATGGGCGAAGGCCTCAAGCAACGCCGCCTGCGCCTGGAACATCAGATGCACACCCTGCACGCGGTCAGCCCACTGGCCACCCTTGGCCGCGGCTACAGCATTCTCCTCGACGAGCGTGGCCAGGCCATTCGTCAGGCCGAGCAGACCCGGCCGGGCCAGCGCCTCAAGGGCCAAGCTTGGCGGAGGGCGAACTGCAGCTGCGCGTAGAAGATAACCACTTAACGCCTGTGACCCTGTCGCTGCTCGATTAACCATCCATGGTGGATGGATAAAGCCTCATCCACCCTACGCCGGACTCCGTGTATGCGCCCGCTGATCGCACTGCTGCTCTGCCTCGCCCTGCCCGCCCACGCCGAGGGCTTTCTCACCCGCCTGCTCAACCACCCGGTACCGGGCGGCGTCGCAGTGGTCGAACTGGGGACGGGCGCCACTGCACCCAGCGCGCGCTTTCAGGGTAAACCGGTGCTGGTGGTGAAAGAGGATCAAACGCGCTGGATCGCCATCGTCGGCCTACCGCTAACGCTCAAACCCGGCCTGCAGCAAGTCGACAGCGGTGGCCGCCAGCTGAGCTTCAGCGTCGCCAGCAAGCAGTACGCCGAGCAACGCATCACCCTGAAAAACACCCAGATGGTCAACCCGGACACCAGCAACCTCAAACGCATCGAGCGCGAACTGGCCGAGCAGACCCGCGCCTATCAGCAGTTCAGCCCCACCACGCCGAGCAACCTGCTGCTCGACAAACCGGTCAACGGCCCACTGTCCAGCCGCTTCGGCGTGCGCCGCTTCTTCAATGGCGAAGAGCGCAACCCACATGCTGGCCTGGACTTTGCCGTGCCTGCCGGCACACCGATCAAGGCCCCGGCCGCCGGCAAGGTGACGCTGATCGGCAACTACTTCTTCAACGGCAATACGGTGTTCGTCGACCACGGCCAGGGCTTTATCAGCATGTTCTGCCACCTGTCGAAAACCGACGTGCGCCTCGGCCAGCAACTGGCACGCGGCGCCGTACTCGGCCGGGTCGGCGCCACCGGCCGCGCCACCGGCCCGCACATGCACTGGAACATCAGCCTGAACGACGCGCGCGTCGACCCGGCGATTTTTATCGGCGCGTTTGAGCCTTAAGCCGCGCACCGATAACGCAAAAAACAGCCGCGCAAGGCAGAGCACACCATAGGCCATTCCGCGCAATAAAAACTCAACTTAGCAGCCACATCGAACACTTCTACCAATTTTTCAGCAAAGCTTGCACGCCACGCGCAGCGTTATTACTGTTCACCCATGCACAACGCCAACAGCCTCTTCCTCCGTCGCCAGCACGCCAGCCTCAACTTGGTCAGCGCGCGACTGCGTGGCTGAACGCCGCCCCCTGCCCTCCCCTATTTTCTCCGGTTGGCCGCCACCCAGCGGCCCCGCACCCAGGACTCCGCCATGAGCATGTTGAAAGACCCATCGAGCAAGTACCGCGCCTTTACCCCGATCAATATTCCCGATCGCACCTGGCCGTCGCAGACCATCACCAGCGCGCCAATCTGGCTGTCGTCCGACCTGCGCGACGGCAACCAGTCGTTGATTGAGCCGATGGATGCCGAGAAGAAGATGCGCTTCTTCAAGTGCCTGGTGGCCGTGGGCTTGAAGGAAATCGAAGTGGGCTTCCCGTCCGCCTCGCAGACCGATTTCGACTTCGTGCGTGAGCTGATCGAGGGCGGCCACATTCCCGATGACGTGACCATCCAGGTGCTGACCCAGGCCCGTGAAGACCTGATCACCCGCACCTTCGAGTCGCTCAAGGGCGCCAAGCAGGCCATCGTTCACTACTACAACGCCACCGCGCCGAGCTTCCGCCGCATCGTCTTCAACCAGGACCAGGCCGGGGTGATCGAGATCGCCGTGAACGCCGCGCAAATCATCCAGCGCCTGGCCGCCCAGCAGCCGGACACCGCCTGGCGCTTCGAGTATTCGCCGGAGGTGTTCAGCTCCACCGAGACCGCCTTCGCCGTCGAGGTGTGCAATGCGGTGATCGGCGTGTTCCAGCCGACCCCGGCGCACAAGCTGATCCTCAATCTGCCGGCCACCATTGAAGCGGCCACGCCGAACATCTACGCCGACCAGATCGAGTGGTTCTGCCGCCATGTCGACCGCCGCGACAGCGTGCTGATCAGCCTGCACACCCACAACGACCGTGGCACCGGCGTGGCGGCCACCGAGCTGGGCCTGATGGCCGGCGCCGACCGCGTCGAAGGCTGCCTGTTCGGCAACGGCGAGCGCACCGGCAACGTCGACCTGGTCACCGTGGCGCTGAACCTCTACACCCAGGGCGTCGATCCGCAGCTGGACTTCTCCGACATCGACGCCGTGCGCAAAGTGGTTGAGGAGTGCAACCAGATCCCGGTGCACCCACGCCATCCGTATGTCGGCGACCTGGTGCATACCGCGTTCTCTGGCTCGCACCAGGATGCGATCCGCAAGGGCTTCGCCCAGCAGGATGCCAACGGTCTGTGGGAAGTGCCGTACTTGCCGATCGACCCGGCCGACATCGGCCGCAGCTATGAGGCGGTGATCCGCGTCAACAGCCAGTCCGGCAAGGGCGGCATCACCTTCCTGTTGGAGCAGGAATACGGCATCAGCCTGCCACGGCGCATGCAGATCGAATTCAGTCAGGTGGTGCAGAAGGAAACCGACCGCCTCGGCCTGGAAATGAGCGCTGAGCAGATCTACAGCCTGCTGGAGCGTGAATACCTGCAAGCGACCACGCCTTACGCCCTGAAAGGCCATCGCCTGCAGGAAGAAAACGGCACCAGCGCAGTGGACGTTGAGGTCAGCAACGACGGCGCCAGCCAACACTGGCGCGGCATCGGCAAGGGCCCGCTGGAAGCCCTGGTGGCCGGCCTGCCGGTGGGCGTGGAGATCGTTAACTACGCCGAGCACGCCATCGGCGCGGGCACCAACGCCAAGGCTGCCGCCTATATCGAACTGCGCGTGAACGGTGGCCGCGCCCTGCACGGCGTGGGCATTGACGAGAACCTCACCACGGCGAGCTTCCGCGCCCTGTTCAGCGCCCTCAACCGGGCACTGGGACAGGCCGCCGAACAAGCGGCCTGAGTGGCATCAAGATGACCGCCGGCATAGGCGGTCATCGTCAACCGCGCAACTGCCCGCCACATAACGCGCCGTCGCCTGCAGTGCCGCAGGCAAATCCGGCCACGTCAGCTGATGCTTGCGCGCCAACGCCTGAGTGGCGGCGGTATCGAAGCGGGTGGTCTGGATAAAATCCAGCGACTCGGCATCGGTATGCAGCAGCCGCTGCGCCCCCGGAATTTTCAGCAACAACCGCAACAGCGCCAATCGGCACATGGCGCTGCGGCGCCTTGACCGCCAACGCCTCGGCCAACACCTTCAGCAGACCGTGCAGGTTTGGCGTGCGCTCATCCAGCGCCAGCACCTGACGCCCGGCCTGCTCCGGGTCGAAGGCTGCAGCCACCATTAACGCCACGAGAAAATCCACGCTGACCAGCGGCAACCAGTGAGCGGCCGAGCCGGGAATGGCGCCGAGCTTGCCGGCGCTCAGATTGCCGATCAACTGCGCCAGCGGCTGGGCGGCCAGCAGATGACCACTCTGGCTATGCCCACAGACAGTGGCCGGATGGACGATGGTCAGCTCGCCCGCCTGCGCCTGCATCTGCGCCAGCACCTGAAAATGCGCCTCCAGCTTGCTGCCCTCATAACCACCCACCCGGCGATAGACGGCTGGCCAATCGGTACGCTGCGGCTGTTGCAGATCGACGCCGACACGGCGCAGATGGGCGTGATTCTCCAGCATATAACCGCCCACCATCAGCAACCGACTGCCCTGCCCGGCCGCCAACTCCGCCACCTGCAAGGCGCCCGCGACATTCACCGCGCGGGCCTGCTCAATCGTCAGCCCCCAGGCGAACTGCGCGCCGAGGTGAAACACCACCGCGGCGCGAGCAACCTGCTGGCGGGCAGCCTGGTCCAGGCCCAACTGCGCATGACTCAGATCGCCCACCACGCCACGCAACAAACGGCCATCGCCGCCCAATTTTTCGACCTGCTGCTGCAACTGCGGCAACGTCTGCGGCTGACGCAGCAACACGCTAACGGGGTGACCCTGACGGGTTAATCGGGCCAGCAGGTGCTGGCCAATGAAACCGCTGCCACCGGTGACAAAACATTCTGCGTGCATGCTGAAGCTCCTGAGTAATGGACAACAGCAGGCTAAACTGTCGAGAGCACTCGACAGTCAAGGAGCAAATGACATGCGCATCGGCGAACTGGAACGACACAGCGGCGCCAGCCGCCACACCCTGCGCTATTACGAAAGCGTCGGCCTGATCAGCGCCCAACGCCAGGGCAACAACTACCGCGACTACAGCGCGCAAACCGTCAAAGACCTGAGCTTTATTCAGCAGGCCCAAGGCATGGGTTTCTCCCTTGCGGAGATCGGCGAAATCCTCCAGGCCCAGCGCAACCAGCAACTGGACTGCGCCCAAGGGGCGCTACTGGTCACGCGCAAGCTGGCCGAAGTCGAAGAGAAAATCGCCAACCTGCAGAATCTGCGGCGTTTTCTGCGCACCGAGAAAACTCGACTGGAGGTCAGCGCAGCGGCCCAGTTGGCACTGACCAGCACCACCGCGAGTTAAATCAGGCCATCAACGACAGCAGCGCACCACATCCAACACTCACTCGCCCTGCTGCTGCCAGTGACTGCGACCCCACTCGCACATGGCCGCCAACACAGGCTGCAAGGTGGCGCCGTGTTCGGTCACGCAATACTCGACCCGTGGCGGCACCTCGGCAAATACCGTGCGAGTCAGCACGCCGACCCGTTCCAGCTCACGCAACTGCTGAGTCAGCATCTTCTCGGTGATGTCCGGCACCAGCCGCTTCAACTCAGAAAAACGCAGCGGGCCGTTAAGCAGGCGATACACCAGCAGGGCTTTCCATTTACCGCCAATCACCTCCAGGGTGACATCCATTGGCGTGCTGTAGACCTTGTCGCCCTGCACCAGGCGTTTGTTTTCGACCAGCTCGGTTTGCTGTTCGCCCATCATTGATTACCTTTAAGTAAGTTACCGCCTTTATCGTACGTACTTCCCAAAAAGATTGCCACGCGCATAATGGCTGCCATGGCTCATGTCAGCCACTTCGATGACCTTGATGGAGGTTCTATGACGATTGAACACCTGCTCACGCCGCTGCAACTCGGCGCCCTGACCCTGCCCAACCGCCTGGTGATGGCACCCCTGACCCGTCAGCGCAGCCTGCCAGGCAATATCCCCGGCGAGCTGAACGCCACCTACTACGCCCAACGCGCCAACGCCGGCCTGATCATCAGCGAAGCCAGCCAGGTCTGCCCCGAAGGCCAGGGCTACGCCTGGACCCCAGGCATCCACAACGACGCCCAGGTCGCCGGTTGGCAGCAGGTCACCCAGGCCGTGCACCAGGCTGGCGGGCGGATCTTCCTGCAGCTTTGGCATGTGGGCCGTATCTCCCATCCACTGTTGCAGCCCAATGGTGCTGACCCGGTGGCCCCTTCGGCGATTCAGGCCAAGGCCGAGTGCTATGTGGTCGAGGCCGATGGCAGTCACCACAAGGCCGCCACAGCCAAGCCACGCGCCCTGGAGCTGAATGAACTACCGGGTGTAGTCGCCGCCTACGCCCATGGCAGCGCCAACGCGATCAAAGCCGGCTTCGACGGCGTGGAAGTGCATGCCGCCAACGGCTATCTGCTGGACCAGTTCCTCTGCTCCAACAGCAACCAGCGCAGCGATGCCTATGGTGGCTCGGTAGAAAACCGCGCCCGTCTGGTGCTGCAAGTGGTCGATGCCGCCGTGGCCACGGTCGGTGACAGCCGCAAGGTCGGTATCCGCATCTCGCCTATGGGCACTTTCGGCGATGTTAACGATGCCAACCCGCTGGAGACTTTCAGCTACCTGGTCGCGCAACTCAACAGCCGCAACCTGGCCTACCTGCACGTTAACCGCCCGGACTGGCTCGGCGGCAGCTTCGAAGGCTACGACGCCTTGCTTCGCGCCCTGCGCGACCTATACACCGGCACCCTGATCATCGCGGGCGGACAAACCGCCGAAAGCGGCGAACAAGCTGTCGCCGAAGGCCTGGCGGACTTGGTCGCCTACGGTCGCCCGTATATCGCCAATCCGGATCTGCTGGCCCGCTTCCAGGCCGGCGCCGAGCTCAATCCGCTGGACGGCAGCACCCTGTATGGCGGTGGTGCGGCGGGTTATACCGATTACCCAGCACTGGGCTAATCAGCAAAAAACCAAAACGCCGGGCAATGCCCGGCGTTTTGCTATCTGCGCTAATCAACTCAGCTGAAAGCCATCGGCATCCAGATGGGCCGGAAAACGCTGACGATAGGCGGCAAGTTCGGCCGCCTTGAGCGTTACGCGAAACACCCCATCCGCCGCCTCGGCTGCCAGCAAGCTATCGCCCTGGAAATCCAGTACCTGACTGTCGCCGCTGTAGGCGAAGCCTTTGCCGTCTTCGCCAATGCGATTAACCGCCGCCACATAGCAGAGGTTCTCGATCGCTCGCGCCGGCAGCAGGCGGTTCCAGTGCTGGCGCCGCGCGGCGGGCCAGTTGGCGGTGTAGAGCAGCAAGTCGGTGTCAGCGGCAGCGCGGCTCCACACCGGGAAGCGCAGGTCGTAGCAGATCAGCGGACGCACTCGCCAGCCCTTCAGCTCTAGCACCACCTGCTGCTCACCGGCGCTGTAATGTTTGTGCTCGCCTGCCATGCGGAACAGATGGCGCTTGTCGTAATGCGCCACGCTGCCATCCGGGCGCGCCCACAACAGGCGGTTACGGTAGCTGCCGTCTGCGGCCTGGATGATCAGCGAACCGGTGATCACTGCGCCCAACTGCTGCGCCTGCTCACGGAGCCACTGCGTGCTTGGGCCGTCTTCAGGCTCGGCCAGGGTCGCTGAATCCATACTGAAGCCGGTGCAGAACATCTCTGGCAACACGATCAGATCGGCGCCGCGGGCCTGTTGTATCAACGTCGCAAAGTGCGCACGGTTGGCCACCGGGTCTTGCCAGACCAGGGTGGTCTGGATCAGGGCCAGTTCAAGATCGGGCAATTGGCTCAGATCAGCCCCGCTTAGATTTTGCATAACAGCTCTCCTGCGGCCAGCAAGGTCTCTTCACGCTTGGCAAAACAGAAGCGCACCAGGCGCATATCCGCCGGCGCCTGCTGGTAGAACACCGACACCGGAATCGCCGCTACGCCGTGCTCGCGGGTCAGCCACTCAGCCATGGCTACGTCATCCAGATCGGGGCGAATGGCCGAATAGTCAGCCAACTGAAAGTAGGTGCCGGGGCTGCGGGTAAAAGTGAAGCGCGACCCGGCCAGTTGGTCGCAGAACAGGTCGCGCTTGGCCTGATAGAAGGCCGGCAACTCGGCAATGTGTTGCGGCTGCTCGGCCATAAAGTCCGCCAGCGCATGCTGCAGCGGTGTTACCCCGCAGAAATTGACGTATTGGTGGATCTTGCGCAGCTCGGCAGACAGCACAGACGGCGCCACCACATAGCCAGTCTTCCAGCCCGTGACGTGGTAGGTCTTGCCGAACGAGCTGACCACGAAGGCGCGCGCATACAGCTCGTCGTGGGCCAGCACGCTGGCGTGCTCGGCGCCGTCGAAGACCAGATGCTCATACACCTCGTCGCTGATCAGGTAGATATCGCGGTCGCGAATCAGCGCGGCCAACTGATCCAGATCGGCACGACTGAGCAGCGCGCCACTGGGGTTGTGCGGTGAGTTGATAAAGATCAGACGGGTTCGCGGAGTAATGGCGTCGCGCAGGCGCTGCCAGTCCACCGAGAAGTCAGGCAGGTTCAGTGGCACATGCACGCAACGACCGCCGGCCAGCTGCACCGAAGGCTCGTAGCTGTCATAGCAGGGGTCAAGGACGATGGCTTCATCGCCAGGTCGAATCAGCGCCTGCACCGCACAGAAGATCGCCTCGGTGGCGCCCGGCACGATGGTCACTTCGCTTTCGGCGCTGACGGCACGACCATAAAGCCCCGCAACCTTGAGCGCCACTTGCTCGCGCAGGCGCGGCAGGCCGGTCATCGGCGCGTACTGGTTATGCCCGGCCGCCAGATGACGCATGGCGGCATCCAGCAACGGCTGCGGGCTGGCAAAATCGGGGAAGCCCTGGGATAAATTGAGCGCACCCACCTCGGTCGCCAACTGCGACATGCGGGTAAAAATGGTCGTGCCCACGTGGGGTAATTTGCTCTGCAACATCAGGCCCTCCCGCCTGCCGGACAGCTCACTGGTGCCGCCAGCCTATCACTGCCAAGTACGCAAAGAAAAAGGCGCAGAGCCTGAGCCCTGCGCCTTTTTGTCCATCCGCTTCTGAAGATCAGCGCTTGTCTTTGCGCTTCTTCTCGGCTTTCTTGTGGTGCGTCATCAAGCGGCGCTTCTTGTTAACCTGGCGGTCGGTGAGGGTGTTCTTGTTGCCCTCGTAGGGGTTTTCGCCGCCCTTGTACTCGATGCGGATCGGCGTACCGACCAGCTTGAGCACGCGCCGGAAGGTGTTTTCCAGGTAGCGTGAATAGGAACGCGGCACCTTCTCCACCTGGTTACCGTGGATCACGATGATCGGCGGGTTGGCGCCACCCAAGTGCGCGTAACGCAGCTTGATCCGACGATTGTTGACCATCGGCGGCTGGTGCTCGCGCACCGCATCTTCGAGGATCTGGGTCAGGCGACTGGTCGGCCAGCGGGTGATCGCCGAGCGGAACGAGTCCTGTACGGACTTGTACAGATGGCCAACGCCGGTGCCGTGCAGGGCCGAGATAAAGTGGATATCGGCGAAGTCGACGAAGAACAACCGGCGTTGCAGCTCGGTTTTCACATAGTCGCGCTCGCTTGGCTCCATGCCGTCCCATTTGTTCAGGGCAATCACCAGCGCGCGGCCGCTTTCCAGCACAAAGCCGAGCAGGTTGAGGTCGTGATCGACCACCCCTTCGCGGGCGTCCATGACGAACACCACGACGTTGGCGTCCTGGATCGCCTGCAGGGTTTTCACCACTGAGAACTTTTCCACCGCCTCGAAGATCTTGCCGCGACGACGTACGCCGGCGGTGTCGATCAGGGTGTACTTCTCGTCATCGCGCTCGAACGGGATGTAGATACTGTCGCGCGTGGTACCGGCCTGGTCATAGACGATGACCCGGTCTTCACCGAGCATGCGGTTGACCAGGGTCGACTTGCCGACGTTGGGCCGACCGATGATGGCCAGCTTGATGCCGTCCTTCTCGCTCGGACCGGGAATGCGCTTGGCTTCTTCGCCTTCGGCTACTTCTTCGTCCGGGTCAAAGGCTTCTTCAACCGGGTCTTTGGGGAAGTCACCCAACGCCACTTCGAGCATCTGGGTGATGCCGCGACCGTGGGCGCCGGCAATCGCCAACGCATCGCCCATACCCAGCGGGCTGAACTCGGCGCGCGCCAGATCGGGGTCGATGTTGTCGACCTTGTTGGCCACCAGGAAGGTGCGTTTGTTGCGCTTGCGCAAGTGCTCGCCAATCATCTGGTCGGCGGCGCACAAACCGGCACGCGCATCGACCATGAACAGCACGGCATCGGCTTCTTCGATGGCCTGCAGGGACTGCTCGGCCATCTTCGCGTCGATGCCGTCTTCGTCACCGGAAATACCACCGGTGTCGATCACGATATAAGTGCGCCCCTGCCACTTGGCCTCGCCATACTGGC
This sequence comes from Pseudomonas sp., assembly GCA_034519305.1. Classification (GTDB taxonomy): domain Bacteria; phylum Pseudomonadota; class Gammaproteobacteria; order Pseudomonadales; family Pseudomonadaceae; genus Aquipseudomonas. The sequence goes on from JAXHOM010000030.1 coordinate 33,027, forward strand.
GATCACGCGTCAGCCCCGAGAGATCGCCGACGATGGCATCCCGAGTTCTGGTCAGGCGGTTGAACAGTGTGGACTTGCCCACGTTGGGGCGGCCCACCAGGGCGATTACCGGAACCATTGGCTCCTCCAGGGTGAAAACTAAAAAACACAAAGGCCGCTGCCGTAAAAACGGCAGCGGCCGGATACTGTTACTCAGCTTAGCGGATGGTCAAAGCGACCAGTTCACCGCTATTGCCGAAGGCATACAGCCAGTCACCCACCACCAGCGGACGGGCACGCAGGCCGTCGCTGTCGATGTGCTCGCGACCCACAAAACGGCCGTCAGTCTGGCTTAGCAGATGCAGGTAACCTTCAAAGTCACCGACAGCGATATAACTTGAATACACCGCAGGCGCCGACAGCTGGCGACGGGCCAGGCCATCATTGCTCCACAAGGCGGACGCCGAACGCTCATCCACACCTTCGAGGGTGCCGTTGGCCAGGCTTACATAAACACTGCCCAGGCCCTGATCCAAACCGGCGTAGCTGGAGGCTTCACGCTGCCAAAGTACGCGACCGTTGTTGATATCAACCCCGGCAACCCGGCCTTGGTAGCTGACCACATACAGGGTGTCGCCAACCAAACGCAGACCGCCGTCGATATCGACAATCCGATCCAGCTCCGAACGACCTTGAGCTACGGCGACGCGCTGCTCCCAGACCGGGAAGCCGCGCTGAGTATCGACCGCCACCACCTTGCCCGAGGACAAGCCGGCGATGGCCAGACGATCCGTCAACACCGGGCCACCGGTGCCGCGCAGGGTCAGAACAGCTGGGGTGCTTTCGTAGATCCAGCGCTGGTTACCCGTGGCGCTATCAAAGGCGATCAGACGATCGTCCTGGGTCTGCACCACCACTACATCGCCATTCACGGCCGGTGCGGCCAACACTTCGCTGGTCACCACGGCGCGCCACTTCTGCTCGCCGGTGGACTGATCGAGGGCAATCACTTCACCCTTGAGCGTACCCACCACAACCAGACCATGGCCTACGCCAATAGCGCCGGAGACGGCCAGTTCCAGGTCCTGCTCCCACAGCACATCGCCGCTGAAACGGTCCATGGCCATGACCACGCCTTCGACATCGGCGGCATAGATATGGTCGCCATCGACGGCTGGGGTGAGCAGGTTGTAACCCTCGCCCTGGCCATTGCCGACGGAACGGCTCCACTCGCTCTTGAGCTCAACCTCGGTGGTGAACTCAGGCAGCTCGGCTGGCGGCAATTCCTTTTTGCTGTTGCTGCTGCAACCCACGACCGTAACGGCCAGGGCCAGCAATGCGGCGTTTTTCCAGCGCATCACGTTATGCATCCCCTTTGGCCAGATCGTCGATCTTGATTTGCAAGCCGCCGACGGCAGCCTCAGCGGTCAATGCGGCCTTGGCTTTTTCATAGGCCTGCAGGGCTTCATCGCTGCGTTCCAGCTTGACCAGCAAATCGCCTTTCAGCTCTTCACGGGCAGCAACGAAGGCTTGATCGGCATCGCCGGCCAGCAGTTTGAGCGCATCTTCGGTTTTGCCTTGCGAGGCCAAAACACGCGCCAGACGCTGACGCGCCAATTCGCCGAGGGTGGCATCCGCTGGTTTATCGAGGACCGCCTGCAATTCAGCACGGGCGTCGTCGAGCTTGCCCGCCTCGACAGCAACTTTGGCCAGTAACAGGCTCGCATACTGGGCGTACTGACTGCCGGCATAATCCGCCTTCAGCTTGCCCGCCAGCTCCGCGACCTTGCCAACATCGGCCTTACCGTCAGCCACCAGGCTGTTTTCCAACAATTGTTGGTAGAGCACCGAGGCGCCTTGCGCTTCAGCGACCTGATGCTTTTGCCAGGCTTGCCAGCCAAACACCACGACCAGGGCCAAGGCGCTGCCAGTCAACAGGGGCTTGCCATTGCGCTGCCACCAGTCACGGATCACCGCCAACTCTTCATCTTCGGTACGCGACACCCCAATACTCCTATTGGCTAAATGCTCAAGCCTGCAGACAGGCCGCCAGCTGCTCGGAAAGAGCAGCCCAGCTGATATGTTGTTGTTCGCCGTTATCGCGCAGAGGTTTGAGCCCAACGACCTGTTGAGCCAACTCATCTTCGCCCAGGATCAGCGCAAACAATGCGCCGCTCTTGTCGGCCTTTTTAAACTGACTCTTGAAGCTGCCGGCGCCGGCATTCATCTGCAGGCGCAAACCCGGCAGACGATCACGCAACTGCTCAGCCAGCACCAGCGCCTGCAATTCGGCCGCCTCACCAAAGGCACAGAAATACACGTCGACCTGGCGGGCAATATCGCTCGGCACTTGCTCCAGGGTTTCCAGCAGCAACACCAGACGCTCGATACCCATGGCAAAGCCAACGCCAGCAGTAGGCTTGCCGCCCATCTGCTCAACCAGGCCATCATAACGGCCACCGGCACACACAGTACCCTGGGCACCGAGTTTATCGGTCACCCATTCAAAGACGGTCTTGCTGTAGTAATCGAGGCCACGCACCAGCTTGGGATTGATCACGTACGGAATGCCGGCAGCATCCAGGCGCGCCTTCAAGCCTTCGAAGTGTACCTTCGAGGCTTCATCCAGGTGGTCGGCCAGCTTCGGCGCATCCACCAAGAGGGCCTGGGTTTCCGGCACCTTGGTATCGAGGATACGCAGTGGATTGCTGCTCAGACGGCGCTTGCTGTCTTCGTCCAGCTGATCCAGGCGCGCCGACAGGAACTCGACCAGCGCCTCACGGTAATTGGCCCGCGCCTCACTGGTGCCCAGGCTGTTGAGCTCCAGAGTTACGGCATTGCGAAGGCCCAGCAAGCCCCACAGGCGCCAGGTCATGATGATCAGTTCAGCATCGATGTCCGGACCGTCGAGGTTGAACACCTCGATGCCGATCTGATGAAACTGCCGATAACGGCCTTTCTGCGGCCGCTCATGGCGAAACATCGGGCCGATGTACCAGAGCTTCTGCACCTGGCCGCCACCGCTAATGCCGTGTTCCAGCACCGCGCGCACGCAGCTGGCAGTGCCTTCCGGACGCAAGGTCAGGGAGTCGCCGTTACGGTCATCGAAGGTGTACATCTCTTTTTCGACGATATCGGTTACTTCGCCAATCGAGCGCTTGAACAGCTCGGTGGCTTCGACAATCGGCATGCGGATCTGCCGATAGCCGTAGCCGTCCAGCAGGTTGGCTACGGTACCTTCGAAGTAACGCCAGAGCGGGGTCTGCTCGGGCAAAATGTCGTTCATGCCACGAATGGCCTGCAGCGTCTTGCTCACAAAAAATCCTTAAAAATGCTTAGCCGCGGGCAATCAGTGCCGCGTCGGCCTCGACCTTTTCGGCCGCTTTCTGGCGAATCAGCCGTTCCAGCTCATTGACCAGATTGTCGTTATTGAGTTTCTGCGCCGGCTTGCCATCAATGTACACGAGGTTGCTCGGTGAACCGCCAGTCAGGCCGATATGGGCCTCTTTGGCTTCACCCGGACCATTGACGATGCAACCGATAACAGCCACATCCAGCGGCACCAGCAAGTCTTCGAGGCGACCTTCGAGTTCGTTCATGGTTTTCACCACGTCGAAGTTCTGCCGCGAACAGCTGGGGCAGGCAATAAAGTTGATCCCGCGCGAGCGCAGACGCAGCGACTTGAGGATGTCGTAACCTACTTTGACCTCCTCCACCGGATCAGCGGCCAAGGAGATGCGGATGGTATCGCCAATGCCTTCAGCCAGCAGCATGCCCAGACCGACCGCAGACTTTACCGTACCGGAGCGCAGGCCGCCGGCTTCGGTGATGCCCAGGTGCAGCGGCTGCTCGATCTGTTTGGCCAGCAGACGGTAGGCCGCCACGGCCATAAACACATCGGAGGCTTTGACGCTGACCTTGAAGTCCTGAAAATTCAGACGCTCAAGGTGCTCAACATGGCGCAGTGCCGACTCGACCAAGGCCTCTGGGGTCGGCTCGCCGTATTTCTTCTGCAGGTCTTTTTCCAGCGAACCGGCGTTAACGCCGATGCGGATCGGGATGCCGCGATCACGGGCGGCATCCACCACGGCACGCACCCGGTCTTCACGACCGATATTGCCCGGATTGATACGCAGGCAGTCCACACCCAGTTCGGCCACACGCAAAGCGATGTTGTGGTCGAAGTGAATATCGGCCACTAGGGGCACGCGGACTTGCTGCTTGATCTTGCCGAAGGCTTCGGCGGCGTCCATGTCGGGCACGGAAATCCGCACGATGTCGGCGCCAGCGTCTTCGAGGCGGCGCACTTGCGCCACGGTCGCGTCCACGTCGCAGGTATTGGTGTTGGTCATGCTTTGTACGGCAATGGGCGCATCACCGCCCACTGGCACCGAGCCGACCCAGATCTTGCGCGACAACCGACGAATAATAGGAGATTCGCAATGCATGGAATTACTGACCTAGCTTCATGCGGGCTGTTTCACCGCTGGTATAAGGTGCGACATCCACGGCCTGGCCGTTGTAGCTAACCTGAGCGCCACGGGCAAAGCCCAGGCGCAGCTCCAGCGGCGGTTTGCCGGCCAGCTCCAGGCTTTCGCCGGCACGCTTCAGGGCACTGAACAGAACTTTGCCATTGGCGTCCGTCAACTGTGTCCAGCAGTTGGCCGTGAACTGAATTTTCACTAACGCTTGCCCTGCGGCGGCTTGCACCGGCGCAGCAGCCGGTGCGTCAAGCGCCGGTATCTCATTCGGCAATGGCGCGCTGACGGGCGCAGCAGGCACGGCGGCAACCGGAGCCACTGCTGCCGCCCCAGGCTCAACCACTGGGGCTGACTGAGTGGCGTTCGTCGGGGCGGCTTCTGCGGCGGGCGTCGTAGTTGGGGATTGTGCCGCCAACTGCGGTTCAATCTCGCTCGCCGGCTCGGCGATCAGGGCCTGACCATCCGCAACGGCCTGATCTTCCGGCTCGTCCAGCGGATGAATCTCGGTCGTGCCATCGGCACTTTCCACTTCAACATGCTCAAGCGCACGACTAACGGCCGCATCGCTGTCCATGCGGGTGGATTGCTCCTGCCACCAGAAAAAGCTGACGGCCAGCAGCGCCAACAGCAAACCGACACTGACAAACCGCAGCAGGCTTTGCGCCAGGTGCTTGGGTTCTTCGATGCGGCCCAGGGCATGCACACTGCTGCCGGCCGAGTCGGTGCCGGTGTAAGCATCAAAATCAGCCACCAGGCGGTCCTGGTCCAGCTCCAGCAACTTGGCATAGGCGCGGATATAGCCGCGAGCAAAGGTATGCCCAGGCAGCTTATCGAAAGCGCCGGCTTCCACTTGCGTCAGTGCGCGCAGGGTCAGGTTGAGTTGCTGGGCGACATCGGCTTGCGCCAGGTTCTTGCTTTCGCGAGCCTTGCGCAGGGTTTCACCGGGGTTGCTACGAGAGCTCACGACAACTTCAGGTTGTGGCGCTTTCATCGATGCTCCAAAACATATTGCTGATATTCCGGAGTGCCTGGGTACAGGCGCTTCAGTTGCAAGCCAAGACTGGCGGCCTTGTCGCGGTCGTCAAAGATGGTCGCCAGGCGACTGCCAAGCAACAGGCTGCGGGCATTTTCCTCGGACACGGCCACATAGCCGTCGTAGTAAGTCCGAGACTGGACGTAATTCTTGTCCTCGTAGGACAGCTCGGCCATTTCCAGCAACGACCGCGCCTGGCGCACATCCAGGCGCAAAGCGCGCTCAAAATAGGCCTTGGCCTCAGCCCGTTGATTCATCATCAAGGCGGTCATGCCAAGGTTTTCAAATACCCGCGCGCGCTCCTGATAGAGGTTGTCCTTGGACGCTTGCTCAAAGCGTTCTTTGGCCTCTGGATAGCGCTTCTGCTCGTAGAGGAAGCCGCCATAGTTGTTGAGGATGCGCGTGTCGTCAGAACTGGCCGAGAGCGCCTTGCGAAAATGCTCATCGGCCAACTCGGTTTCCATTTCCAGCTGAAACACCAGTGCCAGGGCGGCATGGGCATCCGCATTGGAGGAATCGAGTTCCAGGGCTTTTTTCAGCGGGCCTTTGGCGCGACCAGTATTGCCCTGTTGCAGATAGCCAATACCCAGCTGGATATAGGCATCGCGGGCAGCATCACGGCCCTTATCGGTACGCATCGGATTGACGTCGCCCGTGCTCACACAACCTGTCAACACAGTGAACAGCAACAGCAGCAGCGTGGCGCGCAGGGTCATCGAGGACCTCCCTTTTCAGATGCGGTTGGTGGCAGTCTGCGGCTCTTCGGCCTCAGCGCTGAGCTCGCGCACAGCAATATAGCGCTCGCTGCGACGGGTGCGGTCCATTACCTGGCCAACCAACTGGCCACAAGCCGCATCAATGTCCTCGCCGCGCGTGGTGCGCACGGTGACATTATGCCCAGCCTTGTACAGCAAGTCCTGAAAACGGCGAATGGCATTGTTGCTCGGCCGCTCATAACCGGAAAAAGGGAAGGGATTAAACGGGATCAGGTTGATCTTGCAGGGGAAATCCGCCAACAGGGCGATCATTTCCTCAGCGTGTTCGGGCTGGTCGTTAACATCCTTGAGCAAGGTGTACTCAACGGTCAGCACGCGCTTCTCGCCAAGCCGCGAGACATAGCGCCGGCACGCGGCCAGGAGCATTTCCAGCGGATACTTTTTGTTGATCGGCACCAACTGGTTGCGCAGCTCGTCATTCGGCGCGTGCAGCGACAGCGCCAGGGAAACGTCGAGCACTTCACCCAGCTTGTCGATCATCGGCACCACGCCCGAGGTGGACAGCGTCACCTTGCGTTTGGAAATGCCGTAACCGAGGTCGTCCATCATGATGCTCATGGCGGCGACCACATTGTCGAAGTTCAGCAACGGCTCGCCCATGCCCATCATCACCACGTTGGTGACGGCACGGTCGACCTTGGCCGGAATACTGCCGAACGACTTATTGGCGATCCACACCTGGCCGATCACTTCGGCGGCGGTCAGATCGCTATTGAAACCTTGTTTGCCCGTGGAGCAGAAACTGCAATCCAGCGCGCAGCCGGCCTGGGAAGAAACACATAAGGTGCCACGTCCGCCTTGCGGAATGTAGACCGTCTCAACACAGCTACCGGAAGCCACTCGCACGACCCACTTACGGGTGCCGTCGGTGGAAATATCCTGACTCACGACCTCAGGGCCGCGAATCTCAGCACAGGCCTTGAGCTTTTCGCGCAAGACCTTGCTGACATTGCTCATGGCGTCGAAATCATCAACGCCAAAGTGGTGAATCCACTTCATTACCTGACCGGCGCGGAAACGCTTCTCCCCGATGGAATCGAAGAAGCTTTCCATTTGCGGCTGAGTCAGCCCGAGCAAATTGACCTTGGTGGTCTCTACAGCGCCAGTAGATGCAGTCATGGTTTCACCCTCGCGTAATTCGCCTTAGCGAATGCGAGCGCACACCTCGGTGGCGGCGAAGAAGTACGAGATTTCACGAGCAGCAGAAGCCTCGGAATCCGAACCGTGTACGGCGTTTTCGTCGATGGAAACGGCGAAATCGGCGCGGATGGTGCCGGCAGCAGCTTCTTTAGGGTTGGTAGCGCCCATCAGCTCACGGTTTTTGGCGATAGCGTCTTCACCTTCCAGAACCTGAACGATAACCGGACCGGAAACCATGAAAGCAACCAGGTCTTTGAAGAAACCGCGCTCGCTGTGCTCAGCGTAGAAACCGCCAGCTTCACGCTCGGACAGCTGAACCATTTTCGAAGCAACGACGCGCAGGCCGGCTTTTTCGAAACGGGTAACGATTTCGCCAACGACGTTTTTAGCAACGGCATCAGGCTTGATGATGGAGAAAGTACGTTGAACAGCCATGTGAAACTCCAGAAACAATGATTAAAGCGAAAAATTAAACCCGCGAATTATACGCGGGTTCCGGTTAAATGCGTAGCGGCAGCAGTGCAGCGGCTTAGTCAGCCTCTTCGATCCAGGCCGCCTGAATGGCCTCAAGGACTTTTTCGCCACCGCGCTGCGGGTCATCGGCGAAATCCGGCAAGGCCAGCACCCAGCGGTGCAGATCGACAAAATTGACATACCGCGGATCGACATCCGGCTTGCTTTCAGCCAGTTCGATGGCGATATCCAGCACATCACTCCATTGCAGACTCATGACAGCTCCTTAAAATCAGTGCGGCGCTTCAGCAGCATGGTTGAGCGAGTATTTGGGAATCTCGACCGTCAGGTCTTCAGTCCCGACGAGCGCCTGACAGGCGAGGCGCGATTGCACCTCAAGCCCCCAGGCCCGATCGAGGAAGTCTTCTTCCAGCTCGTCAGCCTCTTTCAGCGAATCAAATCCTTCGCGAATAATGCAATGGCAGGTCGTACACGCACAGACACCACCACAGGCGCTTTCCATCTCGATATGGTGTGCATGGGCCAACTCGAGAATGGATGTACCCGGCTCCGCCTCCACAACCATGCCATCAGGGCAGAACTTATCGTGTGGCAGAAAAATAACCTGCGGCATCAGTTAATCCTCAATCTCGTTGACGCTGCGGCCGGCCAGCCCGGCCTTCACCGTGGCATCCAGCCGGCGCGCGGCAAACGCATCCGTCACCTGGGTTAAACGCTTGACCTGCTGCTCGATGGCAGCCGCATCGTCGCCCGCCATCAATTCGCGCAGCTGCTCCATCTGCAAGCCGATCACGGCACGCTCATCGGCATCCAGCAAGCGCTCGCCATCCACTTGCAGGGCAGCCTGCACGGCCTCCAGCAGGCGCTCGGCATCTACCTGCTGCTCACGCAGAACCCGCGCAGCCTTGTCGTCGCCGGCGTACTGGAAGGAGTCTTTGAGCATGCGGGTGATTTCGCCATCGGTCAGACCGTAGGACGGCTTGACCTGAATGCTCGCCTCAACGCCCGAGCCCAACTCGCGGGCCGCCACATTCAGCAGGCCATCGGCATCCACCTGAAAGGTCACGCGAATCTTCGCCGCACCCGCCACCATCGGTGGAATGCCGCGCAATTCAAAGCGCGCCAGGGAACGGCAATCCTTGATCAGCTCACGCTCGCCCTGCAGCACATGAATCATCATGGCCGTCTGGCCATCTTTATAGGTGGTGAAATCCTGTGCCCGCGCCACCGGAATCGTGGTGTTGCGCGGAATCACCTTCTCCAGCAAGCCGCCCATGGTTTCCAGCCCCAGGGACAGCGGATTAACGTCCAGCAGCAGCAGTTCTTCGCCGTCACGCTTGTTGCCGGCCAGGGTATCGGCCTGGATTGCCGCACCGATGGCCACCACCTGATCGGGGTCGATATCGGTCAACGGCTGGCGCGCAAACAACTCAGCCACGGCTTGGCGCACATAAGGCACACGGGTCGAACCACCGACCATAACGACCGCCTCAACATCCGCCAGCTCGATGCCCGCATCACGCACCGCGCGACGGCAAGCCTTGAGACTGCGCGCCACCAAGGGCTCGATCAGGGCAATGAAATGCTCGCGACTTAATTCGCCCTGCCAATCGCCATGACTGAGGCTCACCGCAACTTCAGCCGTCAGCGCCTCTTTGGCGGCGCAGGCACTTTGCAGCAGAGTGCGCTGGGTGCCGGGATCAAGGTCGGCGGACAAGCCAGCCTCGCGAATGATCCAGCCGGCAATCGCATGGTCGAAATCATCGCCACCCAAGGCGCTGTCGCCGCCGGTAGCCATCACTTCAAACACGCCGCCGGTCAGGCGCAAAATGGAAATATCGAAGGTGCCGCCGCCCAGGTCATAGATGGCCACCACGCCTTGAGCCTGCTGATCCAGGCCATAGGCCACCGCCGCTGCGGTCGGCTCATTGAGCAAACGCAGGACATTCAGACCCGCCAGACGCGCAGCATCCTTGGTCGCTTGACGCTGAGCTTCGTCGAAATAGGCCGGCACGGTAATCACCGCACCCACCAGCTCGCCGCCCAGGGTGGCTTCGGCACGCTGGCGCAGAACCTTGAGGATATCCGCCGACACCTGCACCGGACTCTTCAGCCCCTGCACGGTATCGATAAACGGCATGTCGGATTCACCATCGACGAAGCGATAGGGCAACTGCTCACCCAACTGCTTGACGTCCGCCAGGCCGCGCCCCATCAGGCGCTTGACCGACAGCACGGTGTTCAGCGGATCTTGCGCCGCCGCCAGCTTGGCGCCAGCACCCACCTCGGTGTGCCCGGCGTGATAACGCACCGCCGACGGCATAATGACCTGCCCCTCGGCATCTGCCAGTGGCGCGGCCAGGCCGCTGCGCACCGCAGCAACCAGCGAATTGGTAGTGCCCAGATCGATTCCCACCGCCAGACGACGCTGGTGGGGTTGGGGGCTCTGTCCGGGTTCAGCGATCTGCAGTAGGGCCATGCTTATCTGACTATCAGGCGCGCCGCGAAAGCGGCACGTGGGTTAATCGTCGAGGCGCTCTTCCAGCTGGCGCACTTCGTAGGAAAGCTTGTCGAGAAACTGCATCCGCCGTACCAGACGCTCGGCCTGCTCACGCTGCGCAGGCTGTTCCCAGCACTCGGCAAACTGTTCGTGCAAGGCGGTCGAGGCGACCTTCAAGCGCTGCTTGAACGTTGCTACGCCTGGCACGTCGGCGCTGTCCTGCAACTCTTCCAGCTCTTCCCGCCACTGCATCTGCTGCAACAGGAACTCACCATCCTGAACCGTGACTTCGAGGGGCAATTCCCCCCCGCGCAGACCAAGCAGGTAACGGGCGCGCGCCGAGGCGTTTTTCAACACCTGATACGCCTCATTGAGACTGGCGGAATGCTCTAACGCTGCGCGCTGCTCACGCTCATCGGCATCGGCGAAGCGATCCGGATGAACACTGCGGGCCAGCTCGCGATAACGCGCCGCCAATTGATCCAGGTCCAGGCGAAACGCTGGCTGCAGATCAAACAGGGCAAAATGACAAGGACTACCCACAATGGCCTCAGACGTTGAAGCTCTCGCCGCAGCCGCATTCGCCACGCACGTTAGGGTTATTGAACTTGAAGCCCTCATTGAGGCCTTCCTTGACGAAGTCCAGCTCGGTACCGTCCAGATAAGCCAGGCTCTTGGGATCGATGATCACCTTGACGCCGAAGCTCTCGAACACCAGATCCTCGCCTGCGGCCTCATCGACAAACTCCAGCACATAAGCCAGACCTGAGCAGCCCGTGGTACGCACACCCAAACGGATGCCGTCACCCTTGCCGCGCCCATCCAGCGAGCGACGCACATGCTGCGCCGCCGCTTCGGTCATGCTGATAGCCATCGGAGCCTCCTTAGAGCAAACCTTTCTTCTGCTTGTAATCGCGAACGGCCGCCTTGATGGCGTCCTCGGCGAGTACCGAGCAGTGAATCTTAACGGGCGGCAGCGCCAGCTCTTCAGCCAGCTGGGTGTTCTTGATGGTTTCCGCTTCGTCGAGGGTCTTGCCTTTCATCCACTCGGTCGCCAGGGAGCTGGAGGCAATCGCGGAGCCGCAGCCGTACGTCTTGAACTTGGCGTCTTCGATTACGCCCTGCTCGTTGACCTTGATCTGCAAGCGCATCACGTCACCGCAGGCCGGCGCGCCGACCATGCCGGTGCCGACATCCGGATCTTCCGCGTCCATCTTGCCGACGTTGCGCGGGTTCTCGTAGTGGTCAATGACCTTTTCACTGTAAGCCATGCTGGTATTCCTTCCTCGTCAGAGAGCCGCTCTTGCTCGGCGACTACTTAGTGCGCCGCCCACTCGATCTTGGAGATGTCGACACCGTCTTTGTACATATCCCACAGCGGCGACAATTCGCGCAGCTTGGTCACGGCCTCGCAGACTTTCTGCGCGGCATAATCAACTTCTTCTTCCGTAGTGAAACGACCGAAGGTGAAACGGATCGAGCTGTGTGCCAGCTCGTCGTTGCGACCCAATGCGCGCAGCACATAAGACGGCTCAAGTGACGCCGACGTACAGGCCGAACCGGAAGACACAGCCAGATCCTTGAGCGCCATGATCAGCGACTCACCCTCAACGTAGTTGAAGCTCAGGTTGAGGTTGTGCGGCACCCGTGCAGTCAGGCTGCCGTTCAGGTACAGCTCTTCGAGATTCTCGACCTGCTTGTAGAAACGATCACGCAAGGCGCCAATGCGCAGGTTTTCCTGCTGCATTTCTTCCTTGGCAATGCGGAAGGCTTCGCCCATGCCAACGATCTGGTGGGTCGCCAGGGTGCCGGAGCGCATGCCGCGCTCATGGCCGCCACCGTGGGTTTGCGCTTCCAGACGCACGCGCGGCTTACGCCCGACGTACAGGGCGCCAACGCCTTTGGGGCCGTAGGTTTTGTGTGCCGAGAAGGACATCAGGTCGACCTTCAGGGCCGCCAGATCAATCGCCACCTTGCCGGTCGACTGCGCCGCATCAACGTGCAACAGCACGCCGCGGGAGCGGGTCAATTCGCCGATGGCCGCGATATCGTTGATCGTGCCGATCTCGTTATTGACGTGCATCACCGAGACCAGAATGGTGTCGTCACGCAGCGCCGCTTCCACCATCGCCGGAGTGATCAGACCGTCTTCACCGGGCTCGATATAGGTGACTTCGAAGCCTTCACGCTCCAGTTGGCGCGTGGTGTCGAGCACGGCTTTGTGCTCGATCTTCGAGGTAATGAGGTGCTTGCCTTTGCTCGCGTAGAAATGCGCCGCACCTTTAATAGCCAGGTTATTGGACTCGGTAGCACCGGAGGTCCAGACGATTTCACGGGGATCAGCATTGACCAGATCAGCCACCTGACGACGACCATTCTCAACCGCTTCTTCGGCCTTCCAGCCGAATACATGGGAGCGCGACGCCGGGTTACCGAAGTTGCCATCCACCAGCAGGCACTCACTCATTTTTTGCGCCACACGCGGATCAACCGGGGTGGTCGCTGAGTAGTCGAGGTAGATCGGTAGTTTCATAGCGTTTCTCCTAATCAGGCAGGCGCCCGGCTCATTCGATGGCCGACGCGTGAATCTTGTCCGAGCGCGCAGCACCGTTACCACAACGGCGCTGATCCTGGCGCAATGCGACTTCCTGAACCTCACTGCGCGTCACCAGGTCAGCCAGGCTGATACCACTGAGAAACGCGTGAATTTGCTGGCTGAGGTCACACCACAAATGGTGAGTCAGGCAGGTATCACCCGAATGGCAATCGCCCAACCCCTGACAACGCGTGGCATCGACCGACTCGTTGACGGCATCAATTACCTGCGCAACCTGGATTGCCGCCATCTCGCGTGACAGCTGATAACCGCCGCCCGGCCCGCGCACACTGGAGACCAAATTGCCACGCCGCAGCTTGGCAAACAGTTGCTCCAGATAGGAAAGGGAGATGCCCTGACGCTCGGAAATATCCGCCAGGGAGACCGGCCCACGCTGTGCGTGAAGGGCCAGATCGAGCATGGCGGTGACGGCGTAACGGCCTTTGGTGGTCAGGCGCATGAGACGGATACCACGGGTTCGCTGGTTTGTGGCGAGTATGCTATTCCCGAGTATTTAAGTCAACTATAAGACCTATCAATTTACTCGGGATTAGATCCAGCAGGAGCGCAATGATAACAAAGCCACCCCAGCAGCGCATTACACCGAAGGTGTATCACCCTGCTCCTTGACGCCGGCAAAATCCTTGTCGCACAGGGGCGGCAAGTCCTTGGCGCAGTAGTCACTGCCCAGCGCCTTGAGCGCACCGCACATACCCTCCAGACGACCGTCGACCGCCTGCAAGTGGTCCAGCAACTGACCAATGGCGCGCGCGATCGGGTCAGGCATGTCCTGAGTGACGCCGTAGGCATCGAACCCCAGCTTCTCGGCAATCGCCTGACGCTTGGCCTCTTGCTCATCATCCAGCTTGGCGATGATCCGCCCGGGAATACCGACCGCCGTGGCACCGGCGGGCACCGCTTTGGTGACGACCGCATTGGAGCCAATTTTCGCCCCAGCACCGACCGTGAACGGCCCCAGCACCTTGGCGCCAGCACCCACCACCACACCATCTTCCAGGGTCGGATGACGCTTGCCTTTATTCCAACTGGTGCCACCCAGGGTCACCCCTTGGTAGAGCGTGACGTCATTACCAATTTCAGCGGTCTCACCGATGACAATGCCCATGCCGTGATCGATAAAGAAGCGTCGACCGATCTTCGCCCCCGGATGAATCTCGATACCGGTCAGCCAGCGACCAAAGTTCGACAACATGCGCGCCAGCCACTTCCAACCCGCCGCCCACAGGTAATGGGCCAGGCGATGCAGCCAGACAGCGTGCAACCCCGGATAGCAGGTCAACACCTCAAAGGTGTTGCGCGCCGCCGGATCGCGATGGAATACGCTCTGAACATCTTCTCGCATGCGCTCGAACATCAAACATCTCTCCGCTTATGGGCTTCGCCGCGAGCCGCCTTCTGAGTTTCCGTCAGGATGCCGCGCAGGATATTCATTTCCAGCTTGCTGATATTGCTGCGGCCATACAGGCGCCGCAGTCGCGACATCAAATGCCGCGGATTACTCGGGTCATGGAAGCCAATCTGCACCAGAGTGCTTTCCAGGTGACCGTAAAACAGCTCCAACTCATCCGCCGTGACCGGCAAACTGGCTTGCTCGCCGTTGGTTTCCAGCTTGGCCATCTTGGTCGGCTGCCCCTGCTGCGCCAGCCAGGCCATGCGCACTTCATAAGTCAGCACCTGCACGGCAGTAGCCAGATTGAGCGAACTGAATTCAGGGTCGGACGGAATGTGCACATGAAACTGGCAACGCTGCAGCTCTTCATTGGTCAGGCCGGCGTACTCGCGCCCAAACACCAGCGCCACCTCGCCGCCCTGCTCCACCTGCTGCAAGCTGGCAGTCGCACATTCGCGCGGATCCAGCAGCGGCCAGGGAATATGCCGATCCCGCGCACTGGTACCAAGTACCAGGCTGCAACCGACCAACGCCTCTTCAAGAGTTCCTACAATGTGGGCGCCATCAAGAATATCAACCGCACCGGACGCACGCGCCACCGCCTCGTTACTGGGAAAGTCCTGCGGATCAACCAGCACCAGACGGCTAAGGCCCATGTTTTTCATGGCCCGCGCCGCGCCGCCGATGTTGCCGGGATGGCTGGTATTGACCAACACCACACGAATTTTTTCCAGCACAAGCAGGCCCACATAAACAGCAAAAGGGAGCAAATCTTACAGAGCCCCACCCCGTTACGCCATGCAAGCCGTCAGAGGCTCTTTTTACCGGACGCTTTTCTGCTAGAATGTCCGGCTTTCTTTAACGACCCAGGTGAAACTTCCATGCAGCCCATGCTGAATATCGCACTGCGCGCGGCCCGCAGCGCCGGTGAACTGATTTTCCGCTCCATCGAGCGCTTGGACGTGATCTCGGCCGACGAGAAAGATGCCAAGGATTACGTAACCGAAGTGGATCGTGCCGCCGAGCAGAGCATCATCCAGGCGCTGCGCAAGGCGTACCCGACCCACGGCATCCTCGGCGAAGAAAGCGGCCTGACCCCAGGCAGCGGCGAAGGCGCCGACTACCTGTGGATCATCGACCCGCTGGACGGCACCACCAACTTCATCCGCGGCGTACCGCACTTTGCCATCAGCATCGCCTGCAAATACCGCGGCCGCCTGGAACACGCGGTCATCATCGACCCGGTACGCCAGGAAGAATTCACCGCCAGCCGTGGCCGTGGCGCCGCACTCAACGGCCGTCGCATGCGCGTCAGCGCGCGCAAAGGTCTGGAAGGCGCACTGCTCGGCACCGGCTTCCCGTTCCGTGATGGCCAGCTCGACAACCTCGACAACTACCTGGGCATGTTCCGCGACCTCACTGGCCAGACCGCCGGCATCCGCCGCGCAGGCGCTGCCAGCCTGGACCTGGCCTATGTGGCTGCCGGCCGCTTCGATGCGTTCTGGGAATTCGGCCTGTCCGAATGGGACATGGCTGCAGGCGCCCTGCTGATTCAGGAAGCCGGCGGCTTGGTGAGCGACTTCACCGGCGGTCACGAATTCCTGGAAAAAGGCCAGATCGTCGCCGGCAACACCAAGTGCTTCAAGGCCGTTCTCACCGCGATCCAGCCGCACCTGTCGACCGCGCTCAAGCGCTGATCCGCAGCGCAGGGCCGGCACCCCGCCGGCCCTGCAGGCTCACCGCCACACTTGCCGCACAGCCGGCAACCGGGCTTAATCCAGCGACCTCGCCACGGATGCCCGTCATGACCAATCTCGCCGCCGAACAACCCAGCCCGTGCGCCACGCCGACAGCATTGCGCGCCCTGATCGAAAGTCGCCGCGCCGTCCGCCGCTTCACCACCGAACAGGTGCCTGACGCGATCATCCGTGACTGCCTGGAACTGGCGGTGCTCGCCCCCAACTCCTGCAACCTGCAACCCTGGAGCTTCCAGGTGGTGCGCGACCCGCAACTGCTCAGCCAACTGCATCACGTGTGCATGAGCCAGAACGCCGCCAAGGCTCCGCTGATCATCGCCGTGCTGGCGCGCCCGGATACTTGGCGCCAGGCCTGCCAGAACGTCATCGACTACTGGCCCGAAGCTGAAGTCCCCGAGCGTATCCGCCACTTCTACCGCAAGACAGCACCTTTCCAGTACAACCAGGGGCCGTTCGGCCTGCTTGGTCTGTGCAAGCGCCAACTGCTGCGCCTGGCAGCCCTGCGCAAGCCACTGATGCGCGCACCCAACAGCCTGGCGCAAATGCGCTTGTGGGCCGTGAAGTCCACGGCCCTGGCCGCAGAAAACCTGATGCTGGCGTTCCAGAGCCACGGTTACGCCACGTGCCCGATGGAAGGTTTCGACGAAGTGCGCCTGCGCCAGACCCTCGACATCCCACGTCAAGCCATCCCCATCATGCTGCTGGCGGTCGGCAAGCAGGGCGACAAGGCCATCTACAACCCGCGCCTACGCTTCCCACTGGAGCAACACGTGACCTGGTTATGAGGTCGCAACCCTGCGCCGCTTCTAGAGCTTAATCAGCCAGATCAATAGTGCTGGGCAAGGCGAGACGACCGGTCATATGCTCGCCCCATGAACAGTATTCGACTCGACAAGCGTGACCTGATCCTCGCCAAAGGCGCCGCGGTAATGACCCGCCGCGGCTACCACGGCACCGGCGTGCAGGAAATCGTCCAGGCCGCCGGCATCCCCAAAGGCTCGTTCTACCACTACTTCGCCAGCAAAGAAGACTTTGCCCTGCAGGCCCTGGAGTTCATCTACCAGCCGCGCCTGCAGCGCTATGCCGAAGCCCTGAGCAACCCGGCGCTAAGCCCGCGCGCACGAATTCTGGCCTATTACGGCGAGCTGCTGGCGCACTTCCGCCAACAGGAACGCCTCGAATACCACTGCTTTATTGGCAGCCTGAGCTTTGAAATGAGCGAACTGCTGCCCGCCATCGGCCAGCAGGTCGAAGCGGTTCTGCAACAGTCCGCCCTGACCCTGCAGCACTGCCTTGAGCAGGCGCAACAGGCCGGCGAACTGGCCGCCGATGAAGACTGCGCCAACCTCGCGGCCTTTATCGCCAACGCCTGGCAGGGCGTGCTGACGCGCCTGAAAGTCGGCAGCCAGACCCAGCCCGTGGAAGAGTTTGTCCAACGCCTTGAGCGCTTGCTCAAGGCCTGATTTTTTTACCTGATTAATGAGACGACCGGTCACCTGGCCGGCAGAGGAGCATCCATGACCGCCCCCGTAAAAGCCCTGTTTGAACCCTTCCGCCTGGGCAACCTGGAACTGCCGACCCGCGTGGTCATGGCCCCCATGACCCGCTCCTTCTCGCCAGGCGGCGTGCCCAACAGCAAGGTCATTGAGTACTACCGTCGCCGCGCCGCTGCCGGCGTCGGCCTGATCATCACCGAAGGCACCACGGTCAACCACCCGGCCGCCAACGGCTACCCCAACGTGCCGCGCTTCTATGGCGAAGACGCTCTGGCCGGCTGGAAGAAAGTGGTCGATGCCGTGCACGCCGAAGGCGGCCGCATCGTTCCGCAACTCTGGCACGTCGGCAATGTGCGCAAGCTCGGCACCGAGCCGGATGGCGACGTACCCGGCTACGGCCCGATGGAAAAACTCAAGGATGGCAAGGAAGTCGTGCATGGCATGACCCAGGCCGACATCGACAACGTCATCGCCGCCTTCGCCCAAGCCGCCCGTGACGCCCAGTCCATCGGCATGGATGGCGTGGAAATCCACGGCGCCCACGGCTACCTGGTCGACCAGTTCTTCTGGGAAGGCAGCAACCAGCGCACCGACGGTTACGGCGGCAGCCTGGCCAACCGTTCGCGCTTTGCCATTGAACTGATCAAGGCCGTACGCGCCGCCGTCGGCCCGGACTTCCCGATCATCCTGCGCTTCTCCCAGTGGAAGCAGCAGGACTACTCGGCACGCCTGGTGCTGACCCCGGAAGCCCTGGGTGAATTCCTGCAGCCGCTGTCTGACGCCGGCGTGGACATCTTCCACTGCTCGACTCGCCGCTTCTGGGAGCCAGAATTCGACGGCTCCGACCTCAACCTGGCCGGCTGGACCCGCAAGCTCACCGGCAAGCCGACCATCACCGTGGGCAGCGTCGGCCTGGACGGCGAGTTCCTGCAATTTATGGTCAACACCGACAAGGTCGCCAAGCCGGCCGATCTCGGCGCCCTGCTGACTCGCCTGAACAATCAGGAGTTTGATTTGGTGGCCGTCGGCCGCGCCCTGCTGGTCGATCCGGACTGGGCGGTGAAGGTCCGCGATGGCCGCCAAGAGGACATCCTGCCGTTCAGCCGCGAAGCCTTGATGACGCTGGTTTAACCCGGCAACCAACCCCTGGCGCGCGGTGCAAACCGAGCGCCACCTTTGAGCCCCGCTAGCGCGGGGCTTTTTTTGCACATGATTTTGTCGACCCCAGCCCGTAGAATCGCGCCTTTCCGTTTGCCGCGAGCCTGCCATGCCGACCCATCAACTGCGCCCACAGGGCGACTTCCCCGTTGCCGGCCTGCCCCGCCGCCTGGCGGCCATGTTCTATGACTTTCTGCTCTGCGTGGCCCTGCTGCTGGTGATTGCCTCGCTTTACCGCCTGGCCCTCAGCGGTTTTTATGGCAGCGAGCAACTCAAGCAACTCTCCGATTCCGGCGCCCTGGACGGCGATCCCTTGCTGTCGACCCTGCTGCTGCTGAGCCTGTTTGGCTTTTTTGCCAAGTTCTGGACCCACAACGGCCAAACCCTGGGCATGCAGGTATGGGGCATCCGCGTACAGAACGCTGACGGCAGCGCCATCGACCTGTGGCAAGCGCTGCTGCGCTTCCTGATCGCCATCATCTCCTGGCTGTGCTGTGGCCTGGGCTTCTGGTGGATACTCTGGGACAAGAAAAAGCTCAGCTGGCAGGACCGCTACTCGGAAAGCCTTATCGTGCAACTGCCGAAAAAACAGTAATTCTCTAGAATGCAAAAGCCCGCCAGTAGGCGGGCTTTTGCATTGCATCAATGCACTTACAAGTTAGCGATTTTCTCGCGTTGCTCGCTCAGCTTGGCCAGAGCCTGTTCAGCCTCAGCCAGCTTGGCCCGCTCCTTGTCCAGGACTTCGGCGGGGGCTTTGGCCACGAAGCCTTCGTTGGCCAATTTGCCACCCACGCGCTGCACCTCACCGCTGAGACGCTGGATTTCCTTGTCCAGGCGTGCCAGTTCGGCGTCCTTGTCGATCAGCCCGGCCATCGGCACCAGCACTTCCATCTCGCCAACCAGAGCGGTGGCGGACATCGGTGCGTCTTCGCCAGCCGCCAGTACGCGCACGGACTCCAGCTTGGCCAGCTTGTTCAGCAATGGCTCGAAGGCAGCCAGGCGACGCAGGTCTTCGCTGTTGGCGTTCTGCACAATGATGTCGATGCGCTTGGCCATGGAGATTTTCATCTCGCCACGGATCTGCCGCAGACCCAGCATCAGCGCCTTGACCCACTCGATATCGGCTTCGGCGCCGGCATCAATGCGCGACTCATTAGCCACTGGCCATGGTTGCAGCATGATGGTCTCGCCGCTTGCGCCCGCTTGAGCCTTGATCCGCTGCCAGATTTCTTCGGTGATAAACGGCATGAACGGATGTGTCAGGCGCAGAACCACTTCCAGCACACGGATCAGCGTACGGCGGGTGCCACGCTGGCGTTCGATGCTGGCGCTTTCGTCCCACAGCACGGGCTTGACCAGCTCCAGGTACCAGGCGCAGTACTCGTCCCAGATGAACTCGTACAGGGCCTGGGCGGCCAGGTCGAAGCGGAAGTTGTCCAGTTGGCGGGTGACTTCCTGCTCGGTGCGTTGCAGCGCCGAGATGATCCAGCGGTCCACCGGCGACAGCTCAACCGCTTCGCCGTTGATCCCGGTGTCCTGGCCATCGGTGTTCTCGATGACGAAGTTGGCGGCGTTCCACAGCTTGTTGCAGAAGTTGCGGTAGCCCTCGACGCGGCCCATGTCGAACTTGATGTCGCGGCCGGTGGAGGCCAACGAGCAGAAGGTAAAGCGCAGGGCGTCGGTGCCGTAGCTGGCAATGCCTTCAGGGAACTCGGCTTTGGTCTGCTTGGCGATTTTCTCTGCCATCTTCGGCTGCATCAGGCCGCCGGTGCGTTTCTCCAGCAGCGCATCCAGGGTGATGCCATCGACGATGTCCAGCGGGTCGAGCACGTTGCCCTTGGACTTGGACATCTTCTGGCCCTGGCCATCGCGCACCAGGCCGTGCACGTACACGGTCTTGAACGGAATCTGCCCGGTCAGGTGGGTCGACAGCATGATCATCCGGGCGACCCAGAAGAAGATGATGTCGAAGCCGGTGACCAGCACGTCGGTCGGGTGGAAGGTCTTCAGTTCGGCAGTCTGCTGCGGCCAGCCGAGGGTGGAGAAGGTCCACAGGCCCGAGCTGAACCAGGTGTCGAGGACGTCGTCGTCCTGGCGCAGATTGGCATCGCCGAGGTTGTGCTTGGCGCGTACTTCCGCCTCGTCACGGCCGACATAGACGTTGCCGGCCTCGTCGTACCAGGCCGGGATACGATGGCCCCACCACAGCTGACGGCTGATGCACCAGTCCTGGATGTCACGCATCCAGCTGAAGTACATGTTCTCGTACTGCTTGGGCACGAACTGCACGTCGCCACTCTCGACCACGGCGATGGCTTTTTCGGCCAACGGCTTGGTGGAGACGTACCACTGATCGGTCAGCCACGGCTCAATGATGGTGCCGGAGCGGTCGCCCTTTGGCACTTTCAGGGCGTGGTCGTCGATGCCCACCAGCAGGCCAGCGGCGTCAAACGCGGCAACGATCTGCTTACGGGCGACGAAACGGTCGAGGCCGGCGTATTCCGCTGGCAGGCTGCCGTCGAATTCGGCGTTGACGCTGCCGTCGATGTTGAACACCTGAGCGGTGGTCAAAACGGCTGCGTTTTTGTCGAAGATGTTGATCAGCGGCAGGTTGTGGCGCTTGCCGACTTCATAGTCGTTGAAGTCGTGGGCTGGGGTGATCTTCACGCAGCCTGTACCGAACTCAGGGTCGCAGTAGTCGTCGCCGATGATCGGAATCAGGCGGCCGAGCAGTGGCAGCTCGACGAACTTGCCGATCAGCGCCTGGTAGCGCTCGTCATTGGGGTTTACTGCGACGGCGGCGTCGCCGAGCATGGTTTCCGGGCGAGTGGTGGCGACGATCAGGTAGTCCAGGCCGTCAGCCGTCTTGGCGCCATCGGCCAGCGGGTAACGCAGGTTCCACAGGCTGCCTTTCTCGTCGTGGTTTTCCACTTCGAGGTCGGAGATCGCTGTGTGCAGCTTGGTGTCCCAGTTGACCAGACGCTTGCCGCGGTAGATCAGGCCGTCTTCATGCAGGCGCACGAAGGCTTCTTTCACTGCGTCGGACAAGCCGTCGTCCATGGTGAAGCGCTCGCGCGACCAGTCCACCGAACTGCCCAGGCGGCGGATCTGCCGGGTGATGGTGCCGCCGGACTGTTCCTTCCATTCCCAGACCTTGTCGAGGAACTTCTCGCGGCCCAGGTCATGGCGGCTAACCCCTTGGGCGCCGAGTTGACGCTCGACCACCATTTGCGTGGCGATGCCCGCGTGGTCGGTACCCGGCTGCCACAGGGTGTTGCGACCCTGCATGCGGCGGAAGCGGATCAGGGCGTCCATGATGGCGTTATTGAAACCATGGCCCATGTGCAGGCTGCCGGTGACGTTCGGCGGCGGGATCATGATGGTGTAGGCGTCGCCAGAGCCTTGCGGAGCGAAATAGTTGTTCGCTTCCCAGGTCTGGTACCAGGTGGTTTCAATGGCGTGCGGCTGGTAGGTCTTGTCCATAGCGCGGCGGGGACCCTAATTTGGCGGCTAATCGGGAAAGCCGGCAAGTATAACGGGTTCGCGCCGTGGGCCGTAAGCGCAGGCGCTTATTTAGCCAGCGTGGTGGGTGACATGCCGGTTTAAGGCTTGCGCTGGCTGAGCAGCAGGTCGAGGCGGACGTCGAGGCGGCGCTTGAGTTCGGCTTCGATCTGCGGGACGAAGTCGTCGATCACATCTTGCAGCAGCAGTTGGGCGGCGGCGCGCAGCTCGCGGTCAACACGCTGCAGTTCAAGCGCGCCAGGATGCAGGCGTTGTTGCAGGCTGGCATTGATGGCGCTGGCTGTCGGGGTTGGTGCAGTCGGTGCCGGTGTTACTGGCGCGCTGACGGGCGCTACGCTCGGCGCGGGGTCGGGACGGTTTTGCAGGGCGGCGGCCAGGCTCGGGCGGGGCGGCACCAGCTCGCTGGGCGGGACGATGTCGCACAGCAAGGGGATGGCGCTGGTGTCGACCGACTCGGTCAGCAATGGCGGTTCCAACTGCTGCTGGTCGAGCAACTGGCGGATCGACTCAAGGTCGTTGAGCAAGTTGCCGGGTTTAGGCGGATTGTGGCTATCCATGGTCAGAGTTCAACGCGTTGCGGGGCAAAGCCCCGTTGCCGATAAAGGCGAAAGTTGTCCCGGGCCAATTGCAGCTGCTCGGGATGCTGGTTGACGATCTCGATGACCCGACTGAAAGGGCTGAGGTCTTCACGCAGGTGTGGGTGCAGGTTGATCAGCAAGCCGTTGGCGACATGGGGTGCTTGATCGATACCGATCAGCACCGGCGCGTCGCTGCGGTCTTCGTAGAGGTTGTGCGGGACAAAGGTTTCACCCTTGAAGCGCCACAGCAGTTCGTCCAGCTCCTCGCACTGCGCCGCATCGGCGCCGCGCACGAATACGGGCAGGTCATGGCGCCAGCCCTTGGCCGCCAACTGGCAGGCCGCGCGCAGGCGCTCGCCCGGCTGATCGCCGGGCAGCACATAAAACTCTATGCGCATTTACACCCGGTCCAGCAGGTACTGGGTCAGCAGGGGGACTGGGCGGCCAGTGGCGCCCTTGTCCTTGCCGCCGCTGATCCAGGCGGTGCCGGCGATGTCCAGGTGCGCCCAGTGGTATTGCTTAGCGAAGCGTGAGAGGAAGCAGCCGGCGGTGATGCTGCCGGCCTTCGGCCCGCCGATGTTGGCGATGTCGGCGAATGGGCTATCAAGCTGCTCCTGGTATTCCTCGAACAGCGGCAGCTGCCAGGCGCGATCATCGGCGTAGACGCCGGCGTCGAGCAGTTGCTGCACCAGGGTGTCATCGTTGCCCATCAGCCCCGAGGTGTTGCTGCCCAGGGCGACGATGCAGGCGCCGGTGAGGGTGGCGATGTCGATCACCGCCTGCGGCTTGAAGCGCTCGGCGTAGGTCAGGGTGTCGCACAGCACCAGGCGGCCTTCGGCGTCGGTGTTGAGGATTTCCACGGTCTGCCCGCTCATGGTGGTGACGATGTCGCCAGGGCGGGTGGCACCGCCGCTCGGCATGTTCTCGGCGCAGGCCAGCAGGCACACCAGGTTGATCGGCAGTTGCAGCGCCAGTACGGCGTGCAGGGTGCCGAACACGCTGGCGGCGCCGCACATGTCGTACTTCATCTCGTCCATGCCCAGACCCGGCTTGAGGCTGATGCCGCCGGTGTCGAAGGTGATGCCCTTGCCGACCAATACCACCGGCTTGGCGTCTTTCTTGCCGCCCTGGTAGTTCATCACGATCATGCGGGGCGGCTGGTCGCTGCCCTGGGCCACCGCGAGGAAGGCACCAGCGCCGAGCTTTTTCAGCTCTTTCTCGTCGAGAATCTCGACCTTGAGGTTCTTGTGCGCCTTGCCCAGGGCTTTGGCCTGCTCGGCCAGGTAGCTCGGGTGACAGAGGTTCGGCGGCAGGTTGCCGAGGTCGCGGGTAAAGGCCATGCCGTTGGCGATGGCCTGGGCGTGCTGGCTGCCGCGCTCGGTATCGGCCAGCTCGGCCTTGTCGGCCAGCAGGGTGATCTTCTTCAGGGCGCGCGGTTCGGCCTTCTGGCTCTTGAACTGGTCGAATACGTAGCCACCGTCGGCCAGGGTTTCCACCAGCAAGCGCGCCTTGGCGTAGGCATCGCGGCCTTTGACGCTGAGTTCGGTCAGGGTCAGCGTGGCATCGCTGCCGCCCAGTCCCTTGAGGACGGCGTGGCTGGCGGCGACGATTTTGCGGAACTGACGGTCGCTGAGTTCGGCGTCTTTACCGCAACCGACCAGCAGTACGCGCTCGGCCTTGAGGTTGGCCAGGTTGTGCAGCAGCAGGCTTTGCCCGACCTTGCCGGCCAGGTCGCCACGCTTGAGCAGGCTGCTGATGGCGCCGCCGCTGGCCAGGTCAAGGGCGGCGGCGGTGGCGCCGAGCTTGCGCCCTTCGCCGACGGCGACCACCAATGTGGCGGTTTTCAGGGTTGTTACCGGGCTGCTTTTAACCAGAAATTGCATGCTGTGGTGTCCCCAAGACAAAGAGTCGGGATTGCAGGATAATGGCCACCATTTTTTGGTGGATCGCCAGGTGGCGATTGGCATCAGTCCGGCTAGTTTGAGCGTAGCCGCCCAAGCCTGACAACCCTGGAGTGTCTGCTTTGATCGTGTTCCGTTATTTGTCCCGAGAGCTGTTGCTGACCTCTGGCGCCGTCAGTGCGGTGTTGTTGGTCATCATCATGAGCGGGCGTTTCATCAAGTACCTGGCCCAGGCCGCCGAAGGGCGTCTGGACCATACGGTGCTGTTTCTGATCATGGCCTACAAACTGCCGAGCTTTTTTCAGCTGATTCTGCCCCTGGGTCTGTTCCTGGGCGTGTTGCTGGCCTACGGGCGCCTGTACCTCGATAGCGAGATGACCGTGCTGTCGGCTTCCGGCGTCAGCCAGCAGCGCCTGACGGCCTACACCTTGGTGTCGGCCGCCGGGGTTGCCTGCCTGGTGGCCTGGTTGAGTTTGAGCCTGGCGCCCCAGGGCGCCACCGAAGTGGCCAAGATTCTCAATCAGCAAGCCGCCATGACTGAATTCGACACCCTCGATGCGGGGCGTTTTCAGGCCATTCGCAGCGGTACGCGGGTGACCTACACCGAGAAGCTGTCAGCAGACCGCAGCCAGCTGTCCGGGGTGTTTATCTCCGACAAGCGCCTGTCGGCCGCCGGTGATAAGGAGCGAGCGATTGCCTTGCTGGTTGCCGAAAAGGGCCACCAGGAAATTCAGGCCGACGGCAGCCATTACCTGGTGCTGGAAAACGGTTACCGCTACGACGGCAACCCCGGTCAGGCCGATTACCGCAAGATTCACTACGACACTTACGGCGTACTGCTGCCCAAGCCGGAAGTCAGCGAAGACATTGGTGAGCGCGAGGCGGTGCCAACCCTCGATCTGTTCACCAGCAAGGACCGGGTAGAGCAGGCCGAACTGCAATGGCGCCTGTCGATCCCGTTACTGGTATTTATCGTCACCTTGCTGGCAGTGCCGCTGTCGCGGGTCAATCCACGCCAGGGCCGCTTCCTCAAGCTGCTACCGGCCATCCTGATTTACATGACCTACCTGGCCCTGTTGATCGCCGCGCGCGGTGCGCTGGACAAGGGCAAGATTTCGCCACAACTGGGCCTGTGGTGGGTGCATGGCATCTTCCTGGTGCTGGGGCTGTTGCTGTTGTACTGGGAGCCGTTACGGCTCAAATGGGCTTCCCGCCGCGCTGCACCGGAGGTGACCCATGGTTAAGCTCGATCGCTACATTGGCACCAGCGTGTTCTTCGCCATTCTGGCGGTGCTGGGCATCATCGTCGGTCTGGCCTTGTTGTTCGCCTACATCGATGAGCTGGGCGATATCAGTGCCTCCTATGGCCTGCTCGACGCGGGCATCTGGGTGTTGCTGACCATTCCGCGACGCACCTACGAAATGTTGCCGATGGCCGCACTGATTGGCTGTCTGATTGGTCTGGGCAACCTGGCCAGCAGCAGCGAGCTGACCATCATGCGCGCCGCCGGGGTGTCCATTCGCCGGATCGTCTGGGCGGTGATGAAGCCGATGCTGGTGATCATGCTGGCGGGTGTATTGATCGGCGAATACCTGGCGCCTTGGAGTGAGAACCTGGCCCAGGCCAGTCGCGCCACGGCCCAGGGCGGCGGAGAGGCGCAAAGTTCCAAGCGCGGCCTGTGGCACCGTCAGGGCGATGAGTTCATCCATATCAACGCCGTGCAGCCCAATGGCGTGCTGCTCGGGGTGACGCGCTACCAGTTCGATGCAGAGCGTAATCTGCTATCGGCCAGTTTTGCCCGTCGCGCGCTGTATCAAAGTGATCACTGGCAGCTGGAAGACGTGGTCACGACCCAGCTGCAGGAGCAATCCACCGCCGTGGTCAACAGCCCGAGCCAGCGCTGGGATGTGCAGTTGAACCCGCAACTGCTCGGCACCGTGGTGCTAGAGCCTGAGGCGTTGTCAGTGACTGGCTTGTGGCGCTACATCCATTACCTGGCCGATCAGGGCCTGGCCAATGGGCGTTACTGGCTGGCGTTCTGGACCAAGATCCTGCAACCCCTGGTGACGGCGGCGCTGGTGTTAATGGCCATATCCTTTATCTTCGGCCCACTGCGCTCGGTGACCCTCGGTCAGCGGGTGTTTACCGGCGTGCTGGTGGGTTTCGTATTCAAAATCGGTCAGGACCTGCTGGGCCCTTCCAGCCTGGTGTTCGGCTTCCCGCCGCTGCTGGCGGTGTTGATCCCGGCCGCCATTTGCGCCCTGGCAGGGCTGGTGATGCTGCGCCGCGCCGGATAAACCCAGGCAACAGCGCCCCTTTCTTCTATGGGTGCGGTTAAAGCCGCGCCTGCAGAAGCCAAACCTGCTGTTCAGCGCAAAGCGTGAACAACGCCGATCAATCGGCAAAACCTGCCGCCAATCCCCGACAACGCCACACCGAAGCCCGACGATCTAGACGCGCCCAAAGGCGATTTTACCCTCCCCGCTCTAACCCTATTCTTCTCAGCTGTTCAGCAGGCTAAAACAGCCATCGCAGCCCGCAACAATCAACCCAGGCACCGCTGTAGTCCCCGCGGGCATGTCGATACTGCAACTAAAAATGTCCCGAGTGGCGGCACGATAATTGCGCGCGGCGGCGCTTCCACGTAAGGTTTGCCAGTTGCAACGGCCACAAGCCCAGCCCCTATAACTACAAACAGTCGCCAACCCTAAGGCGATGACATCGGAGCCGCGTATGACCCAGCCCAACCTCCTGATGGAGGGCGTTGAACTTATGCTGTTTGGCATGGGTTTCGTTCTCTTGTTTCTGACTCTGCTGGTCTACTCGATCCGCGGGATGTCCCTACTGATTGCCCGCTTTGCCCCGGAACCGTTGGCTACGGCGCCAATCGTTCGAGCGCCCAGCGCGCCAAAGGCCGAGGTCAGCGCCGACCTGATTATTGCCATCCAGGCCGCCGTCCATCAGCACCGCGCCAAGCGCCGCTGAGCCGCCCCTAGCAGAGAGTCCATGAAGATGATCAAGTCCCGTCTCGGTATCACCGATGTCGTCCTGCGCGATGCCCACCAGTCGATCCTCGCCACCCGTGTGCGCCTGGAAGACATGCTGCCCATCGCCCCAAAACTCGACCAGGTTGGTTTCTGGTCGGTGGAATCCTGGGGCGGCGCGACCTTTGACGCCTGCATTCGCTACCTGGGCGAAGACCCTTGGGAGCGTATCCGCCAGCTCAAGGCCGCCATGCCCAACACCCGCCAGCAGATGCTCCTGCGCGGCCAGAACCTGCTCGGCTACCGTCACTACGCCGACGACGTGGTAGACAAGTTTGTTGAGCGCGCAGCGATCAACGGCGTCGACGTGTTCCGGGTATTCGACGCCATGAACGACCCGCGCAACATGGAAACCGCCCTGCAGGCGGTCAAGCGCCAGGACAAGCACGCCCAGGGCACCATCTCCTACACCACCAGCCCGGTGCATACCCTGGAGATGTGGCTGGATTTGGCCAAGAAGATTGAGGACATGGGCGCCGACTCCCTGGCGATCAAGGACATGGCCGGCATCCTCACCCCTTATAAGGCCTTCGAGCTGGTCACGCGCCTGAAGGAAAACCTGTCAATCCCGATCCACATGCAGTGCCACGCCACGGCAGGCCTCTCCAGCGCGGCCATTCTCAAGGCCGTGGAAGCCGGGATCGACAACGTCGACACCGCAATTTCCTCGCTGTCGATGACCTACGGCCACTCGCCGACCGAATCGGTCGTCGCCATGTTTCAGGGCACCGAGCGCGACACCGGCCTGGACCTGCTGCTGCTGGAAGAAATCGCGGCCTACTTCCGTGAAGTGCGGAAGAAGTACGCCAAGTTCGAGGGCAACCTCAAGGGCGTCGACTCGCGCATTCTTGTGGCCCAGGTGCCCGGCGGCATGCTCACCAACATGGAGAGTCAGCTCAAGGAGCAAGGCGCCCAGGACAAGTTTGACGAAGTACTGGCGGAAATTCCGCGGGTACGTGAAGACCTCGGCTTTATCCCCCTGGTCACCCCCACCTCGCAAATCGTCGGCACCCAGGCGGTGATCAACATCCTCACCGGCGAGCGCTACAAATCGATCACCAAGGAAACCGCCGGCATCCTCAAGGGTGAATACGGTGCCGCCCCTGCTCCGTTCAACCTGGCCTTGCAAGACCGCGTTCTGGACGGCAAAGAAGCCATTACCTGCCGTCCGGCCGACTTGCTCGAACCGGAAATGGACAAGCTCAGCGAAGAGCTGGACGAACTGGCGCGCACCCAGGGTTTCACACTGGCAGCAGACGCCATTGACGACGTACTCACCTACGCCCTGTTTCCGCAGATCGGCCTCAAGTTCTTGCAGAATCGCGGCAACCCGACTGCCTTCGAACCAGCACCCACCGGCCACGAGCAACCCGAACGCAGTGCTGCCCAGGCCGAAGCCTACACCGTGGAAGTCAACGGCCAGTCCTATGTTGTACAGGTCAACGAAGGCGGCGACCTGACCGGTATCAAGCCACTGGGCGGCATCGCCCACGCCAGCAGCCCGGCAGCCGCGCTGCCCGCCGGTAGTGGCGAATCGCAGAAGGCGCCACTGGCCGGCAACATTTTCAAGGTCTTGGTGCAGCCCGGCCAGCACGTGGAAAAAGACGAGCTGATCATCGTGCTGGAAGCGATGAAAATGGAAACCGACATCCGCGCCATCAAGGCCGGCACCGTCGGCACTGTGAATGTCAAAGTAGGCGACGCGGTGGCAGTGGGCGACAGCCTGCTGACCATCGGCTAAGGGGACCTAAATGGATAAGCTTTTGCAACTGTGGCAAAGCACCGGTCTCTTCCATTTGGAGCTGGGCCAGGCGTTTATGATCGCCGTCTGCCTGCTGCTGATCTACCTGGGCATCAAGAAAGGCTTCGAACCGCTCTTGCTGATTCCAATTGGCTTCGGCGGCCTGCTGTCCAACATCCCGGTGGCCAACATGGCCCAGGGAGCAGGCTTTCTGCACCTGATCTATGAAGTGGGTCTGCCGACCAGCATGTTCCCGCTGCTGATCTTTCTCGGCGTGGGGGCCATGACCGATTTTGGTCCAATGCTGGCCAATCCGAAAACCCTACTGCTCGGCGCGGCGGCACAGTTCGGCATCTTCGGCACCCTGCTCGGGGCACTGGCGATTGGTGCGCTGGGTATTCCCGGCCTGGAATTTACCCTAAAGGAAGCTGCCTCCATCGCCATCATCGGCGGCGCAGACGGCCCAACCTCGATCTTCGTGACCTCCAAGCTGGCGCCCCATCTGCTCGGCCCGATTGCAGTGGCGGCCTACGCCTATATGGCCCTGGTACCGTTAATTCAGCCGCCGATCATGCGCGCACTGACCACCAAGGAAGAGCGCGGCATTGTCATGCAGCAGCTGCGGCATGTCAGTCAGACGGAGAAGATCATCTTCCCACTGGTGCTGTGCCTGCTGATCGGTCTGCTACTGCCCGATGCGGCTCCACTGATCGGCATGTTCGCCATGGGCAACCTGCTGCGCGAGGCTGGCGTGGTCGAGCGCCTGGCTGACACTTCACGCAATGCCCTGATCAACATCGTGACCATTTTCCTGGGCCTGGCCGTGGGCTCGAAACTGTCCGCAGAGTCGTTCCTGCAGATCAAGACCCTGGGCATTCTGTTGCTTGGCATGCTGGCGTTCTCTGCCGGCACAGCCGCGGGCATTCTGATGGCCAAGCTGATGAACGTATTCAGCCAGAACAAAATCAACCCACTGATCGGCTCTGCCGGGGTTTCCGCGGTGCCCATGGCAGCCCGTGTATCCAATAAGGTCGGCCTGGAAACCAACCCGCAAAACTTCCTGCTGATGCATGCCATGGGCCCCAACGTAGCCGGCGTGATCGGCTCGGCGGTGGCCGCAGGCGTACTGCTGACCTTCGTCGGCTGACGGACATCTAGACGTACACACAAGCCCCGGCCACGCCGGGGCTTGTGCTATCTGCGCGGCAAAAAACTCACGCCAACCTTGAGCAAAATCATCGTGCGGCACAGCAACTGCGCGGATACTTCCCCCCAGCAAGGCAACTCAGGCATCCTGCCGCAGCGTAATTACCAATAACAACCACAACGGAATCGCACCATGTACGCCTTCATGGCCCTCATCTTCGTCCTCGGCTACCTTTGCATCGCCTTCGAACACCCTCTTAAGATCGACAAGGCCGCCTCCGCCATCCTCACTGCAGTCCTGTGCTGGACAGCGCTGGTGTTGGGCGCAGAAAGCATCCTGCCGGCCCTGGATAACGCCAGCCACGTGATCCCCGAGGAGTTGCGCCATCACCTGGGCGAGATTTCCGAAATCCTGTTCTTCCTGATGGGCGCCATGACCATCGTCGAACTGGTCGATGCCCACGAAGGCTTCAAGGTCATCACCGATCGCATCCGCACCAGCAAACGCGTAAACCTGCTGTGGATGATTGGCTTCATCACCTTCTTCCTCTCCGCCGCGCTGGACAACCTGACCACCACCATCGTGATGGTTTCCCTGCTGCGCAAACTGATCAAAGAGCAGCATGAACGCTGGTTCTATGCCGGCATCGTGGTCATAGCCGCCAACGCCGGCGGTGCCTGGTCACCGATTGGCGACGTGACCACCACCATGCTCTGGATCGGCCATCAAATCAGTGCGGGCGGCATCATCACCGAGCTGTTTATCCCAAGCCTGGTTTGCCTGCTGGTACCGCTGGTGGTCCTCAGCCTGACCATGAAAGGTGAGTTCGAGCGCCCTGAAGAGCAGCTCAGCGACGCCGAACGACGCGACCCCACCACCCCTTTCGAACGCAACCTGGTGTTCGCTCTCGGCCTCGGTGCGCTGCTGTTCGTTCCAGTATTCAAGAGCATCACCCACTTGCCACCCTACATGGGCATTCTCTTCGGCCTGGGCGTGCTGTGGGTGGTGACCGAACTACTGCACCGCGGCAAAAATGACGAAGACAAACACCCACTGTCGGTTGTAGGCGTACTGCGCAAGATCGATACCACCAGCGTGCTGTTCTTCCTCGGCATCCTGCTGGCCGTCTCCAGCCTGGCCACGGCCGGCCATCTAACCCAGGTCGCCACCACCCTGAAAGACAGCCTGGGCAACGTCTACGCCATCAACCTGGCCATCGGCCTGTTGTCCTCGGTGGTGGACAACGTGCCCCTGGTAGCCGGCGCAATGAAGATGTATCCACTGGTCGATGCGCCAACCCTGGCAGCGGCGGGTACTGAAAGCGCCTGGCTGAGCAACTTCGTCGTTGACGGCACCTTCTGGGAGTTGCTGGCTTACTGCGCCGGCACCGGCGGCAGCTGTCTGATCATTGGCTCTGCGGCCGGCGTAGCCGCCATGGGCATGGAAAAAATCGACTTCATCTGGTACCTGAAGAAAATCAGCCTGCTGGCCCTGCTCGGCTACCTGGCCGGTGCCGCCACCTATATCGGTATCGCTACCCTGGCTTGATAAACTCGCTGCCGCGACGCCAGGCGCGCGGCAGCTTGCGGAGACCGTCATGGACATCAGCAAGACCCGCACCAGTTTCTACCGCCGCCTGTACGTGGCCTGGCTGATCGATAGCGGCACTGCCTGCAGCGTGCCGGCGCTGATGGCTGCCACCGGCATGCCCCGGCGCACCGCCCAGGACACCCTGGCGGCCCTGGCCGAGCTGGATATCGATTGCCATTTCGAGCAGCACGATGGCGAACGCAACAACGCCGGCCACTA
The DNA here is from genome assembly GCA_034519305.1 of Pseudomonas sp. Lineage (GTDB taxonomy): Bacteria > Pseudomonadota > Gammaproteobacteria > Pseudomonadales > Pseudomonadaceae > Aquipseudomonas. The sequence continues at coordinate 65,571 of JAXHOM010000030.1, forward strand.
CCGCATCAAGGACTGGGGACCAGTCAACCGCGACTGGATCGCCAGCCACCTGACCACCATCAAGGCCGTACTCGGTTACAACTGACGAACAGGACAACAATTGGCGCCCGCTACACTGCAAACGCCAGCCCGCCACGACCAGGAATGTCCATGCCCCATCACACGCCCTTGATTGCCGCCATTGCCACCGGTTTCGTACTGGCTTTTATTTTTGGCGCCCTGGCCAACCGCTTGCGTCTGTCACCGCTGGTCGGCTACCTGCTCGCAGGGGTGATGGTCGGGCCGTTCACGCCGGGTTTTGTCGCCGACAAAGACCTGTCACATGAGCTGTCGGAAATCGGCGTGATTCTGCTGATGTTTGGTGTCGGCCTGCACTTCTCGCTGAAAGACCTGATGTCGGTGAAGAACATCGCCATCCCCGGCGCGCTGGTACAGATTCTGGCCGCCACGTTGCTGGGCATGGGCATGACCTGGTGGCTCGGCTGGCACTGGGGCGCCGGGCTGATCTTCGGTCTGGCGCTGTCGGTGGCCAGTACCGTGGTACTGCTGCGCGCCCTGGAAGAGCGCCAGTTGATCGACAGCCGCCGCGGTAAGATCGCCGTTGGCTGGCTGATCGTTGAAGACTTGGTGATGGTCCTGGCCTTGGTGCTAATCCCGGCACTCGCCGGCCTGCTCAGCGCCGAGCCAGCAACCAGCAGCGGCGAGCAGGACATCCTCTGGCCACTGCTGCTAACCCTCGGCAAGGTGGCGGCGTTTATCGCCCTGATGATCACCCTCGGCGGCCGCCTGATCCCCTGGCTGCTGGAGCGCAGTGCCGGCAGCGGTTCGCGCGAGCTGTTCACCCTGGCGGTGCTGGCCATCGCCATGGGCGTGTCCTATGGCTCGGCGGTGCTGTTCGGCGTGTCCTTCGCTCTCGGCGCCTTCTTTGCCGGGATGATCCTCAACAGCTCGCAGTTCAACCACCAGGCTGCCGATGACTCACGGCCATTGCGCGACGCCTTCGCCGTGCTGTTTTTTGTTGCCGTGGGCATGCTGTTCAATCCATCGATTCTGCTCGACGAACCGCTGCTGGTGCTCGCCACCGTTCTGATCATCGTGCTCGGCAAAGGCCTGGCCGCCCTGCTGATCGTGCTGGCGTTCCGCAAACCGCTGAGCACCGCCCTGACCATTGCCGTCAGCCTGGCGCAGATCGGCGAGTTCTCCTTTATTCTCGCCAGCCTCGGCGTAAGCCTGGAGCTGATGCCCGAAGTGGGCCGCGACCTGATTCTTGCCGGGGCAATCATCGCCATCCTGCTCAACCCGATGCTCTTCAGCCTGCTTGATCGCCTGCAACCCTGGCTGGCCGCACGCGAACAACGCCAGCCTGCAGCCGCCAGCCCTGTTCCGGCCAGCGAACCAAACGACAACGTCCTGCCCCTGAGCGAAAGCGCCCATACCATTTTGATCGGCCATGGCCGCGTGGGTAGCCGTATCAGCCAACGCTTGCAGGCTGAACACATGCCGCTGGTGATCATCGAAGCGCTGCACAGCCTGGTGGAAGACCTGCGCGAAAGTGGCCTCAGCGTGGTGCAGGGCAATGCCGCCAGCAGCCAGACCCTGGCCCAGGCCAATATCGCCAGCGCCCGCTGCCTGATCGTTGCCATCGCCAACAGCCTGGAAGCCGGGCAGATCATCAGCCACGCGCGCGCCGCCAACCCAAGCCTGCAAATTCTCGCCCGCGCCCAGGCCGACAGCGAAGTTGACTACTTGAAAGCCTGCAGCGCCGACCTGGTGGTGATGGGCGAACGGGAAATTGCCCGTATCATGCTCGCCCGTCTGGGCCTGCCAGCCGACTAAATTATTGCCACACGGCCAGGTAACACCTGGCTGGCTTACCCCGTTCAAGAGTGTTTCCGCCATGCCCGATGCGCCCCGCAACACCCCCGTTCAACCTCCTGCGGCCGAGCCGGGCTTGTTGCACCCACGCAATCGTCACCAAGGCCGTTACGACTTCCCGGCACTGATCAACAGCTGCCCGGAACTGGGCGCCTTCGTCATCACCAACCCCCACGGCAAACCCAGCATCGACTTTGCCAACCCGGCCGCCGTGCGGGTGTTCAACCGCGCCCTGTTGCACAGCCTGTATGGCATCCAGCACTGGCAGATTGCCGAAGGTTATCTGTGCCCGCCAATTCCAGGGCGGGCCGACTACCTCCACGGTTTGGCCGACCTACTCGCCACTGATACCGACGGCACCATCCCCCGTGGTCCTGGCGTGCGTGCCCTGGACGTGGGCGTCGGCGCCAATTGCATCTATCCACTGCTGGGCCACAGCGACTACGGCTGGCGCTTTGTCGGCTCGGACATCGACGCCCAGGCCCTGGCCTCGGCGCAAGCCATCATCGATGCCAACCAACTTGGCCAGGACATCGAACTGCGCCAGCAACTCAACCGTGGGCAGATCTTCGCCGGCCTGCTGCAAACCGATGAGCGCTTCGACCTGACCCTGTGCAACCCGCCCTTCCACGCCAGCGCCGCCGAGGCCGCCAGTGGTAGTCGGCGCAAATGGAAAAACCTCGGCAAACAGGCCCCCGAGCGCACGCTGCCAGCGCTCAACTTCGGCGGGCAGAACAACGAGTTGTGGTGCACCGGCGGCGAAGCCTCGTTCGTCAAACGCATGATCAAGGAGAGCGTCGGCGTCGCTAGCCAGGTGCTGTGGTTCAGCAGCCTGATCTCCAAGGCCGGCAACCTGCCGGACATCCACAAACAGCTGCACAAGGTCGGCGCCCAGGCGGTGCGCACGGTGGAAATGGCCCAAGGCAACAAGCAAAGTCGTTTTGTTGCCTGGAGCTTTATGAATGACGCCCAGCGCCTGGCCTGGCACGTGAGTAAGCAAAAATAACCACACCGCCGGTGGCCATGTTCAACCGGGGCGATTCGGTGCTACTACTGCACTATGCCCGTTGATCAACCTGGGCTGCCCTCCTCGACAAACCTAAGGACCCTGGATGAACTGGATACGCCTGGCCAGCCTGCTTTGCCTGCTCATCCCCCGTACGGCAACGGCCAGCGAACCCCAGGACCTGCAGATCAGTGTCGGCGACTGGCCGCCCTATCTTTCCAGTGAGCTCAAGCATGGCGGCGTGGTTGCCCACCTGATCAGCGATGTGTTTGCCGATGAAGGCTACCGCGTCAGCTTCCGCTTTCTGCCCTGGCCACGGGCCTATGCCGACGCGGCGGCGGGCAAGTTCGACGCCAGCGCCGTGTGGATGCACAAGCGCGAACGGGAGGTCGACTTCCTCTTCAGCGCGCCCCTGCTCGACGAGCAGTTTGTGTTCTTCCACCTCAAGAGCCTGCCCTTCGACTGGCAGCAGTTCAGCGACCTCAGTGGCATGACCCTCGGCGGCGGCCTGGAATACAGCTACGGGCCCGCTTTCGATGACTTTCTCGCCAGCGGCCAGGTACAGATGGAACGGGTAGCCAGCGACCGGCAGAACTTCGAGAAACTGCTCAAAGAGCGCATCGTGCTCTACCCCCAGGAGTTCAACGTCGGCTATGCCGCCCTGCACAGCCAGTTCAGCGTCGCTGAAATCGCAGCCATCACCCACCACCCCAAGCCACTGCTGAACAACCTCAGCTACCTGATGCTGCCCAAAAGCCTGGCGGGCAGCCCGGAGTTGCTGGAGCGTTTCAATCGCCGCCTGCAAAGCTACCGCGACAGCGGTCGCTACCAGCGTTACTTCGACAACCTGCATCGGGGCTACTACCAGCAAGCGCCGCGCACGCCCTAAAAGCGTCAACAAAGGGTCTTCGGGGCGTCACACAATCGCCATCATGGCCAGGCAACTTGACTGACAACCGTCAATCAGGATTGTCCCATGCGCCCTTGCCTTCTCGCCTCCGCCATTGCCCTCACGTCGCTGTTCGCTTTGCCGGCTGCTGCCGCCAGCAAGCCGCAGACACTCACCTTCACCCCCATCGGCACCTACCAGAGTGGCCTGTTCGAGCAGAGCGCTGCCGAGATCGTCGCCCACGACGCGCGCTCCCAGCGCCTGTTCGTGGTCAACGCCGCCAACGCGCGGATCGACGTGCTGGACATTCGCAACCCGGCCCAGCCCAGCCTGCTGTTCAGCATCGACCTGTCGGCCTATGGCAGCGGCATCAACAGCGTCGCGGTGCACAAAGGCCTGGTCGCCGCGGCGGTGGAGAACGCAATAAAAACCGAACCCGGCAAGGTCGTACTGATGAATGTCGACGGCCAGGTGCAAGGTGCTGTCGACGTCGGCGCCCTGCCCGACATGCTCACCTTCACCGCCGATGGCCGCCACATCCTGGTGGCCAACGAAGGCGAACCCAGTGACGACTACCAGCAGGACCCGGAAGGTTCGGTGAGCATCATCGACCTGCCGTCACGCCTCAGCCGCCTGCGCCAAAGTGACGTGCGCACTGCTGACTTCCGGCGCTTCAGCCGCGCGCAACTGGACGCCTCGGTGCGCATCTTCGGCCCCAACGCCAGCGTGGCCCAGGACCTGGAGCCGGAATACATCAGCGTCGACAAAGACGGTCGGCGCGCCTGGATCACCCTGCAGGAAAACAACGCCATCGCCGAACTGGACATCCGCCGCGGGCGCATCACCGCCGTGCACGGCCTCGGTTACAAGGACCACAGCCTGAGCGGCAACGAACTGGACGCCAGCGACAAGGACAACGCGGTGAATATCCGCAACTGGCCGATCCGTGGTCTTTACCAGCCCGACGCAATCAGCAACTTCAAACACCACGGCAAGACCTACCTGGTGACTGCCAACGAAGGCGATGCCCGCGGCTACAGCGGCTACAACGAGGAAGTACGCCTCGGCAGCGCCGCCTACCTGCTTGACCCTGCGCAATTTCCAGACGCCGCCAGCCTCAAGCAAAACGCCAACCTCGGCCGCCTGACCGTGAGCAAGGCCAGCGGTCTCAACCCGGCTACCGGCACTTACCAGGCGATCTACGCCTTCGGCGCGCGCTCCTTCACGATTTGGAACAGCGACCTCAAGCCGGTCTACGACAGCGGCAGTGAGTTCGAACGCATCAGCGCCGCACGCATGCCGGCGTTGTTCAACAGCAACCACAAGGACAACAGCCCTGACGGGCGCAGCGATGACAAAGGTCCAGAGCCGGAAGGCGTTACCGTCAGTGAACTGTGGGGCAAGCCCTATGCCTTCATCGGCCTGGAGCGCCTGAGTGCGCTGATGGTCTACGACCTCAGCCAACCTAAAGCCCCGCGCTTCGTCGAGCTGGTCAGCAACCGCAATGCCAACGCCAAACCACCTGCCGCCGAAGCCGGCGACCTCGGCCCGGAAGGCGTGATGGTGATTGCCGCAGAACGCAGCCCGCTGCCAGGCGTACCTCTGCTGGTGGTCGGCAACGAAGTTAGCGGCACCACCACCCTGTACCGCATCGACCGCAAATAATCCCGCCCCGCGCACACCTTGGCCCGCCCTACCTGGCGGCCAAGGCTTGCAGCCAGCAGATGACTGCGCCAGAGTTCAACGGCCGCCAATCCCCCGCCGTTGAGCCCGACCCATGCACAACCTGAACTACCTGATCGGCATGACTGCCATCGCCGCCTTCGCCATGGCCGGTGTGCTCGCCGCCGCGCGCAAAGACATGGACATCATCAGCCTGACCTTCCTCGGCGTGATCACCGCCGTGGGTGGCGGCACCTTGCGTGACTTGCTGCTGAGCACTCAGGTGTTCTGGGTGCTCGACTTCAACTACGTGTGGATCGCGATTGGCGCCTCGATCTTTGCTTTTTACCTGGAACGTCACCTGCGCGATGAAAGCGTCTGGGCACTGATCCTCTACCTCGACGCCTTCGGCATCGCCCTGTTCGGCGTGCAATCGATCGACAAGGCCCTGGCCCTGCATTTCTCCGCGCCCGTGGCGGTGGTCATGGCCACCATCACCGGCATCGGCGGCGGTCTGGTCCGCGACGTCCTCGCGCAGCGCCCCAACCTGCTGCTCAGCCGCGAGATCTACGCCACCACCATCATCGTCGGCAGCATCTGCTACATCGGCCTGATGGGCCTCGGCGGCAAAACGGCCCTGACTACCCTGGCCGGGGTCGCGGTAACCTTTATCTTCCGCGCCCTGGCCATCCACCGGCACTGGTGCATGCCCAAATGGCTAACCCTGCGCAGCAGCCTCAACGGCTAATGCCAAAGACCACAACAGAGCAGTGTTACCGCGTAACAGTTGAAGCCTAAAAACGCACACTTTCAGTGCAAAAATTAATAAATCGCCTGACTGCGACGAAAAATCGCATCAAAATGTAGCAAATATTTAACATTCGCTGCATTTTCTTGCACGACAAGCTGGTACGATAGGTAACACGACAACCCACAACAGGTTGCCAACCTCGTTCAAACCCTTGTCGCCGGGCTTATCCGGTAACAGTTAGCAAACCACTGGTGCTTACCATGAAACTCTTTGGCTTCTTCGCCGTTTTTGGCTTCTCCTTCGTCCCTCATATTTCTGAGCAAGACCTCAAGGCCCGCGACTGAGCAAACAGCTAGCACGTCGCAACGGCGACTATCGGGGCAACCCCCTAGCCGCTTGCTTGACCGCTAAACAAAAAAGCCCGCACGGTTGTGCGGGCTCTTTTGTTTAAAGATTCCAGCTCAAGGCTGCCAGTCAGTTACAGCATATTTGCCCAAAATCTGCGCCAACCGCCCGGACTGACGCAACGCCACCAGGCCCTGATCGAATCGCTCTGGCAAGCTCTCGGCGCCTGGCCGCTTGGGGCTGAACGCCACATACAGCGGCACCGCCTGATTGCAGCCGGCCGAAACCACGCGCCCGGCATAGTCGGGATCAAGCAGCAGGAAGTTCATCACCGAGCGGTCCTCGACCATGCCATCCAGCCCGCCGCGTATCAATTTACGTAGATTGCGCCGAGCAGGCTCATCACCCGACTCGGCGAAAATCTTTGCCTTGTTTTCCTCATTGGCCAACCACTCGCCAATACCTTCGGCATATTCATAACCCAAGGCGATGCCCAGACGCTGCACACCGCGAAGATCCGCGGCCTGGCCGTGGTAGGCGAGCGTGCTGCTGGAGGCCACATAGAGGCAATCGTAGGCATGCCCCACCGGCTGCTGACCGATGAGCAACCGCCCCTCATGCGCCATCTCTGCCGTCGCGGCAATCGCCGCCGCGCTAACGCCCTGGCGCGTCTGCAGCACGGCGCGCCTCCAGGGCACCACCTGATAATCGATATGATCTTCGGGAAAGACGGCCGCCAAGACCTCAATGATGTACCCCGGCAAAGGTGCATCGGGCTGGCAGTTGAAGGGGCACCAGATGTCCGCAACCACCTGTAAGCGCTCGGCCTGGGCTTGCGCAGCCAGCACCAGCAACGTAACTGCGAACAAACATTTGAACGCCGGACGCATGCAGACTCCTTCTCCATGGCGACAGATTGACCGCGGGCATACCGCGGTCGTCTGCCAGGCAGTCTAGACACCGCGATAAAACGGCGCCAAAAAAACAAACGTCATAACAATGACGAGCGACCTGCCAACTCCAGCGTCAACGCCGCCGCCCCTATCGACTTGCAGCCACTGGCATTCTGCCCACTCCACAGAGGCGAGAAATCACCACGGCCCTGGCTCTCGGCCTTGGCCCGCAGTGGCGCGATGGCGGTGGTGGCCAGCGGAAACTCAGGCGTGGCCGCCGTTAAGGGCCCCAGCTCACGCATCACCCGGTTGACGATGCCACGCGCCGGACGGCCACTGAACAAGGTGGTCAGCGCCGTATGGCCAGCCGCCGGGCTTTGCAGGGCGGCACGGTGCACCGCACTGGTGGTGGCTTCCGGGCACAGCAGATAGGCGGTACCCACTTGCGCGCCAGCGGCCCCCAGGGCCATAACCGCCGCCACACCCTGAGCATCGGCGATGCCGCCGGCAGCGATCACCGGCACCTTCACCGCCTGGACGATGCGCGGCAGCAAGGCAAACAAGCCGGCCTGCTCGGTCAAATCCATCGACAGGAAATGCCCGCGATGGCCGCCCGCCTCAAGTCCCTGGGCGATCACTGCATCCGCGCCATGCGCCTCCAGCCACAGGGCCTCGGCCACCGTGGTGGCAGACGCGATGACCTTACTGCCCCAGCCTTTTACCTGGGCCAGCAGCTCGGCCGACGGCAAGCCAAAGTGAAAGCTCACGACCGGCGGACGAAACCCGGCCAACAGCGCCGCGGCTTCGGCGCTGAACGGCGCACGCCCAGGACCGGCCGGAATCTGTGCAGGGTCAAGCCCCAGTTCGGCGTAATACGGCGCCAACGCAGTGCGCCAGGCGGCTTCGCGCGCAGCGTCTGGAGTGGGTGGGGTGTGGCAGAAGAAGTTGACGTTGTAGGGTTTGCGGGTCTGCGCCGGCAAGGCAGTTAGCTCGCTGCGCAGCGCCTCCAGGCTGAGCATGGCCGCCGGCAGCGAGCCCAGCCCACCGGCATTGCTGACCGCCACCGCCAGGCGATGGTCTTGAACGCCAGCCATCGGCGCCTGAATGATCGGTAACTCGATGCCCAACAATTGTTGCAGTGTCATCGCCTGAACTCCGTTCCAGAATCTGTTTATCCACCCGCCAAACGCATCGCGGCCAAGGCCACTCCTACTGCTGCAACGTTGCTGCCGGTAGAAGCGACCTTGGCCGCGAGGATGTAACCCTGACGCTGAGGTGCTGCTTAGCCAGCCAGGCCCACGTACATATTCTGCACGTCGTCATGGTTGTTCAACGCATCGAGGAACGCCTCGACTTCTTCCAGTTGCGCACCGCTCAGGCTTACCGGGTTTTTCGAGCGATAGCCCAGCTGCGCCGAGTTGACGCTAAAACCAAACTCCGGCAACGCCTTGCACACGGCATCCAGGTCAGTCGGCTCGGTCATAAACAGGGTGGCGCCCTCGTCGCTGGCTTCAAAGTCCTGGGCACCGGCTTCGATGGCCGCCAGCTCCGGGTCGGCATCGGCAGTCGTCGGGCTGGCTTCGATCATGCCCAGGTGGTCGAAGTCCCAGGCCACCGAGCCGGTCGCACCGAGCTGGCCCTTGCGAAACAGCACGCGGATTTCCGCCACGGTACGGTTGGTGTTGTCGGTCAGGCACTCGATGATCACCGGCACCTGGTGCGGGGCGAAGCCTTCATAGGTCAGGCGCTCGTAATGCACAGCATCACCGAGTAGACCGGCGCCCTTCTTGATCGCCCGTTCCAGGGTATCGCGCGGCATCGAGGCTTTTTTCGCCTGTTCAACCACCAGGCGCAGACGCGGGTTCATGTCGATATCAGCGCCAGCACGCGCCGCAATGGCGATTTCTTTCGCCAGCTTGCCGAAGATCTTGCCCCGTGCGTTGGCGGCGGCTTCTTTACCTTTTACTTTCCACTGAGCGCCCATGCTGACTCCTCAAAGCTGAAAGCCGGGTGTATGGACTGCACCCGACTCAAACAAAATCCGGCTCGCGATAGCCGTTATTTAACCGCGCGATTTATACACCCATAATAAAAAATCCTAGTTGGTAGACCGCTCCACAACCAAAACCTCGCGCTCGCATTCTCAATTACCAGCCGAGCTCACCACCGCATAACGCTTGTCCAGCGCGCTATAACCCAGGCCGACACCCTTGTGCACCTTGAGTTGCACCGGGATGCGCTCCTTCAACGCCTCAACGTGACTGATTACGCCGATCATCTTGCCGCTGGCGTTGAGGGCATCCAGGGCGTCCAGCGCCACCTCCAGGGTTTCGCCATCGAGGGTGCCGAAGCCTTCGTCGAGAAACAGCGAGTCGATGCTGGTCTTGTGGCTGACCAGGTCGGACAGCGCCAAGGCCAGGGCCAGGCTGACCAGGAAGCTCTCGCCGCCAGACAGGGTCTTGCAGTCACGGGCCACGTCGCCCTGCCAGGTATCGACCACCTCCAGCTCCAGTTCGCCACTGCCGCGCCGGGCCAACTGGTAGCGGCCGTGCAGGCGTTGCAGTTGCTGGTTGGCCAGGTGAACCAGATGATCTAGGGTCAGGCCCTGGGCGAACTTACGGTATTTGGCCCCATCGGCCGAACCGATCAGGCTATTAAGCTGCTGCCAGAGGTCGTAGTCGGCCTGCTGGCGGGCGATCTCGGCAAACAACTCCTGCTGACTGGCGCGGCGTTGTTCGTCACCCTGCAACTGGGCGCGCAACTCGCCCTGACGCTCATTGAGCGCCTTGCTCTGCTGGCTGAGGTTGAGCAACTGCTCGTCCAACTGGCCACGGCCGAGCTGGGTCTGCGGCGCCGCTAGCAACTGGGCCAGGGCCTGTTCACTGCTGGCTTTGCGCGCCTGTGCCTCGGTCAGCAGTTTGTCCAGGCGCGCCTTGAGGCTGCGTAATTGGGTCTGCTGTTCGTCGCCGAGCAGCGCCGCGGCGAATGCCGCCTCGCTGGCGAACGGGCTGAGCTGCAGCGCCGCCAGCCAGGCCTGCTGATGCTCTTGGTGAGTGGCTTGCGCCTGGCCCAACTGCTCGGTGCGCAACTGCTGCTCGACAGCCAGATCATTGGCCAGCTTCTGCGCCGCCTGATACTGGGCCTCGACCTCGGCCAGGGATAACGGCGTTAGCTGCGCCTCGCTCAGGGCCGGCAACTCGGCCTGGGCCAGCTCACGCCAGCGTTGCTGCCACAGGGCTTGCTGCTCGCTGGCCGCCTGTACGGCGTGCTGCAGCTCGCGCTGCTGCTCAGCCAGTGTCTGTTGCCGCGCCTGCTGTTGCTGCCAGGTGTGCCAGTCCTGTTCACGCTCGGCCAGCCAGGCGCTGGTATCACTGGGCAGCGCATAACCCAAGGCCGCCAGGGCCTGTTCCAGCGCCACCCGATGCTGCTGCTGTTGCTGCTGCAAATGGGCCAGGCGTTCGTCGATGGCCTGCAGCGCCTGCTGCTGATTGAGCTGATCCTTATCCAGCAAGGCCTGTTGCTGTTCCAGCTGGCTGTAGCGTTTTTCCTGTGCCAGGCACTGGCTGCGGGCAGCCTCCAGCGCCGCCTTGCAGCCATCGAGCTGGGCCAGACGCTGTTCCAGGCTGGCCAGTTCAGCCCCATGTTGCTGGCGAGCGGCCGTCAGGGCCGACGCATCGGCGAGCTGCATGCCCAGGGCCTGACAGTGCTGCTGCCAGTCCTCGGCGCGCGCGTGGCGCTCGTCTTCGCACTGCTGCAACTGCAGCGTTTGCTGCTTGCGCTGCTCGACGAGGATGGCCTGCTCAGTCTTGAGGGTTTCGCCCTGCGCTTTCAGTGCCTCCAGCTCGGCCTTTTTACGGTTCAACGCCTGTTGGGTTACCGACACATCCAGCGCCTGATAAGCGGCTACCGCCGGGTGCTCATGGGCACCGCACAGCGGGCAGGCCTCATGGGGCTGCAACTGCGCACGGTAGTTTTCCAGATTCTGGATTCGCTGCTCTTGCTCCAGGAGTTTTTTCTTATCGAGCACCTGCTGGGCCAGGTCTTTGTACTGCTGGCGCAACGAGTCCCAGCTGCCTGCTCCTTAGTCCGCCAGTTGCGCAGCGTGCTTGAGTCGAGCTGCCGCCTGCAACTGCGCAGCCTGCTGAGCCAAACGCTGGCGCAACGGCACCAGCTCGGCCAGGCGTTCCAGACCATTGCCTTGATTGAGTAGCTGCTGCCACTGCTCACGCAAGGCAGCTTCATGGCTGGCACCTTGCACCTGATCCAGGTGCGCCTGGGCAGCCGCTTGCTGCTGTTGCGCGTGCTGCCACTGATCCTGGGCGGCGCTTAATTGGTGTTGCTGGCCGCCCCGCTGCTCGGCCAATTGCTGCAGGCGTAGTTGGCCCGCTTGCTGCTGGGCGGTTTGCCCAGTGATATCGCCAGCCAACTGTTGCAGCTGCTCGAACTGGCCTGCCCAGGCGCGCAACTGCTCGCCCAACTGGCCACGCTGGGGCTGCTCGGCCAACTGTGCCGCGACCTGCTCGCGCTGCTGCTGCACCTGGCTCAACTCACGCTGCCGCGCCTGGGCCAAGTGCTGACTTAACTGACTGGCCTGCCACAGCCGCTGACACAGTTGCTGATCGGCCTGCTGGCGCGCGGCGCTGGTGTGCGCCAAATGTTGCTCAACCTGAATAAGCGCTGCTTGCGCCTGCTGCCAGGCGGCATGTTGGGGCTGCAACTTGCTGGCCGGTTCACTGGCGAGCAGCTGTTCAAGCTGCGGTTGCGCGTCCGCCAGATCCAGCAGCGCCTGCTGCTCATTGTGCTGCGCCACCTGCTGCTGGTTTTGCGCCTTGGCCAGGTCTTCGCACCACTGGCGTTGCACCTGCAACTGCTGCTGTTCACGGAGCAGCTCGGCCTCGTCGGCCAGCAGGTTCTGCACTTCGCTGTACAGCTCGTGGCGCTGCTCATCGCTCAGCAACTCGACCCCAGAGGCCTTGGCCCGCAGCTGATCCAATGCGGCTTTGACCTCACGGGTCTGCTCGAACACCCGCTGGGAAATCTGCCCATAGATGTCGGTGCCGGTCAGCTCCTCCAGCAGCTCGGCGCGCTGGTTGGCGTTGGCCTCCAAAAAGGCCGCAAAGCCGCCTTGGGCCAGCAGCATGGATTTGGTGAAGCGCTCGAAATCCAGACCAGTGAGGCTCTCGGTCAGTTTGAGTTTTTCATTCAGCTTGTCGGTGAGGATCTGCCCGACGCCCGTGGCTTGATCGATCTGCACCAGCTCGACTTTCGGTGCCTGCAGCGCGCCGTCGCTCTTGTCGCGGGCCCGGCGCTGGCTCCAGAAGGCGCGGTAGTGCTGGTCCTTGACCGCAAACTCGACCTCGGCCAGGCAGTCGGCGGTATGCCGGGTCAGCAACTCGTTGCTGCTGGCCGACAGTGTGCCCATGCGGGGCGTGCGGTGGTACAGGGCCAGGCAGATGGCATCCAGCAGGGTGGTCTTGCCCGCCCCGGTCGGCCCGGTGATGGCGAACAGGCCGTTGTCCTTGAACGGCTCGGCGGTGAAGTCGATCTTCCATTCGCCCTTCAGCGAATTGAGGTTTTTCAGGCGCAGACTGAGGATCTTCATGTCGGCTCCTCCGCCAGTTCGGCCACCACCTGCTGGTACAGGCCCACCAGGCGCGCCTGCACCTCGGGCTCCAGGCTTTCGCTGCTCAGGCGCTGAGCGAACACATCGCTCACGCTGAGCTCATCCAGAGTTTCCCGTGTGGCACTGGTCAACCCCGCCACCGCCGTACCGCGCTCGCGGCGGATGCGCAGCACCTCAACCGGCAAGCCTTCGCACAGAGCCTGCAGCCGTGGCTGCAGGTCGCTCAGGTAATCGTCGGCGGTCACCAGCACTTCCAGCCATAACGGCGTTTGCGCCGAGCCCTGTTTGGCGGCCTCGCTAATGGCTGCAGGTAACTCACTCAAACTGCCACGCAGCGACAGCAACGGCTGAAAGCGCGGCACCGGCAGCGCTGTGACCTGCTGCAAGCCATCACTGGTGACGTCCACCAGCAGCACTTCCTTCTGCTGTTTGGCCTCATCGAAACTCAAGGGAATCGGTGAACCGCAATAGCGAATGTGTTCCAGGCCACCGACCTTCTGCGGCCGGTGAATATGGCCCAGGGCGATATAGGCCGCCGGCGGAAAGGCGCTGGTGGGAAAGGCTTCCAGGCTGCCGACATAAATCTCGCGCACCGACTCGCTGGCGCTGGCACCCACGGTGGTCAGGTGGCCGGTGGCGATAATCGGCAGCTGGCCGCCCAGCGCATCGCGTTTGGCACAGGCCAAGGCATACAACTGCTGGTAGTGCTGCTGAATCGCGCTTTGCAGGTTTTGCTGCTTGGTCTGCGCACTCTCGCCGGCCTGGCTGAACAGCACATCGCGCGGGCGAATAAACGGAATGGCGCAAAGAATGGCCCCCGGCTGGCCGGTGCGGTCATGCAGCACCAGCACCTGCTCCTCGAGCTCGGCGCAGACGCTGGGAATCACTCGGGTATTGAGTTGCGCCAGCAAGGTCTTGCTCTCGCCAAGCATGGCTACCGAATCGTGATTGCCGCCCAGCACCAGCAACTCGGCGCCGCTCTGGCGCAACTCAACAATAAAGTGGTTGTACAGCTCACGGGCATAACTGGGCGGCGCGCCGGTGTCGAAGATATCCCCAGCCACCAGCACGGCATCCACCTGCTGCGCCTGCACCTGCTCGATCAGCCAGGCGAGAAACGCCTGGTGCTCGGCCTGGCGGGTCTTGCCCATAAAGTGCTGGCCAAGGTGCCAGTCGGAGCTGTGCAGAATGCGCATGGAGCGGTTCCTGATTCGACGCTAAAAACCAGGGCGCATGTTACCCCATGGCTCTGCCGTACCGGTTTCATTCTGTGCCAGGGCCGGCCTATCCTTGGGTAAAGGCCCGCGAAAGGACGTTGCCATGCGCCGTGCATTAAAAGACCTGAAAATCATCCTGCTGGCCAACCTGTGGACGGTGCCGGTGTTTGCCGCGCTGGTGGGGGCGTTGTTTTATTTTGTCGCCCCGCCGCCGCCGATGCATGCGCATATGGCCACCGGCTTCGAGGGCGGCAGTTATCGCCAGTTTGCCGAGCAGCTGAAAATCGCCCTGGCCAAGCAGGGCTTCGAGCTGACCCTGGTGACCAGCACGGGCTCCAGCGACAACCTGCAACGCCTGCTGGCTGAGCCTGGCGAGGTGCAGATTGCGCTGGTGCAAAGCGGCCTGGAGCAGCAGTTGCCCGCCGCCCAGCGCGCACGTTTGCGCAGCCTAGGCGCGGTCTATCACGAGCCACTGTGGCTGTTCTATCGCCAGGGTTTGGACCTCGACCGGATTGCCGACCTGCAACCGTTGCGCCTGGCCCTGGGTGGCGCAGGCAGCGGCACCTTGGCCGCCAGCTCGGCGATTCTGACGGCCAACGCCATCACGCCGGCGCAGTACCCAGCGCACTGGCAACTGCTCGGAGGCACCCCGGCGGCGACCGCGCTGCTGGCCGGCGAGCTGGATGCCGGGTTCTTTATCGGCCCGGCGGAGAACCCGCTGATTCAACAACTGGCCAGCCACCCCGAGCTGCGCCTGGCCGGCTTTCGCCGCGCGGCGGCCTATGCAGCGCGGCTGCCGTACTTCAACCGCATCCGGGTCGGTGAAGGCCTGCTCAATCTGGCCGCCAACGCCCCGGCCCAGGACACGCCGATGCTCGCACCCGCCGCCACCTTGGTGATCAATGACGATTTTCATCCAGGCCTGGCACCGTTGTTTCTCGATGCCGCCCGCGAGGTGATGGCTGCCGGTAGCCTGCTCGACCCGCCCGGCGCCTTCCCCAACGCCGGGCCGTTGACCTTCGAGCTGGCCGAGGATGCCGAGCGCTACTACAAAGACGGACTGCCGCTGCTGCAACGCCACCTGCCGTTTCGCATCGCCTCCCTGGCCGACCGCTACATCATTCTGCTGATCCCGCTGTTGATGGTGCTGTTCCCGCTGTCCAAGGCCATCGGCCCGATCTACCAATGGCGCATCCGCGCGCGGATTTATCGCTGGTACAAATACCTGCGTGAAATTGATCGAACCCTGAACGCCGATACCCCGGCCGAACGTCTGCAGGATGAAATCGGCCGCCTGGAGCAACTCGAAGTGCAGTTGGCCAAGGTCGAAGTGCCGCTGTCCTACTCCAACGAGCTGTACCAACTGCACGTGCACCTGCGCTATGTGATCGAACGCCTGCAGGCATTGCAGCAGCGCCAGCGTCAGCTCGGGTAAACTGCTGGCCATTGCGGCCCGGATTGCGCTGATCCGGGCCACGCCCCCGACCTGCTGCCGAGAAAACCCATGCCGATCCGTCATTGCATCGTCCACCTGATCGAGAAAAAACCCGACGGCAGTCCGGCCGTGCTGCATGCCCGTAGCACCGAGCTGGCCGAGTCGCAGGCCATCGAGAACATGCTGGCCGACCTCAACGACACCTACAACGCCAAGCAGGGCAAGGCCTGGGGCCTGTTCCATGCGGAATCCAGCGTCTACCCGTTCAGCGGCTGGCTGAAGACTTACCTCGACGGCGGCCAGGACTTCACGACGTTCAGCCGCCAGGCAGTCGAGCAGCTGCAAAAGCTGATGGAAGAATCCAACCTGTCCACCGGCGGCCATGTGCTGTTTGCTCACTACCAGCAAGGCATGACCGACTACCTGTCGATCGCGCTGCTGCACCACAGCGAAGGCGTGGCGGTGAATGCGGTGCTCGACGTCACCCCGGCCAAGCACCTGGACCTCAGCCAGCTGCACCTGGCCGCGCGGATCAACATCTCTGAGTGGCAGAACAACGCCAACTCCAAGCAGTACATCTCCTTTATCAAGGGCAAGAACGGCAAGAAGGTCTCGGAATACTTCCGCGACTTTATCGGCTGCCAGGAAGGCGTCGACGGCCCCGGCGAAACCCGCACCCTGCTGAAAGCCTTCAGTGACTTCGTGGAAAGCGAAGACCTGCCGGAAGAAGCCGCCCGCGAAAAAACCCAAGCCCTGGTCGGCTATGCCAGTAGCCAGGCCAAGATCGGCCAGCCGGTCGGTTTGCAGGAGCTCTCCGGTTTGATCGACGAAGAACGTCCGCAGGCCTTCTACGACCACATCCGCAACAAGGACTACGGCCTGTCGCCAGAAATCCCGGCGGACAAACGCACCTTGCAGCAGTTCCAGCGGTTTACCGGCCGTGGCGAGGGCCTGTCGATCAGCTTCGAATCACACCTGCTGGGCTCCAAGATCGAGTTCGACGAAGCCCGCGACATGCTGATCATCCGCCAACTGCCAACCCAACTGCGCGACCAGCTCAAGCGTCGTAAAGACTGATGCTGCCGCGCCTCGATGATGCCCTGCTGGACAGTTGCCGCTGCGATGTTGCAGCACCGCTGGCGGGCGATCCGGCCCGCGACTTCGGCCTGGACAAGGATGATTGCCTAGAGCGTTTCGAGGCGCTCAAGCATTATCTCGACGAACAGCAGCAACTGCTCTGGGCCAATCGCCGCGAGGCTCTGCTGCTGTGGCTGCAGGGTCCTGACTGCTCCGGCAAGGACGGCGCCATCCGCCACCTGTTCCGCGGCCTCAACCCGCAAGGGGTGGACGTCAGCAACTTTCAGTTGCCCAGCACCGCCGAGCGCCAGGAAGATTTCCTCGCCCGTTACCAGCGGCGCCTACCACCGCTGGGCAGCATCGGCATCTTCAATCGCAGCCCCTATGAGGGCATTGTCGGCGACCGGCGCGACGGCTTTATCCAGGTCGCGCAAAGCCATGAGCGATTGCAACAGATTGCTGATTTTGAGGACGAGCTGAGCGCCAACAACATTCACCTGCTCAAGGTTTACCTGCAGATCTCGCCTGAAGAGCAGCTCAAGCGCCTGCGCAAACGCATCCTCACGCCGCACAAGCACTGGAAGCTGAGCGCCGCCGATCTCCAGGCCCATCGCCAGTTTCCCCAGTACCAGGCCGAGTGGGCTGACACCCTGGCCCGCAGCCACCGCCCGAATGCGCCCTGGTATGTGCTGCCCGCCGACCATAAATGGCTGCGCAACCTGCTGCTGGCCAGCCTGCTGGCACGCCAGTTTGAAGCCCTCGACCTGCACTGGCCAACCCCGCCGCTGCCGTTCAGCCTGGCCGAGCTGGAACAGAACTAAGTCGCCCGGATTACCTCCCGGCGGCACATGCCCAATAACCTTTACGCCGAACCGAACCCATGAACACCGCTGCCATCGCCTTTCTGCACCAGCACCTGCTGGCCGCCCTGCACCCCGCCCCCACGGAAACCCGCCGGCTGTTTCACGGCCGCGGCCGCTGCTATCCGGGGCTGGAGCACCTGACGGTCGATTGGCTGCAAGGTGTGCTGTTGGTGGCGCTGTTTCGTCAGCCAAGCGATGAAGAGCTGGCGGCCCTCAAGCAGATGCTGATGGCCTTCACTCAAACGGCAAACTGGCAGCACAGTCAGGCCCACAGCCTGTTGCTGCAACACCGCTACCTGCTGGAAAGCAGCACCGAATGGCTGCTGGGCGAGGCTGTGGACGAATGCCTGATCAGCGAAAGCGGCCTGCGCTACAAGCTCGACCTCGGGCAGAAGCAGAACAGCGGCCTGTTCCTCGACATGCGCTACGGCCGCCAGTGGGTGCACGCCCAGGCGCGCGGCCTGCGCGTGCTCAATCTGTTTGCTTACACCTGTGGGTTCTCCGTGGCAGCCATCGCCGGCGGCGCCGAACATGTGGTCAACCTGGACATGGCCCGTGCCGCCCTGAGCCGCGGCCGCGACAACCATCGCCTGAATCAGCACGACCTCAGCCAGGTCACGTTCCTCGGCCATGAACTGTTCAAGTCCTGGGGCAAGGTGAAAAAGTGCGGGCCTTACGACCTGGTGATCATCGACCCGCCGACCTTCCAGAAAGGCAGCTTTGCCCTGAGCAAGGATTACCAGCGCATCCTCCGCCAACTGCCCGAACTGCTGACGCCGCAAGGTACGGTGCTGGCCTGCGTCAACGACCCGGACATCGGCCCGGAGTTCCTGATCGACAGCATGGCCCGCGAGGCACCCACGCTGATGTTCAGCGAGCGCCTGGAGAACCCGCCCGAGTTTCCCGACATCAGCACCGCCAGCGGTCTCAAGGCCTTGGTGTTTCGTCAGCAGCCGCAGACCGACGCCGACGCGTGAAGGAGACCGCCGCCATGAGGCCTTGGTATCTAGCCCTGTTGTTACTGCTGACCAGCGCCTGCCATGCCGCGGCCCCGGTGCAACAAAGCGATCTGACAGCTACCGAGTTGCGCTTTGTTACGGCCAATGCCGAGTTCACCCTGCTGCATGAGATGGGGCATCTGCTGATCAATGAACTGCAGTTGCCGGTGCTTGGTCGCGAGGAGGATGCGGCTGACCAGCTTGGCTTCGTCGGTCTGTTTCTGCTGCAGGGCAAGCAACGCGACGCCAACTTCTACGCCAAGCTGCTGGACGTGGCCGATTACTGGCGCCTGGAGTGGCGGCTGCCGAAAGCGCCCGAGGAAAAGGTCTACAGCTGGGACAGTCATGGCCTCGATGCCCAGCGCTTCTACAACATCGCCTGCCTGGCCTATGGCAGCGACCCCGAGAACCTGGAGTGGATCATCACCGCCACCGGCCTGCCGGACGAGCGAGCGTTCTACTGCCCTCAGGAATACCAGCAGGTGCAGCACGCAGTGGACTGGCTGGCGCAGCACTTTCGCCGGCCGGTTGGAGCACCGCCAGGACAGCGCATTCAGGTGCTCTACGATGAGCCGCCGCGCCAGCTGGAGCACGGTGCCGACATGCTGGCCAAGGTGCGCGCCAGTGGCGAACTGGAAGCTGTAGCCAACAAGGCCAGTGACACCTTTGCCCTGCCTCGCCCCTTAACCTTGCGCCTGACCACCTGCGGCAGTCCGGACGCCTGGTACAACACCCAAAGCGGTGAGTTGACCCTGTGTTACGAACGCCTCGAACACTTCCGCCAACTGGCCGCCCAGTTGCCCAAGGTGCGCCCGGCGCAAACGCCCCGAGATCTGCGCGAGCAGCGCCTGGCCACAATACTCCGCAGCGGCAGCTGTGCTGCAACTGTGCAAGATGACGAAGTTGAGAGGGTGATGCGAATGGGTTGTTGCGCAGCCGCGCGCTAAAACAGGCCTTCGCTGATCAACATGCCGTGGCTAACCACAAGGCTTTGCCGGCCATTGCGCAACTTGAGGGGGGCACGGGTGGTGATGACCCAGCCCTGATTGAGCAGTTGCTCGATGTGCGCGCGCAGGGCGGGAAGATAGCGCTGTTCTTTCATGAGGACTCCTATCCAGTATTGGGTAACCGACGGCAGACGGCGTAAAACCCAAGCGTTCATCCATGACGCGGGGTGATGATACTGGCCATTGGCCTTAACTAGAAGGGCATCAAACGCCATTTCGGCCCACTAAAAAATGCCCAAGGGCACTTTCAAGTGGGCACTACGGCGTGGATTTGAAAGGCAAGCGCTGCCAGTCCAGCGTCAACGGAAAGTTCTGCGCTTGAGCCAGGGGCAAGCCTGGCGCCACCAGAAAGCCCTGCATCACGGCGCAATTCTGGCTAACCAGCCAGTTACGCTGCTCAAGGGTTTCTACCCCTTCGGCAATCACCTCAAGCCCAAGGTTGCGCCCCAGTTCGATGATGCTGCTGACAATCGCCGCATCGCGCTCGGACTCAAGCATGTTGGCGATAAACAGGCGATCGATCTTCAGCGTGTCCAGCTCGAAATGACGCAGGTACGCCAGTGATGAGTAGCCGGTGCCAAAATCATCAATCGCCACCCGCACGCCGAGCCGGCGCAGTTGCTGCAGCTGCTCGCGGGTGTTTTCGAGGTTGTGCATCAGCGCGCTTTCGGTGACTTCCAGCTCCAGTTGCGCCGGGGCCAGCTGGTGCAAGTCCAGCACCCGGCGCAGGTCATCCAGCAGCGAGGGCATGCTGAACTGCACCGGACTGACATTCAGACTGAGAATCTGTTGCTCGCGAAACGCCGGCGGTAACGTGAGGAATTGGCTGACCCCGGTATGAAAGACCCAGTCGCCCACCTGATTGATCAGCCGGGTTTCCTCCAGCAGCGGGATAAACAGCCCTGGCGATACCGTACCGACGCCCGCCCGCTGCCAGCGCAGCAAGGCTTCGAAACCGCGCAGGCGGCCCGTCTGTAAATGAATCTGCGGCTGGTACACCAGCTGAAAATCATGCTGTTCGATGGCCGTGCGCAGGCTCTCTTCCAGCATCAGACGGGAACGGGCGCGGCCGTTCATCTCCGGGGAGAAGAAGCGGTACTGCTGGCGCCCCGCGCGTTTGGCCTCGTACATGGCCATATCGGCGGCCCGCAGCAAGCCTTCCAGGTCCTGGCCGCACTCGGGAAAGCTGGCAATGCCAACGCTGGCGCCCAGAGTGACCTCGACACCGTCGACGCGGTGGCGCACGGAAATCATCTGGATCAGTTTTTCCGCAATCTTGGCGGCGTATTCCGGATGCACCAGGGAGTCCAGCAGGATGGTGAACTCATCACCGCCGACCCGCGCCAGAATGTCATAGGGGCGCAGGCACACACGCAGCTGTTCGGCCACATACTGCAACACCTGATCACCGGCGGCATGGCCGAGGGAGTCGTTGATCCGCTTGAAGCCGTCCAGGTCCAGGTACAACACGGCAATCCGCTTGCCGCTGCGCACCACCCGCGCCAGCAGTGACTCCAGCGCCTGGTTGAAACCTCGGCGATTAAGCAGACCGGTTAACGGGTCGGTAATCGCCTGCGACTCCAGCTGGGCATGCAGGGCACGCTCGACGGACATATCGAGGACGATGACCACCATCGAGCGCTGCAAGCCCGTCAGTGGTGAAAACGACAGGGTCACCGGCAGCAACTCGCCGGTAAAGGTGTGCAGATTGATGTCATGCACGCGGCGGGTTTCGCCGCGCTGCCAGTAACGATAGAACTCGCTGTCCTGCCAGCGCACCGGCAAGCCGGGTTGCTGCAGGTAGGACATCAATGCCGTGCCTTCCAGGTCTGCGGCCGCCCCGTGAAGCATCTGCGCCACGGCCGGGTTGGCGAACTGGATGCAGCCCTGCTCGTCGACCACCAGAATGCCTTCAGCGGCATTGGCCAATACCGACGCATTGAAGGCCTGGGCGCGTTCCAGTTGCAGGGTCAATTGCTGCAGTTCACGCCGACTCTGCTCGTGCACCAGCAAGGCCCGGATCTTGTGCCGCAGCACCTGGGGGTCAAACGGTTTGAGGATGAAATCCACAGCGCCGCTGGCATAGCCTTTAAGCACGGCATCCTGGGTTTGCGCGATGGCCGAAACGAAGATGATCGGGGTGAAACGGGTGCGCGGCGTGCCACGCATCAGACGTGCTACTTCGAAGCCATCCATCTCCGGCATCTGCACATCCAGCAGCACCAGCTCGACTTCGTTCTCCAGCAGGCAGCGCAAGGCGGCCTCGCCGGAGCCGGCGCTCCGCACCTGCCATGCGCTGTTCTCCAGCAGGGCCTCCATGGCCACCAGGTTTTCCTGACGATCGTCCACCACCAGCAAGGTGGGCGCCTGATACGGAGCTTCAGTTTGCACCGGCATGGTCATTACCTCCCGGACTGTTCAGCCAACGACAAAGCAGATCAAGCAGCTCCTGGCGCGCCACCGGCTTGGCCAGGTAATCATCTGCACCGGCGGCCAGGCACTTTTCCCGGTCGCCCTTCATCGCATGGGCCGTTATGGCAATGATAGGAATGTTGCAGCCATGCTGATACTTGAGCAGATGGGTGGCGGTATAGCCATCCATGTTGGGCATGGCCATGTCCATCAGGATCAAATCAAAGCGGTCACGGCCGAAGCAGGCCAGCGCCTCAATGCCGTCAGCAGCCGGCGTGACGCGCAGGCCCAACTCATCGAGCAGGGCCATCAGGGCATAGATGTTGCGCACATCATCGTCCACCAGCAGCACATGCTGGCCCTTCAGCGGCGCACTACGGCGCTCGGCAGGCAGCGCCAGCAGCGGCTCGACACGCCCCTGCAAAGCCCGCACCTGTTGCTCACTGAGCACCTCCACCGGCAGCCGCACACTGAATTGCGAGCCCTGCCCCGGCTTGCTCTGCAGCTGGATATCGCCGCCCAGCGCCTCCAGCAACTGACGGGTGATGGCCAGGCCCAGACCGGTGCCGCCGTAGCGGCGACTGGTGGAGCCGTCGAGCTGCTGGAATGCCTGAAAAATTCGCGCATGCTGATCGGCGGCAATGCCAATACCGCTGTCGCACACCCGCAGGCACAGCAAGGTCAGGCCGCTGTCGCTTACGCCTGGCTGAATGCTGACCTGCAATTCAACCTGGCCCTGATCGGTGAACTTCAACGCGTTGGACAGCAGGTTGCGCAGAATTTGATGCAAGCGTACGCGGTCACTGAGGATGTATTGGGGCACGTCATCAGCCACCTGATTAAGCAGCAGCAAGCCTTTCAACTCCGCCTGCGGACGCATGCTGGCGTCCAGCTCGTGGAGCATCTCGCGCACATTCAGCGGCTCCAGCTTGAGCTGCACGCGCCCGGCCTCAACCTTGGCCAAGTCGAGTACGTCATTGATCAACTGCAACAGGTCACTGCCGGCCTTGTGCACGATGTCAGCATGTTTGACCTGTTTGGCACTGAGGTTACCGGGGGCATTTTGCTTCAGTTGATCGCTGAGGATCAGAATGCTGTTGAGCGGCGTGCGCAGCTCATGGGACATATTGGCAAGAAATTCCGATTTATAGCGGTTGGCCAGCGCCAGTTGCTCGGCCTGTTCACGCAGGCGCTGCTCGGCCTCCTTGCGCGCGCTGATGTCGATGATCACCGCCTGCACCAGCACATCGTCGCCGCTGCGCAACGGCGACAGCCCCACTTCCAGCGGAATCAGCCGACCCTCGCAGTGCTGGCCGAACAACTCGCGGCTGCCGCCCATCTGCCGGGGTTCCGGCGCCCGCTGGAAGCCCTGGCGCAAGCCAACATGGGCGTGCCGCAGGGCATCCGGCAGGAGCATTTCAACCGGCTGGCCGAGCACCTGATCACGGGGGTAACCAAACATCTTCTCGGTCTGGCGGTTGACCATGATGATCACGCCGTGGCTGTCCACCAGCACGATGGCATTGGGCGATGCTTCGACCACCAGGCGAAAGCGCTCTTCGGCCGCCTTGCGAGCACTGATGTCGATGATCACCGCCTGCACCAGCACATCCTTGCCGCTGCGCAAGGGCGACAGGCCCACCTCCAGCGGAATCAGCCGACCCTCCTGATGCTGACCGAATAACTCGCGGTTACCACCCATGCGCCGCGGCTCGGGGGCCTGCTGAAAGCCCTGGCGCATCGCCACATGGGCGTTGCGCAACGCGCCGGGTAAGAGCATCTCCACGGCCTGCCCGAGCATCTGCTCGCGGGCGTAGCCAAACATCTGCTCGGTCTGCCGATTGACCATGGCGATCAGGCCGTGACTGTCCACCAGCACGATGGCATTGGGCGACGCTTCGACCACCAGGCGAAAGCGCTCTTCGCGCTCGCGCAGGCCCTCGTCCAGTTGCTCCTGACTGACCAGCGCCCGCTCGCGCAGGTACAGGTAACCGCCCACCAGCAAGGCCAACAAGGCGGCGGCCAGCAAGCCGACCCAAAGACTGAAACTGAGGCTGCGGTTATCCAGGCCCTGCTCGTATTGAGGTGTGCTGCTGACCGTCAATTGCCAGCGCCGGCCAAACAACTCCAGCTCGCGCTGAACCTGTAAACGGGGCACTCGACGCGATTCGCGGCGCAGGTCGAGCGGCTGCCCCTCGTCGCTAAGCGCCAGGTCGAACAACGCCCCGCGCGAACCAAGCAGGCCGCTCAGTAGCTCCGGCACCCGAAAGGCGCCATATACGGCGCCGAGCAATTCAGTCGACGATGCGCTCGCGCGCGCGCCTGCAGGCTGTGGCCGGTAAACCGGCACAAACAAAAGCACGCCCAGCAGCGGTTCATGGGTACCGGCTTGTTTAAGTTGCACGGGCTGGCTAAGCGCGGCTAAACCACTGAGGCTGGCCCGCTCAAATGCCTGGCGGCGCCGACTTTCGCTGAGCAGATCGAAACCCAGCACGCGCAAGTTCGCGTCCTCAGGCGGGGCGATATAGGTCACCACCAAGTAATCCTGGCGCACGCCTGCGGGGAACATCCCCGTCACAGCTTGCGGGCCGGCCAGGTAGCGGCCCCAGCCCAACGCCAGAACGCCTGGATAACGGGCCTGCAATTGCAGCTGGGCGACGGCCCGCTGCCACTCCTCGGGCGAAACCTGCTGGCTGCTGGCAAACACCCCCGACATGCCGCGCAGGGCCATCTCGTAGGCGCCCATGCGGTCATTGATACGCTGGGTGATGTCATCCACCGCCAGCGCAAAGCTCTGCTCCTGCACCTGCCGGTCACGTGCTTCCAGTGCATACCACTGCCAGCTGACCAGCCCGCCCAGGCCCGCCAGCAGCGTCAACACCACCAGCAGAGGCAGGCGTGCAGACGGTCCAGGCACTTCATCCATGGGACCTCCGGGGCAGCAACGCCCCATTCAACCGTTACTTGACGCCAGGTTGCCGACATCAACAGATTTGTTGAGCAGCTTAGTCAGGAATACCCCAAGTTTCCCGCTTTGGTCCACGAAACGACGAGCGGCATCACGCCATAAACGGGGGCTGCAGCGCGAGACAGGAGCGACAACTGAGGCCGAAAACGAAAACGCCCGGCGCAGGGCCGGGCGTTTGCTGTTACTGGGCCGATTTAGCAGGCTTCGAGGCGAAAGCCGACCCGTGGGAAGTGCACATGCACAACACCCGCACGCGCGTCTTCACGACGCAGGATCAGCTCCTCAGTGCCGGCAAACAGCAGCTCGCCAACCACCGGATCGACGCCATAGTCAGTGGCCGCAATCGCCACCTGCTGGCCAAGTTGGAAGCCCGCGGGCAAGAGGCTGGCCTCGCTCGGCAAAGCGGCCGGGGTGGCATTGCGCGCGATCTCAATGGCAGCGGCCGCATCCAGCTTGCTCGCCGAACCATGACCAAAGCCCAACACCCGCTTGAGCCAGGCGGCCACGGCCGGATACTCGTCCACCAGCGGTGCGGTGACCGGCGTGGCCATCAGAAACCACAGCGGATGGGCCATGGCAAAGTCGGCCAGGGACACCTCGCCAAACAGGAAGTCGCCTTCCTCGCGGCTCAGCTGCTGCTCCAACCGCGCCATAAAGGTCGGCCATTGCTGCTGCGCCTGCTCCAACGGCAAACGGCTGGCACTGCCGCCGCTGAACAGGCCAGCACGGTCGGCCATAAAGCCTTTAACGGCCTCTGGCGGCAGCGCCGCAAAACGCACGGCAATCGACTCGGGCTGGAACACCAGGCTCACCGCATGCTGGAACAGCACCGAGTCGGCCCACTGCGCGACGCTAGCAACATTGAACTCCTGGCCTTCGGGAAACAGCGCCGGCGTGGCTTTTTCTGCTTCCAGACGGCGCGCGATCAACGCCGTATCACAATAAATATCGGCGCCGATCTGCAGCACGGGGGTCTTGCGGTAGCCGCCGGTCAGGGCGGTCAGATCGGGTTTGGGCATCACCGGCGGGATCAGCACCGAATGCCAGGACAGCTGTTTGAAGCCGAGCAACAGGCGAGCCTTCTCAGCAAACGGCGAGTTCGGGTAGTGATGCAGAATCAACTCGTGCATGGCGCGCTCCGGGCGGCGGGGAAAAATC
Organism: Pseudomonas sp.; assembly: GCA_034519305.1. Classification (GTDB taxonomy): domain Bacteria; phylum Pseudomonadota; class Gammaproteobacteria; order Pseudomonadales; family Pseudomonadaceae; genus Aquipseudomonas. Next base: position 91,750 of record JAXHOM010000030.1, read on the forward strand.
CAGCTTACCCGTGCAGCCTGCGCTGGCCTAGCCACTCAGGCTGATGGCACGCCATCAGCGGCCTGGATAGCCAGGTAACTGGCCACCAAGGCTTCCTTGGCGGACTTCTTCAATTGCTTGATGCCGCGCTCTTCGCGCAGGGCCGCCGGCTTGTCGGCGCAACGCTCGACATACACCAGGGCCTGGGCCGGACTGGAGTAGAAGAAGCGCGCGCCCTTACCGCGCTGATGTTGGGCGAAGCGCCGCTGCGGGTCGTCGCTGATGCCGCAATACAAGGCCCCGTTGGCGGCCCGCACCAGGTAGACAAACCAGGGCTTGGCCGGTGCCTCAAGGCTGGCAGCGGCCTCATCCTGCGGTGGCAGAACCGACATATTCAACGCGGTGTTTCATCCTGCCAGCGCTGTGCGGCTTGCTGATCGCTGGCGCGACCTTCCACCCAGCTGGCGCCGGTGCTGCCGTGTTCCTTCTTCCAGAACGGCGCGCGGGTCTTCAGGTAATCCATAACGAAGTTGCAGGCCTCGAAGGCGGCCTCGCGGTGGGCGCTGGCGGTGCCGACAAAAACAATCGGCTCACCGGGCTCCAGAGCGCCAACGCGATGGAGAATTTCCAGGCGCAGCAGCGGCCAGCGCTGCTCGGCCTCGACGGCAATTTTGGCCAGGGCCTTCTCGGTCATCCCCGGATAATGTTCGAGGAACATGCCGGCCACGTCCTGCCCAGCATTGAAGTCGCGCACATAGCCGACAAAGCCGACCACCGCGCCGATGCCGACATTGGCCGCGTGCAGGGCATTGACCTCGGCACCAGGATCAAACGGCGCGTTCTGGACCCGAATGGCCATGTGGCTAACCTCCCGTTACGGTGGGGAAAAAGGCGACTTCGTCACCGGCGCTGACGGCCTCGTCGAGGCTGCACAGCTCTTGATTGCGCGCGCACATCAGGTTCGGCTCGGCCAGCACCTGCCACACCCCACCACGGGCCAGGAGTTGCTGACGCAACGCGTCGAGGCTGGCGAAACTGCCGCTCAGTTGCTCGGCATCGATGCCCAGGGTTTCGCGATAACGGGCGAAATACTGCACATGAATCATGCTTCGCCTCCCTCTTGATCCTGCAGACGGTAGTGGCCGCTCTTGCCGCCGAGTTTCTCCAGCAGGCGCACCTGTTCGATGACCATGCCGCGATCCACCGCCTTGCACATGTCATAAATGGTCAGGGCAGCAACGCTGGCAGCGGTCAGGGCCTCCATCTCAACCCCGGTCTGGCCGGCCAGTTTGCAGCGCGCGACGATGCGCACGGCATCCTCGCCCAGGGCCGTCAGCTCGACCTTGACGCCGGTCAGCAACAGCGGATGGCAGAGTGGAATCAGATCAGACGTTTTCTTCGCCGCCTGGATGCCGGCAATCCGCGCCACGGCGAACACATCCCCCTTGGGGTGGCCACCCTGCACGATCAACTGCAGGGTTTCGGGACGCATGCGCACCAGCGCTTCGGCTTGCGCTTCACGGAAGGTCACGGCCTTGGCGGTGACATCGACCATATTGGCGTGGCCCTGGGAATCGAGATGAGTCAGCACAGGCTTGCTCCGGATTAGGAGCGCCGATTGTAAACCCGCCAGGACAACGCATGGGGCAAACGTCGGCGGGCACGCCGCCTGGGGTTTGTTGCCGTTTCAATCGCAACCGCGATGAAACGGCAACAGCCTCTAGCACTTACATATTGGCTTCGGCGTATTCCGCCAGCAGCGAACGTGGCACCCCTTGCAGGGTGATGTGCACGCCATGGGGGAAGTCCTTGAAGCGCTCGGTCAGGTAGGTCAGGCCGGAGCTGGGCGCCGACAGGTAGGGCGTATCGATCTGCGCCAGGTTGCCCAGGCACACCACCTTGGAGCCGGTGCCGGCGCGGGTGATGATGGTTTTCATCTGGTGCGGGGTGAGGTTCTGGCACTCGTCGATCAGGATCAGGCTCTGCTGGAAGCTGCGCCCGCGAATGTAGTTGAGGGATTTGAACTGCAGCGGCACCTTTTGCAGGATGTAGTCGACGCTGCCGTGGGTGTTCTCGTCATCCATGTGCAGGGCTTCGAGGTTGTCGGTGATGGCGCCGAGCCAGGGCTCCATCTTCTCCGCCTCGGTGCCGGGCAGAAAGCCGATCTCCTGATCCAGCCCTTGCACGCTACGGGTGGCGATGATGCGCCGGTAGCGCTTGCTGACCATGGTCTGCTCGATGGCCGCCGCCAGGGCCAGAATGGTCTTGCCCGAGCCCGCCGCGCCGGACAGATTGACCAAGTGAATATCCGGATCAAGCAGCGCATACAGCGCCAGCGCCTGATAGATATCCCGTGGCCGCAAGCCCCAGGCCTCCTGATGCAGCAACGGCTCCTGATGCAGATCGAGAATCAGCAGCTCATCGGCCTTGATGCCTTTGATCCAGCCGACGAAGCCCTGCTCGTCGACGATAAATTCATTGATGTGTACCGCCGGCAGGTTGTCGATCAGCTGTACCTGATGCCAGGTGCGGCCCTGGCCCTGACGGGTCTCGACCTTACTGACGCGGTCCCAGAACGAGCCACTTAGGGTGTGATAACCCTTGGGCAACAGCGCCACATCGTCCACCAACTGGTCGGTGTGGTAATCCTCGGCGGCAATCCCGCAGGCCCGCGCCTTCAGGCGCATGTTGATGTCCTTGGTCACCAGCACCACGGACAGGCCTGGACGGCTGGCTTGCAGCTCGACCAACTGGTTGATGATCTTGTTGTCGTTGAGGTCTTCCGGCAGCCAGGTCAGCGGCTCCGCGCGCTTGCTCATGAGGATCGACAGGTAACCGCAGGGCCCACTCTTGTCGCGCAGGATCGGCACCCCGTGCTCGACCTCCTCCGGCGTGGCACCGCCAAGAATCTTGTCGATCAGGCGAATGGCCTGGCGACACTCGGCCGCCACCCCCTGTTTACCGCTTTTCAGCTTGTCCAACTCTTCCAGCACCGTCATCGGGATGGCGACGTGGTGCTCCTGAAAGTTCAGCAAGGCATTCGGGTCGTGGATCAGTACGTTGGTATCGAGGGCGTACAGGGTTGGCGCGGTGGGGCTGACACGTCCGTGATTTTCCATACTCGCTCACCTTTTCACTGGGGGCCAGACGACGCAGCACTGCAGCAGCATTGCGCCGCGAACAGAGCGTCGAGTTCCCACCCAGGGCGGTGGGCCGGTACACACCCGTGAAGGCCGAGCAGGCCGTGGTAACAGCACCGCTGCAGTGGCAAGGCAGCGATAAACCACAACACGCCACGACCGCCACCGGTGTTGCCGGGTTCGACGGTCTAGCTCAGTAGATAACGCAAAAACGATGACAGGAAAAGCACTACAACAGACTCGCGGTGATTATTTTTCTGCAACGCCAGCTACCTGTTGCGCTTACCGCCATTACCGGTTTCGGCTTTACGCCGAGTTACTTTCTCTTGACTCGCTTTGCTCGCCCTGCGGGCCAGCCTGCGGCTGTTACTTCGGTGCGCTACGTTTCGGCCTCCTGACGGGACCGAGGCGCTTGAGAATCCGTGGGAGCGGTCTTGACCGCGAAGCTTTTAACAGCTCCAGCTCTATCCGGGCGCAAGGATGATTGCCTTACAACAGCTAACGGGAAGATATCCTTATTTTTCCAACTACCGATAACCCTCCCCGCCTGCAAGCGACGCGCTAGAATCGCCGCACATATTTAGGAGCCGCTTTATGCTGATGGTGATTTCCCCGGCCAAGACCCTCGACTACGAGACCCCACCGGCGACCCCGCGCTTCACTCTGCCCGCTCACCTCGACCACGCCAGCGAACTGATCGCTCAGCTGCGCGAACTGAGCCCGGCGGACATCAGCACGCTGATGGACCTCTCCGACAAACTTGCCGGCCTCAACGCCGCGCGCTTCGGCAGCTGGTCGCCGGACTTCAGCCCCGGCCAACGCCAAGCAGGCCTTGCTGGCATTCAAGGGCGACGTCTATACCGGCCTGCACGCCGACGACTTCAACGACGCCGACTTCGATTTTGCCCAGCAGCACCTGCGCATGCTCTCCGGCCTCTATGGTCTGCTGCGGCCCCTCGACCTGATGCAGCCCTACCGCCTGGAAATGGGCACCAAGCTGGCCAACCCGCGCGGCAAGAACCTCTATGAATTCTGGGGCGAGCGCATCAGCGGCTGGCTCAACGAGGCCTTGGCCGCCCAAGGCGACGACGTGCTGCTCAACCTGGCCTCCAACGAATACTTCAGCGCCGTGAAGCGCAAAGCCCTGCACGCGCGGGTGATCAATACCGAGTTCAAAGACCTGAAAAACGGCCAGTACAAGATCATCAGTTTCTACGCCAAGAAGGCCCGCGGCCTGATGGCACGCTACGTGATCAAGGAACGCCTGCAAGACCCGGCCGGCCTCAAGGACTTCAACGCCCAGGGCTACCGTTTCAGCAGCGAGCACTCCAAGGCCGACAGCCTGGTGTTTCTGCGCGACCACGCCGACGACTGAGCCACCCTCAAACTCATCTTTCACAAGGACTGTTGCATGACCCAGCCTGTCGCCCTGATCACCGGTTGCTCCAGCGGCATCGGCCGCGCCCTCGCCGACGCCTTCCAGGCCGCCGGCTATTGCGTCTGGGCCAGCGCCCGCAAAGCCGAAGACCTGGCCGCCCTGAGCGCCGCCGGCTTTACCGCGGTGCAGCTGGACGTCAATGACGGCCTGGCCCTGGGCCTGTTGGCCGAACGCCTGAAGGCCGAAGCCGGTGGCCTCGACGTGCTGATCAACAACGCCGGTTACGGCGCCATGGGGCCGCTGCTGGATGGCGGCGTCGAGGCCCTGCGCAAGCAGTTCGAGACCAACGTCTTTGCCCTGATCGGCGTGACCCGCGCGTGTTTTCCGCTGCTGCGCCAGAACAAGGGCCTGGTGGTGAATATCGGCAGCGTCTCCGGCGTGCTGGTTACCCCGTTTGCCGGCGCCTACTGCGCCAGCAAGGCAGCCGTGCAGGCGCTCTCCGATGCCCTGCGCATGGAGCTGGCGCCGTTCGCCATCGAGGTCATGGAAGTCCAACCCGGCGCCATCGCCTCCAGCTTCGGCAGCAACGCCAGCGCCCAGGCCGAACAACTGCTGGACGAAGCCTCACCCTGGTGGCCGATCCGCGAGGGCATCCGCGCCCGCGCCAATGCCTCCCAGGACCACCCGACTCCGGCCAGCGAGTTTGCCCGTGACCTGCTCGCCGCCGTGCAAAAACGCCGTCGCCCGCACTTGCTGCGCCTGGGCAACGGCAGCCGCGCTCTGCCTCTGCTCGCGGCTCTGGTGCCCAAGGCCTGGCTGCAAGCCGGCTTGAAAAAACGCTTCGGCCTCAATCGCAGCCTGTAGGGGGCACCATGCACGAACCCACGCCCAGCAATGTTGCTGTCAGCCGCCTGGCCCTGAGCGGCGTTGCTGCGGTGATCGTGCTCAACCTGCTACTGCGCAGCCTGGTGCACCTGGGCGGCGTGATTACCACGCTGCTGATCGCCAGCGCCGTCGGCTTCGGCATGGCCCGCTGGTTTGCCTGGCAACAGCAGCGCCCGCCCAGCAGCCGTGAACGGCTGCGCCTGCTCGGCGTTTATGGCGGCGTGCTGGCGTTGCTCTACCTCGGTTTGCTCGGCCTGATGGTGCTCAAAGACGAACCGGGGCCCATGGGCCTGTTGCTGTTCGGCGCGCACTATTTCTGCTATCCATTATTGGCCTGGCTAACGTTAGCCGGGCACAACACACGACGAAAAATCTAGCTTTCGGCGCGCAGCAGGCGTGAGGGGCGTTGAGATGACAGCAACAGAGCCACGCCACCCGTCCGCTATGACTGCCAAGAGAAGCGTCAGCGCCTCTCTCCCCCCTGCAAGACGCCGAGTAGTACTCATGGGATCAGTCGTCACACGTCGCCATTTCAATCTGGCCCGCCGCATTCAGTTGCAGATCGGCCTGGTGATTGCTCTGGCGATCATTGCCGTGACCTGGCTCAGCTACCAGACCAGCATGCGCAGCCTGCGCCAGCAAGCGCTCGACAGCCTGCGCAGCGAGGTGTCCTCGCGCACCCAGTTCGACTCCGATGTGTTTATCCAAGCCGAACAAAACACCTACCTGCTGCGTGATGAATACCTGCGGCGCCTGCAGGAACAGGCTGGGCAAGACCCGCAACTTGAATTTGATCACTGGTTCGTGCGCTACCCCGACGGCCTGATCCGTGTGCGCCCGGAGCTGGACGACTTCAAGCGTCAGCCATCGATTTATATCCGTGCTCAGGTGACGTTGAATGACGATATCCGCCGCCAGGTGCTGGTGGCCTTCACGCTCCTGCGCGAGTGGGGCGCACCGATGACCATGCGTTATTACTCGGCCTATATCGATTTGCCCGGCGTCGCCTTGATCATGTATTCGCCCTCGGTCAACTGGGGCCAGGAGTCTGATCGCAATACCAATAACTTCGACTACCCGCCGGTGCGCAACTCCGCGCCTGACCGTAACCCGCAGCGCCTGAACAGCTGGACAGAGGTGTACTTCGATGACAAGGCCGGCATCTGGATGCTGTCCACCATCACCCCGGCGGACCAGCACGGCCAGTGGCTGGGTACCGTTTCCCAAGATATCTCCATCGAAGCCCTGGTGCAGCGCACCACTGAGCAGAGCAACACCGGCACCTACAACCTGATCATTGATGACCAACACCGCTTGATCGCCCACCCGCAATTGATGGAGAAAATCCGCACATCGGCCGGCAGTCTGCAGCTGGATAAACTCGGTGACCCACTGCTGCAGAGCTTTACCCAGAGCATTCACGATATCCAACGCTGGCCCAGCGTCGTGACCTCGGCCGACGGTCAGTACTACCTGGGTGTGGGCCGTATTCGCGGGCCCAACTGGTCGTTTATCAGCGTTTACCCCAAGGCCCTGCTGGAAGAAAAAGCCTTCGCCTCCGCCCGTACCATTCTGATCGCCGGTTTGATTGGCCTGGCGATCGAATTGCTGTTGTTGGCCTGGATTATTCGCTGGCAGGTGGCGCGCCCGCTGAGCATGTTGCAACGGGCCACCCAATCCCTGGCAACCGGCGAACTGAGCCCCGAACTGCCTACCGAACGCCAGGACGAACTGGGCAAACTGGCCCGCAGCTTTACCGAGATGGCCAGCAAACTAAGAGCCCGTGACGAAGCCCTGAGTGTGCGCGCCGCGCAGCTGGAGCACGAAATCCAGCAACGCCATGAATCCGAGGAGGCCCGTCAACGGCTTTCCGATCGTCTGTCGATCGCCGCCGAAGTGGCCTACCTGGGCGTCTGGGAGTGGGACATCAGCACTCAGCAGTCGTACTGGGATGCGCAAACCTTTCGGCTTTATGGTCTGGAGCCTTTCAGCGTCAAAGCCAGTACTGACCTCTGGCTCGAACGGCTAACCGACGAGGACCGCTCGCGCCTGGTAACCGTCCTGCGCAATGGCATTGACGGTCCCCATTCGCGGCACGAGATCGAGTACCAACTGAGGTGGCCAAATGGTGAGGTGCATCACCTGTCGTGCATCTTCCACGTCAGCTTCGACCACAACGGCAAGGCCAACCGCCTCACCGGCGTGCAGGTGGACATCACCGAACGCAAACGGGTCGAGCAACGCATCCTGCACATGGCCACCCATGACTCGCTGACCGGCCTGGCCAACCGCTTGCTGCTGACCGATCGCCTGCAACAAGCCATCCTGAGCAACGAGCGCAACCCCCATCTGATCGCGCTGTTGTTCATCGACCTCGACCACTTCAAGCAGGTCAATGACACCCTGGGCCACAGCCTGGGCGATGAACTGCTCAAAATGGTCAGCGGCCTGCTCTGCAATCAGGTGCGCAAAGGCGATACGGTGGCCCGCCTAGGCGGGGACGAATTTGTCATCTTGCTGCCGCACATCACCCACAGTGAAGACGCCGTCCGGGTGGCGAAAGACGTCATCCAGTGCCTGGGCGATGTTGTGCATCTGGAAGGCGCCAACCTGACCATCACCCCAAGCATCGGCATCGCCCTCTACCCGAATGACGGTCTGGATGCGGAAACCCTGCTGCGCAATGCCGACATTGCCATGTACCGAGCCAAAGCCCAGGGGCGCAACAGCTATCAGTGCTACACCGCCGATATGGGCGAACTGGCCAGTGAGGTCCTGCGCCTGGAAATGGCCCTGCGCCAGGCCATCGAGCAGCAAGAGTTCGAGCTTTACTACCAGCCCAAAGTCGCCGCCGCCAGCCAGAAAATCATCGGCGCCGAAGCCCTGATCCGCTGGAACCGCCACGGCCAAGGGCAAGTGCCGCCGGACAAGTTCATCCCGTTTGCCGAGGAGCGCAACCTGATCCTCGGCATCGACCAGTACGTGCTGCGCCAAGCCTGCAGCCAGCTGCGCGAATGGCTCGATGCCGGGGTGCCGAGCCTGCCAGTGGCGGTAAATTTGTCATCGGCCCACTTTGGCCGCGAGTCGTTGCTACCAGAGTTGCAGGCCTTGCTCGACGAATTTGCGCTAACGCCCGACCTGCTGCAGTTGGAGGTCACCGAAGGTCTGTTGCTGCAAGAAAGCTGCACGGTGCACAGCAACCTCGCCGGCCTGCGGCAACTGGGTATCAAAATCAGCCTGGATGACTTTGGCACCGGCTACTCGTCGCTCTCTTACCTGCACCGCTTCCCAGTTGATCAGCTGAAAATCGACCGTTCCTTTATCAGCAGCCTGAGCAGCGAAGACCCCGACGCGCCGCTGGTCAGCGCCATTATCAGCATCGGCCACAGCCTCAATCTGTCGGTGATTGCCGAAGGGGTGGAAAGCGCCGAACAAGCCCAGTTGCTGCACCGCCTCAACTGCGACGAGTTGCAGGGCTACTACTTCTCCCGCCCGCTACCGGCAGCGGACTACGCCAAACTGCTGAAGCCAGAGGCTTAAGCCGGCGCCAACTGTGGCTTGGGTCGACGGAACACCAGAACGTTGCCGAGCATCACCAGCAGCAGGCCGAGCAAGGCCGGCGGCGTCCATTGATAGCCCTCGACCACGGCGGAGATATTCAGCGCCACCAGCGGGAACAGCACCGTGCAATAGGCCGCGCGTTCCTGGCCAATACGCCCAACGAGGGTCAGATAAGCGGTAAAGCCAATCACCGATCCGGGAATGGCCAAGTACAGCAGCGAGCCGATATACGCCTGCTCCACTCCAGCGTCAGCGGCGTGCCGCTGAGCAAGCAGTAACCGCCGAGCAGCAAGGCACCGTAGAACATGCCCCAGGCATTGGTGCTCAGCGGCCGAAAGCCAGCTTGTTGCTGCACGCTGGAAATCAAATTGCCGGCAGCAAAACACAGGGTGCCGAGCAAGGCCAACCCCACGCCCAGCCAGGTCTGGCGGCGGGCGTCGTGGCCAACCAACTCAGGCCAGAACAGCAGGGCCAAACCAAGCAAGCCCAAGCCGCCGCCGAGCAATACATTGACGGCTAAGCGCCGGCCAAACACTAGCCGCGCGCTCAGCGCATTCCACAAGGTCGCCGTGGAAAACAGCACGGCAATCAGACCGCTGGGGATCCACTGGCTGGCGTTGTAAAAACACAGAAAGTTCAAGCTAAACAAACACAGGCCCTGAGCCATGCACAGCCGTTGCGCGCGCCAATCGAGGCGCTGCAAACGGCCACTGAGCAGCAGCCCGGCAAACAGCACCAGCGCGGCCAGGGCAAAGCGATAGGTGATGGACGCCGCCAATGCGACCTCACCCAACTGCAGTTTGATGGCAATCCAAGTGGTGCCCCAGATCAGCACGGTCAACAGATACAAAAACAGGTTCATCAGATGGCTCCCAATCACGAAGCCAAAGTCTGCGCCGCCCAGGCCAGGCGCACTTGCACAAAGTTGCGCTTATTAACGGCGACTCGCCTGCGCACGGTTGCACCGCGCGCGCCTGTCGAAGGAGCGGCTTCAGCAGCGAAGCCCTCCAACTCTCAACACCCACTTCGCGGCTGAAGCCGCTCCCACAGGAATAGCGGCAGGCGCTGCCGATGCTGATCTAGGCCACTGCACGACTCTCGCTAATCCAGAGAATTGCGCTGCTTGTGTGCACGGCGACCAGGCTTTTGTAGGAGCGGCTTCAGCCGCGAATTGCGCCGATCAATCAACGCCAGCAACCGCCCAGCACATGGACAAAACCCGCCTAAGCACTCGGCACCCCATGCCGCGGCAAGCCAATAGAGATCAGCGCCGCCAGCAACACGAACGCCGAGGAAATCCACAAACACGCCTCCAGCCCGTACGCCTGATACACCCAGCCCGACAACAAGGTGCCGAGCAGGCGACCGAGGGCGTTGGACATGTAGTAGAAGCCCACGTCCAGCGATACGCCATCGGCCTTGGCATAGCTGACGATCAGGTAGCTGTGCAGCGAGGAGTTGACCGCAAACAGCGCGCCGAACAGCAGCAAGCCGCCGATCAGCACCCACTCGGCCGGCAACGGGCTGCCCAGGCCCAGGGCAATCGCCGCCGGCAACCCGGCCAGCAGCAAGGCCCAGATAAACGCCGCGCGACCATCCGGCAGCTCACCACGGGCCTTGCCGGTGATGCGCGGCGCGAAGGACTGCACCACGCCATAACCGATCACCCAGGTGGCGAGAAACCCGCCCACCTGCCAGAAGTCCCAACCGAATACGGCGGACAGGTACACCGGCAGCGCCACCACAAACCACACATCACGGGCACCGAACAGAAACAGCCGGGCCGCCGAGAGAATATTGATCGCCCGGCTCTTGGACAGGATGTCGCGAAACTTCGGTTTGCCGCTGGCCTTGCCCAGGTCCTTCTGCAACAGCCACAAGCTGGCCAGCCAGATCAGCGCCAGCACGGCAGCCATGGCCAACACCGCACCGCTAAAGCCCAGCAGCGCCAGCAACGCGCCGCCGAGGAAAAAGCCCACGCCCTTGAGGGCGTTCTTCGAGCCCGTGAGAATCGCCACCCACTGGTACAGCCTGCCCTGCTCGCCATCCGGCACCAGCAACTTGATCGAGCTTTTCGCACTCATCTTGTTCAGGTCTTTGGCGATCCCCGACAGCGCCTGGGCGCCCATCACCCAGGGAATCGTCAGCCAGGCCGCCGGCACGGTGAGCATCAGCAAGGCGCCCACCTGCAGGCCCGAGGCCGATGTTCATGGTGCGATTAAGCCCCAGCCGCGCGCCCAGGTAACCGCCCAGCAGGTTGGTGACCACGCCGAAGATTTCATAGAACAGAAACAGCGCGGCGATCTGCAGCGGCGTGTAGCCGAGGCTGTGAAAATGCAGCACCACCAACATGCGTAGGGCACCGTCGGTGAGGGTAAAGGCCCAGTAGTTGCCAGTTACCAGCAGGTATTGGCGGACGTCGCTGGAAAGCTGCGAGAACAAACCCATGGGTTATTCCTGAATAGTGTGTGAGCGCCGGGCCCCTCTCCCCGTAGGTGAGAGGGGGCGGTACGCGTGCGCTGAATACTGCGTGGGTTTGGCTCCCCTCTCCCGTTCACGGGAGAGGGGCTGGGGGAGAGGGTGGTAGTCCGAGTGCAATCCGAGGTGGACACTTGCCAGAACTTCCCGGATTACATCCGCGCTCCGATTTAAGCCCGTAGCCCGGATGCAATCCGGGAAAGCACCCGTAGCCCCCCGAATCACCCACGGGTTTCGCTCAGCCGGCCAAACCCACCAGCCGTGCCAGTTCCACGGTGCGGTTGGCGTAGCCCCATTCGTTGTCGTACCAGGCGTAAATCTTCACTTGGGTGCCGTTGACGACCATGGTCGACAACGCGTCGATGATCGATGAACGCGGGTCGGTGCGGTAATCGATGGACACCAGCGGCCGCTCTTCATAACCGAGAATCCCGGCTAGCGGGCCGGCGGCTGCGGCCTTGAACAAGGCGTTGACCTCCTCCACCGTGGTCGAACGCTCAACCTCGAACACGCAGTCGGTCAGCGAGGCGTTGGCCAGCGGTACGCGCACAGCGTGGCCATTCAGCTTGCCGCGCAGCTCCGGGAAGATCTCGGCAATGGCGGTGGCCGAACCGGTGCTGGTCGGGATCAGGCTCATGCCCGAAGCCCGAGCGCGGCGCAGGTCTTTGTGCGGCTGGTCGAGGATGCTCTGGGTGTTGGTCAGGTCATGGATGGTGGTGATCGACCCGTGGCGGATGCCCAGGTGTTCGTGGATCACCTTGACCACTGGTGCCAGGCAGTTGGTGGTGCAGGAGGCGGCGGTGACAATGCGGTGCACAGCCGGGTCGAACAGGTCCTGGTTGACCCCCAGCACCACGTTCAAGGCGCCAGCCTCTTTCACCGGGGCGCTGACCACTACGCGCTTCACGCCCTGATCGAGATAGCCCTGCAGCACCGCCACCGTCTTCATCTTGCCGCTGGCTTCGATCACCAGATCGCAGCCCGACCAGTCGGTGTCGGCAATCGCCTTGTTGGCCGTGACCTTGATCGACTTGCCGTCGATCACGATGCACTCGCCAGCATGGCTGGCCTCATGTTGCCAACGGCCATGCACCGAGTCGAAATTGAGCAGATGGGCGTGGGTCGCCGCATCGCCAGCCGGGTCGTTGACCTGCACGAACTCCAGCTCTGGCCAGCCCCAGGCAGCGCGCAGGGCCAGGCGGCCGATGCGGCCGAAACCGTTGATACCTACTTTGATCGTCATTTGCCGAATCTCCCGGTGAGCACAATTAGTCAGGGTCAAACTGGGCCAGCCAACCGGCATGGGCCGGATGCTGAATGGCTTTTGGCCTTAGCGCTTGCACCAGGCTTACTGCCTGACTGCGGCGCATGCCGTTGTCGATAAGGATGCGCGCCGCCACCAACCCCGTGCGCCCAGAGCCGCCCTTGCAGTGGATGACAATCGCCTGATCGGCGTTCAACAGGTCACGTATCTGGGCGTGGCAGTCTTGCCAGGCGCGATCAAAATCGGCCAGCGGCACCTGCTCATCAGCCACCGGCAGGTGCAGCCAGGTCAGCCCCAACGCGGCGCACTGGGCCGGCAACTCACTGGCCCCATTCGACTCAAGCTCGGCGAGCGGCATCAGGGTCAGTACGGCACTGGCGCCAGCCTGTTTAAGCGTGCTCAAGGCATTGGCGAGACTGCTGTCCTTGGTGCCTGGGCACGGCGTAAAAATCAGCCGGCCTGACTGATCGGGAACACTGAGACTATCGAAGGGGTGCGACATGCAGATTGATCCTGACACGATTAAATGGAGGCCTGATTGACCCGTTTCGACAGCTGCTCGGCCGACTCCTTGCGCTCGGAGTAGCGGTCCACCAGGTAGTCCGCCTGCCCACGCAGCAGCAGGGTGAACTTGACCAACTCCTCCATCACGTCCACCACCCGGTCGTAATAGGCCGAGGGTTTCATTCGCCCGGCGTCGTCGAATTCGAGAAACGCCTTGGCCACTGACGACTGATTGGGGATGGTGAACATGCGCATCCAGCGCCCGAGCACGCGCATCTGGTTCAACGCGTTGAACGATTGCGAACCGCCCGACACCTGCATCAGCGCCAGGGTCTTGCCCTGGCTCGGACGCACGGCGCCCATGCTCAGGGGAATCCAGTCGATCTGTGACTTGAACACCCCGGTCATCGCCCCGTGGCGTTCCGGCGAGCACCACACCTGGCCTTCCGACCACAGCACCAGCTCGCGCAGTTCCTGCACCTTGGGGTGACTGTCCGGCGCATCGTCCACCTGCGGCAGACCGCTGGGATTAAAGATCCGCGTTTCCGCGCCCATGGCCTGCAGCAAGCGCGCCGCCTCGAAAGTCAGCAGGCGGCTGAACGAACGCTCGCGGTTGGAGCCGTACAGCAGCAGGATGCGCGGCGGATGGGCAGCGGTCGGTACGCTGGCGAGCTTATCGGCACTGGGCCGGTCAAACAGCTCAAGGTCGAGGTGCGGCAAATGATCATCGGTCATAAACAGTCCTGGCAAAGTGGCCCCTGATTCAGCAGCACAGCGCTTGGCGCAGCGGTCGATCGGCCATGGCCTGCAGCCGGGCGACATCCGCTTGCAACCACTCGCCGTTGGCCTGTGCCACGTTCTCCAGCAGTTGCCGCGCCCAGGCCGGCAGCTGCGGATGCAGACGGTAGTAAACCCACTGGCCCTGACGACGGTCCGCGAGCAAGCCGCTGCTGCGCAATAACGCCAGGTGGCGGGAGGTTTTGGGTTGGCTTTCGTTCAGGGCGCAGGTCAGCTCGCAGACACACAGCTCGCCCTCGGTGGCAATCAACAGGCTCATGCGTGCACGGGTCTCGTCGGCCAGGCACTTGAACAGGTTGACCGGCGTCAGGCTGTCGGCAAGCGCCGCCTGCTCCTTGCGGTTGATCAGCACGAACAGCTTGATCCGCTCATGAATGGCTTGCAGGGTCTGTCGGTAGGCCGTCGGCTGGTGGCTGTCGGCCGGGTCTTCAAAGTGCCAGGCCAGCGTTTCGTCGGCCTGCGGCAGCGCTGCACATTCCAGCGCGCTTTTGTCGCACAGGGTAATCACGTAGTCGAAATGCTCATCGGCAAATTCATCGACCGCCTTGCTGCGCAACCCGGCCACCGCCACGCCAACCTGTTCCAACGCCGCCAGGGCGCGCGGATCAGGCTGACTGGGCTGGCTGCCGGCACTGAACACCGCATAGGCCTCGCCGCCGGCATGGCGCAGCAAGGCCTCGGCCATCAACGAACGGGCCGAGTTGGCGACACAGAGGAACAGGACTCGCAGGGGGCGCGACATGATGGCGGGCTCACGACAATAAATATGGTTTGCCGAATATATTAAGCGAGGCATATTCTGTAAACCGAATATTGCAGCCTGATGACCGTGGAGCCTTCCAATGTCGAGCCAAGCCAGCCCTCTGGGTTTCTTTGAACGCTACCTGAGCCTCTGGGTGTTTCTCTGCATTATCGCCGGCACCCTGCTGGGCCTCGCGGCCCCGGCGGCAACCCAGGCCATCGGCGCGCTGGAAATCGCCCAGGTAAACATTCCGGTGGGGCTGCTGATCTGGGTGATGATCATCCCCATGCTGATGAAGATCGACTTCAGCGCCCTGCACGAGGTCTACGAGCAGCGCGCCGGCATGGCCGTGACCCTGAGCATCAACTGGCTGATTAAACCCTTCACCATGGCCTTCTTCGCCTGGCTGTTTCTGCGCTATGTGTTTGCCGACTGGCTGCCGGCCGAGCAACTCGACAGCTACGTCGCCGGGCTGATTTTGCTCGGCGCGGCGCCCTGCACGGCGATGGTGTTTGTGTGGAGCAACCTGTGCCGGGGCAACGCCAACTTCACCCTGAGCCAGGTGGCAATCAATGACCTGGTGATGGTGTTCGCCTTCGCGCCCATCGTCGCTTTGCTGCTCGGCGTGTCGTCGATCCCGGTGCCGTGGGACACCCTGTTGCTGTCGGTGGTGATGTATATCGTCATCCCGCTGGCCATCGCCCAATTTATTCGCGCATGCTTGTTACGTCGTGGTGAGACAGCGCTGCCAGCCGTGCTGACGCGCATCGGGCCGTTTTCCATCGTCGCCCTGCTGGCCACCCTGGTGCTGCTGTTTTCCTTTCAGGGCCAGACCATCGTCGCCCAGCCGCTGATCATCGCCCTGCTGGCGGTGCCGATTCTGCTGCAGACCCTGTTGATCGCCGCCCTGGGTTATTGGCTGTGCCGGCGCCTCAAGGTCCGCCACGACATCGCCGGGCCGGCGGCCATGATCGGCGCCTCGAACTTCTTTGAGCTGGCGGTGGCCGTGGCCATCGTGCTGTATGGCTTCAACTCCGGCGCCGCCCTGGCGACCGTGGTCGGCGTGCTGATCGAAGTGCCGGTGATGCTCTGGCTGGTGCGCATGGTCAACAGCAGCAAGGGCTGGTACGAACGCCCCCAGGTGCAAAACTAAGGAAGGCCCATGGAACTGTTTAAATGGCTGAACGACCAACTGCTGCGCATGGACTGGCTGAGTGGGCTGGTGCGCATGCTGCTGGAAGACGGTTTGGGCCTGGACCTGAGCAGCCGCGTTGGTGCCAGCCTGCATTTTTTCATCTACGACGTGATCAAGATTTTCATCCTGTTGGCCGTGCTGATCTTCAGCATCTCCTGGGTGCAGAGCTATTTTCCGCCGGAGCGCACGCGGCGCATTCTCGGCGGCATGAGCGGCTTCAAGGCCCGGCTTAGCGGCGCCCTGCTGGGCACCATCACGCCGTTTTGCTCGTGCTCGTCGATCCCGCTGTTTATTGGTTTCACCAGCGCCGGCCTGCCGCTGGGGGTGACCTTTGCGTTTCTGATCTCCTCGCCGCTGGTGGACCTGGCTTCGGTGATTTTGCTGGCGAGCATCTTCAACTGGTCGATTGCCCTGGCCTATGTGCTGGTCGGCCTGGTGTTGGCGGTACTGGGTGGCACGCTGATCGGTCGGGCGAAGATGGAGCGCTATATCGAAGCGTTCGTCCTGCACAGCCCGGTACTCGACATCCCCCAGGAGCAACTTTCGCGGCGCGACCGGGCGCAGTTCGCCTGGGCCCAGGTCAGCGATATTTTCCGCCGCGTGTGGCTGTATGTGCTGATTGGCGTGGGTATCGGTGCAGCCATCCACAACTGGATTCCGGCGACCTGGATCGAGTCACTGCTGGGCCAGGCCAACTGGTGGTCGGTGCCGCTGGCGACCCTGGTGGGCGTGCCCATGTATGCCGACATTTTCGGCACCCTGCCGATAGCCGAGGCCCTGGTTGCCAAGGGCGTCGGCCTGGGCACTGCGCTGGCCTTTATGATGGCGGTCACGGCGCTGTCGCTGCCGTCGTTGATCATGCTCAAGAAGGTGATCAAGGCGCCGCTGCTGGCACTGTTCTTCACCATTGTGGTGGTTGGTATCGTGCTGATCGGCTATCTGTTCAATGCCTTTTCTTACCTGCTTATCTGACCTGTGGAGCATCCCATGATCATCAAAATTCTCGGTTCCGGCTGCAAGAAGTGCGTCACCCTGACCGACAACACCCAGGCCGCCCTGCGTGATCTGGGCCTGACTGCCGAGGTGGTGAAAGTTACCAATTTTGCCGCCATCGCCGCCCACGGCGTGATGTCCACCCCGGCGCTGGTGATTGACGACAAGGTGGTGTCAGTCGGCAAGGTACTCAGCAGCGCCGAGGTCGCGGCCCTGCTTAAAGCCTGAGGCCGCTGGGCAGTTGGGCGGGCATGCATAGCGGCAACGCCGTAGCATGCCCGCCCCTGCACCACTGCCGACCTAGCCGAACCCCATGCAAAGCAAACATCTGCGCAGCGACATTCTTGCCGGGCTCACCAGCTCCTTCGCCCTGGTGCCCGAGTGC
This sequence comes from Pseudomonas sp., assembly GCA_034519305.1. GTDB lineage: Bacteria > Pseudomonadota > Gammaproteobacteria > Pseudomonadales > Pseudomonadaceae > Aquipseudomonas. Next base: position 109,052 of record JAXHOM010000030.1, read on the forward strand.
ATCGCCTTCGCCCTGGTGGCCCACCTCAACCCGCTGATGGGTCTCTACGGCGCGTTTATCATCTGCACCCTAACCGCGCTGTTCGGCGGCCGGCCGGGCATGGTCTCCGGCGCCGCCGGCTCGATGGCAGTGGTGATCGTCGCGCTGGTGGTTGAGCACGGCGTGCAATACCTGCTCGCCACCGTGCTGCTCGGCGGACTGCTGATGAGCATTTTCGGCCTGCTGCGCTTGGGCAAGCTGATCCGCATGGTGCCGCACTCGGTGATGCTCGGCTTCGTCAACGGCCTGGCGATCATCATCGCCCTGGCCCAACTAGAGCACTTCAAAAGCGGCGAAACCTGGCTCAGCGGCCTACCGCTGTACCTGATGCTCGGCTTGGTGGCGCTGACCATGGCCATCGTCTACCTGCTGCCACGCCTGACTCGCAGCGTACCGCCAGCCCTGGTGGCCATCCTCGCCGTCGGCCTCGCGGTGTACCTGCTCGGCCTGCCGACTCGCACCCTGGGCGACATGGCGCATATCGCCGGCGGCCTGCCGAGTTTGCCCTGCCGCACGTGACGTGGAGCCTGGAGACCCTACGCATCATCGCGCCCTATGCGCTATTGATGGCCCTGGTCGGCATCCTGGAAACTCTGCTGACCCTCAACCTGACCGACGAAATCACCGAGAGCCGTGGCTACCCAGATCGCGAATGCGTAACCCTCGGCGCCGCTAACATGCTCAGCGGCGTGTTCGGCGGCATGGGCGGCTGCGCGATGATCGGCCAGACCGTAATCAACCTCAGCTCCGGCGGACGCGGGCGGCTGTCCGGCGTGGTGGCCGGAGTAATGATCCTGCTGTTTATCCTGTTTCTCTCGCCGCTGATTGAGCAAATACCGCTCGCGGCCCTAGTCGGGGTGATGTTCGTGGTGGCCCAGCAAACCTTCGCCTGGGCCTCGCTACGGGTGCTGCACAAGGTGCCGCGCAACGACGTTGTGGTGATCATCGCCGTAACCGCCATCACCGTATTCACCGACCTGGCCACCGCGGTGCTGTGCGGCATCGTCATCGCGGCACTGAACTTTGCCTGGCAGCAAGCCCGCGAACTGTATGCTGACAGCGACCCGCAGGCCGACGGCAGCAAACTCTACCGCGTGCATGGCACGCTGTTCTTCGCCTCAACCACGCCCTTTCTCAACCAGTTCGACCCCGCCAACGATCCCGCCAACGTCACCCTCGACTGCCGCCACCTGAGCTTCGTCGACTACTCGGCCATCACTGCCCTGAAAACCCTGCGCGAGCGTTACCACAAAAACGGCAAACACCTGCGCGTGCTGCACCTGTCTGAGCGCTGCAAACAACTGCTCAAACGCGCCGGCAGCCAGCACGACTGAAGGCGATAGCAAGAATTTCAACAGGAGCAAAAGACGCTAAGCGTACTGTAGCGATGCATGACGGTTTGTCAGTGAATACCCGCACCACAACCGTCAGCGAGAAGCGGGAGGACAGTCCATTGCTCTCCCGCCGGAGTATCCAAGGTCGTGCCTGGCCTAAACACTAGCCTCCATACAGAGGCAGGTGTCCAGATTATCGGTCCACCCCCGCACACCCTATTACTGACTAAATCACTGGCGACTTACAGCTTATGCCGCGCGGCATATAGGCAGATCATCGTGATCGATTGAACGCTTGGCCCCCGCTGCGCGAACTACAGATTGGCCAGGGCGAAAAGCCCAAAACAGGCCGGATATACGAATGCAACGTAAGCGCTCCATAAACCACGTCCGCCATGGCAAGGCCTGTTTTCAGGAGGCCGTGGCTGGCGAGCAGTTCCACGGCAGCAGCGCTTCATAGCCTTCGACGCTGTTGACCTGAGGCAGGCGTTCGAGGATGTGGCGCAGATAGGCGTAAGGCTCTTGGCCGTTGGCCTTGGCAGTTTCGATCAGGCTATAGATCTGCGCGCTGGCGGCCGCGCCCTTGGGCGTGTCGCTGAACAGCCAGTTTTTTCGGCCGATGACGAAGGGGCGGATGGCGTTCTCGGCGCGGTTGTTGTCGATCGGCAGGTGCCCGCCTTCGATGTAGCGCTCCAGTCGGCTCCAGTTGCTGGCCAGGTAGTTTACGGCTTTGCCCAGGGCGTTCTGCGCCGTGACCTGGGGCTGGGTTTTCTCCAGCCACGCTTTGAGTTGGGCGAGGATCGGCAGGCTGCGCTGTTGACGACCTTCATGGCGTCGCTCGGAGCTGGCCTCTTTGAGGTCGCGCTCGATGACGTACAGCTTGTTGATCAGGTTCAGCGCCACATCGGCGCGCCCGGTTTTGCCCTTGGGCTGCACCTTCTGCGCCTCGATAAATTTGCGCCGCGCATGCGCCCAGCAGGCCAGGCGTTCGACACCTGCTTGTGCGGCCACGGCGTTGTAGCCGGCGTAGTCGTCGGTCATCAGGTAGCCACGGTAGCCATCGAGCAGGCGCAAGGGTACGTCCTGCGCACGGCTGGTGGTGTAGTCGAAGAGGACCACTGGCCGGTCTGGCGGACCGCCGGTTTGTACCCACATCCAGGATTGGCTGCTCGGGTCTCGGCCCGGCTCTTTGAGCACTTGCACACGGGTTTCGTCGCAGTGCAGCACCGGGTAGTCCAGCAGCGTGTCGCGCATCAGGTTGAGCAGCGGTTGCAGGTGTTCGCCACTCTGGATCACCCAACGCGCCAGGGTCTGACGGGGGATGTCGATTCCATGGCGATGGAGCATCTTCTCGAAGCGATACAGCGGGATGCCGTCGACATACTTGGTGCTCAGCAACATCGCCAGCACGCTGGGGCTGGCCAGGCTTTTTTCGATCAGTTGCGCCGGCTTGTCGGCGGTCACCGGTGCGGCCTCACAGCCCTTGCAAGCGTAAGTCTTACGGATGTGTTTGATCACCCGCACCTGCATCGGGATGATTTCCAGCTGCTCGCTGGTTTCTTCGCCGATCACCTGTTTGCGGCAACCGCAGGCGCAGTTCAGTTCGTGCTCAGGGAGTTCATGAACGACTTCGACGCGTGGCAGCTCGGCCGGCAACGGCTTGCGCTTGCCACGACGTTTGGTTGGCGCGACGACTTCTTCCTCAACGACTTCATCGACAGGTGCTTCAGGTGCGGCGTCGATAAGGCTTTCGGCCTCGTTGAAGAACTCCAACTGCGGCGAATCAGGATCAGCAGTCTGCTCGGATTTGCGGCCGAACAGGCGTTGGATCAATAGCGCGTTTTGTTCGCGTAAATGTTCAATTTGCCCGTCCTTGTCCTTGGCCAATTTCTGCGCCGAAGACAGCACCTCAGCGAGCAATTGCTTGAGCGCGGCGGGGTCGTCGGGAAGGGGTTCGGGCATGGAAATCATGCCGTGGATTATACCGGCTTAGGTCACGAAACGCGGCGTCAGCACCTTGTGCGGTTGGTTGCCCCACAGATCGATGCCCTCCAGTAGTTGGTTCAACTCACGCACCGTCAGTTCGATGGCTTCATCACCCGCATCCGACTTGGTCTTGAACCGCTCGGCTTCCAGGCGCTTGAGCCACAAACAGAAACCGTTGCGATGCCAGTACAGAATCTTCACTTGGTTGCGCGCGCGATTGAGAAAGACGAACAACACCGGGTCGAATACCGCGACCTTGATATCCAGCTCGACCAGGGCCGCCAGGCCATTGATGGATTTGCGGAAGTCGACCGGCTTGGGGTAGAGGTAAACGACTTTGACCCTGGGATCGGGACGCATCATGAGCTGGCTCCAGAAAGAAATCGGGAGCACAGCATCGGGTCGTGCCTGGATCATTCGAAGGTGAGGTTTGTGGAGCGGTTACAATGCAACCGCGCTGACGACAAGTGCAAAAGAAAAGCTTTGCTCACTACTTGTGGGGAGAGTCCATATACCAATTGTTAGACGTTCGGATGTACGCATAATTAAAAGCACCGCCTTCCCGCTTGTAACGCGTTACGCGATGAATCTGGCGCAACACGATAAATTTAATGTTTGCAATTTAGCTGACTGCCTACGTTTTTGACTATGCCCCGACAGTGGCGGCGATAACTCAGTAAACACAAATTTCGAAACTGTGTGAAGCCTAAAGTAGTGGAGCAATGTTGCTGATGTACGCGGTGTAAAAATCCATTAAGCGGAACGCGATTGGCTAACGTTTAGGTTAAGTGGCTTGCTTTAGCAAGTCCCAGAGAGCGAAGCGAACGATTTGAACCGCTTGTTAGAGGCCTGCTTGAGATTTTGACGAGTACTCAGTTAGCTTAATGTTCGTAGCCTTTAAGCTAGCAAGCGTTTTTTGCGTAAATTTTTCGTGGCTGCGCGACGCCTTATAAATTAAATCTCCGGTGTCTACGAGCCATTTTGGCGGTAGATTTTCGGATGGACTCCAGATCTCACCGGAAACTTGGCCGATGCCGCGTAAAGATATTGAAAAATTGTATGTTTTGCCATCTAGTCCGCGGTGCAGCATGCGCGTGTACCGTGCGTTAAGAATTGAATTTGACCAGATTGTGTATATTAGTTGAGCGGCCTCTCTTGGTATTTCAATTTCTAATTTATTGGCTATTGATTGGGGTGAGTCTTTAGCTTTTTCAAGTTCCCAACTTTGCAGCATGAACTTATTGCTCTCGTCATTTTTGTATAATGCCCAACTGTAAGATTGTGAGCGCGATGCATTTGATGTGAATTCTGCTATGTTGTGCGTGCCGGGATATATAGGAGCTGCTGGAATTAAATGATCAATAATCCCGTCAATAATTTCAAATTCATTTTGATCTACATCTGGGATGTAAATTTCACGTGATAATGCATTTAAAGATGCAATCATTAAAAATAATATCGAGACTATTTTCAGCTTCATGACTGGACTCTAACGTTTGGTTAAGGGGCTGGCTTTAGCCAGTCCCGAGTGAGCGAAGCGAACGGCTTGAACCAGTAGTTAGGCATCGCCACGGGACTTTTTGGAGAAAAACTGCCTTAGCGCTATGAAAGTTAAAGCTGAAAAAGTGATAAATAATAATGTTGCACAAACGATTATTGCTTCAAGAACTGTTGGTCTGCCAGTGATAGGAAAAAGACCACAATCGTAGCCGCAAGCACCCCACCTCCAAATTGATATGGCTAGCACTGGAATGGATAAAGCTATGGGGACAAACGCGATGCGTATGTTCATAAGGCCTAACGTTTGGTTAAGGGGCGGGCTTTAGCCCGTCCCAGTGAGCGAAGCGAACGATTTGAACCACTAGTTAGGGTTTCCGCTATGTGCGTTAAGCAGAGAGTGCTCTTTTAGCTCTGCCTCAATGAACGCCGATATCATTGCGCGATAAACACTTTCTACTACCACAGGGTTTGCACCTTGCTCTTGTGCGAGCGCTGTGACTTTTGCAATAACCTGTTCGACTCGATTGGGGGCTTTTACATCATCTGTTGTTTTTTTGAATGATGCAGCTTGAGTGACAAAATTACCGCGTTTAGCGAGTAATGAAACGATTTCACGATCAATTCTGTCAACGTTTTCACGGACTTCATCTAGTGAGCTGCATCTGACTTCCATGTGCGTGGTACTCCGTTATTTGTTTTGACCCTAACGTTTGGTTAAGGGGCTTGCTTTAGCAAGTCCCAGAGAGCGCAGCGAACGATTTGAACCAGTAGTTAGGCGCATCACCGCTAAAGCCGCTTTCCAAAAAACAAGGCAAATACAAGCGATAAGGGCCCGACAGTGTAGGTTAGCACTGAAATTACTTTATACGCTCTTTGAACTGGGGCGCCGGTAAGGCCACGCTGCTCGATATGGGCAGCTACCGACTGTGGCCGTGCGATACCCTTGGTAAGAGGACGTTCGATTATAAAATTACCAAGTAGAATGAACAGAAAGAAAATCTGAACGACCATAAACATGAGGGTACTTACTAGTGTATGTACAGGCATTGCGCCGGTAGATGTAACCGAAAAAAATATACATCCAGTAAAAAATAAAAAGATTAGCCAAGTAACCAGAAATGAGAGCCCGTTACTTCGCCATAAATCGCTCAATATTAGAACAATAAGGGCTATGGGGAGAGTTGCTAGTATGGCGTTCATGTTTGTGCCTAACTATTGGAGCTAAGCGGCACCGTAGCGAAGCGAAGCGAAGGGTACTTCAAAAGCGCAGCTTTTGACGTGTCCGCTTCAGCGACTAGTTATACGACGCGCCTGCGGTTGTTTGTATGACCCCTTTATTCGTCGCGCCAGTGAGCTCTCATGGGGCAGACAGAAGGTGGTCGCGAATGTGTCGTTGCAGCGCTAGGCGTGAAGCCACAACGTGGTGTTCCAAGCTCGCTTGTGCAACACGTTGTGGCTTCACGCTAGCATGAAAAAAAGCGACGGCATATTCCGCAATTTCCTACTTTTGTGTGCGCTTTGACGGACACAGGATAAGCGGCTGTTGGTGTTCTTAGTTCGAAGTGCGATGCGTGTTGTATAACGTTTGGTTAAGGGGCGGGCTTTAGCCCGTCCCAGTGAGCGAAGCGAGCGATTTGAACCACTTGTTAGCCCTCACTCTGCTGTGCCTTCTCGCTAGAGCCAAACCCTATAAAGTAAAAATCATGATCAAGGCATGCCTGCTCTAAGCGATGTGTATTCGCTGGCTGTACCCGAAATAGCCGAAAATATTCAAACCGGTTGGATTCGTTTCCAACATACCGGGCAGTTTTGTCGAGACTAACGATTTTAAAATAGAATTTGATACCCAGCTCGGCAAAAGTGACCGCATAGGTGCGGCTGTTTACTTTGATCAGTTTGGTGTCGATAAGTCGCTCTCCCATTCGTGCTGGAAATGCGAAAAATTCGGAAAGCTTCCCATTGGCACTTTCAGCCTCTATACAGAATGTGCCTGGAGCATAGTAGTCGGCTGGCAGTTCGGCTGCGTAAACGAAATTTAATGAGTCTCGTGGAGGGTGGCACAGATAATGAACTTTCATACAAGGGCCCTAGGGCAATAGCTGCTATTCAGTAAGTCTTCTCCATTTTTTGATTCGTATTTGTACTGATCCGCGTCAACCCTTGTGGTTCCAACTATTGGCGACCAAATAACGTCGAATCCATGTAAATACGTTCTAGTCGTATTCATTTGCTTGATTTCCTTCCTGAGTGCCAGCGCTTCCGTACGAGAAAGCAACTCTAGGGAAAGAGCGTTGAACTTTGGATCAGGAACATCGATTTTGAGGACCGCCGAGTCTTTTCCATGACGATTGTGCGCCCAAGACTTGGCAACCCATAGTTCATCGCCCAGATAAAAACCTTGTCCAAGCTCGCCACCGCCTTGCGTATGGTCAATCATTCCATTTCGCAACTCAGTTGCAGTCTGCTTAGATGTTCCGTGGTATTTCGATATATGTGTCATAAAGGCTAACGTTTGGTTAAGGGGCGGGCTTTAGCCCGTCCCAGTGAGCGAAGCGAGCGATTTGAACCACTAGTTAGGGTTGTCCGTGTTCTCTCGTGGTGCGGGCTTTTCAAAGTATGAAGATGTTCGTAGCGCTAAGAAATATGGGAGACCAACAAGGCTCCCGGCTAAATATATTTTCCAGTCGTTAATGTTAAAAATTTGTGCTGATAGGCTGGCGCCGACCGAAAATAACCCACCATATAAGAGAGCTTTAGATATGGTGCCAGCCATTAATATATTAGGAACTTGGAGGAGGCGTGCAGATAGCTCAATGTCTGATATTAGCTGCCAATTGTTAAGTGCCTTCTGCATTCCATGCAAGCACAGCATGCCGCATGCAAAATATAAAAATAGAAGCGATATAGAGAAATAACTCAATGATTCTACTTCAATACCAATAAATGGAATTGAATAGGAGGATTTTCCTATCCCGGTGATGGCAATAAGATATGCAATACCTGACACGGTGATGCCAGAAATCAACGCTTTCTGCGCAAGAGCAAGAGAGTCGTGATAGTAATTTATTGCCAGATCATCAAGATTCATTTTTTGATTGGCACCCTAACGATTAAGCTAAGGGGCCGGCTTTAGCCGGTCCCAGTGAGCGAAGCGAACGATTTGAGCGCCTTGTTAGGCGATCAAACGACTGGCCGCATTTTAACTACGTGCGCTGGTTTTGCACGAAATGTTGGACTATGTGCATCAGCAGTTAGCATGTGCTCGGTTATATCGTGTGCATCAAGTGCTGCTTGCGATGCCCATTTTTCGATAAGGATAAATTTATTTTCGTTTTCTTCATCGCTTAGAAGTTGGTATTGGATGCAGCCCGGTTCAGCAAGAACAAGAGGTTTTAGCCTTTTGTAAACTTCGATCTGTTCGCTTGCTTTGCCTTGCATGACTTCGATGTGAACTAAGAGATTTACTTCTTCCATGAGTTTCTTCCTTATTGAGCTACACATTGGTTTTTGATTTGTTGCCTAACTATAAATAGACCCCAAGTGGGGTAATAACGCTTTTACGGGCTTGGTGGATAACATTCCTTGTCCTCTCGGCTATCCCTATCTAGGCCGGGCTTTGTAGCGGTGCGATGACCGCTGAAGGGTGTTATGCACCATGGCCGCTAAGCCACGGTTGCTTGATCAACTACGTGATCACATTCACTTCTGACACTACCCCACTCGCACTGAGTGGGTCTATTGCGTTTGGCGACGAGTGGCCGGGGTTGCTTATTGATGTTCGGCCGCCGAGCCCTGTCTATTCCTGCTTCGAGTTCACCACTTTGGTCAGCAGCGTCCAGCGCGGTGCGTTGGCACTGTTGAGTCGGCACGGCAATGCGCGGCCTGCGGCGGGGCTGTTGCTGATGCGTTTGAGTTCGTCACTGCCGAGTACCGAGAGGAACTGCATATCGCCGCAGCGCTCGGTCTTGAGGATGATTTCCAGGGACTGGCCGTCGCCGACAAAGCGGGTAGTGAACGGCGCCGTCCACTTCTCGGTCTCGCCGCTGTCGAAGCGGATAAAGGCGCTGGCCACGCCGTTGCGCCCAAGCGTCAGCCAGGCGCCCTGACCTTCGGGGTCGGCAGGCTCGTTGAGGTCACAGCCCCCCAGCAGCAACGCCAGGGACATTACGAGAAAACGGCGCATGACTAACTCCTTGTGGTCTGATGCCTTAATTCTGCCTGTAATCGCGGCGCTGGCCGAGGGTAAAAATCAACAAACCGCACAACACCCTTGAGCTGAATGCACGACCAGCACTTGCACAATCTTGCGTTTATTCGTCGCGCGCGAGTGGCGTTCGGCGTTTGCCGCGTTAGCATTGGCGCCAATAGGAGCCGCCCATGCCCGCGCTAGCCCACTTCCAGGTGTTCAATACCCTCAGCCATTCACGCGCCACGCTTGAGCGTAGCGCGCAGGTGGCTGAGGGCATGGCGTTGGCGGTGTGGTCCAACGCTCATGACGCCACGGGTTACAGCACGCCGGGCCATCACACCATCGGCTGTTACCTGGACGGTGGCCTGGGCACCTTCCGCCGTGATCAGCCCGGCCACAAAGGCGCCCCAGACAAGCTGTGCATTTTGCCGGCCGAGCATCAGTCGGCCTGGGTGGTGAACGGCGAGCTGCGTTTTATCCACCTGTACTTCGATGTTGAGCAATTTGCCCTCGGCGCCGTGCGCCTGCTCGACCGCGAGCCGCGCGAAACTCAGCTGCATGAACGCACCTTTATCGACGAGCCGCTGCAAACCGCCCGCTTTCGCGCTCTCAGCCAGCTCGACTGGCACGAGCCGGCGGAACGCCTGCTGTGTTCCAGCCTGGCCTGCGCCATCCTCGATCACAGCCTGCTCGGCCACAGCGGCCGCCGCCAGGACTTGCAGGTCAAGGGCGGGCTGGCCGCGCACCAGCGCAAAGACTTGGTGGATTACATCGAGCAACACCTCGACCAGCCACTGAGCATCGACGCGTTGGCGCAGCGGGTGGCGCTGTCGCCCTATCACTTTGCGCGCATGTTCCAGCTCAGCGTCGGCCTGGCGCCCCATCGCTATGTGCTCACGCGCCGCCTGCAGCGCGCCGCCCACTTGTTGCAGCACAGCCATCTGGCCTTGGGCGAGATTGCCCTGAGCTGTGGTTTCGCCAGCGCCAGCCACTTCAGCAACCGCTTTCGCCAGGCCTTTGGCGCGACGCCGGGGCTGTATCGCCAGGCTTTGGCACACTGATCACCTAATCTGCCCCCGGCTGTGCCAGAATCAACGGCTTTGCGTCTATTCGGCTTCTCGATTCGACCTATCGCCCGCGAGGCACGCCCGATGACCCTGGATATCTTGCAGTTGCACCAGGACGACTGGCGCGCCAGCATCGGCGGCGGCAACTTCGACCGTGGCGTGCGCTATGCCGCCGAAGGCCGCAGCCAGTTGCTCAGCCTCCACCAGCAAACCCTGATGGCCAGCTGCCGCGGCACCAGCGGCCAGGTGTACCGACAACGTATCCAGTTGCAGGCCCAGGAGTTTGGCTGGCGTATCGACGGCCATTGCGGCTGCCCGGTGCGCTACAACTGCAAGCACGTGGTCGCCGCCCTGCTCACCCTGCAGGCCCAGCAAGAAGCCGGCCTGCCACCGCCGCCATTGCCTCTAATGCCCCCGCCTCCGACCAAAATCGCCAGCGAACCGCAGGTGGAAGAACGCCTGGAAGGCCTGCAGCCGACCGCCGTACTCAGCCTCGGCAGCCATGTGCGCATGCACTTCGATGCGCGCAAGGGCCGCATGCACGAACAGACCCAGCACCGCGCCGCCCTGGCCTTCGAGTACCAGGGTCAGCGCACCTTCGGCAAACCGGCCAAGGACCTGCTGGTGCGCCAGAGCCCAACCCTAACGCTACGTACCATTCGTGATGCCGCGGCCGAAGCACGTCTGCGTCGTAACCTGGAAGACGCCGGGATGCAGGTGTCGCTGCGCCAGAGCGAGGCGCTGCCAGCCGAGGCCGGCGAACCCTTCGAGCTGGACAGCGATGGCGCCTGGCTGCAGTTCTACCAGCAGCGCGTGCCCGAACTGCGTGCCGCCGGCTGGCAGGTGCTGGTGCGCCCGGACTTCCAGTTCAACCTGCAAACGGTGGACGACTGGTACGCGCAGATCGACGAAGCTCCCGAGCACGACTGGTTCGACCTGGAGCTGGGCATTGAGCTGGACGGCCAGCGCATCAGCCTGTTGCCGATTCTGCTGCAGGCGATTCGCCGCACGCCCTGGCTGCTGAATGGCGACGCCGTGGCCAAGCGCCCGGACAGCGACTTGTTAACTGTCAGCCTGCCGGACAAACGCCGCGTCGGCCTGCCCTTTTCCCGTTTGAAGCCGCTGCTGGCGACCCTCGGCGAGCTGTTCTTCCGTGACCCACTGGCCGGCAGCGAGCCTTTGCGCTTGCCCCGCGCCGATGCCGCACGCCTGCAGACCCTGGCCCAGGGCCCGGCCCTGCACTGGCACGGCGGCGAGCAACTGCGTGACTTCGCCAGTCGCCTGCAACAGCTGCCGCAACAGGCCATCCGCGCGCCCAGCGGCCTGCGTGCAACCCTGCGTCCTTATCAGCTGGAAGGCCTGGCCTGGATGCAAACCCTGCGCGAACTGCGCGTTGGCGGTGTGCTGGCCGATGACATGGGCCTGGGCAAAACCGTGCAGACCCTCGCCCATGTGCTCGCCGAGAAACAGGCCGGGCGCCTGACCGCGCCAGCGCTGATCGTGATGCCCACCAGCCTGATCGCCAACTGGCAGGACGAAGCCGCGCGCTTCGCCCCGGAGCTGCGTGTGCTGGCCCTGCATGGCAGCAAACGCCGCGCGCTATTCAGCCAGATCGGCAGTCACGATCTGATCCTCAGCACCTACGCCCTGCTGCCCCGCGACCTCGCCCTGCTCAGCGCCCAGCGCTATCACCTGCTGATTCTCGATGAAGCGCAGAACATCAAGAACCCGCGCAGCAAGGCCGCCCTCGCCCTGGCGCAGATCCAGGCCGAGCAGCGCCTGTGCCTGAGTGGCACACCGCTGGAAAACCACCTGGGCGAGCTCTGGTCGCTGTTCAACTTCCTCATGCCTGGCTGGCTTGGCGACAGCAAAAGCTTCCAGCGCGACTACCGCACGCCGATCGAGAAGCAGGCCAACGCCCAGCGTCTGACTCACTTGCACGGACGGATCAGGCCCTTCCTGCTGCGCCGCACCAAAGAGCAAGTGGCCACCGAGCTGCCGGCAAAAACCGAAATCACCCACTGGGTCGAGCTGACCGCCGCCCAGCGCGACCGCTACGAAACCCTGCGCCTGGCCATGGACCAGAAGGTGCGGGCCGAGATCGCCCGCCAGGGCCTGGCGCGCAGCCAGATCGTCATCCTCGAAGCGCTGCTACGCCTGCGTCAGTGCTGCTGCGACCTGCGCCTGCTGGACGAGCCCCCCAGCGACCTCGACAGCCGCGACTCGGGCAAGCTCAGCAGCCTGTTGGAAATGCTCGATGAATTGACCGCCGCCGGCCGCCGGGTGCTGCTGTTCTCGCAGTTCACCTCGATGCTGGCGCTGATCGAAACCGAACTGCAGGCGCGGCAGATCGGCTACGTCAAACTCACCGGCAGTACCCAGGACCGGCGCACCCCGGTAGAACAGTTCCAGAGCGGCCAGGTGCCGGTGTTTCTGATCAGCCTGAAAGCCGGCGGCGCCGGCCTCAACCTGACCGCCGCCGACACCGTGATCCACTTCGACCCCTGGTGGAATCCGGCGGTGGAAGCCCAGGCCAGCGACCGTGCCTACCGCATCGGTCAGGACAAGCCGGTGTTCGTCTACAAGCTGATCGCCCGCGGCAGCCTGGAAGAGAAAATTCAGCAACTACAGCAGAACAAGGCCAGCCTCGCCCGCGGCCTGCTGGACAGCGAAGGGCTGGGCCAACTGGCGCTTGGCGAAGAGGAGTTGCAGGCCTTGTTTGCGCCGCTGGGCGGGCAGTGAACGCCGGGCGATTCAACAGGCCGTTGAAAAATGTAGGCGAGGCGGGCAAGACAAGGCAAAAACGGCCGAGAAAGCGGAGTTTACAGGCTGTAAATGAGCATTTTGAGGCCGTTTTTAACGCAGTATTGCCAACGCAGGTAATTTTTCAACGGCCTGTTAGCTATCGCGGCGGTAGTCGCCAGGTGTCTTGCCAGTCCACTTTTTGAACGCCCGCCGAAAGTTCGACGGGTCGCTAAAACCCAGCAGAAAGGCAATCTCATACAGCGGCAATTGCGTGGTGCTCAGGTACTGCAGCGCCAGACGTTTGCGCACCTCATCAAGCACCTGCTGGTAGCTGGTGCCGAGGTCAGATAAGTGCCGGCGCAGGCTGCGGCCACTGGTGTGCAGCGCCTGTGCGGCGCTCTGCAGGTTGGGAAAATCCCCAGGACGGGCCAGCAGCAAACGCCGCACGCGGGTCAGCAACCCTTCCTGCACATCCAACGTGGACAGCAAAGCCTCACATTGCTGCTCGCACATCTGCACGGTGCCTGGATTGGCCAGGGCCATCGGTTGGGCCAGATAGCGCTTGGGCATGCTCAGCGAATGCCAAGGCTGATCGAACTGCGCCGCCACGCCGAAAATCTCGCGGTAGCGCTCGGCATGAGCCGGCGCCGCATGGGCAAAGCCCACCGTCAGGCCTTGCAGATCGACCCCAACGAGAAAGCGCGCGATGCTGTACAAGCTCGCCAACAACCCCTCGGCGGCGAAGCGCGTCAGCGGCCCCATGGGCATCGACTCGATGGCCCGTAACTCCATGCGTTCAGGGTGCTCGATCAACTCCAGATCGAAGGTCAGGCCCAGCACCCGGTAATACTTCAGGGCAAATTGAATGGCTTGGCCGAGGTTGGCGCTGGCCAGCACCGCGTAACCGAGAATGCCGTGGCTGGACACGTTCAGGCGCTGGCCCAGCAACAGCCCCAGTGCGGGCTCATGGCAGGCCTGCAAGGCGGCAATGGCGAGCAGGTTGAAATCGATAAACGACACGCGCCCGTTAGGGTGTTGCAGCACCTGAGGCTTAACCCGCGCAGCCGCAAACAACGCGTCACGCTCAACCCCAAAGGTGTGTGCCAACTCCAGCAGGGCCTCGACATAGGTCAACGGCACCAACTCGGTGGTGAGATTAAGCGGCGGTTTCATCTTGTTATTCTTATGGATTTTCTGGCCGGATATGACCCGAATATTGGCAGAAGATAACCTTGGCCGCCCCCGCTAACAAGCCTAGAGTTAAAGCTCTAGATTTTGTTTGCCCACAGGGAGTTGTCATGATCAGCACCACGCCGCCCGGTTTGCAGATTCGTCCCCGCCACCTGGACTTTGACCTGCCCAACCCATTGCCGCGCCACTGGCACGGCGGCGATGCGTTCAAGACCCACCTGTTCGATGCCATGTCGGTGCTGTTTCCCGATGGCGAGCGTTTCTTTATCGATTCGGTGCGTTTGTTTCGCGACCAGATCAGCGACGCCACCCTGAATGAGCAGATCCGCGGCTTTATCGGCCAGGAAGGCCACCACAGCCGTGAGCATCTGGAATACAGCCAGCGCCTGCGCGACCTGGGCTATGACGTTGACTACCTGGAGCGCGGCATCAAGCGCCGTCTGGCGTTTGTGCGCAAGCACCTACCCGCCAAGCTGCAGCTGGCGGCCACCACCTCGGTGGAACACCTGACCGCGATCATGGCCGATGCCGTGTTGAGCAACCCGCAATGGACCGCCGGCGCCGACCCGGCGATGGCCAAGCTGTGGCGCTGGCATGCCCTGGAAGAGACTGAACACAAGGCGGTGGCCTTCGATGTGTTCCAGCAAGTCAGCGGCAGCAAATGGCTGCTGCGCCGGGCCATGTTGCAGAGCACCTTCTTTTTCACCTTCGACACCACCAAGGGCTTGATCCATATGCTCAAGCGCGACGGCCTGCTGTGGAACTGGCGAGTCTGGCGCGACGGCCTGGTTTGGCTGTGGGGCAAAAACGGCATCTTCCGCCAGCTGGTCGGCGCCTATGCAGACTTCTACAAGACCGGCTTCCACCCTTGGCAGCACAACAACCTGCACCTGGTTGAGCAGTACCGCGGCGAGTTCGACGAAGCCACGACCAAGGCCGTAGCAGCCTAACACTCCATCCGTTTAGCGAAGGCCCCCTTGCGGGCCATGCCACTCACTCGCGGCCCCCCAGTAGTAGCCCGGATGCAATCCGGGAGCGGATTTGTAAATACCCGGCGCCCCGGATTTCATCCGGGCTACGAAAAAGCCGTTCACGGGCCAATGTGAACGGCATTGGCCCGCATGGGCCATTTTTGCTTTCCAGCCCCCGCAACACTAGGGCTGGCGACCTGCCCTACCGTTCGACTGGCAAACCGGTCATGGCCACATATGACTGCAACATTGGCTGATGTGCACCTGTGCCCGCTGCCGGCGCGGCGCCATAGTCCGGCCACGCTCACGCCACTCTCAGGGAGTCACCATGGCCAGCACTACACCGGCAGGTTTGCAGATTCGCCCCCGTCACCTGGACTTCAACCTGCCCAAGCCGCTACCGCGTCATTGGCATGGCGGCGATGCCTTCAAGACCCATCTGTTTGACTCGATGTCGGTGCTGTTCCCCGACGGCGAGCGCTTCTTCATCGACTCGGTGCGGCAGTTCCGCGACCAGATCAGCGACCCGGTATTGAAGGAGCAGATTCGCGGCTTTATCGGCCAGGAAGGCCATCACAGCCGTGAACACCTGGAATACAGCAACCGCCTGCGCGACCTGGGCTACGACATCACCACCATCGAGCGCCGCGCCCAGGCACGGATTCGCTTCACCCAGAAGAAGTTCTCGCCGCAACGCCAACTGGCGGCCACCGCAGCACTGGAGCACATCACCGCGATCCTCGCCGACGGCTTGCTGCAAAACCCCGCAGCACTGGCCGGCGCACACCCGGCCATGGCGCGCTTGTGGCGCTGGCATGCATTAGAAGAAACCGAGCACAAAGCCGTGGCCTTCGACGTTTACAACCAGGTCTGCGGCAGCCGCAAACTGCTGCGCCGGGCCATGCTGATGGGCACCTTTTTCTTCTTCCTCGACTCCACGCGCGGCCTGCTGCATATGCTCAAACGCGACGGCCTGCTGTGGAACTGGCGCCTGTGGCGCGATGGCCTGCAATGGACGTGGGGCAAACAGGGGATTTTCCGCCCACTGATCGGTGCCTACCTGGACTTCTTCAAGGCCGGCTTCCACCCCTGGCAGCACAACAACCTCGAACTGCTGGCGAAGTTCAGCAGCGAATTTGAACCCGCCGCCAGCGCCGCAGCCTGAGTCGACATAAACAAGGCCCCTCGCGGGGCCTTTTTTGGGGGCTATGTACCCGTTAGCTGTTGCAGCGCTAGCGTCATGCCTTACGAGCCGCATGCAACAAAGCGCCGAGCATCGGCCGCGCTTTGGGCTGGTATCTCTTCCATCGGCACATGCCCGACACCCGGATAAACCTTCACCTCGATACCCGGCAGATCACGCTGCCAGAGCGGCACGTGCTTAGGCGAAATCCAGCGATCACGCTCACCCCATAGCAACAGGGTTGGTGCCTTGATCTGCGCCACCCGCGCAGGCGTGGTATGCAGCTCGTCGCGATTGACCTGCAGCAGCACACGGAAGATCTGCATCATCGATTTGCGATTGCCGGGGCGGCGACTGAGGTCGTAATAGCGCTGGATGACCCCCGACTTGATCCGCCCACGGTCACCGTAAACCTCCTTCACGCCCTGGGCGATCAACGCCCGCGGCATCCACAGCGGCATCGCCAGCGTGGCGCCTGGCAAGGCAGCGGAGGCGATCATCCATGGCACCTTGGCCATCGGGTAACCGGCAGGATCGATCAGCACCAGCTTGTTTACCCGCGCAGGTTTGAGCACGGCATAGTTCCAGGCGATATAGCCACCCAGGGAATTGCCAACCAGAGACGCCTGGCTGACGCCCAGGTGATCCAGCAGCAAGTCGAACACCTCAATCATGCGCTCGGCCGAATAAACGCCATCTGGCGCCGGGCCGGTGAGGCCAAAGCCAGGCACATCGAAACGAATCACCCGGTAGTCCGCGGCAAAGGCCGGCAGCCAGTCATCCCAGGTGTGCAACGAAGCAACAACACCATGGATCAGCACCAACGCTGGCTTGTTACGGTCGCCTTCATCGCGGTAGTGAACATTGAAACCGCCCAGTTCGATAAACCGCGAGCCGCTGTCCGGATGGGCGTAACGGTCCTTCAGGCCCGCCAGCGACAGCGGACCAAAACCCAGGCGCGCGACCCCGGCCGCCAACGGCGGTTGCAGGGCAGTTTGAGCGTTCGACATGCAAGCACCTCATCAATACTGTTGTTGTTATGAGCGGCTATCAGAGCATGCACACCGAGGGATGTTGCGCCCAGCCGAAGGGTGTGTCGCTCAAGCGGCCGGAGGGGGTTCAGGACACAACGAGGCGATCAATAAATCGCCCAGCACCGCCTTGGCCCGCTCGATGTCCGCACGCTTGGCCGCACTGCCAAGTAGCTCCAGCGAGGCGGCTTCCAGGGCCCAGATCAACGCCCGATAAGTCAACGGATCACGTGTCGAATGCGGGTCATGCAACCGCTCGGTCAGCAGCTCGACCATTTCCAGGTGAGCCCGTTGCCGATGGGCCGCCAAGGGCGAATCGGCCCGCAGCGCTTCCTCTTGCATGAGGCGAATGATCGGCCCCACGGCCAGGTGGTAATCGAAGAACAGCGACACCATGCTGCGCAGCCAGGCCGGCGAGCTGCCGGTGGCGTACTGCATATCGCGAAAGCGCGCCAACAGCAACGAGACAGCGGTCTGGTAGATGCCTTCCAGCACATCCATCTTGTTGTTGAAGTACTTGTAGAAGGTGCGCCGCGAGACCTTGGCCGCCACCAGCAAATCATTCACCGTGGTCTCGACCAGGCCCTTGCTGGCAAACACCGGGATGGCCGCCAACTGGATATTGGTGCGTTGCAAATGGCCAACCAACGGCCCTTCCACCCCGCCACTCTGCTCGCGCGCGACTGCTCCGTAGCCGCCCAGGTCCTCGAATACCGCGCGCACCGCACCCGGCTGTGCGCCATCCAGTTGCATCATTATTTGCTCCCAACCAAGGCGCGGGTGACGACGGCCTTCGAGCTGGTTACTCTTGGCCTCGCCCTCACCCTCCGGACTGCTGATCGCCGATGAAGCTAACACGCCGCCCGCTCTGGCCGCTGGCCATCCTTTTACTGGTTTTGAGCGCACCTTTGCGTGCCGCAGAGCTGTTCTACCTTGGCGAAAAAATTCCCGACGTGCAGCGTCCGTGGAACAGCGCCGATTACCGACAAATGATTGCGGCCCTGGAGAAAATCGATAAGACCCAGGCCAATGCCCTGCCGCGGCGCAGCGGCGAGTTCACCGGGCCGATCTACCTGCGCCTGGTCAGCGAGGAAAACTTCAAGCCGCAGCTGAATATCTACGCGCCGCTGGAACTGCGCCAGAACGAGGCCCGGGAGGTGCTGCTGCAGCTCAAGGAGCTGATGCGCCTGTACTTTGATTTCGGCGCCAAGCAACAGCCTTATGGTGCCGAAGCGTTGGGTTTGATGACCTATTCGATGCGTCAGCAGGCGGTGCTGTTCACCCTCACCACCGAGTTCTGGACCACCCTATCGCCCAACGAACAACGCAACCCGGTGCGCCTCAAAGGCCTGCAGGAAGCCAAGGCTGCCGCCGCCATGCTGACCTCCAGCGCTCTGGATTATCTGCAGCTGAGCAAGCAGTTCAGCCGTGACGATCTGGTGCTGTATGGCGCCGAACTGGCCAAGCAGTTGCCGGACTTGTTCGTCCACCTGCCCGCAGCCGCGCGCCCGGAACTGCTGGCGCGAATCGAGCAACTGGCCGCCAGCCACAACTACCCGCAGGTGCGCAGCAGCCTCAGCGAGCTGGTGCCGGTACTGACCGTGATACAGGCCGATGTCGACCGCCAGCAGGCTCAGCCGCTGCAGCAGAACTCAGCACCCGCCGTGCACCTGGATCTGTCGCCGCCCGAATCAGCTCAGTAAGCCGAGCGCCTTGGCCCGCGCCACCGCCTGGGTGCGCCGCTCGACATCAAGCTTGCTGTTGATGTGCCGGGCGTGGGTTTTCACCGTGTTCAGCGAAATAAACAGGCGCTCGCTGATTTCCTGATTCGAACAGCCCTGGGCGATCAACTGCAGCACCGCCAGCTCACGACTGCTCAAGGCCTCATTCAGGCTTGCCAACTCCGGTGCTTCCGGCGCCGCGCTAGCCTCCGGCAACAAGTGCAGCAGGGCCTCACGCTGCGGGCTTTCGGGCCGCGCCTGGAGCTGTTCACGCAGCCACTGCGGGCGCTGCTCCAGCAACTCGCGAAACGGCAACAAAGCGCCACCCGCCGCACCATCCAGACAGCGCCCAAGCACCTCCAGCGCCTGCGGCTCACGCCCCTGGGCCAGCAGCACTTGCACCAGATGGACCTGGACAATACTGCCGAGCAAATGCGCCCCGGCCTCTTCCACCCGCAGCAACAACGCCCGCAAGCGCCGCTCAGCAGACTCCAGTGAGCCCTGCTGCCGCTCCAGAGCGGCCTGTTGCAACTCGATATGCAGCGGCAGTTGCGGATGGAACTCCGGCGCCGCGGCGCCCTGCTCGCCGCCATAGGTTTCGGCCAGGCGCGTCAGCCAGGCGGGCGCCAACTCCAGCTGACCTTGCAGCAACCACAGCTCGCATTTGACCAGGGTAATCATGGCCACGTAGTAAATCGCCGGCACATCCCAGATATGCATCAGGCGCTCGGCTTCCGCCAACTGAGCAAAGGCTTCGGGCAGCCGACCGCTGCGCCCCTCAAGGCTGGCCAACACGCAGTAGCCAATCAGCAGGCTGACGTCGCGACAAGCACGCGCCTCGTTGATCCCGGCCAGCAGCTTGAGACGAGCGGCCTCCGGCTGCAGCTGCAAACTGAGCAGGTAGCCTTCGTACAAGGTCAGACGCGCCCGCACGGCATACAGGCGCGTGGTCGGCAAATCAGCGAGGCGATTGAGGCCCAGGCGCACTTCAGCCAGGGCGCGCCGCACCTCACCACGCGCTTGCAGCACACGGGCACGGTCGTAATAGGCCAACCCCTCAAACAGCGGATTGCCGATACGCTGGGCCAGCTCCAAACCTTCACGATTGAAACCCCGTGCGCGCCACAGATCACCCTGCAACAACCGCCAGGTTGGCCAGGGTCGACAGGCACATCAAGCGCAGGCCGAAGTGCTCGCTGGCCAGGCTCGCCAGCGCTTCAGCGCTGTACTGTTCAGCCAGCGCCACCTGACCGCGGCCCCGAGCTATCACACCGGACAACGCCAGCCAGCGGGCCAACAAGTCTTGTTGAGCACTCGCCGTGGGCGCCGGCAAAAAGCGTTCAAGCTGGACAGCCAGGTCTTCGGCGGCGTCCAGTTGACAAGCCAGCACCAACGCCCAGCTGTAAATCATGATCAGCCGCGGCGTACTGCTCAACAAACTGTCGGGCAGGTCCATCTTCCAGCGCAGCAACATGCCGACGTTCTGCTCGGCCAGCAACTGCTCTTCGGAAAGCCCTTGCACCAGACTGGCGGCCACATCGGGCTGACCGGCGAACAAGGCCTGCTCGACCGCTTCGTGCAGCAACCCCTGGGCACTGAACCAACGGCAGGCGCGCAAGTGCAGGCTGGCTTGCGGCACGGTGAGGGGCGGCCGGGCCCGGAGTAAATCTGAGAACAGATGGTGATAGCGAAACCAATGCCCCTGCTCGTCCAGCGGCACCAGAAACACCTGATTGCTCTGTAGGTGGCGCAAGATCGCGGCGCTGTCGTGACTGTCACGCAGGGCATCACACAGCTCGGCGCAAAAGCGCTCCATGCAGGCGGTTTCATAGAGGAACGCCTGCACTTCCGGGGTTTGCCGCTCGATCACCTCATCCAGCAGATAATCCCGCACCAACCCCTCGGCGCCATGTACCGCCCGCGCACAGGTGCTGTTCTGCCCATCGGTGTCAGTCAGCAGCCACAGGCGCAAACCGGCTACCCAGCCCTCACTGCGCTGCAGCAGATTATCCAGACTGTCCTGCGGCACCTGCACATCCTGGCGCTCAACCAGCTCGCGGCTTTCGCCTTCGGTCAGGCGCAGGTCCTGCTCAGTCAGCTCCAGCAACTGCTGCGACAAGCGCAGGCGCGCCAGATGCCAATCCGGCCGCTGACGACTGGTCACCAACAGGTGTATGCCGACGGGCAAATGATTAAGAAAGAACTGCAGGCAACGGTCCAGCACGGCACCCTGGGCCAGATGATAATCATCCAGCACCACCAACACCGGCGCACGCGTGCTCAGCTGCTGCGCCATCTCGTCGAGCACCCCGTCCAGCCACTCTTCATAGGCAAAAGGCTGATGGCGCTGGCGTATTTTCAGCAACGCCACGGCCTCATCACCCAGGCCGGGAAAGAACTGCCGCAAACCGTCCAGCAAGCGCTCAAGAAAGCGCCCTGGATCACTGTCGCGGCGACTCAGGCCCAGCCACAGGCTGCGCCAGTTGGCGGGCAACTGCTGACAAAACTCGCTGGCCAGGGAGCTCTTGCCAAAGCCAGCCGGAGCCGTTAGCAGCAATAGACGACCTTGCAAACCCTGGTTCAGGCGCGCACACAGGCGTGGCCTGGACACATAGCCCGAGGGCAGCGGCGGACGAAAAAATCGTTCATCCGCCCCCTCATCAGGAGCACTTTCAGCAGCTTTGGAACGAGAAAAATCCATCATCACGGGGTGTCTGGCCTGTAGACGGCAGCGCGGACATGCGACGCTGCGCAGCCTAGCCCCTTGCGCCCGGCATTTGAAGCCCCTTTATGACAGGCAATAAAAAACCGGCCCGTAGGCCGGTTCTCTTGCGCGTAAAACGGAGTGCTTAGCGCACGCCTTCCTGACGCAGTGCAGCCGGGGTGTAATCGCTTTCCGAAGCGGTGTAGCTGAAGTCGTAGGCTTGTTTCTCCTCGTTCTTCATACCCAGCGCCAGGTAACGACCGGACAACAGGTCATACAGGGTTTCCACGGCATACCACGGTACTTGCTTGTCGTAGTAGTACTGGGAATGAGCCTCAGCTACACGCCACAGGGTACCGCGACCGTCGTAGTGGTCGACTTGCACAGCTTGCCAGGTGTCTTCGTCGATGTAGATGTCACGCTTGGCGTAGATGTGACGCTCGCCCGGTTTCAGGGTTGCCACTACATGCCATACGCGGTGCAGCTCGTAACGAGTCAGATCCTGGTTGATGTGGCCAGCCTTGATGATTTCGTCGTACTTCAGGTTCGGCGAATCCAGGCGGTAGCTGTTGTAAGGAATGTAGATTTCCTTTTTGCCTTCCAGCTTCCACTCGTAACGATCCGGCGCACCGTTGTACATGTCGAAGTTGTCGGAGGTACGCAGACCATCGGAAGCGGTACCTGGACCGTCATAGGACACCTGCGGCGCACGGCGCACACGACGCTGACCAGCGTTGTACAGCCACGCCAGACGCGGCTCCTTCACTTGGTCGATGGTTTCGTGCACCAGCAGCACACCACCAGCCAGACGCGACGGTGCGGTCACACGCTGTTTGAAGTAGAACAGCACGTTGCTCGGCTTGCTTGCGTCGTAATCCTTCAGCGCACTGCGGAAGGTGAACTCGTCTTCGAACGACACCATCGAGTAGGAACCATTCGGCTGCGGAGTTGCCTGGTTGACCAGGCGACGGACGCTACCACCGCGATAACGGGTGATCTGGTTCCAGATCGCCTCAACACCATTTTGCGGAATCGGGAACGGATAGGCCAGGCTGAAATTCTCCAGACCGTTGCCGTTCTGAATCAGCTTGGTGTTCGTGGCGTTGGCTTTGGCGGCAGCAGCAACAGCGGCTGGCACGGTCGCCGTACGATGGGTCGGGAATACCGGAATCTTGTAGCTGGTTGGATAACGCTTGAACATCGCCAGCTGGCCAGGGGTCAGCTTGTCTTTGTACTGATCGACGTTCTGCGCAGTGATGGTGAACAGCGCCGTTTCGCTCGGGAACGGATCGGCTACGAAGCCCTTGGCATCAACAGCACCGGCATTCTGCGGCAGACCACCAGTCCACTCTGGGATCGAACCATCGGCATTACCGGCTTTCTCGGCGCCCAACGGGGTCAGAGTAGTACCGAGCTTGGCAGCTTCATCAGCAGAAACAGCAGCCATCACACTGGTGGCCAGCAGCGACAGGGCCAATACGCCAGTCTGCAGCAAGTTTTTTGTTGTAATCATTTTCATATATTCCCTCAAAATTCCTGTCCGCTTAGAAGTTCACGCCAACGCTGAGCGCAAGGAAGTCGCGGTCGACCGTAGTGTTGTATTCGCCACCGAAGAAATCGGTGTAGGAAAGACTAGCGGTGTAGGTGTTCTGGTAGTCAGCATCCACACCAACACTGATGGCTTTGTTGCCTTCGTTGAAGGTAGGGCCGTAACCATCAACGTCATGGGCCCAGGCTACGTTTGGCTTGAGGTTTACCCCGGCAAAGGCATCGTTGTAGTCGAGGATGGCGCGAGCGCGGTAGCCCCAAGAGGTATTGGTGTAGAAGCCGGTGTCGTTGCACTCTTGCGGATTAGCAGTATTACCAAGACCAGTACACAACGAATTGGTTGGCAGTTCTCCAGAGCCAAATTCAGCCGCCCGCCCAAAACGTAACTCGTTTTGCCCCAGGTTGCTGACGTGGGAGTAACCCACTTCACCCACCAAGGTCAGACGCTCCGCGCCGGCTACCTGATCAAAGAACTGAGTTGCAGTTACTTGAGCTTGAGTCAAAGGCTTACGCACATAACCCTGTCAATCTCCTCTCCAGCACCACTTGCCGCATGCCCACTGGTAAAAATTGGACTATTGGCATAAACAGGGCCAAATTGTGCAACGGAGGCCAAGGTCAAGTCAGTGGTATTGATTTGCATCGGCATATTCGGGCGATAACTAAGTTCACCGTTAACGGCAGTAGAGCCGATATTAGTGGCGAAGCTCACACCATGCAGGCGAATATCTTCTGGATACTCAAGAAAATACTTAGCGTACAACTCACCAGTAACCGGATCTTGCGTCCCATAAATACCTTGACCTGCAATATAAGACGCGATAGGTGCACGGCTATGGTAATTCATGGTGTAGAAGCCGAACTCAGTGTCATTCAGCTCTGGGGAAAACCAGCGCAACGCAATGCCGTACTGACCACTGTCACGGGCATCCTGATCACCAGCGCGACCTACATAACGATAACCTGGTGAACCCGGACCTGCGGCGCTACCATCAGCATTGATATCTTTACCGAGTACTGCCAAGGCGATCATTACAACCATCTGCACCAACATCAGACGCAAAGAAAGTACCGCAGTTGTCTACAACTGTCTGGTCCCACTCGATCTGATAAAAAGCCTCAGCCGACAAGTTATCGGTAAAGCTCTGCGACACATAAAACATATTAACCGGGATCAGACCTTCCTTGATCTCGGCACCGGGACGACGGAAAGCGGCCACGTCAACCGGGTTGATTGTGTTGATGCTGTTCTGGATAAAAGTACTTTCACCCCAACTTACAACTTGCTTACCCAAACGCACGGAACCCGGCAGATCGGCAATATTGTAGTTGTGATAAATAAACGCATCGAGAATTTGCGCGCCCGACGATTGCGCGGCTTCTTTACGATTGCTATCGCTGATGTCATAAATCAGACGATGTTCATCTTTCAGTTCAAAGTCATACCAGTACTTACCGCGCACAAATACGCCGGTATCGCCGTACTTCAATTCAAGGTCGTGAATACCCTTGAAGATTTTCGAGAAGGTTTCACCCTTCTTGAAGTTCAAACGACCATCATCGCCGGTCTGCGAAGACGCGCCACCGCCGTTGCGCGCACCAACCAGAGCAGGTTCGGCACCACGCATCGACCAGCTTGCGCCTACCGACAGCGAGGAGTCGACTTGACCTTCGATTTCACCAATATTGAAGTTAACCGCATAGGCCGGAGCGGCGAGTGCGGAAGCCAGGCTGACGGCCATTGGCAGCTTTGCCAGACGCCAGAAGGTTCTTGTTGTTGTCATCGACTCTACTCCATGTGCTTTTTGTTATGGATGCTGCGGACTATAGCCAGCAGTCGGTACTGCTTGATCCCTCGAAAGGGTGATTTGCACCCTGCAAACACTCTGGCCTGCAGGTTTCGCCAAGGCAGTCACAACGCCAACCCAGCGCGGTGCGACTGCAGAACAGCAATTTACAAGCCAAACGCTTGTTTGACCGAGCAGTCACACCGACAAGGTGCAACTGCCGCGACTTAGAGCGTCGACAGGAAGGTACTGCCAGCCGCCTGCCACTGGGCGATATCCAGGCGAATACGTTTCTTATCCAGCTTGCCGACACTGGTCTTGGGAATATCGGTAACAAGCGCAATCTGGGTGGGAATGGCCCACTTGTTGATATGCCCTTGCTCAACGAAAGGCTTGAGGTGTTCCTTCAAGCCACGCGCATCCAGCTCGGCGCCCTCACGCAGAACCAGCAAGGCAAACGGCCGCTCACCCCACTGCGGATCGGCGATGCCAACCACGGCGACTTCCCGCACCGCCGGGTGACGACTGATCAGGTCTTCCAGCTCCAGCGAGGAAATCCACTCACCACCGGTCTTGATCACGTCCTTGATGCGGTCACGAATATCGATAAAGCCCATGCCATCGAGGGTGGCCACGTCACCGGTGTGCAACCAGCCGTGCTCCCAGAGCTCCTCGCCCTTCTGCGGCTCGCGGAAATAGCCCTGAGTCAGCCAAGGAGCACGCAGCACCAGCTCGCCCTGGGCTTCGCCATCATGGGGCAGGAAGCGTCCGTCGGCGGTCATGATCGCCGTCTCGACCATTGGCACCGGCACACCGGCCTTGATCCGGTAGGTGGTGCGCTCATCTTCGCTACCGGCCAGCAACTCTTCGTTGATATGGGCACAGGAGATCAGCGGGCAGGTTTCCGACATGCCATAAGCGGCTGTCAGTTGAATACCGCGCGCCTTGGAGGCCTCGTACAACGAGCGATTCAAGGCGCTGCCGCCGATGATCAGCTTCCAGCCACCAAAATCGACGCCGGCCGCGCCCTTGGCGTTGAGGATCATCTGCAGGATGGTCGGCACACAGTGGGAGAAGGTCACCTTCTCACGCTTCCACAGGTCCACCAGCAACTCGGGATCGTAGCGCCCTGGATAAACCTGCTTAACCCCGAGCATGGTCGCTACATACGGCAGGCCCCAGGCATGCACATGGAACATCGGCGTGATCGGCATGTAGACGTCATCGGTGCCCATCAGGCGAATGCTGTCGAGACTCCCCACAGTCGCCGCGGCCGCCAGGGTGTGCAACACCAACTGCCGATGAGTGAAGTACACACCCTTCGGATTACCCGTAGTACCCGTGGTGTAGAAGGTGGTGGCCACCGAGTTTTCGTCAAAATCGGCAAAGGCATAGCTGCTGCCGGCAGCAGCCAACAGGGTTTCATACTCGCCGACCAAGCCCGGAAGATCGGCAGTTTTGTCTTCGGCGTCGGTCAGTAGCAGGGTCTTTTCGACCGTGGTCAGCTGGCCGGCGATGCTGTTGTAGAGCGGTACAAACTCGCTGTTCACCAGCACGAGTTTGTCGTCGGCGTGATTCATGGTGTAGAGAATCTGGTCGGCCGACAGGCGAATGTTGATGGTGTGCAGCACCGCGCCAATCATCGGAATAGCAAACATGCACTCCAGGTAGCGGTGACTGTCCCAATCCATCACGGCAACCGTATCACCGGCCCGCACGCCGGCCTCGGTCAGGACATTGGCCAGACGTGCCACGCGCTCGTTGAAGGTGGCATAGCTGTAGCGCAACTGATCGCGATAAACGATCTCGCGAGTGCGCTCATAACGGCTGCCCGACAGCAGCAGGCTCTTGATCAGCAAGGGATACTGGTAGGCATTGGGCGCCGACGGGATGATTCGGGTCTGCAACATGGAAAGCACCTGCACGCATTGTTTTTATGACTGGCGGCAGTCTAGGACGCGGTGCGCAGCGGCAAATCAGCCAAAAGAATGATTTGCCCGATGACTCTTCAGCCACTTCCAGTCACGCGATAGAATAAAAGCCCTTGGCCGGTCGCGGCCGATCATCCTCAGAGGTAGTTTGTGATGTCCGATATCGTCATCGTTAGCGGCGCCCGCACCCCCATGGGCGGCTTCCAGGGCAGCCTATCCAGCGTTCCGGCCGTTGAACTGGGCGCCATCGCCATCCGCGAAGCAGTTGCTCGCGCCGGCATTCAACCTGGCGATGTAGAAGAAGTGATCATGGGTTGCGTACTGCCCGCCGGCCTCAAGCAAGGCCCAGCACGCCAGGCGGCCCTGGGTGCCGGCTTGCCGAGCGCTGCTGGCTGCACCACCGTCAACAAACTCTGTGGCTCAGGGATGAAAGCCGTAATGCTGGCCCACGACGCCCTCAAAGCCGGCAGCAACAGCGTGATGGTCGCAGGCGGCATGGAAAGCATGTCCAACGCGCCATACATTCTGGAGAAAGCTCGCACCGGTCTGCGCATGGGCCACGGTGAAATCAAAGACCACATGTTCCTCGACGGCCTGGAAGATGCCCGCACAGGTCGGCTGATGGGCTCCTTTGCCCAGGAAACCGCGGACCAGTACGGCATCAGCCGCGAAGAGATGGACGCCTACGCCATCGAATCGCTGAAGCGCGCGCAGAACGCCATCAACAGCGGCGTGCTGGCCAGTGAAATCGTCCCGGTCACCGTCAGCAGCCGCAAAGGCGAGGTTGTGGTCAAGGACGACGAGCAGCCGCTGAACGCCAATCTGGAAAAAATCCCGACCCTCAAGCCAGCCTTCCGCAAAGACGGCACCATTACCGCCGCCAACGCCAGCTCGATCTCCGACGGCGCCAGCGCTCTGGTGCTGATGACGGCCGAAGAAGCGGCCAAGCGTGGCCTCAAGCCACTGGCCAAGATTGTCGCCCACGCCACCCAGAGTCAGGACCCGAGCGAGTTCACCATTGCACCGATCGGCGCCATGACCAACCTGCTGAAAAAAGCCGGTTGGGACAAGAACGACGTGGACCTGTTCGAGATCAACGAAGCTTTCGCCATGGTGACCATGCTGGCCATGCGTGAACATGGCCTGGATCACGCCAAGGTCAACGTCTACGGCGGCGCCTGCGCCCAAGGTCACCCTGTAGGGTCTACCGGCTCACGGATCATCGTCACCCTGATCAACGCCCTGCAGCGCACCGGCGGCAAGCGTGGTGTGGCCTCGCTGTGCATCGGTGGCGGCGAAGCCACCGCGGTAGCCATTGAGCTGATCTAACTCGCGCGCGCAATAAAAAGCCCCGACTGGTTCGGGGCTTTTTTATAAGCAGAAATCATCGACTACAACACCTCAAGACTTCAGCCCCTGGGTCAGCCCGAACATCAACAGGAGCAAATCCTGATCAGGCTGCACTTGCGCCTCAGCTCCGGCATTAATCGGCAACCGACAGTATTCCTGACCACTCAAACCACTCAAACCACTCAGCACCGCAGGCGCCGGCTCACTCCAGGCCATTGCCGCAAACGACGTAATGCCCAGCGCCCCAGCGAGAAAAAAACCTCGTGCGATTTCTAGCTTCATCATCTCAACCCCTTGAAAGCGCTGCCAAACGCTGTTTCATAACCATAGATGAATGCTTGCCACTGCAAATCAGACCACGACGAACGGCGCTTTAACTGTTCAATGTCATGCTGCGCGGCTTGGCCCACAGTGAAACGCTGCCGGCTTTTCTCCAGATCAAGTAACGCGACCTCTACGTCTTCGCCCTGCACCCGCACAAAAACATGCTTCATGCGTAAACAACCATGCTGCCAGCGCCCCCGATTGAAGCGTGCAATACAAGCGCCAAGCGCCTGTAAAATCTGCTGATGCTGGGCTTCGCCCCACACCTGCTCATCACCCCGCGCGTAACACTCTTCCAGACTGCTAAAACCCTCAAGCGCCTCTGTAACCAATAACGCCTGCCATACACCCGCGACCTTACGGCAATGGGCATACACCACTTTCGGCACCGTGACCTTGAGCGCGATGCAGGCCCGTAACACATCACGTTCACGCATGGCGGTGGGATAGCCAAATGGGTATCGCAACGAATGGTAGGTATGTGCCACCTGCTGCTTGCAATACAGCACGGCACCACTCGCGGTGCGCACCCGTTTGACTCCACTTTCGCCACCCCGACGGCTATTCGGTGGCTCGACCCACTCTCCTGGCAATGCCAGCCACTGATCAAAAGCGTCCTGCGGATCAAGCTTCAGCAATACATTGACATCAACCGGCATGAAATCGTTCCTAGCGACGAATAATCAGGGGGATGCAATGAGCATAACAACATCAGTACCGCTCAGGGCTAGCAGGATATGCACCGTCAGAAACGTACCTGAGCCGACGCCAAAACCACCTGAAAGCGGCAACCGCTGGGCTCCATCGCCGTCAGCTCGACGCTCCAGCCCTGACTGACACAGATGCGCCGCACCAGTGACAGGCCCAGCCCTAGACCATCACCCCGCTGTTCGCCGCCGCGGACAAACGGCTGAAACATAGCCTCGCGCTCACTCTCAGGGATGCCCACCCCCGTGTCCTCAACGGTAAAGCCCTGATCATCGACCCGTAGGGTAATTTGTCCGCTGTTGGTGTAGTGCCAAGCATTGCGTAACAGGTTGCCCAGCACGGTACGCAGAAAGACTGCGTGATAACGCTGTGCGCCTGTAACACTCTGCTCATAGATGAACTGCAGCCCCTTGCTCTCCATGGGTTGGCGCCACTGCTGGGCCAACTCATCGGCGACAACAGCCAAGGTGCTTTGCACCGCCATGGCAGCGGCATCGCCCTGATCACGCGCCAGGAGCAAAAAGGTTTGCACCAGTTCGCGCATTTCTTCACTGGCACGGGCTACACGCTGCACCTGAGCACGCCCACGGGTGTCCAGCGAAGGGTTTTCCTGCAGCAACTCGCACGAGCTGGCCAGTACCATCAACGGCGTACGCAGCTCGTGGCTGACATCGCTGGTAAACAGCTGCTCGCGCTTGAGTGCATGGCGCAACATGCCCAGCGCATCGTCAAACGCCGACGCCAACTGACCGACTTCGTCATTGGCATAATCCAGCGCCAACGCTGGAGCCAGAGCCAGCAGTTGTTCGGGCTGACGCACCTGCTGGGCCAGACGCACCACCGGCTCGATCACCTTGCGTGCCAGCAGCCGTCCCAGCAGCATGGCCAGACCAAGACTGACAATAAACCCCACCAGCACCACCGAGTAGAGGGCCTGCTCACGGTCTTCGAAATCGCTTTGATCCTGCAGCAATACGTATTTGCGCCCTTCTACCTCGCGGACAAACGCATGGTAGGCATGCTCACCATGGAAAACCTCCTGAAAACCCGGCTGCAAGTTCTGTAGATACGCCGGCAAGGCAAAGCGCCCAGGACCGTCGGAGAAATGAAACAACTGATCCGGCTGTGGCTTGTGCCGCCAGTCATCGACCGTATCCATCAACAGCAAGCGATCCAGGTCGCCGCGCAACACCCCGGAGAGCAGCCGCTCCTCCATCACATGCACAGCCTTGACGATGCCCAAGCCAAAGACGCCGCCCACCAGCAGCGTCATTAGCACGAAAGCGATCACAATCCGTTGCGACAGGCCCTGCTTAAACTCCATCGGCGACCTCCGCCAGGCGATAACCAACCCCATGCAAGGTCTGCAGCAACGGGCGCGGGAAGGGTTTATCGATCACCTGACGCAATTGATGAATGTGGCTGCGCAAGCTGTCGCTGTCCGGGCAGTCGTCGCCCCAAAGCGCCTCTTCCAGCACTTCGCGGCGCAGCACATGGGGGCTCTTCTGCATCAATACGGCCAGCAGCTTCAAGCCCACCGGGTTGAGCTTGAGCAAACGCCCGGCCCGCGTGACCTCCAGCGTATCGAGGTCGTAAGTCAGGTCGGCCACCTGCAGGCAACGCTTGCCGCCACCCTGGGCGCGGCGCAGTACCGCCTCGATTCGCGCGGTCAACTCGGACAGCGCAAAGGGCTTGACCAGATAGTCGTCGGCACCGGCCTTGAAGCCCTGTAGACGGTCATCCAGCTGATCACGGGCGGTCAGCATGATCACCGGGGTTTCCCGCCGCGCATCCTCACGCAAGCGCCGGCACAAGGTGTAGCCATCCAATCCAGGCAGCATCACATCCAGGACAATCAGGTCGTAGTGCTCGGTTGCCGCCAGGTGCAGGCCGGATAAACCATCCTGGGCGCAATCGACGCTGTAGCCCTTCATCTCCAGGTAATCGGCCAGATTGGCCAGAATGTCGCGATTATCTTCAACTAACAGAATGCGCATGGGCTCCCCCTTTGTCTTCGCCCACTTTCGGCGTGCCAGCTTAAGTGCAACTTAAAGGCGCTGACAGAATTTTCACATCCAGCGAACACCGCCTCGACACGTCCTGCAGCAGAGTGTCAAAGCCCCAACCTCTGGGTGCGCACCATGACATTGCACGGGTGAAAAACTCGTCGCCTCGTCAATCGCAACAACCTGCACCTTCAACCTAGCGGAACACGGCATGCCCTTTTCTACCGCCCACTCACACCCACTGAACCCCTGGTTATGCCTAGGCTTGCCGTTGCTGATGATGGTGCTGTTGCTTGTAGTACCAACCACCGGTATTGATTTCGCCATCACCCAGTATTTCTACACCCCTGGGGTGGGCTTTGCCGGCAAGCACAGTTACTGGCTGGAAAATATCCTGCATGACCGCGCCAAACAGGTCGTCATAGTGCTGGGTTTGCTGGCACTGGCGGGGCTGATTACCAGCTTCGTCTATCGGCCCTGGCGTTGGCTGCGCCTACCGTTGGGCTACCTGGTGCTGTCTATTAGCCTGTCATCCAGCGTCGTCACGCCACTCAAAGTGGTGACCGGCGTGCACTGCCCCTGGGATCTGGCAGAGTTCGGCGGCAGCGAAATCTTCACCCCATTGCTGAGTGCCCGCGCGCCCACCGAACACCCAGGCAAGTGCTGGCCCGGCGGGCACGCCAGCAGCGGCTTCATCTTCTTTGCCCTGTATTTTGTCCTGCGTGATCGGCGACCACGCCAGGCCAAGGCGGCGCTGATTTTTGCCCTGGCATTAGGCAGCCTGCTCTCCATTGGCCGCGTTATGCAGGGTGCGCATTTCCTCTCGCACAACCTCTGGACTGCCTTGTTCGACTGGATGATTGCCCTGGGCTTTTATCACCTGCTGCTCTATCACCCCCAGCCGAAAAGCCTTGAGCAACTGGCACCACAGACCGTTCGAGACAACTAAGAGCCCCCTTCAAACAGATAATTCCAGACATAAAAAAGCCCCGGCCTAGGCCGGGGCTTTTTTTCAGGTCAGCTGGCCTGGATGAATTACATCATCCCGCCCATGCCACCCATACCACCCATGTCTGGCATACCGCCAGCGGCTGGTTTGTCGTCAGCGATTTCAGCAATCATCGCTTCGGTGGTGATCATCAAGCTGGCGATCGAGGCCGCGGCCTGCAGAGCAGAGCGGGTCACTTTAGCCGGGTCGAGGATACCCATTTCGATCATGTCGCCGTACTCGCCGGTGGCAGCGTTGTAACCGTAGTTACCCGAACCCTGCTTAACCTTGTCGACCACTACGCTTGGCTCGTCACCGCAGTTGGCAACGATCTGACGCAGCGGCGCTTCAACCGCACGACGCAGCAGCGTGATACCCACGTTCTGGTCAGCGTTGTCGCCTTTCAGTTCGCTGATGGCCTGCAGGGCACGAACCAGTGCCACGCCGCCGCCAGGTACCACGCCTTCTTCAACGGCTGCACGGGTGGCGTGCAGGGCGTCTTCAACGCGGGCTTTCTTCTCTTTCATTTCAACTTCGGAACCGGCGCCAACCTTGATCACGGCAACACCGCCAGCCAGTTTGGCCAGACGCTCTTGCAGCTTCTCTTTGTCGTAGTCGGACGAGGTGTCTTCGATCTGCTTACGGATCTGCAGAACGCGGGCTTCGATATCAGCCTGAACGCCAGCACCGTCGATGATGGTGGTGTTTTCTTTGCTGAGGATCACGCGCTTGGCGTTGCCCAGGTGCTCCAGGGTAGCGCTTTCCAGGCTCAGACCGATCTCTTCGGAGATAACGGTACCGCCAGTCAGAACAGCGATGTCCTGCAGCATGGCCTTGCGACGGTCGCCGAAGCCCGGTGCTTTAACAGCAGCGACTTTAACGATGCCACGCATGTTGTTCACAACCAGCGTCGCCAGGGCTTCGCCTTCAACGTCTTCAGCCACGATCAGCAGCGGACGGCCGGATTTAGCCACCGCTTCCAGAACTGGCAGCAGTTCGCGGATGTTGGAGATCTTCTTGTCAACCAGCAGGATCAGCGGGCCGTCGAGCTCGGCAACCATGGTGTCTGGCTTGTTGATGAAGTACGGGGACAGGTAACCACGGTCGAACTGCATGCCTTCAACAACCGACAGTTCGTTTTCCAGGCCCGAGCCTTCTTCAACGGTGATCACGCCTTCTTTGCCGACTTTTTCCATGGCTTCGGCAATGATGTCGCCGATGGAGCTGTCGGAGTTGGCCGAGATGGTGCCAACCTGGGCAATTGCCTTGGTGTCAGCGCAAGGCTTGGCCTGCTTCTTCAACTCAGCAACGATGGCGATGGTCGCCTTGTCGATGCCGCGCTTCAGGTCCATCGGGTTCATGCCGGCAGCGACGGCTTTCAGGCCTTCGTTGACGATCGACTGAGCCAGAACGGTGGCGGTGGTGGTGCCGTCGCCAGCGTCGTCGTTGGCACGGGAAGCCACGTCTTTAACCAACTGGGCGCCCATGTTTTCGAAGCGATCTTTCAGCTCGATTTCTTTGGCAACGGAAACGCCGTCCTTGGTGATGGTCGGAGCGCCGTAGCTCTTCTCGATGATCACGTTACGGCCTTTTGGGCCCAGGGTCGCTTTTACCGCGTCAGCCAGGACGTTTACGCCAGCCAGCATTTTCTTGCGGGCGGAGTCGCCAAATTTAACTTCTTTTGCAGCCATGATCGGTATTCCTCAATTCGTTTCGTAGAACAGAATTCGTGGCGCCGGTTGCGCCGGTGCAATCGCTGCGAAAACGCAGCGGCGGCTAATTAGTCTTCAACTACGGCCAGGATTTCGCTTTCGCTCATCACCAGCAGGTCTTCACCGTCAACTTTGATGGTGTTGCTGCCGGAGTACGGGCCAAACACAACCTTGTCACCCACCTTCACGGCCGGAGCGCGCACTTCACCGTTGTCCAGCACTTTGCCGGCACCAACAGCCAGAATCTCGCCACGGTTTGGCTTTTCAGCAGCCGAACCTGGCAGCACGATACCGCCAGCGGTTTTCGATTCTTCTTCGCTACGACGGATAACAACGCGGTCATGCAGAGGACGAAGCTTCATTGTCGATTCTCTCCCAAGAGGTAGTTTTTATTCAGCCGGTGCTGTCACCGACGGGTTAACAAAGCCGGACAAGCCGGTTGCGATTCGCCAAGCGAACCGCAGAAATTCACGGTCGAGGAGCACAAGCCCCTCGCGCTGCAAGCTACATGAGGTCGCTGCGCGATATTTCAAGGGTAAATGCGGTTTTTTTACGAATCGCGGTGCTCGAACTCGCCTTCAATCACGTTCGGCCGAGTCGGCCCCGAGCGTGCCTGCAGGTCATCGGCAAAGGCACGCTGGCGTAGCGCCTGCTCGGCCACGCGCCGCCGCACCTTGCCCACCAGCAAGCGCCGGGTAAACGGGATCAGGCAGAGCACACCGAACACATCACTGATAAACCCCGGCAGCAGCAACAAGCCGCCACCCACGGCAATCAGCAAGCCTTCCAGCACTTCCTGCTCGGGCAACTCACCACGGGCCAGTTTTTCCCGAGCGCGCCACGCCGTGGCAATACCCGCCACCCGCAGCAGCACACTGCCGAGCACAGCGGTGGCAATCACCAGGAACAAGGTCGGCAGCACGCCAATGGCGCTGCCCACCTGAATCAGTACCGCCAGTTCGATCAGCGGAAACAACAGAAATAAAAACAGAAAAGCGCGCATCAACGATTCCTTCAAAGGAAGAATGACTTCCGACTCCTTAGAGATAAGGGGCCACTTAGCTTAATTCAAGCGTCAACCTCGCCAGCGGTCGGCCAACGCTCGGCGCGGGCCAGCAGCACCAAGGCCTGGCGCACTTCTGCCGGGGTGTTACAGGATGTTGGCAACGCCAGCCAATGCAGACTCTGGCCAATGCGCAGGTGCATGCCTTCACTGTCGAGGCCTACCAGTTGCGCTGGCACCTCGCTCGGCAAGCCATTGAGGGCCACGTAATGGGCGATGGCCACGGCATGGTCGGCATTCATATGCTCAAGCATGCCCTGCTCCAACGCACCGGCAAAGGGATTGGCCAACGCCACCTGATCAAGCCAGTGGATCGCGCCAAAGCCGCCGATGTAACGCCAGCGCACCGGCTGCAGGCACCAGAAATCGAAGTCGTGCACCCGGTGATAATCCTGCGACGCCGGGAAATAGCGGTAATAGCGCGCGGCCGCCGCGTCGATTTCCGCAGCATCATGCAATTGCCGCGCTTCGGCCAGCAGGGTCAAACGGCCCACCGCCTGGACATCATGGGCTCCACGCTCCCCGACCAGCAGCGAACACTTGGCCTGCATCTGCAGATTGTGGGTGTGCTGGGCAATCCGGCTAATCAGCAGCAATGGCCGCCCTTGGGCATCCAGGCAGTAAGGCACCACGGAACCAAAGGGAAAGCCCGGCATGGCCTTGGAATGGGTGGAAAGTACCCCGTGGTATTCCTTGAGCAGCAATTCTCGGGCATGCTTAATCGCCTTTACGCTCAACTTGTGACTCCTCGTACAGAATTCGTCATAAACGGACAGGCTC
Source organism: Pseudomonas sp. (assembly GCA_034519305.1). Lineage (GTDB taxonomy): Bacteria > Pseudomonadota > Gammaproteobacteria > Pseudomonadales > Pseudomonadaceae > Aquipseudomonas. The sequence continues at coordinate 144,910 of JAXHOM010000030.1, forward strand.
TTGGAACTTTGGTTCTGCGGTGCCTACGGGGCAATATCGAACCACCTTTGAGGGGATCAACCCATGCAACTGCAAGACAAGGTCATCATCATCACTGGCGGCTGCCAGGGTCTGGGTCGTGCCATGGCCGAATACCTGGCGGCCAAGGGCGCCAAACTGGCGCTGGTCGACCTCAACCAGGAAAAACTCGATGAAGCCGTGGCCGCCTGCAAAGCCGCCGGCACTGAAGCCCGTTCTTACCTGTGCAACGTCGCCAATGAAGAGCAAGTGACCCATATGGTCGCACAGGTGGCTGAAGATTTCGGCGCCATCAATGGCCTGGTCAACAACGCTGGCATCCTGCGCGACGGCCTGACCATCAAGGTCAAGGACGGCGAGATGACCAAGATGAGCCTGGCCCAGTGGCAGTCGGTGATCGACGTCAACCTGACTGGCGTATTCCTCTGCACCCGCGAAGTGGCGGCGAAGATGATCGAACTGGAAAACCAGGGCGCCATCATCAACATCTCCTCGATCTCCCGTGCCGGCAACATCGGCCAGGCCAACTACTCCGCCGCCAAGGCCGGGGTTGCCGCCGATACCGTGGTCTGGGCCAAAGAGCTGGCGCGTTACGGCATCCGTGTTGCCGGCGTTGCACCGGGCTTTATCGAAACCGAAATGGTCGCCAGCATGAAGCCCGACGCCCTGGAGCGCATGTGCTCTGGCATCCCGCTCAAGCGCATGGGCAAACCTGCCGAGATCGCTCACTCGGTGGCCTATATCCTGGAAAACGACTACTACACCGGTCGCATCCTGGAACTGGACGGCGGCCTGCGTCTGTAATCGGCACGCTATAAAAAAGCCCCGCAGTGCGGGGCTTTTTTTATCCCTAAAACTTACCAGCCGACCCCTAACCCCAGCATGTACTGGCGCTCGGAAGTGGTTTGGCCAAGGCCACGCAACTGGTTAAGTTCATACAGTAAAGACACCCGCGCCCACTCGTTGACCCGGTAACGCACGCCCGCTTCGCCCTCGAACACATAATCGATCTGATCAATCAGCGGCATGGCCATCTGCGCGGTGCTGAACAGTTCAAGACGAGTGCCCGACAGCAAGCGCTTGTAATCCCATTCCAGGCCATAAGCATCAAACTGGGTAGTGCGGCCATTGCCCCGCAGCTGGAAGCGCTCGTACTGACTGATCAGTTCGAAACGCCCCAGTTCATCATCCCAAAAGCGATAACCGGGCCCCATGCCATAGGAGGTCTGTCGGTTGATGTTCTCGAACTCATCGTGCTGTTCGTACACGCTGCTACGGATAAACCACTGCTGAGTGATAAAGCGGTCGAGGTCGTATTCCAGCTCCCAGTTGTTATCAACCTTCTGGCCGTTTTTGGTCTCGTGCTCATACTCACCCTTGAGGACATGACGCCAACGACCGTGACTGATCCGGCTGTCACCTTTGAGTTTGAACTCGTCGGTTTCGTTTTCGTTGCGCTCCATGTCCAGCTTGGTGTCGAGATTGCCTTCCCAGACAAAGTCCTGAATCAACGGCCGCGGCGGCACCAGTTGTTTGATATCGGCCAGCGGCACGGTCTGCGCCTTGCCATTCACCACGCGCACCATGCCCTTGCCGGCGGCTTCCAGGTGCTGACTGCGCTGCCCGGTAAAACCCGAGCGCTTGACCAGCAGCGGTTGGTCGGAGCGCAAGGTGTCGATATCCTTCCAGTCGATCAGCACGCGGCCGGCATACTTGGTTTTCAGCGCCAGCTTGCCGCCGTCCAGCAGCACGATCTGCCCGGTCAGGCGGTCGCCATTGTTCAGCCAGACGGTATCGGCCCACGCCGGCAACGCCAGTCCCAACAGTAAACATGCACCCAGAGCCCGCCACACCATGATCAATTCCACGTCCACCCAAGGCCAAAAAGCCCAGCAGCATGCCTGCCCTGCAGCGCCGCCGGCAAGTCTGGCTGCCCGACGGGAAGCGCTGTACCTGACGCTGGCGCACGTGCCTGCTGGCTGCCTGGTCAGCTATGGCCAACTGGCCGCTCTAGCCGGCCTCGGTCGGGCGGCGCGCTGGGTGGGCCGCACCCTCAGCCAGCTGCCAGCCGATTCGGGCCTGCCCTGGCACCGGGTGATCGCTGCCAGCGGCCACTTAAGCCTGCCAGCCGACACCCCGGCCGGGGCCGAACAACGCGCTCGCCTGCACGCCGAAGGCATTGACCTGACTAACGATCGGGTCAATCTGCGCATCCATGGCTGGCGCCCGTAGGAGCACAGCGGTTAGAGTGCGCCCTTTGTCGTTCATCCCCAGGCAGTCTCCAGCCCATGCCCCGTAACACCCAGCCGCGTAAAAGCTGGCGCGCCGCCTTGGCCGCCTACGCCACCCCCGCCTCATTGGCCCTGCTGCTGCTCGGCTTTGCCGCCGGCCTGCCTTATATGCTGGTGTTTTCCACCCTCTCGGTGTGGCTGCGCGAAGCCGGCGTGTCGCACCAGACCATCGGTTACGCCAGCCTGATCGGCCTTGCCTATGCGTTCAAATGGGTCTGGTCGCCGCTGCTCGACCAATGGCGCCTGCCGCTGCTCGGCCGCCTGGGCCGGCGCCGCTCCTGGCTGGTGCTGTCCCAGGGACTGATCGCCCTCGGCCTGATCGGCATGGCCTTCTGCGACCCGCAGCAACATTTGCACTGGTTGATCGCCATTGCCGTGGTCGTCGCATTTGCCTCGGCCACCCAAGACATCGCGGTGGACGCCTACCGCCTGGAAATTGCCGACGACACCCACCAAGCCGCCCTGGCTGCCAGCTACATGGCCGGCTACCGGGTTGCCGCCCTGCTGGCCACCGCCGGTGCGCTGTATTTTGCCGACTGGTTTGGCACCCCGAGCCTGGGCTACCAGCACGGCGCCTGGGCCAGCACTTATATGCTGTTTGCCATGCTGATGCTGCCAGGGTTGATTACCACCCTGTGGATGCGCGAATCACCACTGCCCATGCGCACCCAACAGGCTGCCGAGCGCTTTGGCCTCAATCATCAGTTGATTTCGGTGGTGGTACTGATCGTCTTGCTGATTTCCATCCCGGCGATGTTCACCCAGCTCTACCACACCGAATTTCACCGCGTGCTGGTCAAGGGCGAGAGTCTGTTGGACCTGCTGACCGACGACCGCGCCTTCCTGCGCGCCATCCTCTATATCGTGCTGACTGCCCTGTGCCTGTCGGCTGCTGGGCGCCGCGGTCTGCAACCGGTGCTGACGCCGATCAGCGACTTTATCCAGCGCTACCGCTGGCAGGCCTTCCTGCTGCTCGGGTTGGTGGCCACCTATCGCATGTCGGATACGGTCATGGGCGTGATGGCCAACGTTTTCTACATCGACCAGGGCTTTACCAAGGAACAGATCGCCAGCGTCAGCAAGCTCTTCGGCCTGGTCATGACCCTGCTCGGGGCCGGCCTCGGCGGCTTGCTGATCGTACGCTTCGGCATCATGCCGATCCTGTTTATCGGCGGCGTGACCTCGGCAGCCACCAACCTGCTGTTTCTGCTGTTGGCGGACATGGGCGCGCACCTGCAGATGCTGATCCTGACCATCTCCTGCGATAACTTCAGCTCCGGCCTGGCCACCGCCGCCTTCGTTGCCTACCTGTCGAGCCTGACCAACCTGAAGTTCTCGGCCACCCAGTACGCCCTGCTCAGCTCGATCATGATGCTGCTGCCGCGCCTGATTGGCGGCTATTCAGGCACCCTGGTGGAGAACCTCGGCTATGCCCAGTTCTTCCTGTTCACCGCCATCCTCGGCATCCCCACCCTGCTGCTGATTCTGCTGCAGTGGCGCAAGCAGAACCGCCTGGAGCAAGCTAACGACTAGCAGGCCATTGAAAAACGTTGGCAAGGCAGCCAGTGCAAGACAAAAGCAGGCTAAAAAGCGGAGTTTACGCGCTGTAAATGAGCATTTTTAGCCTGCTTTTAACGCCGCAATGGCAACGCAGGTAGTTTTTCAAGAGCCTGCCTAACGCATGCTCGCGCAGTGATCCTGCGCGGGCATGGCCGGGGTATACCAGACGAAGTCGGCGCGTTCAGCACTCACTGTCTGGCCCACTTCGGCGAGGATCAATACCCGCTCAGTGCCACCCGGCGCAGCCAGATCCTGCAGGTGTAAAGGCACGCCCAGGTCACGCCGCACATGAAAAGCCCCAGCCAATAACACTGCCGGAGTAGGCGCGGCCAACAAACGCTCGGCCATACGCCGGTCACGCTGCTGTTGCACCGCCAACATGGCCGGCAGTTGCGCCGCCGGCAGCAGGCCGCAGTGGGAGGCTTCGATCTGCGCCAGCAACGCAGCCTGCACAGAGGCCTGGGTCGCCTGCCCGGCCGGCAAACGCGGCTGCGTGCGGTAGATGGTCATAATTTCGTCCCGATCCAGATTGGCCGCCAGCAGCGGCGCCGGCTGCAGCAAGCCGTAACGAATGATCGGCCCATACAGCGCCCAGTCCCAGCCTGCCTGCCAAGCCAGAGCAGCGGGCAAATCCACCGGCATCTTCCGCGCACGGCTGGCGGTCTGGGTGGCAGCGACCTTGGCCTGCTGATCGGGGTTGAGCATTTCCAGCAGCAAACTGCCCGGCTCACGCTGTTGCTGCAGGGCCTTGAGCAGCCAGAGCTGCAGTGCATGTTGATCGACATTGTCATGCTGCTCGCCGATCAGCACCCGCGGTGCATCAGCCAACTGCTCGACCAACTGCGCCGGGGTCAGCGTCGCGCCACTGCGCAGGTCGCGAATCATCCCGAGGTCGGCATGCTGCAACCCCTCACGGCCTTGCCAAGCGGGTAATGGCGGCAACGGCGTAACACTTTGGCACGCCGTCAGCAGGGCCAACGTCGCCAACAAAAGAACACGCATAAATAACTCTCTGTAATAAGGTCATTGAAAAACGTAGGCGAGGCAGCCGAGACAAGGCGAAAACAGGCGAAGAAGCGGAGTTTACGTGCTGTAAATGAGCATTCTGAGCCTGTTTTCAACGCCGTATCGGCAACGCAGGTAGTTTTTTAACGAATGATGATCAACGGATGGTCCCGCTCGGGGTGGCCCTGCACCAGCACGTCGAGGCCAAACACCGCGCGCAGTGGCGCCGGCGCCAGCACCTCGGCCGGACTGCCGAGTACGTACGGGCGCCCCTCCTGCAGCAGCAACACCCGGTCGCAGTAACGCGCCGCCAGGTTGAGGTCATGGAGGATCACCAGCACCGCCGCGCCGCGGCCGGCAAAGTCGCGCACTGCCTGCAGGATGGTGTGCTGATGCAAGGGGTCGAGCATCGAAGTCGGCTCATCCAGCAGCAGAATCTGCCCCGCACCGCCCGGCCATACCTGCGCCAGCACCCGCGCCAGGTGCACGCGCTGGCGCTCGCCCCCGGACAGCGCCAGGTAATTACGCCCACTCAGGTGCTGGGCATCGGCGGCCTGCAAGGCGGCGGCGACGATACGCAGATCCTCCTGCTGACCGCTGCTGTGGGGCAAACGCCCCATGCCGACCACCTGCTCGACACTGAAGGCGAACTCCAGGCTGGAGCTTTGCGGTAACACCGCCAAACGCTGCGCCCTAGCAGGCCCCGACCAGTCCGCCAGAGGCCGCTGATCGAGGCTGACCTGCCCCTGCGCAGCCGGCAGATCGCCACTCAAAGCAGCCAACAGGGTACTTTTGCCGGCGCCATTGGGGCCGAGTACGCCGAGCACTTCACCGTCGTGCAACTGCAGGTCGATGCCGGCGAGTACCGTACAGGGGCCACGACGCACACTGAGATTGTCCGCGCGCAGCATCAGCTTCGTCCCCGCAACAATAGGTAGATAAAGAAAGGCGCCCCCAACAGGGCAGTGACGATACCGATCGGCAACTCAGCCGGGGCCAGCAGCAGCCGCGCGAGTAAATCCGCCAGCAACAGCAGGCTGGCGCCCGCCAAGGCCGAGGCCGGCAACAGCAGACGGTGATCAGGGCCCACCAACAGGCGCATCAGATGGGGCACCACCAGGCCGATAAAACCGATCATCCCCGCCGCCGCCACTGCAGCCCCAACGCCCAACGCAGTGCAGAACACCAGCTCACGCTTCAGCCGCTCGACCGCAAAGCCCAGATGGCGAGCCTCCGACTCACCCAGCAACAAGGCATTCAAGGCCCGCGCGCGGCGCGGCAACCATAACGCTACCGCCGCCGTGACCAGCAGCAGCGGCCACAGCCGCGCATAGCTGGCGCCGTTCAGGCTGCCGAGGTTCCAGAAGGTCAGGGTGCGCAGGGTGGCGTCATCGGCCAGGTAGGTGAACAGGCCGATCGCCGCGCCCGCCAGGGCCGTGAGGGCAATGCCCGCCAGCAGCATGGTGGCGACACTGGTCTGGCCATCACGCCGCCCCAGGCGATAAACCAACGCGGTCACGCCCAGGCCACCGGCAAAGGCACAGGCCGACAACAGATAAGGCGCCAGCGCGGTCGGCAAACCACCGAAGGCCGCCCCACCGACAATCGCCACCGCCGCCCCCAGGGCAGCGCCGCTGGACACACCGATCAGCCCGGGATCGGCCAGCGGATTGCGAAACAGGCCCTGCATGGCCACACCGGACAACGCCAGCACGGCGCCCACACACAGCCCCAGCAGCGCCCGCGGCAAACGGATCTGCCCGACGATCAGCTCAGCCTGGGCCACCTCGCCGCCCGGCGCCGGCAAGCCGCTCAGTTGCCACAACGCCTGCAGGGTATCCAGCAAGGGCAGGCTCACCGGCCCCAGGGCCAGGGCCAGCCAGAAGGCCAGCAGCAGTAACAGGCTCAGCGCGCCAAGTAGCACACGGGCACTTACGGTCGGTTTCATTGCGGTCCTTGGGCGGTCAGCGGTTGCGCCGCAGGATATAAGGCGGCCGACAGTACGGCCAGCCCGTCCGGCAGACGCGGCCCTAAACCACCCACCAACAGGGTCGGGTCCAGCCACAGCAGGTGCTGCTGCCGACCAGCCTGGGTGGCCGCCAAGGCCGGATTGTGCGCCAACAGCGCGGCAATGGCCTCCGCGCCACCGAGGCTGCGGTCAGCGACGATCACCCATTGCGGGTCCAGGGCCAGCAACGCCTCGTTGGACAGCGCCTTGTAGCCTTGATGGGTGGCGAGGTTGCGTCCACCCGCACGCTCGATCAGCCATTGTGCCGAGGTCGCCTGCCCCGCGGCCATCGGGCTGCTGCCCGCATGACCGAGCAACAGCACTACACCCGGCGCCGCTTGCTGACGTTGCGCCTGGGCGATCCACTGCGCCTGTTGCTGCAGGCGCTGGCTGAACCGCATCCAGTGCTGCTGCGCCTGCTGCTCGGCACCGAGCAATTGCCCCAGGCGCTGCAAGTTGGCCTGCAAGGCCGGCAGCTGCGGCTGTGCGGACAACACCTCAACCTGCACACCGGCCGCCTGCAGTTGTTCAAGAATCAACGGCGGCCCCATTTCCTCGGTGCCCAGCAACAGCTGTGGGCGCAGGGCGAGAATGCCTTCGGCGGCCAACTGACGCTGATAGCCGATACCCGGCAACGCCTTGAGCGACGCAGGATGCTGACTGGTGCTATCGACACCGACCAGTCGCGACTCGCCACCCAACAGCACCAGCCACTCAGTCAAGGCGCCCCCGGCACTGACCCAACGCCCAGGCCCTGGCTCGATCGCCAGCACGCCAGCGCTATTAATCAGCAATAAAAAGCCGCCCAGGGCGGCACGCAACATATTCATCGTCGACAAACTCCAACGGAGGGTTAAACCGCCGGGCGACCGAGAGGCTCAGTCGCTCGGCGTGGCGCAGGGATTTAGCGCGGCAGCGACGCGGCGCTGTGGGCCAGGGCACGCCAGTCTTCGCGCTCAGCCACGCCCGGTTTGCGCACACCAAACAGCTGCAAAATCAGCTCGCCGTCGGCATCGAAGGCTTCCAGGCTGGTGATCACCCCATCGGTGCTGGGCTTGCGCACCCGCCAGAGCTGACGCACCGCCGAGGACTGCAGATGCAGATTGAATTCGGCGTCCATCACGTTGAACCAACTGTCCAGCCAGCGCAGGTTGCGCACCGGACCACTGTGGATCTGAATGCAGTGCTGATTGCCGACAAAGACCATGATCGGCACCTCGCTAGCAGCCGCCGCCTCCAGCATCTTGGGCAACTCGCTGGGCGCCAGAGCCTCGGCCCACTCCTCGCCGGCCAGACGCAGCGCCTGGGTGCGGCGCACACCGTGCTTTTGCAGCAGGGCAAAGAAGTGGTGAGTGTCCTGCAGCGCCGCCCAGCCCGAGCGCAGACCGGCCAGGTCGATATCACTGTCGGCCTTGACCGGTGGTGCCGCCACCGGCACCTGCAAGCCTAATTCCGGGCTTTGCTCTGCGGCACGAAAGCGCTCCAGCAGAGGCTCCCAGGCCGAAAGCTGACTCTCGGCAGTGAGAAACACCTTGTGCACCGCCGTGCCCTGACGATCGAAGACCTGAATGCTGCGCTGGGTGCCACGGCTGGTTTGCTCCTCGATGGCAAACACACTGGCCCAGCCACCGAGAAACAGACGCAGGTCGATATCGGCCGACACCACCAGGCCCATCTGCCCGCTGGCCATCACCGTAACGTCGCGGTAGTAGCCCTTGCGCTCGTGCACGCAGTGCTGATTGCGCGTCAGCGCCATGATGTAACCCAACTCGCCCAGGGCCGGCAGCAAGGCCGCCCACTCCGGCCGCAGACGCAGCGCATCGGTCTGCAGGCGACTGGCAGTCAGCTCGGCCTCACTGACTGCCAGTTGCTCGGCGGCATCGCGAGCGCGCAGGCCCGGCTGCTCGCGGCGCAACACCTGCCAGGCCAAATAAAGGTCGTTGTGGGGCGAAATACGTGGGGCGTGTGCCTGCATGGGAAGTACTCCTGATAGATGAAACGGCCGTCTAGCGACTGGCCGCGAGCGTGAATTGAATGGGAATCTGCACCCGGCTAGGCACCGCCTGGCCATCGCGCACCTCGGCGCGGAACTGCCAACCAGCCACCGCACTGAGGGCCGCCTGATCGAGACTGGAGACCCCGGAAGAGCGCAGCAGCCGTCGTTCGCGCTGCTCACCGCGGGCGCCCAGGCGCACCTCGACCAACACCACACCCTGCTGATTGCGCCGCCGCGCCTGGCTTGGGTAAACCGGTGCCGGTGGCGCCTGGGCGAACTGCGGCTGGCTGCTGAAGACCTCGCGCAACGTGGCCGCAGCCGGTGGGGCAACAGGTGTGGACGCTGCGCTAGACGGCTTAGTTGGCGCTGCAGCCTTAGCCACCGCGGACGGGCTAACCGCCGAGCGCTTGACTGGCGCGGCGCGCGGCGCCGGCGGCCGCTGCACGACGGCCTTTACGGCCGGACGCACTGCGGGCTGCGGCGGCGCAACACTGGCTTCGGCCACAGCCGCCGCTGGCTCCCACGGCAACAATTGAACGCTTAGCGCAGCGGCAGGCGCCGCGGCCAGCGGCCGTGACGCACCGCCCAGCGACTGGGCCAGCAGTTGGCCGCAGGCCAGGTGCAACGCCAGAGAGAGCAGGCAAAAGCAGGAAAAACGCAGCATGAGCCCTCCACACTTAAAACGAGTTAATCTATTTGATACTCATTTGCATTTGAGTGTCAATCTCGTTTAAGGTCGGCGCCGCCCATCCACGACGACCGCACGGCAACCGGCACAGAGGCGCAAAGCCCAGGACCACAGGTCGCCCGTCGATGGCCTTGCCCACGCCCTCAGGAGTTTTGTCATGCCCTTGCGTCCCCCGTTCCGCCAACGCCCGCTGCTGGCCCTGCTCATGCTGTCGCCCGCCCTGGCCCTGGCCGCCGAGAAGAACCCCACCCAGTTCGACACGGTCACCGTGACCGCCACCCGCAACGAACAAAGCATCGGCAGCGTGCCGAGCACGGTCAGCGTGGTGGACGCGCGGCAAATCGATCAGCAGCAGATCAAGAACAGCAAGGATCTGATCCGCTATGAACCCGGCGTTTCAGTAGGCGGCAGCGGCAGCCACTTCGGCCTGTCCGGCTTCAGCATCCGCGGCATCGGCGGCAATCGCGTGCTGACCCAAGTCGACGGTGTCGGCGTACCCGATTCCTTTACCTTTGGCCCCTTCCTCAGCGCCCAGCGCAACTACATCGACCTGGACACGGTGAAGCAGGTCGAGATCATCCGCGGCCCGGCCAGCACCCTGTACGGCAGTGACGCCATCGGCGGCGCGGTGAGCTTTATCACCAAGGACGCCGGCGACTACCTCGAGCCTGGCGATGACAGCTTCGCGCGGCTGAAAACCGGCTACGACGGCAGCGACGACAGTTGGCAACGCAGCGCTACCCTGGCCGGCCGCCAGGATCAGTTCGACGCCCTGCTGCACGTCAGCCGGCGCAGCGGCCAGGCCATTGATAGCTTTGGCGGCGCCGGCGGCAACGGCGATGCCCGCCAGGACGCCAACCCGGTGGACTTCACCACCGACAACCTGCTGGCCAAACTGGGCTGGGACTACGCCAAAGGCGACCGCCTGCAACTGGTCTACGAACGCTTTGCCGACGACGCCGATACCCAAGTGCGCAGCGAATACGACAAGGCCAGCAACATCCCGATCGGCGGGCCGATGTTCAGCAACACCCTGGTCCGTAGCAGCGACGCCCGCGACAGCAGCGACCGCGAACGCATCGGCCTGGAACACAGCTTCCAGCTGGGCAGCCTGCTGGCCGATCAGGTCAACTGGCAGCTCAACTACCAGACCAGCCAGACCCGCCAGCGCACCGAGCAGCAGCGCTACAGCTGGGTCGGCATGGGCGCCAGCAGCACACCGCCGGCCAGCGCCGCGCTGCGCCAACGCAGCCGCGACTCGGTGTATGAAGAAGACGTATGGAGCCTCACCAGCCAGTTGAAAAAAGGCTTCAGCCTGGGTGACAGCGAGCACCTGCTGACTTACGGCGTCGACCTCAAACGCAGCGACAGCAGCGACCTGCGCAAGGGCCGCGAAATCAACACGGTCACCGGCCTGCCGTACACCAATCCGGAGCCCTTCCCGCTCAGCGACTTCCCCGACCCAAGCAGCAACGAATATGCCCTGTTCGTCCAGGACAGCCTCGACATCGGTCGCTGGAACCTGCTCGCCGGCCTGCGCTACGACTACTACCAGCTCAAGCCGGATGCCACCGCCGAATACCTCAAGGGCAACCCGTTGGAGCGTGACCCCGATAGTTTCAGCGACAGCCACCTGTCACCCAAGCTGGCCGCCACCTACCAACTGGATGACGCCCACAGCGTTTACGGCCAGTACGCCGCCGGCTTCCGCGCGCCGGAAGCCATCGACATCTTCGGTGAATTCGTCAACGTGCAGAGCAACTACCAGACCATCGCCAACACCCGCCTCAAGCCGGAAACCAGCAACAGCTTCGAAACCGGCCTGCGCGGCCAATACGCCGCAGGCAACTGGGGACTGGCGCTGTTCTACAACCAGTACGATGACTTTATCGAGCAGGTCACCCTGGCCGACGACCCCACCGGCAACGGCCGCCTGACCTTTCAGGCGCAGAACCTCGACCGCGTGACAATCCGTGGCGCCGAGGCCCGTGGTGAATTGTTCCTCGACAGCTTGGGCCTACCCGCCGGCAGCAAATTGCGCGGTGCCATTGCCTATGCCCGCGGCAAGGATGAAGACAGCGGCCAGCCGCTGAACAGCATCGACCCGCTGAAGAGCGTGCTGGGCCTGGCCTATGACGCGCCCAACAGCCAATACGGCGGTGAGCTGGCCTGGACCCTGGTGGCCGCCAAGGATCGCATCGATGAGACCCAGACAGCCAACCAGTATCAGCCCTCGGGCTACGGCACCCTCGACCTGCTGGGTTACTGGCAACTGAGCGAAGAAGTCGGCGTGAATGGCGGCCTGTACAACCTCACCGACAAGCAGTACTGGCAGTGGGGTGATGTGCGCGGGCTAAGCACCAGCAGCGCCGGCCTCGGCCGCTACAGTCAGCCCGGACGCTACGCGGCGGTCAATCTGATCTGGGAAATCTGATACCTTCCCCCCCTGGCGCACGGACGCGCCCCCTTTTCCAGGCACATCGACGCAGTAGCGGATAATGCCGCCCCACTGTGGAGACCCCGATGATCCGTCTATGCGCCCCCAACGAGCTGACCGAAGGCCAGAGCCGCGGCTTTGCCTTGGCCGAGCTGAAGCTGCTGGTGGTGCGCCGCGAAGGTCAGGTGTATGCCTACCAGAACCGCTGCCCGCACCGTGGCATCCCGCTGGAATGGCAGCCCGACCAGTTTCTCGACCACAGCAATAGCCTGATTCAATGCGCCACCCACGGCGCACTGTTTCTGATCGAGTCCGGCGAATGCGTGGCCGGCCCCTGCAGTGGTCAGTCACTGAAAGCCCTGAACTGCCGCGAAGACGCCGACGGCATCTGGATTACAGACTGAGCGCCAGACGCCGGGTAAGACGAATCGCCTGCGGGCTGATTTCGCTGCCATAGGCCAGCACCTCCACTCCCGCCGCCTGCGCCTCGCGCAACGCCGCGGCATAGCGCGGATCAATCTCCACCGCGGGGCGCACCGCGTCGATTCCCGACAGATTGACGCAATACAGCTGCACCGCGCGCACGCCGTTGCGCGCCAACGTAGCCAACTCGCGCAGGTGCTTGGCGCCACGCTCGGTCACGGCATCGGGAAAGGCCGCCACGCGGGAATCGGCAAACCCCAGGGTGACACTTTTGACTTCCACGTAGGCCGGACCGCTCGGGTAGTCCAAACGAAAGTCGATGCGGCTGCGCTCCTCGCCATAAGGCACTTCCCGGCGCAGTGCGGTAAAGCCGTGCAGTTCGCTGATCACCCCGGCGTGCAGGGCTTCTTCCACCAGGCCGTTGGCCCGCGCGGTGTTCACGCAGGCCAGCCGCCCTTGCGGGGTTTCGCTCAGCTCCCAGGTGCCGGGCAACTTGCGCTTGGGGTCGTTACTGCGACTGAACCAGACCACCCCGCCCTCCTGCATGCAATTGAACATCGAGCCGGTATTGGGGCAATGGATGGTCAACTGCTCGCCGCTGGCGGTTTCGATGTCGGCAAGAAAGCGCTTGTAGCGCTTGCGCAAGCGCCCTTGCTCCAGCGGCGGATCAAACTGCATCGGGGCGCCAGCTCTGCAGGCCGCGGGCAATTCGCTCAACCGCCTGCTGCAGGCGCGGCAGGCTTTGCGTATAGGCAAAGCGCACATGCTGGCTGGCCTGGTAGCGGCCAAAATCCAGGCCCGGCGTGAACGCCACGTGCTCGGTTTCCAGAAAGTGCCGGCAGAAGGCGAAGGCGTCGCCGCCGAAGGCACTGATGTCGGCATATAAATAGAAGGCGCCCTCGGGCTCCACGGCAATGCCAAAACCCAGTTCCCGCAGGGCCGGCAGCAGGAAGTCGCGGCGACGCTGGAACTCATGCCGGCGCTCTTCGAGGATCGCCAGGGTGGCCGGTTCAAAACACGCCAGCGCCGCGTGCTGGGCAATGGTCGAGGCGCTGATGTAGAGGTTCTGCGCCAGTTTCTCCAGTTCCGGCACCGCCGCCTCCGGTGCCACCAGCCAGCCCAGGCGCCAGCCGGTCATGCCGAAATACTTGGAGAAGCTGTTGAGCACAAAGGCGTCGTCGTCCACTTCCAGCACGCTGGCCGCGTCCACGCCGTAGGTCAGGCCGTGGTAGATCTCGTCCACCACCAGATGGCCGCCGCGTTCACGCAGGGCCCGCGACAGACCCGCCAGCTCATCGCGACTCAGCAGCGTGCCAGTGGGGTTGGCCGGCGAAGCCACCAGGGCGCCGACACTGTCCTGATCCCAGTAGCGCTCAACCAGATCGGCATTCAACTGGTAACGCACCTCAGGGCCAACCGGCACCAGCTGCGCCGCACCTTCCACCAAACGCAGAAAGTGTCGGTTGCACGGGTAACCGGGGTCCGCCAGCAGCCAGTGCTTGCCGGGGTCGACCAACAGGCTGCTGGCCAGCAACAGCGCGCCTGAGCCGCCGGGGGTAATCAGAATGCGTTGCGGGTCGATATTCACGCCGTAACGCTGGGCATAAAAACCACTGATGGCTTCACGCAGCTGCGGCAAACCACGCGCCGCGGTGTAACGGGTATGCCCATTGGCCAGGGCTGCCTGCCCGGCGGCGACAATGGGGGCCGCGGTGGTGAAGTCTGGCTCGCCGATCTCCAGATGGATCACATCATGACCGTCCGCCTGTAATTCGTTGGCGCGGGCCAAAAGGGCCATAACATGGAAAGGTTCGATAGCGCGGCTGCGCGCACTGTAGGGCTGGGCCATGGGCCTTCCTTGCGGGGGTATAAAAGGCGCAATTCTACCCGCGCACCGAACCTGACAGTAGTCCGCATGACAACCGGGAGTAGCGCCGCCAGTAGCGTTCTGGTAAGTTCGCCCGCTTGCAGCCGCAGGGCCAGCCCGAGCTGGCAAAGGATAGCGTTCCTGCGCAGTGGATTTGAGAAAGTGAGAGGCGGTCATCCATGCCCACCAAAGCAAAAGCAAAAGCAAAAAGCAGCAGTGAACTGACGCGTGGCTTCGCCCCCTATAAAGAGATCCAAGGGCGAGGAGTACATGAGTGACGCAATGCGCGCGCACTTCACCGGCATCCTCAACACCTGGAAGCTGGAGCTGATGCAGGAAGTCGACCGGACCGTGCACCATATGCAGGACGAAGCGGCCAACTTCCCCGACCCAGCCGACCGCGCCAGCCAGGAAGAAGAATTCAGCCTGGAACTGCGTGCCCGCGATCGCGAGCGCAAGCTGATCAAGAAGATCGACGAGACCCTGCAGTTGATTGACGACAATGAATACGGCTGGTGCGATTCGTGCGGCGTTGAGATCGGCATCCGCCGTCTGGAAGCCCGCCCGACTGCCACCCTGTGCATTGACTGCAAGACCCTGGCAGAAATCCGCGAAAAACAGATCGGTTCCTGATCCCACTACGGGGCGCTACGGCGCCCCGTGTTGTTTCTGGCCTGCAGTACTATGTCCAAGCCCGCCTCACCCGCCTACATCGGCCGCTTCGCTCCCACGCCCAGCGGTTATCTGCACTTCGGCTCCCTGGTGGCCGCCCTTGCCTCGTACCTTGACGCCCGCGCAGTCGGCGGCCGCTGGTTGCTGCGCATGGAAGACCTCGACCCGCCACGGGAAATGCCCGGCGCCCAGGATGCCATTTTGCGCAGCCTGGAAACCTACGGCTTCGAATGGGACGGTCCGCTGGTGCGTCAAAGCCAACGCCACGACGCCTATGCCGAGGTGCTGCAACGCTGGTTGAGCCAAGGCCTGGCCTATGCCTGCACCTGTTCACGCAAGCAACTGGAACAGCACCAGGGCGTCTACCCCGGCTTTTGCCGCAATGCCGGCCATGGCAGTGAGAATGCAGCCATCCGCCTGCGCGTGCCCGAGCTGGAATACCATTTTATTGATCGCGTGCAGGGCGAGTTCCGTCAGCACCTGGGCCGCGAGGTGGGCGACTTCGTCATTCGCCGCCGCGATGGCCTCTACGCTTACCAACTGGCGGTGGTCATCGACGACGCCTGGCAAGGGGTAAACGCCGTGGTCCGCGGCGCCGACCTGCTGGACTCGACCCCGCGCCAGCTGTACCTGCAGGAGCTGCTCGGGGTCGCCGCGCCCAGCTACCTGCATGTGCCGCTGATCACCCAGCCCGACGGCCACAAGCTGGGCAAGTCCTACCGCTCGCCACCCCTGCCCGCCGAGCAAGCCCGCCCCCTGTTACTGCGGGCCTTGCGTGCCCTTGGCCAGGACGCGCCAGAAGACTTGCTGGCACTGCCCCCCAACGCCATCCTGGCCTGGGCCAGCCAGCACTGGCAGGTCGACCGCATCCCTCGCACGCTGAGCCTGGCCGAA
The DNA here is from genome assembly GCA_034519305.1 of Pseudomonas sp. Taxonomy (GTDB): domain Bacteria; phylum Pseudomonadota; class Gammaproteobacteria; order Pseudomonadales; family Pseudomonadaceae; genus Aquipseudomonas. The sequence goes on from JAXHOM010000030.1 coordinate 160,769, forward strand.
GCGCAATTGCACTGACAACCCGCGTACGATCAGCTGCACATCACCCGTCACGCAGGCCGCATCTGGCTTATGCCTGCTGCCTTCCGCTACCATCGCGGCTCTTTCGCGACGAGAACCCGCCCATGTACATCTACCGACTGGTGCTGCTCCTGGTGGTGGGGATCTACCTGTTCTCCCCGGCCATCATGGACTGGTGGATCGACGCCGACGGCGCCTGGTATCGCCCCTACGTGCTGTGGCTGATTCTTATCGTGGTGACCTTTATCCTGCAGAGCCAACGTGATGCTGACGAGCTTTAACCTGAGTCAGCTGGTCTTTATCAGTGCTGGCTATCTCCTTCTGCTGTTCGGCGTGGCCTGGATCAGCGAGCGCGGCCTGATCCCGCGCTGGATCATCCGTCACCCGCTGACCTACACCTTGTCGCTGGGCGTGTATGCCAGCGCCTGGGCGTTCTACGGCACGGTGGGCCTGGCCTATCAGTACGGCTATGGCTTCCTGGCGATCTACCTGGGTATTTCCGGCGCCTTTCTGCTGGCGCCGGTGCTGCTCTATCCGATCCTGCGCATTACCCGCACCTATCAGCTGTCGTCACTGGCCGACCTGTTTGCCTTTCGCTTTCGCAGCACCTGGGCCGGCACCCTGACCACCCTGTTTATGCTGATCGGCGTGCTGCCGCTGCTGGCGTTGCAGATTCAAGCCGTGGCCGACTCAATCAGCATCCTCACCCATGAGCCGGTGCAAAACCGCGTGGCCCTGAGCTTCTGTGCCCTCATCACGCTGTTCACCATCCTCTTTGGCGCCCGCCATATCGCCGCTCGCGGCAAGCATGAAGGCCTGGTGTTTGCGATTGCCTTCGAGTCGCTGGTCAAGCTGGTGGCCCTGGCCTGTGTTGGCCTGTATGCGGTGTACGGCGTATTTGGCAGCCTGGGCGAGCTGGAAAGCTGGCTGCAGCAAAACCAGATCGCCCTCGAAGCGCTGCACACCCCGTTGCAGGAGGGCCCCTGGCGCACCCTGCTGTTGATGTTCTTTGCCTCGGCCATCGTCATGCCGCACATGTACCACATGGCCTTCACCGAGAACCTCAACCCGCGGGCCATGGTCAGTGCCAGCTGGGGCCTGCCGTTGTTCCTGCTGCTGATCAGCCTGGCCATCCCGCCGATCCTCTGGGCAGGCCTCAAACTCGGCACACCAACCAACCCCGAGTACTTCACCCTCGGCATCGGCATCGCCACCGACAATCGCCTGCTGGCCATGATTGCCTACATCGGCGGTCTGTCGGCGGCCAGCGGCCTGATCATCGTGATGACCCTGGCGCTCTCCGGCATGGTCCTCAACCACCTGGTACTGCCGCTTTACCAGCCGCCCGCCGAGGGCAACATCTATCGCTGGCTGAAATGGACCCGGCGCCTGCTGATCGCCACCATCATCATGGCTGGCTACGGCTTCTATATGCTCCTGGGCGCCGAGCAGGACCTCTCCAACCTGGGCATCGCCTCCTTCGTCGCCACCCTGCAGTTTCTTCCCGGCGTGCTCTCGGTGCTGTACTGGCCAACCGCCAATCGCCGCGGCTTTATCGCCGGCCTGCTGGTGGGCATCGCCATCTGGCTGGCCACCACCCTGCTGCCGTTGCTGTTCAATCTGCAGGGCATCTACCTGCCAATTCTGGATATCGTCTACGTCCTCGACGACAGCAGCTGGCACCTGGCGGCAATTGCCTCGCTGGCCGCCAACATTCTGGTGTTCACCCTGGTGTCGCTGTTTACCGAGGCCAGCAGTGAAGAAGTCAGCGCCGCCGAAGCCTGCGCCGTCGACAACGTCTCGCGTCCGCAACGGCGCGAACTGCTGGCTCACTCGCCGCAGGACTTCGCCACCCAGCTGTCCAAACCCCTGGGCGCCATCACCGCTCAGAAGGAAGTCGAACAGGCCCTGCGCGACCTGCACCTGCCCTTCGACGAGCGCCGCCCCTACGCCCTGCGCCGCCTGCGCGACCGCCTGGAAGCCAACCTCTCGGGATTGATGGGCCCCAGCGTGGCCCAGGACATGGTGGAAACCTTTCTGCCGTACAAGTCCGCCACCAGCGGTTACGTCAGCGAAGACATCCACTTCATCGAAAACCGCCTGGAAGACTACCGCTCACGCCTGACCGGCCTGGCGGCCGAGCTCGACGCCCTGCGCCGCTACCATCGCCAGACCCTGCAAGAGCTGCCCATGGGCGTCTGCTCGCTGGCCAAGGACCGCGAAATTTTGATGTGGAACCGGGCCATGGAGGAGCTCACGCAAATCTCCGCTCTGCAGGTGGTGGGCTCGCGCCTGAGCACCCTGAGCGAACCCTGGAAAGGCCTGCTGGAAAACTTCGCCCAGTCGCCGGAAGAGCACCTGCACAAACAACGCCTACTGCAGGACGGCCAGGTGCGTTGGCTGAACCTGCGCAAGGCTGCCATCAGCGAACCCCTGGCACCAAGCAACAGCGGCCTGGTGATTTTGCTCGAAGACCTGACCGACACCCAGATGCTCGAAGAGAAGCTCGCCCACTCCGAACGCCTGGCCTCCATCGGCCGCCTGGCCGCCGGCGTCGCCCACGAGATCGGCAACCCGATCACCGGCATCGCCTGCCTGGCGCAGAACCTGCGCGAAGAACGGGCCGACGACAGCGAGCTGAATGAAATGAGCACGCAGATTCTCGAGCAGACCAAACGGGTCTCGCGCATCGTCCAGTCACTGATGAACTTCGCCCATGCCGGCGGTCACCAGCACGCAGCCGAGGCCGTGTGCCTGGCCGATGTCGCCCAGGATGCCATCAGCCTGCTGGCCCTCAACCGCAACAGCGTCGACGTGCAGTTCTTCAACCTCTGCGATCCCCAACACCTGGTCACCGGGGATGCCCAGCGCCTGGCCCAGGTACTGATCAACCTGCTATCCAATGCCCGCGATGCCTCCCAACCGGGCGGCGCCATTCGGGTCAAAACCGAAGCCAACGAGGACACCGTCGAGTTGCTGGTGGAGGACGAAGGCAGCGGCATTCCGAAAGCCATCATGGACCGTTTGTTCGAACCATTTTTCACCACCAAAGATCCCGGACAGGGCACTGGCCTTGGCCTTGCACTGGTCTATTCGATCGTGGAAGAGCATTATGGCCAGATCACCATCGACAGCCCAGCCGATCCCGAGCGCCAGCGCGGCACCCGTTTTCGGGTGAAATTGCCCAGGCATGTTGAAGCGACGTCCGCTGTGAACTGAGACCGTCGAGAGAACCGAATTGATGCCGCATATCCTCATCGTCGAAGACGAAACCATTATCCGCTCGGCCCTGCGCCGCCTGCTGGAACGCAACCAGTACCAAGTCAGCGAAGCCGGCTCGGTGCAGGAAGCTCAGGAACGCTTCAGCATTCCCAGCTTCGATCTGGTGGTCAGTGACCTGCGCCTGCCAGGCGCACCGGGCACCGAACTGATCAAGCTGGCGCAAGGCGCTCCCGTGCTGATCATGACCAGCTACGCCAGCCTGCGCTCGGCCGTCGACTCAATGAAAATGGGCGCGGTCGATTACATCGCCAAACCCTTCGATCACGACGAAATGCTCCAGGCCGTGGCGCGCATCCTGCGTGACCGCCAGGAAGCCAAAAACCAGCAGCCAGAGCGTGCCGGCAACAGCGCGAGCGGCAGTCGCAGCAGCGACAAACCGAGCACTGCGGCCGACGGCGAGATTGGCATCATCGGTTCCTGCGCCCCCATGCAGGAGCTGTACAGCAAAATCCGCAAGGTCGCGCCGACCGACTCCACGGTGTTGATCCAAGGTGAGTCTGGCACCGGTAAGGAGTTGGTGGCCCGCGCCCTGCACAACCTGTCACGGCGCGCCAAGGCACCGATGATTTCAGTGAACTGCGCGGCCATCCCGGAATCCTTGATCGAGTCCGAACTGTTCGGCCATGAGAAAGGCGCCTTCACCGGCGCCAGCGCCGGCCGTGCCGGCCTGGTGGAAGCCGCCGACGGTGGCACCCTGTTCCTCGATGAAATTGGCGAATTGCCACTGGAAGCCCAGGCGCGCTTGCTGCGCGTGCTGCAGGAAGGCGAGATCCGCCGGGTTGGCTCGGTGCAATCGCAGAAGGTCGACGTGCGCCTGATCGCCGCGACCCACCGCGACCTCAAAACCCTGGCGAAAACCGGCCAGTTCCGCGAAGACTTGTTTTATCGCCTGCACGTGATCGCCTTGAAACTGCCGGCACTGCGCGAACGCGACAGCGACGTGGGTGAAATCGCCCAATCCTTCCTGGCCCGCCAAAGCGCCAAAATGGGGCGCAGTGACCTGTATTTTGGCGCCGACGCCGAGCAAGCCATCCGCCACTACAGCTGGCCAGGCAACGTACGCGAACTGGAAAATGCCATTGAGCGCGCGGTCATTCTGTGTGAAAGCGCAGAAATTTCAGCCGAGCTGCTGGGCATCGACATTGAGCTGGACGACCTCGACGAAGACGACTTCATCGGCCTGCTGCCGCCACAAAGCGGCAGCAACACAGGTAACGAGCCCACCGAGGACCTGTCCCTGGAGGATTACTTCCAGCACTTCGTGCTCGAACACCAGGACCACATGACCGAGACCGAACTGGCCCGCAAGCTCGGCATCAGCCGCAAGTGCCTGTGGGAACGTCGCCAGCGCCTGGGCATTCCGCGGCGCAAGTCCGGTGCGGTGAGCAGCTAGGTCGCAGGGAGACACCACGCAACACGCTGTTACCCAAGCAATAGCCAGTAACAAAAGCCGGGGCCCACGGTAACGAGACCCCGGCTTTTTTGTGCCTGGAAAACAGCACAATAAATCGTAAGTCATTGTTTTTAAAGGATTCGTAAAAACTGGCACGGCTTCTGCTATGTCATCTGTACAAAAACAATAACAAGCACTGCCCACTACAATAAAAACAAGACACATCGACTCCAGCACAATAAAAACAACAATGCGGAGGCGCAGCTAACTGATTCTTTTGGAGAGGAGTTGCCTCAGGGGTTCGCCCCATACCAGACCGAGAATAATAAAACTGCCCTAAGGCAGCACCCGAACTGGTTAGATCTGCACATGCTCACAAGGCATCGAAGATCGCGGCAACATCAGCATCCAAAGTAATCCGTTTGCCTTAAACCCCATACTTGGGGTGCTTTCCTGAAGCCGAAGAGCCAAGGGAACGGGTCAACCAATAAAAACAATAAGCCCGCCATAATAATAAAAAAGAAGCACGCACCTACTTTGGGGGGGAGCTCCGGCTCCCCCAGTAGCTTTGCAAACCATCTCAAGCTTCCTACACCATCTTCCCGGCAAATGCTAGAATCCGCGCCTATCCTGCGGTCATCCCTAGTTGTGGCCGCCTATCCCGTCAAACAGTGCCGCCCATGCTGAAGAAGCTGTTCCAGTCTTTCCGATCCCCATTACGTCGTGCCGCCCACAAGCGCAGCACCCCTGAAGTGCTGAACAGCAATCAGCACCCACTGCGCCGCGGCGAGATCAGTCGTTACGCCCTGAGCGTCGTTGACCGCCTGCAACAGGCCGGCTACCAGGCCTACCTGGTCGGTGGCTGCGTGCGCGACCTGCTGCTGAACCTTGAACCCAAAGACTTCGACGTGGCCACCAGCGCCACCCCGGAGCAGGTTCGTGCCGAATTCCGCAATGCCCGCGTAATTGGCCGCCGTTTCAAGCTGGTGCACGTGCACTTTGGCCGCGAAATCATTGAAGTCGCCACCTTCCGCGCCAATCACCCGCAAGGCGACGAAGACGAAGACAGCAACCTGTCATCGCGCAACGAGAGCGGCCGCATTCTGCGCGACAACGTCTACGGCAGCCTGGAAGACGATGCCCAGCGCCGCGACTTCACCATCAACGCCCTGTACCTGGATGCCAGCTGCGAACGCATCCTCGATTACGCCAACGGCGTGCACGACATCCGCAATCGCCTGATTCGTCTGATTGGCGACCCGGAAAAACGCTACCAGGAAGACCCGGTGCGCATGCTGCGGGCCGTGCGTTTTGCCGCCAAGCTCGACTTCGATATCGAAAAGCACAGTGCCGCGCCCATCCCGCGCCTGGCTCGCCTGCTGCACGAGATTCCGTCGGCACGCCTGTTCGACGAAGTGCTCAAGCTGTTCTTGGCCGGCAATGCCGAACACACCTTCGAGCTGTTGCTTGAATACAACCTCTTTGCCCCGCTGTTCCCGGCGGCGGCGGCCGCGCTCAAGCGTGACCCAGAGTACGCCGGCGAGTTGATCCGCCTGGCCCTGGCCAGCACCGACCGACGCATCGAACAAGGCAAGACCGTGACCCCGGCCTTCCTCTTCGCCGCCCTGCTCTGGCCTGCCCTGCCGGCCCGTGTCAGCGAGCTGCAGGACAAAGGCATGCCCGCCATTCCAGCCATGCAGGAAGCCGCGCACCAGCTGATTGCCGAGCAGTGCCAACGCATTGCCATCCCCAAGCGCTTCACCATCCCGATTCGCGAAATCTGGGACATGCAAGAGCGCCTGCCACGGCGCCAGGGCAAACGTGCTGACTTGCTGCTGGAAAACCCACGCTTCCGCGCCGGCTACGATTTCCTGCTGCTGCGTGAAGACGCTGGCGAAGACACCGGCGGCCTGGGCGACTGGTGGACCGACTATCAGGAAGTCAACGACAGTCAGCGCCGCGTGATGATCCGCAACCTCAGCCAGCAGGAAGAGGCCAGCGGCGCACCCCGCAAACGCAAGCGCAACCGGCGCAAGCGCCGCCCTGCCGCCGGCGCCCCCGCAGGCGAATGATGGAACGGGTGTATATCGGCCTCGGCAGCAACCTGGCCGAGCCACGCCAGCAACTGCACAGCGCCCTGCAGGCCATCGCCGCACTGCCGCACACCCAGTTGCTGGGCGTATCATCCTTTTACCTCAGCGACCCGCTCGGCCCGGCCGACCAGCCGCGCTACCTGAATGCAGTGGCGGCACTGGATTGCGCCCTGGCGCCGCTGGAGCTGCTCGACGCCCTGCAAGCCATCGAGCTCGACCAGGGCCGGGTGCGCAAGGCAGAGCGCTGGGGACCCCGCACACTCGACCTCGATATATTGTTGTTCGGTCAACGCGTGATCGACGAACCGCGCCTGCAGGTACCGCACTATCACCTGCACGCCCGCGCGTTTGTCCTCTATCCGCTGGCCGACCTGGCCCCGCAACTGACCCTGGCAGATGGCCGCCAACTCAGTGCGTTACTGGCCGCCTGCCCATTTGCCGGCCTGCAACGCCTGACGCCCGACGACACGAACAATTCGCTGGCATGACGGTAACGCCAGTAACAAGCCGGTAACACCTGCAATTGACTTCGCGCCCGCCCATCACGACTATAGGCGTCCCGTTGCCCCCTGCCGGTGCAGAAGAGGACGATTTCCATGCCTGATGTAACCCTGACCACCCTGCAAAGCCTCAAGCAGAGCGGTGAGAAAATCGCCATGTTGACCTGCTACGACGCCACCTTCGCCCAGGCTGCCAGCCAGGCCGGAGTCGAGGTGCTGCTGGTCGGCGACTCCCTGGGAATGGTCCTGCAAGGCCATGACAGCACCCTGCCGGTCAGCGTTGCCGATATGGCTTACCACGTCGCCTGCGTGAAACGCGGCAACCGTGGCGCGCTGATTCTCGCGGACCTGCCCTTTATGGCCTATGCCACCACCGAACAGGCGCTGCATAACTGTGCAGCCCTGATGCAGGCCGGTGCACACATGGTCAAACTCGAAGGCGCAGGCTGGCTGGCCGAGCCCATCCGCCTGCTGGCCGAGCGCGGCATCCCCGCCTGCGCCCACCTGGGCCTGACCCCGCAAGCGGTGAACATCCTTGGCGGCTACAAGGTTCAGGGCCGTCAGGAAGCCCAGGCGCGGCAGATGCGTGCCGATGCCATGGCCCTGGAACAGGCCGGCGCCGCCATGCTGCTGCTGGAATGCGTGCCCAACGGCCTGGCCGAAGAAATCACTCAGGCGGTGAAAATCCCGGTGATCGGCATTGGCGCAGGCGCCGCCACCGACGGTCAGGTGCTGGTACTGCATGACCTGCTGGGGCTGTCCCTGACTGGCCGCACCCCCAAGTTTGTGAAGAACTTCATGGCCGGCCAGGACAGTATCAGCGCCGCCATCAGCGCCTATGTCAGCGCAGTCAAGGGCGTGAGCTTCCCGGCCGCCGAACACGGATTCTCTGCATGAATACAGTTAGAACGGTGCGCGAGTTGCGCGCCGCAGTGGCCCGCGCCCGAGGCGAAGGCAAGCGCATTGGTTTCGTCCCAACCATGGGCAACCTGCATGACGGCCACGCCGCCCTGGTGGAAAAAGCCGGTCAGCGCGTCGACTTCGTGGTGGCCAGCATCTTCGTCAATCCGCTGCAGTTCGGCGTCAACGAAGACCTCGCCAGCTACCCGCGCACCCTGGAAGCCGATCAGGAACGCCTGCTGAATGCCGGCTGCAACCTGCTGTTCGCCCCAACGGTGGAAGAAATGTACCCGCAAGGCATGGCCGGCCAGACCCTGGTCAGCGTACCTGGCGTTTCCGACGGCCTGTGCGGCGCCAGTCGGCCTGGGCACTTCGCCGGAGTTGCCACGGTGGTGTGCAAGCTGTTCAACATGGTCCAACCGGACCTGGCCGTGTTCGGGCAAAAGGACTACCAGCAGTTGGCGGTGATCCGCACCCTGGTGCACGACCTCAATATGCCGATCCAGATCATTGGCGAACCGACCGTTCGCGCCGACGACGGCCTGGCACTGTCCTCGCGCAACGGCTACCTGGATGCCCAGCAGCGCAGCAGTGCGCCGGTGATCTACCGCACCCTGTGCAGCCTGGCTGAGGCCATACGGGCTGGCGACAGCGACTTTGCGCAGCTGCAAGCCCAAGCCAAAGCCAGCCTGGAAGCCGCTGGCCTGCGCCCGGACTATGTGGAAATCCGCAACGCCAGCGACCTCAAGCCTGCCAGTCGCAAAGACCGCCAGTTGGTGATCCTCGCCGCCGCCTTTATCGGCAGCACCCGCTTGATCGACAACCTGGCCTTCGATCTCGACCTGCCGGCCTGACACCAGCGCCAGTACGCTATTGAATACGCTCCAAGGAGTTCGCCATGCACGCCATCATGCTCAAAGCCAAACTGCACCGCGCCGAAGTGACCCATGCGGTCCTCGACTACGAGGGCTCCTGCGCCATCGACGGCGAATGGCTGGACCTGTCGGGCATCCGTGAATACGAGCAAATCCAGATCTACAACGTCGACAACGGCGAACGCTTCACCACCTATGCCATCCGCGGCGAAGCCGGCTCACGGATGATCTCGGTGAATGGTGCTGCCGCGCATAAGGCCAGCGTCGGTGACCGGGTGATCATCTGTGCCTACGCCCATTACAGCGAAGCCGAGCTGGCCAACTTCCAGCCGCGCATGCTGTATATGGCGCCGGGCAACGAACTAAGCCACACCAGCAATGCGATTCCCGTACAGGTAGCCTAACGCTGCCCGCACGCTAGACTGCAAGGCAAGCCCGGAACTGTCCGGGCTTTTTCATGCTCAAAGGCTGCACACAATTCAAGGAAGCCGCCACATGGCGTATTACCAGAACCCCCTCGACGCCACGACCCTGCCCGCCTGGCAGGCACTCAGTGAGCATCGCGATGCCATGCAGAATTTCACCCTGCGCCAGGCCTTTGCCGAAGATTCGCAGCGTTTCAGCGAATTCTCGATGACCAGCAGCAGCCTGTTCCTCGATTACTCGAAGAACCTGATCAGCCGTGAAACCCGCACCCTGCTGGTCAACCTGGCCCGCGAGTGCGGCCTGGAACAGGCCATCCGCGCCCTGTTTGACGGCGAGCTGGTAAACAGCTCGGAAGGTCGCCCAGCGCTGCACACCGCCCTGCGCCGACCGGTCAGCGAGCGCCTGGCCGTCAACGGCGTGAACGTGATGCCGGAAGTGCACCGCGTGCTCAATCAAATGACCGAGCTGGTCGGCCGCATCCACAGCGGCATGTGGCGCGGCTACAGCGAAAAGCCGATCACCGACATCGTCAACATCGGCATCGGCGGCTCCTTCCTCGGCCCGCAACTGGTGTCCGAAGCCCTGCTGCCGTTTGCGCAAAAAGGCGTGAGCTGCCATTACCTGGCCAACATCGACGGCAGCGAGTTCCACGAACTGGTCGGCAAGCTGCGCGCCGAGACCACCCTGTTTATCGTTTCGTCGAAAACCTTCGGCACCCTGGAAACCCTGAAGAACGCCCAGGCCGCCCGCGCCTGGTACCTGGCCCAGGGCGGCAGCGAAGAGTCGCTGCATCGGCACTTTATCGCCGTGTCGAGCAACCGCGAAGCCGCCCAAGCCTTTGGCATCCGCGCCGAGAACATCTTCCCGATGTGGGACTGGGTCGGCGGGCGTTACTCGCTGTGGTCGGCCATCGGCTTGCCGATTGCCCTGGCGATTGGCATGTCCAACTTCAAGGAGCTGCTGTCCGGCGCCTACAGCATGGACCAGCACTTCCAGAGCGCGCCGTTCGAACGCAACATGCCGGTCATCCTCGGCATGCTCGGTGTTTGGTACGGCAACTTCTGGGGTGCCCAGAGCCACGCGATCCTGCCGTACGACCACTACCTGCGCAATATCACCAAGCACCTGCAACAGCTGGACATGGAGTCCAACGGCAAGAGCGTGCGCCACGACGGCACGCCGGTAAATACCGATACCGGCCCGGTGATCTGGGGCGGCGTCGGCTGTAACGGCCAGCACGCCTACCACCAGTTGCTGCACCAGGGCACCCAGCTGATTCCGGCTGACTTTATCGTCCCGGTGGTCAGCTACAACCCGGTGGCCGACCACCACCAGTGGCTGTACGCCAACTGCCTGTCGCAGAGCCAGGCCCTGATGCTGGGCAAGACCCGCAGCGAAGCCGAGGCCGAACTGCGCGCCAAGGGCCTGCTGGAAGATGAAGTGCAGCGCCTGGCGCCGCACAAGGTCATCCCCGGCAACCGCCCGAGCAACACCCTGGTGCTGGAGCGGGTCAGCCCGCGGCGCCTGGGCGCACTGGTGGCGATGTATGAGCACAAGGTATTCGTGCAGAGCGTGATCTGGGGCATCAACGCCTTCGACCAGTGGGGCGTTGAGCTGGGCAAGGAGATGGGCAAGAACGTCTACCAGCGCATGACCAGCTGGGACCCGGAACCGGCCGAAGACGCCTCCACCCAAGGTCTGATCGACTATTTCCGCGGCCGTCACCGCGGTTAAGCGGGCGGTTGAAAAACTACCTGCGTTGGCAATCCTGCGTTAAAAACAGGCTCGGAATGCTCATTTACAGCTCGTAAACTCCGCTTCCTCGCCGTTTTGACCAGCCGGAGGCTGTTACTAACGTAGCGCCTTGTCTTGCCTGCCTCGCCTACGTTTTTCAACGACATGCTGAGTCGATCATTGAGGAGCCACCGCATGGAAGCGCTGCGCCGCCGTATCGAAGCCCGGGGCATGAGCCTCAGCGGCCTGGCCCTGGGGCAGATTGATTACGAACACCCCGAGGGTGATCCGGGCCTGTTCGGCCCGGACTCCATGCCCTGGGAAGTGCACAACGACTTCACCAGCATGCTGGTCGGTGGCATCGCCTCACTGCTTCTGCAAATGCTCCATCCGCTGGCCCTGGCTGGCGTCTGGGACCACTCCAATTTTCGCCAGGACATGCTCGGCCGCCTGCGCCGCACCGGTCAGTTTGTCGCCGGCACCAGCTTTGCCCCTACCGCTTCCGCGGATTGGCTGATCGACAAGGTGCGCACCATCCACCTCAAGGTCACCGGCACCGCCGCAGACGGGCGCCGTTATGCAGCCAGCGACCCGGCGCTGCTGACCTGGGTCCACGTGGCCGAGGTGTCGTGCTTTCTTGCCGGCTACCTGCGTTACCTCAACCCGCAGCTAAGCGGCGCCGAACAGGATCGCTACTACGCCGAGATTGCCCTGGTCGCCGAACGCCTCGGCGCCAGCAACGTGCCCAAATCACGCCAGGCGGTGGCCGACTACCTCGATGCCATGCGCCCGCAACTGGTCTGCGATGAGCGCACACGGGAAATCTGCCGGGTGCTGTTCAATGCCCCGGCCCCCAGCCGCGCCGCAGCGCCCGTTGCCAGACTGTTTATGCAGGCCGGCATCGACCTGCTGCCGACCTGGACCCAGCAGCAACTGGGCCTGCAGCTGCCCGCCTGGCAGCGCCCGCTGATTCGCGCGGGCGTGCACAGCATCGCCCCACTGCTGCGCTGGGCGGTGCGCAACGGCGCCAGCCATCGCTCGCGCAAACGCATGGGCCTGCCGCCGCGCTAGAGCCACCGCGACTGGTTCAGCAGGGGTTCACTGTGCGACCATAAGCGCCATCTTGGTCAGTCACTGACCGCTCGCAGCCGTCATGAGGAATTGCGTCATGCAAGAAGTCGTTATCGTCGCCGCCACCCGTACCGCCATTGGCAGCTTCCAGGGTGCCTTGGCCACTGTGTCCGCCGTGGACCTGGGCGCGGCCGTGATCCGCCAACTGCTGGAGCAAACCGGGCTTGATCCGGCCCTGGTCGACGAAGTGATCTTCGGCCAGGTGCTGACCGCCGGCGCCGGCCAGAACCCGGCCCGCCAGACCGCGATCAAAGCCGGCCTGCCCCACGCCGTACCGGCCCTGACCCTCAACAAAGTCTGCGGCTCAGGCCTCAAAGCCCTGCACCTGGGCGCTCAGGCCATTCGCTGCGGCGATGCCGAGGTGATCATCGCCGGCGGCCAGGAGAACATGAGCCTGTCCAACTACGTCATGCCCGGCGCGCGCACCGGCCTGCGCATGGGTCACGCAAAGTCATCGACACCATGATCAGCGACGGCCTGTGGGATGCCTTCAACGACTACCACATGGGCATCACCGCCGAGAACCTGGTGGACAAATACGCCATCAGCCGTGAAGCCCAGGACGCCTTCGCCGCCGCCTCGCAGCAGAAAGCCGTGGCCGCCATCGAAGCCGGACGCTTCGTCGACGAAATCACCCCGATCCTGATCCCGTCGCGCAAAGGCGAGCCTGTGGCCTTCGCCACCGACGAACAACCACGCGCCGGCACCACCGCCGAATCCCTGGCCAAGCTCAAGCCTGCGTTCAAGAAGGATGGTTCGGTCACCGCCGGTAACGCCTCCAGCCTCAACGACGGCGCCGCCGCTGTGCTGCTGATGAGCGCCGCCAAAGCCAAGGCCTTGGGCCTGCCCGTGCTGGCGAAAATTGCCGCCTACGCCAATGCCGGTGTCGACCCTGCCATCATGGGCATCGGCCCGGTGTCCGCCACTCAGCGCTGCCTGGCCAAAGCCGGCTGGCAGCTCAGCGACCTGGACCTGATCGAAGCCAACGAAGCCTTCGCTGCCCAGGCCCTGGCCGTCGGCAAGGAACTCGACTGGGACGCCAGCAAGGTCAACGTCAACGGCGGCGCCATTGCCCTCGGCCATCCGATCGGCGCATCGGGCTGCCGCGTGCTGGTCAGCCTGCTGCACGAAATGCTCAAGCGCGACGCCAAGAAAGGCCTCGCCACCCTGTGCATTGGTGGCGGTCAGGGCGTAGCTCTGGCGCTTGAGCGCGAGTAAATCCCCTTGCCGTAGGATGGGTTAGCCGCAAAGCGGCGTAACCCATCGACTCCGCTGATGGGTATCGCGGCGCTGCCGCTCCACCCATCCTACGAGTTCGCAACGACCCACTTAACCTATGAAAACGCCGGCCAAGTGCCGCAATGCCGTTCGCTTAAGCCAAGTGAACGGCATTTTTGTAGCCCGGATGAAATCCGGGGAGGTTCGTTGACGTGCGCATTCGCCCCCGGATTTCATCCGGGCTACCGCTGTGGCGCCTTAAACGAACAACATTGGGCCAAGTGCCGGCGCTTTTCTTGGTAAACTCCCGCCCCCATTTCGAGGCCTCGCGCATGTCCACTCTGAATCAGGCGCTGCGCGCCGCCCTCGCCAACCGCGACGCCCTGCTGGCTGAACTGCACCACCAGGGCACCGACTGTTACCGCCTGTTCCATGGCAGCCAGGAAGGTGCTGGCGGCCTGACCATCGACCGCTACGGCCCGCAATTGCTGGTGCAGACCTTTCACCAACAACTCAGCCGCGATGAACTGCTGAGCGCCCATGAGCTGATCTGCGCGCACCTCAATCAGCCCTTGCTACTGGTCTACAACGACCGCAGCCAGGGCAATTCGCGCATCGACCGCAGCGATCCGATCTACGCGGCCGAACCGGCTGCACTGGACGATCTGATCGGCCATGAATGGGGCCTCAACTACCGGGTACGCGGGCGCCATCCCGGCCAGGACCCGCTGCTGTTTCTCGACCTGCGCAACGCCCGCGGCTGGGTCAAACAGCACAGCGGCGGCAAGTCGGTGCTCAACCTGTTCGCCTACACCTGCGGCGTCGGCTTGGCTGCGGCGGCCGGTGGCGCCAGCGCGGTGTGCAACCTGGACTTTGCCGAAGGCAACCTGGCCGTCGGCCAGGAAAACGGCCTGCTCAACCCCGAGTTGCCGGTCATGGAATTTATCCAGTCCGACTACTTCCCGGCCATTCGCCAACTGGCCGGCCTGCCGATTGCCCAACGTCGCGGGCAGAAGCTGCCAAGCTATCCGCGCCTGCAGCAACGTCAGTTCGACCTGGTGCTGCTCGATCCGCCAGCCTGGGCCAAGAGCGCCTTTGGTACCGTCGACCTGCTGCGCGACTACCAGAGCCTGCTCAAGCCGGCGCTGCTGGCCACCGCCGAAGACGGCGTGCTGATCTGCTGCAACAACCTGGCGAAGGTGGCCATGGCCGACTGGCGCGAGCAGGTGCTGCGCTGCGCGAGCAAACTCGGCCGCCCGGTGCGTGACTGCCAGGTGCTGGCGCCGGCCGCCGACTTCCCTTCGCTGGACGGCCAGCCGCCGCTGAAAACCCTGATTCTGCAGCTGTAGATCAGGCAAATTTCAGCGCTTGCATGCCATACTCAAGGCCATCTACAGCCGAGATAGATGCGCCTGCCATGCACAAAGGATTGAAACGCGCCCTGGGCGCCATGCTGATCGCCGTTACCCTCTACAGCCTGCTGGGCTTTCTGATCCTCCCCGGGATTGCCCTGCGCGTCATCAACCAGCAGCTGAGCCAGCTCAGCAACGTCCCGGCGCGCCTGGAGCGCGTGCAGCTCAACCCGTTCAGCCTGGAGCTGAGCCTGTGGGGTCTGCACCTGGGCGAGGCCGACAAGGCGCAGCTGGGCTTTGCTCAGCTGTATGCCGACCTGCAACTGGACAGCCTGTGGACCGGCGCCCTGCACCTGGCCAAGGTCGAACTCAACGGCGCCAAGGTCGAACTGCTGTTCAGCAAGGACGGCCAGCTCAACCTGGCCCAGCTGTTCAAGTTGCCCCCGAGCCCTGCCACGCCTGAACCCGCAGAGCCCAGCGAGCCTTTCCCGCTGCGCATCGAGCGCATCGTCCTGGCGGCCGGCGCCTTGCACTTCGAAGACCTGCGCCCCAGCGAGCCGATCGAATTCATCTACGACAGCCTCGACCTCAGCCTCAACAACCTCAGCACCCTGCCCGACGACAATGCCGAACTGAGCCTGCAGGCCACCGGCCCCAATGGCGGCAAGGTCGAATGGCAAGGCACCCTGAGCCTCAGCCCGATCAGCTCCAGCGGCCATCTGCAACTGAGCGATGGCAAGCTCAAAGGCATCTGGCCCTACGTGCGCGACGCCCTGCCCCTGGACTTGCAGGAAGGCATCCTCAACCTGGCCACCGACTATCAACTGAGCCTGGCCGGCGGCACCCAGCTGCAACTGAGCAACCTCAGCCTTGCCCTCGCGCCCTTTGCCATCAAAGCCCCCGACGGCCGCCCGCTGGTCAAACTGGCCGAGCTGAACGTCAGCGACACCAGCCTCGACCTGGTCAAGCAGCAGGTGGTGGTCGGCAAGATCCGCAGCCAAGGCCTGGAAACCTGGGCCGCCCGCGAGGCCAACGGCCAGCTCGACTGGCAAACCCTGTTCGCCAAGCCAGAAACGCCCGCGCCGGCCGCCAGCCAGACAGCCGATGCCAGCGCCGCTGGCGCGCCCGCAAAACCCTGGCAAGTGCTGCTCAAGGATGTGCAACTGCGCGGTTATCAACTGCACCTGGCTGACCGCGGCGTCAGCCCGGAAGTGAAGGTTGAAGTCGGCCCGCTGAACCTTGACCTGCAAAATTTCGACAGCCTCAACCAGTCGCCATTCGACCTCAAGCTCGATACCGGCGTCGGCAAGCTGGGCAAGCTGGCCCTCAGCGGTCAGGTTAATCTCAACCCGGTCAGCGCCAAGTTGCAGGCCAGTACGCAGAACCTCGACCTGCGCCTGGCCCAGGCCTATATCAACCCGTTTATCCGCCTGGAGCTGCGCAGCGGGCTGCTCAGCAGCGAACTGGCCGTCGACCTGCAAAGCACTGCACCACTGGCGTTCAACATCAGCGGCGACACGCGGATCAACCAGCTGCACACCCTCGACACCCTCAAGTCGCGGGACTTCCTCAAGTGGCGCCAACTGCACCTGCAGGGCCTCGACTACCGCCACGGTGACAGCCTGGCGATCAAGGCGATCACCTTCGAGCAGCCCTATACGCGCTTTATCATCAATGAAGACCGCAGCACCAACGTCAGCGACCTGTTGATCCCGCAACCCGCCGCACCGGCCTCGCCAGCGGCGGCCAAGAGCGCACCGGGCAAGCCCCTGGGCATCGTCATTGGCGGCATCACGCTGAAAGACGGCTCGGCCAACTTTGCCGACCTCAGCCTGCGCCCGGACTTCGCCACCGCCATCCAGCAACTCAATGGCCAGATCGGCCGCATCGACAGTCGCCAACCGAAACCGGCCAAGGTCGCGATCCAGGGCAAGGTCGACCGCTACGCACCGGCCACCATCAATGGCAGCCTCAACCCCTTCGACCCGCTGGCCAGCCTGGATATGGCGGTGAGTTTCAAGCAGGTTGAGCTGACGACGCTGACGCCCTACTCGGGCAAGTTCGCCGGTTATCGCATCCGCAAGGGCCGCCTGAATATCGACCTGCATTACCAGATCAAACAAGGCCAGCTGACCGCCGAGAACAAGGTGCTGCTGGAGCAGCTTGAGCTCGGCGAACAAGTCGACAGCCCGGACGCCGTCGACCTGCCGATCCGCCTGGCCATTGCCCTGCTCAAGGACACCGAGGGCAAGATCGACATCCAACTGCCGATCTCCGGCGACCTCAACAACCCGCAGTTCAGCGTCATGCCGATTGTCTGGCAAACCCTGCGCAACCTGGTGCTGCGTGCGGCCCAGGCACCGTTCAAGTTTATCGGCGGCCTGGTCAGCGGCGGCGACGAGGTGAACATGGACCGGGTGCCGTTCAGCGCCGGCAGCAGCGAACTGGACCCACAGGCACGCGGCACCCTCGACACCCTGGCCTCGGCCCTCAAGGAGCGCCCGGTGCTGCGCCTGGAAGTCCAGGGCGTCAGCGCCCAGGCCAGCGACGGCCCGCTGCTGGCCGAACAGCGCCTGCAGCGTGAATACCAAAGCACGTACTACAAGATCCTGCAGCGTCGCGGCGACCAGGTGCCGGCCGACGCCAGCGCCCTCGACGTGCCTGAAGACGAGAAAATGGTCATGCTCGAAGGCATCTACCGGGCGCGCCTGAAGCAACAACCGCCGGCCGACTGGCGCGAACTGGACGACGAGCTGCGCGCTGACAAACTGCGCGCCGGGGTGCTGGACTCCTGGGGCCGCAGCGACCTGCTGTTGCGCCAACTGAGCCAGGCCCGCGCCGCCAGCATCAAGCAATACCTGGTCGACAAGGGCGGCCTGCCGGACCAACGCATCTACCTGCTGGATGTCGCCATTGGCCAAAGCGACACCGACGGCCGGATTGCCAGCGCGTTGCAACTGGGCGCTGAGTAAAGCACCGCGCCCGCCGCTGACAGGCGGCGGGCTGCCGTGTAGGCTGGCCACCCACGCAACAACCTGGATAGCCCGTGAAAATCCTCCTTGTGGCTCTCGCCCTGCTGCTCAGCCCGCTCTGCCAAGCAGCCACCCTGCGCTGCGGCAGCGGCATAATTACCAGCGACGACCACCTCAGTGAAGTACAAAGCAAATGCGGCGAGCCGGTCACCCGCCAGTTCCTTGGCTACCGCGAGGTCATCGACTACTACGGTGGCACGACCCAGGTGCCCATTGAGGAGTGGAGTTACGGCCCACGCAACGGCATGTATTACTACCTGCGCTTCGAAGCCAACCGCCTGATCAAGGTTGAAAGCAAACGCGGCCAATAAACGCCGCCCCGACACGGACGTCCCCGATGCTGATTCTGCCCGCCGAACACCCCCTGGACTGGAAACGTCCACCGGTTATCACCCTGCTGCTGATCGTGCTCAACACCCTGATCTACTTCGCCTACCAGGGCAACGACCCGGCACGGGAAGAACAGGCCGTAAGCACCTACCTTGATGCCGGCCTGCTGAGCCGTGAAAAAACCGCCTTTATCCAATCCTTCAGCGCCGAACATGAGCTGGACGCCGATCAGCAAAACGCCCTCGCGCGCCAACGGCAAAGCGACCTGGCGATCATGATCCTGCAGGACCTGCGCTTCGAGCAGCAACTGCACCGTAACTCAGACTATCTGGCCGATCCCGCCTGGCAGGCCGCCCGTGCCCCCGCCGAAGCGGCCCGCGATAGCATCAGCAATTATCGCTTTGGCTTCGTGCCGGCCAAGTTCACCTGGCAGGGCCTGTTTGGGGCGATGTTCCTGCACGGCAGCAGCGATCACCTGCTGGGCAATATGGTGTTCCTGTTTATCTTCGGCTTTGCCCTGGAAATCGCCCTGGGCCGCTGGATGTTTCTCAGCCTCTACCTGGTCAGCGGCATGGCCTCGCACCTGTTCTGGTGGGTATTCGAGCCGTCCTGGCAGACCGGCATCGGCGCCTCGGGGGCGGTCTCCGGCCTGATGGGCATGTACCTGGGCGTCTACGGCCTGCGGCGGATCAACTTCTTCTACTGGCTGGGGCCGCTGTTTGGCTATTTCCGCGCACCGGCGCTGTGGATTTTGCCGCTGTGGATGGGCAAGGAGTTGCTCGGCATGCTCAGCGCCGACAACGTCAACCGCTATGCCCACCTCGGCGGGTTGGTCGCCGGCTTTGTGCTGGTGTGGCTGCCACGCCAGTTCGGCGGATTGAAGGTCGATGAGAGCTTCCTACTGAAGGAAGACCCGGACGCGCCATTCAAACGGGAGCTGGCGGCCTTGGATGCGCTGATCGGCAGTTTCGCCCTGGATCAGGCCGCCAGCCGTGGCCTCGACCTGCTGAGCCGCTACCCGGCGCGCCTGGCCCTGCTCGAACGCCTCTATCCGGTCGCCAAGAGCCGTCAGGACTCAGCCCTGCTCAGCGCCGTACTCAAGCAGTTGTTCGCCCTGCCCGCCGGCAGCGGCCAGCTCGCCCTGTTGCAAAAGCTGGCCGATGACAGCCAGGCCGCTGACGCCAAACTGCTGCAACACCCGGCCATTCAGTTACACCTGCTGCAGAGTCTATTGCGCGCCCAGGAGCCGGCGCGGGCACTGGGCGCCTGGCGCAAGCTCAGCCAGGGTGCTCAACGCCCAGCGCAGCTGCCGGCCCTGACCCTGGCGCTGGCCAAACAACTGGCCCGCCAGCAACCGCGTGCACTGGGCGAACTCGCCGCCTTTCTCCAGCAGGCCTACCCGGCAACCGAGCAGGCCGCGCAAATTGGCCTGCTGCGCGCCCAGCTGAGCTAAGAGGGAACAGCCGCCAGCTTGGCGATGATGGCTTCCAGGCTGGCCACCTCGCCCAACAACGGCGAAGCCGGGTAGCGCTGACGGATAAACCCCAGCAACTGCCGCGCCGGCTCCAGTTGGCCGAGGCCTTCGGCAAAGCCCCGCGCCGCCAGCAGGTAAGCCCGTGGAATGTGCGGATAGTCCGGAAAGCGCTGATGCAGGTTACGCAACAGACTCAGGCCCTCGCGGGTCTTGTGCCGGGCCAGCAAGGCGCCCGCCAGCTGCTCGCACAACAACGCATCGTCCGGCAGGTAGTCGCTCTGCAGTTGCCGCGCATTGAGCAGCGCCGTGGCGGCCAGGGCCGGCGTCTGCCGCGCCGCCAGCGGCAGGTAATGGGCCAGATGACGCAAGCAACGCTCGCGGGCCTGCAAGCCAAACAGCAGTTGATGAAAGCGCTCATTGAGTTTGAGGTCGTCCGGTGCCCGCTCCAACGCCGTCGCCAGAATCTCCAGCGCCTGCTCGCTCTGCCCTTCCTTGAGGCGTATCTCAGCCTCGGCCAGCGCCTTGCGCCGGGCATATTCCGCCGCCGGAAAATGGTTCTGCCGGCTTTCGTCGGCGATCACGTAGCCCAGAGCGCCCTGATACTGGAACACCGCATAGCCCATCATGGCGCACATGACCACGGCAAAATAGGCGAACAACCCCGCCGCAACCGGCATCAGCACCACCCGTGGCAGGCCGTGGGAGAGCATAAAGGTCACGTAGTTCGGCGACTGCCAGAGAATAAACAGGAAGACCCAGAGGATCAGGTAACGCCAGCCCATGGCCTTGATCACCTGGCCCACCAACTCCGGGCTAAGGGCCGCGCCCAGCTCCTTGTCCAGGGCCAGGCGAATGATGCTGGCGGGCATCACCAACATGATCAGCAGGTTGACGCCCCAGAACAGCGCCTCACTGTCGAAGTCGGCGGCCAGCCACAGTGCGCCCCCCGCCAGGAGGAACACCGCCAGCTGTTTGAAGAACAGGCCAAAGCCCTCACCGACAAAGGCGCTGCGCAAGCTCGGCGCCTCCTGCAGCGCCTGGCTGCTGGCCTCGATGACGCTGTGCAGGTATTTGGTCGCCACGCTGAGCAAGGCAATCCAGAGAATCTTCGAGTTGGGCATAAACAGGCTGGCCAGCGTCAGCAAGCCGGCAAACGCCAGCGGTCCGGACTGCAAGGCATACAGGAAAAACGTAGAAATCCGTTCCCAGAACGGCTGCGCACTGTTGGCAGCACCAAGAAAGGTCAGCGCACCACGGCACAACGGGCAGCGGGGGTCATCATCTGTGGCGTCGGCATTCTGCGGCAGACAGCAATCGCCATAATCGCGCGGACAAACCGGGCAATGCCAGGTGGCCGGCTGCGCCGGGTGGTAGTGACAGTGGGTCTTGTCCATTGCGTACGTCCTTGTTTTTTTAGCCTGTAGCGATTACTGGATGCTTTGGATTTCCGCTTCCGTCAACGGCCGATAGTGCCCCACGGCCAGTGCATCATCCAACGTGATAGCGCCAATACGCTCACGGTGCAGTTCGACGACTCTATTGCCGAGTGCGGCAAACATTCTTTTTACTTGATGGTATTTGCCCTCGCTAATCGTCAGGCGCACTTCGTTGCGACATAGACGTTCAAGCGTGGCGGGTTTGGTCAGCTGTGTTTCATTCTTGAGCAAGATGCCAGCCTGTAGCTTTGCCTCGGCATCGGCGACCAAATCATTTGCCAGGGTAACGTAATAGGTTTTTTCACAGTCATGCCGCGGCGAAGTCACACGATGACTCCACTGGCCATCATCGGTAATCAATACCAGTCCCGTGGTGTCGATATCGAGGCGACCGGCAATGTGCAGGATTTTTTGGTTCGGCTCATCGAGTAGCTCAAGCACCGTGGGGTGATCGTTATCGACAGTCGCGCAGATGTAGCCAAGCGGTTTGTGCAGCATAAAATAGCGCGGCCCGACCGGGCTGAGCCGCTCACCATCAAGCTGCACGCTGTCGCTCGGCGCTAGATGCAGGCTGGCGTCTTTTACCGGCTCGCCATTGACCAGAACTCGCTTATTTCTTAAGGCCAACTTCACCAAGGCGCGCGATAGGTCAGTCGTTTGGGCAATGTATTTATCGAGGCGCATGGATAAGGGGTTCTCGCTTGATTCGGGGTGCGCTAGAACGTTAATCCAGCCGGGGGTACATACAGGATGCGCAACTTATGCGTGCGCGCGTCTGCGCCAATCATTGCAGTTCGGCCGCATTGTACTAAATCGCAGGCATGAAAAAGGGCCCCGAAGGGCCCTTTTCCGTTAGCCACTCGCGCGATTAGGCGCTGGCGTTTTGCGCTTCTGCAGCAGCAACGTCTTTGATCGACAGCTTGATGCGACCGCGGTTGTCGACGTCGAGAACCAGAACCTTCACTTCCTGGCCTTCTTTCAACACGTCGGTAACCTTCTCAACACGAGCGTCGCTCAGCATCGAGATGTGCACCAGACCGTCTTTGCCCGGCAGGATGTTAACGAAGGCACCGAAGTCGACGATGCGCTCAACCTTACCGATGTAGATCTTGCCGATCTCGGCTTCCGCGGTGATGCCCAGGACGCGCTGACGCGCAGCCTCGGCCGCTTCCTTGGATTCGCCGAAGATCTTGATCGAACCGTCGTCTTCGATATCGATCGAAGCCTTGGTTTCTTCGCAGATGGCACGGATGGTTGCGCCACCCTTGCCGATCACGTCGCGAATCTTGTCCTGGTCGATCTTCATCGCGATCATGGTTGGGGCGTTAGCCGACAACTCGGTGCGCGAAGTGGCGATGATCTTGTTCATCTGACCGAGAATGTTCAGGCGTGCTTCCAGAGCCTGATTCAGGGCGATTTCCATGATCTCTTCGGTGATGCCCTGGATCTTGATGTCCATCTGCAGCGCAGTAACGCCATTGGCGGTACCGGCTACTTTGAAGTCCATGTCGCCCAGGTGGTCTTCGTCGCCGAGGATGTCGGTCAGAACGGCGAACTTCTCGCCTTCTTTAACCAGACCCATGGCGATACCCGCAACCGGCGCCTTCATCGGCACACCGGCGTCCATCAGGGCCAGGGAAGCACCGCAAACGGAAGCCATGGAGCTGGAACCATTGGATTCAGTGATTTCCGACACAACACGGATGGTGTACGGGAACACGTCAGCAGCAGGCAGCATGGCCGCGATGCTGCGACGGGCCAAACGACCGTGACCGATTTCGCGGCGGCCAGTAGCGCCCATGCGACCACACTCGCCCACCGAGTACGGAGGGAAGTTGTAGTGCAGCATGAAGGGGTCTTTGCGCTCGCCTTCGAGGGTGTCGAGCAGCTGGGCGTCACGGGCGGTACCGAGGGTGGCAACGACCAGCGCCTGCGTTTCGCCGCGGGTGAACAACGCCGAACCGTGGGTCTTGTCCAGAACACCGACTTCGATGTTCAGGCCACGTACAGTACGGGTGTCACGGCCATCGATACGCGGCTTACCGTTAACGATGTTCTCGCGCACGGTGCGGTATTCGATTTCGCCGAAGGCATCTTTCACTTCGCCAGCGGTCGGTTGACCTTCTTCGCCGGAGAACTTGGCAACGATTTCATTGCGCAGCTCGCCCAGACGGCCATAACGCTCGTGCTTGACGGTGATGGTGTATGCCTGCGAGATCGCCTCGCCGAATTCGCTACGGATAGCGCTCAGCAGTGCAGTGTTCTCAGGCTTGGCGGACCAGTCCCACGTCGGCTTGGCGGCTTCGGCAGCCAGCTCGGTCACAGCCTGGATCACGGCCTGGAATTCGTCGTGGGCGAACAGTACGGCGCCCAACATCTGGTCTTCGGTCAGCTCTTTGGCTTCCGATTCAACCATCAGTACGGCGTCTTTGGTGCCAGCTACGACCATGTCCAGGCTCGAGGCCTTGAGCTGCTCGTAAGTCGGGTTCAGCAGGTAGCCGGTTTCCGGGTGGAAAGCCACGCGCGCGGCACCGATCGGGCCGTTGAACGGGATGCCGGAGATCGCCAGGGCAGCCGAGGTACCGATCATCGCAGCGATGTCCGGATCGGTCTTCTTGCTGGTGGAAACCACGGTACAGATGACCTGCACTTCGTTCTGGAAGCCTTCCGGGAACAGCGGACGGATCGGACGGTCGATCAGGCGCGAGGTCAGGGTTTCTTTTTCGCTCGGGCGCGCTTCACGCTTGAAGAAACCGCCTGGGATCTTGCCGGCGGCGTAGGTTTTTTCCTGGTAGTGCACGGACAGCGGGAAAAAGCCTTTGCTTGGGTCAGCAGTCTTGGCGCCGGTAACGGCAACCAGTACGGTAACGTCGTCATCGACGGTGACCAGCACAGCGCCGGAGGCTTGACGGGCGATACGGCCAGTCTCGAGGGTTACGGTCGACTGACCGAATTGGAATTTCTTGATAACCGGGTTCACGGTGTTGTTACCTTCTTTTTTGCCTTGGGGAAATCGGTTTGCTGCACGCTAGCGGTTACACAGCTATGCGCCCAACGGGGTAGTGCAAGATTTGTGGGTAACTGCGGGAATCGGACCCGAACGCTATCCAGATAAAACTTGAGGCTGGGGGCCGACCAGATAGCCCCCTGTAGCTGCGAGCAGCAACAGGGCACTAAACGAGCGACCACCAACCTCAACAACGTCGTATTAGCGACGCAGACCCAAGCGAGCAATCAGGGCGGTGTAACGAGTAACGTCTTTGCCCTTCAGGTAGTCCAGCAACTTACGACGCTGGTTAACCATACGGATCAGACCACGACGCGAGTGGTGATCTTTGCCGTTGATTTTGAAGTGACCTTGCAACTTGTTGATGTTGGCGGTCAGCAGTGCAACTTGCACTTCCGGCGAACCAGTGTCACCAACAGCTTGCTGGTATTCAGCTACGATTTGGGCTTTATCTTCAACGCTAAGTGCCATGATGGGCTCCTTTAGGTAACAGGCCAGGGACTACTCCCCGTATTTAAAAATGAGATGTGACCGCGCCTATTAACAGCCACCCTCAATATCGAACCACCATTCGCCAAAGCGAGCAGCGGCTCGTTACGGTCATTCTGACCGAATCAGTCGACGCGGCGCTATACGCCCGTCTTCGCTCACTTCACCGATACCGATAAAGCGACCGTTGTGATCTTGTACCCGGACCATGCCGAACTGCGGCGCGTCCGGCGCACGGACCGGTTGCCCGTGCAGCCAGTAGAACGAGCTGTGCTCAGTAAAGTGCACCAACGGCCAATGCTCCAGACCGCTGTCAGAGGGCAGCAGAAACTGATCAACAGCCTCGTTGCCGCCATCGGCGTGCACTTGCTCAAGCTGCTCCAGGGTCACCGTCTGCGCCAGGCTGAACGGCCCGGCCTGGGTGCGGCGCAGCTCAGCCACATGAGCGCCACAACCCAACACATGGCCCAGGTCTTCAACCAGGGTACGGATATAGGTGCCCTTGCTGCAGGCCACATCAAGACGCGCTTGAGTGCCATCCACAGCCAGTAATTCCAGGCGATTGATAGTAACAGAACGCGGCTCGCGCTCCACCACCTCACCGGCCCGCGCCAGCTTGTACAGCGGCTGGCCATCACGCTTGAGGGCTGAATACATCGGCGGTATCTGGCTGATCGGGCCGCGAAACGCCGGCAGGGCCGCTTCGATTTCGGCACGACCAACGGTTACTTCGCGCTCCTCCAGCACGTCGCCTTCGGCGTCCGCGGTGGTGGTGGTGACGCCCAGCTGCATCAGGGTTTCATAACCCTTGTCGGCATCCAGCAAATACTGGGAAAACTTGGTCGCCTCACCAAAGCACAGCGGCAACACGCCGGTAGCCAGCGGATCGAGGCTGCCGGTATGCCCGGCTTTCTCGGCATTCAGCAGCCAACGCACCTTCTGCAAGGCGGCGTTGGAGCTAAAGCCTTTCGGCTTGTCGAGCAGGATGATGCCACTGACGTTACGACGAATACGCTTAACCTGAGCCACGCGCTTATTCCTCCGCCTTGGTCTCAGCCACATCCGGCGCGTGCTGATTGTCTTCAGCCACGGCGCGCTCGATCAATGCCGACAGATGCGCACCGCGCATGACGCTGGCGTCATAGTGGAAGTGCAATTGCGGCACATTGCGCAGCTGCATGGCGCGCCCAAGCTGCATGCGCAGGAAACCAGACGCGTCGTTCAACACCTTGAGGTTCTGGGCGATGTCTTCGGCGCTGTCTTCACCCATGACGGTGATAAAAATCTTTGCGTGGCCGACATCACGACTGACTTCCACGGCGGTGATGGTCACCAGACCGACGCGCGGGTCTTTGATTTCACGACGGATCAGTTGGGCCAGCTCACGCTGCATCTGGTCGCCAATGCGTTGGGTACGGCTGTAGTCTTTTGCCATCTGTTGTTACCTGTCACCGACCAACGGGCAAAACCCGCCAGTCTGAAAGCGGCAAACGCCCGGCCAGACAAAAGCCGGACCGGGCGTTGCGTTGTACAGCGCGCGGCTTAGAGGCTGCGGGCCACTTGGACTTTCTCGAACACTTCGATCTTGTCGCCAACCTTGACGTCGTTGTAGCTCTTCACGCCGATACCGCACTCCATGCCGTTACGCACTTCGGAGGCATCGTCTTTGAAGCGACGCAGGGACTCCAGCTCGCCTTCGAAGATCACCACGTCCTCACGCAATACGCGGATCGGACGGTTACGGTGCACAACACCTTCGATAACCATACAGCCGGCAATCGCGCCAAACTTCGGCGAACGGAACACGTCACGTACTTCAGCCACACCCAGGATATTCTCCCGTACGTCGCTGCCGAGCATGCCGGTCAGGGCTTTCTTGACGTCTTCGATGATGTCGTAGATGACGTTGTAATAACGCATATCCAGACCTTCCTGCTCGACGATCTTGCGCGCGCCAGCATCGGCACGCACGTTGAAGCCGAACAGTACTGCCTTGGAAGCCAGGGCCAGGTTGGCATCGCTCTCGGTGATACCACCGACACCGCCGCCCACTACGCAGACCTGCACTTCATCGTTACCCAGGCCGCCCAAGGCGCCCTGCAAGGCTTCCAGCGAACCACGGACGTCAGATTTGAGGACGATGTTGAGCGTCTTCTTCTCTTCCTGGCCCATGTTCTCGAAGATGTTTTCCAGCTTGCCGGCGTGAGCACGGGCCAGTTTCACTTCGCGGAACTTACCTTGACGGAACAACGCCACTTCACGGGCTTTCTTCTCGTCGGCCAGTACGCTGAGCTCGTCACCGGCTTCAGGGGTACCGTCCAGACCAAGAATTTCGACCGGAATCGACGGGCCAGCTTCTTTGATGGCCTTGCCGTTTTCGTCCAGCATGGCGCGGATGCGGCCATAGTTGGAGCCAACCAGAACCATGTCGCCTTGACGCAGAGTACCGTCCTGAACCAGCACGGTAGCCACCGGGCCACGGCCCTTGTCCAGGCGCGACTCAACCACAACACCACGACCAGGCGCAGACGGAGTCGCTTTCAGTTCGAGAATCTCGGCCTGCAGCAATACCGCTTCCAGCAGTT
Organism: Pseudomonas sp.; assembly: GCA_034519305.1. GTDB lineage: Bacteria > Pseudomonadota > Gammaproteobacteria > Pseudomonadales > Pseudomonadaceae > Aquipseudomonas. The sequence goes on from JAXHOM010000030.1 coordinate 188,044, forward strand.
CATCAACGCCAGTACCGACTTTCGCCGAGACGGAAACAAACGGCGTGTCACCGCCCCACTCTTCAGACGTTACGCCGTGCACCGACAGTTCGCTGCGGATGCGATCAAGATCGGCACCCGGCTTGTCGATTTTGTTCACGGCAACCACCAGCGGCACACCAGCAGCCTTGGCGTGCTGAACGGCCTCGATGGTTTGCGGCATCACGCCATCGTCGGCGGCAACCACCAGAATCACGATGTCGGTCGCCTTGGCACCACGGGCACGCATCGACGTAAACGCGGCGTGACCCGGGGTATCAAGGAAGGTCACCATGCCGCGCTCGGTTTCTACGTGGTAGGCACCGATGTGCTGGGTGATACCACCGGCTTCGCCAGCGGCCACTTTGGCGCGACGAATGTAGTCGAGCAGGGACGTCTTACCATGGTCAACGTGACCCATTACGGTCACAACTGGCGCACGGGAGAACGCCTCACCTTCAAACTTCAGCGACTCAGCCAACTGATCTTCCAGCGCGGTATCGCTGACCAGTTTGACGTTGTGGCCCAGTTCTTCGGCGATCAGCTGGGCAGTTTCCTGGTCCAGCACCTGGTTGATGGTCACCGGAGTGCCCATCTTGAACATGAACTTGATGACTTCGGCTGCCTTGACCGACATCTGCTGAGCCAGATCGCCCACAGTGATGGTCTCGCCGATCGAAACGTCGCGCACTACCGGCCCGGTTGGGCTCTGGAAGCCATGCTGGTTACGCTTCTTCAGCTTGCCCTTGCCACGACCACCACGACGGAAGCTGTCGCTTTCTTCGTCGGTGGTACGCGGTGCAACGCGTGGCGCAGGCACTTTTTCTTTAGCCTGCACGGACGGACGGTGAGCGGTGTTCTTGCGATCACGGCGCTCAGCATCTTCATTACGCGGCTTGTCTGGGCGACGCAGCTCGTCTTTCTTGCGCTCTTCAACAGGTGCAGCAGCGACAACCGATACCGGCGCGCTAGGTGCTACCGGCGCGCTTGCAACAGCGGCAACAACAGGTGCTTCAGCAGCCGTACCGGCCTGGCTTGCAGCCTGGGCAGCTACGCTGGCTTCACGACGAGCATCGTTATCGGCCTGACGCTTGGCTGTTTCGGCAGCCAGCTTTTCATCCATCTCGCGTTTTTTCTCAGCGGCAATTTCTTCAGCGCTGCGCTCAACAAAAACTTTCTTCTTGCGCACTTCAACACTGATGCTCTTGCTGCCAGCAACACGCAAGGTGCTGGTGGTTTTGCGCTGCAAGGTAATCTTGCGCGGCTGTTCAGCTTTGTTCGCGCCGTGGCTGCTTTTGAGGTGGGCCAACAAGGCCTGTTTCTCATTGTCAGTCACAACTTGCTCGGCGCTAGTGTGCGGCAAACCTGCCTCACACATCTGCTGCAGCAGGCGCTCCACTGGTGTGTCGACCACTTGGGCCAGTTCTTTCACCGTGACTTGCGTCATGCATCTCTCTCCTAGGCCGCTACTACTACTCGAACCAATGGGCTCGGGCGGCCATGATCAGCTTGCCGGCACGCTCTGCGTCGATGCCGTCGATGTCGAGCAGGTCGTCAATCGACTGCTCGGCCAGGTCTTCGCGGGTAATCACACCACGCACTGCCAGTTCGCATGCCAAGTCGTTGTCCATACCCTCAAGTGAGAGCAGGTCTTCGGCCGGGTGGGCGTCTGCCAGTTTTTCTTCTGTAGCGATGGCTTTGGTCAGCAAGCGGTCCTTGGCGCGGGCGCGCAACTCATTGACGATGTCTTCGTCAAAGCCGTCGATGCTGAGCATTTCCTCCACCGGTACATAGGCGATTTCTTCCAGGCTGGTGAAGCCTTCTTCAACCAGCACCTGGGCCAGCTCTTCGTCGACTTCCAACTCGTCGATAAAGCGCTGCAGGATGTCGCCGGTTTCAGCTTGCTGCTTGGCCTGGATGTCCGCTTCGGTCATCACGTTCAAGGTCCAACCAGTCAACTGACTGGCAAGACGCACGTTCTGACCACCACGGCCAATGGCTTGCGCCAAATTGTCTTCACCCACAGCGATATCCATCGCATGGGCGTCTTCATCAACGATGATCGCAACCACTTCAGCTGGCGACATGGCGTTGATGACGAACTGCGCCGGATTGTCATCCCACAGCACGATGTCAACACGCTCGCCACCGAGCTCACCGGATACCGCTTGCACGCGCGAACCGCGCATACCAATGCAAGCACCCTGTGGATCGATACGTTTGTCTTTGGAGCGCACGGCAATCTTGGCGCGCGAACCTGGATCACGCGAAGCGGCCATCACTTCGATCAACTCTTCAGCGATCTCCGGCACTTCGATACGAAACAGCTCAATCAGCATCTGCGGCGCGGTGCGCGACAGGATCAGCTGCGGGCCGCGATTCTCGGTGCGAATTTCTTTCAGCAGCGCACGCATGCGAGCGCCAACGCGGAAAGTTTCACGGGAGATGATGTCTTCGCGAGCGAGCATGGCCTCGGCATTGTTGCCCAGGTCAACGATCACGTTATCGCGGGTAACCTTTTTCACGGTACCGGAAACAATCTCACCCACGCGCTCGCGGTAGGCATCCACCACCTGCGCGCGTTCGGCTTCGCGAACTTTTTGTACGATGACCTGCTTGGCTGTTTGTGCAGCAATGCGGCCAAACTCGATGGAGTCGATTTTCTCTTCAACTACATCGCCGATTTTGGCGCCAGGCTGTTTTTCCTGAGCCTCTTCCGGCGTCAGCTCGATCTCAGGATTGACTTGGTCAATCTCATCAACCACAGCCCAACGGCGGTAGGTGTCGTAGTTGCCCGTGTGGCGATTGATCTCCACACGCAACTCGACTTCATCATCAAAGCGCTTTTTGGTAGCAGTGGCCAAAGCCAGCTCCAAGGCTTCAAAAATCACGCTGGCCGGTACGCCCTTTTCGTTGGATACCGACTCAACAACCAGCAGTACTTCTTTGCTCATCGTACGCCTCGCCTTTCGCAATCCATTGGATCCACGCAATCCGCGTACTCCGCGGGATCCGCGTCTCAATCAAATCTGGGAATAATATTGGCTTTGTCGATCATGTCGATCGGCAAGAGGAACTCGTGGTCATCCACCAACACCACCACGTCCTGCTCCTCCACACCGCGAAGGAGCCCCTGAAAGTTGCGACGCCCTTCAAAGGGGGAGCGCAACTTGATTTTCACTTGTTCGCCGGCATGCAGCGCAAATTGTTCAAGACTGAACAAAGGCCGATCCATACCAGGCGATGAAACCTCAAGGGTATATTCGGCGCTGATCGGGTCTTCTACATCGAGAATGCCACTGATCTGGCGACTGACTGCCTCGCAGTCCTCCACCAAAATGCCATTCGCATGATCGATATACACCCGCAGCAGCGAATGCCGCCCCTGGGACAGAAATTCGATACCCCAGCACTGGTAGCCAAGCGACTCAACCGCTGGAGCCAGCATGGCCTGCAACTCTTCTAGCTTGCTCGACACCTGAACTCCTCGTGCATGTCGTACAAATAAAAAATGGGCGAAACGCCCATCCCAATAAACGCCGCCAAAATAGGGCGACGCTAATCATCCAGCTAACAAAAAGCCCCTAATAAGGGGCTCCGCGAAAACTGACTGCGGGCACTGGCGAAAGCCTCCATCAAGCCATAAGCCTGACTGCTCACCAGAGCATCCCAACCCACATAAAAGCTGGGGCAGGATTATACGATTGAACCCACGCAAGGGTCAACCAAACCCTACAGCAACAAAAAGACCCGCATGTCGCGGGCCTTTCTGTATTTGGTACCGAGAAGGGGACTCGAACCCCTACAGCCTAAGCCACTACCACCTCAAGGTAGCGTGTCTACCAATTCCACCACCTCGGCAAAACTCTTACTTACCTGCCTCTTCAACCGCAGGGACATCAGCAGGATTAACTGCAGATTTTTGCTGCTCAAGAACCGGAACATCACTTGCTGCAGGCTTGCTTTGCTGAACTTCGAGAACCGCCGGATCGGGCAAGCCCACCTCAGTCAGCGCATCAGACTTCTCTTTAGCAAAGAAGCCCAAGCCCAAGCTAGTGATGAAAAAAACCGCCGCTAGTATACCAGTAACTCGACTCAAAAAGGTAGCAGAACCTTGACTGCCGAATACGGTACCCGAAGCACCCGAACCGAAGGACGCACCCGCATCCGCACCCTTACCGTGCTGCAGCAACACCAGACCAACCACACCCAGGGCGCCCAACAGATGAATCACCACCACGACAGTTTCGAGCATCTCTTAATTCCCTGCAGCGCGACAGATCGCACCAAACTCATCAACATTCAGGGAGGCGCCACCGACAAGCCCCCCATCGATGTCCGGCATACCGAACAATTCAACCGCACTGGCCGCCTTGACACTGCCGCCATAAAGAATTCTTACACCCGCAGCAACCTCTGCGCTTTCTGCCGCCAACTGCAGACGAATAGCCGCATGAACTTCCTGCGCCTGCTGAGGGGTCGCCGTGAGCCCGGTGCCTATGGCCCAAACAGGCTCATACGCCACCACAGCCCGCGAAAAAGCGCCAACGCCCAACTCATCAATCACACAACCCAATTGATGCGAAACAACCTCTAAGGTCTTACCCGCCTCGCGCTGCGCAAGTGTCTCACCCACACAGAGAACTGGCACCAGACCACAGGCTTGAGCAGCTGCAAATTTTCGCGCAACCACCTCATCCGTCTCCCCCAGAAGCTGACGACGCTCGGAATGCCCCACCAACACCAAGGCACAACCGGCATCCTGCAACTGACTCGCAGAGACTTCACCTGTCAGCGCTCCCGGCATCGGCTCTACCGAACAATCCTGAGCACCAACTGCAACACTCACACCTTGCAAGACAGCCATTACCTGACTGATGTGCAAAGCGGATGGGAATACAGCCACATCTACATCCGACGACAAGGCAAGATCACGCAGACCTTCAGCAAGCTCAGCCACGCTGGCGCAGGTACCGTGCATTTTCCAGTTACCAGCTACCATGGGGCGACGCATGCTCTACCTCGTCGATCAAAGTGGGCGCAGATGTTACCCAACACTTCCAATACTGGCAAGAGAATCAGGCACATACCTGCGTAACGACAGCTGCCAGTTGCTCGGCACAGGCTCGCACCTGCAACTCGTCATCGCCCTCAACCATCACGCGCAACAACGGCTCGGTGCCCGACTTGCGCAGCAACACGCGGCCACGCCCAGCCATGCGCTCAGTAATCTCGGCGCAGGCCGCCTTGACTTCGGGATGCTCCAGCGGATCCAGCGCGCCGGAAAACCGCACATTGATTAACACTTGCGGACACTTACGCAAGCCACTGCGCGCCTCTGCAAGTGTCATCTCGCAACGACGCAGGGCGAGTAAAACCTGCAAGCCAGCAATGATCGCATCACCCGTGGTGGTGTGCTGAAAGCAAACCAAGTGCCCGGAGTTTTCACCGCCCAACTGCCAATCACGCGCTAACAAATCCGCAATCACATAGCGATCGCCAACCTTGGCGCGCACGAAGGGAATCTGCAGCTCTGCCAAGGCCAACTCCAGGCCCAAATTACTCATCAGGGTACCAACCACACCACCCTGCAAGCGGCCACGCTGCTGCAGGTCACGCGCGATAATGAACAGCAGCTCATCACCATCAACGACGGCCCCGGTGTGATCCACCATCAGTACGCGATCAGCATCACCGTCGAATGCAATCCCCAGATCCGCTTGCTCCGACAAGACCGCAGCCTGCAACGCCTGCATATGGGTCGAACCACACTGATCATTGATATTCAGCCCATTTGGCTGAGCCGATAACACCACCACTTCGGCGCCAAGCTCGCGAAACACACTCGGCGCGACTTTGTAGGCCGCGCCATGGGCGCAATCGAGGACAATCTTCAGGCCGGCAAAATCGGTACTGGTCGGCACGCTACTTTTGCAGAACTCGATATAACGACCCGCCGCATCGTTGATCCGCGAGACCTTGCCCAGCTTGGCCGAATCCACCACGGTCATAGGCGCATCGAGCAATTCTTCGATCATCAACTCAATCTCATCCGGCAGCTTGGTGCCCTTGCCGGAGAAAAACTTGATGCCATTGTCGTGGTGCGGGTTGTGCGAGGCGCTAATGACGATACCGGCCTCAGCATGAAAGGTGCGCGTCAGATAAGCGATTGCCGGCGTCGGCATCGGCCCCAGCAGCATTACGTCAGCACCGGCTGCAGACAACCCCGCCTCAAGCGCCGACTCAAACATGTAGCCGGAAATACGCGTGTCTTTGCCGATCAACACACGGCAGACGCCATGCTTACGAAACGCCGTGCCCGCAGCCCAACCCAGCTTGAGCATGAAGTCCGGCGTAATCGGAAACTCGCCAACCCGCCCACGAATGCCGTCAGTGCCAAAATACTTCCTGCTCATTGCCTTCCTATCCTTTTATTGCGCCGCTTCAACTGCGGCGATCATACGAACCAAATCAACTGTTTCCGCCACATCATGCACACGCAAAATGCACGCGCCTTTGGCCACCGCCAGCGCCGCCAGCGCCAAGCCACCCGCCAAGCGCTGATCCACCTCGCGCCCCAGGGCCTGACCAATCATGCTCTTGCGCGAAACACCCACCAGCAACGGCCGGGCAAAGCCGTGCAACACCTGCATATGCTTGAACAGACTCAGGTTGTGCTGCAGATTTTTAGCAAAGCCGAAGCCTGGATCCAGAATGATCCGCTCAGCGGCAATGCCCGCCGCCGCGCACGCGGCCATGCGCTCAGCAAAGAAAGCCTGAACTTCAGCCAGCAAATCATCGTAATGGGGGTTCTTCTGCATAGTCTCAGGCTCGCCCTGCATGTGCATCAGGCACACCGGCAAACCACTTTCCGCCGCAGCCTGTAAGGCACCTTCACGGCGTAGCGAGCGCACGTCATTGATCAAGCCGGCGCCCAGGCGCGCACTCTCGCGCATCACCTGCGGGCACGAGGTATCCACCGAGATGATCACATCGAGCTCAGCGGCGATGGCCTCGACCACCGGCGCCACCCGCTGCAACTCTTCATCCGCAGAAACCTGCAACGCCCCCGGGCGCGTCGACTCACCGCCGACATCAATCAGGCTGGCGCCTGCCGCAACCATTGCGGCAGCATGACGCAAGGCTTCATCGCGCTGGCGAAAGCGCCCACCGTCAGAGAAAGAATCAGGGGTGACATTAAGAATGCCCATCACCTGCGGATGGGCCAAATCCAAAACCCGATTGCCGCAAGGCAATCGGGTTGAGTACTGCACACTCATGAAAAGACCTTAGTGCTCGCCAGCCGGCCCGCCAATTGGCGTTTCCGGACGATCCGCCGACTCAGCGACAACAGGCTTGCCGGAAGAGCTTCCCGAACCACCCTGCCAGTCCTTCGGCTCGCGCGCAGGACGACCATTCATGATGTCGTCGATCTGCTCGGCGTCGATGGTTTCATACTTCATCAACGCTTCAGCCATCAGATCCAGCTTGTCGCGGTTATCTGCCAGGATCTGCTTGGCCGTGCCGTAGCAGTGATCAATCAGGCTGCGCACTTCCGAGTCGATCAGTTTGGCGGTATCCGCCGACACATTGCTGTGCTGACTGCCCATGCTGCGACCGAGGAACACTTCACCCTCTTCCTCCGCATACATCAGCGGACCGAGCTTTTCCGACAGGCCCCACTTGGTCACCATGTTCTTCGCCAACTGCGTGGCGCGCATGATGTCGTTGGAGGCACCCGTGGTGACGCCATCGAAGCCCAGGGTCATTTCTTCAGCAATTCGCCCGCCAAACAGTGAGCAAATCTGGCTGGTCAGCGCACGCTTGGACAGGCTGTAGCGATCTTCTTCCGGCAGGAACATGGTCACACCCAGGGCGCGACCACGGGGAATGATGGAAACCTTATAGACCGGATCGTGCTCGGGCACGATGCGCCCAACAATGGCGTGACCCGCCTCGTGATACGCCGTATTGAGCTTCTCTTTATCGGACATGACCATGGATTTGCGCTCGGCACCCATCATGATCTTGTCTTTGGCCAGCTCGAATTCCTTCATCTCGACCACACGCTTACCAGCACGCGCAGCGAACAGAGAAGCCTCGTTCACCAGGTTGGCCAGGTCCGCACCCGAGAACCCAGGAGTACCGCGAGCAATCACCGCAGGCTCAACATCATCACCCATCGGCACCTTGCGCATGTGCACGGCCAGAATCTGCTCGCGACCACGGATATCGGGCAAGCCCACCACCACCTGACGGTCGAAGCGACCAGGGCGCAGCAGAGCAGGGTCCAGCACGTCAGGACGGTTGGTGGCGGCGATCACGATGATGCCGTCGTTCATCTCGAAGCCGTCCATCTCTACCAGCAACTGGTTGAGGGTCTGCTCGCGCTCGTCGTGACCACCACCCATGCCGGCGCCACGGTGACGACCGACCGCATCGATTTCGTCGATGAAGATGATGCACGGCGCATGCTTCTTGGCCTGTTCGAACATGTCGCGCACGCGGCTGGCGCCGACACCAACGAACATCTCGACGAAATCAGAACCGGAAATAGTGAAGAACGGCACCTTGGCTTCACCCGCGACCGCTTTGGCCAGCAGGGTCTTACCAGTACCTGGCGAGCCGACCATCAGTACGCCACGAGGGATGCGACCACCCAGGCGCTGAAACTTGCCCGGATCACGCAGGAACTCGACCAGCTCGCTGACTTCTTCCTTGGCCTCATCGCAACCGGCAACGTCAGCAAAGGTAGTCTTGACCTGATCTTCCGAGAGCAGGCGCGCCTTGCTCTTGCCGAAGCTCATCGGACCGCCTTTGCCGCCCGCACCGCCCTGCATCTGGCGCATGAAGAACATGACCACGGCGATCATTACCAGAATCGGGAAGCTGGCCACCAGCAGTTGCGTCCAGATGCTCTGCTGCTCTGGCTGCTTGCCGACGATGGCGACGTTGTTGTCCATCAGGTCCTTGATCAGGCCGTTGTCGGCAATCGCCGGACGGACGATATCGAAGGTGTTGCCATCGATACTCTTGGCGCTGATCAGATAGCCATCGACGGTGACTTCCTTGACCTTGCCTTCCTGTACCTGCTGGATGAACTCGGAATAATTGAGTTTGTGCGACTCAGGAGGACTGGAGAAATTGTTCATCACCGTGACCAGCACGGCAGCGATGATCAACCACAAGATCAGATTTTTTGCCATATCGTTCAATTAGCTACCCTCTGTAGCAGGCCGCGCGCTGGACCGTGCTTCGCATAACGGCTGGTTATTTACCCGCCTAACTTACTACACAAGCCGCGCTTCTGGCAGAAGCCGTCTGTAACCCTTTATGAAACATCCAGCGCACACAGCCTGCGAACCTGCCACGAGCGCTTAGTTGTTGCCGCGAAATCCGCGGGCCAACAGGTACTGCTCACGGGAGCGGTCACGGGACGACAAGGGCTTACGCATTTGTACCTTGTCGAACATCGTGCGCACCTGCTTGTGGTACACATCAAAGCCTTCGCCCTGGAAAATCTTGATCAGGAAATCGCCACCCGGGCGCAACACCTGACCAGCCAGATCAAGGGCCAGCTCGCACAGGTACATCGCGCGCGCCTGATCGGCCAACTTCACACCACTCATATTGGGGGCCATGTCGGAAATAACAAGATCAACCGGATGATTGCCGACCGCTTCAAGAATCTGCGCCAGCACCGACTCCTCGGTGAAGTCGCCCTGGATAAAGGTGACATCCGGAATACTGTCCATCTCCAGGATATCCGAAGCAATCAGACGCCCCTTGTCACCCAGCACCCGACTGGTCACCTGCGACCAGCCACCCGGGGCTGCGCCCAGATCGATCACGGTATTGCCCGGACGCAGGATGCGATCCTTCTCTTGAATTTCCAGCAGTTTGTAGCTGGCACGGGAGCGATAACCATCCTTCTGCGCCATTTTCACGTAGGGATCGTTGAAATGTTCTCTCAGCCAGTTCTGGCTAGTCTTGGAGCGGGCCACTGGGCACCTCAAAAATTTACGACAGTGATTAACTGGGCGGGTTCGGAGTGGCTCGGGTAAACTGACCGCCGCTTTTTACAAGATCAGACGCAGGGGTCAGATTATGGCGCTCACTCAAGAGCAGAAGAAACAATTCAAATCTATTGGCCACCACCTGAAACCGGTATTGATAGTGGCTGACAATGGTTTGACCGAAGGCGTGCTAGCCGAACTGGAGCGCGCACTCAGCGATCACGAACTGATCAAGGTGCAGCTGCGCATCACCGAACGCGATGCTCGCCTCGCCGCTATCGACGAACTGTGCAAGGCTTCGCACAGCGAATTGGCACAAGTAATTGGCAAGATGGCACTGATTTACCGCAAAAACCCCAAGGCCAACAAGCTGCTGTCCAACGTTAGCCGACACAGCTTCTAACCTCGCATCACGCTCAGTGGCGAGCCCCGCTCGCCCTGCCGCTCATCCCCGGCACTGGCTGCAGCACCAACAGCAGACCACACAACGCCAACACCAGATAACTGAACGACAACCAACGCAGCGCATCTGGCCACCAGTAATGCACGCCCAGGTAACTGGCCGCCATCACCTGCACCGTCAGCAGCAGTTGCCCGCGCATGTCGCGCCAGAGACTGCCAGCACCTTCCGCCTGCATCAGCACTACGCCCTGCAGCAGCGCACAGAAGGCCGCAAACCCCACCAGCAAAGGCGATAAAACCGCGGCCACCTCATCGACCAGCAGCGGCGCCAACCCTACTTTGGGCAACGCCGGCAGCATAACGAAGTGCAGCAACCATAGGCCGCCGACCCAGAACGTCTGAGCCAGCTGCCAACTGATGCTGCCGGCGCGCAGAGTGCCGGTATTAGAGATGACGAACCTCAATGATCTCGTACTCGACCACGCCGCTCGGCGTTTTCACCGTGACCACATCCCCTTCGTTCTTGCCCACCAGGGCGCGAGCGATGGGTGAGCCAACCGAGATCTTGCCGAGCTTAAAGTCCGCCTCGTCTTCACCGACGATGTGGTAGGTCACGCTTTCGTCGGTCTCGACGTTGGCGATTTCCACAGTGGTGCCAAAAATCACCTTGCCGGTATGGGCAATGGTGGTGACATCGATGACCACAGAGTTCTGCAGGCGGCCTTCGATATCACGCACACGCGCCTCAACCATACCCTGCTGCTCACGAGCAGCGTGGTATTCGGCGTTTTCTTTAAGGTCACCCAACTCGCGCGCAGTACCGATGTCCTGGCTGAGTTTAGGGCGCACCACCTTGGTCAGGTGATGCAGCTCTTCTTCCAGGGCGCGGGCGCCCTGGACGGTCATTGGGTACTTGATCATCCCTTGATTCCTGCATGCAGATCCTGCAGCCGGCGCACGGTCTTCTCGGGACCAAACTTCAGCGCCTCACAGATTGCCGAACCCGCCGCCAAGGTGGTGGTGCAACAGATCTTGTGCTGCAGAGCGTTACGACGAATGGAGTAAGAGTCAGCAATCGACTGACGGCCTTCAGTGGTGTTGATGATCAAGGTGACTTCGTCATTCTTGATCATGTCGACCACGTGCGGACGCCCTTCGGTGACCTTGTTCACGCGACGCACTGGCAAGCCAGCGGCCTCGATCATCTTCGCAGTGCCGGCAGTCGCCACCACTTCGAAGCCAAGATTAACCAGCTCACGCGCCAAATCAGCCACCAGTGGCTTGTCGTCATCGCGCACGCTGATAAAGGCACAACCGCTGTTCGGCAGAATCTCGCTGGCACCCAGCTGAGCCTTGGCAAACGCCTCGCCGAAGCTGTCGCCAACGCCCATCACTTCACCGGTCGACTTCATTTCTGGGCCGAGGATCGGGTCCACGCCCTGGAATTTGGCGAACGGGAACACCGCTTCCTTAACGCTGAAGAACGGCGGGATGATTTCTTTGGTGAAGCCGATTTCCGCCAGGGTCTTGCCCGCCATTACGCGTGCAGCAATCTTGGCCAGCGACTCACCGATGCACTTGGAGACGAACGGCACGGTACGCGAAGCGCGCGGGTTGACTTCAATAACGTAGATGTCCTCGCCCTGCACGGCCATCTGCACGTTCATCAGACCAACCACACCGAGCTCCAGGGCCATTTTCTTGACCTGGTCGCGGATCTCGTCCTGGATGTGCTTCGGCAGCGAGTACGGCGGCAGCGAGCACGCCGAGTCACCGGAGTGCACACCCGCTTGTTCGATGTGCTGCATGATCGCGCCGATAACCACTTGCTCGCCATCGCACACCGCGTCCACGTCCACTTCGATGGCGCAGTTGAGGAAGTGATCCAGCAATACCGGGCTGTCGTTGGAGACTTTCACAGCCTCACGCATGTAGCGACGCAGCTCTTCTTCCTCGTAGACGATTTCCATCGCCCGACCACCCAGCACGTAGGATGGACGCACCACCAGCGGGTAGCCGATGGCCTTGGAGGCCGCCAGGGCTTCGTCTTCACTGCGAGCAGTGACGTTGGCCGGCTGACGCAGGTTGAGGCGCTGCACCATCTGCTGGAAGCGCTCGCGGTCTTCGGCGCGGTCGATGGCGTCAGGCGAGGTACCGATGATTGGCACGCCGGCCTCTTCCAGGGCACGGGCCAGTTTCAGCGGGGTCTGGCCGCCGTACTGGACGATGACGCCCTTAGGCTGCTCGACACGGACGATTTCCAGTACGTCTTCCAGGGTTACTGGCTCGAAGTACAGGCGATCGGAGGTGTCGTAGTCGGTCGATACGGTTTCCGGGTTGCAGTTGACCATGATGGTCTCGTAACCGTCTTCACGCATCGCCAGTGCCGCGTGCACGCAGCAGTAGTCGAACTCGATGCCCTGGCCGATACGGTTCGGCCCGCCACCGAGGATCATGATCTTGTCGCGGGTCGACGGATTGGCCTCGCACTCTTCCTCGTAGGTCGAGTACAGGTAAGCGGTGTCAGTGGCGAACTCGGCGGCGCAGGTGTCAACGCGCTTGTAGACCGGCAGCACTTTCAGCTTGTGGCGCTGGTTACGCAGGTTCTTCTCGGTCACACCCAGCAGCTTGGCCAGACGCGCGTCGGAGAAGCCCTTGCGCTTGAGCTTGCGCATCAGGTCGTGATCGATCGACGCCAGACCCAGGGTCTTGATGTGCTCTTCGTCTTTGATCAGGTCTTCGATCTGCACCAGGAACCAGTGGTCGATCTTGGTCAGGGCGTAGATGTCGTCGCAGCTCATGCCGGAACGGAATGCATCAGCCACATACCAGATGCGCTCGGCGCCCGGCACGGTCAGCTCGCGCTTGATGATGCTGGCAGCTTCCGGGTTGCTCGGCTCGACCTTCGGGTCGAAGCCGTTAACGCCGACTTCCAGACCGCGCAGGGCTTTCTGCAGCGATTCCTGGAAGGTGCGACCGATGGCCATCACTTCACCCACAGATTTCATCTGGGTGGTCAGGCGCGCATCGGCCTTGGGGAATTTCTCGAAGGCAAAACGCGGCAGCTTGGTCACCACGTAGTCGATGGCCGGCTCGAAGGACGCTGGCGTGCGGCCGCCAGTGATGTCGTTCTGCAGCTCGTCGAGGGTGTAACCCACGGCCAGCTTGGCGGCGATCTTGGCGATCGGGAAGCCGGTGGCTTTGGAGGCCAGTGCCGAGGAACGCGACACGCGCGGGTTCATCTCGATCACGACCATGCGGCCGGTTTCCGGGCAGATACCAAACTGCACGTTGGAGCCGCCGGTTTCCACGCCGATCTCGCGCAATACCGCCAGGGAGGCGTTACGCAGGATCTGGTATTCCTTGTCGGTCAGGGTTTGCGCGGGCGCCACGGTGATCGAGTCACCGGTGTGCACGCCCATCGGGTCGAAGTTTTCGATGGCGCAAACGATGATGCAGTTGTCGTTCTTGTCTCGAACGACCTCCATCTCGTATTCCTTCCAGCCGATCAGGGATTCGTCGATCAGCAGCTCATTGGTCGGCGACAGGTCCAGACCGCGGGCGCAGATTTCTTCGAACTCTTCACGGTTGTAGGCGATACCGCCGCCGGTGCCGCCCATGGTGAAGGACGGACGAATGATGCACGGGAAGCCGACTTTTTCGAGTACGCCGTAGGCTTCTTCCATGTCGTGGGCGATGCCGGAAACCGGGCACGCCAGACCGATGTCTTTCATCGCCTTGTCGAAGCGCGAGCGATCTTCAGCCTTGTCGATGGTGTCGGCGTTGGCGCCGATCATTTCCACACCGAACTTTTCCAGAATGCCGTGGCGCTCCAGGTCCAGCGCGCAGTTCAGCGCGGTCTGGCCACCCATGGTCGGCAGCAGCGCGTCCGGGCGCTCTTTCTCGATGATCTTGGCCACGGTGGACCACTTGATCGGCTCGATGTAGGTGGCGTCCGCCATGGCCGGGTCGGTCATGATGGTGGCCGGGTTGGAGTTCACCAGGATGACCCGGTAACCCTCTTCGCGCAGGGCTTTGCAAGCCTGGGCGCCGGAGTAGTCGAATTCGCAGGCCTGGCCGATAACGATGGGGCCGGCGCCGAGGATCAGGATACTTTTAATGTCTGTACGTTTTGGCATGTGCTTACTCTCGAATCCTTTGGTCAGTCGGCGGGCTTAACGGCGCTTGGCCATGGCTTCGATAAAACGATCGAACAGCGGCGCGACATCCATCGGCCCCGGGCTGGCTTCCGGGTGACCCTGGAAGCTGAACGCGTCCTTGTCGGTGCGTTCGATACCCTGCAGGGTGCCGTCGAACAGCGACTTGTGGGTGGCGCGCAGGTTGGCCGGCAGGCTGCTTTCTTCCACGGCGAAACCGTGGTTCTGGCTGGTGATCATCACCACACTGGTTTTCAGGTCTTGCACCGGGTGGTTGGCACCGTGGTGACCATGACCCATTTTCACGGTCTTGGCGCCGGAGGCCAGGGCCAGCAACTGGTGACCGAGGCAGATACCGAATACCGGAATATCGGTTTCCAGCACGTCCTTGATCGCCTGAATGGCGTAGTCGCACGGCTCGGGGTCGCCAGGGCCGTTGGACAGGAACACGCCATCGGGCTTCAGCGCCAGCACGTCACTGGCCGGGGTTTGTGCCGGCACCACGGTCAGGCGGCAGCCGCGATCCACCAGCATGCGCAGGATGTTCAGCTTGACGCCGAAATCGTAGGCGACCACGTGGTACGGCAGTTCGCTGGCAGCAATTTCCGGATGGCTGTCGGTCTGCAGGTTCCAGACACTGGAGCGCCACTCGTAGCGCTCAGTGGCGCTGACGACTTTGGCCAGGTCCATGCCTTTCAGGCCAGGGAAGCTGCGCGCCAGTTCCAGGGCTTTCTCTTCAGTGGCATCCGCACCGACCAGAATGCAGCCATTCTGTGCGCCTTTCTCACGCAGAATGCGGGTCAGGCGACGGGTATCCAGACCGGCGATCGCCACAGTACCGTGTTCTTTCAGGTACTCGTCCAGTGGCTGCTTGTTACGCCAGTTGCTGGCAATCAGCGGCAGATCACGAATGATCAGGCCAGCAGCCCAAACACGATTGGACTCAGCATCTTCCGGCGTGGTGCCGGTGTTGCCGATGTGCGGGTAGGTCAGGGTAACGATTTGTTGGGCATAGGAAGGATCGGTAAGGATTTCCTGATAGCCGGTCATTGCGGTGTTAAACACCACTTCACCAACGGTCTGGCCGTCAGCCCCAATGGAATCGCCGCGAAAAATGCTGCCATCAGCAAGGGCGAGAATGGCTGGCTTACTCAAGAAAACCTCCGTCGATCAAAGCGTGAAGCAAACGCAGATTGTAAAAAAGCGGGATGACGTACCAACCGTCACCCCGCTTCTTTATCTGATTCATTCTGCGTAACTTTTAGTGGACATACTAAAGCTGTAGCTTACAGGAAAGCCCTCTCGCGGTCCAACCCAAAGACAAGCAAGTTCAGTGACTCAGCGCAAACCCAGCACATCCTGCATGTCGTAGAGGCCCGCCGCACGCCCATCCAGCCACAAGGCCGAGCGCACCGCGCCTTTGGCAAAGGTCATCCGACTGGAGGCTTTATGGGTGATTTCCACCCGCTCGCCATCAGCAGCAAACAGCACCGTATGGTCACCGACCACATCGCCAGCACGCACCGTGGCAAAGCCAATGGTCTCGCGCTCGCGGGCGCCGGTCTGGCCTTCACGGCCATACACCGCCACCTTCTGCAGATCGCGCCCCAAGGCATTGGCCACCACTTCGCCCATGCGCAGCGCCGTACCAGATGGCGCATCAACCTTGTGCCGGTGGTGCGCTTCGATGATTTCGATATCGACCTCATCGCCCAGCACCCGCGCCGCGGTATCGAGCAGCTTCAGGCACAGGTTGACGCCGACGCTGTAGTTGGCGGCAAACACAATCGGGATGTCCTTGGCAGCCTGCTCCAGCAGCAGCTTCTCAGCCACGGAAAAACCGGTCGTGCCAATCACCATGGCCTTGCCCGCCTGGCGACAGACCTCAAGGTTTTTCAGGGTGACTGACGGATGGGTAAAGTCGATCAACACATCGAACTGCTCGACCACCGCCTGCAAATCACCCGCCAGGGTCAAGCCCAGGCGACCGACGCCTGCCAGCTCACCCACATCAGCGCCCACCAGGGTGCTGTCCGGGCGATCAATCGCCGCGCTCAAGCTCGCATCCGCGGCCTGCTGCACCGCTTCGATCAGGGTTTTGCCCATGCGCCCAGCGGCGCCCATCACTGCAATACGTTGCATAACTCTCAGCTCCAAGCCCAAGGCTTAACGCCGCACGCTCCGGGTGACAGGCCGTGACCCGCCACCCGCAACCCGCAGCTGCGAATTACAAATCGCCGAAGAAACGCTTCACACCCTCAAACCAGCCATTGGCCTTCGGCGAGTGCGAGCTATCGCCAGCCAGCGACTGACGGAACTCTTCCAGCAATTCGCGCTGGCGCTTGTCCAGGTGCACTGGTGTTTCCACGGCCACCCGGCACATCAGGTCGCCGGCACCACCGCCACGCACCGGCGCCACGCCTTTGCCACGCAAACGGAACAGCTTGCCGGTTTGCGTGCCTTCCGGAATTTTCAGCTTGACCCGACCATCCAGCGTCGGCACTTCCAGCTCGCCGCCCAAGGCTGCATCGGCAAAGCTGATCGGCACGTCGCAATACAGGTGCTTGCCGTCACGCTGGAAGATCGCGTGCTCGCGCACATTGACCACCACATACAGGTCGCCAGCCGGCCCACCCAACGTGCCCGCCTCGCCTTCGCCGGTCAGACGAATGCGGTCACCAGTGTCGACGCCTGGCGGCACCTTGACCGACAGGGTCTTCTGCTCTTCGACACGACCTTGGCCATGACAGCTGGTGCACGGATCGGAAATCATCTTGCCGCTGCCGTGGCAACGCGGGCAGGTCTGCTGCACCGAGAAGAAGCCCTGCTGCATGCGCACCTGGCCGATACCACCACAGGTGGTACAGGTCACCGGACTGGTGCCCTTCTTGGCACCCGAGCCATCGCACGGTTTGCAATTGACCAGGGTCGGCACGCGAATGGTCACCGTAGTGCCACGCACCGCCTCTTCCAGGTCCAGCTCCAGGGTGTAGCGCAGGTCGCTGCCACGCTGAGCACCGCCACGCTGACCGCCGCGCTGACCACCAAAGAAGTCGCTGAACACGTCGCCAAAAATGTCGGAGAAGTTCGCCCCGCCGCCACCGCCGCCACCCATTTGCGGGTCGACACCGGCATGACCGTACTGATCGTAGGCCGCGCGCTTGCTGGCATCGGACAGTACTTCGTAGGCCTCATTGGCCTCTTTGAACTTCTCTTCCGACGCTTTATCGTCGGGATTGCGGTCCGGGTGATGCTTCATTGCCAGGCGGCGATAGGCCTTCTTCAGCTCCGCCTCGCTGGCGCCGCGCTCGACACCCAGAACTTCATAAAAATCACGCTTGGCCATAAGTTTTTCGCACTCTTAAATCGTCTACCCCAGACACGCCAACGCGGGAGCAAGCTCCCGCGCGGCGAATCCAGCTAATGTCCTTGACCTAAAAAGCCGCTCAAGGCAGCAGCCGCTTTCGAAAACGCTCCCGGCGTTTTTCCCCCCCCCCCCCCTGGGCCAGGCGGCCTGCTGCATTCCCCACATCCCTGTGGGTCACCAGCTAAGGCTTACTTGTTGTCTTTGACTTCTTCGAACTCGGCATCGACCACGTCGTCCGCGCCCGCTGCTTCTTCTGCACCCTGAGCGGCGCCACCGGCTTGCTGTGGCTGCTCGGCGTACATTTTCTGCGCCAGCGGAGTGGTCGCTTCCGACAGAGCGTTCATCTTCGCTTCGATTTCAGCCTTGTCGTCGCCTTTAACCGCTACTTCCAGGGCGCTCAATGCGGTTTCGATGGCCGCTTTCTCATCAGCAGTGGCCTTGTCGCCAGCCTCAGTGATCATCTTGCGGGTGGCATGCACCAACTGGTCGCCCTGGTTGCGTGCGGTCGCCAGCTCTTCGAACTTGCGATCTTCCTCGGCGTTGACTTCGGCATCACGCACCATCTGCTGAATTTCTTCCTCAGACAGACCGGAGTTGGCCTTGATCACGATCGACTGAGTCTTGCCAGTCGCCTTGTCTTTCGCGCCGACGTGCAGGATGCCGTTGGCATCGATATCGAAGGTCACTTCGATCTGCGGTACGCCACGCGGAGCCGGCGGAATCTCGGCCAGGTCGAACTTGCCCAGCGACTTGTTGCCGCTGGCTTGCTTACGCTCGCCCTGCAGCACGTGAATGGTCACCGCGCCCTGATTGTCATCGGCAGTCGAGAACACTTGCGATTTCTTGGTCGGAATCGTGGTGTTTTTCTCGATCAGCGCGGTCATCACGCCACCCATGGTTTCGATACCCAGGGTCAGCGGGCTAACGTCGAGCAGCAATACGTCTTTCACGTCACCCGACAATACCGCGCCCTGGATAGCAGCACCCATGGCCACTGCTTCGTCCGGGTTAACGTCTTTACGCGCTTCTTTACCGAAGAAATCGGTTACCAGCTTCTGCACCAACGGCATACGGGTCTGGCCACCGACCAGAATCACGTCGTTGATCGCGCCCACGTCGATACCGGCGTCTTTCAACGCGATACGGCAAGGCTCGATGGTGCGCTGCACCAGGTCTTCCACCAGCGACTCCAGCTTGGCGCGGGAGATTTTCACGTTCAAGTGCTTAGGACCGGTGGCATCTGCAGTGATGTACGGCAGGTTGACGTCGGTCTGCTGGCTCGAGGACAGCTCAATCTTGGCTTTTTCAGCGGCTTCTTTCAGGCGCTGCATGGCCAGCGGGTCACCCTTGAGGTTCATGCCGCTTTCTTTCTTGAACTCGTCGACGAGGTAGTCGATCAGACGAATGTCGAAGTCTTCACCACCGAGGAAGGTGTCGCCGTTGGTGGCCAACACTTCGAACTGGTGCTCGCCATCGACTTCAGCGATCTCGATCACCGACACGTCGAAAGTACCGCCACCCAGGTCATAAACGATCACCGTGTGGTCGCCTTTGGCCTTGTCCATACCGTAAGCCAGCGCAGCCGCAGTCGGCTCGTTGATGATGCGCTTAACGTCCAGACCGGCGATGCGGCCGGCGTCTTTGGTGGCCTGACGCTGGCTGTCGTTGAAGTAGGCCGGCACGGTAATCACCGCTTCGGTCACTGGCTCGCCGAGGTAGTCTTCGGCGGTTTTCTTCATCTTCTTCAGAATTTCAGCCGAGATTTGTGGCGGGGCCATTTTCTGATCATTAACCGCAACCCAAGCATCGCCATTGTCAGCCTTGACGATCTTGTACGGCACCATTTCGATGTCTTTCTGTACAACGCTTTCTTCAAAACGGCGACCAATCAGACGCTTTACCGCGTACAGGGTGTTATGCGGATTGGTTACTGCCTGACGCTTGGCCGACTGGCCAACCAGAATTTCGCCGTCGTTGGCATACGCAATGATCGACGGAGTAGTACGTGCACCTTCGGCGTTTTCGATAACTTTAGCGACGCCGTTTTCCAGAACCGAGACGCAGGAGTTGGTAGTCCCCAGGTCGATACCAATAATTTTGCCCATTCTTAACTCTCCCAAAATTTTGAATTTCCGCGACTCGGGTTTACCGATCGCGGCAGCACTTAATCGCTTGTACTAATAGATGGGGGCCGGCTGGCGAATTTCAAGCCTGCTCATCAATCGACGGTGGCGCCTCAGCCGGCGCCTTGCTGACCACAACCATGGCCGGGCGCAACAGACGGCCGCTCAGCAGATAGCCCTTCTGGAACACCTTGAGCACGCTGTTCGGCTCCACATGGGCGCTTTCCTGCAAGGCCATCGCCTGATGATGCTCGGCATTGAACGGCGCGCCATGCGGATCAAGCGCCTCGATATTGAAGCGGCGGAAGGTGTCTTGCAGCAGCTTGAGCGTAAGCTCCATACCTTCGCGCACCGGCTTGATCGCCTCATCGTCGGCACTGGTCAGCTCAATACCGCGCTCCAGGCTATCGACGACCGGCAACAGGTCGCTGGCGAATTTCTCCAAGGCAAACTTATGCGCCTTCTCAACGTCCTGCTCGGCGCGGCGACGCACGTTCTGCATATCTGCCGACACACGCAGGGCTTGATCCTGGGCAGCCGCCAGCTGCTCCTCAAGGGCGTGCACGCGCGCCACCAGGTCATCACCCGCCGCCTCAGCAGCATTCGCCTCAAAGGCCTGCGTATCCAGGTTCTGTTCGTCAGCCATGCGTTCCTCCTGTGATAAACAATGGCGAGTCAGCGCTCGCACTTCTGCCCTCTATATGGGGACAGAATTTGCAGCTTCAAGGGCGCACAGGATTGTCAGGCGCAAACAAAACACTGTATAAATAACCAGACATAGGTCTGGGAGCGCCCACCATGCTGGTACATCTTTCCGTTCACAATTACGCCATCGTCGAGCACCTCGACCTCGAGCTGAACGCCGGCATGTCGGTGATCACCGGCGAAACCGGCGCCGGCAAATCGATCATGCTCGACGCCCTCGGCCTGGCCCTGGGCGATCGTGCCGACAGCGGCGTGGTGCGCCCAGGCGCCGACAAGGCCGACATTCTCGCCAGCTTCGATCTCGGCGCCATCCCCGAAGCCCGCCAGTGGCTGAGCGAGCGCGACCTGGACAACGACGGCCCGTGCATCCTCCGCCGGGTGATCACCGCCGAAGGCCGCTCGCGCAGCTACATCAACGGCTCGCCCTGCCCCCAAGGCGACCTCAAGGCCCTTGGCGAACTGCTGATCGACATCCACAACCAGCACGAACACCAATCCCTGCTTAAACCTGACACCCACCGCCGCCTGCTGGATGAATATGCCGGCAGCCAGGAGCTGGCGCGCCAGGTGCAACTGGCCGCCCAACGCTGGCGCCAGACCCGTCAGGAGCTGGAGCGCCTAGCCAATGCCGGCGACGAACAACGCGCGCGTCATCAGCTGCTCAGCTACCAGCTGGAAGAACTCGACAATCTGGCCCTCGGCGACAATGAACTGCCGCAACTGGAACAAGACCACAAAGCCCTGGCCAACGCCGAAAGCCTGCTCAGCGCCTGCCGCCTGGTACTGGAGCAATGCAGCGAGCACGAGGGCGGCAACGTGCTGTCCGCCCTGACCTCCAGCCTGCAGCGCCTGAGCCCATTCAACAGCCCACCCGGCGCCCTCAGCGAAGCGGTAAACCTGCTGGCCAGCGCACAAATTCAGGTCGAGGAAGCCGTTGGCGAGCTGAACCGCTTTCTCGACCATTTCGACGCCGACCCAGCCCGCCAGCAACAACTGGAAGAGCGCCTGGACAGCATCTACACCCTGGCCCGCAAACACCGGATCCAGCCCGGCGAACTCGGCGCCCTGCAACAGCAACTGTTTGATGAACTGGAAAGCCTGAATGCCGACGACCAGGCTTGCGAACGCCTGAGCAGCGAACTGACGGCTTACGCCCGCCACTATCAGGACAAGGCCGCCGAACTCAGCCAGCTGCGCCAAGGCGCCGCCAGCCAACTGGCCAGCGCCGTGGAAGGCGAAATCCAGCGCCTGGGCATGCCCGGCGGACGCTTCAACATCGAGCTGCGCGCAACCGCTCACGCCGAACCCCACCCCCACGGCCTGGAACAGGTGGAGTTACTGGTCAGCGCCAACCCCGGCCAACCGCTCAAGCCCTTGGCCAAGGTCGCCTCAGGCGGCGAACTGTCACGCATCAGCCTGGCAATTCAGGTCATCACCGCGCAAACCTCGCGGGTGCCGACCCTGGTGTTCGACGAAGTCGACGTTGGCATCGGCGGCCCCACCGCCGAAGTGGTTGGCCAGCTCTTGCGCCGCCTGGGTGAACGCGGCCAGGTGCTGACCGTCACCCACTTGCCGCAAGTGGCCGCCCAGGGCCATCACCACCTGTTCGTGCACAAGGCCCGCGGCAGCGATGCCACCCGCACGGCCGTAGCCCACCTGCAAGACAGCGACCGCATCGAGGAAATCGCCCGCATGCTCGGCGGCGTCGATCTCACCGACGAATCCCTGGCCCATGCCCGCAAGATGGTGAGCCACAGCGCAAAGCTAAACGCCGCCGCGAAGCCAGAATGCAAAAAGGCGACCCTAAGGTCGCCTTTTTGCCATTGCCGCCGCGCTTATTTTTTCTTGCGCACGTACAGCACCAGGTTGTGATCCACCAGCTCAAAGCCGTGCTCGCTGACAATCTCTTTCTGGCGCTTTTCGATTTCGGCATCGATGAATTCGATCACCTCACCGCTTTCCACGCAGACCATATGGTCGTGGTGACCGCCGTCAGCCAACTCGAAAACGGCATGACCGCCATCGAAGTTGTGGCGCACCACCAAACCCGCCGCCTCAAACTGCGTCAGCACGCGATAAACCGTGGCCAGACCGACGTCTTCGCCCGACTCCATCAGTGCCTTGTACACATCTTCCGCACTCATGTGACGATGCTCGGCGGAGTCGAGCATCTGCAAAATCTTGACCCGCGGCAGGGTCACTTTCAGGCCAACTTTACGTAGCTCGCTATTTTCAACCATGGTCAGCTTTCTCACGGATGCTGCTTCGCAGCTTCCTTTAATGCGGGTATGATCGGGGTTTACATTGCCCAGCCAAGATAGTGGAAGTCACCCACCGATGCAAAACACCAAGCTCCTGCTGACCAGCCTGACGTTCGCCGGACTGTTCGCACTCGCCGGTTGTTCATTCCCCGGGGTTTATAAAATCGACATTCAACAGGGCAATGTCGTCACGCAAGACATGATAGACCAGTTGAAGCCCGGAATGACCCGACGCCAAGTGCGGTTTATCATGGGCAATGCCCTGATCAGCGACACTTTCCACGCCGATCGCCTGGACTACCTCTACAGCATCCAACCAGGTGGCGGTCAGCGCCTGCAGGAGCATGTGAGCATTTTCTTCAACGAAAGTGATCAACTGGTAGGCCTGTCTGGCGACTTCATGCCCGGCGTCAGCCGTGACGAGGCCATTCTTGGCCAGCCGTCCAGCGAGCCAGGTACGTCGCCGAAGGCAGAAGCCAAAGCCCCTACAGAGCCTGAAGCAGCGCCAGCACCTGGCTCACTGCTAGAAAAAATCCAGCGTGAAGTGGACAACGTCGAGACCGTACCGGTACCGACGCCCGAGCCGCTGGAAACCTCGCCGCAGTAATTCTGCCGCGCAATAAAAAACCCGGAAAATCCGGGTTTTTTATTGCCTTGCGCAAAGCGCCTTCAGCTCTCACTGGCCTTGGCTTGCGCCGCCTTGGCTGCGCGCTGTTTGCGCACTTCCTTCGGATCGGCCAGAAGCGGCCGGTAGATTTCTACCCGTTCACCCTCCTCCAGTACCCGCTCCTGGGGCTTGCTCACGGCCTTGCCGAAAATCCCCAAGGGACAGGTCGCCAGATCCAGACCGGGAAAATGTGCCGCCATCCCCGAGCGCTCGGCCGCTTCGCGCAACGTGGTGCCCGCCGGCACCTGCAGACGCAGCAGCTTTTGCTTGTCCGCCAGGGCATAGACCACCTCGACCACAATCATCGACTTATCCATGCAGCTGTTTCACCCGCTGACAAAAGGCATCCACCAAGGTATTGGCAGCCTGATTGAACAACGGCCCCAACGTGGCTTTGACCAAGGGGCCGGCATAATCGAAGGACAAATCCAGGCTGATCTTGCAGGCCTGCTCACCCAACGCCTTGAATTCCCAGACCCCATTCAACTGGGTAAAGGGCCCTTCTTCCAGATTCATCTCGATGCGCTGCCCAGGCTGCAACTGATTACGGGTGACGAAGCGCTGGCTCAGGCCGCCCTTGGCGATGACCAGGCGAGCGAGCATCTGCACCTCACTGACTTCCAGCACTTCGGTGGCCGAACACCACGGCAGAAACTCCGGGTAACGGGCCACGTCATTGACCAGGCCATAAAGAACCGCCGCCGGGTAGGGCAACAGGGCGGAACGCAGAATACGAGTCGTCATGCAGATCTCACTTGAACAATGGCGCAGCGAACGGGCTGGCGCCAGGACTGCCGGCAGAGGCGCGACGGACACACCCCGCAACAACACCGAGGCCAGCGCCACACCGACATAGCCAACCGACAGCTTCAGCCACAACCAATAACAGCGCGCATTGTCCGGGTTTCCTCTGCCCCTCTCAAGGGCCTGCCTTCGCCGTAGCCGCGCAGCCCGCGACTGCCTATAATGCCGCCCCTATGGCCAAGCAAAAGAAACACCCGCAGGGCACCATTGCCCAAAACAAGAAAGCCCGTCACGACTACTTCATCGAACACAAGTTCGAGGCTGGTCTGGTTCTGGCTGGCTGGGAAGTTAAAAGCCTACGTGCCGGTAAGGCGCAGTTGGTAGACAGCTACGTGCTGTTGAAAAATGACGAAGCCTGGCTGATCGGCTGCCACATCACGCCGCTAACCGCCGCCTGCACCCACGTGATCGCCGATCCACTGCGCACGCGCAAGCTGCTGCTCAACCGCCGCGAGCTGGAGAAGCTGACCACCGCCGTGCAGCAGAAGGGCTACGCCTGCGTCGCCTTGTCGATCTACTGGAAGCAGCACCTGATCAAGTGCGAGATCGGCCTGGGCAAAGGCAAGAAGGAATACGACAAGCGCCACACCGAGAAGGAACGCGACTCCGATCGCGAACTGCATCGCGCCGTACGCACCAAGGGTAAAGAAGACTGATCATGCGTGCGCGACCCTGGTCGCGCGCAGCCTGAGTCCCTCGCTACAAACCCTGCCGCCGCTGCGCTCGCGCCGTGCGCTGAGCCTCCTGACCGACCTCCGCCAGCACCTCCTGCACATAATCGATATGCCGATTGGAGATCTGCCGCGCCAGCTCGGCCTGGCCGTCGATAATTGCCGCGTATAACTCACCATGCTGCTGCATCAGCATCTCGCGGGTTTCGCTGCGCTGGGCGTACATACCGCCGATATTGGTCAGCACATTGCGCTTGAGCAGGTCGAACAGGGCGCGAATGGTGTGCAGCAACACGGCATTGTGGCTGGCCTCGGCAATCGCCAGGTGAAAGCGCGCATCGGCGGCGCCCTCCTGCGCACGAGTGACCTTGCCGACCCCGGCATAGCACTGCTGCAACTCCTCGAAGGCCTCGCGCAAGCGCTCACGATCCAGCTCGGTGGCGCGCTGCGCCGCATAGAAGGCGCAAGAGCCTTCCAGCGTATGGCGAAACTCCAACAGATCGCGCTGCGCCTCCGGGCTGCTCTCCAGCAAATGCAGCAAGGGGTCACTGAACGTCGCACCCAACCCCTCGGCGACATAGTTGCCACCGCCCTGACGGCTGACCAGCAAGCCCTTGGCCACCAGCTTCTGAATCGCCTCACGCAGTGACGGCCGCGACACACCAAAGCGCTCCGCCAACGCCCGCTCGGCCGGCAGGCGCTCGCCGGTCTTCAACGAGCCCTCCAAAATCAGCGCTTCCAGCTGACTGACGATGTCATCCGACAAGCGGCGCTGATTGATCGGTGCAAACCCCATCTGTCCCTCCAAAACGGCATACCAGGCGGCGCCGCTATGCAACGACCAACCCCTTAGCGGTCTGAATAGCCGCTTACCCCTCATCTCGTCGAGCGCAATCGAGCGCCCTAAGACCAAAGTCGCAGCGCGACAAATTGACAGACCTCAGGCGTCCTTTTACCCTGACCGAGCAGTTCTGTAAATTGGTATTACCAATTTACAGAACCAAAGCACAACAATTCTAATAGCTGCCGAGGTCTCCATCATGTCGCTCATGCCTGACACCTGCTTCGCACCGCCTGACTCCCCATCCCTGTCGCGCCCAGCGCTACGTTAAGCGGAGGTCTCAGCATGTCATCCGGACTCCTTGCCTTACTGGCCTTCTCCCCCATTCTGCTCGCCGCCATTCTGCTGATCGGCCTGCGCTGGCCCGCCAAGCGCGCCATGCCATTGGTCTACCTGCTGACCGCCGGCATCGCCCTCACCGTATGGGACATGAGCTTCAATCGCGTACTGGCCTCAACCCTGCAGGGCCTGGTGATCACCGCGGGCGTGCTGTGGATCATCTTCGGCGCCATCCTGCTGCTCAACACCCTTAAACATTCCGGCGGCATCACCGCCATTCGCGCCGGCTTTGCCACCATCAGTCCGGACCGGCGCATCCAGGCCATCATCATTGCCTGGTTATTCGGCTGCTTTATCGAAGGCGCATCAGGCTTCGGCACACCCGCCGCGATTGCCGCGCCACTGCTGGTCGCCATCGGTTTCCCTGCCCTGGCCGCCGTGATTCTCGGCATGCTGGTACAAAGCACGCCGGTCTCGTTCGGCGCCGTCGGCACCCCGATCATCATCGGCATCAACAGCGGCCTGGACAGCGCCACCATCGGCGCCCAGCTGGCCGCCCAAGGCTCCAGCTGGAGCAGTTTCCTGCAGCTGATCACCAGTGAAGTGGCCATCATTCACGCCCTGGTCGGCACCGTCATCCCGCTGATCATGGTGCTGATGCTGACGCGCTTTTTTGGTCAGGAAAAAAGCTGGAAAGCCGGCTTTGCCGTGCTGCCATTCGCCCTCTTCGCCGGCCTCGCGTTCACCGTGCCTTATGCCATTACCGGCGTGTTCCTTGGCCCGGAATTTCCGTCCTTGCTGGGTGGTTTGATTGGTCTGGCCATTGTCACCCTGGCTGCACGTGCAGGCTTTTTAGTGCCCAAGCAGAGCTGGGATTTCGCCCCCGCCAGCGAATGGCCGAGCGAATGGCTGGGCAGCATCGAGATGAAACTCGACAGCCTCACGAGCAAACCCATGAGCACCCTGCGCGCTTGGCTGCCCTACGTACTGGTAGGCCTACTGCTGGTTGCCAGCCGGGTATTCCCGCAAGTAGGTGCAGCATTGAAGTCGGTGGTCCTGCTGTTTCCTGACATCCTTGGCGAGACTGGTATCAAGGCCGATTTCATGCCGCTGTACCTGCCCGGCGGGATTCTGGTCGCAGTCGTAATCGCCACCTTCTTTTTACACCGCATGAAAGTGCGCGAACTGACTGCCGCCATCGGTGAATCCACTCGCGTACTGCTGGGCGCCGGCTTTGTACTGTTGTTCACCGTGCCGATGGTGCGCATCCTGATCAACTCGGGCGTCAACGGCGCCGAGTTGGCGAGCATGCCGATCACCATGGCCCGCTACGTGGCCGACAGCGTGGGTCACATCTACCCCCTGTTTGCCCCCAGTGTCGGTGCCCTCGGTGCCTTTATTGCCGGCTCCAACACCGTCAGCAACATGATGCTTAGCCAGTTCCAGTTCGGTGTAGCCAACAGCCTGGGCATCTCCAGTGCGCTGATTGTTGCCGTACAGGCCATTGGCGCCGCGGCCGGCAACATGGTCGCCATTCATAACGTCGTCGCCGCGTCCGCCACGGTCGGCCTGCTGGGCCGCGAAGGCAGCATCCTGCGCAAAACCGTCTGGCCAACCCTGTACTACGTCCTGTTTACCGGCCTGATCGCGCTGTTTGCCATTTATGTGCTGGGCGTCAGCGACCCGTTGATGGCTGGCTAAGCCACTGGAGTGCCGTGCCAGCACGGCGCTCCGGACAAGTTACGACGCTCATCTGTTCGTCATTTACACCAGAGTGAATCCCATGATCATTTCTGCCTCCACCGACTACCGCGCCGCCGCCCAACGCAAGCTGCCGCCGTTCCTGTTTCACTACATCGACGGTGGCGCCTACGCCGAGCACACGCTGCGCCGTAACGTCAGCGACCTGGCCGACATTGCCCTGCGCCAGCGGGTGTTGCGCGACATGTCGCAGCTGAGCCTGGAAACCCAGTTGCTGGGTGAAACCCTGGCCATGCCGGTGGCCCTCGCCCCGGTCGGCCTGACCGGCATGTACGCCCGCCGCGGCGAAGTGCAGGCGGCCAAAGCCGCCGCCGCCAAAGGCATTCCCTTCACCCTGTCGACCGTCTCGGTGTGCCCGATTGAAGAAGTGGCGCCCGCCATCAGCCGACCCATGTGGTTCCAGCTGTATGTATTGAAAGACCGCGGCTTTATGAAGAACGCCCTGGAGCGGGCCAAGGCCGCCGGCGTCACCACCCTGGTGTTCACCGTCGACATGCCGGTGCCCGGTGCTCGCTACCGTGACGCCCATTCCGGCATGAGCGGCCCCAATGCGCCGCTGCGGCGCATGCTGCAAGCCATGACCCATCCAAGCTGGGCCCTGGACGTCGGCCTGCTCGGCCGCCCCCACGACCTGGGCAACATCTCCACCTACCGCGGCAACCCCACGGGCCTGGCCGACTACATTGGCTGGCTGGGCGAAAACTTCGACCCGTCGATCTCGTGGAAAGACCTGCAGTGGATTCGCGATTTCTGGGACGGCCCCATGGTCATCAAGGGCATCCTCGACCCTGAAGACGCCAAAGATGCGGTGCGTTTCGGTGCCGACGGCATCGTCGTCTCCAACCACGGCGGTCGTCAGCTCGACGGCGTGCTGTCCAGCGCCCGCGCCCTGCCGGCGATTGCCGACGCGGTGAAAGGCGACCTGGCGATTCTGGCCGACTCCGGCATCCGTACCGGCCTCGACGTGGTGCGCATGCTCGCCCTCGGCGCCGACAGCGTGATGCTCGGCCGCGCCTTCGTCTACGCCCTGGCCGCCGCCGGTGGTGCCGGCGTGAGCAACCTGCTGGAACTGATCGATAAAGAAATGCGCGTGGCCATGACCCTGACCGGCGCCAAGTCGATCCGCGACATCAGCGCCGAGTCGCTGGTGCGCGAACTGGGCCGTTGAGCACAGCACTGCACTTTGTAGGCGCGGCTTCAGCCGCGATGCTTTCCAGGTAAACGGCATCGCGGAACACTCCGCGCCGACAAAAAGTAACACCAGATAATAATCCGGAGCGCCCATGAGCCTGCCCGTCGCCTTTATCAACGCCGTCGAACGCCTGATCCCAGTCACCCGCCGCTTCGATGATCCGTTGTCGACCCTGGCCTTCGGTACCGACGCCAGCTTCTACCGGCTGATCCCCAAGCTGGTGTTGCGGGTTGAGAGCGAGGCCGAAGTCGTCGAACTGCTGCAACTGGCCAACATCCACCAGGTGCCGGTGACCTTCCGCGCCGCCGGCACCAGCCTATCGGGCCAGGCCATCAGCGACTCGGTACTGATCGTTCTCGGCGACAACTGGAACGGCCGCGAACTGCTCAGAGGCGGGGCGCAGATCCGTCTGCAACCGGGCGTGATCGGCGCCCAGGCGAACGCCGTGCTGGCTCCGCTGCAACGCAAAATCGGCCCCGATCCGGCCTCAATCAACGCCTGCAAAATCGGCGGTATCGTCGCCAACAACTCCAGCGGCATGTGCTGCGGCACGGCGCAGAACAGCTATCACACCCTGGCCGGCATGCGCCTGATTTTGGCCGACGGCAGCGTGTTGGATAGCGAAGACTCGCTCAGCGTGGCGCGCTTTCACGCCAGCCATGGCGAATTGCTAGAGCAACTGGCCGAACTGGGCCGGCAGACCCGCGCCAACACCGAACTGGCCGCCAAAATTCGGCATAAATACCGGCTGAAAAACACCACCGGCCTGTCACTCAATGCCCTGATCGACTACGAGCTGCCGCTGGATATCCTCAGCCACCTGATGGTCGGCTCGGAAGGCACCCTGGGCTTTATCAGCTCGGTCACCTACCACACCGTACCGGACCACCCGCACAAGGCCAGCGCACTGGTGGTCTTCCCCGACGTGCAAAGCTGCTGCCACGCCGTAACCGTACTGAAAAGCCAGCCGGTGTCGGCAGTGGAATTGCTGGATCGACGCAGCCTGCGCTCGGTCGAGAACAAGGCTGGCATGCCCGCGTGGGTCAAGGCGCTGTCCGCCAACGCCTGCGCCCTGCTGATCGAATCCCGCGCCGCCAGCCAGGCGCTGCTGCAGGAGCAGCTGGCGCAGATCATGGCCTCCATCGCCCACTTCCCGGTGGAAAAACAGGTCGATTTCAGCAGCGATCCTGCGGTCTATGAGCAGCTGTGGAAGATCCGCAAGGACACCTTCCCCGCCGTCGGCGCCGTACGCCAGACCGGCACCACGGTGATCATCGAAGACGTGACCTTCCCGGTCGAGCAACTGGCCGCAGGCGTCAATCGCCTGCTGGAACTGTTCGACAAACACCACTACGACGAGGCAATCATTTTCGGCCACGCCCTGGAAGGCAACCTGCACTTCGTCTTCACCCAGGGCTTCGATACGCCTGAGCAAGTGGCACGCTACTCGGCGTTTATGGACGAAGTGACGCAACTGGTGGCGGTCGAGTTCGGCGGCTCACTGAAGGCCGAGCACGGCACCGGACGCAACATGGCGCCCTTCGTCGAGCTGGAATGGGGCAGCGATGCCTACCAGTTGATGTGGACGATCAAACACCTGCTCGACCCCCACGGCATCCTCAACCCCGACGTGGTGCTGTCGGTTGACCCGCAGATCCACCTCAAACACCTGAAGCCGCTACCGGCCGCCGACGAGATCGTCGACAAGTGCATCGAGTGCGGCTTCTGCGAGCCGGTCTGCCCGGCCAAGGGCCTGACCCTCAGCCCGCGCCAACGCATCGTCATCTGGCGCGACATCCAGGCCAAACAGCGTGCCGGCATCGACACCACGGAGCTGGAACAGGCCTATCAATACCAGGGCATCGACACCTGCGCCGCCACCGGCCTGTGCGCCCAACGCTGCCCGGTGGGCATCAACACCGGCGATCTGGTGCGCAAGCTACGCGCCCGAGACGCGCACCACGCAGGCACGGCCAACTGGCTGGCTGGCCACTTTGCCAACGCGCTAGCCGGCACACGGCTGACCCTGATGGCGGCCAACGGCGTCCGCCAACTGCTCGGCGCACCGCGCTTGGCCAAAGCCTCCAGCGTGCTACGCAGCCTCTCCGGCAATCGCCTACCGCAGTGGACGGCAGCCATGCCGCAAGCGGCGCAATCCATTCGCCTCACCGCGCCGAGCGCTGATCAGCGCCCGCGCGTGGTCTATCTGGCTGCCTGTGTTTCGCGTGCCATGGGTCCGTCATTCAGCGACACCGAGCAAGTTTCACTGCTCGACAAGACGCGTGGCCTGCTGGAAAAAGGCGGCTTCCAGGTGGTATTCCCGGACGATCTGGACAACCTCTGTTGCGGCCAACCATTCGCCTCCAAAGGCTCCGCCGAACAAGCCGACAGCAAGCGCCAGGAGCTGATCAACGCCCTGCTCAAAGCCAGTCGTGGCGGCCTCGACCCGATCTACTGCGACACCAGCCCCTGCACCCTGCGTCTGCTGCAAGACGGCCTGGACCCGCGACTGAAACTGCACGACCCAGTGAAATTCATTCGCGAGCATCTGCTTGAGCGCCTGACATTCACCCCGCAGCAAGCCCCCGTGGCCGTGCACGTCACCTGCAGCACCCAGCACTTGGGCGAAGCCCAGGGCCTGCTCGACATCGTCAGCCGCTGCACGCAGCAACTGGTCCTGCCGGAAGGCATCCACTGCTGCGGCTTTGCCGGCGACAAAGGCTTCACCACTCCCGAGCTGAATGCCCACGCGTTGCGCAGCCTGAAGGACGCGGTGCAAATCTGCGAGGAAGGCGTCTCCACCAGCCGCACCTGCGAGATCGGCCTGTCTCATCATGCCGGCATCGACTATCACGGCTTGGTCTATCTGGTCGACCGGGTCACCACGGCCAGGTCCGAGATCTAACGCCAGGGGAACCAATCACCACGACGGGCTTCCTATCTTGAAAGCCCGCCCGTGGAGAATACCGATGCGCCGCCTCAGCTTGTTTATCTGCAGCCTCCTGTTCAGCACCGCACTCTGGGCCATGCACTGCCCCGCCGACATGGCCAAGATCGACGCAATCCTCAAAAACGACCCACCCAGAGACCAGACCGTACTGGCTGAAGTGCGCAAGCTGCGCGCCCAAGGCGAAAGCCTGCACAAGGCCGGCAAGCACGACGAATCAGTCAAGGTACTCAACGAAGCGCTACAGCTGCTCGACGCCAGCAACTGACGGTTCCAACTACCGCCTGTCGACGCTCGGGAACCTTTGCCGTACACTGCGCGTCACAGTTGTGTCACCACAACTATGGGGCCGATTAGGATTCGACGCCGGTCGCGAAACTTTAGGGGCATGCCGAGTAGGTAACAGGACTCGTAAATCCACTGTTGCAAAAATCCATAATTGCCAATGACGACAATTACGGTGCGCAACTAGCTGCGTAAGCAGCCAAGTGCCACTTCTGGTAGCTTCGGCTCCAGCAATCATCAGGGGATGTCTGTAAACCCGAAATGATTGTCAGATAGAACAGAATCGCCGTGCAGTATGTTGTGGACGAAGCGGCTAAAACTTACACAACTCGCCCAAAGCACCCTGCCCGTCGGGCGGCCAAGGGTTAACTCAGTAGACACGGCTAAGCATGTAGAACCGACAGCGGAGTACTGGCGGACGGGGGTTCAAATCCCCCCGGCTCCACCATAATTTGAAATCCCAACCCTTATCGGTTGGGATTTTTTTTGCCCGAAACGCCAGTGTTGGCGCGGTTCCGCACGTTGTCCTCTTGAGCGCAGTACATCCAATGCGCCCGTGGCTGGCTGCGAATTCTCGGTATTTCTCTCTCCGTTCTCTGTTTGCCTCTTGACCGGTCAAGCGACCATTTCGAGCACTGGCGCGGGTTTGCTGCCGTCGGGTTGTAGTTTTCATTTGGTCATGCGCAGGCGACCGAAAACAGAAAACCGCCGACTGGTCGGCTTACGTTTTCTGAAGTGCCGCGATCAGAGGGCATTTCACCTGGCCACTCGCGGCGCAGCACTGTTCGACGAGGTTCTGCAGCGCGCCCTCAATCCTTTGAAGATCGGCAAGTCGGGCGCGCACGTCCGCCAGCTTGTGCTCCGCCTGCTCGCGAGCCTCGGTGCAATGCGACCCGTCCTCGAGTCTGAGCAAGTCCGCGATCTCGTCCAGGCTGAAACCCAGTCGCTGGGCTGACTTGATGAACCGTACCCGAGCCAGATGCGCGTCGCCGTAGCGACGGATGCCGCCCAACGGGCGGTCAGGTTCCTGCATCAGGGCCTTGCGTTGGTAGAAGCGGATCGTCTCGACATTGACTCCGGCGGCCTCCGCAAGTGCGCCGATGGTCAGGTTTTCAGGTGTTTTGTTCATAGGGCTTGACTCCGTACTTAAGTACGGAAGTAATCTTATGCCATGAAACCAGATTCCCCAACTAAATCTCGAACTAGCGGTGGGCGTATCGCACTATTGACCGGCGGTCTGGCAGCCATCCTCGCGTCCACCTGCTGCCTCGGGCCGCTGGTGCTGATCACGCTGGGCGTCTCCGGGGCGTGGATCAGCAACCTGACGCTACTCGAACCCTATCGACCGATCTTCATCGGTGCGGCGGTGGTGGCGCTTTTCTTTGCATATCGGCGCATCTGGCGAGCACCTGCAGCGTGCGAGCCCGGGCAGGTCTGTGCGCTGCCGCAGGTCAAGCGCAGCTACAAGGCGCTGTTCTGGATTGTGGTGGCGCTGGTCATCGTCGCGCTCGGATTTCCGTTGATCGCGCCTTGGTTTTACTGAAAGGAAATTGCCATGAAGAAGCTCGTTGCCCTCGTTGCTTTGATCAGCCTGACGTCGCCCGTGTGGGCGGCCACGCAAACCGTCACGCTGTCCGTGCCGGACATGAACTGCGCCGCCTGTCCCATCACGGTCAAGAAGGCGCTGACCAAAGTGCCCGGCGTCAGCAAGACCGAGGTGAGTCTGGACAGGCGCGAGGCCAAGGTGAGCTTCGATGACGCGAAAACGAACGTCGAAGCCCTCACGCGCGCCACCAAGGACGCCGGTTACCCCTCGACCTTGGTGGGCGCTGCCAAGTGACCACCATCACCCTGGAGTCGACACTGACCTGTCCAGAGTGTGGCTTTACCAAGACAGAGACGATGCCCACCGACGCCTGCCAGTGGTTCTACGAGTGCGAGCAGTGTCATACGGTGCTCAAGCCGAAGCCTGGTGACTGCTGCGTGTATTGCTCCTATGGCACGGTGCCATGCCCGCCGATCCAGGAGCGTGGCAAGGACAGTGGCTGCTGCGGCTGATCAAGCAGGAAGCAAGCGAGCGCGCTGAACATCCCATCGCACAGGGATGGCACGACGGCTAATGCGATCAAGTGATAAGCTTTTCTTGGTTGGATCGGCGCAAACTTCAACAATGTCCGGTGCTAATGCCGTCAACCGGGCGATGCGGCTGGCCTGACCAATATCCATGCCTTCGGCAGCGGCGATCTCGGTGATTGATGTGAACTGACCCTCGTCCAACAACCGCTGCCAGTGATGCGCCAGTCCGAGGGCACGCAACAGCGCGCTGTCTTGCGCCGACTCGCGGGCCTGCCGCTCCCGGCGTGCCTCCTCCATAAATTCCTGCGGCGCATCCAGCGGCGTGATGATCTGCTTCCTCAATCCTCGTTTGACCAGCGTCCAGGGCACGAAAGTCTCCAACTGGACGCCGCCTGCGGGTGACGGCAATTGGTAGGTGACCGCATCACCCTGGTACCGCCCCCGGTGCTTCTTGCTCATACATCCTCCTCAAAGCGTTGCACGATCTGGCGCTGCGCTACCCAATCCACCGGTACCGGGTTTCGCTGGAACCAGATCAGGTTCATTCGGCGTGGCTGCCTGCCGGACATCAAAAGTTCGATGATGTCGGGCGCGAGCAAGGTCAGGCGCATCAGTTCGTTGGGCACGGACGGATGCAGATCTTCTGCACGCGCGATGTCCGACCCGCTTTCCATTGCCCCGGTATCGACCAGTTGCTGCCAGTAAAAGCCCCGCGCCAGTCCTTCCAGCAGCGTCACGTCGTGGACGTGTCGGTCATCCGTGACCACACGACGTGCCCCCTTGCGGCGAAACGCCAAGGGCACGAAGGTTTCCAGTGAGTCGTCCATCAGGCTTCGACCTCCAGCAATTCGGCACCAATGCCGGTCGGCGCGAATTCTTCGATCAGCGCATTCCAGCCAATCTCCCGCCACTTCACTTTGATGCCCTGAACCTCACCCGTGTGGACAAGATCAATGCGCTCGATCATCAAATTCGCAATTCGATGGCGCTCGGCCGGGAACAGTTGCTCCCAGACGTCGTTCAGTCGCCCCATCGCCATCACCGTGGTCGCCTCGTCAAGCTGGGCACCATTGCGCTGGATGAAGCGCACCACCGACGCAATGGACTCCGGACTGGTCAGCACGGTGCGGATCTGCGCGATCACCGCCGCATCAATTTCTGGAGCAGGCAGGCGTTCATAAGTTTTCCCCGGTGCGCCAAAGCGGCTCTCCGACTTGGACACGTAGTAGTGGTACTTGCGCCCGTTCTTGCGCGAGTAGGTCGGGTACATCCGCTCGCCCGAGGGCGCGTATAGCAGGCCGCGCAGCAGCGCATCAGTGCGCGATCTGATCTTGGTTTCCACCGACCGCGTGTGACCGTCCTTGGCAAGCACCTCGTGTAGGCGCGGCGCAGTAGGTGCGCGATTGCCGGGCCACAGACATCCTCATGGGCGCGGTCCATTTGCACCAGCAAGCTGACATCGGCGCTGGTGTATTTGCGGGGAAATGGGGCAGCTGGTGCGCTGTAGCGTTTGGCAAGCGGCGTCGTGGCCAGACGGTTCTTCTTCCAGCGCGCCACCAGGCGGGTGATCTGGGGGCGGCTGTAGCCGCTGGTGTGGCGCAGATACTCAAGCACCACACCTCGATCGCGCTTGGCGCACTGGCAGTAGTCAAAGCGTTTGAGGACACGGCTGATGTGCGCGTAGCGCTCTGTGCCATCGTCGCCTGAGGCGTTTGTGAATTTGACCGCAGGGGTGGCAGCTAAAAATTCCTGGAGTTGCGCAATCGTGCGCAGCTTCGTTTCGTCCATGTTGATCACCATCCTTGGATGATCAGGCCAACAGCAGTTGGGCAGAAACCTACCCCTTCAGGCTCTCTTCTGGGTGGAAATACACGCGCCGTTCAGGCTCATACCTCGTTGGACAAGGCTAACAGTTGACGGACTCAAGCCATGCCGATACGATGGCGATAAATTAACTAATCACGCAACTAGGAAACCACCCATGTCTTTCGGAGCCTTCATTCGCAAACAGCGCGAAGAGAAGAACATCCAGATGAATGATTTCGCGCGTCAGCTAGAAATTTCACCTGCCTATTGGTCACGCATCGAACGCGATATGGAGAAACCGCCCAAGGATGAACTGATACGCAAGGCGGCCGAGATTCTGGGCATCGATCCAGACGACGCCTTCGTTGAGGCCAGTCGTCTGCCGCCCGACATGCGCGAGGATGTGGGTAACGTAGTGCGGATGTACCGCCGGGAAGTAACGGAGAAGAAGTGAATGCCGGTTTTGACCCTCGACTACCGACACTGCGAGCGCAAGCGCCCAAAATTCATCAAGCACATTGAAATCGAAGGCATTGCCGCGCTGGCTCGCCAACAACTGGTCGGGAACGGCGTTGACGCTATTGCCTTCGACAGGCTGCGCCAGATTGATCGCTTGAAGATCAACGGCATCGACTTCTCGCTTGAAGTCAGTACCGAGTGCGAGGTGCATGACGAGCAAGGCAACCACGTCTTCGGTATTTGCGAGTACGACCCTGGTGTCCCGGACACCGCAATGGTGTGCGTTTCACCCATCGGCGAAAAACTCAGCGAACTGTTGGCACTCAGCACCCTGGCCCACGAATTGGGGCATGCAGTGTTCGATGCTCCAGGCTGGATCGTGGATGGCAGCAAAGGCCCGGGGTTGTTCGACGTCATTGAACCGTGCGCGCAGCGCGCCTACCGCACCACGACACCGGACAGCGAACATTTGGCGAAATCACCAACCGTCGGCAAGGGCGTACAAGCCTCCGACGTGCATTTCGCGGAACTACGCGCCAATGAATTCATGGGCTCGCTACTGGTGCCGCGCCAGCTTTTGAGCACAGCAGCAGAAGAGCTTGCCCCGGAATACAACGTCCGTCTCCACCGTGGCCCTTCGCTTGATCCAGAGATCCCCGGCATCAGCCTGCATCTCACCGCCACCGATGCTGTCGATATGGAATTTCTGGAGAAGGCACTGGCCACTCGCTTTGGCGTCAACCCACGTTTTGTGCAAGTGCGCCTGCATCGCTACGGCCTGATCCGACCGGAGGCCATCTTGCGCTGATCATTCCTGCATCCCTCACGCCGACTTCGCGTCGGTATTTTTTGAATCACATAGTTAACTGTTCGCGCAATCGCGCACTTTGTTTAAGGAGCTTGCCTATGCCTACCGGTCACACCACCGCTGCTCAGCAGGAGAAAGTGGTCGATCAGCAACCACCCTCGAAACGCGTGCGCGAGCAGCGATCAGATGACGGGCCCGCCATCCTGCCCGGAATGGAGCATTTCGTTGATCTACTGCGCAAGGTCAAGCGTCCGGCGCTGGTGGTGCGCCTGCTCGAACGTGCCAGCGGCGATGCGCTGCCGGAACTGCAGGCGTTGGCCGATGCCGCCAAGGGCAAATTGCCAGTCGAATCCCGACAGGCATTTTTTCATTGCGTGGCCAAGCTGGATGCTGCCATTCGCCAGCGCCTTGAAAATGTCGTGGAACGGGTCATCCTGCTTGGTGATGACTATGGCGCGCAGGCAGTTCAGTCGGTGCTTGATGAGAGGCGCGAAGACGATACTGCCGTGCTCGAAGCGCCCAGCGACCGTCATAGCCGCGCACTGCACCTGTGCATCCTGCAAGAGTTCCCCGAGCCTGGAGTTCGTCGCGAAGCCCGGTTCGACCAGGCCGAACACGAACAGGTGATGCACCGCCAGTGGAAAAGCGACCACTTCTCCAGCCACTACCTTGGCCCCAAGGACGTGGAGCCAAAGAATGACGGCGATGTCCAGGAAACGCTGCGCACACGGATTGCCGAGTTGTTCCCGCATGTGCCGAAGGATCAAATTCTGATTGAGCAGTTTGTGCGACACGGCCTGTCGCAGGCACTGCGGGACGAGGACGACGATGCAGAGGGCGAGTCTCTGACCTTACTGCACACTGTATGTGCCACTTTCAATGGCTCAGCCGAGCAGTCAGGCGTCTCCGGCGAATCGTTCGAGAAGGGCCTGCGCAAGCTGTCCACCACGATGCTGGAGGCCGCGACAGGCTCGGAGG
The DNA here is from genome assembly GCA_034519305.1 of Pseudomonas sp. Lineage (GTDB taxonomy): Bacteria > Pseudomonadota > Gammaproteobacteria > Pseudomonadales > Pseudomonadaceae > Aquipseudomonas. The sequence continues at coordinate 226,667 of JAXHOM010000030.1, forward strand.
ATGCCGCGCGCGGATTCTCCGCCGTGGGTGTCGAGTTCAAGAACCAGGACAGCACCCTGCGCGCCACCGATCAGGTGCTGCTTGATCTGGCTGAGCGCTTCAAGGCCATGCCCGATGGTGCGGAGAAGACTGCGCTGGCCGTGCAACTGTTCGGCAAGTCGGGAGCCGAGCTGATCCCGTTCCTGAATCAGGGGCGCGACGGCATCAATGAGCTCGCTGCCGAGATGCAGGCGCTCGGCGTGCAGATGAGCAGTGAGACTGCAGCGCAGGCGGGCAACTTCAACGATGCGCTCGACAAGCTGAAGCTGGCCACCACCAGCATCGGCAACCAGATCATCGCGTCCTTGCTGCCCGCCCTGAACGATATGGCCGGTGGCATGGTCGAGTCGGCCAAGCAAGGCGGCACACTGCGCGCGATCCTGGATGGCTTGGCGCTGGTGCTCAAGACCCTGGCGCTCGGTGCCGCCACGGTTGGCAAGGCCTTCGTCGCCCTGGGCGAGGCCATTGGTGCCGGTGTCGCGGCGGCGGTCGAAGCCCTCAAGGGCAACACCGATGGGGCCAAGGCCACAGGCCATCGGCCCTGATGCGGTGATTCGCGTGCAGGCATGGCGCAACGAGCTGGATCGGACCCGGCTCACTGTCGATGAGATGGCCCCGCTGTGGAATCGCATCGGCGAGAGTTTCGGCGGTGCGCTCAACGGGATGATCACCGGCGCACAGACCTGGCGCAGTGCCTTGGCGAGCATTTTCCAGCAGGTGGCTGATGCCTTCCTGCAGCAGATCGTGATCCAGCCGTTTCAGCAGTGGATCGCCATGCAGGCGCGGATGCTGGCGCTCAAGCTCGGTTTCATCCAGCAGGAGCAAACCGTCGATGCGGCGGCCAGCGCCGCCAAGGTCGCGCAAAAGACCACCGAAACCACTGCCGTGGTGTCGATGGATGCAGCCAAAGCGGGAGCCGGTGCGGCGGCGTCGCAGGCTTCCATTCCCTACGTCGGGCCAGCGCTGGCAGTAGCCGCAATGGTAGCCATGGTCGCCGCAGTGATGGCGCTCTTGGGTGGCATCAAAAAGTTCGCGGGTGGTGGTCTGGTTTCCGGCCCTGGCAGCGCCACGTCGGACTCGATCCCGGCACGCCTGTCCGCAGGCGAGTACGTGGTGCGTGCGGCCGCCGTGCGCCAGGTCGGTGTGGCCTTCCTCGACTCGCTCAATGGCTTGTCGACAGGCCCCCGCTTCAACGGCGGCGAGCTGGCCTTCGCGGCAGGTGGTCTGGTGCCGGAAGTGAAAGTCCCGCCCGCGCAGCCGCAGGTGAATCAGGCGGTGCGCATCGTCAACGCGGTCGATCCGGGCGTGACCCACGACCACCTGCAGTCGCCTGCTGGAGAGAAAGTCATCGTCAACATCATCGGGCGCAATGCACGGGCCATCCGTGCGGCGCTGCAAGGGTAAATCTCATGGCACTTCTGTTCATCGACGGTTTCGATCACTACGACCCGCAGGCCGTGGACAGCTTTGGCGATCCGTGGCTCGCACGTGGCAAGGCGGCGTATCTGTCGCCGCAGGCCACCCGCATCAATGGCCGTCGCCCGTCCTCCTATGCCCTGCGCTTGCCGGAAGGTTCCGGAGGCGGCTACGTCAAGAACCTCGACGCCACCAAAACCAGCCTGATCGTTGGTGCCGCCATTCGTGTGGTGCCGTACCAGAACACCTACACCGAGCCACTGCTGCTGGGCGTGCGCGATGCCAATTCGCAGGTCGCGCATCTTGTGAAAATCGGCGAGGACGGTCGGCTCAAGCTCTACCGCTGGCAATACGGCTACGACCAGCTGATCTCTGTATCAGTCGCCAGCGCTCCGGCGCGCGGCTGGCACTACATCGAGTTGCAGGTCACGCAAGGCACCAGCAACGGCATTCTGTCGGTGCGCATCAACGGCGTCCTGGCCATCCAGATGACGGCGCAGAACACCATCCAAGGCGGTGGCCAACTGCTTACGGCATTCGTGGGCGCGGTGCCCGGCCAGAACTGTCCGCTGACCATCGACGTCGATGACTTCTACATCGCCGACACCACCGGCACGATCAACAACACCTTCCTCGGTGATGTGCGCGTCGATGCCTTGCAGGCACAGGCCGATGGCAGCCTGAATCAGTGGACGGCCAGTCCGGTTGGTACCGCAGCTTGGGAGGCCGTGAGCGACGAGGACGAGGCAACGGCGATCAGTGCGCCCAGTGCCGGTTTGCGCCAGTCCTTCGATGTCGAGCCGCTGCCGGTGATGGCCACGCCCGCCATCTACGGCGTGCAACTGACCATGCTGGCGCGCAAGACTGATGCCGGTCTGGGCAAGGTCAAAGGCCTCGTGGTCAGTGGTGCGCAGAGCGCCGTCAGCACCGACATCATTCTGCAGGAGCAACTGGCGTGGCAGTGCACGCTGTTCGAGCGCAACCCGAACGGCAACGTGCAGTGGACGGAGGCCGCCTTCAATGCCGCTGAGTTCGGCGTGGAGTCGGCCTAAGTTATGTCTGGGGATCGCGTCGTCGTTCAAGACATCGCGGAGGTTTCCAGCAAGCCGACGCCGGGACGCGAACTGCCCGTCTTCCAGAGCGAAGTGCTCTCACGCGCCACCTTCGGGGCGGGCGCAGCCCACTTCACGCAGGAAACGGCTGTGGCTCCGCTGCCACCCAATCTGGCGGCCAACCTGCTGGCGGAATCCTTGGCAGGCCCCTGGCCACCCATCGATGCACAGACCTTTCTGGTCGAAGTGCTGCGCCGGGACACGGCCACGAGCGCCATCGTCGCCACCGGTATGGACGCCTTTGGCGACCAACCTTGGCCGGATGCGCAACGCGGCGTGTTTGCCTTCCGCCACGATTGGATGGAGCCCCTCGTGGAACGGCTGGAGTGGCAGACCAGCGTCACGCGGCTGGCCAGCGGCAACGAATCCCGACAGGCGCGCCGACGTGTTCCTCGGCGCTGGCTCACCTATAAGGTGGGTAACGCCCGGCAGACAGATGCCCTGGTGGCCGACTGGCTGGCCGATCATCTCGGTCAAATGGCGCTGTGGCCGCTGCCGCAGTACGCGGTTCACCTGACCGAGTCCTGCGAACGTGGCGCACTGGCACTCAACGTGACGGAATCCGACGGACGACAGTTCGGGCCACTCTCGGCCAATGTGCATCTGACCTACGACGGAGTGCAGGGCTGGCAGGAAACTGAGAACAATGGCCGCTGGATATTGATCATCGCCGCCGATGGCTGGCAGATCGCGCAACTCAGCGATATGGAAAGCGATCTGCTGTGGCTGACGGAGCCCTTGGCACGCGCCGCAGCCGTGGGCAGCACCGTCATGCCCTTGGTGTGGGGCAAGGTCATCGACCCGGCCGATCTCACGCAGTGGGTGCCGGGCATGGTCGGCGGCAACGTCCCCACACAGCTCCAGCCTGCGCCATTGCCCGACCAGGATGTGCTCGATGACCCATGGCTCGACGAGATTCCGGTCTGGCCGGATGGCAACTGGCGTGACGATCCGACGGCCGCCGCACAAGCGACGATCACCCGCCAGGACTTTTCACCCGCAGATCCGTGGGTACGCCGGGACGACCCGTGGTCGACGACAACTTTGCAGCGGCGCTATCTGGCCAGCTCACTCGATGAAATCGAAATCTGGCGGGCGCGGTTGTGGCGCACCCAAGGTCGGCTGGAGGCGTTCTGGCTGCCCGATGGCTTGGCCCCAATCCTGTGGGTGACCGTCGAAGCTGATCCCGAGGACGGCTTCCTGCGCGTGGATGGCAAAGACGTCTCTGCGCGAATTTCGGATTTTTGGCATCGCCCCGCCGCCTGCTTGATCGTGCATCCGGACGGCTACCGGCAATACGCTCTGACGGCGACCTGCCATCTGGATCAAGGCGGTGTGCTGGTGCTGCGCTCCGGCCTCGATGATTGGGTGCCCGAAGGCAGTCGGGTGATTCGCCTCGTGCGCTGCCGCCTCGACCACGACGCCATCGATTTGTACTGGCACAGCCCGAATCTGGTGGAGATCACCCTGACCGCGCGCCAGTTGCCCGAACCACGCGGTAATGACCGTCAAACCTACGAAGGAGTGTAAGCACGATGAGCCAGAACCCATTACTGGAAGTCGAGCTATACGCCTTCGCCAGCAACAGCGCGCAGTTCTATCTGACGCCGCACGAATTCGACGTCGATCTGGACGGCAATCTGTACGCAAGCCTGCCCATCGAACGCAACGAACTGGCGCTGGGTGCTGAAGCTGCGAAGGCTGGGCTGGATCTGAAACTGCCGCCGAACTGTGAATTGGTACGCCATCTGCTCGCCAACTCGCTGACCGGCGACACCACCTCGATCACGCTGCGCATCGGACGGCGCGACACCTGGGGCGACTACTGGTGGATCTCGGGTACGCGCTGGATGGGCCGGGTGCTCGGCGTCGAAGTTGCTGACGATGTGGCTCGCGTTCGTTGCGAGTCCGCGCAGGTCAGCCTCAAGCGCATCGGACTGCGGCGGCTCTACAGCCGCAAATGTTCCCACGTGCTGTATTCGGCTGCCTGCGGCGCGTCACCGATTGCTGCCAGCGCCTTCGTGAGCAACAGCTATGGCCGCAACGTCGATCTCGATGGCGGCACGCCCGGCAGCGTCAGTGGTGGCTTGGCTGGTGGCTGGTTGCAAACGCCCGATGGCGCACGGCACATGATCATCAACGACTACGGCAGCGGCGTGGAACTGCTCTATCCGGTGGCCATCTCGCCCGGTACCGAAGTGCTGCTGACGGTCGGCTGCGACCACAGCACGGCCACGTGCGAGTCGCGCTTCGGCAACCTCGACAACTACGGCGGCTTTCCCGCCATCCCAAGCAAGAAAAGGATCGCTGCCAGCCGATTCAGGAGGCACGGCTGCTCGCCGCAGTTCGGAAAGTTCTGGGAACGCAGGTCGAAAACCTGCGGATGCCGCCTTTCCAGAAGAGTGAACTCGTCGACGTCTGGTCTGCCGAGGCCAATATCGGCGTTCCCGTCCGGCCATTCCCGCGCTGGATGCGTTGCGTGAAGTGCGGCCTGCTGTCGCCCTTTGATGCCGGTCTGTTCGAGATCAAGGAGAACCGTTTCAGGCCAGAACGAACCCGATTCGTGCACAAAGGCTGCCGTGGCTCCAAAGGCGACCAACCTGCCAAGGACGCAGATGCAGTTCCCGCACGTTTCCTGTTGGCCTGTCGCGACGGCCATCTCGACGATTTTCCGTGGCACTACTTCGTCCATGGTGGCAACAGCTCGTGCAAGGGCACGCTGCGCTTCTTCGAGAGCGGCGCGTCGCTACAAACGGAAAACCTGTGGGTGAAGTGTGATGCCTGCGGGGCGTCCAGAAGCATGGCGCACGCCTTTGGAAAAGCCGGGAAAGAGAATCTGCCAGGGTGCCGAGGACGCCACCCGCATCTGGATCACTTCGACAACGAATGCGACGAGGAAGCACGCGCCGTTCTGTTGGGGGCCACGAATAGCTGGTTTCCGATCACGCTCTCGGCGCTCGCTATTCCGCAGACCAAAGACCCGCTCAGTCAGTTGATTCAGGATGGCTGGGAGTTTTTCGAAGATCTCGATTCCGAAGCCGAGGTGTCGGTGACGGTGAAGACGTTGAAAAAGACCGGGGCGCTGCCAGGCATCGACAAGTATGAGGCGGCCTTGATCTGGTCGGCCATTGAGGCGCATCGCTCCGGTGGTGGGCAAGATGTCGTGGGTGAAGCCGACATCAAAGGGCCCGAGTGGGACGTGTTGACCGAAGCCAACCCGCCCACGGACTACCCGCACTTCATGAGCAAGAAGGTCGGTACGCCAACGGGACTCGGTGGTCATGTCAGTCGAGTCTTGCTGCTCGAACGTTTGCGCGAGGTGAATGCGCTGCTGGGTTTCACGCGTGTCGAAGCACCCGAAGAGTCTGGCGACCCCAATGAGCGTCCGCAGATGGCCAGCCTGTCACGCAGCAAGCCGGATTGGGTGCCAGCCAACCAAGTTCATGGTGAAGGAATCTTCATCCAGTTCGACGAAGCTGCGCTCGTCAAGTGGGAGGCTCTGGATGGCGTCAAGAAAGTCGACCAGATGCTCCGTGGTGGTCATAGGGGATGGCGCAATTCGCGTCATCTCGACCCGAATGAAGGCTATCCCGGCATTCGTTATGCGATGCTGCACACGCTCTCTCATCTACTGATTCGGGAGTTGGCGCTGGAATGCGGGTACAACGCTGCGAGCATTCGCGAACGCATCTATGCCGACACTTCTGGCGACACCCCGCAGGCAGGCATCCTCATCTACACGGCAGCAGCCGATTCGGACGGCACCTTGGGCGGTCTCGTCGATCTCGGCAAGCCTGAAAATCTCGGTCGCTTGCTAAAGCAAGCGTTGAATCGCTCGAAGGTCTGCTCATCTGACCCACTCTGTTCAGAGCATGATCCGGAGAAGGATCGCTCCCTGCATGGTGCTGCCTGTCATGCGTGCAGTTTGGTAGCGGAGACCTCTTGCGAGCGAGGCAACCGCTATCTGGATCGATCGCTGCTCATACCCACGCTCGAACGCGCCGACGCTGCTTTCTTCAAGGGTTTCTGAAATGGATGAACTCTTGGATGCCATTGCAGCATTGGTCTCTCTGGTTTCGTCCGAAAAGGTGCAGGCCATTGCCGCCCGCGTTCGCCGGACCGAAGCCAGCAAAGCTGCGTCGACGTTGCCGAGCGTGCTGGGAACCCCGGTGGCCAGCACCGTGGTCGAACAACTTGCAGCCGCATGGCAAAACACCGAGGTCGGTTCAGATGAACTGGCGTCGATGCTTCTCGCTGCCAGCCACGTCTATACCAAAGCTGCGTCGGAGCAATCCACCGAACTTGTGTGGACTGGCCCGACGACGCCTTTCGTATCGGCGCGCCGAACAGAGCAGGCACTTCTGCAGGTCATCAACTCCGCTGAACAGTCTTTGTTCATCACCAGCTTCGTAGCCTACGACGTGTCGACCATCGTCAAGGCGCTGAACGCAGCAAATGATCGCGGCGTGACCATCTCAATGTTGCTTGAGTTGTCTCAAGATCATGGCGGCAGCATCACTTTCGACGCGATAGGCAAAATGAGGACGCTGGTTCCGGCTGCCAAACTCTACGCCTGGCGCGACAAAGCCGATCCATTTTCCGACGGCCGCGTCCACGCCAAAGTCGCTGTCGCAGACGGCAGGATGTGTTTCATCACCAGTGCGAACCTCACCGGGCACGCCATGGAAAAGAACATGGAGGCTGGCGTGCTGATCTCTGGCGGGCGCATTGGAAAGCTGCTTGATGAACACCTGCGCTCACTCGTGGACACGAAAATTGTGTCCACGGTTTGATGATGATCGCCAATGCCTCTCAAGCTACCGGCTGGATCAGCAGTGGCGAGATCATCGCTGGGAGCTTGGACCTGCTTGGCCAGAGGCTCCCTGTTCAGGGGATCGGCGGTAGTGGCCCGCTGGGCTTATTGAGGAGGGAAATATAGATGGCGAGATATTCAGAGCACGATACCAGCAAGATCAACCAAGCAGCGGACTCATTCCGCGCCAACTGCCTACTGAGCGACGGCTCTCTGCTGTTCAGTGATGCATCTGTTTGGCGTCCCGACGTGTTGGAGCGCATCCACAAAGCCTTCGTTGCCACCCCCGACGAAGGCGACCGGACGTTCATCGACAAGTTCAAAGACCAAGTCGGCAAAGCCGGACCCCGCCTACAGCTACGAGGACTTCATCCAGGCACTCCACATTTCGAGTGGCGGCGGTACGGAATATCGGGCTGGCTACCTGCCCAAGCTGATCGAGGACATTGAGCGCCTGCCACGCGATGATCGTCTGCCACACGTTCTGATTCTGGACGAAATGAATCGGACGGATCTGAGTCGGATGCTCGGCGAGTGCTTCTCCTTGCTGGAGGATCGCAATCAGACGATTGAGCTTCCCGCACGCAATGGTGACGGGGCGGCAATGAAGCTGCGCATCCCCGACGATCTGTTCGTGATCGGCACGATGAATCTGATCGACCAGTCTATCGAGCAGATCGACTTCGCGCTGCGCCGCCGTTTCCTGTGGCTACTGTGCCCGTTTGACGCCGAGGCTTTAGTCGGTGCCGCCGAATCCAAGTGGCGGGATCTGAAATCGGGTCTGGAGTGGGATCGCATTGAACCGGACTTCCGCAAATTGGCTGCAGCGGCGGCGGCGTTGAACAAGCAGATCCACGACAGCCCGCTGCTTGGCTCGCAGTACGAGATCGGGCACACCTACCTGCTCGACGCGGTCGTGTTCCTGCGCAATTTCCTCGGTGCTCGACCTACACGCAAGCAGAACTACCTTTGGAACAAGAAGGGTGAAGCGCTGGAGCCTGTCCTGCAGGTGTGGAATCTGTCCCTTCGCCCATTGCTGGAGCAGTACCTCGCTGGCCTGGACGCAACCGCACGTAATGTCGAGCTCGAACGGCTGTCTAAGGTTCTTCTTAAACCATCGGTGGCCGAGTGAGACTTGTAGCGCGTGACTGCTTGCCGCTTGTTCCGCAACCGACGGCGTCAGAAGCCAACTGGCTACGTAGGCTGGCAAGCAATGTCCGAGCCTCGGATCTTGTCGCTCCCATCTCCGGCGAGAGTGATGAGGACGAACCCATCGTCTACTGTGCCTGGGACGGCACTTGGTGGGCTGGCCGGTACGTCGGCTCGATTTCCTTCGAGGGGCACAGCCTGACCATTGAGCCACGTTTTGGCCTGGCCGCGCTTCGGAATTGGCTTTTTGAAGCAACGTCGGTCGTGCTGACCGACGCGCCCGGAAAACTCCGGGAGGACGAATCGTTCATTGCCCAACTTCTCGCGTCCGTTTGGGCCCATGGCTTCGTCGAGGCGGCTCGGCATGGGCTGCCTGCACTTCGCCGCGAAGTGGCGACGAAAGGCGCGACGGTTAGGGGGCGGCTTGATGTCCCCGCATCACTGCGCTTGATCGCCTCAGGTGGGGGACAGGTCGTGTCTATCCGTTCGGAGCGGTCGTTGGATCACGCAGCATCCGATGCCATCGTCGCCGCCTACGAGGTTCTGCGACGGTGGCTTGGGGTGCCGGACGAAAAATGGCTGCCTAACCGTGCCAAGGAACTACTTCCCCATCTGATGGCTGTCACCGGTGCGCGACCACGCGTGCCGACGAAGGCTGAACTGGATCGGATTCGCTACACGCCGATAACCGCAGGTTTTGCGACTATCGCTGAGTTGTCGAGGCAGATCGCAAACCGAAGGGGGCTCGCTGCCGACATTGATGCCAGCGGCGAAACGAAAGGCGTACTGCTCGACGTTGCTGAGTTGTGGGAGATGTACGTCCTCAGCGTGCTGCGGAAGGCCGCTGCACCGCTGACCGTGACTCACGGCACCCGAGATAAGTCAGCAACCAAGAAGCTGCTCCACAGCGATATCTCGGGACAAGGCATGGGCACATTGATACCCGACGCCATCCTTCTTTCTGGCTCCGTCATCAGAGGAGTGATTGATGCCAAGTACAAGCCCCTCCACCCATCTGCCAGCTCACCCAATGGGCCGCAGCGCGACGACCTGTACCAGATGGCCGCCTACCTGGGACGCTTTCAAGCGCCCGTTGGAATAGAGACCTGGGGCCTCTTGGCGTATCCCTTCGACCCATCAAAACCTGATACGCCCAATGCCGAGCAGAACAGCCCATGGAGCCTTGATGACAGGAAGAAGATCGGCTTCGCCACATTGCCCCATGATCCCGTCGATGCAGTTGCCAAGTTGCGCTCCTTAGTCGTCCAAGTCGCCACGCCTACCCCTTGGGTAGAACGAGCTTGAAGTTCCGTTTGTCATGGGTTTGCTCTATGCCTACGCGCATTTGGCCAAGTCGTCGAATCGACGGACTCAGGAGCCATGCGTTACTATCTGGTTCTGAAAGCGGACGCGGGTTCGGTTCCGTGTTCCACCTCTCGTGGACAAATGGCCGAAACGTTGCTAATTGACGCCAAAACAGGGACACCTGTTTGGGCGCTGCGGGGAATCGAACTACCCTCCAGCCTGCTCCCTGACGACTTCATACCAGCGTGGGATGCGCACCGGCGTCTCGGGCTGATGGTCAGTTTCCGCTGCGGCAACGGCAGGAGGCGGTTCCGGCGCGATGCCCGACACACTGTTCGCCAATTCCCACTGCAAAATGGCTTCCATCGAGAAGCGCAGGTTGCCAACCAGCAGTAAGTGGGGGATGCGCTTGCGTTCCCTCTCGTAGCAATCTTTGAACAGAAAGATTGGCAATCCGGTGGCGGCCACGACTTCCTTGATGCTGACGTAGTGTGCTGCCGGATCAGTTTGGGCGTCCTGCTCGGCAGAGGCGGCTGAGTCCTTTGGTGGGTGTGTCACGATGCGGGGGACGCGTTCACGGTCGCCGAGAATTGTCAGCCAGTGCTGTGCGCTCTGCTGCTCAAAGTCGAAAACGTCTGCCTCGTGGTAGCGGACGTGTCGAAAAAGTTTGTGCCACGCCGGGCCCACTTTGTCCTGCCGCCAGCGCCGCATTGTTTTCAGGCTGACTTTCCATCGGGCTGCGACTTGCTGTTCTGTCATCACGGGGTAGTGCATTTTCATCTCCTCGGCAAATGCCTCCATGACAACGCTGTTCGACGGAGAAGCCAAGCGCGATGTTCAGGGCATGCCCGCATCGCCAAGCTCGGGTGGCAATTGCTGGTCGAGATCGATTTCGACGCCTGCGACAAGGCGTTGCAACCGCTCGACGAGGGCGGCATCAACAAGCTGCAGGCACCTGGGGTGCTCATCAATATCTTGTGCGAGGGTGTCGAGAATCATCCGCTCGAAATCCATTGCTTGCCCTGTTTGCATGTGGATTTTCCTTCGTCCTCACTGGTCTGATTTCATTACGGTGTCCCAGCAAAACGCCGCGCATCCTTGAGCAGCAGAATCAGTTGCCGTTCGTGTGCTGGTGTCGACTCGAAGCCAAAACGACGATAAAACGCCTCGGCATCTTCGTCGATGGGGTGTGTCAGCAGAGCCCGAATGCCTGCGTGCTCAGCAATTGCAACCGTTCGGCGAATAGCGTCTTGCAGCAGGCTGAAACCAAGACCCTGTCTTTGGTAGTCGAGATCGACAGCAAGCCTCGCCAGAATGACCAGCGGAATCGGGTACTGACCCATCCCGCGACGAATCCGCTCGGGAGCGTCAAGCGTGTCAATCTGGCCAACTGTCAAGCTGAAGTACCCGGCAACGCGGCTTCCTTCGCAGGTGACGAACGTTTTCGCTGAGCCACTACCTTGCGCTTGGCGTGCGTGTCGTAGCAGCCAATCGGTGAGGGCTGGTTTTCCGCAGTCAAAATCCTCCAGCCGATGATTCGCATCCAGTGACTGTGGTGCCGATAGACTCATTTTTCCGCCCACACCGGGCGTCGGGAGAACAAATTGGTCAACCCGGGGTTGTCAGACTCCGGTCGATCCAGCATTTCCAGGAGCGCTTGGTACTGACTGCCGGAAACCATAAACAATCGCTGGTCGAGCAAGGTGTGTTCTGCCGCTTGGTAAGCGGCATCGAGAATGAAATCAGTTAACGATTTGTGTGCGACCTCGGCGGCGCGACGCAGAACGGTTTCCTGTTCAGGGGTCGCGCGCAGGCCAAGCCGGGCGGATCGCGCAGTTGCGGTAGCGGCGGGCATAGCAAGCCTCCTTTTGATGTACGATAAGCTCAATGTTAGTACAAATGACGCAATTCGTCCAGAGGGACGTTTTTCACCAATCTCACCGAACCCAGATGGCGACTGGCTACCAGTACCCACATCGAACAACCTGATGCGGTCCATGCCTCGAATCTGGCTAATGCCCGCCAAGTCGGCCGTTTGTTCTAAAATCGGGACTGCAGGCTTACGGACGGACTCTGGCGAAGAACGCGGACGCGGGTTCGGTTCCGTATTCCACCACCATTTGAACATCTAAGGACGTCCACGGACGTCCTTTTTTGCGCCTGAAATCCAGTAAATACGGGACTTTCAGCGCCACAGCCATCCATTGGCGTCTATATACATCTATGCATTCGTGTATTCCAAGTGGTATTCCAAGCTATCAGCTGGTATTTTTTGGAATACATAAACAGCTCTGGAATACACCATGGGTGCCCAAGCCACGCGCCTTTCAGACCTTAAGGTCAAAGCCGCCAAGCCTAAAGAAAAGGACTACACGCTCACTGACGGCAACGGCCTTCAATTGCGAGTGAGAATCAATGGCTCAAGACTGTGGAATTTCAACTACATCCATCCCATAACCAAAAAACGGATCAATATGGGGCTAGGTACGTTTCCCGAGGTGAGCCTGGCTCAAGCACGCAAGCGAACCGTTGAAGCCAGGGAGCTCGTAGCTCAGGGGCTAGATCCGAAAGAGAGGCGAGACGCAGATCGAGAAGCGAAAAAAGCAGCTACAGAACACACTTTCGAAAACGTAGCGACGGCGTGGTTTGAACTCAAAAAGGATTCAGTCACCCAAGCCTACGCTGAAGACATCTGGCGCTCTCTCACGCTGCACATCTTCCCAGATCTGAGCACCACACCGATCTCAACCATCAGCGCCCCCAAGGTCATTAACCTGCTCAGACCCCTTGAAACCAAGGGCAGCCTCGAAACGGTTACGCCGCATCAACGCAGTGCTGCAACACCCTGATCCGGAGTTGCCCTGGATGCTGGCCAACATCGACCGCGAGGTAATTGGAGCCGACGATGTGCAAATTCTTGAATGCAAGACAGCCGGCATAAACGGCGCACGCCTCTGGAAAGAAGGCGTGCCTGAGTATGTGCAACTGCAGGTGATGCACCAGCTCGCTGTTACCGGCATCGGCTTAGCCATAGTGCTTAGGTGACGCATGAAACAGCTAACTGTAAGCCTATTGCTCCTAGCCGTTCTGGCCGGATGCTCTGACGAAAACTCCAAGGCCAGAGGGCAATTCATTGCCGGATGCATAAATGGTGGAGCGGAGAAATCAGTCTGCGCATGTGCCTTTGAAAAGCTTGAAGAGAAGTACACTCCCGCAGAACTGGACGCCCTCAGCGACACCACTCAAGTGCCGTCAGAAGATAAATTCAAATTCGTTGTTCAATCCCTCATCCAGTGCAGATCTGAATAGTTAAAAGTCTTCTCATGATTGGGGGCTCAGCGATGGGTTCCCAATCGTGACATATTTATTTTTTAGCCTCGGTTGCGGCCGAAAACATGCGGTCCATACGCTCTGGTTCCAGCTTCAGCAGCTCCCTATTAACTCAGAGCCACCCTGCCGGACCGCAATCCTTGCCTGTCGGCAGCGAACGGCCATAGTGGTCAATTACAAACACCTGATATCAATCCAATAAGCTAGATATGCCGTCACTCTAGCTTCGCTCTGCTTGAGAGTAGCGATGATCTGGCTATCCAAAAAAACCTGAGGCCTTCACGCAAAACTTCCTTTATCCGACTACCCCGCCCTACGGGGGACGTCAACGAGGGCTCGACCAGTTGAAGATGAAGTTTGGCTACACCGCCATCACATCTATGCGGCCTTAACTGCCCACTGGCAAAGCAATCTCAGGACGCGATCATAGATCCAGTGTTTGCGCCAAGAACACTACAAATGCATGAGGCGAAGGGGAGTCAACTATTTGGTACACCAGATCGCGCTTACTGCGTGGTAGCCGTTTTGCGCATCGTTTGGCTGTCGCTCTTATAGCGTCATCTGTGCCATGGATGCGAACCGCCAGCAGCAAGGCAATTACGGTGTCAGTGAGTGTCATCAGGCGCTCCCCAGTGCTGTCAGGAATTTTAGCCTTAACTCGGCTTCATTCAAACCGGCACGTAGATGCTGAAAGTACCGTTCAGCAGTGACGGCGTCATTCGAACGTGGATTGCAAGCTGAGATCTTGTGGCTAGGTGTTTGGTCCCGAAGAGTAATGGTCTACTATATGAACCTCTCTCGGAGGAAGACCCATGGCTCAAATTCTTCATAAACGCGCCACGACAACGCACGCTGTCCGAGCAGAGATACAGCGATCGCAAGATTCGATCGCGACGCTGAGCAAGCGCTTTTTCCTTCGTCCGTTCGGGTCTCGGTGATGTCGATGTGCAGATAGCCCATCGGATAGTCTTTGAAAGGCTTTTTCTCACGCACCGGCTCGCGAGGTAGCTGACTTATCCCGTGGCGCTGGTAAAGGCGGTGCAAGCTGGAACGGGTCAACGTCGGAATACTTCGTTGCAACGCATGCAGGCAGTCGTCCAGCGGCAGCAGTGTCTTTTGCCGGAACGCCACAGCCACCGCCTCCTGCAAGGGCGTCATGGAGGTCGAGCGAGGGTTGCTCGGCCCCATGGGAGCGTCCTCGACGGTGTCACGGTGACGCCATTTCAAGACTGTTTTGGGGTTGAGGTTAAGCCTATCTATTCGTCGCCATCGACCGCACAACCAAGTTTGTCTATGCCGAGCTCTTTGAGCAGATGACCCGAAAATCTGCTGTCGACTTCCTGAAGGCGACCCTCAACGCCCTGCCATATCGCATCCATACGATCCTGACCGACAACGGCATCCAGTTCGCCAAAAAAGCCGGCACCGAGGTTGACCGAGTCCACCCCTTCGATGCGCTCTGCGACCTACATGGCATTGAGCATCGCCTGACTAAGCCCTTCCATCCCTGGACCAACGGCCAAGTTGAGCGCATGAACCGAACTATCAAGGACGCCACGACCAAGGCGTTTCACTACACCTCGCTTGAGGAGTTGAGGTCGCACCTGAAGGACTACCTCTGGGCGTACAACAGTGCTCGTCCATTACGCGCACTTAAGGGGCGAACCCCGATTGGTTTTATCCTTGATCAGTGGCATAAAGACCCGGAGTCTTTCACAGACGATCCCAACCACTACTTCGCGGGACCAAACAGCTAGGTCGTGGAATCGTTCACCAGATTTGTGAAGTAAAAAGCTTTTTGCAGATCAAACGCGCGTTTAGCCCTTGCTGTAGCAAATGATAATCACTAGCATTCGTATTAGTGAGGATCAGCAGGAGCTACCCATGCCAGTGCAAACGCGCAGCAATGCAAAATTCACCAATGCCAGCT
>JAXHOM010000008.1:0-114655 GCA_034519305.1 Pseudomonas sp.
TTTTCAGGTAGCGGGTGCCGTTTGCTTCTGCGGGCGGCAGCTGGCCGGCGCGCATGTTCACCTGCACCGACGGCAGGATCAGCATCGGCATACCGAGCGTGGCGTCGCGGGCACTGCGCATGGCCACGAACTCGGCCTCACCAATGCCTTCATGCACGTGCACGTTGTGTGCGCGCTGCTCGGCGACAGTGGTCTGAAAACGGAAATCATCGCGTCCAGGGGCTTTGTAGTCGTGGCACATGAACAGGCGCGTGTCATCCGGCAGGCTGAACAACCTATGGATCGACTGGAACAGCGTGCGCGCATCACCACCCGGAAAGTCGCAACGCGCTGTGCCGTAGTCGGGCATAAACAAGGTGTCGCCGACAAAGCCAGCATCGCCGATCAGGTAGGTCATGCACGCCGGCGTGTGGCCGGGAGTGTGAATGGCACGGGCCTCCAGGCTGCCGATCTGGAAGGTGTCGCCATCCTTGAACAGGTGATCGAACTGGCGGCCATCGGTGGCGAACTCGGTGCCGGCGTTGAACAGCTTGCCGAAGGTGTTCTGCACAACGGTGATGTTTTCCCCAATGGCCAACTGCCCACCTAACTCGCGCTTGAGATACGGCGCGGCGGACAGATGGTCGGCGTGCACATGGGTTTCCAGCAGCCAGTCCACGTGCAGGTGCTGCTCGCGGACATAGGCGATCAAACGATCTGCACTCGCGTAGGAGGTCCGCCCGGCAGCGGGATCGTAGTCGAGCACCGAGTCGATGATGGCGCAGCGCTTACTCGTCGGGTCGGTCACGACGTAGCTGTAGGTAAAGGTGGCAGGGTCAAAAAAAGCTTCGACGTGGGGCTGCATGATCTGGCTCCATTAGCATACCCATGGGGGTATTCAATTAAGATAAATCGTAACTGTTTTTCAGCTCTATGCTTAGAATAAAAACGAATACATTGAAGCTGCGTTGCGGTGGCTAGCCATAACGACAGCTAAGCACTGACTAACTGCGCTAGAGAGAACGACCGCAGCAAGCCTGACCCGCACACGGCTGGCGGGCAGGCGCGTTAATTTGTCCGGGAATGTCCTTCCCGCGAGGTGAAAAATGACCGATCTGTGGATGTTTGTTGGGGCGCTGGTGGTGGTTTATCTGGTCCCTGGCCCGGACATGGTGCTGATGCTGCAAACCGCCGCAACCCAGGGCCGCAGCCATGCGTTGGCTGTCGCTGCCGGTTTGGCCTTAGCCCGCGCGGCTCACGTCCTGATGGCGGCGCTGGGCTTGGGCGCCTTGCTCAAGGCCTCACCCGAGGCGTTCGAAGCGGTGCGGCTGATTGGCGCTGCGTACCTGATCTGGCTGGGCATCAAGATCTTCCGCGCGTCATCGCTGATCGCCGCCTGCCCGGCCGATGAGCCTCGCAGCGATCTGAAGTTGTGGCGTGCCTCCCTGCGCAAGGGCTTGCTCACCAATATCAGCAATCCGAAAGCGCTGCTGTTCTGCTCGGTTCTGCTGCCGCAATTCATTCGCCTGGATGAAGGCGGCGTACCGGCGCAATTCGTGCTCCTCGGTGCCATTCTGGTGATCACCGGTTTGCTCTTCGATCTGCTCTATGCCGGCGCAGGGGCTGCGCTAGGCCGCTGGCTGGCAGAGACGCCACTCGCCCGAACCCTGCAGCGTTGGGTATTTGCCACTGTGCTGATTGGCTTCGGACTGCGCATGGCATTGACCGGGCGCTCAAGCTAAGCGCTGTTGCCGTTTCATTCGTGGCCGCACCAGACGCGATTCCGGCCGTTTGTGGTGGGTGCGCAGGCGGCAAAGACCCTCCGTGAAATAGCGCTACAAGAATGGCTAACGACCCTATAGCCATTATCAATCCCCGCTCTCCATGTTGAGCCGTCATCATCTGCTAGCGTTGATAACGAGCCAAAAACAGCTGGCTGACACAGTCTCCAGCAGTACATACGATCAGCCTCCAGCAATGACTGCCGGGCTGGTCCACGGAGAACTCCAGGAGTTTGCTATGGATCCGAAAACCTCAAACACCGCCGGCCAATGCCCTGTAATGCATGGCGGCAACACCTCATCTAGCCAGTCGAGCATGGCGTGGTGGCCGAACGCCCTCAACCTCGACATCCTGCACCAGCAAGACAGCAAGACCAATCCGCTGGGGCACGGCTTTGACTACCGCGAGGCGGTGAAAAAACTCGATGTGGCAGCCCTGAAACGCGACCTCACCGCGCTGATGACCGACAGCCAGGATTGGTGGCCGGCAGACTGGGGCCACTACGGCGGCCTGATGATTCGCCTGACCTGGCACGCGGCGGGTACTTACCGCATCGCCGACGGCCGTGGCGGTGCTGGCAGTGGCAGCCAGCGTTTTGCCCCGCTCAACTCCTGGCCGGATAACGCCAACCTGGACAAAGCCCGTCGCCTGCTCTGGCCGATCAAGAAAAAGTACGGCAACAGCGTCAGCTGGGCTGACCTGCTGGCCCTGGCCGGCACCATCGCGTATGAGTCCATGGGCCTGAAGACTTTCGGTTTCGCCTTTGGCCGCGAAGACATCTGGCACCCGGAAAAAGACACCTACTGGGGTTCGGAAAAACAATGGCTGGCGCCAACCGGCAGCGAAGGCAGCCGCTACTCCGGTGAACGTGACCTGGCCAACCCGCTGGCAGCCGTGATGATGGGCCTGATTTACGTCAACCCGGAAGGCGTGGACGGCAAGTCCGACCCGCTGAAAACCGCCCATGACGTACGCATTACCTTCGCCCGCATGGCCATGAATGACGAAGAAACCGTGGCCCTGACCGCCGGTGGTCACACCGTGGGGAAAGCGCACGGTAACGGCAATGCGAAGAACCTCGGCCCTGAGCCAGAGGGTGCGGACATTGAAGAACAAGGCCTGGGCTGGAACAACCACGTCAGCCGTGGCGTAGGCCGCGACACCGTGACCAGCGGCATTGAAGGTGCCTGGACCACCAACCCGACCCAGTGGGACAACGGCTACTTCCACCTGCTGCTCAACTACGACTGGGAGCTGAAAAAGAGCCCGGCCGGTGCCTCGCAGTGGGAGCCGATCAACATCAAGGAAGAAGACAAACCGGTGGACGTGGAAGATCCGAGCATTCGCTTGCAACCCGATCATGACCGACGCCGACATGGCGATGAAGATGGACCCGGAGTACCGCAAAATCTCCGAGCGCTTCTACAACGATCCGGCCTATTTCTCGGACGTGTTCGCCCGCGCCTGGTTCAAATTGACCCACCGCGACATGGGCCCTAAAGCCCGTTATTTGGGCCCGGATGTGCCAGCGGAAGACCTCATCTGGCAAGACCCGGTGCCAGCCGGTCGCAGCGATTACGATGTGGCTGCCGTGGCCGCCAAAATTGCCGCCAGCGGGCTGTCCGTCAGCGAACGTGCCAGCACCGCGTGGGACAGCGCCCGCACGTTCCGTCACTCGGATAAGCGTGGTGGCGCCAACGGTGCACGCATTCGTCTGGCCCCACAGAAGGACTGGGACGGCAACGAGCCGGCGCGTCTGGCCAAGGTGTTGGCGGTGTATGAAAAAATCGCCAGCGAAACCGGTGCCAGCGTTGCTGATGTGATCGTGCTGGGTGGCAACCTGGCCATCGAAGAAGCCGCCAAAGCCGCCGGCGTGACCGTCAAGGTGCCGTTTGCAGCCGGGCGTGGTGATGCCAGCCAGGAACACACCGATGTGGAGTCATTCGACGTGCTGGAGCCGCTGCACGACGGCTTCCGTAACTGGCAAAAGCAGCACTACGTGGTGCAACCCGAAGAGATGCTCCTCGACCGCGCGCAACTGATGGGCCTGACGGCAGCGGAAATGACCGCACTGGTCGGCGGTATGCGTGTCCTGGGCACCAACCATGGCGGCAGCCAGCATGGCGTGTTCACCGATCGGGTCGGGGTGCTGAGCAACGACTTCTTCGTCAACCTGACCGACATGGCCTACAACTGGA
This sequence comes from Pseudomonas sp., assembly GCA_034519305.1. GTDB lineage: Bacteria > Pseudomonadota > Gammaproteobacteria > Pseudomonadales > Pseudomonadaceae > Aquipseudomonas. Next base: position 3,960 of record JAXHOM010000008.1, read on the forward strand.
AACCCACCGGACGTAACAGCTACGCCATTGTCGAACGTAAGAGCGGTGCCACCAAATGGACAGCCACACGCGTCGATCTGGTGTTCGGCTCTAACTCGATCCTGCGTGCCTACGCCGAGGTCTACGCCCAGGACGATAACCGCGAGAAGTTCGTTCAGGACTTCGTGGCTGCCTGGACCAAGGTGATGAACGCCGACCGCTTCGACCTCAAGTAAGCGCCACCCCCGCGCGCCGCAAGGCGGGCGGGGGACGCTTTGTCACACACCGAAGGTACTCGCTGTAGACGTGACTTCAAACGCGCCTACAACGCGCTGCTGGTGCCTACAGAATCCGTGGGAGCGGTCTTGACCGCGAATTTTTTCGAGGGGGGGCTCGGCGCGGCCATCCCTTAATTAAAAAAAAACCTTTCCTTAAGCCAAAATCGGGGGGTGGGGTCCCCTAAACTCCCCCCGAAATCTTCCCGGCGCGCCCCATCGGGGGTAGAGTAAACAGCTCTGCGCAGCTTTTCCGTTACTGCCCACTGCACACCATCAAGCGCCGCTAACACCCCAGACGCTGCCCAGGCTGTTAAGCAATGCGCCTTGCACACCTTGCTGACCGAAGTACTGCAGCAGCAAGGGCGCGATCTGGCCGATCATGCCGCTGTCCATGCCCAAGGCGCTAAAGGCCTGATTGAGCTGCTGGGTGTTGTTGACGTTGCTCAGCGCCGCCGTGGCTTCGGCGCTGAGCGGCGCGCCCGCCGATTTGCCAAGCAGGCCGCTGAGGCCATTCAGTTGCTGCAGGCCGTTGCTGCCTTCCAGCTTGTTCAAACCGGGAATGCTCTGATTCAGCTGGCTGTATTCAGCGCTCGGCAACTGGTTTTTCGCGAGGCCAAGCAACGCGCCCGTGCCACCCAGCGCCTGTTGCGGGCTGAGCTTGAGGCTGCTCAGGGCCTGCAACAACTCCAGGCTCTGCGGGTTACCCAACAGGTTCGCGGCCTCCCCGCCCCCATTGGCGCCGCCGGCTGCCGAGACCACATTGGCGGCGTCGCTCAAGCTAAACGCCAAGGCCGGAAACGTGGTCATCGACAGGGCGCCGAGCAGTAACAGGCGGTGGGCAGTTTTCATCGTTTAAACCTCAAGAGAATTAAGTCGCCGCCAGACTGGCGAGCCGGTGCACCCGCCGTTGGACTGCTGCGCCTGGGCGGATGTTCCCACTCAGGCGCGATTATCACGCGGGCACTTTATGCCGGGCAGCGTATAGACAGAGCATCTCCATGGCCACATAAGAGGCCGCCAGGGCCGTGACTTCGGCGTGGTCGTAGGGTGGCGAAACTTCCACCACGTCCATGCCCACCAGGTTGATCCCGCGCAGGGCACGGAGAATTTCCAGGGCCTGATGGCTGCTCAGGCCGCCCGGCACGGGGGTGCCGGTACCGGGCGCATAGGCCGGGTCCAGGCAGTCGATATCGAAGGTCAGGTACACCGGATTATCGCCAACCCGCGCCCGGATCAGCTCGGCGATCTGCTCGGGACTGCTGCGGTGCACCTGGCGGGCGTCCAGCACCTGAAAGCCCATGACGTCATCGTTGGTGGTGCGCAGGCCGATCTGTACCGAGCGCGCCGGATCGACCAGGCCCTGCTTGGCGGCGTAATAAAACATGGTGCCGTGGTTGATGCCTTGCGGGCCTTCGTCGGTGTCTGGCCAGGTGTCGCTGTGGGCGTCGAAGTGCACCAGCGACAATGTGCCGTGCTGCTTGGCATGGGCCTTGAGCAGCGGGTAACTGATGAAGTGGTCGCCGCCCAGGGTGAGCATGGCGCAACCGGCAGCGAGGATGGTGTCGGCATGCGCTTCGATCGCCGCGGGGGTCTGCTGGGGCTGGCTGTGGTCGAAGTCGCAATCGCCATAATCGATCACCGCCAAGTGGTCGAAGGGATCGAACTCCCACGGCCAGTGCCGCTCCCAGGCGCTGGTGACCGATGCCGCGCGGATCGCCCGCGGGCCAAAACGAGTGCCCGGCCGGTTGGTGGCGGCGGTGTCGAACGGCACACCGCTGACCACCACATCCACGCCCGTCAGATCGCGACTGTAGCGCCGGCGCATAAAGCTGGTGACGCCGGCGTAGGTCGCTTCGGAATAGGTGCCGTACAGGCTGGTACGGGTCATGGCCTGGTCGTTGCCCTGAAAAGCTTCCATGGTCAGCTCCTTAATAGTGAGTACGGAAGGTGGTCCAGAGTCGCGTGCGCTCACGCTGGCTGCGCAGCGGCAGTAACTCTTCGGTGAACAAGCGCTCGCGCAGCGCCTGATCGGGATAGATATCGGGGTCGCCACTGACTGCCGCGTCAACCAGGGCCGTGGCCTCGCGGTTGGCGTTGGCGAAGAACACGCTGTTGGTCAGCTCGGCAATCGCCTCCGGGCGCAGCATGTAGTCGATAAACGCGTGGGCAGCCTGGGGGTGCGGCGCATCCACCGGGATGGCCAGGGTGTCGAACCACAACAGCGTGCCCTCACGGGGGATGCGGTAGATCACCTCGAAGGCTTGCTGGCTTTCCTGGGCACGCGCGGCGGCCATGGCGGCATCACCGTTGTAGGTCAGGGCCAGGCACACTTCGCCTTTGGCCAGGTCGTTGATGTGCCGGCCCGTGGCGACGTAACGAATGTTCGGCTGCAGTTGGGCGAGCAGCGCCTGCACCTGCGCCAGCTCACTGGCGGTTGTGCTGTAGGGTTTGAAGCCGAGGTAATTGAGCGCAACGCTGATCACCTCCTGGGGCGAATCGAGCATGGCGATACCACAGTCTTTCAACCGGCTGGCGTACTCGGGTTTGAACAGCAGGTCGAGGCTGTTCAATGGCGCATTGGGGATGCGCTTTGCCACCGCCTGCTTGTTGATGCCCAAGCCCACAGTGCCCCAGGTGTAAGGCACGCCGTACTGGTTGCCGGGGTCGGCGCTGGCCAGCTTGCCGAGCAGTTCGGCATCCAGATTGGCGAAATGTGGCAGTTGCTCGCGCTGCACCGGCTGCAACGCCTTGGCCTTGATCGCCCGGGCCAATCCGCCTGATGAGGGGAACACCACATCGTAGCCACTGGCGCCCGTCAGCAGCTTGCTCTCCAGGGCTTCGCTGCTGTCAAAGATGTCGTATTTGACCGCAATACCGGTCTCGTCCTTGAAGCGCTGCAACGCCTGCTCCGGCAGATAGGCGGACCAGCTGTAGATGTTCAATTGTTTTTCTTCGGCCTGGGCGGCAACCCCCAGCCCCAGGCACAACACGGCAATCACAGCACGCATGGCAACACTCCTCGGCAAGCAACGGTTGAGGGCATCCTGCGCTGGGCCATGCTTCGGATAAATATGAAGCATGCTACTTTGGCATTCATCGCCATCAATGTTTAACCCGCGCCAGGAGTGCCCATGCTCAGCCAATTACGCGATCTCGACCTGCAACTGCTGCGTCTGTTTGTCTGCGTGGTGGAGTGCGGCGGCTTCAGCGCGGCGCAAGGCGAGCTGGGCATCGGTCAGTCGACCATCAGCACGCAAATGGCCAAGCTGGAGACCCGCCTGGGCTATCGCCTGTGCGAGCGCGGCAAGGCCGGCTTTCGCCTGACGCCCAAAGGTGAGCAAGTGTTGGCGGCCACGCGCCGCTTGTTCGCTGCCATCGAACAGTTCAAGGGCGAAGCCCAGGGCATGGCCGACAAGTTGCTGGGCGAACTGCGTATTGGCTTGTCAGAAGCCCTGGATGCTCAGGTGCTGGAACGCGTAGCCGCTGCCATCGGCCGCTTTCGCCAGCGCAACCAGGCGGTGCAGATCGAACTGCTCAGCGCCATGCCGGCGGAGCTGGAACGGCGCCTGCTGCAAGACCAGCTGCACCTCGCCATCGGCTACTTCGCCGGGCAGCAGCACACCCTGGATTACCAGCCGCTGTTCAGCGAACAGCAGCGCCTGTATTGCGCCAAGGCCCATCCGCTGTTCGACGTGGCGCAGCCCAGCCAGGCGCAACTCGACGCCTGCGACGGCGTGCTGCATCCGTATCGTTTTATCAGCGCCGCCGAGCCCTTCCAGCCAACCAGCAGCAGCGCGCGCAGCGAACAGGTGGAAGGCTGCCTGAGTTTTATCCTCTCCGGCGCCCATATCGGCTACCTGCCCCGGCACATTGCCGCGCCCTGGCAGGCGCGCGGCTTGCTCAAAGCGCTGGGGCCTGAAGAGCTGGGCTTCACGGTGCAGTTTCACCTGGCCCAGCACCGCGGCCGGGCGCCCAGCGAGGCGCAGCTGGCGCTGGTTGAGGACATACACGCGGCCTTCAGCGCACCAGACGCAACTGAGCATCGGCCGCGTTCCTGACGCCTGCCAGGCGCCTTGACCGAACAGAAGCTAACCTTGCCAACAAAGGCCGCCCTGAGCAGATTCAAGCCACCCTTGGCGCATGGCATCATGCCAGCAATGACCAATGGCCTGACTTACGCCAGTAGCTTCGCAATCCAACGCTCCCCCTTTGCCCTGGGTTCATGCCCACGACTCGCCGCGAGATCATCAATGCAACCACACGTCGTATTGCCTCCTATCGATGACCTCAGCGCAGAATCAGCAACCTCAAAATGGGGCTTTGCCCTGCGCCGTTTCCCGCCCGAACTGGAAGCCGAGTACCTGCGCTTTGCCTTCCAGAACTATCAGCAGACACGCCGCAAAGCCATCGTCCTGCTGCTGATCAGCATCGTGGCCTTTATCGGCTTTGATCTGCTGCTGAGTCAGCACTTGGTCAGCCCCACAATCACCCTACCGGCCATGGTCCTGCGCCTGTGCGCACTGCTGATTATCGTGTTCGCTGCCAGCCGCGTGCTGAAGTCCCCTGATGTGGCCACCGGCGACCTCTGGATCCCCATTGCCCTGGGCAGTCTCAGCCTCGCCATGCTGCTGATCACGGTGCTGTATCTGCCCGTCGTGGAGCAGATGCAGCTGCCCTTCGGCCTGGAAGGCATGATGCTGATCCAGATGGCGATTTTCTTTCCCATTGGCTACAGCTACCGCAAAAGCCTGTATCTCGCCCTCGCCACACTGTTGCTCACCTACGTGGCGGTATACCTGGCGACTGCCGATGCACTGTCGATACAGTTTCACGTGTCATTGGCCTACCTGGTGGCGGCAAGTGTTGCCGCCGGCGCGGCTGGCTATTGCCACGAACACTCGATGCGCACGCTATTCCTGACCAAGCGCACTCTGCGCAACATGGCCGACACTGACGGCCTGACTCAGCTATACAACCGCCGCAGTTTTGACCTGCTGTTGCAACGCGCCCTCCAGGAAGCTCAGCGTGAGCACAATTGCATTGCCTTGATCATGCTCGACCTCGACCACTTCAAGGCCTACAACGACTTCTACGGCCACCCTGCCGGTGACCTCGCCCTGCAACGCATTGCTGGCGTCCTGGCCGGCAATGCGCGCCGGGGCCTGGATTTTGCCGCACGCCTGGGCGGCGAGGAATTTGCCCTGGTGCTGCACAACCCGGACCGCACCTACTTAGCCAGTGTCTGCGAAAGCATCCGCCAGCAAATTCACAGCGGGCTGGCCATCGAACACCTGAAGAACCCAGCCCAGGTAATGACGGCCAGCCTCGGCGCCAGCTTCAGCCAAGCCGACGACAGCCCGACCAGCCTCTATCAGCGCGCCGACGAGGCGTTGTACCGGGCCAAAGCCGGCGGCCGCAATCGTGTGGAAATCGACTGATCCAGAGCCCGCCTCCGTGCCCGCTCAGCCAAGGTGCCCATACGCTCAACACGCACAGAGACATCAGGCGCCACCAGCGTTTCAGCGTGATTACCCACGTGCCTACAACGCTGCAATGGTCGGATATTCTTAACAAAGAACACTGATTTGTTTGACATATTTTACAGCCAAGGCAAACTGAGCCACGGTTCCGTCTGCTCTTCAGCTACCCTTTAGCGACCCTCTGGGCGCTTTCACTCGGCCAGCTGATGCACGCAACATGGCTATTGCGCGAGGCTGCAGCAAGGCAGACAGCACCAGTAAAAACAGGAAGCACCGCGGCAACACAGGTACTTCCTGCACAGAAACGGCAGGCGCCGGCCTGCCCTAAGGTGACATATGTCCAACAACAACACTGGCAACACCCAGAACGCAAAACGTAAACCTGTAGTCCTGATGTCCATGGGCGCCCAAGAGCGCAAAGGCCACGACTACCAAGTGATGACCAACAAGTACATCCGTCCCCTGGTCGAAATCTCTGGCTGCGTGCCCCTGCTGGCACCCACCTGCTTCGGCACCGATGACCTTGAGCAATACCTGTCGATGGTCGATGGCGTCTACCTCACTGGCGCCGGCAGCAACATCGACCCGACGCTCTACGGTCAGGAAAACCTCACGCCAAGCAAGGCCCAGGACCAGGACCGCGACAACTTCGACCTGCCACTGATTCACGCCGCATTGGCCAAGGGCCTGCCGATCTTCGGTATCTGCCGCGGCATGCAGGAAATGAACGTGGCCCTCGGCGGCGACATGCACCAGAAACTCTACGAAGTTGAGGGCATGAACGACCACCGCGAAGACGACACCACGCCTCCGGCCGAGCAATACGCCGAAGCCCACAGCATTCGCCTGGTGCCCGGCACCTGGCTGGCCGAGTTGCTGGGTCTGGAAGAAATTCCGGTCAACTCCCTGCACGGCCAGGGCATCAAAACCCTGGGCAAAGGTCTGGAAGCACTGGCTCACGCCGAAGACGGCGTGATCGAAGCCATTCACCTGCCACAAGCGCCGCAGTTCACCCTGGGTGTGCAATGGCACCCCGAGTGGCAAGCCTCGCAAAACCCGCAATCGGTGCGCCTGTTCGAGGCCTTCGGTGCGGCCTGCCGTAAGCGCGTAGCCGAGCAAAACGGCTAAGTACCCGTTTAGCGGCATAAATGAATAGCGCAGGCCAAGGCCTGCGCTATTCATTTTCTAGCGAAACAACATCGACTACACACAACAAGCGCTCTAGGTTTATGCGTCAAGGCCTTGCATGGGCGTTGACTGCAAGCGAGCACTCGTAGGAGCGGCTTTAGCCGCGAACCCTCCAACTCTCAACACCTACTTCGCGGCTGAAGCCGCTCCTACGGGAATGGCGGCGGCGTTGCCGATCTAGCCCACTGCGCGCTCACGCCAATCCAGAGAATTGCGCTGCTTGTGTGCACGGCGACCAGGCTTTTGTAGGAGCGGCTTTAGCCGCGAATCTTCCAACCCTCAACACCTACTTCGCGGCTGAAGCCGCTCCTACGGGAATGGCGGCGGCGTTGCCGATCTAGCCCACTGCGCGCTCACGCCAATCCAGAGAATTGCGCTGCTTGTGTGCACGGCGACCAGGCTTTTGTAGGAGCGGCTTTAGCCGCGAACCCTCCAACTCTCAACACCTACTTCGCGGCTGAAGCCGCTCCTACGGGAATGGCGGCGTTGCCGATCTAGCCCACTGCGCGCTCACGCCAATCCAGAGAATTGCGCTGCTTGTGTGCACGGCGACCAGGCTTTTGTAGGAGCGGCTTTAGCCGCGAATCTTCCAACCCTCAACACCTACTTCGCGGCTGAAGCCGCTCCTACGGGAATGGCGGCGGCGTTGCCGATCTAGCCCACTGCGCGCTCACGCCAATCCAGAGAATTGCGCTGCTTGTGTGCACGGCGACCAGGCTTTTGTAGGAGCGGCTTTAGCCGCGAACCCTCCAACTCTCAACACCTACTTCGCGGCTGAAGCCGCTCCTACGGGAATGGCGGCGTTGCCGATCTAGCCCACTGCGCGCTCACGCCAATCCAGAGAATTGCGCTGCTTGTGTGCACGGCGACCAGGCTTTTGTAGGAGCGGCTTTAGCCGCGAATCTTCCAACCCTCAACACCCACTTCGCGGCTGAAGCCGCTCCTACGGGAATGAAGGTGTGGGCGGCGATTGTTGAGCTGGGCATAGCCTCGACTAGCCCCGCTTTACCCAATGCTGCTATGCGCTGGCTCAGCTACCAATCACCCCACCGTCGAGTTTAGTGATCAACACTGTGGTCGAGCGCGGGCGGGTTTTGCCGTCGCTGGCCGGGAAGCTGATGCCGGGGTGCTGGATATTCGCCCACATCGCCTTGCCATCCGGGCTCCAGGCCAGGCCGGTGATTTCGCAGCCGCGTGGGCCGACCAGAAAACGCCGCACCTCGCGGCTGCTAGGGTCGGCACAGAGCAATTGGTTGCAGCCCATGGCCTGCATAGCCGGCTCGGCATCGTCGTAATCGGTCTGAATCCACAGGCGCCCGGCCGCATCAAACGCCACCCCGTCCGGTGAAGAAAACAGGTCGCCATTGATCGTGCCGGTCAGGTTGGCCGGCACTGGCTGGCCATCCTTGCCCTTGGCGCCGCGCGGTTCACCGGCGAGTAGAAACAACTCCCAGGTAAAGGTAGTCGCAGTCGGGTCAGCGCCCTGCTCGTTAAAGCGCAGAATCTGCCCGTGCAGGTTGTTCGGCCGCGGGTTGGCCTTGTCCACGGGTTGCTTGCTGCCGCGCCCGTCGTTGTTGGTCAGGGTGACGTAGACCTCACGGCTCTTGGGGTGCACCGCGGCCCATTCCGGACGGTCCATCGGCGTGGCACCGGCGCGGTCGGCGGCGGCACGGGCGTTGACCAGCACCTCGGCCTGGCTGGGGAAGCCGTGCTCGGCGCTCAGGCCGTTCTGCCCATGCACCAGCGCCAGCCACTGGCCGCTGCCATCGGCGTGCAGCTTGGCCACATACAAGGTGCCGTGATCCAGCAGGTCGCGGCTGGCCTTGGGGTTGGCGGCATCAAAGCGGCCGCTGGGCACGAATTTGTACAGGTACTCGCCCTTGGCATCGTCGCCGGAATAGAACGCCATGCGTCCGTCATCGCCCAAACTCAGGGCCGCGCACTCACGGCTGAAACGGCCGAAGGCGGTGCGTTTGATTGGCTGCGCCTGTGGGTCGAAGGGATCGATTTCCACCACCCAGCCAAAGCGGTTGGGCTCGTTGACGTGGCCGCCATGGGCCTGATCCGGGTACGGCGTGGCGTCGAAGCGCGGGTCGGCGGTTTCCCAGGCGTAGTTTTTACTGGTGCCGCTGCTGGCCAGGCCATAGCGCTTGTGCGCCACCCGCGCGGCGTAATCGGCCGGGTCGCGGTTGATAAAGTAGTTGGGCCAGTTTTCCTCGCAGGTGAGGAAGGTGCCCCAGGGCGTAATGCCGGTGGCGCAGTTGTTCAGGGTGCCGAGCACCTCCAGGCCGCGCGGGTCACTGGCGGTCTGCATCAGCGCATGGGCCGCCAGCGGGCCAGCCAGACGCATCGGCGTGAGCATGCTGATACGGCGGTTATAGGCCGAGTCCATGACCCGCTGCCATTGACCATCGGCGCCCTTGCGCACTTCGATCACCGACACGCCGTGGGCCGCCTGTTCCTTGCGCACCTCGTTGAGTGGCCGTGGCTTGCTTTGATCGATTTTGCCGGACGGGTGCAGCGGCGGGTTGATGTACTCGTGGTTCATCACCAGCAGGCCACGCTCGCTTTCACCGGGGAAAGCGAAGAAATCCATGCCGTCGTGGTTGTCGCCGGCCTGCTTGAGTTGAGCCTGCCAGTCGTCGCTGGCGTCCGGGTTCCAAGCTGGGGCGCCCGCTTCCACCGGGTCGCCCCAGGAGAAGAACGGCACGGCGCGGTAACCCTCGGCCACCAGCACGCGGTCAAAGGCCGGATCGATCTGCACCGGCACGCCCTTGAAGTTCAGCAACGGGCTGGCGCTGGCCTTGCCGCAGGCACTGATACCGCCGGCGAAGAAGCCCAATGCCGCCAGGGTCAAACCGCCCTTGAGCACGTTGCGCCGACTCGGATTGAGCAGCTCGGCCAGCGGCGGATTGGCGCTGGGGTTGATGGTGATGTCGTCGTGGGCTTCCAGGCGGGCGTGGAATTGGCTGTGCTCGTTCATCACGAAGTCTCGATGGCTGTGAGTGGTGGTCCCGGAGTGCATCCGGGCTACGGCCTGCACGGTCGCTGTAGGAGCCAGCTTGCTGGCGATCACAGGTCTGGCGACGCGGATCGCCAGCAAGCTGGCTCCTACAAGAGCAGGTCGGGGTTATTCGATGCGGTAGTGGAAGGTGTTCTTTACCCCGACCACGGCCACCGCCTGGCCCGCGACGATACGCGGCTGGTAGCGGAAGGTCTTGGCCGCCGCCAGGGACGGACGCACGAACAGCGGATGGCAGTCGCCAGCCACCTGCGGGTCGGCCACCCGGCCTTGGGGCGTGACGGTGTAGGTCACGCTGCAATCGCCTTCGATGCCTTTGTCCAGGGCGCGATCGGGGTAATCCGGTGCCTCCTTGGCAATCGGCAGGTACTGACGACTAGCGGCCGCAGCAGCCTCGGCCTGGCGTGCGCGCTCGGCAGCCTGAGCTTGCTGCTCGGCCAGACGCTGCTGCGCCTGTTGCTGGGCGAGCTGCTCGGCGGCGGCACGGCGTTGCTGGTCAAGACGCTGCTGCTCTTGCGCCTGACGCTCCTGCTTCTGTTTCTGCTCACGCTCGGCAACCCGCTGGCGCGCCAGGGCAGCGTGTTCGAGCTGTTGCGGCTGCACGCGCGGCTCGACGGGCCGGACAACCGCAGGTTTGACCGGCGCAGGTTCAGGCGCGACGACGACCGGTTCAGGGGGTGGCGGTGCAGGGGCGACCGGCGGCGCCAGGCTGATCAGTTGGGTGGTCAGGGTGCGCACCTCAGGCTCCTGCGCCGGGTTGCTCTGCCACTGGCCGAGCAGCCCCATAAGCACCAGCCCGTGCAGCACCAGCGCGCCGAGCGCCGCACCGGCATTGCGACACCAGCCACACGCCGGGCGTGGCGCGCGCAGCAGCGGCATAACCGGCAGCAGCGCGGCCGTCATTGCGGCGCCTCGGTGATCAGCCCGAGGTTGCTCACCCCGCCCTGCTGCAGGGCAGCGATGCCGGCCACCACATGCACATAAGCGGCGTTCTGGTCGGCGCGCACATACACCTGGGTGTCGCCACGGGCGGCGATGATGGCGCCGACCTTGGCGGTCATTTCCTCCAGGCTCACGGCGCTGTCGGTCTGGCCTTCGGTCTTCAGCTCGCTACCGAGGTTCCAGTAGTAACCGCCATCGGCCTGCACCGAGAGGGTCAGGATCTGCTGCTCGACATTGCTGGCCAAAGCCTGGGCGGCGACCTTGGGCAGTTCGATTTTCACCCCCTGGGTGAGCATCGGCGCGGTGACCATAAAGATCACCAGCAGCACCAGCATCACGTCGATATAGGGCACCACGTTCATTTCGGCCTTGGGCCCGTGCTTCTTCGCTGGCTTGCGCATGGCGCCTCCTCAGGCCGCGCGGGCGAGGCTGGTGGCGGCCTGCAGCTTGCGATGCAGGCGCCCCTGCAGCTCGTTGCCGAAGGCGTAATAGCGCGTACCGAGGGTTTCCACCCGCGCGGCGAAGCGGTTGTAGGCGACCACCGCCGGAATGGCTGCGAACAGGCCGATGGCGGTGGCGATCAGCGCCTCGGCGATCCCCGGCGCCACGGTACTGAGGGTGGCCTGCTGCACCTGGGACAGGCCGATAAAGGCATTCATGATCCCCCACACGGTGCCGAACAGGCCGATATAGGGGCTCACCGAGCCGACCGTGGCGAGAAATGCCAGGCCCTTTTCCAGGCGCTCCTGCTCTTCGCTGATGGTCACTAACAGGCGCCGCTCGACACCGTCGATCACCGCCTCGCCGCTGATCCCCGGCTCGCTCTTGAGGTGGCTGAACTCGCCGAAACCATCACGAAAAATCCGCTCCAGGCCCGCATCATCGTCGGCTGTGGCATCGCCCTCGCGGTACAGCTGGGCCAGGTCGGCGCTGGCGCGAAACTGCTGCTGAAACTGTTTCAGCAAGCGCTCGCTGCGCCCCAGCAACAGGCTGCGCTGGACGATCAGGTACCAGCTGGTCAACGAGGCCAGCAGCAGGGTCAGCATCACCCCTTTGACCAGCGGCGTGGCGTCGCTGATCAGGCTCCAGATTGTCATATGTTCGAGTGTGGCGTGCATGCGTTGACTCCTGCGTTGCAGCCGGCCCACAAATGCAGGGCACGGCTTATTCGATTAGCTAAGGGTTGCAAATTGATGACAGCGGACACTTTTGTAGGAGCCAGCTTGCTGGCGATGCTCTTGCGAGTTTGATCGCCAGCAAGCTGGCTCCTACAGACACGCCCTAAGGCAATCCCAAGGCCTTGGCCACCTCGGCCCAGGGCACCAGCTTGAAGTTCTGGGTGCTCTCGGGCAGGCGCTTGCGCCCGTCCTGGACCACCAGCAGACCGGCGCTCCAGGGCCCGCCGAGGTTGGCCGAGGTGACCTCCAGGCCATCGGTTTCCGAGGCACCGTCGATGCCCAGGGCACCGTTCAGGCCCACCCGGAAGGCGCCCTGCGGGGCAAAGGGCGGCGCGGCGTCGAGCACCACATAGCTGTCGTTGCCCTGGCTGGAAATCACCAGGTAGTCGCGCTCGGCGCCCTGATACAGGCCCAGGCCCTCGACATCGGCCTGCAGCAACTCGCCGACCTTGAGCACGCTGACCAGCTCGGCCGGTTGCTCGGCGCGGGCGTCCAGGGTCCACACACCGGCGTCTTCTTCGCCGACAAACAGGCGCTGGTTGCGGTCGTCGGCGACGCAGCCTTCCGGCTGGCTGGCGACCTGGAAGCGGCGCACCTGCTCGCCCTGCACCTGGCCCTGGGCATCGCTGCGCAGGCGGTATTGCAGGAAGGTGCCGTCCTTGCCATTGGCGAAGGCATACAGCTCGTCGCGGTTAGGCTGGAACAGGCAGATGCCGTAGATTTCCTTGAGCGGCGTGCGGATCTCGCCGGCCTCGCGCAGCTCACCGCTGGCGCGGTCGATGGCGAACAGGCTGATGCTGTTGTGGTCACGATTGCTGGCCACGGCCAGGTCGACACGCTGGTTGCCGAGGGCAAAGTCGCCGCGCACATCGACGTTGTTCAGGCGCCCGACCGGCAGCTCCTGCAGCAACTTGCCGTCGAGGTCATAGCTGAGCAGGCCCTGTTTCTTGTTGGTGCCCAGCACCCGCGACAACGCTGGATCTGTGGGGTGCAGCCAGATCGCCGGGTCATCGGCGGCGTCGCCATGGCGACCCACCGGCTCGCTCTGGCGCAGCGCCGGCACATTGGCCAGCACCGGCGGCAGGGCCACCGGCGTCGGCTGCCAGTTCAGTTCGCCCTGATAGAAACGCCCGCTGCCGTCATCTTGAATCAATAGCTCCAGCCCCTTGGCGGTTGGCCGGACCGTCAGGCGCTCAGGCTCCTGCAAGCCGTCCAACGGCAGGCTGGCGACGCTCTGCCAGGTATCGCCCTGCTGCTGATAGAGGTGCAGGCGCGCCGCCTCCGGGTCCAGCGCCAGCACGCCGCCGGGCTGGCTGTGCATGGCGCCGATGCTGGCCTGCAATCCGCCAAAGGGCGCACGCAGGTCCACCGGCTGGCGCGCCACGTCGGCTTCCGGCTGGGCCGCATAGGCCCACAGGCCGACGCCTTCTTCGTTGACGAACAGGCGGTTGGCGGCGTCGTCGGCCTGGCAATACTCGGCGCCCGGCGGCGTCGGCAGGCCACGCAGGCGCAGCGGCGTGGCATTCAGCCCGGCGCCGTTGCCGACCAGCCATTGCTCGCCCTGGCCGTCTTCGCCGAGCAGGAACAGGTGCAGGTTGCTGGCCTCATCGCGGTACAGGCACAACCCGGACACCGCGTAGTCGCGAGCCGGCAGTGCTTGCACCGCGCCCCACTGGCGAGTGGCCGGGTCGAGCGGCACCAGGACCGCCTGTTGGGTGGCGCTGTCCAGGCTGGCAACGATCAGTTGCTGGCCCTGCGCGCGGCTGTCCAGGCCTGCATAGGTGCCCGGCAAGCGAGCCAGCGGCTGACCGTCGGCGGCCAGCAGCAGCAAGCCTTTGCGCTCACTGGCGGCCAGGCGCAGGTCATGGCCCAGGCTGCCCAACTCGGCCGGCAGAAAGCGTACATCCTCGGCCTTGACCTGCGCCGAGGCGCCCCAAGGGCTGAGTTGCAGGGTCGGTTTGCCCGCCGACTTGTCGCAGCCGGCCAGCAAGGCGCTGGCCAGCAGCACGGCCAGTGGCGTGTGTTTTAGCAATGCAGTTTTCAAGCAGTCATCCTTACCCGGCGCCGCGCAGTGAGGGGCGCCGCCGGGGTTCAATCAGAAGTGGGTGAAGGTCAGGCCGAGCTTGTAGCTGGGGCCGTACTCTTCGTACTGGGCGTTGTAGCTGCTGCTGCCGGTGGAGACGTAGTAGGACTCGTCGGTGAGGTTTTGAGCCTCGAAGGACAGTTGCAGCTCGTCGGTCAGGAAGTAGCGCGCGGTGAAGTCGACAAAGGTCTGGTCGTCGACGCTGAGGTCGTGGGCGGGGTCGTCGACCGCCGCCACTTCCTGCAGGTAGTCGGACTTGTAGTTGGCCGACAGGCGCAGGCTGAGTTTGTCGTTCTCCCAGCCGAGCATCAGGTTGCCGACGCTGTCGGACTGGAACGGCAGGTCGATGTCGCGGCTCAGGCCACGGCTTTCGATGCTCGCCTCGGAGCGGCTGAAGGTGGCGTTGGCGCCCACCAGCAGGCCGTTCCAGGGCGCCGGCAGCCAGTTGAATTTTTGTGAGTAGGCCAGCTCCAGGCCATACAGGTCGGCACTGTCGCCGTTGGCGAAGGTGTTGGCCTCGTCAAAGTTGAGCCACTGGCCGCTGCCGGCCAGGTCGCTGTTGTAGACGAAGTTCTGGATGTCCTTGTAGAACACGAACGCCGAAACCACGCCGGCCGAGCCCAGGTAGTGCTCGATGCCGAGGTCGAAGTTGCTCGACTCCAGCGGGTCGAGGTTGGGGTTGCCAAACTCGGCCTCGTCGCCGTCGATGACAAAGCCCGGCGCCAGTTGCTCGAAGGTTGGGCGTACCACGGCGTTGGTCCAGGCGGCGCGCAGCTGGGTGTTTTTGTCCAGCTGATAGCGGGCGTGCAGGCCCGGCAACCAGTGGTCGTAGTCATGGCTGGCGTCGCTGGCAACATAGTCGCCATCGCTGATGCCCGTACCCTTGGCCTGGAACTCGGTGCCCTCATAGCGCAGGCCGGCAATCAGGCGCCAGTCGTCGATGTCCAGGGTGTGCATCAGGTAGCCGGCGTTGATGTCTTCGCGCATGTCGAAGTCATTCACCCGCGACTGTTCCTCGTCGTAGAACGCGCTGCGATCCAGGCGGCCGAGCAGATTCTCCACCGCGTTGGCGCTGATACCCGTACCGAACGGGCCGAGGCCGTAGTCGACGCTGCCCTTCTGGTAATGGCTGAGCAGCAGCTCGTCGTCGCTAATGCCGAAGGTGTCGAAGTCTTCGTACTTCCACACCTCGGTGTCGTTGTCCTTGTCGCGGCGACTGAGCTTGCCGCCGAACTTGAACTGCGCGGCATTGCCGGCCAGGTCGTAGTCACGGGCCAGGTCGAGCTTGATGTTTTTCTCGGTGTCGGTGGTGTCCTGCTCTTCGCGCTCAACATCCTTGAGGCTAAAGTTGGCCGGGTCGTAGAAGGCATCTTCGATATGCAGACGCGGCTTGCGCGTGTCGCTGAAACCGGCGCTGGTGAAATCGTCATTGCCCTCAAAGGTGGCGCTGGCGATATGTTCCGGGGTGTCTTCGCTGGACTGGCTCCAGCCGGCCTGGGTATTCAGCGTCCAGGGCCCGCGCAGGTGTTCGCTGCCGAGTACGTAGGACTGAATCTCCTGGGTTTCCTCGCGGTCCTTCAGCTCGCGAAAGCCCTCGGCCTCGCCACGTTCGCCTTGGGCCTGGGCATCGGCAAACTCGACGCCGGCGGCGTTGCGGGTTTCGGTGTCCTTGTAGCGGCTGTACAGGGTGCGCAGGAAATAGCTGTTGAGGTCGTCGGCCTGGTAGTCGAAGTTCAGGCCCAGGCCGCTGCGCTCGCGGCTGATTTCGTAATCGCGCTGCTCGAACTGCTCCAGTTTGGCGCCGTCGTTGAAGTCCCAGTCGCCGCCGGTCTCGACGTTGTCGGAGCCAAAATCGCGCTTACCCCAACTGGCCGCTGCGGCCACGCCGAAGTTGTCGGTGCCGTCGCCAAGGCTGAAGCGGTCACTGACTGCGCCGGAGAACTTCGGGCTGGTCTCGCTGGTGTTTTCGTCGTAGCTGCCCTCGGCGCTGCCGGTGTAGAACAGCCCCTCGTGATCGAATGCCGACAGGCTTTCCACCGCCACGGTACCGCCCAGGGAGTTGGCGTCCATGTCCGGGGTCAGGGTCTTGATCACCGACAGCGACTGCACCAATTCGGCGGGCAGTACATCCAGGGCCACCGCGCGGCTGCCGCTGTTGGGCGACGGGATCAGGGTGCCGTTGATGGTCACGCTGTTGAGGTCCGGACCCAGGCCACGCACGCTGACAAAGCGGCCTTCGCCCTGGTCGCGCTCGACGCTGACGCCAGGCAGACGCTGGGCCGCCTCGGCCACGTTCTCGTCCGGCAACTGGGCCACACCGTCGGCACTGACCACGCTTTCGACACTGTCGGAGCGTCGTTGCTGCTTCAACGACTTGTCGATGCTGACGGCCTGGCCGACCACATTGACGTGTTCACTGCGCTCGGTGCTGGTTTCCGCCGCCAGCAGCGAACTGGCTGCCACGGCCAGCGCCAAGGCACTGAGTGCATGGCCCGCACGGCGGGCGGAAGTACGGCGATTGCGCGTCATCAGAATCTCCCCAGGTGATGATGGCCAGGCAAATGGCCCGGCTAACTTGGGAGGGCACGCTAGAAGCCGGGCATGACACTTCTGTGACAGCGCTGCCGCCAAGCCACGAAAAACGGGGCTTTGCGACGCTTTTAACGGGTAAATGGGCTGCAATGACCCGCCTTTTTGAGCTGCTTGAACCCGCCCGCCGCCGTAGCGCGCGCCGCCCATTGGCCGGTGACCCGCTATCGGCAAAATACTCAATACAACGCCTGAGCCGATTTGACCTCCCCGCCTGCAACCAAACCGTCACATCGCTCTGTTGAGCTGGCGCCCATACGCTGAAACGGAGCCTGCTGGCCATGTCCTCTTTGCTGCATCTACACCGCCTAAAACTGGCCGCCCTGCTGCTAGCCGCCAACCTTGCCCTGCTCCTGCACCTGGCCGCCGGCGACCTGAAACCCATGGTTGAATGGGTCTGGCTGGACATCCTCGGCGAAGGCGGCTCAGCCCTGCTGGCCCTGGCCTGGCTGGTGCTGATTCTTAAGAGCCGGCCGGCGGGGCGGGTCAGCAGCCTGCTGGCCCTGGGCCTGGGCTGCGTGTTTTTTTCCTGGTGGGTGGATGCCCTGGATGAGTTCATCCGTCTGCCCGACAGCATCACCTGGGACAGCTGGCTGGAGTCGGCGCCAATGCCCATCGGCCTGCTGCTGATGACGGTCGGCCTGTACCACTGGCACCACGAGCAACTGGCGATCAGCGCCCAACTGGAAAAACGCGAGCGGCTGTTCCGCGAGCACCGGTTGTTCGACAAGCTCACCCCGCTGGGTGCCGCCGAGTACCTGCGCCGCCAGTTGCAGCTAAGCCTGCAGCACGCCGAACAGGCGCAACCGCTGTCGCTGGTGGCCGTGGACCTGGACAACTTCAGTGCGCTCAATCAACGCTTCGGCCATGCAGAGGGCGATGCCGTGCTGCAGGCCATCAGCCAGCAACTGCTGCTCAACCTGCGCTGCCAGGACTTGCTCTGCCGGCTGGCCGGCGACCGCTTCGTGGTGCTGCTGCCGAACACCGGCGAGACCCTGGCCCGCCAGCTGGCCGGCGAGCTGCAACAGGCCGTCGCCCATCTGGCCCACAAGACTCGCCAGCACGGCGAACGCCTGCATCTAAGCGCCACAGTGGCGGTGGTGATGGCCGTCGACGAAGACCCGCAGACCTTACTGCAGCGCCTCAATCTGGCCCTGGCACGGGCCAAGCAACCGCTGGCCCTGAGCGCCTAAACAGCCATGGCCAGCAAACCCGATTGGTATGAGCGCGACAGCCGCTTTATTGCCGCGCACCAGCAACCGGCCTGCCTGATCGATTTGTGCCTGTCGCGGGGCATCGACAGCCATCGCCTGCTGCGCGGCACCGGCCTGTTTCACGCCGATATTCTGGCCGGCAATACGCTGATCAGCCCGGAGCAGTTTCTCCTGCTGATCGACAATGCCCAGCGCCTGCTGGACGCCGATGACAGCAGCTTTTTGTTTGGTCAGCGCCTGTTGCCCGGCCACCATGGCGCCGCCAGTCAGGCCCTGGCCCTGGCGGGCAATCTGCAACAGGCGCTGGAGCTGCTCGGCGAGCTGCGCGCTCTGCTGGCGCCCTTGCTCAGCCCACGCCTGCTGCTGGACGAGCACTACGCCTATGTCTATTGGCTGGACAGTTGCGGTGCCGGCGTTCAGCAGCGCTTTCTGCTGGAGGCGAGCATGACCGCAGTGGTGGCTCTCGCTCGGCAGCTGTGCGGCGAACGCCTGCCCTGGCAGTTTCACTTCACCCACGCGCAACCACGCTATGTCGAGCAGTACTGGGTGCACCTGGGTGAAGACCTGCACTTCAACAGCCCCTACAACTTGCTGCGCCTGCCACGCCACTACCTGACCCGTGCCCTGCCCCAGGCCGCCCTGACCACTGCGGTGGTGGCCTGCCAACAAGCCCGTGAACAACTGCTCGCCAGCGGCCCACGGGCCAGCCTGCTGGATTGCCTGCAACGCTGGCTGCTGCGCCATGTGCGCGAGGCGCCGAGCCTGGAACGTGCGGCAGCCGCCTTTGCCATGAGCCCAGCGACCTTCAAGCGCAAGCTGCACAAACACGCCACCAGCTATCAGCAACAGCATGACCAGGTGCGCCTGCAAGTGGCGCTGTACCTCTATCAGGTCAAGGGTTACAGCAATGACCAGGTGGCCAGCCACCTGCACTTTCACGATGCGACCAATTTTCGTCGCTCGTTCAAGCGCTGGACGGGCGTGCCGCCCAGTGCACTGCGTCGCTGGCTGACCGGCTGTTAAAAACTACCTGCGTTGCCATCGCTGCGTTAAAAACAGGCCGGGACGCGGCGTCTCAAAATGCTCATTTACAGCTCGTAACTCCGCTTTTTCGCCTGTTTTTGCCTTGCGCTGGCTGCCTCGCCTACGTTTTTAACGGCTTGTTAATACTTTTTCGCGGGCAAAAGAAAACCCCGCCGAAGCGGGGTTTGCAGACTGTGTCCTGACATCCATGTTCAGACCGCCATCCTGGCGGAGCTCCAGCATTTCCGTGCTGGCGGCTTGCGCTTCCTGCGCGACGTCCTTGGGGCACAGATTAGTCAGTGGCAAATTTCGGCGATAGCGCCGATCGCCAGCATGCCTTGTAAGCCAAAGCCTACAAGAAAACCAAGCAACCGCTTGTTCGCCTTTATTTTGTGACGCAGGTCTTGTTAGACTGTTTTTGTCCTACAAAATAACAGGCCGCGCTCACGTGGCCACAGGGTCAAGACCATGCGCGCAGTTGCGATTGCCCTTGGCTGCCTCGCGGCAGTCAGCACCATCACTCCCGCCCTTGCCGGCGGCCAAAGTCAGCTAGGCGACCCCAAGGCCAGCGCCGAACAGGTGTTCTGGGGCCAGTTGTATGCCAGCGGCGGCAGTTCGCTGTATTGCGCCAAGGCCTTCGACCAGAGCCATGGCCAACTGATGCCCAGCCCTGTCTATGCCAGCAAGCAGATCAAAAGCGCCCTGCGTTGCGTCACCGACGCGCAATGCCTGGCCACCAACCCGCAATACCCCTACATGCTCGCCGACCTGCACAACCTCTACCCGGAGTTGACCCGCGTCGAACTGGCCCGCCGCAGCGCTCAGTTCGGTGATTTGGGTGACGATATACCGAGCAAGTTCGACGCCATCGGCTGTGACCTGAAGAGCAGCTTCCAACTGGTGGAACCGCGCGATGCGGCCAAGGGCAACGTTGCCCGCGCCATCTTCTATATGCACATTGAGTACGGCCTGCCAATTGTCGGCCAACTGCAGATGTTCAAGCAGTGGCATCAGATGGACCCGCCCGACGCCGAAGAACAAGCGCGCAACGACAAGATCGCCAGCCTGCAAGGCAACCGCAATCGCTTTATCGACGACCCAAGCCAGGTTGAGCTGCTGATCAAGGACTGAGCGCCACGCACAGCCCTATCCAGGTAAAAAATTCACATAAAAAAAACGCCCCGAACCAGTCGGGGCGTTTTTGCTACTGCGTCAACAGACTTAGCCGTTGAACACGTCATCCACGGACGTCAGCGGGTAGTGCTTCGGATACGGCAGGGTCGCCACACCGCTTTCGATCGCAGCCTTGGCCACCGCATCGCAAACCACGTTGATCAGACGCTTGTCCATCGGCTTCGGAATGATGTACTCACGGCCGAACGCCAGCGGCGCACCGCCGTAGGCGTCACACACGTCCTGCGGTACCGGTTGCTTGGCCAGGTCACGCAGGGCCAGGGCAGCGGCAATCTTCATTTCTTCGTTGATGCGGGTAGCGCGAACATCCAGAGCGCCACGGAAGATGAAGGGGAAGCCGAGTACGTTGTTAACCTGGTTCGGGTAGTCCGAACGACCGGTGGCCATGATCACGTCGTCGCGCGTGGCGTGGGCCAGGGCCGGGCTGATTTCCGGGTCCGGGTTGGAGCAAGCGAACACGATCGGATTAGCCGCCATGCGCGCCAGGCCTTCGGCCTCCAGCAGGTTGGCACCCGACAGGCCGACAAACACATCGGCGCCGTCGAGGGCATCAAACAGCGTGCGCTTGTCGGTTTCGTGGGCGAATGCTGCTTTGTACTGGTTCAGGTCGTCGCGACCAGCGTGAATCACGCCTTTGCGGTCGACCATAAAGATGTTCTCGATCTTGGCGCCCATGCTGACCAGCAACTTCATGCAGGAGGTCGCGGCAGCGCCAGCACCCAGGCAGACGATCTTGGCTTCGGGCAGGGTCTTGCCGACGATTTCCAGAGCGTTGAGCATGCCGGCCGCAGTAACGATGGCGGTGCCGTGCTGGTCATCGTGGAACACCGGAATGTCGCACTGCTCGATCAGTGTGCGCTCAATCTCAAAGCACTCAGGCGCCTTGATGTCTTCCAGGTTGATGCCACCGAAAGTCACAGAAATACGTCGTACGGTGTCGATAAACGCCTGCGGGCTCTCGGATTCGACTTCGATATCGAATACATCAATACCGGCGAAACGCTTGAACAGCACACCCTTGCCTTCCATCACGGGCTTGGACGCCAGCGGGCCGAGGTTGCCCAGACCGAGGATGGCCGTACCGTCTGAAATGACTGCGACCAGGTTGCCTTTGCCGGTGTACTTGTAAGCCAGCTCAGGGTCACGGGCGATTTCCCGCACTGGTTCCGCCACACCCGGACTGTAGGCCAGCGCGAGGTCGCGGGCCGTTGCAGTAGGCTTGGTCAGCTCGACACTCAGCTTCCCCGGACGAGGATTGGCGTGGTATTCGAGAGCGGCAGTTTTCAGATCAGACATAGGGGCATTTCCGCTTTTGGGGGGGCTGTGAAACAGACAGGTGGTCGAGGATACGGCAAGAAGCCCAAGCCTCACAAGACCGTTGAGTCAGCCCGGTTAGAAGGCTCTAAGAACCTGTTTACGATCTCGCGAGCTAGAGCCAGGCAAGGCAAAAGCAGGCGAGGAAGCGCAGTTTACGAGTTGTAAATGAGCATTACTCGCTGCGCTCGCCCAGCGGGGCGGCCTAAAGGCCGTTCGGTGGCAGCCACCGTCCGAGCCTGTTTTTAACGCAGCATGGCCGACGCGCAGCAGATCGTAGGCAGGCTCTAACGCAATATTTTCAGCCAGTCACCAGGACGCGGCTCACCCTCGGGATAGAGTCCGTTGAGAAGACGCAGCGTCGCCTCGGGGTCCTCCGGCCACTTGCTGACCGTGGCCAGGGCGGCCATTTTGTCGCCCGCTTTGGCCTTGCGCAGATGCACGCGCAGCGGCTGCGCCAGCTTGGCTTCAGCGGCGGCCAGCGGGCGGAAACTGTTGATCACCTGCATAAAGTGTTGGTCCTCGCTCTCCAGCGAGCCGCGACCTTTGACGGCGGCAATAAACTGATAGGCGCGTGAATCCTTGTAGATGATCGCCACGCGCTTGGCCGGCGAGCCCGCGATAATCCCGGTATAACCGTGCAAACCGCCGCCCTTGAGGGTTTGCTCCTGCACCAGGCGCTGGCCCTTGGCGCGCTGGCGAAGCAACTCTTCGGGGCTCAAGCCCGGCTCCGCGGCGCTCACCGTCATGGCGACAAAAGCTTGCTGATCGGCGGTGTGGACAATGACCGCATCCGGGCGATTGAGCAGCGCCCAGCCAGCGGGAAAGTCCAGGGCGATGCCCAGCTCGGCATGGTAGAAGTGCTGGCCGCGGCGCACCCCGGTGGCCGCCGAATCACCGAAGGGCAAACCTTCCAGGTGCTGCAGAAACACCTCGCGATTGACCTCCTGCTTACCGCCGGCCAGGGCGCGGGCCGGGCCGATCACCTCCTGCAGGCGGCGATCATTGTCCGGGTGGCTGTCGAACACGCCGTGGTAACTGCTCTCGGGCACCGCCTGACCGCGCTTGGCGGCCTGGTCGCGGGCGAACACTTCCTGATTCTTCAGCACCTTGACCACTTCGATCATCGCCTGCGGGTCGTAGCCGCTGCGCGCCAGGTACTGGGCGCCAAGGCCGTCGGCCTCCAGCTCCATGTCCCGGCCATAACCGCTGACCACCGCCGTGCCGAGCACATTGGTGACATCCGCCGCCGCGCTGACGCCGGTGCCGATGGCCACCGCCTGGCCGAGAATGCCCCAGGCCGTCGACTGGCTTTGCTGCTGCACGCTGTGCCGCGCCGTGACATGGCCGACTTCGTGACCAAGCACCGCAGCCAGCTCGGCTTCAGAACTGAGGTAGGCCAGCAAGCCGCGATGGATATAGATGTAGCCGCCGGGCAGGGCGAAGGCGTTGATGTCCGGCGAGTCGACCACGGTGAAGTGGTAGCTCAGGTTGCTGCGATGGCTGTTCTTGGCCACCCGCTCGCCCACCTGCTGCACATAGGCCTGCAGCTTCTCGCCGGCGTAACGCGGGTTCTCCTTGAGAATCTGCTGGTTGTAGCTGTGCCCCAGGGCCAGCTCCTGCTGCTCGCTCATCATCACGAAATCGGTGCGCCCGGTGGCTGGGTTGTGCGCACAGCCCATCAGAAGAGCGCAGCCCAACAGCAACACGGCAACTCGCAAACTCATGGCAACTCCTCAAACATGGCCGGATGACTCAAGGGCAGCAGCCAGCGCGCCTGGCCGCTTTTTACGCCGCCACGCTTGGCACGGTCAATCACCCAGCCTCGCGCCTCGATCTGCTGGCCCGGCAGACGTTGCAGCGCCGCCTGATCGAAGCCGGCCAATTGCGCCGGGCTGATACGCAGCACCAGCGGTCCGTGCAACTCGATCCACAGGCCACCACGATTGCGTTGCACGCGCTCAACGCGCCCACGCAGCACGGCGAAACCCGAGTTACGCAGCTGCTCGGGCGTCAGGACTGGCGACTTTTTCCACAGGCCCTGACGGGCTTGGCGCGCCTGCTGTTCAGCAACGCGCTGGCAAGCGACCTGAGCGGTATTGGGGGGGATAGCCACCAGATAGCCCAAGCCCTCGGCCAACAACTGAGCTTCCAGATTCTGCCCGCGGGCGTCGTAGGCGTGGGCCAGGGTGCGACCGTAATGGTCCTTGGCCTGACTGCCGAGCTGCAAACCCACGCGCCCGTCATTGGCCGCCACCAGTGCCTGCAACCGGCGCTGGGCCTGCACCGCGAACGGCTCGACCGGGCGACCGTGATGGCCCAGCTCCGGCGTGTTGACGCCGATCAGGCGCACATTGCGGCCATCCTGCAGGCGCAGGGTATCGCCATCCAGCACCTTGCTGACCCGCACCTGCGTAAGCGTGCCCGGCGCCAGGCACGCGGCCGGCGCCGCCAACGTGGTCAGCAGGCAAACAAAAAAGGCGCCCACCAGGGACGCCTTTTTCAGTAGTGCGGTACAACCCATGGGGGCTGCCGTCACTGCGCGCAAGCTTACTGCTTGGCGCCGAACATGCCGAAACGCTGCTTGAAGCGATCAACACGGCCGCCGGTGTCGAGCATCTTCTGCTTACCGGTGTAGAACGGGTGGCACTCGGAGCACACGTCGAGGCTCAGTGGCTTGCACAGAGTCGAACGGGTCTTGATCACGTTGCCGCAGCTGCAGGTTGCGTCGATAGCATCGTATTGCGGGTGGATTTCAGCTTTCATGGTACATCCTCGGGTTATGTGTGCCGCCACCCGACCCCTGTCGAGTACCGCACGGAAATAGGCCGCGGATGATACCAGAGCAGCAGGTCGATGCAAGCGCCCCCGGCGCGCCTGGCGACGCACGGCCGTGCTAGGATCGCCGGGCCATTTTCGGAGCCCGCTGTGCCTGCCACCATCCTGCGCCTTGCCTTGCCCTCACCGCTGCGCCGCCTGTTCGATTACGCGGTGCCGGCCGACCTGCAACACATCGCCTGGCAACCGGGTATGCGCCTGCGGGTGCCGTTTGGCCGCCGCGAGATCATCGGCATTCTGGTGGAGGTCAGCCAGCACAGCGAGGTGCCGGCCGACAAGCTCAAGCCCGCCCTGGCCTTGCTCGACGCCCAAAGCCCGCTGCCGCCGGCACTGTTCAAGCTGTGCCTGTGGACCGCCCAGTATTACCAGCACAGCCTCGGCGACACCCTGAGCTGGGCCTTGCCGGTGCTGCTGCGCCAGGGCGAACCGGCTGAAGCGCGCCAGGAGCGCTTCTGGCAGATCGCCGCTGGCGCCCAGCTGGACGACCCGCGCCTTGCCCGCGCACCACGCCAGCGCGAAGCCCTGCAAACCCTGGCCCAGCACCCCCACGGCGTGCCGCACCGGCTGCTCAGCCAATTGCAGCTGAACAAGGACAGCCTCGACCTGCTGCTGGAAAAAGCCCTGGTCACCTGCGAAGCACGCCGCCATCCGCTCCCGGCGCGCCACCTGAACTGGCTGGCGCAGCCGGAACTGCCGCTCAACCCCGAACAGCAAAGCGCCGTCTCGGCGATTCAGTCGGCGGGCGGCCACTTCAATGCCTTCCTGCTGGCCGGCGTCACCGGCAGCGGCAAGACCGAGGTCTACCTGCAACTGATCCACCAGACCCTGGCAGCCGGCAAGCAGGCGCTGGTGCTGATCCCGGAGATCAACCTCGGCCCCCAGACCCTGGCGCGCTTCGAGCAGCGCTTCAATGCGCGGATCGCCCTGCTGCACTCCAACGTCAACGACCGCGAGCGCCTGGATGCCTGGCTGGCCGCCCGCGACGGCGAGGCCGACATCATCATCGGCACCCGTTCGGCGCTGTTCACGCCGATGCTCAAGCCCGGCCTGATCATCATCGACGAGGAGCACGACGCCTCCTATAAACAGCAGGAAGGCCTGCGCTACCACGCCCGCGATCTGGCCCTGGTGCGCGCCCGCCAGGAGAACATCCCGATCGTGCTCGGCTCCGCCACGCCATCGCTGGAAAGCCTGCACAACGCCCACGCCGGCCGCTACGCCCTGCTCAAGCTCACCCAACGGGCCGGCGGCGCCCAGCCACCGCGTTTTCTGCGCTTGGACATCAAGAGCCTGCCGCTCGACAGCGGCATCTCCGGCCCACTGCAGCAGGCGATCAAGCAAACCCTGGCTGCCGGTCAGCAGGTGCTGGTGTTTCTCAACCGCCGCGGATTTGCCCCCACCCTGCTCTGCCACGACTGCGGCTGGATCAGCCAGTGCCCGCGCTGCGATGCGCGGATGACCGTGCACCAACGCTCCGGCGAACTGCGTTGCCACCACTGCGGCTACAGCGAGCGCTCGCCGCGCAACTGCCCGGACTGCGGCAAAGTCGACCTGCGCCCCCTCGGCGCCGGCACCGAACGGGCCGAAGAACGCCTGGAAATTCTCTTCCCGGACACCCCCGTGCTGCGCATCGACCGCGACAGCACCACGCGCAAAGGCGCCATGGACCAGTTGCTCACCACCATCCACCACGGTGAACCGTGCATTTTGGTCGGCACCCAGATGCTCGCCAAAGGCCATCACTTCCCGCGCGTGACCCTGGTGGCGATTCTGGATGCCGACGGCGGCCTGTTCTCCGCGGACTTTCGCGCCAGTGAGCGCATGGCCCAACTGATCGTGCAGGTCGCCGGCCGCGCCGGACGGGCCGAAGAGGCCGGCCGAGTGATCATCCAGACCCACCTGGCCGAGCATCCGCTGCTGGTGCAACTGACCGAGCAGGGTTACTTCGCCTTCGCCGAGCAGGCCTTGAGCGAGCGCCGCAGCACCGGCCTGCCGCCGTTCTCGCACCTCGCCCTGCTACGCGCCGAGGCCCATAAACCAGGGCAGGCCGAGGAATTTCTCGACCAGGCCTGCAGCGAAGCCGAACACCTGCTGGCGGAATTAGCCCTGCATGGTGTCGAGCTGCTCGGGCCGATTCCCGCACCGATGGAGCGCCGCGCCGGGCGCTACCGCGCGCAATTGTTGTTGCAAGCCAACGCCCGCGCACCGCTGCACCGTTTACTGGCAGCGCTGCTGGCGGCACTGGAGCGCATGCCCAGCGGCCGCGCGGTGCGCTGGTCGCTGGATGTCGACCCCATCGACCTGTTCTGAGCCACCCACCTGGGCCGATAAATCGCCATCTACCGCTTAACCCTTGAAGCACCGGGCGAAGCACGCCGATAATGCCCGGCTTTAATCCCGCGCCATGGCGCCGCCGCTTGCCGGCCTGAGAGCAGATCATGAAAGACACCATTCGCCAGCTGATCCAGCAAGCCCTCGCCAACCTGACCACTGCAGGTGTGCTGCCGGCAGGCCTGAGCCCGGCGATCCAGGTGGAAAACACCAAGGACAAGACCCACGGCGACTTCGCCAGCAACATCGCCATGATGCTGGCCAAGCCTGCGGGCATGAAGCCGCGCGACCTCGCCGAGCAGCTGATCGCCGCCCTGCCGGCCGATGCAGCCATCAGCAAGGTCGAGATCGCCGGCCCCGGCTTCCTCAATTTCTATCAAGACAACCAGGCTCTGGCTCAGCGCCTGGAAGTCGCCCTGGCCGATGCCGCCCTGAATGTGCGCAAGGTCGGCCCGGCGCAGCGCGTAGTGGTCGACCTGTCCGCGCCCAACCTGGCCAAAGAGATGCACGTCGGCCATCTGCGCTCGACCATCATCGGCGACGGCGTCGCCCGCGTGCTCGAATTCCTCGGTGACGAGGTGATCCGCCAGAACCACGTTGGCGACTGGGGCACCCAGTTCGGCATGCTGCTGGCCTATATGCAGGAAAACCCAGCCGCCGCCGACAGTGAACTGTCCGACCTGGAGAACTTCTACCGCGCCGCGAAGAAGCGCTTCGACGAGTCGCCCGAGTTCGCCGAGCGCGCTCGCGAACTGGTGGTGCAGCTGCAAGCCGGCGATGCCGAATGCCTGCGCCTGTGGACCCGTTTCAACGATATTTCCCTGAGCCACTGCCAGGCACTCTACGACCGCCTGGGCGTGAAACTGAGCATGGCCGACGTCAAGGGCGAGAGCGCCTACAACGACGACCTGGCCAACGTGGTTGCTGACCTCAAGGCCAAGGGCCTGCTCAGCGAAAGCGACGGCGCCCAGTGCGTGTTCATGGACGAGTTCAAGAACGCCGAAGGCAACCCACTGCCACTGATCGTGCAAAAAGCCGGCGGCGGCTACCTGTATGCCACCACTGACCTGGCCGCCACCCGCTATCGCGCCAACGTACTGAAGGCCGACCGCGCCCTGTACTTCGTCGACCAGCGCCAGGCCCTGCACTTCCAGATGGTCTTCAGCGCTGCGCGCCTGGCCGGCTTCGTCCCAGCCAGCATGCAACTGGAGCACATGGGTTTCGGCACCATGAACGGTGCCGACGGCCGTCCATTCAAGACCCGCGACGGCGGCACGGTGAAACTGGTCGACCTGATCAATGAAGCCGAAGAGCGCGCCTACAGCCTGGTCAAGAGCAAGAACCCGGAACTGGACGAAGCCGAACTGCGCCAGATCGCCAACGCCGTAGGGGTGAGCGCAGTCAAATACGCCGACCTGTCCAAGCACCGCGCCAGCGACTACAGCTTCAACTTCGAGCTGATGCTCAGCTTTGAGGGCAACACCGCGCCCTACCTGCTGTACGCCTACACCCGCGTAGCCAGCGTGTTCCGCAAGCTGGGCAAAGACTTCAGCGAAGTCGACGGCCAGATCCGCCTGGAGGCGCCGCAGGAAATCGACCTGGCGACCAAGCTCGCCCAGTTCGGCGAAGTGCTGAACAACGTTGCCGACAAGGGCACGCCGCACATTCTCTGCACCTACCTGTACGACCTGGCAGGGCTGTTCTCCAGCTTCTACGAGCACTGCCCGATCCTCAGTGCCGACGACCAAGCCACCCAGCAAAGCCGCCTGCGCCTGGCCGCCCTGAGTGGTCGCACCCTCAAGCAGGGCCTGGAACTGCTGGGCCTGCACACCCTGGAGCGCATGTAAGGTGGCAGCCAAGAAGAAGCCGGCACCCAAACGCGGCGCCAGCCGCTACCAGGCACCACCGCGCAAGCCGGTGCCGGGCTGGGTGTGGCTGACCTGCGGCCTGCTGATCGGCGCCTTTGTGGTGTTTTTGCTGCAACTCGAACCGGGCCGCGATGAAATCAAGCGGATCAAGGACGAGAAGCCGCGCCAGACCAGCAGCCAGGCCAACAAGCCGACACCCAACGCGCAACCGGCGGGCCCGGCCAAGCCGAAGTACGACTTCTACACCCTGCTGCCGGAATCCGAGGTCATCGTGCCGCCGGATGCCGTACCGCCGCCACCGGCTGCCGCCCTGACCCCGGAGCAATTGGCCAAAGCCGATGCCGCCCGTGCCGAAGCCGCCCTCAACGGTCAGGTGCCACCGGCATTGCCGACTGCCAGCACCACGCCACCTACCAGGCACGCCAACCCCGCCACCGAGCGTGGCCAAGGCACCGCTGACCACGCAGTTCTTCCTCCAGGCGGGCTCGTTCCGCAAACAGGCGGACGCCGACAAGGTGCGCGCGCAGATCATTCTGCTCGGGCAGAACGTGCAGGTTGAATCCGGCACAGTGCGCGAAGAAATCTGGTACCGGGTGCTCGTCGGCCCCTTTGCCAGCCGCGAACAGCTCGGCGCCGCGCAGAAGCAACTGGCCGCCAGCGGCTTCGGTAATCTGTTGTTACAGCAGCGCCAAAGCCGCTAAAACCAAGCCTTGCCGGTCTGTCAGCAGCCTCTGACAGACCGGCAAGGCCGATTCACGCTTGAAGCCGGCCACCCCCGTCCCCATATCTGCTGGCATCAGGGCATTTCGCCCAACAGCGTGGAGACGCCTCTCTTGACCACCATCGTTTCAGTGCGCCGCAACGGCAAAGTCGTCATGGGCGGCGACGGCCAGGTTTCCCTGGGCAACACCGTGATGAAAGGCAACGCGAAGAAGGTTCGCCGCCTCTACCACGGCCAGGTGCTGGCCGGCTTTGCCGGCGCCACTGCCGACGCCTTCACCCTGTTCGAACGCTTCGAAGGCCAGCTGGAAAAACATCAAGGCAACCTGGTGCGCGCCGCCGTCGAGCTGGCCAAAGACTGGCGCACCGACCGCTCCCTGAGTCGTCTGGAAGCCATGCTGGCAGTCGCCAACAAAGATGCCTCGCTGATCATCACCGGCAACGGTGACGTGGTCGAACCCGAGCACGGCCTGATCGCCATGGGCTCCGGCGGCGGTTTCGCCCAGGCCGCGGCCATGGCGCTGCTGCAGAAAACCGACTTGAGCGCCCGTGAAATCACCGAAACCGCGCTGAATATCGCCGGCTCCATCTGCGTATTCACCAACCAGAATCTAACTATTGAGGAAGAAGACTGCGCTGAATAAGCGCGTCTTCTTCTGGAGTACGCCTGCATGTCCATGACGCCCCGCGAGATCGTTCACGAACTCAACCGCCACATCATCGGCCAGGATGACGCCAAACGCGCCGTGGCCATTGCCCTGCGCAACCGCTGGCGGCGCATGCAGCTGCCGGCCGAGCTGCGCGCGGAAGTGACGCCGAAGAACATTCTGATGATCGGCCCCACCGGCGTCGGCAAGACCGAAATCGCCCGCCGCCTGGCCAAACTGGCCAACGCGCCGTTTATCAAGGTGGAAGCGACCAAGTTCACCGAAGTCGGCTATGTCGGCCGTGACGTCGAGTCGATCATCCGCGACCTCGCCGACGCGGCGATCAAGATGATGCGCGAGCAGGAAATGCGCAAAGTCAGCTTCCGCGCCGAAGATGCCGCCGAAGAGCGCATCCTCGATGCCCTGCTGCCGCCGGCGCGCAGCGGTTTCGGCGATGAGCCGGCACGCAGCGAAGACAGCAACACCCGCCAGCTGTTTCGCAAGCGCCTGCGCGAAGGCCAGCTGGACGACAAGGAAATCGACATCGAGGTGGCCGAATCGCCGGCCGGCGTCGAGATCATGTCGCCACCGGGCATGGAGGAAATGACCAACCAGCTGCAGAGCCTGTTCGCCAACATGGGCAAGGGCAAGAAGAAGAGCCGCAAGCTCAAGGTCAAGGAAGCCCTCAAGCTGGTGCGCGATGAAGAAGCCGCGCGCCTGGTCAACGAGGAAGAGCTGAAAGCCGCCGCCCTGGAAGCGGTCGAGCAGCACGGCATCGTGTTTATCGACGAAATCGACAAGGTCGCCAAGCGCGGCAACACCGGCGGTGCCGACGTGTCCCGCGAAGGCGTGCAGCGCGACCTGCTGCCGCTGATCGAAGGCTGCACGGTGAACACCAAACTGGGCATGGTCAAAACCGACCACATCCTGTTTATCGCCTCCGGCGCCTTCCACCTGAGCAAGCCCAGCGACCTGGTGCCCGAGCTGCAAGGCCGCCTGCCGATCCGCGTCGAGCTCAAGGCCCTGACGCCCCACGACTTCGAGCGCATCCTCAGCGAACCGCACGCCTCGCTCACCGAGCAATACTGCGAGCTGCTGAAGACCGAAGGCCTGCATATCGAGTTCGCCGCCGACGGCATCCGCCGCCTCGCCGAGATCGCCTGGCAGGTCAATGAGAAGACCGAGAACATTGGCGCACGCCGCCTGCACACGCTGCTCGAACGCCTGCTCGAAGAGGTGTCCTTCAGCGCCGGTGACCTGGCCAACAGCCAGGCCGAGGCGATCCAGATCGACGCCGACTACGTCAACAGCCACCTCGGTGAGCTGGCCCAGGACGAAGACCTGTCGCGCTATATTCTTTAATCACGCCGTGTAGCCCGGATGCAATCCGGGGCATTCGCCATGAAGCCCCGGATTGCATCCGGGCTACACAATGTCAGGAGCACCGCCAATGCGCATCCCCAGCTCGATCAAACTGCACAAGGCCTCGCGCACCCTGGAGTTGAACTACGACGACGGCCAGCACTACTGCTTTCCCGCCGAGTTCCTGCGCGTGCATTCGCCCTCGGCGGAAGTCCAAGGTCACGGCAAGCCGGTGCTGCAAACCGGCAAGCTCAACGTTGCCTTGAATCGGATCGAACCGGCCGGCAGCTATGCACTGAAACTGTGCTTCGACGACGGCCATGACAGCGGCCTGTTCACCTGGGACTACCTTGACCAACTCGGTCAACGCCAGGCGCAATTGTGGGACGACTACCTGGCCGCCCTCAGCGCCGCCCGACAATCGCGCGACCCGAACGAGTCGGCGATCAAATTGATGCTCTAAGAACTCGTCTAGCACGCGGCTTGTGGCGCAATGCCAGAAGCCGTGCACAGAGTTAGGGCGACCTTTCTAATCTGTCTCGGCATACTGCTCGCGCGCACGGCGACTGAATGCCGAACTTGCACAAAATCACAAACTCGGGTAACCAAGGAGCTGGCAGATTTCCTGCATTCAGGCCGACTGAATGGCAGAAGATGCACGGAGTTCGCTCCGCCTACGGTAACCCGATCAGTATTCGTTTCTGCCCACTGGGGCGAGCGCAAATCACCGTCGCTCGATGAATACTGCAAAGGACAATGGAGTGTTGTAGATGACTAATAAAGATAATGAAGACCTGAAGCGCCAAGCGATGGACAACACGCTGGGGCTCAACCCGGTGATCGGCATTCGCGGCAAAGACATTCTGTCGGCAGCGCGCACGGTAATGATTCAGGCCATCAAACAACCCTTCCTCAGCGCCAAGCACGTGGCCCACTTCAGCCTGGAGCTGAAGAACGTGGTACTCGGCCAGTCGCCCATGGAGCCAGATGCCGGCGATCGCCGCTTTGCCGATCCGACCTGGAGCCAGAACCCGTTGTACAAACGCTACATGCAGACCTACCTGGCCTGGAGCAAGGAGCTGCATGAGTGGATCGACGACAGCAAGCTGTCGGCCGAAGACATCAGCCGCGGTCACTTCGTCATCAAGCTGGTGACCGACGCCATGGCGCCGACCAACAGCATGGCCAACCCGGCAGCGGTCAAACGCTTCTTCGAAACCGGCGGCAAAAGCCTGCTGGACGGCCTCTCGCACCTGGCCAAAGACATGGTCAACAACGGCGGCATGCCGAGCCAGGTCAACATGTCGGTGTTCGAGGTCGGCAAGAGCCTGGCCACCACCGAAGGCGCCGTGGTGTTTCGCAACGACGTGCTGGAACTGATCCAGTACAAGCCGGTGACCGAGCAGGTGCACGAGCGCCCGCTGCTGGTGGTGCCACCGCAAATCAACAAGTTCTACGTATTCGACCTGTCGCCGGAAAAGAGCGTTGCCAAGTTCTGCGTGCGCAATAACCTGCAGACCTTCGTGGTCAGCTGGCGCAACCCGACCAAGGCCCAGCGCGAGTGGGGCCTGTCGACCTACATCGAAGCACTGAAAGAAGCCATCGACGTGGTCTGCGCCATCACCGGCAGCAGCGACATCAACATGCTCGGCGCCTGCTCCGGCGGCATGACCACCGCGTCGCTGCTGGGCCACTATGCCGCCCTGGGTGAAACCAAGGTGCACGCCCTGACCCTGCTGGTCAGCGTGCTGGACAACCGCCTGGAAACCGAAGTCGCGCTGTTTGCCGACGAGAAGAGCCTGGAAGCCGCCAAGCGCCGCTCCTATCAGGCTGGCGTGCTGGAAGGTGCCGACCTGGCCAAGGTGTTCGCCTGGATGCGCCCCAACGACCTGATCTGGAACTACTGGGTGAACAACTACCTGCTCGGCAACGAGCCGCCGGTGTTCGACATCCTGCACTGGAACAACGACACCACGCGCCTGCCGGCGGCCTTGCATGGCGAATTTATCGACATGTTCAAGAACAACCCGCTGACCCGCGCTGGCGCCCTGGAAGTCTGCGGTACGCCGGTAGACCTCAAGCAAGTCACCTGCGACCTGTTCTGCGTGGCGGGCACCACTGACCACATCACGCCATGGGAAGCCTGCTACAAGTCGGCCCACCTGTTTGGCGGCAAGTGCGAGTTCGTGCTGTCCAACAGCGGCCACATCCAGAGCATTCTCAACCCGCCGGGCAACCCCAAAGGCCGCTACATGACCAACAGCGACCTGCCGGTAGACCCGAAAGCCTGGCTGGCCAGCTGCACCAAGCATGCCGACTCCTGGTGGCTGCATTGGCAACTGTGGCAAACCGAGCGCGCCGGCAAATTGAAGAAAACCCCCAGCGCATTGGGCAACAAGGCGTTCCCGGCCCGCGAAGCCGCGCCCGGCACCTACGTGCACGAGCGTTAATCGCGCGTCTGCAACAACCGACGCCCGCCACGACGGGCGTCAACAGCCCTGGCAGTGAGCGCCAGGGATGCAGCAGTAACGCGAACCGCAGC
This sequence comes from Pseudomonas sp., assembly GCA_034519305.1. Lineage (GTDB taxonomy): Bacteria > Pseudomonadota > Gammaproteobacteria > Pseudomonadales > Pseudomonadaceae > Aquipseudomonas. The sequence goes on from JAXHOM010000008.1 coordinate 37,752, forward strand.
CCCGCTGCCTCGCGTCACGCTGGGAAGACTCGGGATGGTTACTCCCAGCAGTACAATTCATAGGGCTGCGCATATGCCGTTACCATTTATTTTTCGCACCATCGACCTGGACGGCAACACCATCCGTACCGCCGTACGCCCAGGCAAACCGCACCTGACCCCACTGCTGGTGTTCAACGGCATTGGCGCCAACCTGGAGCTGGTGTTCCCGTTCGTTAACGCCCTGGACCCGGACCTGGAAGTCATCGCCTTCGACGTCCCCGGTGTGGGTGGCTCATCCACGCCCAGCTCGCCCTACCGCTTCCCGGGCCTGGCCAAGCTGGCCGCGCGCATGCTCGACTACCTGGACTACGGCCAGGTCAGCGTGATTGGCGTGTCCTGGGGCGGCGCCCTGGCGCAACAGTTCGCCCACGACTACCCGGAGCGCTGCAAAAAGCTGATTCTCGCCGCCACCGCGGCCGGCGCGGTCATGGTCCCCGGCAAACCCAAGGTGCTCTGGCGCATGGCCAGTCCACGGCGCTATATCCAGCCCTCCTATGGCGCCCATATCGCCCCGGACATCTACGGCGGTGCCTTTCGCCGCGACAAGAACCTGGCCCTGTCGTTCGCCAGCAAGGTGCGCTCCTCGGGCAAGCTGGGTTACTACTGGCAACTGTTCGCCGGCCTCGGCTGGACCAGCATTCACTGGCTGCACAAGATCAAGCAGCCGACCCTGGTGCTGGCGGGCGACGACGACCCGCTGATCCCGCTGGTGAACATGCGCATGCTGGCCTGGCGGATTCCCAACTCGCAACTGCACGTCCTCGATGACGGCCACCTGTTCCTGATTACCCGTGCGGAAACCGTGGCGCCGATCATCATGAAGTTCCTCCAGGAAGAGCGTCAGCGCGCCGTGATGCACCCGCAGCCAACAACCGTACGCAGTCATTGAGCGCCCGATCAAAGCGCAGCCGAGAAACACTTGACCCATTCAGGGGCGAGGTGTAACACAGGCAGTCCTGTGTGCGCCCCAGGATTGCTGGGCGCACACGTTGGTACAAGCCTTGCTGTTTGGCTTGGGACGGTTTGACGACGGAGTGTTGCCCCCATGCAAGAAAAAGCAGCAACAGATTCCCCACCTGCCCCGCAGACTTACCTCAACGTGCACAACGCCATGCTTGGCCTGCACGGCAAAGACCTTTATTCGACCCTGCGCACCCTCGCCTTCCAGGGCCTGCGCCAGCCCCTGCACAGTGCTCGCCACGCCCTGGCGCTGGGTGGTCAACTGAGTCGCGTACTGCTGGGCGACACCCTCTATCGACTCGACCCTAACGACGTGCGTTTCAGCGATCCGACCTGGCGCCTGAACCCGTTCTACCGCCGCAGCCTGCAGGCCTACCTGGCCTGGCAACACCAGCTGCAGCAGTGGGTCGAACAGAGCAATCTGCCGGAAGATGACCGCGCGCGGGCACGCTTTATTCTGGCCATGCTCACCGACGCCATCGCGCCCTCCAACAGCCCGCTTAATCCGCTGGCGCTCAAGGAGCTGTTCAATACCGGCGGCAACAGCCTGGTTAAAGGACTGCGCCAGTTGCTCGACGACGTCGTCAACAACGGCGGCATGCCCCGTCAGGTCAACAAGCTGGCCTTCGAAGTGGGCCGCAACCTGGCCACGACAGCCGGCGCCGTGGTTTATCGCAACGAGCTGCTGGAGCTGATCCAGTACAAGTCGATGAGCGAAAAGCAGTACGAGCGACCGCTGCTGATCGTGCCGCCGCAGATCAACAAGTACTACATCTTCGATCTCAGTGCGGACAAAAGCTTCGTCCAGTACGCCCTGAAAAATGACCTGCAGGTGTTTGTCATCAGTTGGCGCAACCCTGATGCGCGGCACCGCGAGTGGGGCTTGTCGACCTATGTCGAGGCCCTGGAACAGGCCATGGATGTGTGCCGGGAAATCACCGGCAGTCGCTCGGTCAACCTGCTCGGCGCCTGCGCCGGCGGCCTCACCAACGCCGCCCTGCAAGGCCATCTGCAAGCCAAGCGGCAATTGCGCAAAGTCAGCAGCGCCACCTACCTGGTCAGCCTGCTGGACAGCCAGGTCGACAGCACACCGATGCTGTTTGCCGACGAAAAAACCCTGGAGGCCGCCAAGCGCCGCTCTTACCAGCAGGGCGTGCTCGACGGCCGCGACATGGCCAAGGTGTTCGCCTGGATGCGCCCCAACGATCTGGTGTGGAACTACTGGATCAACAATTACCTGCTCGGCAAACAGCCGCCGGCGTTCGACATTCTCTACTGGAACAACGACAACACCCGCCTGCCGGCAGCGCTGCACGGCGATATCCTCGATTTCTTCAAGCTCAATCCGCTCAAGCATGCCGGCGGCCTGGAGATTTGCGGCACACCGGTAAACCTGCAGAAGGTCACGGTCGACAGTTTCAATGTGGCCGGCGTCAACGACCACATCACGCCCTGGGCTGCGGTGTATCGCTCGACCCAACTGCTCGGCGGTCACAAGCGCTTCCTGCTGTCCAACAGCGGGCATATCCAGAGCATTCTCAACCCGCCCAGCAACCCCAAGGCCAACTATTACGAAGGCAGCCACCTGAATGGCAACGCCAATGAATGGCACGCCGAGGCCAATAATCTGCACGGCAGCTGGTGGCCGACCTGGCTGGAATGGGTGCAGAAGCGCTCCGGTGAACAACGCCCAACCCTCAGCACCCTGGGCAATCAGCACTATCCGCCACAGGAGAAAGCGCCCGGCACCTACGTGCACATGCGCTGAGCGCAACCTTACTCGCAGACCTGAATAAGAAGACTGGATGAAAACCCGCGACCGTATCCTTGAGTGTGCCCTGGCGCTGTTCAACCAGGAGGGCGAACCCAATGTCTCCACCCTGGAGATCGCCAATGAACTGGGCATCAGCCCAGGCAACCTGTACTACCACTTCCACGGCAAGGAGCCGCTGGTGCTGGAGCTGTTCGAACGCTTCCAGGCTGAAATGGCACCACTGCTGAACCCGCCCGCCGAGGCGCAACTGGAGGCGGAAGATTACTGGCTGTTCCTGCACCTGATCGTCGAACGCCTGGCGCTGTTCCGCTTCCTGTTCCAGGACCTGTCCAACCTGGCCGGGCGCCTGCCGAAACTGGCCCGCGGCATCCGCGCCTGGCTCAACACCCTGAAGCGCACCCTCGCCTCCCTGCTGGCCAGCCTCAAGGCGCAAGGCCTGCTGATCAGCGACACCCAGGCCCTTGGTCAGTTGGTTGAGCAGATCACCCTGACCCTGCTGTTCTCCCTCGACTACCAACGCATCATCGGCAGCAGCGGCGAGATCCGCCTGGTGGTCTATCAGGTCATGATGCTGGTAGCCCCGCACCTGACGCCCGCTCCCCGGCACACCGCCGAACAACTGGCCCAGCGTTACCTGCAGGCCTAAACGAAAAAGCCCGGCACTAGGCCGGGCTTTTCTATTCCTGAAGAACTCAGGACGGTGTAACAGGACTCGCCGGGGCAGCAGGCGCTGCGACCGGAGCAGCAGCGGCAACCGGAGCAGCCGGCTTGGCGACTGGCGCCTTTTTCACCGCTGGCTTTTTCACCGCAGCAGGCTTGGCCGCAGCGGGTTTAGCTGCTGCTGGTTTAGCCGCGGCAGGTTTGGCTGCAGGCTTAGCAGCAACCGGCTTGGCTGCAGCTTTGACCGCAGGTTTAGCCGCTGGTTTTTTCACTGCCGGCTTGGCCGCAGCTTTCAGCGCAGGCTTGACCGACGAAGCAGAAATACCGGTGAGTTTCTCGATCTGCTTGGTCAGGCTTTCAACCTTGCTGTGCAGCTCTTTGACTTCGTTGCGGCTCGGCACACCAAGGCGCGAGATGGCGCTGTTCAGGCGCTTGTCGAACGCGTCTTCCAACTCGCTCCACTTGCCCATGGCCTTGTCTTTGACTTCTTCAACACGGGACTTGGCCGAGTCAACGGTGTGCTTGACCACGCCGACTTGCTTGTCCACTTCAGCCTTGGCTTGCTTCTCGGCTTTTTCGCCGTCCTTGACCAGGCCATCAAACAGCTTCTCGCCGTCCTTGCTGACCTTGGAGTAAGCGCCCAGACCGGCCAACCAGATTTGACGCGAGTATTTCTCTACTTCGCTAATCCAGGTGCTGGTTTCTTTTTCGACTTTTTTCTTGCCTGCCATGATCTGTTCTCCTTATTGAGCTTTGGCTGCGCGTTCAAGCATTGCATTGAGCACATCGAGCTTAGCAGAGAGTGCATCAACGTCTTGCTTGGAAGGAATGCCCAGACGATTGAGACCGCTGGCAACGCGACGATCGAAGGCTTTTTCGACTTTTTCGAACTGGCCTTCAACCTTGCCCTTCACTTCGGCAACGCGATCTTTCACGTTGTCTTTAACGCTGTCGATCTGGCTGTTGGCGGCTTCAACCTGCTCATCAACCAGTTGCTTGCCTTGCTTCTCGACGCTCTCGCCAGCCTTGACCAGGTCCTTCAGGTAACCCGCGCCTTCCTTGCCAGCTTTGGCGTATGCGCCCAGGCCTGCCAGGTAGATCTTGCGCGCATAGCCTTTAACATCGGCCAGCACGGTAGTTTCGTTTTTGCTTACGGCTTTCTTGACTGCGACTTTAGCCACGATACACCTCACACAGAGTGATAAATGGGTCGCCCTTTCTCAGGGCTTGTGTGCAAGGTATCGAGGAAAATTAGAAACCACATACTAAGAAGCCATTTGATTGCACCGCGCCGTTAGCCGCACATGGCCAAGGGCGCGAAAGCGGGCAAGGCCCGGCATGCACTCAGGCCTGCAGCGACTCGTCGAGGGTCTTCTCGATTTCGCGCTTGATGCTGCCGCCCAATGCCGACAACAACAGGCCCAGGTTCAGTTCAACCTGCACCCGGTCTTCTGTTACGGCAATTCGCCCATCGGCGCCACTGCGCTTGAATTCCAGGCTGTCGCCCACCCAGCGATAACGCACCTCGTATTCACGGGCCAGGCGCTCGGCCAGCAATTCGGCTTTCGCCCGCGCGGCCGGCAGGCCAAGGGAATGGGGGCGTTCGACTTTGATCCGGGCCATCGGCTAACTCCTGACTGCGACCTTAGGTCGCGCGACTATAACAGGCCGTAGCCAGCCATCGCGCAAATGCGCCGGCGTGGCGCCGCGACAAAGGCCGCCGCCGGGATTAGAATGGCCGGCACTTTCTTGTGGTGACAGTGAAATGAACGACCCACGCAACGCCAACGACGCGGAACCGACCACCCACTTCGGCTTTCAGAACGTACCGGAAAGCCAGAAGGCCGATAAGGTCGCCGAGGTATTCCATTCGGTAGCCGCCAAATACGACCTGATGAACGACCTGCTTTCCGGCGGCATGCACCGCCTGTGGAAGCGCTTCACCATCGAATTGTCTGGCGTGCGCAGCGGCAATCGCGTGCTCGACATCGCTGGCGGCACCGGCGACCTGACGCGCAAGTTCTCCAGCCTGGTGGGCCCCACCGGCGAAGTGGTTCTGGCCGACATCAACGACTCGATGCTCAAGGTCGGCCGCGACCGCCTGCTCGACAAGGGCGTGGCCGGCAACGTGGTCTTCGTTCAGGCCGACGCTGAGAAGCTGCCGTTCCCGGACAACCACTTCGACGTGGTCACCATCGCCTTCGGTTTGCGCAACGTCACCCATAAAGAAGACGCCCTGCGCTCCATGCTGCGCGTGCTCAAGCCCGGTGGCCGCCTGCTGGTGCTGGAGTTCTCCAAGCCATCCAGCCAGATGCTGTCCAAGTTTTACGACACTTACTCGTTCAACTTCATGCCGCTGATGGGCAAGCTGATCACCAACGACGCCGAAAGCTACCGCTACCTGGCTGAGTCGATCCGCATGCACCCGGATCAGGAAACCCTCAAGGCGATGATGAGCGAGGCCGGCTTCGAGCGCACCAGCTACCACAACATGACCGGCGGCATCGTCGCCCTGCACCGCGGCATCAAGCCCTGATGCTACTGACCGGGCTGCTGGCAGGCGTCGAGCTGGGCCTCAATCGCGTCCTGCAAATGGACAGCACCGCGCTGCCGCGCCTGGCGCGGCTGAGCGGCAAGGTGATTGCCGTCGACGGCCAGAGCCCGCTGCTGCAGCTGTTCATCCTGCCCAGCGGCAGTGGCCTGCAACTGGCGGCCAACTGGCAAGCACCGGCTGATTGCCAGCTGCGCGCCAGCGCCAGCAGCTTGCTGCAACTGGCCGTGGCCAAGGACAAAACCGCCATCCTGCATCGCCCCGAAGTCAGCCTCAGCGGCGACAGCGCAGTGCTGATGGAACTGGCGGCGATCCTCCAGGACCTGGAACTGGACTGGGAATATGAGCTGTCACGCTGGCTCGGCCCCGTCGCCAGCCCGATGCTGGCCGGTCACTTGCGCAGCCGCGCACGCTGGACCAGCACCAGCCTCGACAGCCTGCGACTAAACCTGGCCGATTACCTCAGCGAAGAATCCCGCAGCCTGGTGGGCCAGCGTGAAGCCGATGCGCGCTTTGCCGAACTGGACCAGCTGAAGCTCGCCCTTGAGCGCCTCGACGCCCGCGTCGCCCGCCTCCACCTCAAATCCGACGATCCCGCATGAAGCTGCTCGCTGTCCGCCGTCTGTTCCGCATCCTGCGCGTGGTGATCCGCTACCGCCTCGACGACCTGTTGTTCGCCCTGCCGCTGCCGTTCTGGCTGCGCGCCCTCGGCGCGGTCCTGCCGTGGCGCTGGTTGCCACGTCCGGCGCAGCATGAGTCGCGCGGCGCCTGCCTGCGCCTGGCCCTGGAAGACCTCGGACCGATCTTTATCAAGTTCGGCCAGTTGCTCTCCACCCGCCGCGACCTGCTGCCAATGGACATCGCCGACGAGCTGGCCAAGCTGCAGGATCAGGTGCCACCGTTCGACGCCAAGCTCTCGGTGGCGCGCATCGAAGAACAGCTCGGGGCTCCGGTGGCCGAAGTGTTCGCCCGCTTCGACGAGCAACCCATGGCCTCGGCGTCGATCGCCCAAGTGCATGCGGCGCAGCTGAAAAGCGGCGAGGAAGTGGTGGTGAAAGTCATCCGCCCAGGCCTGAAGCCAATCATCCGCCAAGACCTCGCGTGGCTGTTTCTGCTCGCCCGCCTGGCCGAGAAACTGTCCGCCGAAGCCCGTCGCCTGCGACCGATGGAAGTGGTCAGCGACTACGAAAAAACCATCTACGACGAACTCGACCTGCTGCGCGAGGCCGCCAACGCCAGCCAGCTGCGGCGTAACTTTGCCGGCTCCGAGCAGCTGTATGTGCCGCAGGTGTACTGGGACCTGTGCCGCCCCAAGGTGCTGGTCATGGAGCGCATTTACGGCGTTGCCGTCACCGACCTCGCGACCCTCGCCGACCAGCGCACCGACATGAAACTGCTGGCCGAACGCGGTGTGGAAATCTTCTTCACCCAGGTGTTCCGCGACAGTTTCTTCCATGCCGACATGCACCCCGGCAACATCTTCGTCAGCACCCGCACGCCATGGAGCCCGCAGTACATCGCCATCGACTGCGGCATCGTCGGCAGCCTCACCCCCGAGGACCAGGACTACCTGGCGCGCAACTTGATCGCCTTCTTCAAGCGCGATTATCGCCGCGTGGCCCAGCTGCACATCGACTCCGGCTGGGTGCCTGCCGACACCAAGGTCAACGATTTCGAGGCGGCGATCCGCACCGTTTGCGAGCCGATCTTCGAGAAGCCGCTGAAGGACATCTCCTTCGGCCAACTGCTGCTGCGCCTGTTCCAGACCGCGCGGCGGTTCAACATGGAAATCCAGCCACAGCTTGTTCTGTTGCAGAAAACCCTGCTCAACATCGAAGGCCTGGGCCGTCAGCTGTACCCCGACCTCGACCTGTGGAACACCGCCCAGCCGTTCCTCGAACGCTGGATGCGCGAGCGCATCAGCCCACGCAGCCTGCTGCGCAACCTGCAGCAACAAGCCGAGCAGGTACCGCACCTGTCGCAGATGGCCCGCGACACCCTGGAGCGCCTCAACCAACAAGGTCAACAGCCCGTCGTGACGCCGGTGGTGCAGCGCCATTGGCCGGCACAGCTGCTGGGCGCCGCCCTGATCGGCGGCGCCGTCAGCCAGGGTTTGCTGCTCAGCCTGCTGGCCTGGCCGAGCTGGCTGATGCTGGCCGGCGGTCTTTACCTGGTGCTGCGCCGATAGCCAGCCCGCCAGCGGACTGGCAGACTTGACCCTCTTTTATTCCTGGCCGCCGACGCGGCCCGTTATGGATCTGATATGAGCGACTGGCTGGATGCAATCAAATGGGACGCCGACGGCCTGATACCGGCCATCGCCCAGGACCATAAAACCCAGCGTGTGCTGATGATGGCGTGGATGAACCGCGAGTCATTACAGCTCACGGTCAATGAAGGCCGTGCCATCTATTGGTCACGCTCGCGCGGCAAACTGTGGCGCAAGGGCGAAGAGTCCGGCCACGTGCAAAAGCTGCATGAACTGCGCCTGGACTGCGATGCCGACGTGATCATCCTGATGGTCGAGCAACTCGGCGGCATCGCCTGCCACACGGGCCGGCAGAGCTGCTTTTATCGCGTCTACGACAATGCCAGCTGGAAAATCGTCGAGCCGGTGCTCAAAGACCCGGCCGCCATCTATGCCACAGGACACAGCCATGAGTGACACCCTCACCCGCCTCGCCGCTGTACTGGAAGCGCGCAAAGGCGCCGCTCCCGACAGCTCCTACGTGGCCAGCCTCTACCACAAGGGCCTGAACAAGATTCTGGAAAAGGTCGGCGAAGAGTCGGTGGAAACCATCCTCGCCGCCAAAGACGCCGCCAGCAGCGGTGACTGCAGTGACCTGATCTACGAAACGGCCGATCTGTGGTTTCACAGCCTGGTCATGCTCGCCGCCCTCGGCCAGCACCCGCAGGCCGTACTGGACGAACTGGACCGCCGCTTCGGCCTGTCCGGACACGACGAAAAAGCCGCGCGCTCCGACGCCAACTAACAACTACGAGGTATTGCTGTCATGGGTATTTTCGACTGGAAACACTGGGTAGTCATTCTGATCGTCGTGGTGCTGGTATTCGGCACCAAAAAGCTCAAGGGTTTGGGCAGCGACATCGGCGAATCGATCAAGGGCTTTCGCAAAGCCATGAACGACGAAGAAAAGCCGGCCGAGGCCACCACCCCGCCCGCCGCTGCCCCCCTCAATCAGCCGACCACCATCGACGCCCAGGCGCAGAAAGTCGAAGAGCCGGCTCGCAAGGACTAACGCGCCATGTTCGGTATCAGCTTTGGTGAATTGCTCCTGGTCGCCCTGATCGCCCTGCTGGTGCTCGGCCCCGAGCGCCTGCCTGGCGCGGCGCGCACCGCCGGCCTGTGGGTCGGGCGCCTGAAGCGCAGCTTCAATGCGATCAAGCAGGAGGTCGAGCGCGAAATCGGCGCCGACGAAATTCGCCGGCAGCTGCACAACGAAGAAATCATGGCCCTGGAACAGCAGAACAAAAGCCTGCTGCCGAGCGCCGCGCCCGCCAGCGACAGCCTGCCGAATCCAGTCCCGACCGGCACACCAATGGCCGTCGGTAGCCCAGCCGCCAACGCGCCTATCAGCCACGATTCGCCACCGCCGCCGCGAGCCCCATGAGCAGCCAGACTCCGCACAACGACCAGGAAATGCCCCTGGTAGCCCACCTCACCGAACTGCGCACGCGCCTGCTGCGCTGCGTCGGCGCGGTGTTTCTGATGTTCGCCACGCTGTTCTACTTTGCCCGCGAGATCTACACCCTGGTGTCCGAGCCGCTGCGCCGCTTCCTGCCGGAAGGCGCCACGATGATCGCCATTGACCCGGCCTCGGCGTTTCTCGCCCCGCTCAAGCTGACCATGGTCATCGCCCTGTTCGTCAGCATGCCGGTGATCCTGCATCAGGTCTGGGGCTTTATCGCGCCGGGTCTGTACAAGCACGAAAAACGCATCGCTGTGCCGCTGCTGACCTCCAGCGTGCTGCTGTTCTATGCCGGCATGGCCTTCGCCTACTTCCTCGTGCTGCCGCTGATGTACCACTTCCTGATTGGCGCGGCGCCGGAAGGCGTCACGCCGATGACCGACATCAACAGCTACCTGGACTCGGTGCTGACCCTGTTCTTCGCCTTTGGCGTGGCCTTCGAGATCCCGGTCGCAGTGGTGCTGCTGATCTGGATCGGCATCGTCGACGTCGCCTATCTACAGAAGATTCGCCCCTACGTGATCATCGGCTGCTTCGTGGTCGGCATGGTCCTGACGCCGCCCGATCCGCTGTCGCAGACCCTACTGGCGGTGCCTATGTGGCTGCTGTTTGAGGTCGGCTTATTCTTCGGCCGACTGATCCGCAAGCGCCCGGCCGATGAGGCTGCGGACGACGCGGACAACGATCAGCCGCCTGCCGTCCAGCCATGAACCTGCTGCTGCTGGAAGACGGCGACTTTATCGCTGCCGATCGCGTATTGCTGCAAGGCCGGCGCCTCAAGCACTTGCAGGAGGTGCACCGCGCCGAAGTGGGCGACAGCCTGCGGGTCGGGCGCCTCGGCGGCCTGATGGGCCAGGGCCAGTTGCTGCGCCTGGACAGCGACGCCGCCGAACTGCAGATCAGCCTCGAACAAAGCGCACCGGCCAAACTACCGCTGACCCTGCTGCTGGCCCTGCCACGGCCAAAAATGCTCAAGCGCGTGCTGCAGACCGTGGCCAGCATGGGCGTGCCCAGGCTGATTCTGCTCAACAGCTATCGGGTGGAGAAGAGCTTCTGGCAGACGCCGTTTCTGCAACCGGAGGCGATCCGCGAGCAGCTGATCCTCGGCCTGGAACAGGCCCGCGATACGGTCTTGCCAGAGGTCATCATCGAGAAGCGCTTCAAGCCCTTTGTCGAAGACCAGCTGCCACAACTGGCCGCCGGCAGCCTCGGCCTGGTCGGCCATCCCGGCACTTACCCGGCCTGTCCACGCGCCGTCACCCAGCCGGTGACCCTGGCCATCGGCCCGGAAGGCGGCTGGATTCCTTATGAAGTGGAAAAACTCGCCGCCGCCGGCCTGCAACCGGTGCAACTGGGCGAACGCATTCTGCGGGTAGAAACCGCCGTTACTGCCCTACTCGCCCGCCTGTTCTGAAGCCCACGCGCCGGATGCAATCCTGGCTACGGCCAGAATCCCGGATTGCATCCGGGCTAGCCTTGTCCGCTGTCTTCTGCGCATGCCAGTGCGCCGGCAATAACTGCCCTTGCAACGCTGGCGCCTCGCGCAGCGTCATGTCGCGCGCCAACAGCGGCTCGCCACAGTCGGAACACACCAACACCCCGTGCACTTCATGGCCACAGCTTTTGTGTACATGGCGCACCGGCGCGCCCTCGGCACCGCTCATGTGCCGATCGCCCCAGTTCACCAGGGCCAGCACCGCCGGATACAGGTCGTGGCCTTTCTCGGTCAGTCGGTATTCCTCGCGCAGCGGCCGCTGCTGGTAGGCCTGTTTGCTCAACACCCCGGCCTCTACGAGCTTTTAGGCGCTCGGCCAGCACATGGCGGGTAATGCCCAGGCGTTTTTCGAACTCATCGAAACGCCGCACCCCAAGAAAACACTCGCGCAGCACCAGCAAGGTCCAGCGGTCGCCAACCACCGACAGCGTGCGCGCCAGTGAGCAGGGTTGTTGCTCAAGTTCTTCCCAACGCATCAGCAATCCTCTGCAAAGCCATGGGCCTACGATAGCTTGACAGGTTCCAAAAAGGAACCGAGTATTTAGCCAAGTTCCAAAAGGAACCAGGAGAATGTGATGATGACGTAGCGATCTGGTATGGGCGCTGGCGTGCCACCGGCGGGGCAATCGCCAAACGCTTCGCCCGCGAGGGCTACGTGGCCTGCGTGGCACGGCGAGTGCCGACAGCTGACCAGCCTGGTGGATGACATCACGCCGCGGGGGCAGGCACGTGCCTTCGTTGCGATGCCGGGTGGAGGAGCAAGTGCTGGAGCTGTTCGCCACCATCGAGCGGGAGGTCGGGCCACTGGAAGTGGTGGTGTTCAATATCGGCGCCAACGTTCGCTTTTCGATTACCGAGACCACCGAACGGGTGTACCGCAAGGTCTGGGAAATGGCCGCCCTGGCGGGCTTCCTCACCGGCCGCGAAGCCGCGCGGGTGATGCTGCCACGCCACGCGGCACCATCCTTTTCACCGGCGCCACGGCGTCCTGCGCGGCGGCAAGCACTTCGCGGCTTTGCCAGCGCCAAGTTCGCCTTGCGCGCCACGGCCCAGAGCATGGCGCGCGAACTCGGCCCCCAGGGCATCCACGTCGCCCACCCGATCATCGATGGGGCCATCGACACCGCGTTCATCCGCGACACCTTCCCGGAGATGTACCAGCTCAAGGACCGCGACGGCATCCTCAACCCCGCCTATCGCCGACAGCTACTGGCAGTCCCGCCGCCACGGGACTGCTGGGTGCATGAGATGGTCTGCGGCCTGGTAGGACCGGGGGCCGTGGGGGGGCCAGGCGGGTCGGGGGGCCCTACAAAAGCGCCATACGACCTCACACACGCCCAGCCTCTACCGGAACCATGCCATGAGCAAATCCCTGGAATTCTTTTTTGACGTAGGTAGCCCGACCACTTACTTGGCCTGGACCCAGCTGCCGAAGATCGCCGCCGAGGCGGGCGCCACGATTATCTGGCGGCCCATGCTGCTGGGCGGCGTATTCAAGGCCACCGGCAACCAGTCGCCAGTCAACATCCCGGCCAAAGGTCGCTACATGCTCCAGGACCTGGCCCGCTACGCCCGCCGCTACGGCGTGCCGATGACCTTCAACCCACACTTCCCGATCAACACTCTGACCCTGATGCGCGGCGCGGCGGGCTACTTGAATACGCCCCAGTTTGCGCCCTATGTAACGGCGATATTCAACGCCCTGTGGGTCGAACAGAAGAACCTCGGCAAGCCTGAGGTGGTGGCCGAAGTATTGCGCGCCGCCGGCCTCGACCCCGCCGAATTCGAGCGGCTGGTGAATGATGATGGCGTTAAAGAACGCCTGAAGGGCATCACCGAGGAGGCGATACGCCGCGGCGCCTTTGGTGCGCCGACGTTCTTTATCGGCAATGAAATGCACTTCGGCCAGGACCGCCTCGACTTTGTCGCCGAGGCGTTGCGTAACTGATGCAGGTAGCCCGGATGCAATCCGGGAGAGGCGGCAATCCGGACCCACAGCCCCGGATTGCATCCGGGCTACGGGGCCGAACTCGACCTACAACACCTGCTTGAGGAACGCCTGGGCCCGCGGGTCTTGCGGCCGGGTGAAGAACTGCGCCGGCGGCGCGTCTTCCAGCAGCTTGCCGTGGTCGAAGAACAGCACGCGGTCGGCCACTTCGCGGGCAAAGCCCATTTCGTGGGTAACGCAGACCATGGTCATGCCTTCCAGGGCCAGGGTCTTCATCACGTCCAGCACCTCGCCGACCATTTCCGGGTCGAGCGCCGAGGTCGGCTCGTCGAACAGCATGACCTTGGGCTCCATGGCCAACGCGCGGGCGATCGCCACCCGTTGCTGCTGACCACCAGACAAGCGCGCGGGGAACTCGTTGGCCTTCTGCGCGATACCGACCTTTTCCAGCAGGGCCAGGGCCTTGGCTTCACGCTCGGCCTTGCCGCGCTTGCGCACCACCTTCTGCGCCAGGCAGAGGTTTTCCAGCACGGTCATGTGCGGGAACAGGTTGAAGTGCTGGAACACCATGCCGACTTCGCGGCGGTAGGCGTTGACGTCGGTTTTCGGGTTGGCCAGGTCCAGACCATCGATGCTCACCGAGCCGGAATCCAGTTGCTCCAGGCCATTCAGGCAGCGCAAAAAGGTCGACTTGCCGGAACCGGACGGGCCGATCACCACCAGCACTTCGCCCTTGGCCACCTGGGTGGTGACATTGTCGACCGCGCGTACCTGCTGGCCGCGGGCGTCGAATACTTTGATCAGCTCACGAACTTCAATCACTTTGCGCCAACCTCCGCTCCAGCCGGCTGGCGATCTGCGACAGCGGCAAGTTGATAACCAGGTACAGGGCCGCCACACAGAACCAGATCTCGAACGTCGAGAACGAGGTGGTGATGGCTTCGCGACCGCTTTTGGTCAGTTCGGTGATAGCGATCACCGAGACCAGCGAGGTGTCCTTGACCAAACTGATGAACTGCCCGGCCAGCGCCGGCAGCGCCCGTTTGAACGCCTGCGGCAATACCACGTAACGCATCGCCTGCCCGGCCGTGAGGCCCAGGGAGCGCGCCGCTTCGGCCTGGCCCTTGACGATCGACTGCACGCCGCCGCGGACGATCTCGGCCACGTAGGCGCCGGTAAACAACGCCAACGCCGCCACCCCGGCGAACTCGCGGGACAGGTTGAGCACCGTGCCGATAAAGAAGTAGAAGATAAAAATCTGCACCAGCAGCGGCGTGCCACGCACCAGCTCGACATACACCGTCGACAGGTCGCGCAGGGTCGGGTTGCTCGACAGCCGGCACAGGCCGGTCACCACGCCGATCAGCAGCCCCATGGCACCGGCGGCCAGGGAAATCCACAAGGTGGTCAGCAGGCCCCAGGCCAGCGGGCCGGCGGCCCAGTGACGGGTCACGCCGACCTGATCACCTTCCTCGACCTCGTCACCCAGCGACAACTGCAGGCTGTCGCTGTCCACGGTCAGTACCTGTTCGGCGCCCTCGCTGCTGCGCAGGGTCACCTCGGTCTGCGTGCCCTGCACCGTAAGGGTCGCCACCTCGGCCAACTCGGCCGCGCGCTGCGACTCTTCGGCCTGATAGACGAAGTACTGCGGCACGCGGTTCCAGCGCCACTCATAGGCAATCATCGAGGTGGCGAACCACAGGCTGCCAGCCAACACGATGAGAATCAGCCCGGTCAGCAGATGCCAGGGCCATTGGGCTTGTTTCAATTTAGCCACGAAGCAATTCCATAAATGCGAACGCGCAGCCGGGCTGCGCGTTGGGTATCAACAGCGGAGTAAGTCAGAGAACCTTGTTCAAGGTCTCGCGAGCTAGAGCCAGACAAGGCAAAAATGACCGAAGGAGCGGAGTTTACGGGTTGTAAATGAGCATCCCGAGGTCATTTTTAACGCCGTATGGCCGACGCGCAGCAGACGTTGAACAGGTTCTAAAGCTTATTCCATGTCTTTTAGCCAGGCAGTGCTCTTAAACCACTTAGCGTGCAGGCGATCATAGGTACCGTCGTGACGGATCTGCTGCAGCCAGTTGTTGATCCAGTTGATGCTGTCGTAGTCGCCCTTCTTCAGGCCAAACGCCAGCGGCTCGTAGGTGAAAGGCTCGTCCAGGTACACCAGCTTGCCAGCGCCGGCCTTGTTCACCGCCACCACGTTGTACGGGGCGTCGTAGATAAAGGCATCGGCTTTGCCGTTGACCACATCGAGTACGGCTTCTTGCTCATTATCAAAACCGTTGTACTTGGCTTTGCTGATCAGCTTCTTGGCGACCATTTCACCGGTAGTACCAATCTTCGAGGTGATGCGGTATTGCGGATCGTTGAGGTCTTTGTAGGTTTTGATCTTGCCTTCCAGGTCCTTGCGAATCAGCAAGGTCTGGCCGACAACGATAAAGGGCTCGGAGAAGTTCAGGCGCAGGTTGCGTTCCTGGGTCAGGGTCATGCCGGAACCAATCATGTCGAACTTGTTGGTCAGCAAGGCCGGGATGATGCCGTCATAGCCGGTGGACACCAGCTCCAGCTTGACGCCCATGGCCTTGGCCATGGCTTTCAGCAGGTCGACTTCGAAGCCGATGATCTCACCGCGCTTGTTGGTCATTTCGAACGGCATATAGGTCGGGTCCATGCCGACGCGCAGGGTACCGGCTTTCACCGCATCATCGATGGCACCGGCCTGAGCGGAAAACCCGGTCAGCGTGGCGGCGGCAAACAGAACTGTCGCAAGAAACTTTTTCATCGGCGTTCCTGACAAAGTGGAGGGAATAGGTTTGCTTGCCACCGCGCAAACGCCGGCAATCCATGGGCGCGCATGCTAACCGCTGAGGGCAGTGCTGGCCAGTCGGTCAACTGCCGCAGCGTGAGCTAAGCGACGACTTGCCGGTTCAGGTTTGCAGCAGAAAGGTCACCGGACCATCGTTGATCAGGTGCACCTGCATGTCCGCCCCAAACTGCCCGCAGGCGACCGTGGCATGCTGCTGGCGGGCCTGGGCGAGCAGATAATCGAACAGTTCGGCACCCAATGCCGGTGTGGCTGCGGTGGAGAACCCCGGACGCAGGCCACTTTTGGTATCGGCCGCCAGGGTGAACTGGGACACCAGCAGCAAGCCGCCTGCGACATCCTTGAGCGACAGGTTCATCTTGCCCGCCGCATCGTTGAACACCCGGTAATTGAGCAGTTTGTGCAGCAGCTTGTCGGCGCTGGCCGGGGTGTCTTGGGGTTCGACACCGACCAGCACCAGCAAACCGCCAGCAATCGCGCCGACACACTCACCGGCCACGTCGACCCGCGCCTGGCTGACGCGCTGCAGCAGGGCCTTCATGCCTCGTCGGGCGCCAGGTCGAGCAGGCGTCGAGCCATGTCGTCGGCACCGCGCACCAGGGCATCGGTGATGCCCACTTCCGAGGCGGCGTGGCCGGCATCGCGGATGATCTGCAACTCGCTGTTGGGCCAGGCCTGGTGCAGCGCATAGGCGTTGTCCAGCGGGCAGATCACGTCATAGCGGCCGTGCACGATCAAGCCCGGCAGATGGGCAATCTTGGGCATGTCGCGAAGCAACTGGTCGGCGTCGAGAAAGGCGTTGTTGACGAAGTAGTGGCACTCGATCCGGGCGATCGACAGGGCCCGATGGCTGTCACTGAAACGGTCGACCACCTGGGGATTGGGACGCAGCGTGGCGGTACGGCCTTCCCAGGTCGACCAGGCCTTGGCCGCATGCATCTGAGCAATCTGGTCCTGACCGGTGAGGCGCTTGTAGAACGCCTGCATCAGGTCGCCGCGCTCGTCCGCCGGGATCGGCGCCAGGTAGTCTTCCCAGTAGTCCGGGAACAGGCGGCTGGCACCTTCCTGGTAGAACCACTGGAAGTCTTGCGGGCGGCAGAGAAAGATCCCCCGCAGCAGCAGCGCATGCACACGTTCCGGATGGGTCTGGGCATAGGCCAAGGCCAAGGTCGAACCCCAGGAGCCGCCGAACAGCACCCACTTGTCGATGCCGAGGTGCTCGCGAATGCGCTCAAGGTCGGCAACCAGGTCCCAGGTGGTGTTGTTGTCCAGGCTGGCGTGGGGCGTCGAGCGCCCGCAACCACGCTGGTCGAAGGTGACGATGCGGTACAGGTTAGGGTCGAAGAAGCGCCGACTCAGGGCATCACAACCCGCCCCCGGACCGCCATGGATAAACACCACCGGCAAACCATCCGCATAACCGCTTTCGTCGACATACAGCACGTGCGGTTCCGTCACGGCTAACTCGTGACGGGCGTAGGGTTTAATCTCCGGATATAGCGTCTGCATGCTGCACTCCCGAATCGGCGGCTGCGGGCCCTGTTGGACGCCGCTCTGATACTGTTGCGGCCATCATAACCATGAAACGGTGCTTCGACATGCCGCTGCGACTATTTACCCTACCCTTGGTAATGTTTTGTCTCCTGCTTGGCGGCTGTCGTGGCGATGACCCGCAGGCTGCGTTGGAAAAAGCCGTGCAGCAGTTGCAAGACAACCTCGAACACAAACGCAGCAGCGCCGTGCTGGAACAACTGCACGCGCAGTTCAGTGCCCAGCAGCAATACGACCGCGACTGGGCCAAGCGCACCATGCTGATGCTGTTTATGCGTCACCAGAATGTGCGCGTGTTAGCGCTGAGCCAGAACAGCTACCTCGACCCCACCTACCGCGAACGCGGCCACAGCGACCTGCAGGTGGCGCTGACCGGCGCCGAGGGTTTGCTCCCGGACAGCGCCAGTCATTACCGGGTCAAACTGGAGTGGTGGCTGGAAGACGGTCAGTGGCAGCTGGCGCGTCTTAACTGGGAGTGAGCCACGAACTCAGGGCTGGCCGATAGACTGATCGGCGACTCGCCAGATCAGCCCTTCAGTGACATAACCGCGCTCGCGGGCGATGTTCAGCAACTGCTCACGGGTCTTGGCCGACACCTGCGGCGTACGCGACAGCAGCCACAGGTACTGACGATCCGGATTACCCACCAGGGCCACACGGTAATCGTCATCCAGGTACAGCACCCAGTAATCGCCACGGGTCAGGTCGGGGAACAGGCGACTGAACCAGTTATCGAAGCGCACCCACAGTTTATCGGTCTGCCCCGCCTGCTGAGCAAAGGCCTGGCCGCTAGCCTCCTGCCACTCGCCCTGCAGGGTCTGGCAGCGATTGCGCACCGCCACCGTGCCATCGCCCTGCAACGCGTAATGGGCTTCGGACTGGGCGCAGTTGCGCTGGAAGAACATCGGCAGACGCGCCAGCTCGTACCAGGTGCCCTGGTAGCGGGACAGGTCCACCTGATCGACCGTCTGCGGCGGAGCCAATGCCCCACCCGAGGCGACACAGGCGCTCAACAACAGGGCCGCGCACAAACCGGCAAGCTTACGCATCACAGCTCCTACTTCAGCCCCTGGCCGGAGAACAGCAGCACTTTGTCGCCCGCGTACTGCACGCTGATAAAGGTCTTCTCGTCGCCCCAATTGCAGCTGCTGATGCCGACGGCACCGGAGCACTCAGTTGGCGCGCCGAGCAAGGCTTCCACCTCAGCTTTGGCCATACCGGCCTGCAACTTGGCGTAGTTTTCCTGATTGATCTTGCTGCAGGCACTCAGGCACAGCACCGCACCCAGCAGCATTAGCGTACGCAGGGACATGTCAGACTCCTTGGGGATTCGATTGAGCGCTTGAGCATCGCACACTGTGCGTCATCTGCCTAAATCAGCAGTGCCCCGACGTTGCGCCGGGGCATGCGAGCGGCCATCGCAGCCGCTCGTCTGTAACCGTACTCAGGCCGAGTGATAGGCCGTGACGCGCTCGACTTCTTCTTTCGAGCCGAGGAACACCGCCACGCGCTGGTGCAACGAGGTCGGCTGAATGTCGAGAATACGCTCGTGACCATTGGTGGCCATGCCGCCCGCCTGCTCGATGATGAACGACATCGGGTTGGCTTCGTACATCAGGCGCAGCTTGCCCGGCTTCTCTGGCTCGCGGGAATCGCGCGGGTACATAAACAGGCCGCCACGGGTGAGGATACGGTGCACGTCAGCCACCATGGCCGCGACCCAGCGCATGTTGTAATCCTTGCCCAGCGGCCCGGTTTTGCCAGCCAGCAACTCGTCGACGTAACGGGTAACGGGGGCTTCCCAGTGACGCTGATTGGACATGTTGATGGCGAATTCCGCGGTGCTTTCCGGCACGCGAATATTGTCGTGGGTCAGCTCGAAGCTGCCCAACTCGCTGTCCAGGGTGAAGCCTTTGACACCGTCGCCGAGGGTTAGCATCAGCATGGTCTGTGGGCCGTAGATGGCGTAGCCCGCAGCGACCTGCTCGGTGCCCGGCTGGAGGAATGCATCCTCACCCAGATCACCCTCATCGCCATTACGATCCGGGCAACGCAGCACCGAAAAGATGGTGCCAACCGAAACGTTGACGTCGATATTGGAGGAGCCGTCCAGCGGGTCGAATACCAGCAGGTAGGCGCCTTTCGGGTATTGGCCAGGAATCTGATAGGCGTTGTCCATTTCTTCCGACGCCATGCCGGCCAGGTGACCGCCCCACTCGTTGGCTTCCAGCAAAATTTCGTTGGACAGCACGTCGAGCTTCTTCTGCACTTCGCCCTGGATGTTCTCGGTCCCCATGCTGCCGAGCACGCCGCCCAGTGCACCTTTGGAAACAGCGTGGCTGATTTCCTTGCAGGCACGGGCCACTACTTCGATAAGAAACCGCAAATCCGCCGGGGTATTGTTGCTGCGGGTTTGTTCAATCAGGTAGCGGCTGAGGGTAACGCGAGACATGACGAGGCTCCGGAGAGGAATAAATTGCGCGCAGTTTACCCTTAATGGGCCGGTAGCGCCTCACACTACCGACCCAACTGACTTACCAGTCCAGCGCCAGGGAAACACTCACCCCTTGCTGGCTTTGATCATCAGACTGGCTGTAGCTGTAGCCACCGCGCAGAGACAGGTCCCGAGTCAACTGGTGGCTAACGCCAACGCTGGCACTGTCGAGGCTGTCGCCAGGGGTATAGCCGCGCAGCTCGAAGCCGATCCCCGGCAGGCTGTTCAGCTCGGAACGCACCTCGCTGGTGTCATCTTCGTACTCGCGCTCGTGGCTGTACTCGGCAAACAGCGCCGTGGCCGGGCTTAGCTGGTAACGCCCCTGGATACCGGCGCCCAGACGACGGGAGTCACGCTGCTGGTCATCGAAGGTCAGGGCGGTGGAGCGGCTGCCGTCCTCGGCGTAACCATCAACATCAACTTCGACATAGTCGGCGCTCAGGAACGGACTCAGGTGCCACTCGCTGCCTGGCTGAGCGATGTCATACCCCACACGGCCACTGGCACCCCAGAGATTGCCATCGGTATCGCCTTGCTCGGTGCGCGTAACCTGGCCCAGTTGGATGGAGCGCTCAAGGTTGTCGTAATCCAGGCTGCCGGCACTCAGGGCCAGATCCGCCCACCAGCGATTGTCCTGATACTGGGCAAATGCCGTGGCCAGATAACTGTTGAGGTTGTAGTCAGAGTTGGCGGCGCCCGCCTCCAGGTCCTGACCATAAAGCCCCAGCGCCACGCCAACTCGCCAGGCGTCATCAAGACGATAGCTGCCACCCAGATTGAGGCTGTAGCCATCGCCGTCGGCACTGCTGGCGTTATCCTGGCTGTCAAAATCCTGCTGCTGCCCACCGGCCGCAACGAAACCACGCCACTGGTCGACCGCCTGCCAGGCGTTCCAATCGGCCTGCCACTGGCTACGCAATTGACCCTGATGCGCGCGCAGATTACCCAAAGCCATTTCCGGCAGCAGGCTTAGCTCTTGTGAAGCACTGAGCAGCGAATACGCGTAATCGGCAGCAATCTGCTGCACCGCTGTGGTCGGGTGCACGCTGTCGTTGAACATCAGCTTGCTCGGATCCGGCGTCGCGCTATTGATGCCCCACGTGGTGTTGACGTTAGCGCAACCGTTGAAGCAGGTACCTGTCAGGTCCTGCGTGGCATCAAAGCCATACGCGCCTGGGGTGGCGAGCACTTCCGTCACCAGCAGCGGCAGGTTCAGCGGGATGATATTGGCGTCAATGCCGCGCAACTGGCTGACCAGCTCGGTATTCAAGTCGCCGGCCAGACCACCAATAAAACTATTACCGCCCCCAGCAGCCGCGTAGGTGTTCCCCACATTGGGCAGCAACGAAACCATGATGTAACGTGCACCTGCAGTTTGCAGGGCCTCGACGCTGTCAACCAGCCGACCCGCGGCAGCCTGGGCCTGCGCGGTGCTACGCACCTGGCCTTGGAGGAAGTCATTACCGCCGCCATTGACGTAATACAAGGCATTGGCGTCGAGGCTCAGCCCGCGATTGGCCAGATCGACCAGGAAACCATCACGGGTGCGAGTGCCCGCTACCGAACCGCCTGCCTGAGTGATCGAGTCAAGAACCTGATCGGTTCGATAACCGCCCACCGCCCAGTTGTTGCCGTCCGCCCAGCCATTGTCCTCAAACACGGATGACGTCGAGGGTGACTGAGCTCCAAGCCCCAGCAATTCACCGATCAGCATCGGCGAAGTCTTGCCATACACCTCACCACTGGCATCGGTAAACAGCGGGCCGACACGGTTGGTGAAACGGCGGGTTTGGGTCGTGGAGTTGACCGAGTCAGGGAATTGTCCGGCGTCGCTCAAACTATCGCCGAACACGTACAGCCCGCTATAGGGCGCCGCTGACAGGGAGGGAGCTACGGTAGCCATGCAGCAGGCTACCGCCAACGGAGAAAGAAGGCGTTTCATGGGCAGTCCTTATTGTTATTGGCGTGACTTGCGCCTTGGACTTTAGCCATTTTCAAACAACAAAGCAGCCATCTTCGATGAACAAGATTGTAACTAGCCTGCGCTAGCTGCCCTGACTCACAAGCACCCGATCACGGCCATCACGCTTGGCCTGGTACAGCGCGCGGTCGGCCGACTGCATCAGCTCTTCCAGCGTATGCCCGTGACTGGGCCACAGCGCTACACCGGCCGAAAGGGTAACGCGCAGAGCGCCGGCGCGGGTCGGCAAGTCGCAGGCAGCCAGTTGCTCACGCAGGCAGTCGACACGGCTTACCGCCTCGGCCAACTCGACATCCGGCAGGATCAACAAAAACTCTTCGCCACCGATGCGAAACACCGCGTCAGTGCTGCGCAGGTTGTCCTTGCAGGTGCTGGGCCACGGCTTGCAGCACTTCATCGCCAACCAGATGGCCGTGACTGTCATTGAGCCGCTTGAAGTGATCGAGATCGATCATCGCCAGCGCCAGACTGGTGCGCTCACGCAAGTGCCCGCGCCTGCTCGCGCTGGAAGAACTCAACGAGATAGCGGCGGTTGAACAGCCCGGTTAGTGGGTCATGCAACGCCTGCTCGCTCAGTTGCGCGTGCAGGGCCGAGATGGTGTGCAGGCGCTCTTCACTGAGGCTCAGGGCCTCGGCCAGTTGCCGCTCGCTGAGGTAGCGCTGGGTCACGTCGCGCAGGTAGAGCATGTCCCCCAGCACAATTCGCTCGGCGCGAACGCTGCGTTCGATGGCACGCTGGCGCACTTCGAAATAGCGGGAGGGCTCCGTGAGCGCCAATAACGGCGCCTCGGCACTCGCCACCCGCGGCTGCAGCAAGGCGTGTAAGTCCCGCCCGAAAATCGGCCAATCCACCAGCAGGCGCCCCTGCCAGCCGTCGTGCAGGCCAGCCAGTTGTAGGGCGGCCGGGTTGGCCTCGATCACCCGCTGGCGCGGATCAATGACCAGGACCGGATCGACCAGCGCCTTCAGCAGTAGATCGCGGGCCACGGGCAGCACATCAAACAGACGTACGCCGATGATCAACCAGGTCAGGGCCAGCAAGGTGAAAGCAAAGCTGAAGGGCGTCGGGTCAAAGCCGAAAACCGTCCAGCCAAACACCACATAACCGATGTTGCCCAGCCCAGGGCACCGCGGTCAGCGCGACAAATGCCAGGTAATGGCGGCGATACAAGCCCTGACTGACAAAGGCCGCACGCAGCACGATCAGCAAACAGAAGGACATAAACAGGTAAACGTAGCCTGCCGTGGCAAAGAACAGCGGGCCATGCTGGTACCGAATCGGCGCCCCCACGGCGGTCGAAATTGGCCCGCTGCCGGGGCCATAAAACAGTCCGTGCCAGGGGTTGCTCAGGGCCAGCAGCCAGACCAGCGCCGGCACCAGGGTCAGCCCCAACACGCGGCGCAGCGAAATCGGCCGCCGCTCGCTATTGACGTATTGCCAGAGAAACACGGCCCAGAAGGTCGGCACGGCGAGAATCCCCGGCCAGGCCATGGAGGCCCACAAGATCTTGCACTGCGGCCCTTGCGCCGCCATCTCCAAGGCCGCGGCCAGCCAGCCACCAGAGCGTCCCGAGGTGGAGCATAAAGAAGCTGCGCTGCCCGGGAAAATGCCGCTGACGACTGACCCAGGCCGACAGGAAGGCCACCCCCAGACATACCGCCAGGGTCAACAGCACCGGGGCCGACAAGGCCCAGCCGGCGTTGCAACTAGTCATTCACGCCACCCCAGAACGCGCAGGCATACGACCATGCAATACCCTGAGCTACGTTGAACGCGCGGCACTGAACATAGCTCACGGCTTGGCCTGCGTCGTACGCAGCACGCTCATGGCCATCAGCACCAGCAGGCCGACGCCCAGCAGCAGCACCACCCACAAACCGATCCGCTTCCAGTCCGTCGCCGCAGCGACGGGCGCCTGCGGCTCGGCAGTGGCAGCAGTCGCTACTGCCACACTGGCCACGCCGAGCTGGCTGAGACGCGCCGGCTCGTAGCCAGGAATCAACGTGCTCAACGGCAAGTTGGCGGCTTGCGCGGCCTGATTGCCCAACGCCAACTGGTACGGCGGCGTGCCGCGGGCGAGAAACACCAGTTCAGTGGCACGCAGGCCCACGGTGATCTGCGGGGAACTGCTACCCAAGCCACCGCCGCGTTCATCCACTACCAATTTGAGCTGCTGCACCGGCGCACCATACAGGTCGATGTGTTCCTGAACTGATTCCTTGCCGCCTTGGGGCACGCGGTACAGCAGGCTGCGATTGAGCACCTGCCACTGCAAGGTGCCGTCACGGCGGCCATAAAGCGTTACCGGCGCCAGGGTATTGGCTTGGGGCAAGCTGATGTGTACACGCTCCAAGGGCAACGCCAACGGCAGCTCCCAGGTGTACTCACCCGACTTGCTGCTGCTCGCCGACAACGCGGCCGACCAGGCCATGGGCGCCGCCTTGGCCTGCCGGTCGCTGCTGCTCAATTCGGCCGCCAACAACTGCGGAGCTTGCTGCGGCGCCAGCCAGAGCAGACGCAGGTAGCGCGCCGACTGACCGGGTAGGTTGACCCGACGCTGCTGCAATTGCTCATCGGCAAACGCCAGGCGGGCGATCTGCCCTTCGCCCCAACTTTGCCAATGCTGCAGGTCATCGCTGGCCTCGATGCTGAAACGCTGGAAGCCGTCGCTGTCGCTGCTCCAATCCAGCTGCAACTGCTCAAGAGGCGCTTTGATGGCGCTGGCATCCAGCAGCCAGCCGCGTAGGACTTGCTGCTCAGGCTTGCCGCCCGTCTCGCTCAACACCTCCACCAGAGTGCCGCCATCGCTGCGCTGCACGCGAATACCCGGCGCTTCGGCGCTGCCATCCTTGGCCCCGTGCAACGGGAACCACTTCACCGCCGTCTGGCGCACCTGCACCTGCTGCTCGGCACGCCCCAGGGTCAGGGCATAGGCCTGCGCCTGGCCTTCGGCATTGAATACGCGAATGTCGCGCAGGTCCGCATAGCGGGCGGCAAACTGCAGGGCCATCGGCACCTGCAAGCGATACCAGGGGCCTTCCCCAGTCAAGGTGAGGGCCGCCTGGGTGCTGAAGTCGGCCGGAGCGTCCTGGGCGACCGCCAATGGCAATAACAGGCTGGCGGCCAGCCCGACCAACAGGCGACGGCGTTGCTGGCGAAGATGCCCTTCATAACTTGACCTGCTCGACGTCTGGCGCCGCCTGCCGAGGTGGCAGTGGCGCGAAATAACCCACGATCAGCAGCAAAACGCCGACCCCAATAAACGACACGATACGTTCCAGCCCACCCTGATTGCCCAGCTCGACGAAGAACAGCTTGGCCACCACCAAGGCAATCAGCGCCGCGCCCACCAGCCACAACTCGCGACGACCACGGCGGTGGGCAAAGATCATCAGCGGCAAGGCGATCAGCGTCCACACCAGCGACAACCCCGCCTGCACCAGCATCGACTGCAGCAGCGGCTGCACGGCATAAGGCACAGCGGCCCAGTGATGCACGGCGCGCAGCACCGCCGCCGTGAGCAAGGCGAACAGCGAAGCACCGGCCAGCAGTTGCACCAGCGTGGCGGTGCGCTCAGGGCTCCAGCCCAGTGCCGGCAAACCACTGCGCAACCACTGGGTCACGCCGAACAGGGCAAACAGCAAACCCAACTCCAGCGGGTTAATCAGCGGCAGATAAGGCAACGGCTCGGCGGCGCCATCGCTGGCGATATTAGCCAACCAGAACCAAGCCAGCATCAGCGCAGCCAGAGGCGCAGCCGCCAGCAGCCGGTACTCGCGCCCATACACCGCCACCGGCCAGGGTAGACGCCGTGGCTGCGCCATCAGCCACAAGTAGGCGCTCGGCAGCAGCGCCCAGCCCAGCCAACGCCAGGCGTTGTAGTGCTCGGCCAGCAGTGCCAGTAAGTAACGCAACTCAAGCGCCAGCACACCGAGGAGTAACCAGCAGCCGAGCACATGGCTGGCACTCAGGGCGCGCTTGGGAAGCAACGCCGCCAACTGACGCAGGCCAAAAAAGTGCACGGCGAACACCAGCAACCAGGCCAGCCAACCGAAGTGCGCCGCCGGGTTCCAGCTGCTCGACCAGCTCAGGGCCAATAGCACGCTGGCGACCGGGATGTGCAAGGTCTGCAGCCGGGCCAGCGCGCGCCAATCGCAGCGTTTGGCCAGCAAGGTTACCAGCGCCGCGCTGCCGGCCAGGGTCAGCAACAGCAACGTGGCCTGCCAAGGGCCCGGCACAAACCGCCAGACCTCACTGACCCAGGCCAGGGCCCACCAGCCCGTGCCCCAAACCAGCAGCAGTTGCGATAAGCGCTCCAGGCTCAAACGGCCCAAGTCGCCGGCACTCTCGCGGCGCACCACCTGCTGCAGGCGCCAGGCGCCAACCAACGCGGCCAACCCCAGCACCAAAGGCGTCCAGAAACCGGCATGGGCCAGCGGACGCAAGCCGGTACTGCTCAACACCCCCAACAGCAGCGGGCTGGCGCCCAGGAACGCCACACCGCCCACCACCTGCAACAGCAGACCGAAGATAAAACTGGCGCGCTGTTGCAGGTGCAGGCTGAGCCAGATGATCAGCAAGCCGCTGCCGCCCCACACCGCACTGGCGGTTTGCCAGGGCAGCACGAACAGCACCGCCAGGTTGACCAGCAGCAGGCCAGCCAGCAGCACCAGCGACAGCCCGCGCAACAAGCGCACATCGCTGCGCACCAGCTGATCACGGGCGGCAAACAGCATGCCGCCGATCAGCGCCAGGCCAATCAGCGAGGCCGTCATCAAGCCGCGCCAACCGGCGCTGAATACCCCACCGGCGCCATCCTGGGCGGTATCCAGTTGCAACAGGAACAGGGCGCCACCGAGCAACTGCACGGCAAAAGCGCTGAACAGAAAACTGCGTGACTGGATGCGCAGGCCGACGATCAGCGTCGCCAGCCCGGCCAGCGCCCAGCAGATGGCCGTCACTTCCGCGGCGAAGTTCAGCGGCGCGATCAGGTAGAGAAACGCCAGCCCGGCACAGGCCAGCAGCGGCAGGCCACGGCGCTCCCAAGCCTGGCTCAGCGCGGGTGCCGCCAGACGCAGCTGACGATGGGTGAACAACAGCGCCGCGCCAAGCATCAGCGCGCCGAGCGGTGCACCGTCGAGCACGGTATCGCTGCCACCCTGCAAGCTGCAGAGGAAGGCCAGTCCGGCCGCCGCCTGCAGGAACAGGGCAAAAGCCCGCGCCAGACGCCGTTGCTGGCGCAGGCCAAGCCAGAAGATACCGGCGCCCTCCACGGCCCAGGCTGCCGACGTCCAGCGTGCATCCAGGCCCAGGGGAATGGCCAGGGTGGCAAAGATCACCCCCAGCGCCAGGCAGGTTTCCACCAGCAGCAGCGCGCGACCCGGCACCTTGGCGCTCAGCAGCCGCGCCAACAGCAGGTAAAACAGCCCCAGCCCCAGGGCACTGAAGGCCGCGGCGAACTCGATGTGCTGAACCAGCCCGTACTGCAGACCAAAGCCAATCAGCGGCGGGCCGAACAGAATGGTGCCGTCGACATAATCACCCTGACGCGCCGACCAGCGCAGCAGCTCGCTGCGACTGCCATCCACCGGCAAGCCTGCGGCTTCCAGCAACTTGCGCCGGGCGAACAGCAGGCCGATGCCAACGTACATGAGAAAGAACAGGATCAGGAACGGCTCGGTGCTGGGCAGCAGCTCCGGCTTATAGGAGCGCAGGCCCCAGGCGAAACCAATGCCGAAGGTGCCGACGAAGCCGATCAGGTTAAGCAGGCGCCAGGCCTTGAACCAGGCGATGGCGAAGATGCCGGCATTCAGCAGGGCAAAGTAGCTGAACAGCGCCACATGGTTGCCGCTGCCGGTGGAGGTCAGAATCGGCGCGGCAAAACCGCCCAACGCGGCGGCAGCCGCCAGCCCAAGCGCATCCTGGGCAATGGCCAGAATGGCCGAACAGAGGGTGATCACCACCAGCAAGCCCAGGGCTTCCCCAGAGCTCAGCAGAGGATGCAAGCGCATCGCGGCAAACACCGTCAGGTACAGCACGGCGATGCCGGTGCCTTGCAGCATCAAGCCATAGTTGGCATTGCGCAGACGCAACCACCAACCCAGGCCAAGCAGCGCCACGGCGCTGGCCGCGACCCCGGCATAACGCACCTGCACCGGCACCACCATGCCTTCGGTGGCATAGCGCAGGAGAAAGGCCAGGCCGAGAAACAACAGCACCACACCAACCCGCAGCACGGTATTGCCGCCAAACAACCAGGCTTGGGCGGCATCGATGGCGCGCTCCAGCGGCGACGGCTCGCGCGGCACTGGCGCAGCTTTGGGCAGCACCGGCTGCGGCGCCACCACGACCGGCTCGGCCATCCACACATTGGCGGTCAACGGGCTCGACGCTGCCACGGCCGGGCGCTCAAGCAGTTCGTCGGGCAGCTCCCAGACCAGCTCGTCATCAGCGGGCGCCGCAACAGTCTCCATCGGCACAGCACTGGCAGCTGCCGGTGGCTCAGCGACCTCATCGGGGGGCGTCTGCCCCGCCTCCAGCTGGCGCAGGCGCTCCTGCAACGCCACGCCGGCCTGCTCAAAGCGCGCAGCGAAGGCCAGCAGCTCCTTGCGCAACTCGCTGTTCTGCAGCTCCAACCCCTGTAGGCGCAGGGTCTGTCCCAACGCCAGGCCGATCAGGCCACCGAGCAATCCGGCGCTGAGCGATTCGTCGGCCAAGGCGCCGAGCACCAAGCCAACCAGCATGAAGATCCATTGCATGCGTTGTGTTCCCAATTCGGTTGCGACAAATACGGCGGTCCCTGGACTGCGCGCGAGAGTATAGGGCGGCACCTGCATCCCCTGACAGAGACGAATGGGCGACAGCGCACAGACACACAACACATTTATCCATGCTTATTGCCCGCCACCGGGCGGAAGAGCGTTCATAAATGCGCGGACGTCGGTATCATCGCGCGCCCAACGCTTTCCACATACAGGTGCACTGAGTCATGACCAAGCTGTTGATCGTCGGCGCCGACCTGGATCGCACCGACACCTGGATCAAATACGAACGCACCATGTGCAGCAGCTGCGTGTCCTCGTGCTGCACCATGCCGGTGGAAGTGCGCTTCAACGACCTGCTGCGCCTCGGCCTGGTGCAGGAGTTTGAGCGCGAAGAACCGCGCAAGAACATCGCCAAGCGCCTACAGAAAGAAGGCATCGTCGAGCGCTTCCACCAGAAGTCGGAAATTTTCACCCTGGTGCGCATGGGCAACAACGACTGCCTGTACCTGGACCGCAAGACGCGCCTGTGCACCGTCTACGACCTGCGCCCGGAAACCTGCCGCAATCACCCGAAGATCGGCCCACGCCCAGGCTTCTGCGCCTACAAACCCAAGTAAGCTGGCAAGCGGCAGAGATGAAAAGCCGGCGACAGTGTGCCGGGGGGGGGGGGGGGGGGGGGGGGGGGGGGGGGGGGGGGGGGGGGGGGGGGGGGGGGGGGGGGGGGGGGGGGGGGGGGGGGGGGGGGGGGGGGGGGGGGGGGGGGGGGAGGGGGGGGGGGGGGGGGGGGGGGGGGGGGGGGGGGGGGGGGGGCCGGTGTTTGGGGGTTCTCGGGCGGGGGCGGGCGTGGGCGCCGGTTGGGGGGGGTTGGGGGGGGGGGTGGGGGAGGGCGGGGGTGGGGGGGGGGGGCGACGAGGGGGGGGGGGGGGGGGGGGGCGGGGGGGGGGCGCCGGCGGGGGAGGGTTGAGGACGGATGGGGTCCGTGCGGGGGGCGGCCCGGTGGGTGGGTGGGAGATGGCGGGGGGGGGGGGGGAGGCCGCTCAGTGGTGGGGGGTGGGGGGGGTGTGGGGGGGGGGGATATACTTGGGGGCGTTGTGGGAGACCGTTCCTGGCGGTGGGGGGGGAGGGGGGCGTTGGGTGGGGGCCGGGGGGCCCGCCGGCTACGCTTGGGGGGGGGGCGGGGGTTCCCGGGGTCGATACCCGGCCGTTTTGCGGGGGGCCTGGGGTGCGCTGCCGCGTGGGGGGCGGGGGGGGGGCCCTTTGTGCCGCGGCTGGAAGACTCTGGGCCCGACTCACACGGACGAGGGTGGAAGGGGGATTGCCACGAGGCAGCGACGGCTTTAGGGCTACCGCAACACCTTAGCGCCCGCCCTGGACCGTGCTGTTGGCCGCCGTCCACCGCGCGTCCTCGGAGGCGCCGTCGTCGGGCCGCCGGGGGGTACGCGATATCGGCCGATGGTGATTTTTGGGACGGGGGGAACGCAGAGGTGGCTACGCGTAGCTGGGGCGGGCGCTCGGTGGATGCTCGGGGGGGGTGTGGTACCTTCTGGGCGACCCCGACGCCCCTGGTCACCGGCTGCCTGTCCGCCGCCCAGTGGCGTCGCCTGCGGGAACCGGCGTCTTACCCTGGCCCCGGCGGGGCGGCTGGCGGGGGGCGGTCTCTCTGCCGGGCGGGGGGACGAGTCGGGGCGCGCAGTCGTGGCAGCGGAGCGGGGCCCGCGCGGGGGCGCACGGGCGATTGGACGGCTTTTGGGGGTCATTTGGGGGGTGGCGGGCGAACTCACTTGCCGCCGGGCTTTTCTCGCGCGCGGGGGTGGCGGTGTAAGTTAACTCCGGGGGGGGGGGGTGGGGGTAGATTTTGTCGCTTTGCCGGGGGCCGTGTTGCCGGCCTGCTCGCCCCGGCGTGTGCCCAGAACGGGGGGGGGGGAGGAGGGGGAGGGGGGGTGGATTCCCGCGATTGGGGGTTTTTGGGACGGCTGGCATTCTTCGAAGGTGCCGGCGCGACGGGTGCGGGGCGGCCCGGGCTCGCCCTGGCTCGCGGGGGGTCCGGCCTGGTCGCGGTGGGGGGGGGCGTCTTCGTGTTGGCACTTTGGTTCCCCGAAGGGCCAATCGGGCCTGGGGGGGGGTCCGATTGTCGCCGGAAGGTGGGCGGGGGGGGGGGGGCGGGGGCCTGGGGGCCCGGTGTGGGTTCGGTGGGGGCCGGGGGAAGCCGCGCCCGGGGCGGGCCACCCGCGCGGGGCGTCGCGGGGGGCGTCTTATGGCGTTGACGGGCCGCATGGGGGGGGGCTTGCCGCGGGCCGGGGATTGGCCGGGGGGCGGGGGGGGCCGCCCGCGGGGGCTTCGCCCTTGGGGCCCGTGGTGCGCCCGGCGGTTCGCTGGGGGGCTCGGCCCGGGGGGGTGCGCCGCTCGGGTAACGGGGGGCGGGGGGGGGGGTGGTGGGGGGGGGCCGGGGGGGCCCGTTTACGCACGGGCGCGGCCGGGCGCGGTGCGGGGGGGGGGCGGGGGAGAACGGATTTGATGCTCGTTTCCGTCGCGGCGCGGGGGCTGTGCCCGCGGGGTCGTATTCGGGGGTGGGCCGTGGGTGCTTCTCGGCGCGCGGGGGCGGGGATGAGGGGGGGGGGGGAGGGGGGGGGGGGGTGTGGGGGGGGGGGGGGGGGGCGGGGGGGGGGGGGGGGGGGGGGGGGGGGGGGGGGGCGCCGGCGCGGGGGGGGGGGGGCGGGGGCCGGGGGGGGGGGGGGGGGGGGGGGGGGGGGGGGGGGGGGGGGGCCGCGGGCGCGGGGGGGGGGGGGGGGGGGGGGGGGGGGGCGGGGGGGGGGGAAGAGGGGGGAGGGGAGGGGGACCGGGGCGTTTTTGTTTAGGCAGCGGTTTACTTCTGCGCCAGGTCAGCCGGCCTGGCTGGTGCCGGCGCCTTGGGTTTGATCAGGCTGAAGTCGATCAGTGACTTGGGCTGATAAGGGTCGCCAATCATCAGCGGGCGCTCCTTAAAGTTGGCACTGACCAGACTCTTGCTCGGGTCCAGCTCAGCCGCTTGCAGGCCAGCCAGATCGGCCCAGGTATGGATCAAATTCGAGCTGCTATACGGACGGCTGAGTTCGGCCTGATAACTAGCAGGGCTATGACTGCGCCACTGCTCGGAGGTCCAGAGCATAAACGGGATGGTGTACATCGGCGCCGTCGGCTTGCCCTCGTTGCGGCCCAGCACGTTGCCCTTGGGCGAATCGAACACCGCTTCGCCATGGTCCGCCAGGTACAGCAGGAAGCCGTTGGGTTTGCTTGCCGAAAACTGCTCGATCAGGCTGGAGACCACAAAGTCGTTGTACAGCACGGCATTGTCGTAGCTGTTGTAGGTCGGCAGCTGGTCATCGGTGACCCAGTCCGGCACGCCCTTGCGGTCGGTGAACTGGTCGTATTCCGCCGGGTAGCGGTACTTGTAGCTCATGTGCGTGCCCAGCAGGTGGATGATGACGAACTTGCGCGGCGCGCTGTCGGCCAGAATCTTGCCGAACGGCTTGAGTACGTCACCGTCGTACTGACGGGCGTTCTGGTTAAGGTTGTTGTTCAGGTAGACCTGCTCATCGGCCTGCTTGGAGAAGGTGGTGAGCATGGTGTTGCGCTTGGTCATGGTCTGCTGGTTGGTGATCCAGTAGGTCTTGTAACCCGCCTGCTTCATCATGTTCATGATCGACGGCGTGGTCAGGTAGGCGTCCGGATTCTGCTCATCGGCAAAGGTCAGCACCTGCTGCAAGGCCTCGATGGTGTAGGGCCGCGGCGTCACCACGTTGTCGAACACCGCCAGTTGCTCGCGCAATTTATCCAGCTTCGGCGTGGTCGCCCGCGGATAACCGTACAGGCTCATGCGCTGGCGATTGGTCGACTCGCCGATCACCAGCACCAAGGTGCTGGGCTGACCGGCCTGGGCGTCCTGCAACTGCTGCAGGGGCGCGACCTTGGCATTGCCATCCAGCAGCAGTTGCATGTCGCCCAGCTGCTCCAGGTATTTGCGATAACCCACCACCAACTGCCACGGCACCGCCGGCTCGACGCGCGCCTCAAACTTCTCCAGCGCAACCGGCCAGTTACCGTGCTTGTAGACCTGCTTGCCGAGCGGGTAGGCCAGCAAAGCAACAAACAGCGCCAGGCTCAGCAGCAACGCCTGGTTGCGGCTAAATGCGAGGGGCCGCACACGCTTCCACAACAGCCAGGCGCCAAGGGTGTAGAGCAGGTACACCGGCACCATCCACCAGGCGAAATACTGGGCGAAGTACTCGCTGCTCTCGGCCATGTTCGACTCGAACATGATAAAGATCACGCTCTGCGAGAACTGCTGGCCGTAGATGCAGAAGTAGCCTAACCCCACAAGTGAACAGGCCCAGAGCAGCACGCCAATACTGCCGGCAATCGCCCGCGCCCGCGCAGGAAACAGCAACACCGGAATCAGCCAGATGGCACTGAGCAGAAACGCCTGGCGAAAACTGGCAAAGCCGGTGGTGCCGGTCAGCTGGATCAGCAGGTGCGTCACCCCGGAGAAATACCAGAAGAACAGGAACAGCCAGCCCAGGCCTGCCCAATCCCAACGCTGCTGCCCACTCATTACCTGCACCTGCATACCACTCACTCTCCACCAGCTATCGTCGCGTCTGTACCCGTGCAACCTGGTTGCACCACAGGCATCAGCCGCCATTTTGTGCCGCACACTAACGCTGGCTCTGTGAAAACTATGTGAGTCGCCCGCCAGCGCGCAGCCCGAACTACGCGCAAAAAAAAGCCCCCGGCCTTGCGGCAGGGGGCTTTTTCAAGCGGGGTAACGGGTTACTTAGTTACCGCTTTTCTTGTTAGCGCGGGTGCGCTCGCTTTCGCCAAGAATTTTCTTACGCAGACGAATCGACTTCGGCGTCACTTCACAGAGCTCGTCGTCCTGGATGAATTCCAGTGCCTGCTCCAGGGTGAAACGGACTGGCGGAACCAGAGCGATGGTTTCGTCTTTGCCGGAAGCACGCATGTTGTCGAGCTTCTTGCCTTTGGTTGGGTTCACACCCAGGTCGTTGTCGCGGCTGTTGAGGCCGACGATTTGACCTTCGTAGATTTCCTGGCCGTGCTCAACGAACAGCTTGCCACGGGCCTGCAGGGTTTCCAGCGAGTAGGTCAGTGCCTTACCAGTAGCAACCGACACCAGTACGCCGTTCTGACGGCCAGACATGTCGCCGGACTTCATCACGTCGTAACGATCGAAGATCGAAGTCAGGATGCCGCCACCGCAGGTCAGGGTCAGGAACTCGTTACGGAAACCGATCAGACCACGGGCCGGGATGTTGTACTCCAGGCGCACACGGCCTTTGCCATCCGGAACCATGTTGGTCAGGTCGCCTTTACGCACGCCCATCTGTTCCATGATCGCGCCCTGGGATTCTTCCGGCAGGTCGATGGTGACGTTTTCGAACGGTTCGTGCTTAACGCCGTCAACCATGCGGATGATCACTTCTGGACGACCAACGCCCATTTCGAAGCCTTCGCGACGCATGGTTTCGATCAGTACCGAGAGGTGCAACTCACCACGGCCAGAGACCTTGAACTTGTCAGCCGAGTCGCCTTCTTCAACGCGCAAAGCAACGTTGTACAGCAGCTCTTTGTCCAGACGCTCTTTGATGTTACGGCTGGTGACGAACTTGCCTTCTTTACCGCAGAACGGCGAATCGTTGACCTGGAAGGTCATGGATACGGTCGGCTCGTCGACGGTCAGCGGCTTCATCGCTTCAACATTGTTGATGTCGCACAGGGTGTCGGAGATGAACAGCTGGTCCATGCCGCTGACGCAGACGATGTCACCGGCGGTGGCTTCTTCAACGTCGATGCGGTGCAGGCCGTGGTGACCCATCAGCTTGAGGATACGACCGTTACGCTTCTTGCCGTCAGCGTCGATGGCGACCACCGGGGTGTTCGGCTTGACGCGACCACGGGCGATACGGCCAACACCGATAATGCCGAGGAAGCTGTTGTAGTCCAGTGCCGAGATTTGCATCTGGAACGGGCCATCGATATCAACCTGCGGGGACGGCACGTTGTCGACGATGGACTGGTACAGCGGGGTCATGTCTTCAGCCATGTCGGTGTGATCCAGACCGGCAATGCCGTTCAGGGCCGAGGCGTAGACAACTTTGAAGTCCAGCTGTTCTTCGGTGGCACCGAGGTTGTCGAACAGGTCGAAAATCTGGTCCAGAACCCAGTCCGGACGCGCGCCTGGACGGTCAACCTTGTTGATGACCACGATTGGCTTCAGGCCGGCTTCGAAGGCCTTTTTGGTCACGAAGCGGGTTTGCGGCATCGGGCCGTCTTGGGCGTCGACCAGCAGCAGCACCGAGTCAACCATCGACATTACGCGCTCAACTTCACCGCCGAAGTCGGCGTGGCCGGGGGTGTCGACGATGTTGATGTGGTAGCCGTTCCAGTTGATCGCGGTGTTCTTGGCAAGAATGGTAATGCCGCGCTCTTTTTCCTGGTCATTGCTGTCCATCACGCGCTCGTCGTTGAGCTCGTTGCGCTCAAGGGTGCCGGACTGGCGCAGGAGTTTGTCTACCAGGGTGGTCTTACCATGGTCAACGTGAGCAATGATGGCGATGTTGCGTAGATTTTCGATCACTTTTGTATCTCGATCAGAGGATTCGGGGTGCCGCTAAGTCTAGGCGGCGAGTATGCAAAACGAGTGACTCAACCGGCCCGTCGGTCGGGAGGGCGATGGCGGATACTGCCGCCATTGAGCCCTGGAGTCTTATGCCGGACGATAAACGCGCACATTGGCATGTCCCTCGCTCAGCAGGTGATGGGCATGCAGACGACTCATCACGCCCTTGTCGCAATACAGCAGGTACTGGCGCGTGGCATCCAGCTCCTTGAAGCGGTTATTGATGGCATAAAACGGCAGCGCTTGAACCTCAACGCCCGCCAACTCCAGCGGTTCATCCTCCACGGCATCGGGATGGCGGATATCCAGCACGATCTGCCCCGGCAGGGCCTCACGCACTTCTTCCACTTGCACATCCTGGCCCAACTCATCCATCACATGATCGATCGACACCTGCCGGCTGCGCTGCAACGCACGCTCCAGCACCGCCATATCGAACTGCTGTTCTTCATACTCGACCCGCGGGCGCTTGGCACGGGTGGTCGGGTTCACCGAGATCACGCCGCAGTATTCGGGCATGTGCTTGGCAAATTCGGCGGTGCCGATCTGCTCAGCGGTATCGATGATGTCTTGCTTGTGGCTGGCAATCAGCGGGCGCAGCACCAGCATGTCGGTGGCCGAATCGATCACCGAGAGGTTCGGTCAGGGTCTGGCTGGACACCTGGGAGATCGCCTCACCGGTGACCAGCGCATCAATCTGCAGGCGCTCGGCGATCTGCGTCGCGGCGCGCAGCATCATGCGCTTGAGCACCACGCCCATGTGGCTGTTGTCGACCTTGCTGAGCAACTCACCGACCACTTCCTCGAACGGCACACTGATAAACAGCACGCGGTGAGAGCTGCCGTATTTCTTCCACAGGTAGTGCGCCACTTCCATCACGCCCAACTCGTGGGCGCGGCCGCCGAGATTGAAGAAGCAGAAGTGGGTCAACAGGCCGCGGCGCATCATCTGATAAGCCGCCACGGTGGAGTCGAAACCACCGGACATCAGCACCAGGCTCTGCTCCAGCGCACCCAGCGGATAACCGCCAACGCCGTTGTGCTGGTGATGAATGACAAACAGTCGCTGGTCGCGGATTTCCATGCGCACCAGCAGCTCGGGATCTTTCAGATCGATGCCGGCGGCGCCGCACTGCTGGCGCAGCTGGCTGCCGACGTAGCGCTCGACGTCCATCGAGCTGAAGCTGTGGTTCTTGCCACCACGCTTACAGCGCACGGCGAAGACCTTGCCCGGCAGCAGGTCGGCGTAGTGGGTTTTGCACTTCTCGGTGATGTCGTCGAGATCACCCAGGGGGTACTCGTTGACTTCCAGGAAGTGCACGATGCCCGGCGTGCAGCACAGCCGCTCGGTCATCTCGCGCAGCACTTTCGTATCCGTCAGTTGCGTCTCAACTTCGAGATTGTCCCAGACACCACTGACCTTCAGGGCCGGATCGAGATCGCGCAGCACCGAACGGATGTTCTTCCCCAACTGCCGGATAAAGTGCTTACGCACCGGCCGGCTTTTGATGGTGATTTCTGGAAAAACTTTAACGATAAGTTTCATGAAAGCTGCGCGTGACAAAGCGGCCAAAAAGAGGGGCGCGGATTATAGCGGAAATTGTTCAAGCTTTGACCAACTATCTGCAGCAATCCGCCATACGCACCAGAAAAGAGCATCGTCAAACAATCAGGCACCACAACAGTGCGACACATAGCCAAAATCACGCCTTCCCGCCGCAGGAGGCCTGATATTTCGCTACCCGGCCCAAAAAAGAGCACTGGCATACATTTTGCTGCCTTGCGAGACAGGTTGTCATGGCCGAGTATTCCGGCCGGCAACATATACATAGCAGGGGCAACGAACTGCCCTTATCCACCTGGAGAACAGCATGTCCAAGGCAATTCAACTGATCAAAGAACACGACGTGAAGTGGGTAGACCTGCGCTTCACTGACATTCGCGGCAAGCAGCACCACATCAGCATGCCGGCACGCGACGCTTTGGACGAAGACTTCTTTGAAGTCGGCAAGATGTTCGATGGTTCCTCCATCGAAGGTTGGAAAGGCATCGAAGCCTCCGACATGATCCTGCTGCCGGACGACTCGACCGCCGTACTGGACCCGTTCACCGAAGAACCGACCCTGATCCTGGTTTGCGACGTGATCGAACCGTCCACCATGCAGGGCTACGAGCGCGACCCACGCGCCATCGCCAAGCGTGCCGAAGAGTTCCTGAAAACCACCGGCATCGGCGACACCGTATTTGTTGGCCCGGAGCCAGAGTTCTTCATCTTCGACTCCGTGAAATACAAGTCGGACATGTCCGGCTCGATGTTCAAAATCTTCTCCGAACAAGCTTCGTGGAACAGCGACGCTGACAACGACGGTCGCCAGGGCAACAACGGCCACCGCATCGGCGTGAAAGGCGGCTACCTGCCGACTCCGCCAGCTGACTCGGACCACGAAATCCGTACCGCCATGTGCAACGCCCTGGAAGAAATGGGCCAGGTTGTTGAAGTGCACCACCACGAAGTGGCTGCCGGCCAGAACGAAATCGGGGTTAAGTTCAACACCCTGGTTGCCAAAGCTGACGAAGTGCAGACCCTCAAGTACTGCGTACACAACGTTGCCGAAGCTTACGGCCGCACCGCGACCTTCATGCCGAAGCCGCTGTATGGCGACAACGGCTCGGGCATGCACGTACACATGTCCATCGCTAAAGATGGCAAGAACACCTTCGCGGGTGAAGGCTATGCCGGCCTGTCCGACACCGCCCTGTACTTCGTTGGCGGCATCATCAAGCACGGTAAGGCACTGAACGCCCTGACCAACCCGGCTACCAACTCCTACAAGCGTCTGGTACCAGGCTTCGAAGCACCGGTCATGCTGGCCTACTCGGCCCGTAACCGTTCCGCCTCGATCCGTATTCCTTACGTCGCCAGCCCACGCGGCCGTCGTATCGAAGCACGCTTCCCGGACCCGGCTGCCAACCCGTACCTGGCTTTCGCTGCCCTGCTGATGGCCGGTATCGACGGTATCCAGAACAAGATCCACCCTGGCGATGCTGCCGACAAGAACCTCTACGACCTGCCACCAGAAGAGTCCAAGCTGATCCCGCAAGTGTGCGGCAGCCTGAAAGAAGCCCTGGAATCCCTGGAAGCCGACCACGACTTCCTGCTCAAAGGCGATGTATTCACCAAGGACTTCCTGGAATCCTTCACCGAGCTGAAATCGGAAGAAGAAGTCAAGGTTCGTACCTTCGTACACCCACTGGAATACGACCTGTACTACAGCGTCTAAACCAGTCTTAGCCGCCTCGGCAGCTAACGAAAGGCCTCCCTCGGGAGGCCTTTTTTGTTGGTGCAGAGCACAGCTCCACGCCGCATAACTTGCCAGCTGCCGCCAGCAGTGCAAGGCTTAGCCATCCAACCCGCTGCGGGAGACGCTTGATGCGCACCCTTCTGACCTGCCTGCTGCTCGCCCTGAGCCTGCCAGCAACCGCCCAGATCTACAGTTACACCGATGCCAACGGCAACACGGTGTACACCAATCAACCGCCTGAAGGCATTGATACCAAGACCATCGACCTGCCGCCGACCAACAGCGTCGCTGCCCAGCCCATCAGCGCACCGAGCACGACAACAGACAGCACCGTCGCCGGCAACGCCTACCGCGTCCTGCAACTGACTGACATTCCCGATGACGAAGCCATGCGCGCCAACAACGGCACCTTCAGTGTCGGCGTTATCCTGCAGCCCGCCCTCGCCGCCGGCCATCAACTGCAATTGCTGCTCGATGGCCAACCCAGCGGCACGCCCAGCAGCCGCCCACCGCTGCAACTGACCAACGTACCGCGCGGCACTCATCAGTTAGCCGTACAGGTACTCAGTGCAGGCCGAGTGCTGCAGCAAAGCGCGGTGATTACCTTCACCGTGCAACGGGTGAACACTCAGAGCCCAGCGCTACGACCTAAACCCACACCCAAGCCGGCCGGCTAATCCATGCGCGCATTACTGCTTAGCCTGCTGATGCTTGCCAGCCCGGTCTTTGCCCAGGTGTATACCTATGTCGACGCCGAGGGGAACCGGGTCTTTACCGACCAGCCCAAGGCCGGCAACGCCCGACATGTACCGCTGGCGCCCACCAACGGCATGGCGCAGATCACGCCGAACGTGGCCGCCCCCAGCGCTCCCGCTGTAGCGGCGCCGCCCAGCTATCAAATGTTGCGCATTCTGGTGCCCGAGCCAGACGCCGTACTCAATGATGGCACCGGCGATATCATCGTCAGCGCCACCAGCGAACCCGCCCTGCTGGCCGCCCACAACTACCGTCTGATCCTCGACGGCAAACCGGCGAGCGAGCCCGGCCGCAGTCCGGTATTTCCCCTGCAAGGGCTCAGTCGCGGCACCCATCAACTGGCAGTGGAGATTCTCGACAGCGAAGGCCGCACACTGGAACGCACCCCCAGCCAGCCCCTGCATGTGCGCCTGATTTCGCTGGACCAGAAGCGCAAAGCCAGACCGTGCAAAAAGGCTGATTACGGCGTGCGTCCCGAATGCCCGATCAAGGACAAACCCATCGAACCCCGCGACATTCCCTTCGTTCCCTTTATCTAGCCACCTCAGTGCGCACCCTATTGGTGCGCACAATTCTGGTGCCGCCTGCTAAAGTCCCCATTTTGGTTCGCATAACCACCTGCGGCTGCGCCGGATTCGGCCGCTCGCCCTGAATACACGCATTTATCGCGTCGTTTCGGGGCTTTGGTTTGCTTCTTGCATTTTCAGCCCTAGACCTGGGATGCCCAAAATGACCATCGACGACGCACTGCAC
This sequence comes from Pseudomonas sp., assembly GCA_034519305.1. Lineage (GTDB taxonomy): Bacteria > Pseudomonadota > Gammaproteobacteria > Pseudomonadales > Pseudomonadaceae > Aquipseudomonas. Next base: position 77,997 of record JAXHOM010000008.1, read on the forward strand.
CGGCTACTGCTGGACAACCTCACCACCGCGACCATTCTGCTCAATGCCAACCTGCGCCTTGAGTACATGAATCCGGCGGCGGAAATGCTCCTGGCTGTCAGCGGCCAACGCAGCCACGGTCAATTCATCAGCGAGTTGTTCAGCGAGTCGCCGGAAGCGCTCAGCGCTCTGCGCCACGCGGTCGAGCATGCGCATCCGTTCACCAAGCGCGAAGCCCTGCTCACCGCACTGACGGGCCAGACCCTGACCGTCGACTATGCTGTCACGCCGATCCTCAATCGCAGCACTACGCTGCTGCTGCTGGAAGTGCACCCACGTGATCGCCTACTGCGCATCACCAAGGAAGAGGCCCAGCTGTCCAAGCAGGAAACCACCAAGATGCTGGTGCGCGGCCTGGCCCATGAGATCAAGAACCCCCTTGGCGGCATCCGTGGCGCGGCTCAACTGCTGGCCCGCGAGCTGCCCAGCGAAGACCTCAAGGACTACACCAACGTCATCATCGAAGAGGCCGACCGCCTGCGTAATCTGGTCGACCGCATGCTCGGCTCGAACAAACTGCCGTCCTTGGCCATGACCAATATTCATGAAGTCCTGGAGCGCGTCAGCAGCCTGGTCGCCGCCGAAACCCAGGGCAGCATCACCGTGGTGCGCGATTACGACCCGAGCATCCCCGACGTATTGATCGACCGTGAGCAAATGATCCAAGCCGTGCTCAATATCGTGCGCAACGCCATGCAGGCACTCGGCGCGCAGAACGAACTGCGCCTGGGCCGCATCACCCTGCGCACCCGCACCCTGCGCCAGTTCACAATCGGCCATGTGCGCCATCGCCTGGTGGCCAAGGTGGAAATCATCGACAACGGCCCAGGCATCCCGGCCGAGCTGCAAGACACTATTTTTTATCCCATGGTCAGTGGCCGCGCCGACGGCACCGGCCTCGGCCTGGCCATTACCCAGAACATCATCAGTCAGCACCAGGGCCTGATCGAGTGCGAAAGCCATCCTGGCCACACCGTATTCTCGATCTTCCTGCCGCTGGAACAAGGAGCCGCTTCGTCATGAGTCGCACTGAAACCGTCTGGATCGTCGACGACGACCGCTCCATCCGCTGGGTACTGGAAAAGGCCCTGCAGCAGGAAGGCCTGACCACTGTCAGCTTTGAAAACGCCGACAGCGTGATGCAGCGCCTGAGCCGCCAGCAGCCGGATGTGATCATCTCCGACATCCGCATGCCCGGCTCCAGCGGCCTCGACCTGCTGGCCAAGCTGCGCGAGCAGTACCCGCGCCTGCCGGTGATCATCATGACCGCCCATTCGGACCTCGACAGCGCCGTGGCCTCCTATCAGGGCGGCGCCTTCGAGTACTTGCCCAAGCCGTTCGACGTCGACGAGGCCGTGTCGCTGGTCAAGCGCGCCCTGCAGCATGCGCAAGAACAGCAAAGCCTGGCGGCCCCGGCCGAAGTTGCGCGCACCCCGGAAATCATCGGTGAAGCGCCGGCCATGCAGGAGGTGTTCCGCGCCATCGGCCGCCTCAGCCACTCCAACATCACCGTACTGATCAACGGCGAATCGGGCACCGGCAAAGAGCTGGTCGCCCACGCCCTGCACCGCCACAGCCCGCGCGCCAGCTCGCCGTTTATCGCCCTGAACATGGCGGCGATTCCCAAAGACCTGATGGAATCCGAGCTGTTCGGCCACGAAAAAGGCGCCTTTACCGGCGCGGCCAACCAGCGCCGTGGGCGCTTCGAACAAGCCGACGGCGGCAGCCTGTTTCTCGATGAGATCGGCGACATGCCCGCCGACACCCAGACGCGCTTGCTGCGCGTACTGGCCGATGGCGAGTTCTACCGGGTCGGCGGCCACACGCCGGTCAAGGTCGACGTGCGCATCATCGCCGCCACCCACCAGAACCTGGAAAGCCTGGTGCAGGCCGGCAAGTTCCGTGAAGACCTGTTCCACCGTCTCAACGTCATCCGCATTCATATCCCGCGCCTGGCCGACCGTCGCGAGGACATCCCAACCCTGGCCCGTCACTTCCTCGCTCGCGCCGCGCAAGAGCTGTCGGTCGAACCCAAGCTGCTGAAGACGGAAACCGAGGAATACCTGAAGAACCTGCCATGGCCTGGCAACGTGCGGCAGATGGAGAACACCTGTCGCTGGATCACGGTCATGGCCTCCGGCCGCGAAGTGCATATCGACGACCTGCCCCCCGAGCTGCTGACCCAACCGCAGGAGCTGTCGCCGGTGAGCAACTGGGAACAGGCCCTGCGTCACTGGGCCGACCAATCCCTGGCCCGCGGCCAGACCAGCCTGCTGGACAGTGCCGTGCCAACCTTCGAGCGGATCATGATCGAAACCGCCCTCAAGCACACCGCCGGCCGCCGCCGCGACGCGGCACTGCTGCTGGGCTGGGGCCGCAACACCCTGACCCGTAAGATCAAAGAACTGGGGATGAAAATCGACGGCGACGAAGACGAAGGCGACGAATAAGCCACGTAATCACCGCCACCTTGAATACGGGCCCAATCGGGCCCGTTTTTTATGGCCGCAACACAATCCTGCCCGCCTGGCAGCGCTTCGCGGCTGAAGCATTTAGCCCCCTCCGCCGCTTACGGGAAGGCATAGACGCGCCCTCCCTCACCCCACCCGTAGGAGCGGCTTCAGCCGCGAACACCCAGAACACAAAAATGCGCCAGAGCAATGCACCCGCATCAACCCGGTGCACAGACACCGCCCAGCAGCCCCCCCAACCCTCCCTCCACAGGCACCCCAAAAAACCGCTAAAACCCAGCATTCACGCGGCCTGCAGCCAGCGTAATAAAACTGGCATACAGTCTGCATAGACTCTAGCAATCCCAGTTTTGGGGACCTTGGTACAGGCAGGCCGGGGATTCCCCTCTTTTACACCGCCAACAAAAAGGCCACCTACTCAGGTGGCCTTTTTGCTTTCTAGGGATCTAGCGGTAGAGCTCACGACGGAAGATCAGCGGTGCGGCGCCTTTGTAGATACCGAAGGTGGCCAGGCCAGTGGGCTTATCCAGAACACCATCGCCATTCCAGTCATATTGCAGCCAAGCGGGTGCGCCGTCGTAGGTCAGCAACACGCTGCCACTGCTCCTCTGGCCTGGCGCACGCAGCAGATAGCCCCCCGCGCCCGCCGCCACCTGGTAGGCACCAGATGCCAGCACTGGCGTACCCGCACCTGTGTCCGTTCGTTGATACGCGCCCAGGCTGGCTGGCGTGAACACCGTGCAATTATCCAGCAGGTTCGGTGCATAGCCGCTGCCGTTGAAATAACTCGCCGTAAACGGCAAGGACAAATCCTGCAACTCCGACCCATGGGCATTATTGATACGTGCCTGCCCCAGGCGGAAGTCCGAAAGCGTGCCAGGAATAGGGTTACCGACATCCACAATACTGCCCGTCACCCCGTCACTGTCTGTCGCACGGGTCAGGATCGCCAGTGGATAAGGCTCTCGCGGTGCGCCGAAGAGGAAACTAGGCGAGCTGGCGCTGTAGTCCAGATTGCCGACGCCTGCGGCGCCAGGCTCTGTCAGCCCGCTGCCCACAACGCTGATGACACCCACGTTGCCAGAGTCGGTGTAACTGATCCCACCGGCGCTTAACTTGACGAAGCTACCCGTGTAATTGCGAGTCAGCGCGCCACCACGGTTGCGAGCGGACAATGACCCCATGAAGGCAAACGTCTGGCCCGCTTTAACGCCCTGAGCAGGCGGCCCGGCCTGCGCTGAGAGACCCGCATAGGTCGAACCGTTACAGGCCGGGGTCAGCAACGGGTCTGCAAGAAGAAAACTGGCCGGATAGAAACGGCCAATATTGGCGCTAACACTGACAATATCGACATCACCATCACCGTCGCTGTCACCCACACCCGGACCACTGAGGTAGCTGCCCGGCGGCGTAGCGGTGACGGTGAAAACACCCACCTCGGAAATGCTCTGGGTGGTGAGAATCTTTTCGCCGGTATCGGCAGCGGCAATGTCGAGGCCGGTCACCCCTAAATTGCCTGTACTGCCTCCGCTCGGCGCCACTAATGCATGACTAAGGGCGATGGCTGTCGCCGGGGCAACCCCAACCTGCCGGTAATTGGGCGTATTCAGATTACCGCTGCACAGGTCAGCGTCGGCATCAGCCTGCCAGGCAACGCCGCCGACGCGCAGGCGAAAAGGATCACCCGCCACTACAAACTTCGAGCAACTGGCATCGCCTGTCGTGCAATCACTGTTGGCTGTGTCGCTGTAGACACAGAGCCCGGCCGGGCGAGCGATGAAGGCGTCGGAACCGGTCATCACCAAGTCGGTCTCATCCCCACTGGTTGGCGCATAACGAGCATTGAGGGTCATCTGTCCTGCATCCGGGTAGCGCACCTTGAAGCTGGCCCTCGCCTGCGGTCCGAACGTCAGATTGATATCCGTTCCGGGCGAAGCTGCGGCGATATTACTGCCCTCGACGGCAACGCTGCGCGTACCGCTGTTTGGATTGTTGTAGGTGGACCAGAACCTGACCGCACGCGTCCCGGACTCAAAAGCCGGCACACACAGCTGGCTCGTATCGCTGGTACGCACCGCCTGCAAACTAACGGTGCGCTCTGTATTGGCCACCATATTAGGCACATCGAAAATAAAGCCGCTGTCATAGAAGCTCAGCGGGCAAGTGCTCAGCGCGCCGCCATTGGCACACTGGTGCTCAGAACCGTAGGGTTTGAGCGTCGCACTAACACCAGCGACGCCGAAGACGACATCCCCTGGCGTCGTACGCCGGTACTGACCAGTGCCCACGCCTCCCGTCAACGCCAGGTTATTACCACCCACCCACCCGGCGCTCGGGGTCAGCGTGACAGTGACCGGGTCGGGATAGGTGCTGCTGCAAGTGGCATCCATGCAAGCCTTCACCGTCACTGTCTCCGGCTGACAGGTCAACGCACTGCCATCATGTTCGATGCGGACATGATCAATTTGTAGCCCCACCGGGTTCATCCGCGTGGCACATATCTGGAAATCGTCCAGTTCATGTATGTTGTTAGAGCCGCCCGTCGAACCGGTTAGCGACATGAAAAAGTTGCTCGGCAACCCGGTCTGACCACTTTGGGCCAGGGCATCGAAGGACGGCACCAGCGTGGCAAACCCCGCGCCGGTATTACGCTCAACAGTGACCATGGTCTTACCGCTCACGGTGCTGTCGAGGGTAATGCGATAGGTGTGGCCCGGACCGGCCGTAGAGCCAGAGACATCAATGCCCGGATTCAGGTTTGCCGCCGTACCGGCCAGGTAACGGTAGCCCGAGGTGCCGCTGCCCGAACCACGGATCGACACCGAGTCAGCACGCTGTCCAGGGCCGCCATTACGGGTCTCGGTAGGGTTGGAAAAGTTACCGAACTCATCCAGCGCCACCCCCAGCCAGCCGCCGGCAAAACCACTGACACCATTGAGCTGCGCATAACCCAACGAGCCACCGTAACCACCCGGCTGCGGCGTGATCGATGCATCAGAAAAGATCACGGCAACCCCGTCTGCACCATTGCCGTTGTAGGCGTAGTACTTGAACTGCACCTGCACATAGTTACCGGTGGCCGGCAGCAAGCGCTGGAAGGTCGATGCAGTGGCCACGTTGCTGCTGTTGTCAGTCAGCCGCAGCCGATTACCCACAATCCGCGGATCGCCAAATGAGCCATTGCGGTTGGTCACCGTCCAATCGCTGCTGCCCAGACTGCTGCGATTGAAATTGTCGGTTACGCAGATAGGTCCAACCGCGGCCTGACACAAGTCGGCCGGCGAAGTCAGGCTGGGGGTGCAGGTACCCACGACCTTGCTGGTACCGGTGCCCGTAATGGTGCTCCAGGATGCCGCCGTGACATTACCGGTGACGCTGGTATTGGCCAGGCTGATGACATTGGTGGAGGTCAGATTACCCGTGATGCTACTGCCGCTGATAACCAGATTATTGCTGGTGGTGGACACGTTGCCGGTCAGCGTCACGCCCGTCAGGCTGACTTGGCAGCAGCCATCAGTGATGTTGCCGATGATGGTGCCTGCGCTTAACGAGATGGCACCATTCGACGCCACGACATCGCCGGAAATATTGGTGTTGTTCGAGGTCACCCCGTTGGGACCGGTGATTTTGCCACCGACACTGCCGCCACTGAGACTGACCAAACCGTAGCTACTGGTGATCGCGCCACCGATGGTTGTGCCGTTGGTGGTGGTGACATCACCGGCAACGTTCAAAAAGCCGGCGACGCTACCGCCACTGAGCGTGGCCGTACTGCTGCCGGTCACGTTGCTGGAAAATGTTGTTCCACTCGCGCCTAGCGCACCGCTCACCTGTGCGGCACCAACAACGGTGCCACCGGTCAACTGGGCTGAACTGGAAACGGTGAGTGCGCTGTTGAATCGCGTGGCACTGGCCACCAGCGTGTTGTTGATCTGCGCGGTGCCGCCGACCGTGGCATTGGTCAGATTGTTGGCCCCGTTGCTGGTCAGGGTGCCATTCACCGTTGTGCCGTTCAGGGTGATCGAGCCACTGCTGGATTCCAGCGCCCCGGTAATAGTCCCGGCGGCAAGTGCGACGCTGTCGCTGCCGCCGCGCACCGAACCATAAATGTTATTGGTGCCTGTGCCGGTGAGGGTGCTGTAATCGGTACGCAAGGAAATGTTCTTGCCGTTAGTGCCGATGGTATTGCCAGCCAGGGTAAAACCGCCGTTGGCAACCAGGGTGATATTCCCCAATGGCTCAAAGAACGCTGTTGATACGATGACCGTATCGCCAGCAGCGAGCACCATCCGACCCGAGCAGGTGTAGGTACTCGCGCCATTGTAAGACCAGCTGCCGCCCTGACAGGGCGGAGGGTTGTAGACGGAAAACCAGCCTTCGCCAAAGCTGTAAGTCGCAGCCAGGGCAAGCTGTGGCAATAGCAGGCCGAAACACAGGATGAACAGCCGGGGGAGACGCCACGTTTTGCGCATAAGGCTATCTCTCCACCACTGCGGTCAGTTGCCGATAGGCGTAATCGGGGTTGCCCGTAGTGCCGTACTGAGCAGCGGCGGTGATGGTATAGAACGTCACCAGGTCGTTTTCTTCAGGCACTGAGATGGCTGTTTGCGCCACGCACGTCACGCCGACAGCAAAACCATCCAGGCTAAAGCTGCTACAGCTACCGCCCGCCAGCACCTGCGCAACCCCGTACTCCAATCCCGCACGCGCCGCTTGATAGGCCCGAGCCTGCTGGATCGCCATGCTATTGGTAGCGTTTTGCGTTTCGGCCAGGCGGGCCATGGCGGTAATCACCGCCGTAATGATGATGATCACGAACATCGCCGCGACCAGTCCAAAGCCGTGCTGTCTCGATTTAGGGCGCATTGTCGACATGGACCTGTTGCAGCAGGGTGATGGTTTCGCCGTCTTGGGTCAGCGTCAGGCGCAAGGCAACCAGCCCCCCCCGACTGCTGGTGCCCGGATCGTAACTGAAAGAGCAACCGCTAACGGCGTCGACCACCAGCGATTCACTAGGGCTGGAACCACTAAGATTTCCCGAAACGCCACGCCAGAGCTTGCCACTGCCATCACAGCGATAACTCAGCGCCTCCTTGACCAGATAAAAACGGTGCTGCGGTGAGGCATATTTGAAGCGGAAGTTTTGCAGGTTGGCGCTTAGCGTAGTGGTCGTCCAGGTGAAGCTTTTCGGCGAGATCACCGACGGCGAGGCGACACTGCCCAGCTCGCTGACATCTGTGTTGTAGATAATCAGCCAGTGCGGGGTGGCGTTTGCCGTGATCGGACTGAGAATGTCGATGCTGCAACTGGGCCCGAGCTGAGTGCATTGCGGCGGGTCCAGACGCGGGCCCGAACCATTCGGTTGATTGGCGCGATAACGCCCGGCAGCGGCAATTGGCAGCATATTCAGCGTGGTACCGGTAACCGTCAGCGAGTTGGGCACCGCCAGGCGGATATCGCGGGCCATGCGGTTAAGCGCCATGGCGGCTTTATCCACCAGTTCGGCGCGGCGGCTCTGGTCGACCAAGCTTTGCAGCGGGTTCGACATCACCGTGCTGATCAACACCGCGACCAAGCCCGCGATAGCGATAACCATCACCAGTTCGACCAGGGTAAAGCCGCGCTGGCAGACGACTGTCCTTGGCAGAGCACCACCTACCGTAGCCCGGATCCCATCCGGGGAATGTGCCTCTCGGGATGGGATCCGGGCGAGGTTGACTGGACGCGTCATCATTAGTTAGCCCGATAGCCATCTAGGGTCAGCACCTGACCGGTGAGGTCGGTGACGGTGACGGTGATGCGCATTGCCGCCACGCCGTTCAAGGCTTGCGAGCGCACATTGACCCCAACCTGATAGCCCTCCAGACCCACCAACGGTGTGATCGAGAGGGCGTTGCGCGGAGCAAATGGCTGGGCGCCCGCGTACGTCAACCCGTTGTAATCACAGACGTCGTCAAAGCTGCTGCGCCCCGCACCACTGTTACTGGCGGCGCAGGTGGTATTGGCCGGGAACGCCTGGAGCGTGATTTCCTCCATATACGCTTCGGCAATCGCCAAACTCTGTTGGCGCTGCATGGGGTCGGCTGAGCGGCCATTGATCGCGGCCATGGCCGAGAACAACGCAGCAGCGGCAATGCCAAGAATGACGATAGTCATGACCAGCTCGACCAATGTCATGCCGTGCTGAGCCCGAGGGCGAGCAGGCCGGGTCATGGCGTGGTCTCGATAAAACCAGTCGCCAGATTAACCGTGAGGGTAAAAGTCCCACTGGCAAAACTGGCCGAATTTGCGGCACCTGAAGCGGCGCCAAGGGAGTCGAAGGTCACATTCAGCGCTGGAGAAACGCTGACATTGTGCGAGTTACCGGCGGCGTAGGCGCCCCCGGAAGGATTCGCCACCGCACTGTTGGCGGCAATCCCGCCACAGGCAGCAGCATACGAGAGCGCGTAACCAGAATTACTGACCTGAGCCTTAATTGAACAGCCGCTGGCCACGGCCAGCTTCTGCGCGTAACGGACCGCACTCAGGCTTTCCTCGAAAAACAGGCGATCATCGAACACCTGTCGATCGAAGAAACGCGGCCCCACCACGGCGGCGAGAATGCCGATGATCACGATCACCATCAGCAACTCGATCAGCGTGAAGCCGCGCATATGCCTCAATTACGGAGCGCAAGACGATGGAGGAGTGCCAGTCGCACCAGTGATAGCAGTGATTACCGCTGCGTCGCCCGCAGCAGCAGCGCCTGTATAAGTGAAGCTACAAGCACCCAACTTGATGGTTCCTGCTGTTGTAGTGTCGAAGTCATTGCTCAACTGTGCCGCCGTCAAGATCGACGCCTGAGTGGCATAACCATTTACTAAGGCAATTGCCGTGCCTTCTAGGGTCACAGTACCTGTAGCACCTGTCTGATTACCGGCAATAGCAGCAGAGTGCACGATGGCATTGGCAGAACGAACGGAGCCCAACGCACCGTTAATTGTCGAATAGCGAGCCTGGCCGCTGAAATCCGCAAACTTCGGCAACGCAAACGCCGCCAAAATCCCCAGAATCACGATAACCATGATCAGCTCGATCAGGGTGAAGCCACCTTGTTGTCTTTTCATTTTCACTACTTCCAGGTTGGTTTTGCTTAGTTAAAGGTACGTGTTACGACGCCTGTGCTGGTGTCGTAAACGATGCTGTCGTCGCCGCCGTCGCGCTGATAGGTGTAGGTGCAGCTGTTAGTCGGTGCTGCAGTGGCGATGTAATCCGGATCGCTGCCAGTCAGGGTGGGGGCGGTGCCTTGCAGCACGCCGCGCCAGATGTTCTGGCATTCAGCCGCGCTGGGCGTGGCGACGGCTGGCGGGTTGCCGGCGCCGTCAGTACCCATGGGCCAGAAGCTGGCATTGACGTCGACTGTGCCGTCGCCAAAGCCGGCCACGTTGATATAGCAGTTATTGCTAGCGCAACCGTTCAGGCCACCGCCACGGTTGACTTCGACCTGGGCACGCACCAGCGCTACCGCCGCGGCCAAGCCACCGGCGGCGCCATTCAGGGCGGAGCGGTGCGCATCGCGGGTGGCGCTCATAAAGCGCGGCAACGCCACGGCGGCGAGGATGCCAAGGATGGCAATTACCACCACCAGCTCGATCAGGGTGAAACCTTTGCTGCGTTGCATCCGTGTTTCTCCTTACCGGTAAGCCTGGGCCAATGCGGCAACCTGTGCGGCTGGCACGCGGTCAAGCTCCATGCTGATAAAGCGTCCTGTTGATTGTGGTTCAGCGGACGGCAAATTGGGAACTGCCCGCAGCTGAAAAACCTGTAGTTGCCCGTCCATTCCTTGCCCTGCGTCAGTAAAACGGCTGCGGTGCAGCAGCCAACCTTGCGCCGGCAGGTAGTACCAGCAACCGCGCCGAGGCTTCTCGCCCTCGCTCAACTCGCCGCAATAATCCTCGCTCGGCCAACTGAGCAACTCAAACGGATTGCGCCGCAGCCAACTGGCCTCCAGCATCTGCCCACGGGCCATGTGCTCGACCGCCAGGGCACTGAGGCTGGCGGCGATATTCTCCCGCGTGGCACTCACCGCCCGCGCCTCGCTGACGCGCAAGATTTTGGCCGTCAGCAACCACAGCATCACCACCAGCAGTACGCCACCGACCACCCAAACCACCCAGCGCAGCTGCTGCACATCACGGGCGCTGGTGTACTCCGCGCGCATCAGTGCCCCTTGGCTGCCGAGGCCAGTTCCCACATCGGCAGGAACACACCAAGGGCGAGAATCAGCACCATCACGCCCATGGCCACGATCAGTATGGGCTCGATGGCATCGGCCAACTGCTTAAGGTCGTAGTCCACTTCTTGCTCGTAAAAATCGGCCACTTCGACAAACAGATCGTCCAGGGCGCCGGTCTCTTCGCCGACCGCCATCATCTGCAGCACCAGCGGGGTAAACAGGCCGCTGGCCGAAGCAGAACGGGTCAGGGCTTCGCCGCGCTCGACGCTCTCGCGCATGCCGAGAATGGCCTGACCAATGTACTTGTTGCCGACACTGGCGCTGTTGATCGACAGGGTTTGCAGCAGCGGCACGCCGGCCTTGTACATCATGGCGAAGGTGCGGGTGAAGCGGGCCAGGGCGATGCGCTCAAAAATGCCGCCGACAATCGGCAGACGCAGCTTGAGTTGGTCCCACTTCAGCGCGCCGGCCTCGGTCTCGATCCATTTGAAAAAGGCATAAAGGCTGCCGCCCAACAGTAAGGCCAGCAGCCACCAGTAGTCCTGAAAGAACTGCGAGGTGGCGATCAGAATTCGGGTCGGCAGCGGCAGTTGCGCCTGGAACTGGGCAAACACTTTGCTGAAGGCCGGGATCACGAACAGGTTGATCACCGTTAACGCCACCGCCATGGCGCTGAGCACGAACAGCGGGTAGCGGGTGGCCTGCTTGATGCGCTTGCGGGTTTCGCGCTCCAGCTCCAGGTAGCTGGCCAGCTGGCGAAAGGCCTGATCCAGCTGGCCGGTGTTCTCGCCGACGCTGATCATGCTGACAAACAGGGTGCCGAAGACTTTCGGGTGAGCATTGAGGGCCACGGCCATGCTCACGCCGCCCTCAAGGTCACTGCGGACCTTTTGCAGCACCTCACGGAAATACAGATTGCGATTGGACTCGCCGAGGCCGGCGATGGCGCGAATGATCGGCACCCCGGCCTTGGCCAGGCTGTACATCTGCCGGCAGAAGATGATCAGCTCGTCGAGATCAACATGCTTGCGGCGCAGGAACTCGCCAATGCTGGCGAATACATCGGCATCGACCGCGTTCTGCGCCTCGATGGTCAGCGGTGTGATGCTCTGGCCCAGCAGCTCGCTGGCCACCGCCTCGGCGCTGTTGCCGTCGACAATCCCGGCCACCTTGGCGCCCTCGGCGTTGCGGCCGCTGTAACGGAACGTCGCCATCAGCCGCACTCTCCGAGCAATCCGGGGCGGCGCCGGTCCCGGATTACATCCGGGCTACGGGCATGGATCATCACGCCAACACCTCATCGGCCAAGGTGGCGCAAACCTTCAGCACTTCCTCGACGCTGGTGACGCCGGCCAGGGCATAGTCCAGGGCACACGCAGCCAGCGGGCGATAATGGGGATTGGCCTTGGCCGCTTCGGCGAAGCCTTGCGGGTCGCTGCGGCGCAGGGCGGCAATCATCGGCTCGTCCATTTCCAGCAACTCGTAGACACCGACCCGGCCGGCGTAGCCGCTGTTATGACACTGGTGGCAACCCGTGCCGCGCTTGAAGCGACGCCCGGCCAGTGCGCCGCCGTAGAGGTTCTCCAGCCACACCAGCTCACGCGGTTCGGCCTCGTGTTCTTCCATGCAGTTTTCGCACACCCGCCGGACCAGACGCTGGGCCAGCACAGCATTCAGCGCCGTGGCCACCAGAAACGGCTCGGCGCCCATGTCGATCAAGCGCATGGCCGAGGTCAGGGCGTCGTTGGTGTGCAGGGTGGACAGCACCAAGTGACCGGTGAGTGCGGCGCGCAGGCCGATTTCGGCGGTTTCCTGATCGCGCATCTCGCCGACCAGAACGATGTCCGGGTCCTGACGCAAGGCGGCGCGCAAGACACGGCCGAAAGTCAGGTCGATCTTGGTATTGACCTGCACTTGATTGACCCGTGGCAGGCGGTATTCCACCGGGTCTTCCACGGTGATGATCTTCTTCTCCGGACTGTTCAGCTCGGACAGCCCGGCATACAGGGTGGTGGTTTTACCCGAGCCCGTGGGGCCGGTCACCAGCACCATGCCAAACGGCCGTTGCAGCAGACGCCGGAAGCGCACCAGCAAGTCAGTCGGCATGCCCGTGCCTTCGAGCTGGAACACCCCGCCGCTCTGGTCAAGCAAACGCATCACCACCGACTCGCCGAACTGCACGGGCATGGTCGAAACCCGCACGTCAATGTTGCGGCCCTTGACCCGGATATTGAAGCGACCGTCCTGGGGCAGGCGCTTCTCGGAGATATCCAGGCCGGACATGATCTTCAGGCGCATCACCAGCGCCGAGGCGATGCGATGCTCCTTCATCACCTGCTCGCTGAGCACGCCGTCGATCCGCTGGCGAATTCGCACCAGGCCCTCATCGGGCTCGATGTGGATGTCTGACGCCTGCATCTGCACGGCTTCTTCAAACAGGGTTTGCAGCAGGCGCACCACCGGCGCCTCGCTGTTGTTGTCGGCGCCCAGCTTGGACAGGTCGAAATCGCTTTCCTGCAGGTCGCCTTCCAGCTCGCCAGCAATCGAGGCGATCTCGCTGGTGCGCCGGTACACGGTGTCCAGGGTGGCCAGCAGCTCAGCCTCGCGCACCACCGCCGGGTGCACGCGGGTCTTGAGCAGGCGCTCCATTTCATCGAGGGCGAACAGGTCCAGCGGGTCGGACATGCCGACCAGCAGCCCACCGGCCTCGCGGGTCAGGATGATGGCGCGAAAACGCCGGGCCATGGCTTCTGGCAGGCTCTGCACAAGAACGTTGTCGAACTTGAAGTGACGCAGTTCGACAAACGGAATCTTCATCTGCTCGGACAACGCCGTGAGCAACCGCACCTCGGCGACAAAGCCGAGATCGATCACCGCGCGGCCGAGCTTCGAGCCGCTGCGCTTTTGCTCCTGCAGGGCCAGTTGCAGCTGCGCGTCGGTCAGCAGACCCGCCTGAATCAGCAGGTCGCCGAGGCGCAGCTTGCGCTGGCGAAGGTCATCGCTCATGAGGGCTCCTTCAACGCGCCAGCTCGCTCGCTGGCAAACCGCCGCGAGCTTTCGTCCAAGCCTTGGCCTTGCAGGGCCAGGCGATAATGTTTAACGGCTGCAGCCGGCTGCTCCAGTTGCTCCAGGGCAATGGCCAGGCCCAACTGCCAGGTGGCTTGGGCGGGACGCAGGGCGACCAGCTGACGATACACCGCCGCGCTCTGCGCCCATTGCCGGGTCTGCTGATAACTGGCCGCCAGCAAGGCGTGATAGCCCGGCTCACTGTTCAAGGCCGGTGCATGTTGACTAAGGGTGGACACAGCAGCGGCCATGGCACCGCTCTGTAACTGGGCGCGGGCCAACAGCATGCGCAACTCGGCATCCTGCGGATGTTGGCGCAGCTGCGTCGGCAACCAGGCGAGCAACTGGGCCGACTGGCCGGCACCTTGATAGGCCTGGGCCAACCAGCGCACCACCTCAAGGTCACGGCTTTGGCTGGCATGCAGGGCTTCCAGCTCACGGATGGCGCGCGGGTAATCCTGCTCCAGCAAGTGCTGATGGGCCTGACTACGCGGATTGACCTGATGGCTGCTGATGCTCACCTGCGGCGGCCCACTGGGCTGCTCCACGGCAGGCTGCTTGGCCACCGGGGCCGGCGCGGCAGTGGGTGAGCGTGGTTTGTCGGCCGGCACCGGACGACTGGCCCAGTCCGGCATTGGCGCCTCGACCTCGACTGGCGCGGCCGTCGCCGGGGCAAAAGCCTCAGTGGCAGGCTCAACCACCTCGGCAGCAGCGGCCTGCAGCGGCACTTCCAGCCACAACAGCCAACGGTCGCCGGCCGGCTCCAGGCGATCACTCAACTGCAGCTGCTCGCCGAGACCGACCAGCAGGATCTGCACACCATCGCCCTTGGCCTCGACGCGCCAAGACAAGCTGCGCCCAGCGTTTTGCACGCGGCCTTGATAAGGCTCGGCGCCCATCCGCACGCCCGGCAAGAACAGGCTGACAGCGCCGCTCTCTTCGCTGCGCTGGTAGGCCACGGAGCTGTCCAGCAGTACCTGCAGCAGCAGGCGTCGCCCGTCATTCTGCGGCAACACTTCGAGCACCCGCGGCGCTGGCGCAACAACCGGCGCGCTGACCACGGGCTCAGGGGCAAACAACGACGGCGGTTCGCCATTCACCACCCGACCGATCATCAAGCCGACCATCACCCCGAGCAGGATCACCGCACCCAGCCAGATAAACCCGCGGCGCAAGCGCTCAATCCGCTCACGGCGCGCCGCGCCGGCTTCATCCACCGCTTGCAAGCTGTCGCGCAGCGGCCATTCGCCCGGTGCTGCCCGACGCGCTTCGAGGTCGCGCAGCATGTCGTTGACCAAACTCATGACCACAGCTCCCGCAACGGCGCCAACCATGGCCAGGCACCCAGCACCAGCAAGGCCAACGCGCTGGCGGCCAAGCCCCAGCGCAGCCAGGACGGCACTATTTGCAGCAACGAAGGCGCGCCGTCGGTATCGGCCAAGGCACGGCGCACTTGCGCCACCCCCACCTGCCGGCGCCCTTCGCCGTAAGTGGCCATCAATGCTTTGTTGCCGAGAATATTCAGCAGCCGCGGAATACCGCCGCTGCCACGCACCAATAGGCGCACGGCCGCAGGGCTGAACAAGGGATCGCCACGATAACCGGCCACACTCAGGCGCTCTTGCAAGTAGCGCCCGGTGTCGGTGACATCCAGCGGCCGCAGGCGATAGGCAAAGGTGATGCGCTGGCGCAGCTGGCGAAATTCATGGCGCGACAGGGTGGCATCCAGCTCCGGCTGGCCAAACAGCACCACTTGCAGCAGCTTGTGCTGCTCGGTTTCCAAATTGGTCAGCAAGCGCAGGGCCTCAAGGGTTTTATCCGGTAGGGCCTGGGCCTCGTCGATCAGCAATACGGTGCTTTTGCCCTGCGCCGCCAGCTCAATCAGGCGGTGATGCAGGGCATCCAGCAAGCTCATGGCATCGTGGCTTTCGATATCCTCGATGCGCAGTTCGCGGGCCAGGGCCTGGCGCAAATCCAGCGGCGACAGGCACGGATTGGGCAGGTATGCCAGTTGGTAGCGCTCGGTGTCCAACAGGTTGAGCAGCGCCCGGCACAGCAGGGTTTTGCCGGTACCAACCTCGCCGGTCACCTTGATAAAGCCCTCGCCTTCGCCCAACGCCACCCGCAACAGGTTCAGGCAGGCCTGATAAGGCGCCAGCTGAACCAGAAACTCGGTGTTGGGGGTCAGCGCGAAAGGCTTTTCACGCAGCCCGAAGTAGGCCTGATACATGGGTTATCTCAGCTCTTTGAAGGCCGCAGCGCTTTTCTGGATTTCGTTGATCCAGGTGTCGTCGGCTACCACTTGCGGGCGCATGAGAATCACCAGCTCGCTCTTCTTCAGGCTCTTGCGCTGCTGCTGGAACAGCCAGCCGACGAAGGGCAAGTCCGAGAGCCAGGGCACATTGGCATCAAGGTTTTCGTTATCGTTCTGCAACAGGCCACCGATTACCACCACCTGACCACTGCGGGCGCGGACGATGGAGTCCGATTGCCGCGAGGTGGTGCGGGCGGTCGGCAGGTTGAGGGTACCGAAGGTATCGCCCAGGTTGATCTGGGTATCGTCCTCGGTAACCTTGCTCACCGACGGCCGCACATGCAGGGTGACCTGGCCCTGGCCATCGATCTGCGGCGTAACATCGAGGGAAATACCGGAGAAGAACGGCGTCAGGGTGATGTCGGGCGTCGAGCTGCCATCGCCGTTGGTGCTGGTGGTGGTGCTGGAGGAGACGTCAGTGACGAAGTACTCGTCAGTGCCGACCTTGATCACCGCCTTTTGATTGTTCAGGGTGGAAATCCGCGGGGTGGACAGCACTCGCACTTCGCCCTGGGTTTCCAGCAGCTCCAGTACGCCCTCGAAGTCGCCGACATTCAGTCCGGCGCTGAATACCCCGCCAACCGCCTGCGGGCCGACCAACAGATCACCGGCAACGCCAACAATGCCTTTGCTGCCGGCCACCGACCAGTCGACGCCGGCCTGGAATTTGTCGTTGAGGTTCACTTCGAGAATCTTGGTTTCCAGGATCACCTGGCGCTGCAAGTTGATATGCGCCTGCTTGAGAAAGCCCTCGACACTTTGCTGGTCGGCACTGGACGCACGCACCACCATCAGCCCGGCCTGAGGGTTGATCACCACGCTGTTGGCCTCTTCGTTGCCAACGATCATGCTGACCACGTTATTGAGTTCTTTCCAGAAATCCACATTGCTGGTGGTGATCAACTGGGTCGACGGCCGAGTGGTTGACGAGGTGCTGTTGCTGGTGGTGCCGTTGTTGCTGTCAGTGTTGTCGCTGGTGGTCACCTGCCCGGAACTGACCTCGGTGTCAGTGATGCCCTGGCGCTGCAGGTTGAGGTAATTGATGTCGTAGGTGCGGGTGATCGCCTGATTGGGCAGGATCTGGTAGCCGTAGCTGGTGCGGGCGAAGTCATAGCCGTAGCTGTCGCGCACAGCGGTGAGCACTTCTTCGAGGGTGACGTTGCGCAGACTGAAGGTGATGTTGCCGGTCACCTCGGGATGCACCACCAGGTTCTGCCCGGCGCCATCCATCAGACTGAGGAAGAAGTCCCGCGCCGGCATGTCTTTGACCGCCACATCCAGCCGGGCGCCACGCCGTGGCTGAGCCTCCAGCAGCGGCGGAGCAATCAGCGCGGCCTGCACCGCCGCCGGTGGCGCCACCTTGCCACGGCTTTGCGCCAGGCTTTCATCCAACAGGCGATTGCTCTGGTCGTAGAGCTGCTGATCGCCGTCGGTAAAGGTCTGGCACGAGGCCAGCAGGCTCAGCGAGCCGAGCAGTGCCAGGCGGGTCAGGGTGAGACGCAGCGGAGGAATGGACTGCATGGCGTTATCGACTCAATTTCATGATGGGTTCGACTAGGCGCAGGACTTCCTGCTGACCTTGCCGTTCAAGAACGACGGAGTGAGCATAAATAGCCCGCAAACGGGCGCCGCCGAGGTCGTCACCGACCTTGACCTGCTGACCACTGATGACTGCATGGGCCTGGCCATTGCTGCGCATGATCGCCTGCAGCACCAGGGCTGGTTGGGCACTATCCGTGCGCGCTTCCGAGCCCAGGGTGGCGGGCGCCTGGGTGGGATCGAGGGCCGCCTGGGCGCCCGCGCTGCAGGCCAGCAACAAAACCAGATAAACAGACTTAAACACCGATCCACCCCGCTTCACGGCTAAGGGTATAGAGCACCAGGGTGATGGTGGCTGGCGCGCCGGCTTCCTTGCCGACCTGATAATCGAGGCTGTCCCAATGCAGGCGCCAGCCGCTGGCCTGAATCGCCTGCAGGTAGCTGAGCAGATCGAAATAACCGCCTTCCAGGCTGAGTTTGAGGCCGTGCTTGTAGAGGGTCAGGGGGGCTTCCGTGGCAGTGGCCGGGTTACCTGCTGCCGCCGCAGTGGCGACTGCTGGTAGCTGTAACGGCTCGCTAAAGCTCTGCAGGCTGAGCAAACGCAGGTTCGCCTGGGTGCGCAGCAACTCTTCCAGCACGCCGCGCATTTTCGCGGCGGGCATCAGCCCGGCGGTGTCGCGGTCGATCTCGCCAATCAGCTGCTCACCGCCTGCCTGGGCCGCCAGCAACGCCGTGCGATAGGGCAGATTGGGATCAGCCGCCAACTGCGCCTGCAAATCGGCCAGACCCACTTGCGCCGCCTGCTGGCGGGCCTCGGCACTGCGTAACAACGCCTGCTGTTGAGCGCCGCGCTGAGTCAGCGGGTCGCCCAGCAGCAACATATACAGCATGCCCACCAGCGCCACGGCACCGGCATAGCTCAGCCACTGCTCGCGCGGCGCCAGCAGCAACCAGCGTTGCAACAGATTATTCATGCTCCGAGCCCTCATCCTTCAGGCGCGACGCCAGGCGAAAACTCAGCACGCCGGTCTCATTGCGCTGCAACTCAAAATCGGCAAAGGCACGACCGCTAAATACCGGGCTGACGCCGAGGCTTTGCAGGTACAGCGGCAGCAATTCCTGATCCTGACTGAAGCCCTGCAAGCTCATCTGATTGCCACCCTCGGCCAGGCGAATGCGACTGAGCCACAAACCGCTGGGCGGATGACGCTCGGACAACGCGGCCAGTGGCGCAACAAAGCCGCTGCGCTGCTGGGCGCCAAGCCGCTGCAAATGGCTCACCAGCCGTTGCAATTGCTGATTGGCAGCCTCCTGCTTGGCCAGCTGCAGCGGCAATCCAGGGTCCAGTTGTGGCGCGCGAAAGCTGGTCTTGGCGCGCTCGAATTCTTCCTCAAGCTGCTGGGCACGCACCTGGGCTGCATCGGCTTTCGCGGTGTGCTCACGCAACTGCCAGGCCTGCCAGCCGCCGTGCACAAGCATCAGAGTAAACAGTGCAATCCAGCCCAGGGTCATCTGCCGCGGGCGGGGGCCGTCACGGCGTTTGTGCTCGACTTGGTAGAGGTTGATATTTTGCATCAGGCCTCCTGGCGCAGCGCTGCGCCGACGGCGGCCAGGCAGTAGGCCTGCTGCTGCTGATCCAGCTCGGCGGCGGCCTGACCGACAAACAGCTCGCGCAGGTCGAGGGCTTGCAGGTTAACCGCCAGCCCTGCCGTCAGCGCCGCTAACATCGCAGCACCATCGCGCTTCATCGGCAGCAGCAACAAACGGTTGATATAGCCCTTGCCCAACTGGCTTTCGAAGTAATCCAGCGAGCGCTGGATTTCCAGGGTTACCCCAGCGAAGCCCTCATCGACCCGATCCAGGCCCTGCTCAATGCGCCGCGCCATGTAAAGATCGGCACCCTGCTGGATGCAGATCAGCCCTTCACTGGAGCGCAGGCGCAACAAACCCAGGTTGAGGCCCTCAGCACCGGCCTGCAGGCCAAGATTGCGAAAGGCCATCTCGGTGATATCGATACTCTGCAGGCGCAGGCCGGCGTGTTTGAGCAGTGCCGTCCAGGTCGCCACGTGGGACTTGGCCAGTACCGCGCAATAGGCCATGCGCGAACGGCCACGGTAGGCGTCTTCAGGCAGGGCGAAGGCATCGACCACCACCTGATCGAGCGGTTCGCTGATCAATTCCTTGATGCGCCAGCGCAGTGCATCACGCAGCTCGTCAGCCGGCACGTCTGGGCAATCAAGCAGAAGCATCTGGTAGAGCGCCGGGTGCAGCACGAAGTTGACCGGCATCCCCGCCAGCCCCAACTCGGCCACCAGGCTTTTGAGCAACTCGGGATGTTGCTCCGGCGCGCCCGGGCGAAACAGGCAGCTGCGCAGCTGCACCGGCTGGCCGGGATTGCGCTGCACATGGGCCAGGGCGATGCCTTCCGGGCCGATTTCGATACCCAGTAAGCCGCCTGCTACCTGCTTGTTGTTTTTCAACCACGCCAACAAGGTCGTTCCCTCAAGCTGTTGCGCCAGGCGCAATCTCCACGATGGCCAAGGATTCACCAGCGGCACGCTGTAGAATGAATTTTTCGACTCGACCTTGAGCCCAATCATGTTCCATGTAGTGCTGTTTCAGCCGGAAATTCCACCCAATACCGGCAACATCATTCGCCTGTGCGCCAACAGTGGCTGCCAGCTGCACCTGATCGAGCCACTGGGCTTCGAGCTGGACGACAAACGCCTGCGGCGGGCTGGTTTGGACTACCACGAATACGCAACATTGAAACGACATCAAACACTTAGCGACTGTATAGCAGAAATTGCTGGAGGTCGGATATTCGCCTTTACCACTAAAGGCAGCCACACCTACGCCAACGTCGAGTTCCGGCCCGGTGATATCTTCCTATTTGGCCCGGAAAGCCGTGGCCTGCCGGCGGAAATTATCGACAGCCTGCCTGCCGAACAGCGCCTGCGCCTGCCCATGCAGGCCGGCTGCCGCAGCCTCAACCTGTCTAACACCGTGGCCATCGCCGTATATGAAGCCTGGCGCCAGCAGGGCTTCGCCCTGACCTAAAGCAACCGCCCATAAAAAAGGCTCTGCCCACGTTACGTGTTGAAGGCGCGATTGAGCTTCTGTAGAAGCGGATTTATCCGCGAAATTCGCGGCTGAAGCCGCTCCTACGGCGCGACGCTAGCGCTGCAACAGCTAACGGGTACATAGCCATAAAAAAAGCGCCCCGTAGGGCGCTTTTTTTATGCTGCAACCAGACTCAGGCGTTGCCAGCGGCCTGCATACGACCCAGTTCCTGGGCGTACAGCGCATCGAAGTTCACCGGGGCCAGCATCAGGGCCGGGAACGAACCACGGGTCACTAGGTTGTCCAAGGCTTCACGGGCATACGGGAAGAGGATGTTCGGGCAGAAAGCACCGAGGGTATGGCTCATGGCCGCGGCATCCAGACCGGAGATCAGGAAGATACCGGCTTGCTGCACTTCAGCGATGAACGCGGTTTCACCAGCGGTTTTCACGGTCACCGAGAGGGTCAGTACCACTTCGTGGAAGTCGCCTTCCAACGGCTTCTGCCGGGTGTTCAGGTCCAGCTCAACGCTCGGGGTCCATTCCTGACGAAAGATCTCCGGGCTCTTGGGTGCTTCAAACGACAGATCCCGCACGTAGATACGCTGCAGGGAAAATTGCGGGCCTTGTGCTTCTTGGGCGGCGCCGGTGGTTGCTTGATCAGTCATGACAGAGCCTTATTGTTGATACACAGGTTGAGTGATGGAGTGGGTAATCAGCCTTTGAGCAATGCGTCGAGCTTGCCGGCGCGCTCCAGGGCATGCAGATCATCGCAGCCGCCAACATGGGTGCTGCCGATCCAGATTTGCGGCACCGAGGTCTTGCCGGCCTTGCGCACCATTTCCGCCCGCAGGGCTGGTTCGCCGTCGACCTTGATCTCGTTGAACGCCACGCCCTTGTTGTTCAGCAGTTGCTTGGCGCGCATGCAGTAGGGGCAATAGTCGCTGGAGTAGATGACGACGTCGACCATCTCACTTCACCAACGGCAGATTTTCGCCGCGCCAGCTGGAGATCCCGCCGCCCAGCTTGGCAGCGGTATAACCGGCCTGCTGCAGCTCGCGGCAAACGGTGCCAGCGTGCTGACCGAGGGCGTCGACGACGATGATGGTCTTGGCCTTGTGCTTATCCAGCTCGACCATGCGCTCGGCGACTTTCTCGTAAGGGATGTTCAGCGCGTCGATGATATGACCGGCGGCGAAGTCTTTGTGCGCGCGCACGTCGACAATCACGCCTTGCTCGCTATTGACCAGCGCAGTCAGTTCGCGACAGCTGAGGCTTTTGCCGCCACGCTGCAGCTCGGAAAAGATCAGCAGGGCCAACGCAACCGCGAAGGCACCGGTCAGCAGGTAGTGATTGGTGGCAAATTCAAGCAGATGAGCAAGCATCAATAAATTCCAGAACGCTTAAGATAGCGGCCAGTATACACAGCCCCCAAGGTCGGCCAAACCCCGCCGGACGGTGACTTGAACAGCATCCGGGATTAAAATGCCCGGCTACTTTTACCTCTCCACTACATGGGTCGTACTTATGCCTGCCACGCCAAAACCCCTGGTGCTGATCATCCTGGATGGCTTCGGTCACAGCGACAATCCCGAGTACAACGCCATTTATGCGGCCAACACCCCGGTTTACGACCACCTGCTCGCCACCCAGCCGCACAGCTTGATCTCCGGCTCCGGCATGGATGTAGGCCTGCCGGACGGGCAAATGGGCAACTCCGAGGTCGGCCATATGAACCTCGGCGCCGGCCGTGTGGTGTATCAGGACTTCACCCGGGTAACCAAGGCGATCCGTGACGGCGAGTTCTTCACCAATGCCGCCATCACTGACGCCGTGGATAAGGCCGTCGGCGCGGGCAAGGCCGTGCATATCCTCGGTCTGCTGTCGGATGGCGGCGTGCACAGTCACCAGGACCACTTGGTGGCCATGGCCGAGTTGGCCGCCCAGCGTGGCGCAGACAACATCTACCTGCACGCGTTCCTCGACGGCCGCGACACCCCGCCGAAAAGCGCCCAACCGTCCATCGAGCTGCTCGACGCCACCTTCGCCAAGCTGGGCAAGGGCCGCATCGCCAGCCTTAGCGGTCGCTACTTCGCCATGGACCGCGACAATCGCTGGGACCGTGTCGAGCAGGCTTACAACCTGATCGTCGAAGGCCAGGGCCAGTTCCACGCCGCCACCGCGCTCGAAGGCCTGCAGGCAGCCTATGCCCGTGAAGAAAGCGACGAGTTCGTCAAAGCCACCACCATCGGCGAGGCGGTCAAGGTCGAAGATGGCGATGCCGTGATCTTCATGAACTTCCGCGCCGACCGTGCCCGCGAGCTCAGCCGCGCCTTTGTCGAAAGCGACTTTGCCGAGTTTCCGCGCCAGCGCCAGCCGCAACTGGCCGGCTTCGTCACGCTTACCCAGTACGCGGCGAGCATCAAGACCCCCAGCGCCTTCAAACCTGAGCCGCTGACCAACGTGCTCGGCGAATACCTGGCCAAGCAGGGCAAGACCCAGCTGCGCATCGCCGAAACCGAGAAATACGCCCACGTCACCTTCTTCTTCTCCGGCGGCCGCGAAGAGCCGTTCGAGGGCGAAGAGCGCATCCTGATTCCGTCGCCGAACGTCGCCACCTACGACCTGCAGCCGGAGATGAACGCACCGATCGTCACCGACCGCATCGTCGAAGCCATTGAGCAGCAGCGTTATGACGTGATCATCGTCAACTACGCCAACGGCGACATGGTCGGCCACACCGGGGTGTTCAGCGCCGCCGTGGCCGCCGTGGAATGCCTGGACACCTGCGTTGGGCGCATTGTCGCGGCCCTCGACAAGGTTGGCGGCGAAGCCCTGATCACCGCTGACCACGGCAACGTCGAGCAGATGGAAGACGAATCCACCGGCCAGGCGCACACCGCCCACACCTGCGAGCCGGTGCCGTTCATCTATGTTGGCAAGCGCCCACTCAGTCTGCGCGAAGGCGGCGTATTGGCGGACGTAGCGCCAACCCTGCTAACCCTGATGGGCCTGCCGCAACCGACAGAAATGACCGGCAAATCGATCATAAGCCTCGGCTAAACCTGGCCAAGCCAAGAAAACGCCCTCTGCGTCAACAGGCCAAGTGAAAACGTAGCGAGCGAAGGTTAGACAAGGCAAAAACAGGCGAAAAAGCGCAGTTTACGTTGTGTAAATGAGCATTTTGAGCCTGTTTTTAACGCCGTATAACCGAGCGCAGTAGTTTTCACGCAGCCTGCCCCGCCGAGGGCGTTCTTTTTGTGCCATACCGCGGGCATACTAGGCCGTCGCCCATTCTGGTACCGCACTCCCCATGCTCCGCACCCTGACCGCCCTCCTGTTTGCCTGCCTGCTCAGCCCGGTAATGGCTGACCAGCGCGCCGAAACCCAGCAACAGCTGGATGCCGCGCAGAAAGACGTGGCCGAACTGAAAAAGCTGCTGGAAGCGATCCAGAAGGAGAAATCCGGGGTCCAGGGCGAGCTGAAAAAAACCGAAAGCGAGATGGGCCAGCTGGAGAAGCAGGTCAAGGGTCTGCAGCAAGAGCTGAACAAGAGCAACGAAGAGCTCAAGCGCCTCGACACTGAGAAAAAAAAACTCCAGCAATCGCGCCTTGAACAGCAACGCCTGATCGGCATCCAGGCCCGCGCGGCCTACCAGGGCGGCCAGCAGGAATACCTCAAGCTGCTGCTCAACCAGCAAAACCCGGAAAAATTCTCCCGCACCCTCACCTATTACGACTACCTGAGCCAGGCGCGCCTGGAGCAGTTGGCCACCTTCAATGAAACCCTGCGCCAGTTGGCCAATGTCGAGCAGGACATCGCCAACCAGCAGAACCAGCTCAACGAGCAGAAAAGCGCCCTCGATGGCCGCCGCGAACAGCTGGCCGAAGCCCGCAAGGAACGCCAGCTGGCCCTGGCCAAGCTGAACAAGGACCTCTCCGCCCGCGACCAGAAGCTCAAGGCGCGCCAGCAGGAACAGGCGCAACTGGGCAATGTGCTGAAAACCATCGAGGCCACCCTCGCCCGCCAGGCCCGTGAAGCTGCCGAAGCGCGCAAGCTGGAACTGGCCGCCGAACAAGCCCGCCTCAAGGGCGACAAGGCCAGCCCAGGCGCCAATGGCCCGCTGGTGTCCAGCAGCGGCGCCACCTATGGCGGCAATTTTGCCAGCGCCCGCGGCAAGCTGCCGTGGCCGGTCGATGGCCGTCTGGCCGCGCGCTTCGGCACCGCCCGCGGGGGTGATGAGCGGACCAAATGGGACGGTGTACTGATCAGCGCCGGCGCCGGCAGCCAGGTGCATGCCGTGCATGGCGGGCGCGTGGTGTTTGCTGACTGGTTGCGCGGCGCCGGCCTTCTGGTCATCCTCGACCATGGCAACGGCTACCTGAGCCTCTATGGCCACAACCAGAGCCTGCTGAAAGACGCCGGACAGATCGTAAAAGCCGGCGAAGCCATCGCCACCGTTGGCACCAGCGGCGGACAGAACACCCCGGCCCTGTATTTCGCCATCCGCCAGCAGGGTCGCCCCAGCGACCCGGCCCAATGGTGTCGCCGCCAAGGCTAGAGCCAAGCGCCCCTTATTCTGGAGTTAGTTCGACATGCCGCAGACTTTCCGCCCCACCTCACTGGCCCTCGCGCTCGCCCTGCTGATCGGCTCGCCGGCGCTGCTGGCCAGCGAAAAGACGGTGGAAAAGGTCGCAGCCCCCGCGCCGATCAGCGATGACAAGGCGCCGCTGCCGCTGGAAGAGCTGCGCACCTTCGCCGAGGTGATGGACCGCATCAAGGCCGCCTACGTCGAGCCGGTGGACGACAAGACCCTGCTGGAAAATGCCATCAAGGGCATGCTCAGCAACCTCGACCCGCACTCCGCTTACCTGGAGCCCGAGGCCTATGCCGAGCTGCAGGAAAGCACCAGCGGCGAATTCGGCGGCCTCGGTGTCGAGGTCGGCATCGAAGATGGCTTTATCAAGATCATCTCGCCCATCGACGACACCCCCGCCTCCCAGGCCGGCATCCAGCCCGGTGACCTGATCATCAAGATCGACGGTCAGCCAACCAAGGGCCTGAGCATGACCGAGGCCGTCGACAAGATGCGCGGCAAGGCCGGCAGCAAGATCCTTCTGACCCTGGTGCGCGAAGGCGGCCAGCCGTTCGACGTGGAGCTGATCCGCGCGGTGATCAAGGTCAAGAGCGTGAAGAGCCAGCTGCTCGAAGACCACTACGGCTACCTGCGTATCTCGCAGTTCCAGGTCAACAGTGGCGAAGAAGTCGGCAAGGCCCTGGCAGCCCTGAAGAAGCAGAACGACGGCAAGAAACTGCGCGGCATCGTCCTCGACCTGCGCAACAACCCCGGCGGCGTGCTGCAGGCGGCCGTGGAAGTCACCGATCACTTCCTGAAGAAGGGCCTGATCGTCTACACCAAGGGCCGCATCGCCAACTCCGAACTGCGCTTCTCCGCCGACCCGGCCGACGCCAGCGAAGGCGTGCCACTGGTGGTGCTGATCAACGGCGGCAGCGCCTCGGCCTCGGAAATCGTCGCCGGCGCCCTGCAGGACCACAAGCGCGGCGTGCTGATGGGCACCGACAGCTTCGGCAAAGGTTCGGTACAGACCGTGCTGCCGCTGAACAATGACCGCGCCCTGAAGATCACCACCGCGCTGTACTTCACCCCCAACGGCCGTTCCATCCAGGCCCAGGGCATCGTGCCGGACATCGAAGTCAGCCGCGCCAAGGTCACCCGCGAACAGGACGACGAGAACTTCAAGGAAGCCGACCTCGCCGGCCACCTGGGCAACGGCAACGGCGGCGCGGACAAGCCGTCCAACGGCAAAGGCAAAGCCGCCGGCCAGTCACCAAGACCGCAAGACGACGACTTCCAACTGAGCCAGGCCCTCAACCTGCTCAAGGGCCTGAGCGTCACCCGCGGCGAGTAAATCGCAGAGGTAAAAAAACCGGGCTAGCCCGGTTTTTTTCTACCCGCAAAACGCCTTAGCAGGCCGTTGAAAAACCACCTGTTAGAGGTAACGTTTCTCGACCTCGGCAGCAAAGCCGTCGGCGCGCATGGCGTCCAGCGCCGCCTGCAGCTTTTGCACCACGGCATCCGGGGTGTCCTTGTTCAGCGCCAGGTAGAGCTGGGCGCTGTCGAAGCGCAGGACATTCTTCAAGCCGCTGATGCCCTGCTGCTTGGCCAGGTAACGGCCGGCAGGATCGCCGGTGGCCCACAGGTCGATCTCGCCCTTCATCAATTTGAGCGGGTTTTCCTGATCGCGCAGGGCGCTCAGCGGCTGCACGCCTTGCTTGATCAGGTGCTCGGAAATCGCATCGCCCTTGTAGGCGCCAATCTTGTAAGCCTTGGCCTCTTCCAGGCTGGTCAGGCTGATGCTGCTGTCGGCGCGCGCCAGCATCACCCAGTCATCCGGCCCCAGAGGGCCAACCCATTTGAAGTCATTCTCACGCTCGGGCAGGCGCGCGGTGCAGAACACGCCGTAACCCGGCTGCTCCAGGGCCATCTTGTAGATGCGCGCCCAGGGGAAGCGCAGGGTCAGGCTGTAGTTCACCTCGGCGCGCTTGAACATCTCGCGCACCAGCTCAACGGCGATGCCGCTGATCTTGTCATCACGGGCGAAGTTCTTGCCGTCTGCCGCCATGTTGTAGGGCGGGAAGTTTTCCGTGAGCAGCACCAGGCTGGCGGGCTCCTCGGCGCGCACAGCCGCGGCAGACAACAGGCTGACCGCGGTCAGGGCCAGCAGAAGACGTTTGAACATGGTTCGCTACCTTGCATTGAACAACGAAGGGAAAATCCGCCCGTGCGCTTAGCGCACCACGATGCCGCGGCTGGCCAGGTAGGCCTTGGCCTCGGGCACGGTGTATTCGCCGAAGTGGAAAATACTCGCCGCCAGCACCGCCGCCGCCTTGCCTTCGAGAATGCCGGCGGCCAGGTGTTCGAGGTTGCCGACACCGCCCGAGGCAATCACCGGGATTCCGACGGTCTCACTGATGGCGCGCGTCACACCGAGGTCATAACCGCTCTTCACGCCGTCCTGGTCCATGCTGGTCAGCAGAATCTCGCCAGCGCCCAGGTCTTCCATCTTCTTCGCCCACAGCACCGCGTCCAGGCCGGTGGGTTTGCGCCCGCCATGGGTGAAGATTTCCCAGCGCGGGGTTTCACCCGGCTTGGAGACCTTCTTCGCGTCGATGGCCACGACGATGCACTGCGAGCCAAAGCGCGCCGCCGCTTCGCCGACGAACTCCGGATTGAACACCGCCGCGGTGTTGATCGACACCTTGTCGGCGCCGGCATTCAGCAGGTTGCGGATGTCCTGCACGGTGCGCACACCGCCACCGACGGTCAGCGGGATAAACACCTGGCTGGCCATGCGCTCCACCGTGTGCAGCGTGGTGTCGCGGCCATCGACGCTGGCGGTGATGTCGAGAAAGGTAATCTCGTCGGCGCCCTGCTCGTCATACAGACGGGCGATTTCCACCGGGTCACCGGCGTCGCGGATGTTCTCGAACTTGACGCCCTTGACCACCCGACCGTTGTCGACGTCGAGGCAGGGGATGATGCGTTTAGCTAAAGCCATAACAGTATTCCGTAGGATGGGTTGAGCGCAGCGATACCCATCGTCGCGCCAACGGATGACTCCATCGGTGGGTTACGCCGCGCCGCGGCTAACCCACCCTACGCCCGAATCAGCCCTTGTAGGCGTCGCAGAAGGCTTGCGCCTCGGCGACATCCAGGGTGCCTTCGTAGATCGCTCGGCCGGTGATGGCGCCGATGATGCCCGGCGCCTTGGCGGCCAGCAGGGTCTGGATGTCGCCGAGGTTATGGATGCCGCCAGAGGCGATCACCGGAATCTTGGTGGCATTGGCCAGCGCTGCGGTAAAGCTCACGTTGCAGCCCTGCATCATGCCGTCTTTGGCGATGTCGGTATAAACGATGGCGGACACGCCGTCGGCTTCAAAGCGCTTGGCCAGGTCGATGACCTGCACGGTGCTGATCTCAGCCCAGCCGTCGGTGGCGACGAAACCATCCTTGGCATCCAGACCAACGATGACCTTGCCCGGAAACGCCTTGCAGGCGTCTGTCACGAACTGCGGGTCTTTAACCGCCTTGGTGCCGATGATCACGTAGCTGACACCGGCCTTGACGTAGGCCTCGATGGTTTCCAGCGAGCGGATGCCGCCGCCGATCTGAATCGGCAACTGCGGGTAGCGCTTGGCGATCGCGGTGACCACTTCGCCGTTAACCGGCTGGCCTTCGAAGGCGCCGTTCAGGTCGACCAGATGCAGACGCCGGCAACCGCCATCCACCCACTTGGCTGCCATGCTCACCGGGTCATCGGAAAACACCGTGGAGTCGTCCATGCGGCCCTGGCGCAAGCGCACGCAGGCGCCGTCTTTCAGATCGATAGCGGGAATAATCAGCATCGGGTGAACCTGTTCAAGTCGATAAATGGGGTAACGGGTCAGCTCTTCTCAAGCGACCACACGTCGCTTTCGAGGCTGGCAAAGCGCTCGGACAGCAGCGCCTGCACATCGGCAACCGCTTTGTTGTAGTAGTGCGGGGCAATCTCGCGGCTGAACAGATCGAGCACTTCCTGCACCTCGAAGC
This sequence comes from Pseudomonas sp., assembly GCA_034519305.1. Lineage (GTDB taxonomy): Bacteria > Pseudomonadota > Gammaproteobacteria > Pseudomonadales > Pseudomonadaceae > Aquipseudomonas. The sequence continues at coordinate 107,314 of JAXHOM010000008.1, forward strand.
TGCCCAGTTGCAGCTCGAAGCGCTCATCGAGAAAGCGCTTGAGCAACTGCAACGCGGCCTGTTCCTCACTGGCCTGCAGGCGCAGGATCGGCGCCTTCGCCTTGCCCCGGCTCATTTACCAGCGACCATTCCAGCTGGCGAAGTTCTGCAGCAACTGCAGGCCGTGGGTGTGGCTCTTCTCCGGGTGGAACTGCACGGCAAAACGCGAGCCCTCGGCCAGCGCCGCAGCGAAATCCTTACCGTAGTGCCCGCGCCCCGCCACCTGGGCCTGATTGCCGGCCTCGATGTAGTAGCTGTGGACGAAGTAGAAGCGCGCCAGATCGGGAATGTCATGCCACAGCGGGTGCTCAATGCTCTGCTGCACCTGGTTCCAGCCCATGTGCGGCACTTTCAGCTGCTCGCCATCCTCGACCATGCCCTTGCCGAAGAAGCGCACTTGCCCAGGGAACAGGCCGATGCAATCGACACCGTCGTTCTCCTCGCTGCGCTCCATCAGCGCCTGCATACCGACGCAAATGCCGAGGAACGGCCGATCAGCACTGACTTCCTGCACCAACTGGTCGAAGCCCAGGCGCTTGATCTCGGCCATGCAATCGCGGATCGCACCGACGCCGGGGAACACCACGCGGTCGGCTTCACGAATCACCGCGGCATCGCTGGTCACCAGCACTTTGCCGGCGCCAACGTGCTCCAGCGCCTTGGCCACCGAGTGCAGGTTGCCCATGCCGTAATCAATTACTGCTACCGTCTGCATAAGAACCTGCCCGCCCAAAAATCATGCCCGCGTTGCAGCTCAAAAGCGTGCCAGGCAAGGCGTGGAACGCAGCCAATGGTTGTTCCATTGGCAAGTTCCACAACGCTGCATGGCGCGCTTTTGAGCGCAACCCTACGGGACGGGGCCGTTTTTCCGCAGCCCTGCGTTAATCGTCGTTCATTTGGAATAACCAAACTTCTCTCCTCTTGCCTTGCGCTGCGGAAAAACGGCCTCCGGCGCGGGCATGATTTTTGGGCGGGGCAGGTTCTATAGGCAACCCTTGGTCGACGGCATCTGCCCGGCCATACGCGGGTCCAGCTCGATGGCCATGCGCAGAGCGCGGCCGAAAGCCTTGAACACGGTTTCGATCTGGTGGTGGGTGTTGGTGCCACGCAGGTTGTCGATGTGCAGGCTGACCAGGGCGTGATTGACGAAGCCCTGGAAGAATTCCTGGAACAGATCCACATCGAAGCCGCCGACCACCGCGCGGGTGAACGGCACGTGCATCTGCAGGCCTGGACGCCCGGAGAAGTCGATGACCACGCGCGACAGCGCTTCATCCAGCGGCACATAGGAATGGCCGTAACGGGTCATGCCCTTCTTGTCGCCGATGGCCTTGGTAAAGGCCTGGCCAAGGGTGATGCCGACGTCTTCGACGGTGTGGTGGTCGTCGATATGCAGGTCACCGTGACACTCGATATCCAGGTCGATCAGGCCATGACGGGCGATCTGGTCAAGCATGTGTTCAAGGAAGGGAACGCCGATGGCGAACCGCGCCTTGCCCGTGCCGTCCAGGTTGATCGAGACCTTGATCTGCGTCTCCAGGGTGTTGCGCTCGACGCATGCCGTACGTTCGGCCATCACCAGCTCCCAAAATTGGCTTGCGGAAAAGGTCGGCATTATAGGCGGGCCGAGCCTTTGGCGGCTACCGGCGACGGTCGGCCAGGTTTACACTCGCGCGCCATCCCGCCGTCCGAGGAGTCGCCCATGCCGGTTTACGTCGAATTTGTCCGCCAGCCCAGCGCCCAGGACCGCAGCGATCTGGCCAAGGTCTACGCCGATGCGCCGGCCTGGTTGCTGGCCCCGCACGCCGATGCCGACACCCTGATTGCCGCCGGCATCGCCAGCGGCAGGCTGATCGCCGGCCGCTTCAACGACCGCCTGCTGGGCGCCGCGTTGCTCGAACAGGGCGCAGATGGCTGGCGCCTGTCGCATTTGTGCGTGCGCCAGATCACCCGCCAGCGCGGCGTCGGCCGCCGCTTACTGGATGAAAGCCAGCGCCTGGCCAGCGCAGCCGGCCTGCCTCTGCACCTCGCCGCGCCGGCCGGTCATCTGGAAAGCCAGGCCCTGGCCGCACGCACCGGCCTGTTGCTGGAGAGTTACTGAACCACCGCCCGAAATGGCGCGACCCGCAGCAGATAGTGCAAACAGAGCAGGCTGCCCAGGCAAAACCCCGCCACCGCGACGCCGACCCACCACTGCGCCGGGGCCAGATAAGCGCCCCAGGCCAGCGCCAGCGCGGCCACGCTCAGCAGGCGCACAGCTTCCAGACGCCACAGTCGGCGCCCCTCAAACAGTCGCCCCAAACTGATGCAACCAAGCACAATCGCCACTGCTAGCAGCCAGGGCTCCCAGGCCGCCGCCCGTTTGACACTGGCGAGAAAGGCCAAGGTCAGGGCGTTGATCGCCAGAAACTGAATAAACGCGTACAGCTTGAGGTTGGCCGGATATGCGCAGTCAAAGACCTGCGCCCCCATTTTCGGCCACGGCCGCTGGCGCACATCGGCCGGACGCCAGCCGGTGGGCATCCACCACAGGCGCAACTTGTCCCACCATGAGTGAGTGGCCCGCGCATCGGCCCAGAGCAGGCGCCACCAACTGAGCTGCAGGCGCAACGGGTCGAAGCTGTTGACGGGCGTAGTCACCCCGTAGCGCACCGGCTCACGCTCCTCGGCAAAGGTGCCGAAGAGTTTGTCCCAGATGATAAACACCCCGCCGTGGTTCTTGTCGATGTAACAGTCGTTCTGGCCGTGGTGCACACGGTGATGGCTGGGCGTGACCAGGATCTGCTCCAGCCAGCCCAGGCGCTCGATGTGCTGGGTATGAATCCAGAACTGATAGGCCAGCTGAATCCCCAGCAGAACCAGAAACAACGGCAATGGCACGCCAAGCAGGGCCAGCGGTAAATAAAACGGCCAGTCGAAGGCGGTTTGCAAGGCGCCTTTGCGCAGTGCCGTCGACAGGTTGAAGTCTTCACTGGAGTGATGGGGCTGATGGGCGCCCCACAGCAGGTTGTAGCGATGCAGGCTGCGGTGCGCCCAGTAGAAGCACAGGTCCACCGCGACAAAGCCGCCCAACCAGACCCAGGGCGAGCCCGCATCCAGCTCCAGCACGCGCGCATGCTCATACAGCCAGGCGTACGGGATCAGCAGCAGCAAGCGCAGCGGCCCCTCCAGCACCAGCCGCAGCACGGCGCTGTTGATGCTGGTTACGCTGTCCGCCAGGCGCCAGGTGTGACGCCCCGTGTGGCGTTCATAGGCAAGCTCCAACAGCATCAGCAGGATGTACAACGGCAACGCCATTACCGCGATATTCACGCTCATCTTGACCCGCACTCGACTTATTCTTGTCGCCCAAGCCTAACCCCCAGCGCCGTGATGCGCATGGCCGTAGCCGCCAAAGCGCGCCACCAAAGACGCCATCTCGGCCCATCTGCCCGGCCTAGGGAACCGCGCCGGCACTTCAAGCCTCCAAGGCTACTGACTCGTGGTCGCAAACCGTGGCCCGCGCATTTGCCATCTGTCGATGGTGACGCGCGCGGCCGACGGTATACTCGCGGCCTCACCTGTATGGCTCTCACCACAAGGATTCGTCCATGAAAGCGCTCGGCAAAGTTCTGGGTCTGATATTTCTCGGATTATTGCTGCTGGTTGTCGCCCTCGGCTTCGCCCTCACCCAGCTGTTCGACCCCAACGACTACAAGGACGAAATCCGCCAGCTGGCCCGCGACAAGGCCAACCTGGAACTGAGCATCAACGGCGATATTGGCTGGAGCCTGTTCCCCTGGCTGGGCCTGGAGCTGACCGACACCACCCTGGCCAGCGCCGCCACGCCGAACCAGCCGTTTGCCGACCTGCGCCTGCTCGGCCTGTCGGTGCGCGTGTTGCCGCTGCTGCGCAAAGAAGTGCAGATGAGCGATATCCGCATCGACGGCCTCAACCTGACCCTGCAGCGCGACGAACAAGGCCATGGCAATTGGCAGGACATCGGCCGCCCCGCCAAGCCCGCCAAAACGCCTGATGCCGGCACCGCCCCCGCCAGCCCGGCAACCGCCAGCAGCACCGAAGCAACCACCAGCCAGCCGATGCGTCTGGACATCGACAGCCTGACCCTGAGCAACGCTCGCATCGACTACCGCGACGCCAAAAGCGGCCAGCAGTACAGCGCCGAAAATATCCAGCTGAGCACCGGCGCCGTGCGCGAAGGCGCCAGCATCCCCGTGCAACTGAGCGCCTTCTTCGCCAGCAATCAACCGGTGCTGCGCGCCCGCGCCGAGCTGCAAGGCCAGCTACGCTTCGACCGCGCCCTCAAGCGCTACCAACTGGAAGACCTGAAACTGTCCGGCGAAGCCTCGGGCGAACCCTTCCAGGGCAAAACCCTGACCTTCGCCACCCAGGGCCAACTACTGCTCGACCAAGCCGCACAGATCGCCGAATGGAACGGCCTGAAGCTGTCGGCCAACCAGCTGCGCGCCCTCGGCGAACTCAAGCTGCGTAACCTGGACAAACAGCCGGCCCTGGAAGGCGGCCTGTCGATTGCCCAGTTCAACCTGCGCGAGTTTCTCGACGGCATTGGCCAGCCCGTACCGACCATGAGCGACAGCAGCGCCCTGGGCAGCGTCGAGCTGGTAAGCCGCCTGCAAGGCAGCGCCAACAGCCTGACCCTGCAAGAGCTGACCCTGAAACTGGACGAGAGCACCTTTACCGGCAACCTGAGTGTCAGTGACTTCGCCAAGCAGGCTGTACGTGCCCAGTTCAAGGGCGACCGCCTGAACCTCGACCGCTACCTGCCGAGCACCAGCAAAGAAGGCGCCAGCGCCCGCCAGAACGAGGTAAAAAACACCCTGGCCGCGGCCGGCCAGGCCGGCACCACCGACCTGCCACAAGCCCCCAGCCAACAGGCCTGGAGCGAAGCCAGCCTGCTACCTATCGAACGTCTGCGCCGGCTGGATGCCCAGTTCGACCTGAGTCTGGGGCAACTGACCCTGAAGCAATTGCCGATGACCACGGTCAGCCTCAAGGCCAGCGGCAAAGACGGCCTGCTCAGCCTCAGCGAACTGCGCGGCGAGCTGTACAACGGCAACTTCAACCACAGCGCCAGCCTCGACGTGCGCCCGGACAGCCCGCAGCTCAAAGTGCAGAAAAACATCAGCCGAGTGGACGCTGCCAAGCTGCTCAAAGCCCTGGGACAAAAACCCACCCTCACCGGCACCCTCGACCTCAACGCCGACCTGCAGACCCAAGGCAACAGCCAAAAGGCCTGGATCGACAACCTCAACGGCAACGCCCACTTCAACCTGCGCGACGGTGTACTCAGCAACGCCAACCTCGAACAGCAACTGTGCCAGGCCATCGCCACCCTCAACCGCAAAAGCCTGAGCGGCGAAACCCGCGGCAAGGACACCGCCTTTGAGTCCCTCAGCGGCAACCTGACCATCACCAACGGCGTGGCTTACAACCCCGACCTCAAGGCCCGCATCCAGGGCCTGAGCGTGAATGGCGACGGCAGCCTCGACCTGCGCGTACTGGGCATGGACTACCGCGTCGGCATCATCATCGAGGGCGACAAGAGCGAGATGCCCGACCCGGCCTGCCAGATCAACCCACGCTATGTCGGCCTCGAATGGCCGCTGCGCTGCCGCGGCCCGCTGGAACTCGGCGCCAAAGCCTGCCGCGTGGACAAAGAAGGCCTGGGCAAGGTCGGCGCCAAGCTGGCCACGGAAAAGCTCGGCGAGAAGATCGAAGAAAAACTCGGCGACAAAGTCAGCCCCGAGCTGAAAGATGCCCTCAAAGGCCTGTTCAACCGATGACACCTGAGCAATTCGGCAGCGCCGTACTCGACTGGTACGACCAGCACGGGCGCAAAGACCTGCCCTGGCAGCAAGGCATCACGCCCTACCGGGTGTGGGTCTCGGAAATCATGCTGCAGCAGACCCAGGTCAGCACCGTGCTCGGCTACTTCGGCCGCTTTATGGACGCGCTGCCTAACGTCCAGGCCCTGGCCGCCGCACCGGTCGACGAAGTGCTGCACCTGTGGACCGGCCTGGGCTACTACACCCGCGCGCGCAACCTGCAGAAGACCGCGCAGATCGTCGTCGCCGAGCATGGCGGCGAGTTTCCCGCCTCAGTCACCCAGCTGACCGAGCTGCCCGGCATCGGCCGCTCCACCGCGGGCGCCATCGCCAGCCTGAGCATGGGCCTGCGCGCGCCAATTCTGGACGGCAACGTCAAGCGCGTGCTGGCCCGCTACAGCGCCCAGGAAGGCTATCCCGGCGAGCCCAAAGTAGCGGCACAACTGTGGGCCCTGGCCGAACAGCTAACCCCCGCCGCACGGGTCAACCATTACACCCAGGCGATGATGGACCTCGGCGCCACCCTCTGCACCCGCAGCAAGCCCAGCTGCCTGCTGTGCCCGCTGCAGCGTGGCTGCCAGGCGCACCTGCTGGGCCTGCAAAGCCGCTACCCGATTCCCAAGCCGCGTAAGGTCCTGCCGCAAAAAAGCACCCTGATGCCACTGCTGGCCAACCGCGACGGCGCCATCCTGCTCTACCGCCGCCCGGCCAGCGGCCTGTGGGGCGGCCTGTGGAGCCTGCCCGAGCTACTCGCCGGCGAAGAGCTCGACGGCCTGGCCCTGCAGCACGGCCTGATACTCGGCGAACGCCAGGCCTTGCCGGCCCTGACCCACACCTTCAGCCACTTCCAACTGGCCATCGAACCCTGGCTGGTGCACGTCGAACAGGCCAGCAGCGCCGTGGCCGAGGGCGACTGGCTCTGGTATAACCTCGCCACCCCGCCGCGCCTGGGCCTGGCCGCACCGGTCAAAAAGCTGCTGAAACGCGCCGCCGACGAATTGAACGCAGGAGAGTTGTCATGACCCGCACCGTGAATTGCCGCAAGCACAAACAAGAACTGCCAGGCCTGGAGCGTCCGCCGTATCCGGGCGCCAAAGGCGAAGACATCTTCAACAACGTCTCCAAGCAAGCCTGGGACGAGTGGCAGAAGCACCAGACCATGCTGATCAACGAACGCCGCCTGAACATGATGAATGTCGAGGATCGCAAGTTCCTCCAGGGCGAGATGGACAAGTTCCTCTCGGGCCAGGAATACGCCCTGGCGGAAGGCTACGTGCCGCCCAGCGAGTAAGGCATTTGGGCGTAAGCGACGGTAATAGTTAAATATTTTCCAGCTCGCGCTTGACAGGCCAGCGCAAAATCCGTCTAATGCGCCCCGTTGCCCAGATAGCTCAGTCGGTAGAGCAGGGGATTGAAAATCCCCGTGTCGGCGGTTCGATTCCGTCTCTGGGCACCAC
>JAXHOM010000015.1:0-77077 GCA_034519305.1 Pseudomonas sp.
CACCATTGCCGCCCTTCTGCGTCTCGCTGAACGCCTACCTGGGCGCACCGGGCATTGCTGCAGCGCTGGATCAAGGTGCGGACATCGTTATCACTGGCCGCGTCGTCGACAGCGCCGTGGTCAGCGGCGCCCTGGTGCACGAGTTTGGCTGGAGCTGGAGCGATTACGACCAACTGGCCCAAGCCGCCCTCGCCGGCCACTTGGTTGAATGTGGCGCGCAAAGCACCGGCGGCAACTTCACCGACTGGCGCGACGTACCGGACTACGAACACATCGGCTTCCCGATCATCGAAGTCAGCGCTGACGGCAGCTTCACCCTCAGCAAGCCCGAGGGCACTGGCGGCCTGGTAACACCGTTTACCGTCGGCGAGCAGATGCTCTACGAAATCGGCGACCCACGCGCCTACCTGCTGCCGGATGTAATCAGCGACTTCAGCGCCGTTACCCTTGAACAAAGCGGCCCCGACCAGGTGCTGGTCAAAGGTGCCAAGGGCCTGCCGCCCACTGACCAATACAAAGTCAGCGCCACCCACCCGGACGGCTTCAAGTGCACCGCCAGCTGCCTGATCGCCGGCATTGATGCCGTGGCCAAGGCCGAACGGGTCAGCCAGGCCATCATCAACAAGACCAGCGAAATTTTCAGCCAGCGTGGTTGGGGTCCGTACCGTGAAGTGAATATCGAGATTCTCGGTACGGAAGCCACCTACGGCGCCCACGGCCAACGCCGCGACACCCGTGAAGTGGTGATCAAGCTCGCCGTCAGTCACAGCAAGAAGGAAGCCTTGGTGCTGTTCTCTCGCGAGATCGCTCAGGCCTCCACCGGCATGGCGCCGGGCCTGACCGGTATCGTCGGCGGCCGCCCCACCGTGTACCCGGTGATCCGCCTGTTCTCCTTTCTGGTCGACAAGAGCGCCTGCACCCTGGAAGTGGAACTGGATGGCCAACGCACGCCCGTCGCCCTGCCCGACCTGGCGCCATTCGGCCCGGCCAGCATCGCCACGCCTGCCACCGTGCCGCAACCACAGGGTCAAGCCGACGCCTGCGTGCCGTTGATCACGCTGGCGGTGGCGCGCTCAGGCGACAAGGGTAACCACAGCAATATCGGTGTGATGGCCAGAAAGCCCGAGTATCTGGCGTGGATCGCGGCTGCGCTGAGTGAGGGCGCCGTGGCCGAATGGATGCAGCACGTACTCGACCCGCACACCGCCAAGGTGTCGCGCTGGTACCTGCCCGGCAGCCATAGCCTAAATTTTTTGCTGGAAAACGCCCTGGGCGGCGGCGGGATCGCCAGCCTGCGCATCGACCCGCAGGGCAAGGCCTTCGCCCAGCAGCTGCTCGAATTCCCGATTCCGGTGCCCCAGGCACTGGCTGACAGCCTGTCATAAGGACAATAACAATGGCATACGACTCAGTGTTCAAAGCCGGCCTGTTTGCCGGCCAGACCATCATGGTCACCGGCGGCGGCAGCGGCATCGGTCGCTGCACCGCCCATGAACTGGCAGCACTTGGCGCCCATGTGGTGCTGGTCGGGCGCAAGCTGGAGAAGCTGGAAAACACCTGCGCGGAAATCACTCACGACGGCGGTCAGGCCAGTTTCCAGGTCTGCGATATTCGCGAGGAAGACGCCGTCAAAGCCATGGTCAAAGCCGTGGTCAGCGAACGTGGGCAGATTCACCACCTAGTCAATAACGCCGGCGGCCAGTTCCCGGCCCCGCTGATTGGCATCAACCAGAAAGGCTTCGAGACCGTGGTGCGCACCAACCTGGTCGGTGGTTTTCTGGTGGCCAAGGAAGTGTTCATGCAAAGCATGAGCAAGCACGGTGGCAGCATCGTCAACATGCTCGCCGACATGTGGGGCGGCATGCCCGGCATGGGCCACTCCGGCGCCGCCCGCGCCGGCATGGAGAATTTCACCAAAACCGCCGCCTACGAGTGGGGCCACGCCGGCGTGCGCGTCAACGCCGTAGCGCCGGGCTGGGTTGCCTCCAGCGGCATGGACACTTACCCGGACGCGATGAAAAACATGATCCGCTCGCTCAAGGATCACGTGCCCCTGCAGCGCATCGGCACCGAGGCGGAAATCGCCTCGGCCATCGTTTTCCTGCTCACGCCCGGCGCCAACTTCATCAGCGGCAACACCGTGCGTATCGATGGCGCCGCGAGCCAGGGCACACGCGCCTGGACCCTGGCCAAAGCCAAGAACAGCGAGTCCTACAACGGCTTCCACCGGGCTTACCTGCCCGATGTACTGAAAGAGCAGGAGTAAGTCATGCCCGTCATTCAGTCTGAGATTGACATCCACGGTACTGCCTTCGCGCAGAACCGCGAGACCATGCTGGCCACCATCGCCGGTTTTCGCGAGGTCGAGCAGAAGGTCCTGGACAAGGCCAATGAGGCCAAGGCCAAGTTCGAAAAACGCGGCCAGTTGCTGCCCCGCGAACGCATCAACCTGCTGCTCGACCCCGGCGCGCCGTTTCTGGAGCTGGCCTCGCTGGCCGGCTACAAGCTGCACGACGACAAGGACGGCAGCATGGCCGGCGGCGGCCTGATCGCTGGCATCGGCTATATCCAGGGCGTACGCGGCCTGGTAATCGCCAACAACAGCGCGATCAAGGGCGGCACCATCTCCCCCTCCGGTCTGAAAAAATCCCTGCGGCTGCAGCAGATTGCCTTTGAGAACAAACTGCCGGTGGTGACCCTGGCCGAAAGCGGCGGCGCCAACCTCAACTACGCCGCCGAGATATTTGTCGAAGGCGCCCGTGGCTTTGCCAATCAGGCACGCATGTCGGCCATGGGCCTGCCGCAAATCACCGTGGTGCATGGTTCCAGCACCGCCGGCGGGGCCTATCAGCCAGGTCTTTCGGATTACGTGGTGGTGGTGCGCGGCAAGGCCAAGATGTTCCTTGCCGGCCCGCCACTGCTAAAAGCCGCCACAGGCGAAGTGGCCACCGATGAAGAACTGGGCGGCGCCGAAATGCACGCCCAGGTCGCCGGCACCGCCGAATACCTGGCCGAAAACGACGCTGATGGCGTACGCATCGCCCGCGAAATCGTCGGCATGCTGCCATGGAATGCGCAGCTGCCTGCCCCGCTGAAAACGCCCTATCAGGAGCCGCTGTACCCAGCCGAAGAGCTGCTCGGCATCGTGCCAAACGATGCGAAAAAAGCCCTACGACGTGCGCGAGATCATCGCCCGTATCGCCGATGGTTCAGTGTTTCTCGACTTCAAAAACGAGTTCGACAACCAGACCGTCTGCGGCCACCTGGCCATCGAAGGCCAGCGCTGCGGCTTTATCGGCAACAACGGCCCGATCACCCCGAAAGGTGCCGCCAAGGCGGCGCAATTTATCCAGCTGTGCGAGCAGAGCAACACGCCGATTCTGTTCTTCCACAACACCACCGGCTTTATGGTCGGCACCGAGTCGGAACAGAACGGCGTGATCAAGCACGGCTCCAAGCTGATCCAGGCCGTGGCCAATTGCAGCGTGCCCAAGCTGACCATCGTCGTCGGCGGCTCCTACGGCGCAGGCAACTACGCCATGTGCGGCCGTGGTCTGGACCCACGTTTTATCTTCGCCTGGCCCAACAGCAAGACCGCCGTAATGGGCGGCGCCCAGGCCGGCAAGGTGCTGCGCATCGTTACCGAGGACAAGCACCTGAAGATGGGCCAAACGGCCGACCCGAAGATGCTCGACATGCTGGAAACCGTCACCGCGCAGAAACTCGACAGCCAGTCGACCGCCCTGTACGGCACCGCCAGCCTATGGGACGACGGCCTGATCGACCCACGTGACACGCGCAAGCTGCTGGGCTTCTTGCTCGACATCTGCGCCGAGGCGGCCGTGCGGCCGCTCAACTCCAATACCTTCGGCGTCGCTCGCCTGTAACCCTTCGGAGAATAAAAAATGATCTTCACTCAAGAACACGAAGAACTGCGTCGCACGGTCCGTAACTTTGTCGACAAGGAAATCAACCCGCACGTCGACGAGTGGGAAAAGGCCGGCAAATTCCCCATCCACGAAATCTTCAAGATGGCCGGTGACTTGGGCCTATTGGGTATTTCCAAGCCGGAGAAATTCGGCGGCATGGGCCTGGACTACAGCTACTCGATCGTCGCTGCCGAAGAGTTCGGCACCATCCGCTGCGGTGGCATCCCGATGTCGATCGGCGTGCAGACCGACATGTGCACCCCGGCGCTGGCGCGCTTCGGCTCCGATGAACTGCGCGCCGAGTTTCTCGCCCCGGCCATTAGCGGTGACATGGTCGGCTGCATTGGCGTATCAGAAGTCGGCGCCGGTTCCGACGTGGCCGGGCTGAAAACCCACGCCAAGAAAGACGGCGACGACTACGTGATCAACGGCAGCAAGATGTGGATCACCAACTCCCCTAGCGCCGACTTCATGTGCCTGCTGGCCAACACCAGCGACGACAAGCCGCACGTCAACAAGTCGCTGATCGTAGTGCCGATGAACACCCCCGGCATCAGCGTCAGCCCGCACTTGGACAAGCTCGGCATGCGCAGCTCGGAGACCGCCCAGGTGTTCCTCGACAACGTGCGCGTACCGCAGCGCAACCGCATCGGCCACGAAGGCGCGGGTTTCATGATGCAGATGCTGCAGTTCCAGGAAGAGCGCCTGTTCGGCGCAGCCAACATGATCAAGGGCCTGGAGTATTGCATCGACAGCACCATCGAATACTGCAAGGAGCGTCAGACCTTCGGTCAGCCGCTGATCAACAACCAGGTCATCCACTTCCGCCTGGCCGAACTGCAGACCGAAATCGAGTGCCTGCGCGCCCTCGTCTACCAGGCTACCGAACAGTACGTGCGCGGCCGCGACGTGACCAACCTGGCGTCCATGGCCAAGCTCAAGGCCGGCCGCCTGGGCCGTGAAGTGTCCGACGCCTGCCTGCAGTACTGGGGCGGCATGGGCTTTATGTGGGACAACCCGGTGTCGCGTGCTTACCGCGACGTGCGACTGGTCTCGATTGGCGGCGGCGCCGACGAAATCATGCTGGGCATCATCTGCAAACTGATGGGCATTTTGCCGGGTAAGAAGAAAGCTTAGGGACGGAAACGTCGTAGGGTGGATGTCGTTTTTTACATCCACCATGGCCCCGCTCGGTGGATCGATGAAGCGCGATCCACCCTACGCCTGATCAGGAAGTCATGATGGTCACACTACCGAACTGCGAAACCTTGCTGCTCAACCTTGAGGCCGGCGTGCTGCACGTCACCCTCAATCGCCCAGACAGCCGCAACGCCATGAGCCTGGCCATGGTCGGTGAACTGCGCGCCGTACTCGATAGCGTGCAAAACGACCTGAGCGTACGCGCCATCGTCCTGCGCGGCGCCGGTGGGCACTTCTGCGCCGGTGGCGACATCAAGGACATGGCCGGTGCTCGCGCGGCTGGCCCCGAAGCTTACCGTGAGCTGAACCGCGCCTTTGGCGCCATGCTCGAACAAGCCCAACAGGCGCCGCAAGTTGTCGTGGCGGTGCTGGAAGGCGCGGTGCTGGGCGGTGGTTTTGGCCTGGCCTGCGTGTCGGACATTGCGATTGCCGATCAAGGCGCCAAGTTCGGCCTACCGGAAACCACCCTGGGGATTCTGCCGGCGCAGATCGCCCCGTTCGTGGTCAAGCGCATCGGCCTGACCCAGGCCCGACGCCTGGCGCTGACCGCCGCCCGTTTCGACGGTGCCGAGGCCCTGCGCCTGGGTCTGGTGCATTACTGCGAAAGCAGTGACAGCAGCCTGGAACAGCGCCTGGACGAGGTGCTCGGGCAAATCCGCCAATGCGCACCGCACGCCAACGCACAGACCAAAGCCCTGCTGCTGGCCACCGAAAGCGAAGCCCTCGGCCCGTTGCTGGACCGCGCAGCCGAGCAATTTGCCGCGGCCGTAACCGGCGGTGAAGGTACCGAGGGCACCATGGCCTTTATGCAAAAACGCAAACCAAAGTGGGCGCTGTAGACCGACGAACACAGACTGTAGGAGCGAGCTTGCTCGCGATCAGCCCAGACCAAGATCGCCAGCAAGCTGGCTCCTACAACAATCGAACAGACCGTAGCCCGGATGCACTCCGGGAATCGACCACCCCGGATTGCATCCGGGCTACGCCAGCAGGAGCACCCAGATGCCCGCCTTTAACAAGATTCTGATCGCCAACCGCGGTGAAATTGCCTGCCGAGTGATGCGTACGGCCAAGGAACTCGGCTACCGCACTGTGGCTGTGTATTCCGAGGCCGATGCCGGCGCTCGCCATGTACACGTCGCCGACGAAGCCGTGTGCATTGGCCCAGCCCAGGTCAACCAGTCGTACCTGGTGATCGACGCCATCATCGCGGCAGCCAAGAAGACCGGCGCCGATGCGATTCACCCGGGCTACGGCTTTCTCTCCGAGAACGCCGACTTCGCTCGCGCCTGTGAAGCGGCCGGCATCGTGTTTATCGGCCCGACCGTGGAAGCCATCCACCTGATGGGCAGCAAGCGTCTGTCGAAGATCGCCATGCTCGCAGCCGGCGTGCCGTGCATTCCCGGCTACGAAGGCGCCGCGCAAGATGAAGACACCCTAATCCGCGAGGCCGGTCGTATCGGCTACCCGCTGATGATCAAGGCCAGCGCCGGTGGCGGTGGCCGTGGCATGCGCCTGGTGCATGAGGCTAGCGAACTGGCCGAACAGATCCGCACCGCCCGCTCCGAGGCGCAGAACGCCTTCGGCTCCGGCGAGTTGATTCTCGAACGCGCAGTGATCAAGCCGCGGCATGTGGAAATTCAGGTGTTCGGCGACCAGTTGGGCAACATCGTCTACCTCGGTGAGCGCGACTGCTCGGTGCAGCGTCGCCACCAGAAAGTGGTCGAGGAAGCGCCCTGCCCGGTGATGACGCCAACACTGCGCCAAGCCATGGGCGAAGCGGCAGTCAAGGCCGCCGCCTCGGTCAACTATGTCGGCGCCGGCACCGTGGAGTTTCTGCTGGATCAGAGCGGCGAATTCTTCTTCCTGGAAATGAACACCCGCCTGCAGGTGGAGCACCCGGTCACTGAGCTGATCACCGGGCAAGATCTGGTGGCCTGGCAGATCCGCGCCGCCGCCGGGCAACCGCTGCCGCTGCAACAGGATGAAATCCGCCTGACCGGCCACGCCATGGAAGTGCGCCTGTACGCCGAAGACGCCGCCCATAACTTCCTGCCGCAAACCGGCCAAGTGCTGCGCTGGGAACCGGAGATGCTGGACGGCGTGCGTATCGACCACGGTCTGGTAGAGGGCCAGGAGATCAGCCCGTTCTACGACCCGATGCTGGCCAAGATCATTGCCTATGGTGCCACCCGCGACGACGCCCGGCGCAAGCTGGTGCGCGCCGTGGAGGAATGCGTGCTGCTGGGCGTAAATGGCAACCAACGCTTCCTCGCCAACCTGCTGGCCAACCCCGAGTTCGCCAGCGGCAACGCCACCACCGCATTTATTGCCGAGCACTTCAACGCCGACCCAAGCCTGACGGCACAAGCCCCGGCGGCCAGCGAGCTGGCAATTGCTGCCGCCCTGCTCTACCAGCAATCGGCCAATGCCCGCGCCCACCAGCGCGAACTGGCCGGCTGGCGCAGTGCCGGCAGCGCGCCATGGCAATTCACCCTCAAGCACGGCGAGCAGAAGCACCGCGTCAACCTCGAGGTACAGGTAGCTGGCAGTCAGCCGCGCCTGCTGGCCACGGTCGGTGACACCCAGATCAGCCTTACCTTGCTAGCCAGCGATGGTCGTTGGCTGACCCTGGAGCTGGACGGCATCCGCCGGCGCATCGCCTATCAGCAACAGGGCGAGCAGCTGTGGTTGTATGGCCATTACGGCAACCTGGAACTGCTCGACGTCACCCACGAACCTGCCGGTGGGCAGAATGCCGCCAGCAGCGGCGCCGTCAAGGCACCGATGGATGGCGCCATCGTTGACGTACTGGTCAGCGAAGGCGAGCGCGTCAGCAAAGGTCAACTGCTGGTGGTGCTGGAAGCCATGAAGATGGAGCACCCAATGAAAGCCGGCGTCGACGGCACCGTCCGCCGCATCGGCATCAGCAAGGGTGACCAGGTCAAGAACCGCCAGTTGCTGGTGGAAATCGAAGCCGACCCGGCCTAATTGCAGGAACGTAGGATGGGTTGAGCGCAGCGATACCCATCGGCACACACCATTGGTGGGTATCGCTACGCTCAACCCACCCTACAAACGCGAAGCGGACGAATAACTACAAAGCCCGGAGCACGCCCATGTCCCTGCAAGGCAAAACCCTGTTTATCACCGGCGCCAGCCGCGGCATTGGCCGCGAGATCGCTCTGCGCGCCGCGCGCGATGGCGCCAATATCGTCATCGCCGCCAAAAGCGCCGAAGCCCATCCCAAGCTGCCCGGCACCATTCACTCGGTGGCTGCCGAAGTCGAAGCCGCCGGCGGCAAAGCCCTGGCCCTGCAACTGGATGTGCGCGATGAGGACGCGGTGAAGGCGGCCATGGCCAAAGCCTTCGAGCACTTCGGCAGCATCGATGCCGTGATCAACAACGCCGGCGCAATCAAGCTGATGGGCGTCGAGCACCTGCCGCCCAAGCGCTTCGACCTGATGTTCCAGATCAACACCCGTGCGGTAATGGTCTGCAGCCAGGCGGCACTGCCTTACCTGAAGCAAAGCCGTGGGCACATCCTCAGCCTGTCGCCACCCGTAAACCTCGACCCCAAATGGTTCGCCAACTACGGTCCCTACACCACCACCAAATACGGCATGAGCATGCTCACCTTGGGCATGCACGAAGAGTTCAAGAAGTACGGCATCAGCGTTAACTCACTGTGGCCGAAAACGGTGATCGCCACCGCCGCCATAGAGTTTGAAGCCGGCGGCCCGGCCGTGATGAAGGCTGCGCGCCTACCGGCAATCATGGCTGATGCCGCTTACGCCATCCTCAGCAGCACCGAGCGTACGATCAGTGGCCGCCTGCTGATCGACGAAGAGCTGCTGCGCGAACACGGCGTGAGCGACTTCGAGCACTACCGTTACGACCCAAGCGGCAAACTGATGACTGACCTGTTCGTCGACTGATCCAGGCACAAAAAAAGGCGGCAACCCCATACAGGGATTGCCGCCTTTTTTTGCGTAAGTTAGGGTCTGTTCCCATTTCATTCGCGGCCGCGCCGGAGCCGGTTTTTTGTGCGAGGCAAGGCGCGAGGAGCGTGATTTGGTTATTCCAAATAAGCGACGAGTAACGCAGCCTCGCACAAAAACCGGCCCGGCCCTTCGGGTTGCGCGCGAAATGGCCCCCGCTGGTGTTGCAGGACTTGCTAAGGGAATAACCTTTACCTGCGTCCTGCGCCTAACCGGGGGCCATTTCGCGCGGCAACGCGGCTCACGATGAAATGGGAACAGACCCTAGCTCAGGCGCGAGGAGGACTTGCGCAAGATTTTGATCGAGTGGGTCAGGTTGGGCTTGCGTGTGACGCTGATAGCACGGCGACTGACGGTGTCGATGGTGATATTCCAGAAGCCGGTGCTGGGTACGGTGATCTTAGCCGGGAAGGCATCGAAGGCGCCGCCGTGGTAGGTGTGGCGACCACCGTTCTTGAAGCTGCGAAAATTCGCATCGCTCATCAGGCGGATGTTGCAGGTCTGCGAGCATTGGATGACGACCACGTCGTCTTCATTCAAATGTTCGCGCTGATGTATGAATTTCATGTCCTGCTCCGCACTGCTTCGAGATCTGTCGTTTCATTGGTGGCCGCGCCAGAGCGATAAAACGCCAACAGACCCTAGCCAAATCAAGAAGATACCACGCCAGCCCGAGCAAGGTTGCCCTGCCCCGACCGATCACCCGACTAAATAATTGGCTTGCTGACGCCATGCACGGCGCGCCACTGCGAGGGCGACACGCCCTGAGAGAGGCGAAAGGCTTTGGAAAAGGCCGCAATGTCGGCGTAACCGAGCATGTCCGCCAACTGGGTAATCTCCAGGCTCGATGCGCTCAAGTACCAACTGGCGGTTTTCATCTTCACGTCCTGCACCAGCGCCTTGAACTGCAGGTTCTCGGCCAGCAAACGCCGCTGCAACGTGCGCGGGTGCAGACCCAGCAAAGCGGCGATATGGGCCAGGGAGTGTTGCTGCAAACCAATGGTTTGCGACACCAAGGTGCGCACCTGCAGTTCGAGATTTTCCTCGCAGCGACTGAGCAGATCGCGCACGTAATCGTCGACTTGCGCCAGCAGTTGACCATCGGGCGGTAGCAACGGACGCTGCAACACGCTGGGGTCAAAGACCAACCGGTCGAACTCCTGATTGAACAGCACCTCGCAGCCAAAGAACTGCCGGTAGCGTGACAGCGGCGCCAGCGGCTGATGCACGAACTCGGCCCGCAGCGGACGGATAGCTTCGCCGCCAAAAGCACGCACCAACCGGCAGCAGGCGCCGAGGGCCATTTCCCGGTATTGCCGGGGGTTGTCGATGGCATAGAAGTGCTCAATGCGGTGCAGGCACACCCGGCCGCCCTCCTCACGCATGCGCCAGTGCTCGGCCTTGTTGTGCAGGGCCATAAAGCGCTGCGCCGCGTTGAAGGCCGCGCCCAAGGTCGACGCCGTGAGCAGCACCCGGCCGAGCACACCCAGCATGTCGATGCCCTGATAACCGGCCAGGCGCAGGCCGAAGTCAGCGCAGGCCAGGTGCTTGGCGCAGTTGTCCAGCAGGCTCGCCAGTTGCTCGATGTCGATCAACCGATCCGGATTGGCCAGCACCTCGCGATCCAGCCCAACCGCGGCCAACAGGCCATCGGCATCGCCATTCAGGCTGCTAACCAAAGGCAAAAAACCGCTGAGGGCGCCGCTGCGCACCTGATAAACAATCGACATAAGGGCTTTGCCCGGACATGGCGGGAGAAAGCGCAGAATTGATGATTTGTCGTCTAATAACAAGTGAGCCTATCAACAGCTCGCTAAGCTCGGCCCACTCATACACAACAATAATTATGCGAGAGCCCAGCTTATGAGCCAGTTCGACATCATCATTAACGATGGCCGTTACTTCGATGGCAGCGGCGGTCCCTCGGCCATCCGCCACCTCGGCGTGCGCGATGGCAAGGTGGTGGTGGTCAGCGCCGATCGTCTCGACCCAAGCCAGGCAGCCACCTTGATCGATGCCACCGGCAAGTGGGTCACCCCTGGGTTTCTCGACACCCACACCCATTACGATGCCGAGCTAATCGTCGCCCCGAGCCTGTCCGAGTCGGTCCGTCACGGTGTAACCACAGTGCTGGTGGGCAGTTGCTCATTGAGCATGGTGTGTTCGCCCGCCGAGGATGCCTCGGACATCTTCACGCGGGTAGAAACCGTGCCGCGCGAAAAGGTGCTGCCGATTCTGCAACAACACAAAACCTGGTCCACCCCGCTGGAATGGATCGAGTTCATCCAGCAGCAACCCATGGGTCCAAACGTCATCAGCCTGCTCGGCCACAGCGACCTGCGCGTCGGGGTGATGGGCCTGCACCGCGCCACCGACCGCGCCGTGGTACCGACTGAAAGCGAGCTGCAACAGATGGAAGACATCCTCGCCACGGCGCTGAATGCCGGCTTCCTCGGCCTGTCGACCATGTGTCTGAAGTGGGACAAGATCGACGGAGACCGCGAATGGTCCAAGAGCCTGCCCAGCACCTATGCACGCTGGAAGGAAATCCGCCGTTTCAACCGCATGCTGCGCCAGCGCGGGCGCGTGCATCAGGGCGCGCCGAACGCGGCCAACCCGTTGCAAATCACTCAGTACCTGCAGCAGGCCCTGGGCCTGTTTGGCAAACCGCTGAAGACCACGCTGATCTCCATGCTCGACCTCAAGGGCAACCAGAGCCTGCAGATGATGGCGCGCCTGGCTGCCTGGAGCGCCAATCTGCTGGGCGGTAACTTCCGCTGGCAGCTGTTGCCGACGCCCTTTGCGATTTACGCCGACGGCATGGACGTGGTGCTGTTCGAGGAGTTCGGCGCGGGCGAAATGGCCCTCGACCTGAAGAATCAGATCGAGCGCAACGCCCTGCTGCAGGACGAGGGCTACCGCCGTAACTTCCGCAAGTTCTATGCGCAGAAGCTTTCGCCAAGGGTCTGGCAGCGTGACTTCGGCGATGCGGTGATTCTCAACTGCCCGGATAGCAGCATCATCGGCCGTAACTTTGCTGAAGTGGCCAACGAACGCGGCGTGCATGTGGTCGATCTGTTCCTCGACATGGTGGTCAAGTATGGCCGCGCGCTGCGTTGGTTCACCGTGATCGGCAACCACCGCAAAGACCGCCTGCGCAAGATGATCAACAACCCCAACACCCTGATCACCTTCTCCGACGCCGGCGCCCATATCCGCAACATGGCCTTCTACAACCTGCCACTGCGCATGCTCAAGCTGGTGCAGGAAAGCATCGACGAGGGCCAACCGGCGATGACCATCGAACAGGCCGTGCACCGCCTGACCGGCGAACAGGCCGATTGGTTTGGCGTCGACGCTGGCTACATTCGCGTGGGTGACCGTGCCGACATCGTGGTGCTCGACCCCAACGGCTTGCAGCAGGACATGGAGCAGGAAACCTGGGCCGAGATGCAGAACTTCGGCATCCAGCGCATGGTCAACCGCGTGCCCGGCTGCGTCGAACAGGTGATCATCAACGGCAAACTGGCCGTCGCCGATCAGCAGGTGGTGCCTGAGCTCGGTCAGCGCACCGGGTTTGGTACGTTTCTGCCGGCGCGTTGAATCGCTGACAGCGCCCGGCTTTCACCGGCCAAACAGGCGGCGTAGTGCTAAGCTCGCCGCCTTTTTTACGTCTTTGAAATGACCTATGCACAGCCTTGAACAACTGCACCGCGGCGAATTGGCCGGCATCACCCGCCTCGACCTGGCCTGCGACCTGACCGAGTTTCCCGAGGCCATCTTCAGCCTGGCTGATACGCTGGAAATCCTGAATCTGTCCGGCAATCAGCTCAGCCGCCTACCTGACGACCTGCCGCGCTTGCACAAACTGCGCGTGCTGTTTTGTTCCGATAATAATTTTACCGAAGTACCCGCCGTACTGGGCCAATGCGCGCAGCTGGAGATGGTCGGTTTCAAGGCCAACCAGATCCGCCACCTGCCGGCGACCGCCCTGCCCGCCAAGCTGCGCTGGTTGATCCTCACCGACAACCAGCTCGATCAACTGCCTGAGGAACTGGGCCAGTGTCAGCGCCTGCAAAAACTCATGCTGGCCGGTAACCGCCTGCGCGAACTGCCCGCCAGCCTGGCGAACTGCCACAACCTTGAGCTACTGCGCATCGCCGCCAACCAGTTCGACGCCTTGCCGCACTGCCTGGTGCAACTGCCACGCCTGAGCTGGCTGGCCTTTGCCGGCAACCCGTTCAGCGACCGCGAGGAAGTGCTGGCTCTGACTCGCCATCCACACCCGCCCATCGCGCGCTCGCAACTGGTGATTGGCGAACTGCTTGGCCAGGGCGCCAGTGGCATGATCCATCGCGCGCAGTGGTCGTCTCCCGGCCAGCCGTCACGGGCAATGGCCGCCAAGCTGTTCAAGGGCGCACTCACCAGCGATGGCCTGCCCCACAGCGAAATGGCCGCCTGCCTGGCTGCTGGCGAGCACCCCAACCTGATCCGCGTAGCCGGCCCGCTGGCCGAGCAAGCCGATGCGCCAGCAGGCCTGCTGCTGGAGCTGATCGAACCGAGCTATCAGGTCTTAGCCGGACCGCCCTCGTTGGCCAGCTGTACGCGCGATCAATACCCAAACGAACGGCGTTTTAGCTTCAGCGAAGCGCTGCACATCGCCCGCGGCGCCGCCGCAGCCATGAGTCATCTGCATGCCAAGGGCATCCTGCATGGCGACTTGTATGGCCATAACCTGCTGGTCAACCCAGACGGCGACTGCCTGCTCAGCGACTTCGGCGCGGCCTCCTTCTTCGCCCCAGACAGTGCGCTTGGCGCGGCGCTGCAGCGCATTGAGGCACGCGCCTTCGGTTGCCTGCTGGAGGAACTGCTGCAACGCTGCACAGCGGAAGAACTCGAGCCGCTCTGGCAACTGCAGCGCCGCTGCGTGTCGACAAACCTCGATGAACGTCCGGACTTCGCCGACATCCTCGATCAACTTGGTGTTTGAGCGCCGCTCACGTGGCTGAGCGATGAGCAAAACGACGAAGCCCCGGACGGTGCCGGGGCTTCAGGGGACGCAGTAACCGTCAGGTCCCGCTCTTGATCTTGCTCCAGATGCGAGTGCGCACACGGTCGATCTTCAGCGGCATGGCTTCCAGTGCGTACAACTTGCTCATCACATCCTGTGGCGGATAGACCTTGTTGTCCGCCTTAAGCGCCGGGTCGACCAGGGTATCGGCCTTGCCGTTGCCATTGGCGTAATGCACGTAGTTGCTGATGGACGCCATGACCTTGGGCTCCAACAGGTAATTCATAAAGGCATAGGCCTCGACCTGATTCGGCGCATCGGCCGGCATGGTGACCATGTCGAACCACATTGGCGCGCCTTCTTTAGGGATCACGTAGTCAATCTTCACCCCATTGCCGGCTTCGCTGGCGCGACTGGCGGCCTGCATGATGTCGCCCGAGAAACCCACCGCCAGGCAGATGTCACCATTGGCCAGATCGCCGACGTACTTCGATGAGTGGAAATAGCGCACGTTCTTGCGCATCTCCATCAGCAATGCCTCGGCCTTTTTGTAGTCCTCCAGGTTCTGACTGTGGTGCGGCAAGCCGAGCTGGTGCAGCGCGATCGGCAGCATCTCCGGGCCATTGTCGAGGATGGCCACGCCACACGTGGCGAGCTTGGCCAAATTCTCCGGTTTGAAAATCACATCCCAAGAGTCCACCGCCACGCCTTCACCCAGTACCGCTTTGACCTTGTCGACGTTGTAGCCGATGCCAGTCGTGCCCCACAGATAAGGAAAGCCATGCTGGTTGCCCGGATCGTTACCTTCCAGGGCCTTCATCAGCACCGGATTGAGGTTGTCCCAGTTGGGCAGTTTGCTGCGGTCAAGCACTTGCAGCGCGCCGCTCTGGATCTGCCGAGCCATGAAATGGTTGGACGGAAACACCACGTCGTAACCAGAACGCCCCGCCATCAGCTTGGCATCGAGGGTTTCGTTACTGTCATAGACGTCGTACTGAGCGGACAACCCAGAGGCCTTCTCGAACGCTGTCACCGTGTCCGGCGCGATGTAGTCGGTCCAGTTATAAATACGCACACCACCCGCGGCCTGACTAACCGATGCCACCAGCATCAGCGGGATGACTTTCTTCAGCATGGGATTACCTCAACATTTTTATCAGTGTTATCGAAGTGGCAGTGAATAGACGCAGTTGGGCCTCTACGGGCGCTTGCTTACCGCTGCAAAGCCCGTAACAGCTCGCAAGCGGCTACACAGGTCCTCAGAAAATCAGCACATAGCTCTTGCGTAGGGTTTCCTGGATATCCCAGATACCGGTGGTATTGGCGGGAAAGAGAATGGCGTCACCGGCTTGGATTTCGATCGGCTCACCCTCGTCGGGGATGAAGGTGCAACGCCCGGCGATAAAGTGGCAGAACTCCTGCTGCACGATCTGCCGGCGCCAGCGCCCCGGCGAACACTCCCAGACGCCGGTTTCCACGCCGTCGCTGCGCTCAACGCTGGTCACTGAGGTGATCGCGACCGGCTCGCTGAGCGGCACAGCCACCGGGTTAGAGTCTTCCAGCAGCAGGCTGGCGGTGTTTTTGAACTGAGTGATAGTCACGCTTTTCTCCCGATTGATTAGCCCTAGAAACGGCTCTGCTAATGCATGAAACTTTCCATGAAACTCGCCACACCCTGAGCCAGGCGGCGGCGCCAAGGTGCGCTATGCGGGTCCGCTAGCACCCGGTCTTCATGGACAAAACTGCGGATGATGGCGTTGTAGCCCAACCAACGGCACGGCTCAGGCTCCCAGCCACGCAACTGGTGAAGGTTCCCATCGCGCATGACCCAAGGCTGACGGGTCAACTCGCTGTCCTTGCCGAGAATCAGCTCGGCCAGGGTGCGACCACCGAGATTGCTGGCCCCAACTCCTTCACCGCCGTAACCACCCGACAAGGCGATGCCATTGCGCCGGTCGGCCAACATGTGCGGATGGAAACCCCGGGCCATACCCAGGTTGCCGCCCCAGGCGTGGGTCAGGCGTACCTCGCGCAACTGGGGGAACAGTTCACCGAACAAATAGCGGCGCAGCTGGCGCTCATCGCTGGTCAAGTTGAAATCCGTGCGCAACTGCCCGCCGAAGCGATAACCACCACGGGCGCCAAAGACCAGGCGATCGTCACTGGTGCGCTGGCCGTAGGTCACCTGGCGACTGGCCTCGCTGAACGCCTGACCCCGGTCCAGACCGATCTGCGCCCAAGTCTCGGCCGGCAAGGGTTCCGTGGCCACAAGTAAGCTCTGCACCGGCAATTGATAGCGACCCAGCGGCGGCAGGCTGGCGGCGTAGCCTTCCACAGCCGGTACCACCCAGTCGGCGCGCACGCTGCCATGGGCCGTTCGCACCAGGCCAGGTTGCCAGTCGAGGACACGGCTCTGCTCGTAGATCTCCACCCCCAGCGCGGCGACACAACGGGCCAGGCCACGCACCAGCTTGGCCGGTTGGATGGTCGCGCAGTGCGGGGTAAACAGAGCGCCATAGGGGTTGGCGACACGCAGTTGGGCCGCCAACTCGGCGGGCGCCAACCAGCGGTAATCGTCCTCACCCAGGCCCAGCTCGCGCAGCCCCTGCAATTGCTCGCGCAGGCTGACCTGCTGCTCCGGATAGCGCGCCGCGCAATACAGCACGCCACCCTTGCGGTAGTCGCAGGCAATCGCTTCGCGCTGCAATACCGCGCGGACTTCATCGGGAATGCCGTGCAACAGGTCAAACGCGGCTTTGCGCTGGGCTGCCGGCAAGCCGCCGAGCAGGCGGTCCTCGCCCAACAGGTTACCCATCAGCCAGCCGCCGTTGCGCCCGGAAGCACCAAAGCCGGCGGTCTCCGCTTCGATGATGACGATGCGCAGCTGCGGCGCCTGACGTTTGAGGTAGTAAGCGGTCCACAGCCCGGTATAGCCGGCACCGATGATCGCCACATCAGCCTGCAGCTCGGTGCCCAAGGCGGGACGTGCAATCAGTGGCTCGTCAAGCTGATCCATCCACAGACTGAGGGTGCGCCAGTCGCTCATTGCATGCTCCAAAAACGAGGTATGCGCAGAGCTTAGTGACTCACCTCAAGGCTTGTCGTGCGTGCGGGCCCGCAAGGAAATCTGCTTGAGGTAGGCCTTGGGCGACTGGCCAGTATGCCGGCGAAAACAGCTGTAAAACGCCGACAAGGAATTGAATCCGGCGGCGGACGCCAGCTCATCAACCGGCCGCGGATCAGCGCCGGCGGCCAAGCCATCGAGCAGATGCTGCAGGCGCGCTTGGTTGACGTAGCGGTAGAAGCTCTGGCCGAGCACCTGGTTAAGCAGGTGGGAAATCTGGTTGCGGCTGTAGCCAGTCGCCATGGCGACCTGCTGCAGGTTCAGCTCAGGATCGAGAAAGGGTTTGTGCTGCTGGAAGTACTCCTGCAAGTCCTGGGACAGCTGAGCCAGTTGGCGCGCCGACAGGCCCAGGCGACTGATCGCCGGACGCGCGACACCGCCCGTGCTGGCCGCGCGCTCTTCGCGCAGCAGGGTCGCGTATTCGTTGATCCGCCAGATCAGCCCGTCACGCACAGTGATCGCCTCGCCAGTACGAAACGACACCAGTCCGTCAGTGCCTTGCAGGCACAACCGGTACTGGATAAATGCGGTGTGGCCATCAATGCGGATACGGTCGCTGTGTTCCAGTGTTTCGCCGGGCTGGCGTGGCAAGTTGTCCTGCACGTACTCGCGCAGCTCGGCCAAACGCATGCTGCGCTGCTGGAAGAAGTCGTTGTACTCGATGTCCGGGTGATAGAGCGCCAACACCGCGTCGAGGTCGCGATGCTTCCAGCTCAGGTGGTAACGCAGGATGACTTCACGGGTACGTTCGGTTTGCTGCGCATCATCAGGAAAATCACTGTCAGACATACAGGTCTCGGTGCTGAACAATCCGGGCAGCTTGCCCTAGCACCAGCAGCACCTCAATGGCGAATTCACCGACGCACGCGTCGCTGCCAGCACAACGACTAAGCTGTGCTGGCAGACAAGGAGATCGCAATGGACGAACAACCCCCAAGCCCGCCGACGTTCTGGCAGATGCTGCACAGCGTACTGGCCGCCGCTTTTGGCGTGCAAAGCGGCAAGAACCGCGCCCGAGACTTCAGCCAGGGCAAACCTGGGCACTTTATTGCCCTCGGTCTGTTGTTCACCCTGGTCTTCGTCTTGCTGCTGGTGGGCGTGGTCAAACTGGTGTTGCACCTGGCCGGGCTGTAACAGCTCAGCGCACGGTCAGACCAAACGGCTCTTCGCTGAAGTCAAAGCAGGCGAGAAAGGTCTTGATGTCCAGCAGGTTGCCCTGCACCTTCACATCACCCAGCAATACGCCCTTGAGCAGGCCGCTTTCGCCGGTCAGCAGGGTTTCCATAAAGGTTTTATCCATCGTCAACTGCAGCGCCGTGCCCTCAGGAATGCCCCGGTGCAACTGGGCAACGCCGCGACGTACTTCCAGCGCCCACTGTTCATTGATGTCCGGGAAGGTGAAGCCCAGGGTCAGACTGACGTCGTTGGCCTTGTCCGGATCGACGCGGGTAATCCAGTTCTGCAGGAAGATCTGCGGGGTGAAGTTTTTCACCATGGCCGGCGACAGCAACACCGCACGCATGTCCGCCGAGCGCTGCTTGATGTCATCACCGTTGAATTTGCCCTCCAGCTCCATGGCGCTCATCAGGTACCAGTTACGCCAGTTGATGTTCATGCTCGCGTAGCCCAGCTTGCGGAAGCTACGCGCCTTGATGTCGCGTGCCAGAGCGTCTTCGTTATCCACCCGGATGGCATAGCTGGCCAGCTCCGCCGCCCACTGATGTTCTCCCTTGAGGTAGGCATTGCCAGCTTCCAGCAATAGCTTGTCGCGCCCGCCCATCAAGGCCATCAGCCGCTCTGCGCTTGCCTTGGGCGGGGTTGGATCGAGGTCTACGGGGTCACCCTGGAACCAGCCCAGGTAGCCGTTGTAGATCTGCCGCACGCTGTGTTTGACCGTGCCGTAGTACTCGCGCAGGTAGGGCGTATAACCGGCCAGGTGTGGCGGCAGCTTGACCTTCTCCACCAGCTCATCGGGGGTCAGGCCTTTGTTCATCCAGCGCACGCTCTGGTCGTGAATGTAGGCAATGCCGTCGCGGGTCATGCGCAGCACTTCCTCGACTCGCGCCTGGCCGGACACCGGCTGGCCGTGCAGCGGCACCATGAAATCGGCCTGATAGGCGCGCAGTTTGTCCAGGCTGGCCACCCACTGCACCGGATCACGGAACTTGGTGCCGCGCAGGGTGTGGATATTCGGCAGGGTCGGCCCCTGATCCACCTCGGCACTGATCAGCACCCGGTTGTTGGGCAAATACAGGACGATTTCATCCGGCGCTTCGCTGGGCACGTGCAGCAACTGCACCGGCAAGCCGGCGATGGTGGTATCCAGCTTGTCGGCGAAGGTGATGGTCGGGGCGAGAAAGGTCGACGCTTCAGGTTTGACCAATGGGCCAATGCCGGCATTCATGTCGCGCTGGTCAGCAGCGTCCAGAAAGGAGCCGAAGCTGTAGCCCGAACGCACGCCAAGAATCGGCCCAACCAGGGCACCCTGGGCCACCACGTTGGCCAGCAGGCTGTCGTGGGCGTAGATCTGCACCTCGCCACTGGCCACCTGCTCGGGGGTCACGAAGGCCTGCACGCCGTTGATGTGGTCTGGGTGAAAGTGGGTATAGACGATGGCCTTGACCGGCTTGTCGGTGACCTTACGAAACTCGGCCATGATCTTGCGCGACTCACTGACCGACTCACCGGTGTCGACGATGATCAGGCCTTCTGGTGCCTCAATCATGGCCACGTTACCGAGCTGCCAACCCACCGCCGAATAGACGTTGTCGGCAATTTTGTAGAGCTTCTTGGAGAAGTGTTTGGTGTGCTCAGCCAGCTCGGCATTGATGCTCGGCGCGATGGTTTCGGCCGGCAAGGCCGCCAGGCTCGGGAGCGGTAAGGCCGTTGCCAGCAGCAGGCAACTCAGACGCAGAACAGTCGACATCGCAAAGCACTCTTATGATTAGCAGTACTGGCAGAGTGGCAAAGCAACAGTGATAATTCCAATGCATTCCAATCAAACAAGCGATGCGCAAAACGCATGAATGACCTACGCCAGCTCCGTCACTTTGTTGCCCTCGCCGAACACGGCCACTTTGCCCGCGCGGCTGCCGCCGTACACCTCAGCCAACCGGCCCTCAGCCGCAGCATTCAGGCCCTGGAGGCCAGCCTTGGCTGCAACCTGGTGGACCGTCATAGCCGCGGCATTAGCCTGACCGCCCACGGTAGCCTGGTGCTGGAACACGCCCGGCGCTTGCTGGCGGGCAGCCAGGCGCTGAACAGTGCCGTTAGTCAGCTTGGTAACCTGGCCAGCGGCGAATTACGCCTGGGCGCCGGCCCCTATCCGGCCGCGCGCCTGGTGCCGCGAACCATTGGCCAATTCGCTAGCGCCTATCCACGGGTGCAGGTGCACCTGCTTATCGATAATTGGGAAAACCTTCGCCTGCGCCTTTTAGAAGACAGCATCGAACTGTTCGTTGCCGATATTCGCGAACTGCAAGGCGATAGCCGCCTGCAGATCCTGCCCCTACAACGCTGGCCGGGAGTGATCTTCTGCCGCCCTGCTCACCCGCTGTTGAACCAAGCGCCACGCAGCTTGGCAGACCTGGGCAATTACCCTCTGGCCGGCACCCAACTGCCAAAGGAAGTGGCCGAACACCTCAAACGCCTCAGCGGCCGCGAACAGCCACTGGGCATTGAGTGCGACAACTTTATGGTGCTCAAGGCCCTGGTAGCCGAAAGTGATGTGATCAGCATGGCGCCCTGGGATGTGGTCGCCGAAGAAGTGCGCAGCGGACACCTCGCACTACTCGATGTGCCCGCCACGCTTTTGCAGCACTCGGCCTATGGCCTGGTCAGCCGGGCCGGCCAGAGCCTGTCACCGGCCGCCAGTCAATGGCAGCGCCTGCTGCTGGAGCTTGACCAGCAGGCCGTGGCGCCGCCCACGCATTAGCGGCGGAGCCTCCCAGCCGCGGCCTTGCTCGCGGTGACGCTCTTCACGGCGATCATTACGTTGATGCCGTTCATAGCGTTCATGCCGCTCCTCACGGGCCTGCTGGTGATAGCGTTCACGGCGCTCCTCGCGGTGCTCGTGCTGACGATGGCGCGAGCGCTCGACCTGATAACGCGGCGCATCCATCGGCCAAAGCGGCGCCGCGCGGTACCGTGGTGGCGGCTGACGATAGACCTGCACCACCGGCGCCCGTGGATAACGGTACTCCTGCACCCGCGGGTACTGTGGGTAATAGGCCCGTGGATAGACCGGTTGCTGATAGCCGTAGCTGGGGTAACGCGGGGCGGAATAACCCCGGTGATCCACCTCGTAAACGGCACAACCAGTAAGGGACAAACTCAGGGACAACAGGGCTGACTGCAAAATTCGGCGAGTCATGTGGCGGCCTCCTTCGACCGCTGGGATGACGCCGGCGAATACCGGCGTCCGAAAGACCTCAGATCTTCCACAGACTTCGAACACGGCCCGCGAACAAAGCTCCGTGCCGGCAAAAATATATTTCGCTGGCTCACAGCCCCATGCACCAGCGCGGCGCACAGCCCCCGTTAATGCACCGGCATACCGCGGCAAAAAAACCGCAAAACGCCAAGCCCGTCACAGCCCTCCAGCACCGCCAAGGCTTGGCACGAACTTCGCAAACGCATTGAAAACACAGGAAAAAGTCTTGGCAAAAGGGCACCGAAGTGCCGCGTCAGAGTGCCAAGCAGCAATGGTCGACTAGGGTTCCGATCTGTCTAGGTTCACAGATGACTGGTCCGAGAGTTGACGACCTCCACCGAGGTTACACGGCGGGATAAAAGCCCGGGAGATCACGCCTATCAGGCTGGCGTGCACCTGTACCCATTCCGTTCTACCCACCGAGGTGTTTCATGCGCTGCCCATCCCTACTCCTGCGTCTGCTGCCCTGTTTGCTGGCGCTGCTGCTGACCCAGCCCGCCGCACAAGCAGCGGAAAAACCCGCCTTCAAGGTCTGCTGGTCGATCTTTGCTGGCTGGATGCCCTGGGGCTATGCCGCCAGCGAAGGCATCGTGAAGAAATGGGCGGACAAATACGGCATCAGCATCCAGGTCGATGAAGTGCCGGACTACGTCAACTCCATCGAGCGCTACAGCGCCGGCGAATACGCTGGCTGCGCGATGACCAACATGGACGCCTTGACCATTCCGGTGGCGGCCGGGGTCGACTCCACCGCCCTGATTGTCGGCGATTTCTCCGCCGGTGCCGACGGCATCCTGATTCGCGGCCACGACAAGGGCCTGCGCGACCTCAAGGGCAAGACTGTGCTGCTGGTGGAAAACTCGGTGTCCCATTACCTGCTCAGCCGTGCCCTGGAGCTGGCCCACTTCGAACCCAGCGACGTGACCATCCAGAACGTCTCCGACAAGGATATCGTCCAGGCCTTCCTCGCCGGTCAGGGTGACGCGGTGATCACCTGGAACCCCCTGCTGGCCAGCATCAAGCAACAAACCGCAGCCACCCAGGTGTACAGCTCGCGCTATATTCCCGGCGAAATCGTCGACCTCATGGTGGTCAACAGCACCACCCTCGCCGCCCACCCGGAGCTGGGCAAAGCCCTCACCGGCGCCTGGTTCGAGACCCAGCGCCTGATGGGCCAGACCAGCCCTGAAGGCCAGGCCGCACGGGCCAAAATGGCCGCTGCTGCCGGCACCACGGCCGAAGACTTCGACGAGCAACTGCGCACCTTGCGCTCGTTTTACAGCCCTCGCCCGGCGCTGGCGTTTGCCAGCAGCGATAACATGCCGCAGCTGATGCAGCGCGTGGTGAACTTTGCCAACGGGCAAAAGCTATTGGGCGAGGATGGCAACGGCCTCAGCCGCCTGGGCATCAGCTTCGGCGACTCGCTGGTGATGGGTAACAACAAGCAGATCAAGCTGCGCTTCGACCCGACCTATCTGCAGCTGGCCACCGATCAGCAGCTCTAGCAGGCACCACAACGGCGCCTATCCCCTGAAAGCACGCACCAATTGCGCGCATCCGATCACGCACAACACCCAGCCGAGGCGCGGCAGAGCCCACGCCTCGGCGCTTAGCGGTAACTGGCACGATGTTCGCTAAAGCCTAACCATGCAGAAGCACCCCTTGGGGGGCGCGGCACTACAACTTGCAATGGCTGACTAGGGTTCCGACTCGCTGACTGCGGCAACGCACAGGCAAGTGACTGGTCCGAGAGTTGGCGACCTCGTTCGGGGTTACACGGCGGGATAAAAGCCCGGGAGATAGCGCACCTCGCCAAGCGAGGCAGTGCCGCGCTGCTCTTGCCCGTATTTCATCGAACTGGAGGTTTCACCATGCGCAAGTTCCTGCTCTCCTCGCTGATCGCCAGCGGCCTGGCCGCCACCCTGAGCATTCCGGCCCACGCCGAAGCGAAGACCGACTTCAACGTCTGCTGGACCATCTACGCCGGCTGGATGCCATGGGAATACGCCCAGGCTGAAGGCATCGTCGACAAATGGGCGAAGAAGTACGCCATCAACATCGAAGTCACCCAACTCAACGACTACGTCGAATCGATCAACCAGTACACCGCCGGCCAGTTCGACGGCTGCACCATGACCAACATGGACGCCCTGACCATCCCCGCCGCCGGCGGCGTCGACAGCACCGCGCTGATCATCGGTGACTTCTCCAACGGCAACGACGGCATCGTGCTCAAGGGTGAGAAGAAAACCCTCGCCGACCTCAAGGGCCAGAACGTCAACCTGGTGGAACTGTCGGTGTCCCACTACCTGCTGGCCCGCGGCCTGGACCGCGCCCACCTGAGTGAGAAAGACCTCAAGGTGGTGAACACCTCCGACGCCGACTTGGTCGCTGCCTTCGCCACTGACGATGTCACCGCCGTCACCACCTGGAACCCGCTGCTGGCCGAGATCGAAGCCACCCCAGGCGTGACCAAGGTGTTCGACTCCAGCCAAATCCCCGGCGAAATCATCGACCTGATGGTGGTCAACACCGAAACCCTGCAGGACAACCCGGCCCTGGGCAAGGCCCTGACCGGCGCCTGGTACGAAATCATGGCCACCATGAGCGCTACCACCCCGGCAGGCATCGCTGCCCGCGAGCACATGGCCAAGGCCTCCGGCACCGACCTGGCCGGCTACGAGTCGCAACTGGCTGTGACCAAGATGTTCTACTCCGCCAAAGATGCCGTGGCGTTCGCCAACAGCCCGAAACTGCCAGCAACCATGAGCAAAGTGGCCGAGTTCTCCTTCAGCCACGGCCTGCTCGGTGAAGGTGCGAAAAGCAGCGATGCCATCGGCATGAGCTTCGCCAAAGGCATCACCACCGGCGACAAGGCCAACCTCAAACTGCGCTTCGACCCGAGCTACATGCAGATGGCGGCCGACGGCGCGCTCTGACCGCTAGGTAGGGTGGATGACGCTCTTTTCATCCACCGTAAATCCGCTGCGGTGGATGGATAAAACGCCATCCACCCTACGCACTGGCCTTGAGGGCTCTGCATGCGCCTAATCAACCGACACCCGGACCGCGGCGGTCGTTTGCTGCTGATCCTGTTGCCGTTCGCCCTGCTGCTGTTCGCCTATTTCATCGGCTCGGCGGCGCGGCTGACGGACAACCCCAATGACAAGCTGCTGCCCAGCGCCAGCCAGATGGTCGCCGCCATCGACCGCTTAGCCTTCACCGAAGACAAACGCAGCGGCAACTACCTGTTCTGGCGGGACAGCGCCGCCAGCCTCACGCGCCTCGGCCTGGGCATCGGCATCGCCGCCGTAGCCGGCCTGTGCTTGGGCATCGCCGCAGGCATCCTGCCACTGCTGGGCGCCCCGCTGTCGCCGTTGCTGACGGTGCTGTCGATGGTGCCGCCACTGGCGATCCTGCCCATTCTGTTTATCACTTTCGGCCTCGGCGAATTGTCCAAGGTCATGCTTATCGTTATCGGCATCACCCCGGTGCTGGCGCGCGATCTGGAACAACGGGCCCGCGAGATTCCCACCGAGATTCTGATCAAGGCACAGACCCTCGGCGCCAGCACCTGGACCCTGATCCTGCGTGTAGTGCTGCCGCAATTGCTGCCGCGTCTGCTGATCGCCCTGCGTCTGGTGCTCGGTTCGGCCTGGCTGTTCCTGATTGCCGCCGAAGCCATCGCCAGCACCGACGGCCTTGGCTACCGGATCTTCCTGGTGCGCCGCTATATGGCCATGGACGTGATCCTGCCCTACGTCATCTGGATCACCCTGCTCGCCTGGCTGATGGACCTCGGCCTGCGCCGGGTGACTCAGCTGTGTTTCCCCTGGTTTGCGGGGAGCAAGGCATGAAGCCGTTTATCGAAGTAAAAAACGTCTGGCAGGAATATGGCGATCAAGTCGTTCTCGAACGCTTGAATCTGACCGTCAACGAAGGCGAGTTCTGCACCTTGGTCGGTGCTTCCGGCTGCGGCAAGTCGACCTTTCTGCGCCTGCTACTGGGCCAGGAGCGGCCGAGCAAAGGTGAAATCCTGTTGGCCGGCCAACCGCTGCCGGGCGAGCCGGACGCCAGCCGTGGCGTGGTGTTCCAACGTTATTCGGTGTTCCCACACCTGAGCGTGCTGGACAACGTCGCCATCGGCCTGGAGCTGCCACGCGCGCCGCTGCTCGGTCGCCTGTTCGGCGCCGCCAAGCGCGATGCCCGCGAACAGGCGGCCGTCATCCTGCAGAAAGTCGGCCTCGGCCATGCCCTGGACAAATACCCCAGCCAACTCTCCGGTGGCATGCAACAGCGCCTGGCCATCGCCCAAGCGCTGATCATGAAGCCGCGCGTGCTGCTGCTCGACGAGCCATTCGGGGCACTGGACCCCGGCATCCGCAAGGACATGCATGCCCTGCTGCTGGAGCTGTGGCACGCCACCGGCCTGACCGTGTTTATGGTCACCCACGACCTCAGCGAAGGCTTCAGCCTCGGCACCCGCCTGCTGGTGTTCGACAAGACCCGTATCGACCCGCACGCCCCCGGAGCCTTTGGCGCGCGCATCACCTACGACATTCCCTTGAACACTGACCGCCGCGCGGCCCGCGCCGCCGTTGACGCCTTGCCGGCGCATCTGCAGCCGGCCCGGTAAGGAGCGACCATGACCACCGCATTGACCCTGCGCCCGACCCTCTACGAAGAATTCGTCCCCGGCGGCGGCCACACCTCCTTCGTCCTTAAACGCGGCCAATTGCTGCGTATCACTGATATCGAAGGCGGCACCAATGTCAGCTTGCTGCTGCTCTCTGCCGCCGAGAAAAGCGAGCGCCTCAACCTGCCCGACACCTTGAAGTGCCAGCACACCGCCAAACTCACCGCCGGCCACTGCCTGTACTCGGACATGGGCCGCGTGCTCGCCGCCATCACCGCTGACACCTGCGGCTGGCATGACAGCTTCGGCGGCGTCTTGAACGCCACCGAAGTCGCGGAAAAATACGGCGCCGGCCGCTATCAGGAACTGCGCAACGGCTTCTTCCGCAACGGCATGGACAACCTGCTGGTGGAAATGGGCAAGTGGGACCTCAACCTGCAAGACCTGCTGATGAACCTCAATCTGTTCAGCCAGGTCACGGTTGATGCCGACGGCGCCTTCCACTTCCAGCCCGGCAACTCCAAGGCCGGCGACTATGTCGAGCTGTACGCGCCGATGGACACCCTGGTGGTACTCACCGCCCTGCAACACCCCATGGACCCCAACCCTGCGTACGCACCCAAACCCGTGCAACTGAGCTGGCACCAGGTCGCCAGCGACGGCATCAGCGTGCTGTGCCGCACCTCGCGCCCGGAAAACGGCCGCGGCTTCCACAACACCGAACGTCTGTACATCTGAGGGTTGCCCACATGAATTTAATCGCCAGCACCCTGCAGCCTGAAGCCGCCGTGTACCGCCACGAAATCCCGGCCGGCGAGCCGTTTCTCTGCGAAGTCAAAGCCGGGCAGACCGTGCGCCTGCTCGACCTGCAAGGCAACCAGGCGGTCGACACGCTGTTCTTCTCGGCCCGCAACCCGCGTGAGCGCTACGACCCACAACGCACCCTGCGCAAGCAGAACAGCGTGTACCTGAGCACCGGTACGGTGCTGTACTCGAACCTCGGCAATCCGCTGCTGACCATCAGCGCCGACACCTGCGGGCGCCACGACACCCTCGGCGGCGCCTGCGCCCAGGAGAGCAACACCGTGCGCTACGCCCTGGACAAGCGCTATATGCACAGCTGCCGCGACAACTTCCTGCGCGCCAGCCTGCATGACGGCCGCCTGGCCAAGCGCGACATCGGCGCCAACATCAACTTCTTTATGAACGTGCCCGTCACCCCCGAAGGCGGCCTGACCTTCGAAGACGGCATCTCCGCACCGGGCAAGTACGTCGAGCTGAAAGCCCATATGGACGTGATCGTACTGATCTCCAACTGCCCGCAGCTGAACAACCCCTGCAACGGCTACAACCCAACCCCGGCCGAGGTGTTGGTGTGGGATTGAGCAAAACCATCGGTGGATAACGCTTCGCGGTTATCCACCCTACAACAGCTGCGCCGCTGGCTGTTTGGCTTGTGTCAAAGCCGCTCAGTGCAGTGCCTACAAGCGTCACAGAAGCCACTGCATAAGCCGTAGGGTGGAAAACCGCGAAGCGTTTTCCACCAAAGAATCCCCACCACGGACGACCGTGGTGCAGACCGAATACCGCGGGACGGCCCGCCAACCCTTTCGAGGGCAAGCACATGTTCGACAAACTCCTGATCGCCAACCGCGGCGCCATCGCCTGCCGCATCCTGCGTACCCTGCGCGCAGCTCGACGTCAAAGGCGTGGCCGTGTACTCCGAGGCCGACGCCGCCAGCCTGCATATCCAGCAGGCCGATGAAGCCTTCAGCCTCGGAGAAGGCCCTGCCGCCGGCACCTATCTGGTGGTCGAGAAGATCCTCGCCGTGGCCAAGCAGACCGGTGCGAAAGCCATCCACCCTGGCTACGGTTTCCTCTCGGAAAACGCCGCCTTTGCCGAAGCCTGTGAAGCCGCCAACATTGCCTTTGTCGGCCCAACGCCCGAACAGCTGCGCGTCTTCGGCCTCAAGCACACCGCCCGCGCCCTGGCCAAGCAGCACGGCGTGCCGATGCTGGAAGGCACCGAGCTGCTGGAAAACCTCGACGCCGCGCTGATCGCTGGCGAGCAGGTCGGCTACCCGGTGATGCTGAAAAGCACCGCCGGCGGTGGCGGCATCGGCATGCGCGTATGCAACAGCGCCGCCGAGCTGAGCGATGCCTTCGAGGCGGTCAAGCGCCTGGGGCAGAACAACTTCAGCGACAGCGGCGTGTTTATCGAGAAATACATCCAGCGCGCCCGTCACCTGGAAGTGCAGGTGTTTGGCGACGGTCGCGGCGAAGTGCTTGCCCTCGGCGTGCGCGACTGCTCGGTGCAGCGGCGCAACCAGAAAGTGCTGGAAGAAACCCCGGCACCGAATCTGCCGGCCGGCATGGCCGACGAGCTGTGCGCGGCAGCGATCAAGCTGGCCAAGGCGGTCAGCTACCGCAGCGCCGGCACCGTGGAATTCGTCTACGACAGCGCCGCCGAGCGCTTCTACTTCCTCGAAGTGAACACCCGCCTGCAGGTCGAGCACGGCGTCACCGAACAGGTGTGGGGCGTCGACCTGGTGCGCTGGATGATCGAACTGGCGGCCGGTGACCTGGCGCCGCTGAGCGAACTGGCCAAAGGCCTGAAACCCAGCGGCCATGCCATCCAGGCGCGCCTGTATGCCGAAGACCCAGGCCGCGACTTCCAGCCGAGCCCCGGCCTGCTCACCGCCGTGGACTTCCCCAAGGCCGATGGCAAAGCGCTGCGCATCGACACCTGGGTCGAAGCCGGCTGCGAGATTCCGCCCTACTTCGACCCGATGATCGCCAAGGTCATCACCTGGGCGCCGACCCGCGACGCGGCCAGCGCCGCGCTGAGCAAGGCCCTGGCCGATACCCTGCTGTATGGCGTGGAAACCAATAGCCACTACCTGCGGCAGATTCTGGTCGACGCTCCCTTCGCCAGCGGCGAACCCTGGACCCGTTGCCTGGAAGGCCTGACTTACACAGCCAACACCTTCGAGGTGCTGTCCGCCGGCACCCAGACCACCGTGCAGGACTTCCCCGGCCGCCTCGGCTACTGGGCGGTTGGTGTGCCGCCGTCCGGGCCGATGGACGACCGCGCCCTGCGCCTGGGCAACCGCCTGCTGGGCAACGACGAAGGCGCCGCCGGCCTGGAAATCACCATGAGCGGCCCGCTGCTACGCTTCAATACCGATGCGGTGGTGGCGGTGACTGGCGCAGAAATCCCGGTCACCCTGGATGGCGAGGCTCAGCCGCTGAACACCGCGCTGCTGATCAAAGCCGGCAGCACCCTGAGCCTCGGCACCATTGCCGGTAGCGGCGCACGCGCGTATCTGACTCTGCGTGGCGGCCTACAAGTGCCGGAATACCTAGGCTCGAAAAGCACTTTCACCCTCGGCCAGTTCGGCGGCCACGGCGGCCGCGCCCTGCGCGCCGGCGATGTACTGCATATCCCGGCATTGAGCGATGCGGACAACGGTGCGCAACTGCCCGCAGCGCTGTGCACCGCCCTGCCCGCCGTCCGCGAAATCCGCGTGATCTACGGCCCGCACGGCGCACCGGAATACTTCACCCCGGCCTATATCGACACCTTCCTCGCCACCGACTGGGAAGTGCACTTCAACTCCAGCCGCACCGGCGTGCGTCTCATAGGACCGAAACCCGTGTGGGTACGCGACAGCGGCGGCGAAGCCGGCTTGCACCCGTCGAATATCCACGACAACCCCTATGCGATTGGCGCGGTGGACTTCACCGGCGACATGCCGGTGATCCTCGGCCCGGACGGCCCGAGCCTAGGCGGTTTCGTCTGCCCGGTAACGATCATCGAGGCGGACCTCTGGCAACTGGGTCAGCTCAAGGCTGGGGACAAGCTGCGCTTCGTGCCGGTGAACATCGACACCGCCCGCCAGTTGGCCAAAGCACGCAAGGCAGAAGTCGCCGGGATGCAAGCCGTGCCCGTCAACTGGCAGCCGATCCCGCTGGAGCCGCCGGTGGTGCTGGACATCGGCAGCCTCGACAAGCGCCTGGTCGCCCGCCTCTCCGGCGATACCCACCTGCTGCTGGAGATCGGCCAGCCAGAACTGGACCTCGTCCTGCGTTTCCGCGGCCATGCGCTGATGCAGGCGCTGGAAGCCAAAAACCTCAACGGGGTGATCGACCTGACGCCGGGCATCCGCTCGCTGCAGGTGCACTACCAGCCGGAAACCCTGCCCCTAGCCAACCTGCTGGCGGTGGTGATCGGCGAGTGGGACGCGGTGTGCAACGCCCAGGACCTCAAGGTGCCGTCACGCATCGTCTATCTGCCGCTGTCCTGGGATGACCCGGCCTGCCAGTTGGCCATCGACAAGTACATGACCACGGTGCGCAAGGACGCGCCCTGGTGCCCGAGCAACCTGGAATTTATCCGCCGCATCAACGACCTGCCCAACCTCGACGAGGTGTACAAGACCGTCTTCGACGCCAGCTATCTGGTGATGGGCCTGGGCGACGTCTACCTCGGCGCACCGGTGGCCACGCCGCTCGATCCGCGCCATCGGCTGGTCACCACCAAATACAACCCGGCGCGCACCTGGACCGCCGAGAACTCGGTGGGCATCGGCGGCGCCTATATGTGCGTGTACGGCATGGAAGGCCCCGGCGGCTACCAGTTCGTCGGCCGTACCCTGCAGATGTGGAACCGCTACCGCGAAGTCGCCGCATTCAACGGCAAGCCCTGGCTGCTGCGCTTCTTCGACCAGATCCGCTTCTATCCGGTGGGGGCCGAGGAGCTGCTGCAGATCCGTCGCGACTTCCCGCTCGGCCGCTACGAGCTGCGCATCGAGGACAGCGAACTGAAGCTGGCCGATTACCAGGATTTCCTGGCCAAAGAAGCCGAGGGCATCGACGCCTTCCGTACTCAGCAACGCGGCGCCTTCGATGCCGAACGCCAGCGCTGGATCGAATCCGGCCAGGCCCACTTCGACAGTGAAGAAGTGGCGCCCGAACTGGGTGATGACGCGCCGCTTGGCGCAGGCCAGCACAGCATCGAAAGCCATATCGCCGGCAACCTCTGGCAGGTTTCGGTGAACGAAGGCGACACGGTCAAGGCCGGCGATGTGTTGGTGATTCTCGAGTCGATGAAGATGGAGATCCCGTTGCTCGCCCCGCGTGCCGGTGTGGTGCGCGAGGTGCGCGTGCAGCCCGGTTCGCCGGTGCGCGCCGGACAGCGCGTGGTGGTGTTGGAAGAGGTCTGAACACCGCTCAACCGTAGGGTGGATCACGCTTCATCGATCCACCAACCGGCCGCAGGCCAGCCAAATACCCGGCCAACGAGCCGACACCATTACGATGCCCCGGCATCCACGGTGGATGGATAAAGCGCCATCCACCCTACAAAGGACGCGACTCATGCAACACCTATTCGACCTGCGCCTCGGCGCCCTGAAAACAGCCTACGCAGATGGCAGCCTGACCCCGCGCCAGCTGATTGCGGCCCTGCACGAGCAGGCCACAGCGCTTAACCCCGAGTTCAACCTGTTTATCCACCTACTCAGCCTGGCCGAACTGGAACCCTATCTGGCGGCGCTGGACGGCAAGTCGGCTGCGGAGTTGCCGCTGTTCGGCGTGCCGTTCGCGATCAAGGACAATATCGATCTGGCCGGAATCCCAACGACAGCGGCCTGCCCGGCCTTCGCCTATGTACCGGAGCAGAGCGCGACCATCGTCCAGCAGCTGATCGCCCTCGGCGCCGTACCGCTGGGCAAGACCAACCTCGACCAGTTCGCCACCGGCCTTAACGGCACCCGCTCGCCCTACGGCGAATGCCGCAACAGCGTGCACCCGGCCTACCCGTCCGGCGGCTCCAGCGCCGGCTCGTCCCTGGCCGTGGCGCTGGGCGTGGCCAGTTTCGCCCTCGGCACCGACACCGCAGGCAGTGGCCGGGTACCGGCAGCACTGAACAACCTGGTCGGCCTCAAGGCCAGCAAAGGCCTGATTTCCACTGCCGGCGTGGTGCCGGCCTGCCGCAGCCTGGACTGCGTGACCTACTTCACCGCGACTGCCGCCGAAGCCAGCCAGCTGCTGGCGCTGACCGCCAAGCTCGATGCGCGCGATGAGTACAGCCGCGCCAACCCGCTGTGGAACGATGCCAGTGCCTTCGGCAAACCCCGCGCAGGATTTCGCTTCGGCGTGCCGGCACAGCTGGAGTTTCTCGGCTGCAGCGAGAGCCCTGCGCTGCTCGCGCGCACCATCGAACAGCTCAAAGCCCTGGGCGGCGAAGCGGTAGAAATCGATTTCGCGCCCTTCCTCGAAGCCGCGCGCCTGTTGTATGCCGGCCCATGGGTGGCCGAACGCTACAGCGTCGCCGGCGCATTGATTGAGCAACAACCGGAGGCCGTGCTACCGGTGATCAAGGCGGTGCTGGAAAAGGCCCCCGCCGTCAGCGGTGTCGACACCTTCCGCGCGCAGTACCGTTTGCAGGCGCTGAAGGCACGCTGCGATCAGATCATGGCCAACCTAGATTGCGTACTGACGCCGGCCTACCCGCGCCCAGTGACCCTGGCCGAGCTGCACGCCGAACCCGTTCAGCGCAACTCGGACCTGGGCTACTACACCAACTTTATGAACATGCTGGATTACGCCGCCGTCGCCGTGCCCGCCGGCTTTATGGCCAATGGCTTGCCCTGGGGCGTGACCCTCTTTGGCCGGACGTTTACTGACCAGTACCTGCTCAGCCTGGCCGACGCCCTGCAGCGCCAGAGCCAGTTGCCGCTCTGCGGTGAGCGCACGCTCAACCACGGGACCCCAGCGACGGCCGCGCGCAACGACATGACCCGCGTGGTGGTCTGCGGCGCACACCTGGATGGCCTGCCGCTCAACTGGCAGCTCAAGCAACGCGGTGGACGGCTGATTGAAGCTACGCAGAGCTCAGCCGATTACCAGCTGTATGCCCTGGCCGGCGGCCCGCCATTCCGTCCTGGGATGGTGCGGGTCGCTGAAGGGGGTGTGAGCATCAAAGTGGAAGTATGGGAATTGCCGAGCGCCGAGTTGGGCTCCTTCCTCACCGGTATTCCGGCACCCTTGGGCCTGGGCAAGGTGCAACTGGCGGACGGCCGTTGGGAAACCGGCTTTATCTGCGAGGCCTATGGCCTGCAAGGGGCAGAGAACATCAGCTGTTTCGGCGGCTGGCGCGCCTATATTGGGCGCTGATACGCGCCATAGCCACTGGGCTGAGGTTTACCTTAGTCCAGCAAGGGTTGCAGGGAGAAGTTGTAATCGCGCTGCCGAGGATTGCCCACGACACTGAAACGCCGAAAATCCAGGTCATAGCGTTGGCTTTGAATGCGCTGCAACAAGCGTTGCGACTGTGGCTTGTCCAGCTGCATAAACAACGCGTCCTGACGGTCCTTGCCGCCGCGGGAGGCAAAATCCAACCCGGCATCGTAGTCATGCAGCAGCACCATGGCCCAGCCGCCGGCGGTAAAGTGCCCGCTAACCAGCACGCTGACGCGCTCATCCAGGCGCGCCTGGAGAACTTCCGCCGAGTTGTTCAACGCCGAGAACAACAGATCCTTGCCCGGCACCCGGCCCTGCTCCTCAGCCGCGCGCATGGCGCCAAAGGCCATTTCATCGTTTGCAGCCCAGATCAGCCTGGCCTCTGGATGGCGCGGCAACAGTTGCTGAGCCTGCTCATAGGCACGCTGGCGATTCCACTCGCTGTACACCAACTGGCGCAGGCGCACCTCAGGATGCTCGGCCAGTGCCCGCTGCAGCCCCTTCTCGCGCAACTGCGCGGCTGGCGTCTGCTTGGCCCCAGAGAAGGCCAGCAATTGCTGTTCGCTGCTGGGTTGCAGGCGCCGACCATCCTTGATCAAACGCATGGCCATCTGATAGCCGGCCTCCTCGTCATTAGGTACGAGGCTGCCAATCCAATTGGGATAACGCTCACGGCTGGCACCTATCAGGCTCTGCTGGTCAGCCGTCAGGGTATTGTTGACCGCGAACAGTTTGACCTGGCTGCCTTTGGACAAACGCAGGATTTCCGGGCCGGCATACTCTTCATTGACGAACACCAGATAGTCGGGCCGATGGCTACCCTGCAACAACGCACGGGCTTGCTCGATCATGCGTTGCGGATCGCGCTCGGCGTATATGACCTGCAGAGGCATGCCGAGGTCCGTGGCGGCCGCCTGCATAAAGTGCGCGTAGCTGAGCCAATAGGCCTCGGTCGACTTGCCGGGGTTAAGGAACACCACGCTCGCCGCACTGACCAGCCCACCGTTCAGGACCAGATAAAGGCTGAGGACCACCTGCCAAAATTGCTTCAACACCCGTAACCCACGAATAAAAGGGCGCGCATTATAGCGACCTAGGTAGCGGCCTTGCGCCGCCATTCGTCCAACCAGGCGCAGAAACAACAACGCCGCACGGTGATTGTCACCGCGCGGCGTTAAAAGTGCTGTATCCAGGGGTATTTTACTGCTGACTAACCCAGAAAACGGCGCAGGTCACAGCCAGCAGGATCAAGGTAAAAATCGCGCGGGCATCGACCACGCTGTCACGCTGGTCGGCTTCGGAATGGTCGATCATGGCGGCACCTTTAATTGTGATTAGAGCGGAGCAGGCCTTTG
This sequence comes from Pseudomonas sp., assembly GCA_034519305.1. Classification (GTDB taxonomy): domain Bacteria; phylum Pseudomonadota; class Gammaproteobacteria; order Pseudomonadales; family Pseudomonadaceae; genus Aquipseudomonas. Next base: position 34,934 of record JAXHOM010000015.1, read on the forward strand.
CAGTTAAGACCAGTGCGGCCTATAGCTCAAGCCAGCCGACACTGCGCCCTCCGTTTCTTAGCACTCAAAGTTCAGTTCTTATATTAAAACATCACTTTTGCGCATATCCCTGAGCTGGTATCGTGCGCCGGCTCCACTCAACGGAGAGCGCGGCCGTGCGCGCAGATCAGCTGTAGCAGCCTGAAAACAGGACACTTCATGTACGTATACGACCAGTACGACCAACAGATCGTCGAGGACCGCGTCAAGCAGTTCGCCGACCAGACCCGCCGCTACCTGGCCGGTGAACTGTCGGGCGAAGAATTCCGCCCTCTGCGCCTGCAGAACGGCCTTTACATCCAGCGTTTTGCGCCAATGCTGCGCGTCGCTGTGCCCTACGGCCTGCTGTCCGCCACCCAGGTGCGGATGATGGCCAAGATTGCCCGCGACTACGACAAAGGCTACGCCCACATCAGTACCCGCCAGAACGTGCAGTTCAACTGGCCGGAACTGGAAGATGTGCCGGCCATTCTCGGCGAACTGGCTACCGTGCAGATGCACGCGATCCAGACCAGCGGCAACTGCATTCGTAACACCACCACCGACCAGTTCGCTGGCGTGGCCAAAGACGAAATCGTCGACCCACGTCCGTGGTGCGAAATCATCCGTCAGTGGTCGACCTTCCACCCGGAATTCACCCACCTGCCGCGCAAGTTCAAGATTGCCGTCAACGGTGCCGTCAGCGACCGTGCCGCCATCGAAGTGCACGACATCGGCCTGGAAGCGGTACAGAACGCCGCCGGCGAGCTGGGTTTCCGCGTGTCTGTCGGTGGCGGCCTTGGCCGTACGCCGATTGTCGGCAGTTTTATCAATGAATTCCTGCCATGGCAGCACCTGATCAGTTACCTCGACGCCATCCTGCGGGTTTACAACCGCTATGGCCGTCGCGACAACAAGTACAAGGCGCGCATCAAGATCCTGGTCAAGGCACTGACACCTGAAGTGTTCGCTCAGCGCGTAGATGCCGAATGGGCTCACCTCAAGGATGGTCCGAGCACCCTGACCGAGGCCGAAGTGGCCCGCGTTGCTGCCCACTTCATCGACCCAGCTTACAAAGCCCTGAGCGACCAGGACGCGGCGCTGGCTGCGCTGGATGCCGAGCACCCGGGCTTTGCCCGCTGGCGTCAACGCAACACCTTCGCGCACAAAAAGCCGGGCTATGTGGCAGTCACCCTGTCGCTCAAGCCTACCGGCGTAGCGCCGGGCGATGTCACCGACAAGCAGCTGGATGCCATCGCCGACCTGGCCGACCGCTACAGCTTCAGCGAAGTGCGCAACAGCCATAACCAGAACATCATCCTCGCCGATGTCGAGCAGGCGCAGTTGTTTACCCTGTGGGGCGAGCTGCGTGAGAACGGTTTCGCCACGCCGAACGTCGGCCTGCTGACCGATATCATCTGCTGCCCAGGTGGCGACTTCTGCTCGCTGGCCAACGCCAAGTCGATCCCGATCGCCGAAGCCATCCAGCGCCGCTTCGATGACCTCGATTACCTGTTCGACATCGGCAATATCGACCTGAACATCTCCGGTTGCATGAACGCCTGTGGCCACCACCACGTCGGCCACATCGGCATCCTCGGCGTGGACAAGAAAGGCCAGGAGTTCTACCAGGTTTCCCTCGGCGGTAGCGCCGGCCGTGATGCTAGCCTGGCGCAGATCCTCGGCCCATCCTTCGCTGAAGCGGACATGGCCGACGTGATCGACAAGATCATCAAGGTCTACGTGGAAAAGCGCACCGATGAAGAAAGCTTCCTCGACACCTTCCGCCGCGTTGGCGTCGACCCGTTCAAGGAGCGTGTATATGCAGCGAATCATTAAGAACGGTCAGATCATCGACGAGACCTGGCACCTGCTGCCCAAGGACGCGACGCTCGACTCGCTGAGCAACTGCGACGACTACATCGTGCCCCTGGCCCTGTGGGTCGAACACAGCAGCGCCCTCAAGGCCCGCGATGGCGGCCTGGGCGTATGGCTGGAAGCCGGTGAAGAGATCGAAGAAATCGCCGACCAGCTGGATAACTTCCAGGTGATCGCCCTGAACTTCCCGGCCTTTACCGACGGGCGCCACTGCTCCACCGCCTACCTGCTGCGCACTCGCTATGGCTACACCGGCGAAGTGCGGGCGATTGGTGATGTGCTGCGCGACCAGCTGTTCTCCTACCAGCGCGTCGGTTTTGATGCCTTCGCGTTGCGCGCGGACAAAGACCCAGTCGACGCCCTGAAAGCCTTCGACGAATTCGCCGAGGTCTACCAGGCGTCTGCTGACCAGCCGCAGCCGCTGTTCCGCCGCCGCGCCTGAGTTTTGCGCTGCAAACAAAAAGCCCTGCACATGCAGGGCTTTTTGTTTTCTACCGCGGCGCTCTAACCGAGATTGACCAGCACCCGGCCCACCAGCTTGCCAGCCAAAATCTGCTCAATGGCCGCTGGCAGTTCGCTCAGGTTCACTTCGTGGGTCAAAGCCGCCAGATTGGCGATTTTCCACTGCAGAGACAGCTTGTCCCACATCGACGCCTTGACCACCAAGGGCAGCTCCACCGAGTCGACGCCAAGCAGGTTGACCCCGCGCAGAATGAACGGCAGCACACTGGCCTGGAAGTTGACCCCAGCCGTCAGCCCGCAACAGGCCACACTGCCGCCGTACTGCAGCGACTTAACCACGTTGAAGAGAATATCGCCGCCCACGGTGTCCACCGCCGCCGCCCACTGCTCTTTAAGCATGGGTTTGGCCGTACCGGCCTGCAGTTCCTCACGGCTGACCACCTGACTGGCGCCCAGACCGCGCAGAAACTCTTCCTGCCCGGCCTTACCAGTGGCCGCGGCCACGCGATAACCCAGGCTGGCCAGCAGCGCCACAGCAATACTGCCAACGCCACCGGTGGCACCCGTGACCAGCACGATGCCGGCCTCGGGCGTCAGGCCGGCCTGCTCCAGCTTGGCCACGCAGAGCGCGGCGGTCAGCCCGGCGGTACCGAGCATCATCGCCTCGCGCAACGCCAGACCTTGCGGACGCTTGAGCAACCAGGCCGAAGGCACACGGATGTACTGGCCAAAGCCGCCGGCGGTGTTCATTCCCAGGTCATAGCCGGTGACGATCACCTCATCGCCAGGGGCGAACTCACTCACGGTGGACTGCTCCACCACACCGGCGGCGTCGATCCCCGGCGTATGCGGGTACTGACGCGTCACCCCGCGGTTACCACTGGCCGACAGGGCGTCCTTGTAGTTGAGTGACGAATAGCGCACCCGAATCAGCACCTCGCCAGCGGGCAGCTCGGCGATATCACGCGCCACCACCTCAGGGCGGAAATGCCCAGGGCTGTCTTCGCTGACCAGCAATGCCTGAAATTTGCTCATCCTGCTCTCCTCTACCGGCAAACCTTACTGCCAGAAACGTTGTTGATTGAGCCGGCTCCACCAGGTCAGCAAGACTCGGTCGAGTGCCACACTGGTGGCGATGCCAAAGCGTTCCTGCAGGCTCTTTTTCTCAGCGTAATGCAAATGGAACAACTCGGCCTCACGGGCGCGGTTGCCGAGGTATTCGTCGCTGGTCTGCAAATCATCCACCAGCAGTTTGTCCAGCGCCGCCATGCCCAGCCAGACTTCGCCGGTGGCCACCTCGTCGATGCTCAACTGCGGGCGGTAGCGGGCGACAAAGCCCTTGAACAGTTCGTGGGTGGTTTCCAGGTCTTCCTGGAATTTCTCCCGGCCCTTGTCGGTGTTTTCGCCAAACACGGTCAGGGTGCGCTTGTATTCACCGGCGGTGAGCACTTCAAAATCGATCTCGTGCTTCTTCAGCAGCCGGTGCACATTGGGCAACTGCGCCACTACACCGATGGAGCCGAGAATGGCAAAGGGCGCGCTGAGGATCTTGTCGCCAATGCAGGCCATCATATAGCCGCCGCTGGCCGCCACTTTGTCGACGCATACGGTCAGGGGAATGCCGGCCTGGCGGATGCGCGCCAGTTGCGACGAAGCCAGGCCATAGCTATGGACCATGCCACCACCGCTTTCCAGACGCAGTACCACCTCATCGTTGGCGGTGGCCATGCTCAGCAGCGCGGTGATCTCATGGCGCAGGTTGTCGGTGGCCGACGCTTTGATGTCACCATCGAAATCCAGCACAAAAACCCGCGGTTTCTTGAGGCCCTCTTTCAGCGCCTGCTTGGCGTGCTTGGCCTCGGCCTTGCGCTGGATTTTCAGGCTGTGTTTGTCCAGCACCGCCTGCTCCAGACGCTCGCGAAGGCTTTGGTAGACATCATTAAGTTTGTGCACCTGCAGATGGCCATGGCGCGGACCGCGGCCTTTACTGCGCAGCGCTGCAATCACCAGCAGGACCATAATAATCGCCACCACCACGGTGACAGTCCTGAGCAAAAACCCTGCGTACTGGGCAAAAAACTCCACACATCTCTCCTTCAGTTTTACCGATACGGGCACACCCTGGCATGACCCCGCTGCTCACCAAGCATACCGACGCCACCCGACGCCGGCCAGCCGCTTGGCTGTGCCCATGACAGTCGATCCGACAATTCAAACAAGCGTATGTTTTTTCGTTGACAGGCCGTTTCTATCACCCTACCCTCGGCTGAATTTCACCGATTGGGATACCAGCGGGCGTGGGCAGTATTTACCTGATTCGACATGGCCAGGCCTCCTTCGGCGCAGACGACTACGACGTGCTGTCGCCGATTGGCGTGCGCCAGGCCGAAGTGCTCGGTCAGTATCTACTCGACCTTGGTGTCAGTCTTGACCGTTGCGTGAGTGGCGACCTGCGCCGCCAGCAGCACACCGCCAGTGCAGCGCTGGAACAATACGCCAACGCCGGCGTGACGCCGCCAACCATCGAACAGGATGCCGCATTCAACGAATTCGATGCCGACAACGTGATTCGTCATCTGCTGCCGGAAATTCTCCCGCAGGAGCCCGATGCCCTGCATATTCTGCGCAACGGCGCCCAGAACCGCGCCGAGTTCCAGCGCCTGTTTGCCCTGCTTATTCAGCGCTGGGTAAAAGGTGAATATGCCGCCACCGCCGTGCCCAGCTGGGCCAGTTTTGTCAGCCAGGTTGCCGGCGGCTTGCAGCGCCTGCTACAACTGGCAGACAGCAAAGACAACGTTGCCGTATTCACCTCCGGCGGCACCATTACCGCACTGCTGCATCTGATCACAGGCATCACGGCGGAAAAAGCCTTCGAGCTGAATTGGCAAATTGTTAACACCTCGCTCAGCCGCCTGAAGTTTCGCGGCAGCGATGTGGCCCTAGCTTCCTTCAACAGCCACGCACACTTGGAGCTGCTGAAGGCGCCGGAGCTCATCACTTTCCGATGACCTCCTGCCCACTGCGCCTATCCTGGCGCGAGAAAAACCTGAAAACAAAGGATAGAAACCATGACCTCAGTTGCTGACATCGCCCAAAACATGCAAGCCAAGTTCAACTCCGCTGCTGCTGCCGGCCTGGACCTGGTATTCGGCTTCAACATCGAAGACGGCGAGAACTTCTTCCTGACCGTTAAAGATGGCACTTGCGAAATGAGCCAAGGTGAGTCGGCCAACGCCAACGTGACCCTGATCATGAGCACCGAAACCCTGGCCGGCATCACCACCGGTGAAACCGACGGCATGCAAGCCTTCATGGGCGGCAAACTGCGCGCCGAAGGCGACATGATGCTGGCCATGAAACTGGGCGAACTGTTCCCAGTTTAAGCGTCTACGCTGTAGTCGCTGACGGAAAACCGGGGTCTTCGGACTCCGGTTTTTTTTCGCCTGAACAATCCTGGCATTCAGAATCAGGCCAGCTGATTGGGCGGCAACACGCTCGCCAATAAGAGCCCATGCGACTTGTGAGACGCCCCTAGCAGCATTAGATTAAACAATAATCTCGAGCCCCCATCATAAGTAGAAGGGATAAGCATGGCGCTTAATGATCAATCCACCCGTATCCGCGACGGCGAAGAGCTCGACGCCGCGATCATCGACAGCTACCTCAAGGCCCATATTCCTGGCCTAAGTGGTGAGCCACAGATCAGCCAGTTCCCAGGCGGGGCATCGAACCTCACCTACCTGCTGGAATACCCGCAGCAGGAATTCGTTCTGCGCCGCCCGCCGTTTGGCCACAAGGCCAAGTCTGCCCACGACATGGGCCGCGAATACCGCATTCTCAACCAGCTCAACGCCGGTTTCCCCTACTGCCCGAAAGCCTATGTGCACTGCACCGACGAGTCGGTGATTGGCTCCGAGTTCTATGTCATGGAGCGCGTCAACGGCATCATCCTGCGCGCTGACCTGCCAGCCGAGCTGAACTTCAGCCCGGAGCAGACCACCCAACTGTGCAAAAGCTTTATCGACAAGCTGGTCGAGCTGCACAACGTCGATTACCAGGCCTGCGGCCTCGGTGACCTGGGCAAGCCAGAAGGCTACGTGGCCCGTCAGATCAGCGGCTGGAGCGATCGTTACGAGAAAGCCCTGACCCCAGATGCGCCGCTGTGGACCGAGGTCAAGGCCTGGCTGAACGAGAAGATGCCAGCGGACCACCCCAAGTCGGCCATCGTGCACAACGACTACCGCTTCGATAACGTGATCCTCGATCCGCGCGACCCGCAACGCATCATCGGTGTGCTGGACTGGGAGCTGACCACCCTTGGCGACCCGCTAATGGACCTGGGCAACACCCTGGCCTACTGGATCGAAGCTGGCGACCCAGCACCGGTACAGCTGATGCGCCGCCAGCCGAGCAATGCACCCGGCATGCTCACCCGTCAGCAGTTTGCCGACTACTACGCCGAGCGCGCCGGCATCGAAATCAAGAGCATCGACTTCTACTACACCTACGGCCTGTTCCGCCTGGCCGGCATCGTGCAACAGATTTACTACCGCTTCTTCCATGGCCAGACCCAGGACAAGCGCTTTGCTCAGTTCGTGCAGATGAACAAACTGCTGGAGCAAATGAGCCTGCAGGTCATCAAGAAATCCAGCCTCTGACAGACCGTTGAAAAATGTAGGCGAGGCAGCCGAGACAAGGCGAAAACAGGCGAAGAAGCGGAGTTTACGAGTTGTAAATGAGCATTCTGAGACACCGCGTCCCGGCCTGCTTTTAACGCAGTATCGGCAACGTAGGTAATTTTTCAACGGCCTGCCAAGGCTCGCCGCTTAAGGCTCACGTTTAAGGAGAAAGTTGCATGTCCAAGACCAACCTGTTCGACCTCGATGGCAAGATTGCTTTCGTTTCCGGCGCCAGCCGCGGCATCGGCGAAGCCATCGCCAAACTGCTGGCCCAGCAAGGCGCCCACGTAATTGTCTCCAGCCGCAAGATCGAAGGCTGCCAGGCCGTGGCTGACGCGATCATTGCCGAAGGCGGCAAGTCCACGGCGATTGCCTGCCACATCGGCGAAATGGAGCAGATCCAGAGCGTGTTCGCGCAGATTCGCGAACAGTTCGGTCGCCTCGACATCCTGGTCAACAATGCGGCCACCAACCCGCAATTCTGCAACGTACTGGACACCGACCTGTCGGCCTTCCAGAAAACCGTCGACGTCAACATCCGCGGCTACTACTTCATGTCCATCGAAGGCGGCAAGCTGATGAAGGAAAGTGGCGGTGGCAGCATCATCAACGTCGCCTCGATCAATGGCGTAACCCCAGGCGAGTTCCAGGGCATCTACTCGGTGACCAAAGCCGCCGTGATCAGCATGACCAAGGTTTTTGCCAAGGAATGCGCGCAGTTCAACATCCGTTGTAACGCCCTGCTGCCTGGCCTGACCGACACCAAGTTCGCCTCGGCCCTGACCAAGAACGACAGCATTCTGAAGATCGCCTTGCAGCGCATCCCGCTCAAGCGCGTCGCCGACCCGAGCGAAATGGCTGGCGCAGTGCTGTACCTGGCCAGCGAAGCCTCCAGCTACACCACCGGTATCTCGCTGAATGTCGACGGCGGCTTCTTGTCGTAAGCATTCATCCGCATAAAAAAGGGGAGCCACTGGCTCCCCTTTTTTATGCAGAACAACTACTGCCAGTCTTTCAACGCCTGGTCAGCCGCCTGGGTCATGGGCTGCGCCAGCAGGCCCGCCGGCGTCAGGCTGACGGAGTACACCGCGCCATCGGCCATCGGCAGGTAGGTGACACGCCGCGCCTGGGCATCCAGCAGAAACAGGTCATGCTGCCCCGCCCGCAGCCAGCGCCACAGGTCGATGCCATAGGGACTCGCGCTCAACGCCACGCGGGTGAACTGAGCCACATCCTGCTGCTCAATGGCGAGAAAGCGCCCGGACACCTGCTCCAGCCGGTAGCCTGGCTGCAGGCCTATGAGCCCCGCCAGCCCTTTCCAGTGCAGCAAGCGCGCGTCCAGTTGCCAGAGGTCGCCCTCCAGGGTAATCAGCCGCTCCTCGCCACCCTGCAACAAACTGACCTGATAACGCTGTGGCCCCAGCGCTTGAAAGCTGAGGGTTACCAGCGGCTTACCCTCCGGCAACGGTTGGTAGCTGCGCACATCATTGGCTACCAAGGCAATCAAGCCGGCCAGCGCCAGCAGCAGCAAACCGGCGGTGCCGCGCAACCAGCCCAGCAGCCAATCACTGCGCCACAGGATACGGGCCGCTACCAGCAATGCCAGGAGCGCCAGCAGGGCAACCCCTACAGCCAGGCCGTCATACTGCATAGATCCAATTCCTTGTGGGTAAATTAGCCGGCATTATGCGCAACTCCTTTTGCTGCGGCCAAGCACGGCGGCGCACAAACGCACACAGGTCGACTTTTTATGCCGTTTCCCTTTGAGTTGGCCGTAGATCCAAGTCTTTTGGCGATATTAGCCTTTGTCGCTTTTGTGGCCGGCTTTATTGATGCCATTGCCGGCGGTGGCGGCCTGTTGACCATCCCTGCCCTGCTCACTGCCGGCTTGCCGCCCCATCTGGTGTTGGGTACCAACAAGCTGTGCGCCACCTTTGGCGCAGCCACCGCCAGCTACACCTTCTACCGCCGCCAACTGTTCGACCCCGCCCTGTGGCGCAACGGCTTGCTGGGCACCGCGATTGGCGCATTGCTGGGCGCCAGCCTGGCCCATTGGCTACCCGCCGCCTGGTTGAACCAGATGTTGCCCGTCGTGGTTTTTGCCTGCGGTCTTTACCTGTTGTTCAGTGGTACGCCGCGCGAAGCCCCTGCGGTGGCCGCGGCCATTCCCCGCGGCCGACAGTGGCCGCAAGGCCTGGCGCTGGGCTTTTACGATGGGGTGGCCGGCCCCGGCACCGGTGCCTTCTGGACGGTGAGCAATCTGCTGCTCTACCCGCTCGACCTGCTGCGCGCCAGCGGCGTGGCCCGCAGCATGAACTTCGTCAGCAACGCCATGGCCCTGACTGTGTTTATCGTCCACGGCCAGGTGGCCTGGCTGCTGGGTATCTGCATGGGTCTGGCGTTGATGGCCGGCGCGTTTTTCGGCGCACGCACCGCGATCAAGGGCGGCAATCGCTTTATCCGCCCGGTGTTCATTCTGGTGGTGCTGGCCCTGACCGCGCGGCTAGCCTGGCAGCATTGGTTCGGCATGGCCTAGGCGGCGCGCCAGATAGAGGTCGATCAGGTAACGAGAGATCGAACGCGGTGGTGGCAGGCTCGGCAGGTTATCCAGACTGAACCAGCGGGCGTCTTCGATTTCCTCTTCCTGCAGGACAATCTCGCCACCGGCGTATTCGGCATGGAAACCGAGCATCAGCGAGTGCGGGAACGGCCAGCCCTGGCTGGTCAGATATTGCAGGTTGCACACCTGCACGCCCACTTCTTCGTGCACCTCACGGCGCACGCAGTCCTCGACCGACTCACCGGCTTCGACAAAGCCGGCCAGGGTGCTGTAGACGCCACTGGCAAAGCGCGTCGAACGGGCCAGCAGGACTTCATCGCCACGGGTCACCAACACAATCATGCTCGGCGACAGGCGCGGATAATGTTGCAGCGCGCAGGCCGGGCAATGCATCGCGCGCTCGCCGGCAATGTGCTGCATGGGCGCACCGCAACTGCCGCAAAAGCGGTGCTGCCGCGCCCAGGTGCCTATCTGGCTGGCATAGCCGAGCATCTTGAAGGTGTCGCTGTCGCCGTGCAGCATGAACTGTCGCAGGCCCTGCCAGGCACAGCCGTCGAGGGCGACGGGCTGGTGCAGTTCCAGCAGGTAGACCGCATCGGCACCGAAATGGCCAAGGCCATGTTCAGCCAGAATCGGCAGGTCCTGGCGCTTCAGCCACTCACGGGGAAACAGCACGCCATTGGCGTCGCCAAGAAACTGCTGCTGGCAGTGCACCAACGCCCACCCACCGGGTTGGCGCGCATCCAGCCAGGCCGGCTGCCAGCGACTGCTCATGCCGGATTGAGCGCCACAGGTGGCAGCACAATGCCCAGCGCCCGCACGCTTTCCGCCGCCAGATCGAGCACGCTCGGCTGGGTTTCCGGACGCAGCACGGCGCCGCCTTCCAGGTAGTACTCAAGGCTGGTCAGGGCATCGGCCAGGGTTTCCAGCATCTGCTCAGAGGGCATCTGCTGGCTTTCCAGCATCTGCTTGTCGATGTAGTCCGCGCAGGCACCTACCAACTGCGCCGCCCGTGGCTGATCGAGGAACCACAAACCACCCCGAACGGCCTGCAAGGTAAACGGCACATTGGCCAGGTGCAGCTTGTCGCCGCTGGATTCGAGGTAGGCCGTGATCGCCCGCTTGGCCATGGCCAAGCCACCCAGCGCCTCATCGATAACCACAATGCGTGCTTCATTAAGCTGGTGATTGGCAAACGACATGGCCTCATCACCTGGCTGGGCCACCGGCGGACGGCTGTCGTAACGCGCGCCGCGGTCCAGGCTGGCGACCATGCTTTCCACATACAACACGGCGTCCGCCAGCTTGAGCAATTGCTCAGGCTGCACCGGCGCCTGGTCAATCCAGCCAGTTACCACGGGCAACTGCGCCTGCAGCGCATTGCCGGCCGAGGTCAGGCCTACCATGCTGAGGGTTTTTGCCAACTTGCCCAACAGGGCATGCAAATTGGCCAAGCCATCCGTACTGACGGTGCCACGCTCAATCAGGTCCAGTTGGTCCTTGAGGCTACTGAGCTCCTCACGGATCGCCGAGGACAGCGAGCGCATAACCGCCTGGCCTGGGCCGGCCAAACGCTGATAGGACTCTTCCAGCAAGTGATCGGTAAACGGCAACGGCGTAAGACTGAACAGCTCGCGCACCTGGGACGCACGCGGACCGCGCGTGTCAGCCAGGGCCACCAGATACAGCAGCTCCTTGAGCAAGTGGCGTGGCGCTTCATAGTTAGCATTCAGCAACAGTTGCTTGAGCTCCCGATCCAGGCGCCCAAATAGCGCCTTGCGGGCCTTGCGCGGCAACAGCTGACCGTCGGCCTGGGCCTCCAGCGCAGCGGCAGCCACCCAGCACAGGCGCGCACGCGGGTCGTTGCCCAACAGGCCGTCAAGACGGCTGATGGCGCGCGACATCAGCTTCAGGCTGGCGGCAATATTCTGTTCGCGGATAAAACCGAGCAAACCGACCTGGTACATCTGCCGCAGGCGCTTGACCTCGGCGTTCCAGGCTTCGCCGCTGAGGCTCGACGCCGCAGTGGCAGGACGTGCCTGATCAATGCGCACGCTGAAGAAGAAGCTTTCCGGGAGAACCGGCTGGGAGCCCGCCTGGCGCAGGTCATTGATGGCCGGCAGCAGCAGTTCCGGCACTTCCTGACGGTGAGCGTCGACAATTTCCAGGTAGCGGCGCAGCACATGCAAGGCATTGCTGACGGCCGACAACTGGCCATCGCGCTCACTGCCCGCGCCGGTGGGGATATCGGTGGCCTGTTGCAGCACTTCCTGAGCCAGCAACTCGGCACCTGCCAGCTCGATCAGCTTGAGGGTTCCGCGCACTTGCTGAAGGTTTTCGACTGCCTGCTGCAGCAAGCTGCCGTTCTCGCGCTCGGCAATAAAATGCTCAAGGCTCAGCTCGGCTTCATCCATGGTGGCGAACAACTCATCGCGCACCAAACTGAGGGATGTGGCTCCAGTAACCATTGGCCTAGTACGCCTCCCGCGCGGGGTCGTGCAGCAGTTGGCAGAGGTCAATTGCCAGCGCCTTAAGGCCGCGGGCAAACAGCTGAGCACGGCTCACGCATACGCCAAGAGGGCGAAACAGTGAAGCCCATGGGGAGCAATCCCGGAAGACGTTGGTGGCGGACACAGCAGGCTTCCTCAGCAGAACTCTCTGCAGAAAATAGCGCCAAAGCGCATAGATCTTGTTATCTACAAAACCGCTCAACTATAACAAGCGTGAGGTAAATGTCGATGCTGGCCACTGTGATGCAGGGCACGGGTTCACGCTTCGAGCAGTTATTTCAATACTAGCTTTAACTGCTTGATCTGCTTGAAGTCGCCGCGGCTAGCTTTACTCACCCAACGCCCCTGCCTGCAAGGCTCTGGCCTCCCCCTGCACACGGTTGCGCCACTGCCGCCAGGTGTAGAGGGGGATGCCTGCCATCAGCACCAGAAAGCCCCAGAAAATCGCCTGCTCGCCTGTGCCATACAACGCCCACATCGAGTAGATAAAGCCCAGCAGCGCAATCGCCACCAAGGGTTTGCGCTCGCGCGGCTTGAAAGCACTCGGCTTGACCGCCAGCAGCTGCAGCAAGGCAGCCGTACAGAAGGCATAGGGCACCACCCCAGCCATGGTGCCGAGCAAAATGATCACCTGAAACACATCAACCAGCTCACCACGGCCATCGATCAGCACCAGCAACGACACCAGCACCGCCGAGACCCACAAGCCATTGGCCGGCACATTGCGCTTGTTGCAGGTCGCCAGCGCCTCCGGCAGCAAACCGTCACGGGCCGCCGCCATGGGAATCTGCCCTTGCAGCAGCACCCAGCCGTTCAACGCCCCCAGGCAGGCGATCACCGCGCCACCAGCCACCAGGTAGTAGCCCCAGTCGCCCAACAGCACCTGGGCCGCATCGGCAAAAGGGGCTGACGAACGCATCAGCACCTCGGGTGGCAAAACGCCCTGCACCGCCGTGATCGACAGGATGTACACCGCTGCCGCCACCAAGGTGCCGAAAATCGTAGCGCGCGGAATGGTGCGCTTGGGGTCGCGCACATGCTCGGCCGGCACCGTGGCAGATTCCAGGCCGATAAAGGCCCAGAGGGTCAGTGCCGCCGTGGTGGCAATCGCCTGGGCGTAGCCACCGCCGGGCAAATCCTGGGGTTCGGGAATGCGCAGGTATTCGGGATGAAACGACCACCAGCCGAGGACGCCAATCAGCACCAACGGGATCAGCTTGAGCAGGGTCAGCAGGTTTTGCACCACACCAAAGGCGCCGATGCCGCGCAGGTTGATCAAGGTGCACAGCCAGATCGCCCCGATGGCTGTGGCCACCATCAGCAGCGGGTCCTTGAGGGCCGGAATAAACACCTGCAGGTAGCCCACCAGCGTCACGGCAATGGCCGCATTGCCGATCCAGGCGGCCTTCCAGTAGGTCCAAGCACACAGGTAGCCGGCAAAGCTGCCAAAACCGTCACGGGTGTAAGCGTAGGGCCCGCCGGCGGCGGGATTGAGGCGCGCCAGGCGGGCAAAAGTCAGGGCCAGCAGCACCGCACCGACACTGGAAATCAGCCAGCCCACCAGACTCAGGCCGCCGAAAGCCGCCAGGCTGGCCGGCAACAGAAATACCCCGGAGCCGACCATATTGCCGACCACCAGGGCCGAGCAGGTCCAGAAACCCATACTTCCTTTCTGCCCTGCTGCCTGGGTCATGCGCTCACTCCGACTGAATTACTCCTTGATACAGTCGACTGTATAGCAGCGTCCATCCGGGCTGTCTTGATGCTGTAGACCGTGCACGTCGGAATCGAAGCCAGGGAAGCTGCGATCAAAGGTGCGAGCGAACTCCAGGTAATCGATGATTGAACGCGTTGCCGGGGTAAAGCGCTCGCCCGGCATGATCAACGGAATGCCCGGTGGATAAGGCACCAGCATTACCGCGGCAATCCGCCCTTGCAGCTCGGCCACCGGCACCGCCTCAATTTCACGACGCACCAGCTTGTCGTAGGCATCAGCCGGCTTCATGGCGATTTCCGGCAGCACCGTGTACATGCGCATCATCGCCTTGGCCGTGGCGTTGTCGCGGTAACAGCTGTGCAGCTGGTCGCACAAATCGCGCAGGCCCATGCCGGCGTAGCGACTACCGCCCGCAGCAGCAATCGACGGCAGGGATTGGCTCAGGGCCACGTTGCCATCGTAGGAGCGCTTGAACTCCAGCAACTCGGTCAGCAGGGTGCTCCACTTGCCCTTGGTAATGCCCATGGAGAACAGCACCAGGAAGGAATACAGGCCGGTTTTCTCCACCACCAGGCCGCGCTCCCAGAGGAACTTGCTGACCACGGCAGCGGGAATACCGGTCGCGCCGAGCACGCCATCGGCGGTCAAGCCCGGCGTCGCCAGGGTGACCTTGATCGGGTCGAGCAACACATAGTCATCGGCCACATCGCCGAAACCATGCCAGTCGGCATTCGGCTGCAACTGCCAGTCACTGCTGGCCACCTGCTCAACGCCTTCGGCACCCGGCGGCTGCCAGATGCTGAACCACCAGTCGCTGGCCGGCAGGTTCTGGCGCAGGTTGGCCAGGGCCCGGCGGAAGCTCAGGGCTTCGTCGAAGGTTTCCTGAATCAGCGAACGCCCGGCCGGGCCTTCCATCATCGCCGAGGCCACATCCAGCGAAGCGATGATGCCGTACTGGGGTGAGGTGGAGATGTGCATCATGAACGCATCGTTGAAGCGGTCGCGATCCAGCTGGCGCTCGCCGCCGTCCTGCACGTGGATCATCGACGCCTGGCTGAATGCCGCCAGCATCTTGTGCGTCGAGTGCGTGCTGAACACCAGCGGCGCGCCCTCCTCGCGACTGGTGCCCATGCCAAAACGGCCGGTATAAAACTCGTGGAACGCCGCATAGGCGAACCAGGCCTCATCGAAGTGCATGACCTCGACGCTGCCCGCCAGGGTCTGCTTGATCAGCTCGGCGTTGTAGCACAGGCCGTCGTAGGTGGAGTTGGTCACCACGGCCAGCTTGACCTTGGGCTCACGGCCACGGGCCAGCGGGCTGGCGTCGATCTTGGCCTGGATCGACTCGCGGCTGAATTCCGACAGCGGAATCGGCCCGATGATGCCCAGTTCGTTACGTGTCGGGCACAGGTACAGCGGAATCGCGCCGGTCATGATGATCGAATGCAGAATCGACTTGTGGCAGTTACGGTCCACCAGCACCAGGTCGTCACGGGCCACCATTGAGTGCCAGACGATCTTGTTCGCCGTCGAGGTGCCGTTGATCACGAAGAAGGTGTGGTCGGCGCCAAAGTTGCGCGCGGCGCGCTCTTCGGCAGCGGCCAAGGGCCCGGTGTGATCGAGCAGCGAACCCAGCTCCGGCACCGACACCGACAGGTCGGAGCGCAGGGTGTTCTCGCCGAAAAACTGGTGAAACGCCTGACCTACCGGGCTCTTGCGATAGGCCACGCCACCGCCATGACCGGGTGTGTGCCAGGAATAGTTGGACTCGGCGGTGTGCTGCACCAGCGCCTTGAAAAACGGTGGCAGCAAGCCATCCAGGTAATTGCGCGCGGCGCGCGCCACCTGCCGGGCGAGAAAGGCCACGGTGTCTTCGTACAAATAAAGAATGCCGCGCAGGTGGTTGAGGTCGTGCATGGCCTCCACCGGTGCGTTCTCGATGGTCACCTGCTCACCCAGGGCGAAGATCGGCAGATCAGGAGCGCGAACCCGCGCCACCCGGATCAGCTCGACCATGTCCTGCATCAGGTGGCGGTTTTCCCCCGCCCCTTCGGCGGCTACCAGAATGCAGGAGAGGCCGTGATGGGTGGAGGCGACGATGCGCCCCTCGGCGGAGCTGGCACTGGACAGAATAGTGAAGCCATCCAGCTCCAGTTCGCGGGCAATGGCCCGCACGCGATCACCGGCGACCGTGTCGGCCTTGATGTCACGGTGCACGATGAGGACGGGGAATTTTAGGTCTTTATACATTGTGGCGTCCTGAGGCGGGCAGCTAGGCGCTGCTTGTCGCCTCAGGTTAGAGACTCACCGGAAGCGGCGAAACCCCTCAAGCGTCAGACTGTACGAAAAGGTCGCGCACGAATAAATCGTCAGCACCTCACTCCTGCGGCGCAGGCTGCTCCAGCTGCGTCCACAGCGCCGCACCACCGGCGGCCTTGCCAATCACGCCGAGGCGCACAGCGTGCTCGGCCAACTCACTTTCGCTGGCGCGTACCACCCGAGTTGGCGCCCGCTCAGCGGGTAAACGGCGAATCTCACTGGCCTGACTGCCACCCGTGGCGCCCTCACCGTCTGAAGCATTACCGGCCAATGACAAACTGGTCTGGCCGCCGGTCATGTTCAGGTAAACGTCGGCGAGAATCTCGGCATCGAGCAAGGCGCCGTGCAGCTCACGGCCGGAGTTGTCGACGCCATAACGCTTGCACAGGGCATCCAGGTTGTTGCGCTGCCCTGGGTGACGCTCACGCGCCATCATCAGGGTGTCGAGTACCGAACAGTGCTCGGTGAGATCGGCGCGATCCTGCTGACCGAGCAAGGCAAACTCGTTGTTGAGAAAGCCGATGTCGAACGCCGCGTTGTGGATGATCAGCTGGGCGTCTTTGACGAACTCAAAGAACTCATCGGCGATCTCGCGAAAACGCGGCTTGCCTTCCAGGGCCTCATTGGTGATGCCGTGAACGGCGATGGCGCCTTCATCGATATCGCGATCCGGTTGCAGATAGACGTGAAAATGCCGGCCAGTGAGGCGCCGGCCCATCAGCTCGACGCAACCGATCTCAATGATGCGGTGGCCGTCGGTGACCGGCATGCCGGTGGTTTCGGTGTCGAGTACTACTACCCTGTTAGCATCAATTTTGTAAATCGTCATCGCTCACTCACCTTCAAATACGCATAGATCTTGCATGTGAAAAAAATAGGCGGAGAAATAAGGTAAAGGGCTCATTCAAAAAGTACGAAGGTAAACATGAAATATAAAATAAAGACTTTATTGGGTAGGGGAAGGTTTTCAGCTTATGAGGCTGACGAAAGGCTCCGCTGTTCTCCAACCGCATTTATGGGCTGGATACAGAGCCACACGAAACAAGAAGGTCTACCTGAGCGATAAGGAGTGTGCGAGTGGGAGTCATAGGGGCATCGACTTAGCATGGCTTAGCGCGAAGTTTTAGTAATGCAGAGATAGATGACCTCAAGCCAATGTGGAAGGAGGGAAAAGGGGAAGTATTAGAAGTACAACACCTATGTTTATGAGCATGTCCTAGTGGGGCATGGATGTTAGATTGAAGAGAAATAAAGATGCTGGGCAGAAAAGGCCAGAAGAGAAGGAAGGGGCTAAAGTGGTGGAGGCGTATTGCTGCGAAACTGGAGGTGAGGTTGTTGATTTGTTGAAAAATTGAGGGTGAAATAGGTTGGGAAAGATGTATGAGTGATGCTGCGATTGAAAGGTGGAAGGGAGTTGTTGAGAAACTCAAGAGTTTTTGAAGGGGGGCGAGGCGAAAATGGGAACGAGAGTGGAAAAGGTAAAAAGGAAAAGGGGTTGATATAGAAAGCTGAAAGAGATAGAAGAATAGGTAAGGGGAGTGCGAATGGGTGGATGAAGCTTCATTTTTTGTGTGTGGGGGTGGAGGTAGCCAAAACTTTTGAGGGCTGGCGACCTAAAATACCTCGCTGCGTTTTGTGGTGGGACTTGATTAAAGAAAGAGAAGGTGGGAGGAGGGGGGAAGAGTGATGGGTGGGTGGGAGATGTAAGAAAAGAAAAGAAAGAAAAAGGTGAAATGGTAAATGGTGGGAAGGTAAAAAGTGATAAAAGATAGATTTGCAGACACCTATATTGTTGATTGTTAGTCTGACGGGTTTGGGGGAGATGTTTTATTGGGAAAATGATGTTTGGAGGTGGAAAGGAGGTGTGAGAGTGATGGATTAGGTTGAGGGTTTGGGGGGGAAGAGGGGGGGGGGGGGGATGAAAGGAGGGGGGAGAAGGAGGTAAAGATGATGATGGGGGGAAAGGGGGGGGTGAAAAGGGGAGAAGAATATGGGATGATAGGGGGGCGGGGGAGGTAAAAGGTAAATAATGGTTGAAAGGGGTAAGTTGGGGTGATATTATGTGGGTTAGGGTAAAGGAAGTGGATTGGGGAAAGGGAGGAATTGTGGGTGCTGGTTTGGGTGTGGGAGGTGAAGTGGGCTGGTAGAGATGCTTGAGGGAGGTAGAGGGCTGAGAAGACGAATAGAAGGAGGCAGTTGAAGGGGTGAGTGAAGGGTGGGCCCCAAAATATGGGGCTAGGGGGTGTTGTGGGGGGGTGGCTAGAGGGGAGACGTTGGTAGGTAGGCGGATTAGTGTTAAGCGGGAGGGGTGTGAGTTGGGTGTTGCGGGTTGGGGTGGGGGTTGCGGGCGCAAGTAATTGTTGTGGTGGCTGCTGCTATGGATTGGGGTGTGGTTGGTGGGGCGGTGGGATTTTGGTGTAATTGCGGCGTGGGGTAACCAATGGCGAAGTCGCGTTGGCGCTGAGCAGTTGACGGAAAACGGTGGTGATTTTGTTGCTTGGGCGGTGTTTGTGGTGAAATGTTGGTGTTGTTGGGCAGCGATTAGTGGGACGTTCCGGGTCGAATCGGCATCTGAGTAGCTGATGTGGGAGTTTAGAACGGGATGATGGGGCCTTTCTAAATCATACCTTGCCCGCATGGAAAAGTCGGTGCGACCTCGACAGCGGACAACCCAGAAATATCGGTGTGCGTTACGAGGTGCGTTGCAAGCGCGCCCATCCCAGACATGCCATGCGCCGCCGATGCGCCACTACCCAAGATAATGAGTGGGGCTTTGCTGTAGTGTTGGCTGTTGAGTGATCGGCATAATTAATTTTGCTTCTGAACGTAGCGGTTTTTAAGTAAATGCTTTGTTTTTCTGTCGGGTGTGTTATCCGCTTGTTGGCCTTGGGCGTAAATTCCGTTGGGGTCGGTGTAGTTCCCGGCTTGACACAAAGTGTGTGTGAGACCCACGCAAGTCTTCCTCGGAATTGCCCGTGGGATTGGATTTGGATTGACCTACATGTGACGCCTACACAGCACGCTGAGCTAGTAGGACTAGCGTAGCCCGTCTCGCTTGCCCGTGATTTACGACAGCTCGCGAAGGTGGGACGTAGGCGACTTCGTGCGCACTTCTTACCTGCATGCTTTCCACGACGGCTTTATGTTCCAAACCATCAACACGACCTACATCTTGCTCGGTGACGGCGTGCGCAAGCATGCATCCCTAGAATCAGTCGGGCGGATTTTTTGACCACAAAGAAGGTTCCTCTGAACTACAGGACTGTTGGCGTTCTTGGATGCTAGGAGTATTCCTGATGAATAAGCAGAACCTAGGCGTTTCCGACATTCACTGTACCGCTTGCACAAGCAACACCTATGACGTGGTCATTAACGCGAGGTGTATCAGCATCGGCATGGGGAACTGATCAACAGGCCACGCCTAGGTGCTCTGTGACGCTAGCCCTGCTCATCCAGGGCCGACTCGGCAACGAATTTATAGAGCTGCTTAAAGCCAGGAGTCTTTAGGGCTTCAGCAGCACGTTAACCGCCTATCAATTTTCTCAGAAAACAGAATGTAAACCATGAACGGAAAATCAGCCGTTAGTTTACACTTGACAGATAGAAGCCTAAGCAAATACGCGGAAAAAACAACACTGAAATTGCCATACAGCCCGAATACAGGGCTCCCAGGCCTTTCACTCACTCACTCAGCCGACGGTTTACACAAATGCGTACTGTATAGAACGAATCTACGCTGCGCATAAAAAGTCCTACCGCGTTTTCAATTCATCAACGCCACGATTGGCCAACTGGTCGGCACGCTCGTTGCCCGGGTGACCGGTATGGCCGCGCACCCACTGCCAGGTGATCTGATGCCGATTGACCTGCTCATCCAGCTGCTGCCAGAGGTCGACATTCTTTACCGGCTGCTTGGCGGCGGTTTTCCAGCCGCGCTTCTTCCAGTTGGGCATCCACTCCTGAATGCCCTGCATCACATACTGGGAGTCGGTGACCAGGCGCACCTGGCATTCGCGCTTGAGTTCGGCCAGGGCACGGATCGCCGCGGTCAACTCCATACGGTTATTGGTGGTCTCGCGCTCGCCACCCCAGAGTTCTTTCTCTACGCCCTTGAAAATCATCAAGGCGCCCCAGCCCCCGGGGCCAGGATTACCTTTGCAGGCGCCGTCGGTGTAAATCTCAACCTGTTCGCTCATGACTGCTCTTAATTAGGGTTCCGCGTCGCGTCGACTGACTTTGGCCACCGGCATGGGCAGCAACTTGCCCATGCTGGCGCGCGGCGCCTGACGCAAGGGCCGCAAACCCACCACGAGTTTGCGCGCCACTAATAAATAGAAGCCGCCGCCAGGCATTTGCCAGGCGTTGCCCAGGGGTTCCAGGCCGGCCAAACGGGATTGCCAGCGGTTCGCGGCAAGCGGCGGACGATAGCACCCGAAGCGGCGTTTCTCCAGCGCGAAGCCCAGCAGGTGCAGCCAGTCGCTGACCCGCGCCGGGGCAATGCAGCGGGCCTGACGCAAGGCATCGCGGGCCAGCAGATGGCGCAATCCCCAAGCACTCCAGGGGTTGATGCCCACGATCAGCAGATGGCCACCCGGGCGCACGCTGCGCGCGGCTTCACGCAGCAAGCCGTGGGGCGACAGGCTGAAGTCGAGGCCGTGCTGCAGCACCACCACGTCGGCGGCATGCTCACCCAAAGGCCAGGCCTGCTCTTCGCAGGCAATTTCCACCCCGCTAAAGGGTGCGCCCACGCGCACGGTGCGCTGGATCTGCGCCGCCACCGGCACATCAACACCCGGCCCGTAATGGACCAGATAACCGCCAAAAAAACGCGCCAGCTCGGCCTCCAGCAGCGGTCGCTGCTGCGCCAAGAGCAGCTCGCCCAATGGGCCGCCCAGCCACTGGCGGGCCTGGCCCTGCAAATCCAGCCAATCGGGGTCAGCCTGGGCAAACGCCTGTTCAATCATTGCCGTCTCCTGAGCGGGAACTACCGCTAAGATGCACCACAACTTTCAGCTTAGCGAACCCCGTGATGATACTGATCGAAGCCCTGCCAGCCTTCACCGACAATTATCTCTGGTTGTTACAAGACCCAGCCAGCCAGCGCTGCGCGGTGGTCGACCCAGGCGATGCTGCGCCGGTACTGGCCTGGCTCAGCGCCCATCCAGGTTGGCAACTGAGCGATATCCTGATCACCCACCATCACCCCGACCACGTCGGTGGTGTGTTGCAGTTAAAAGCCCAGAGTGGCGCGCGGGTTGTGGGCCCGGCGCGAGAAACCATTCCCGGCCGCGATGTGGCACTCAAGGATGGCGATGTGATTCAAGTGCTCGGCCTGGATTTACAGGTTATCGACGTGCCCGGCCACACCCTCGGCCATATCGCTTATTACCAGGCAGCAACCGAGCCCCGCCTGTTCTGTGGCGACACCCTGTTTGCCGGCGGCTGCGGGCGTATTTTCGAGGGCACCCCGGCGCAGATGCACGACTCGCTGCAACGCCTCGCCGCCCTGCCGGACAACACCCTGATCTACTGCACCCACGAATACACCCTGAGCAACCTGCGCTTTGCCCAGGCGGTCGAACCGCATAACCCGGCGATTGCCGAACGCCTGACCAGCGTTATTGCCCTGCGCGCCGCCGGCCACATCAGCCTGCCTTCGACCCTGGCGCTTGAACACGCGACCAATCCTTTCCTGCGCGTCAGCGAACCTGCGGTGAGGCAACAAGCCGAAGCCCATGACCAATGCAAGCACGCCGATGCGCTGGCCGTGTTCACCAGCCTGCGCAGCTGGAAAAACACCTTCTAAGCCGCGCCTGCAATCGGCCCAAACCGCTGAAAACTTGACCCCCCGGGGGTGGGTTCCTAGAATCGCGCAACCTTTTCGCCAGGATGCCTCCCCCACTAATGTCCTCATCGACTCGCAAGACCTCCGAGCTAGAGACATTGGTGCGCAACTGGCGACCGCTGCTCCTGGTGGCTGCCATGACCCTCGGCGGCTGCCAGGTGCACGACACCCGTGATACCGACAGCGCCGCCGAAGACGCCCGTAACGCCGCCCGCAACCGTCCAGTTGAATGGATAGCCCCCGCCCTGCCGCAGCGCCCTGATGATGTCTGGGAGCGCATCCGCGAGGGCTTTCAGTTACAGGGTGAAATTGGCGTCAACCCGCGCATTGAGCGCCAACGCCTGTGGTACGCCAGCCGTCCGGCGGTGATCGAAAGCGCCGGCAAGCGCAGCAGCCCTTACCTGCATTTTGTGGTCGAGCGCCTGGACGAGCGCGACATGCCGATGGAACTGGCACTGCTGCCGATCATCGAAAGCTCCTACAACCCGCTGGCCTATTCGCGCAGCCATGCGGCCGGGCTGTGGCAGTTCATCCCATCCACCGGTCGCCACTTCAATCTGCGCCAGACCAACTGGTACGACGGCCGGCGCGACATCATGGCCTCGACCAATGCGGCAATGAACTACCTGACCCGCCTGCACGACATGTTCAACGGCGACTGGCTGCTGGCCCTGGCCGCTTACAACGCCGGCGAAGGCACCGTCAGCCGCGCCATTGAGCGCAACCAGAAACTGGGCCTGCCCACCGACTACTGGAACCTGCCGCTGCCCAAGGAAACCCAGGAGTACGTGCCCAAGCTGCTGGCCGTGGCGCAGATCGTCACCAGCCCGCAGGCCTATGGCGTCGACCTCAATCCGATTGCCAACGAACCCTACTTTGAAGTGGTCGCGTTCAAACCGCGCATGGACCTGTCCAGCATCGCCGAAATGGCCGAGGTCGATGAAGACGAGCTGTTCCAGCTCAACCCCGCGTTCAAAAAAGGCGTGACCATTGACGGCCCCCAACACCTGCTGGTGCCCAGCGAAAAAGCTGAACGCCTGGCCGCCAACCTGTTGTTGATGAAGCCGCAAAAACAGGTGCAGTGGCAGCAATACACCGTGCGCAAAGGCGATAGCCTGGCCAGCATTGCCAAGCGCCATAACCTGTCAGTTAAAGACATCACCGACCTCAACCAACTGCGCCACCACAAGTTGCGCACCGGCCAGGTACTGAGCCTCAGCACGCAGGTCCAGAGCGCCAGTAGCAATCCACGCTACAAGGAGCAAAGCCCAGTCGTCAGCGCGCCGGCCAAACGCTACAAAGTGAAAAGTGGCGACAACCTGTGGTCGATTGCCAAGCAACAGAAGGTCGCGGTCAAGGATCTGCAGCGCTGGAACCAGCTGCGCGGCAACAACCTGAAGCTTGGCCAGGAGCTGCTGTTGCAAGCACCGAAAAATCAGGCCGCCGTGCTGGCCAGCAAGAGCCTGAGCAACAAGAACAGCAAAATCATCACCAGCAAGGCCACGGGCCGCGAAGCGGTGACCTACTACAAGGTGCAGAAAGGCGACTCGCTGTACCTGATTGCCAAGCGCTTCAAGGTAGATCTGGCGCAGTTGAAGCGCTGGAACCCGAAAGCCACCAGCGCCCTGAAACTCGGCCAGACCCTGACGGTAAAAAAAGCGCCCTGATCATTTGCGCTGACTGATGGCATCCAGGCAACGCCCCGTCAGCTCGGCAAAGCGCTTGAAGGCCACAAACTGTTCATGCTTGAGGGCTCGCCCAGAAAGCCTGGCATCGGCATACAGCACACCGATCTCGCGCTTGCCGGCCAGCAGGGGCGCAACAAAGAACATCCCCTGCCCCAGGCTTTGGCGCATCGCCGGCGTCACCAGATCATTGAGGTTGTAACTGGCCGGCACGCCCATCCACAACGCCTCTTTATGCCGCAGCACATAACTGAACACCGTCTGTTCGTTGCGCTCACCCACCGGCAATTCAAAGTCACTGACCCAGGCCTGCGTACCCTCACCCACTGCCCGCTTGACCCGGAACTTGCTCTGCCCGTCGGCTAGCACCGCGAGCATCACCCGCTCCAGCCCAGCACCTTGATGCAGCCCTTTGAGCAGCGTGTCGAGGATCAAGCCCACATCGGCGCGGCTCGACAGCATCAGCCCAAGGTCCTGCAGGGCTTGCTGCATGATCGGTAGATTGGGCTGCAACAATCGCGCGCGGCGCTGTTCACGCTGAAAGGCAATTTGCTCGGGATCGGTATTGGGAATCAACTGACAGAGCTTGCTGGCACCAAAGGTGGCAGCCACCTTGACCGTTTCGTCGGCACTGGCCAGCACCTGCTGCAAGGCCTCTTCCGGGCTGATGCCGGTGAACTTGGCCAGTTGCAGCACCAGCTCGTCCATTTCCGGTGACTCCCAGCCATCCAGCGCCACTTCGCTGATGCGCATACCCAATTGCACCGCATAGGCCGCCGGACTCTTGGGGTTGGCGGGCACATGGGCCAGGCTGGCCACGGGCCCCAGATTCCAGTGCTTCACCAGCCCTTGGGTCAACTGTTCAAAACTGGTGCCCAGTACCTTGCGCACCGCGGCAGCGGGATCAACGCCCGGCTCGGCCAGGGCATCATCCAGCTCATCGACCTGATCACCGCCGCAGCCCCAAAAGGCCAGCTCACCAATGTGGTGCAGCAAGGCCGCGATAAACACTTCTTCCTGATGCTTGCTCAGCACGTAACCGGCAATGTTGCGCGCCTGCACGGCGGCATGAAAGGAGCGCGCCAGCAACTCAGGCAACTGATAGCGCGGCCCGCGACTCAACAGGCCATCGATGAGGCTGACCGACAGACTGATCAGGCGAATGCTTTCAAAACCGATCAGCACGATAGCGCGGGAAATGGTGCGAATATCCTCACACGCCGGGTTGTAGTAACTGCTGTTGGCGACCCGCAGCACCTTGGAGGTCAGGGACGCATCGCGCAGCAGCACCGACGCCAGCTCTTGCACCGAACTGTTCTCGCTTTCAGCCAGTTGCTGCATATCGGTGACGACCGCGGCCAACGCCGGCAGCTCCGAATCATTCAGCCGGTCAATCCAAGCCTGTACACCGTAGCAACGCTCTTCCAAGTGACACCCCGTGAGCCATTTCTTCCATTGTAGTCAAAATGATGGCACGGCCACTCTAAAAGCCAGTCTTTTTCCTGTCGATACAAGCTGTTACTGTAAGGTTCAAGAAGCCGAAAAGCCTGCCATGGATCGGATTTTGCGCCTGATGCGTGCCCTCCTGTTGCTCACCTGCCTGACCATGAGCGTGTGCTCCTTCGCCAACCTGCGCGAAAGTCATGGCTATGCCCAATTCGGTGAACTCAAGTACCCCGCCAGCTTTACCCACTTTGCCTGGGTGAACCCGGACGCCCCCAAGGGCGGCAGCGTGCGGGTCATGGCCTTCGGCACCTTCGACACCCTCAACCCTTACACCTTCAAGGGCAGCAGCCCGTCGTCGACGCCCAATTTCGCCCAGTACGGCATCAGTGAACTGAACGAACCGCTGATGGCCGGCAGCGGCCAATACGACCCGTCCGGTGACGAGCCGTCCTCCAGCTACGGCCTGATTGCCCGCTCCGTCGAGTACAGCGAAGACCGCAGCTGGGTGGTGTTCAACCTGCGCCCGGAAGCGACCTTTCACGACGGTATGCCAATCACCGCTTATGACGTGGCCTTCTCCTACCGGTTACTGGTCAAACAAGGCCATCCGCAGTACCGCACCAACCTGCAGGACGTTAAACGGGTCGACATCCTTGGCCGCCATCGCATCCGCTTTGTGCTCAAGCAGGCCAATAACCCGCTGTTGATCCTGCACCTGGGCGAACTGCCGGTGCTGCCGCAGCATTACTGGAAGCACCGCGACTTCAAAGCCACCACCTACACCCCGCCGCTGGGCAGCGGGCCGTACCGCATCACCCAGGTGGTACCTGGCCGGCGCCTGGTGTTTGAACGGGTGAAGAACTGGTGGGGCGAGAAGCTGCCCGTCAACCGCGGCAAGTACAACTTCAACCGGGTCGACGTCGAGTTCTACCGCGACAGCAACGTCGCCTTCGAAGCATTTAAAGCCGGGGAATTTGATTTTTATATCGAGCATCAGGCGAAAAACTGGGCCAACGGCTACAAGTTCCCGGACGTCAAACGGGGCGAAGTGATCCGCGCCGAAATCCCCCACCAGATTCCGGCGCAAACCCAGGCGCTGATGATGAACGCCCGCCGCCCGCTGTTTGCCCAGCGCAAGGTGCGCGAGGCCATGGGCCTGTTGTTCGACTTCGAGTGGACCAACCGCACGCTGTTCAACAATGCCTATATCCGCGCCAGCAGCTATTACCCCAACAGCGAGTTCTCCGCCACCGGCAAGCCGGAAGGGAGCGAGTGGCTGCTGCTCTCGCCTTACAGGCGGCAACTGCCGGCCAAGCTGTTCACGCAGGTATTTAGCGTGCCGCAAACCGCTGGCGCCGGTATCCCGCGGGACACCCTGCGCCGGGCCCTGCAGTTGCTCGAGCAGGCCGGCTGGACGCTGTCCGGCCAGCGCCTGGTGAATGCCCGTGGCGAGCCGTTGCAGTTTGAAATTTTGCTGGTCAACCCGAACCTGGAACGCATCTTCCAGCCCTACGCGGAAAACCTCGCGCGCATCGGCATCAGCGTCAGTCTGCGCACCGTCGATCGCGCCCAGTACAAGCAACGCCTGGATCAATACGACTACGACATGATCCTCGCCACCCTGCCGCAAACCCTCAGCCCCGGCCTGGAGCAGCGCCTGTACTTCCACTCCAGCCAGGTGAATATCAAAGGTGGCAAGAACTACGCCGGCATCGCCCACCCGGTGGTCGACGCCCTGCTGGATAAACTACTGGCCGCCCAGAGCCGCGACGAACAGGTGGCCGTCACCCGCGCCCTCGACCGCACCCTGCTGTGGCAGCACTACAGCATCCCGAACTGGTACCTGAACAACCACCGGATTGCCTACCGCAACCGGTTCAGCTTCGTCAGCACCCCGCCCTACACTCTCGGCCTGCGGGCCTGGTGGCTCACTCCTGCGGAGAACAAACCATGACCCCGATCCTGCGCACGCTGCTGGCCAGCGCCGGCAGCGCCCTGTTGCTGAGCCTCAGCAGCCTGAGCCTGGCTGCTGGGCAACACGCCTTGACCCTGTATGGCGAGCCGGCCAAGTACCCGGCCAACTTCAAGCACTTTGACTTTGTGAACCCGGATGCCCCCAAAGGCGGCGAACTGCGCCAGTCCGGCTTTGGCGGTTTTGACAGCCTCAACCCGTTTATCAACAAAGGCGTGGCCGCCGATGACATCGGCCTGATCTACGACACCCTGACCCGCCACAGCCTCGATGAGCCCTTTACCGAATACGGCCTACTGGCGGAGAAAATCGAAGTGGCGCCGGACCACAGCTGGGTGCGTTTTTACCTGCGCCCGCAGGCACGCTTCCATGATGGCCAGGCCGTCACCGCCGCCGACGTGGTCTTCACCTTCGACGCCCTGATGAAAGACGGCGCCCCGCAGTACAAGGCCTATTACGCCGATGTGGCCAAGGCCACCGCCGAAGATGCGCAGCGCGTGCGCTTCGACTTCAAGCGCAGCAACAACCGTGAACTGCCGCTGATTCTTGGCCAACTCCCGGTACTGCCGAAACACTGGTGGAGCAACCGCGAGTTCAACAAGGGCAACCTGGAAATGCCCCTGGGCAGCGGCCCCTACAAGGTGGCGGATGTGGCCGCCGGGCGCAGCATTCGCTACGAGCGGGTCAAGGACTACTGGGGCAACGACCTGGCGGTCAACCGCGGTTTCTATAACTTCGACAGCATCCTGATCGACTACTACCGCGACACCACGGTGGCGCTTGAAGCGCTGAAAGCCGGGCAGTTCGACTACTGGCTGGAAGTCAGCGCGAAGAACTGGGCCAGCGCCTATGACGTGCCAGCGGTCAAAGACGGTCGCCTGCGCAAGGAAGAGATTACCAACCACAATCCCACCGGCATGCAGGGCTTTGTCTTCAACATCCGCCGGCCCTTGTTTCAGGACCCGCGCGTACGCGAAGCCCTGGGGCTGCTGTTCGATTTTGAGTGGACCAACAAGCAGCTGTTCAACGGCGCCTACACCCGTACCCGCAGCTACTTCGAGAACTCCGAACTGGCCGCCAGCGGCCTGCCCGGCAGCGATGAGCTGAAAATTCTCGAACCGCTGCGCGCCAAACTCGACCCCAAGGTGTTCAACAGCGCCTTCGAGGTACCGCGCAGCGACGCCAGCGGCATCATCCGCGAGCAGCAGCGCCGCGCTTATCAACTGCTGCAGGAAGCCGGCTGGAAGATCGTCGACGACAAGATGGTCGACGCCGACGGCAAGCCCGTCAGCCTCGAGTTTTTGCTCGCCCAGACCGATTTCGAACGGGTTCTGCTGCCGTACAAACGCAACCTCGCCGACCTCGGTATCGAGCTGGTGATTCGCCGGGTCGATGTGTCCCAGTACATCAACCGCCTGCGCTCGCGCGACTTCGACATGATCGTCGGCGGCTTCGGCCAATCCAGCTCGCCCGGCAATGAGCAGCGCGAGTACTGGCACTCCTCCAGCGCCGACAACCCCGGCAGCCGCAACTTTATCGGCCTCAAGGACCCGGCCGTCGACAGCCTGGTCGAGGGCCTGATCAATGCCGACTCACGGCAGAGCCTGGTCGCCCACACCCGCGCCCTCGACCGTGTGCTGCTGGCCGGCCATTACGTGATCCCCAACTGGCACATCAAGACCTGGCGCGTGGCCTACTGGGACCGCCTGCAGCACCCCGAGGCAACCCCGCTCTACGACGTCGGCCTGATGACCTGGTGGGCGAAAGCGGACGCTCCGGCTGTACCAGCACCTGCAAGCACGGAGCAATAAGATGCTGGCGTATATCTTTCGACGGCTGCTGCTGATCATTCCCACCCTGTTTGGCATCTTGCTGATCAACTTCCTGATCATCCAGGCCGCCCCCGGCGGCCCGGTGGAACAGATGATCGCCAAGCTGGAAGGCTTCGACGGCGCCACCAGCCGCATCGCCGGCGGCGGTGCCGAGGTCTCGGTGGCGGGCTCCAACTACCGCGGCGCCCAGGGCCTGGACCCGGAACTGGTAGGCGAAATCGAGCGCATGTACGGCTTCGACAAGCCGGCCCACGAGCGCTTCTGGATCATGCTGGTCAACTACCTGCACCTGGACTTTGGTGAAAGCTTCTTCCGCGACGCCAAGGTCACCGACCTGATCATCGAGAAGATGCCGGTGTCCATCTCCCTTGGGCTGTGGAGCACCCTGATCATGTACCTGGTGTCGATCCCTCTGGGGATCGCCAAGGCCACGCGACACGGCAGCAACTTCGACATCTGGACCAGCTCGGCGATCATCGTCGGCTACGCCATTCCGGCGTTCCTGTTTGCCATTCTGCTGATCGTGGTGTTTGCCGGCGGCAGCTATTTCGACTGGTTCCCCTTGCGCGGCCTGACCTCGAACAACTTCGACGAGCTCAGCCTGTTCGAGCAGATCAAGGACTACTTCTGGCACCTGGCCCTGCCCGTCACCGCTCTGGTGATCGGCAACTTCGCCACCCTGACCTTCCTGACCAAGAACAGCTTTCTCGACGAGATCAACAAGCAATACGTGGTCACCGCCCGCGCCAAGGGCCTGGGCGAAACCCGCGTGCTCTACGGGCATATCTTCCGCAACGCCATGCTGCTGGTAATCGCCGGCTTTCCCTCGGCGCTGATCGGCATCTTCTTTACCGGCTCCCTGCTGATCGAGGTGATCTTCTCCCTCGACGGCCTGGGCTTGCTGAGTTTCGAAGCCGCGATTAACCGCGACTATCCCGTGGTGTTCGGCACCCTGTTTATCTTCACCTTACTGGGCCTGGTGGTGAAATTGATCGGCGACATCACCTACACCTTGGTCGATCCGCGCATCGACTTTGAAAGCCGGGAGGGTTGATATGCGCTTTTCCATAAATATGTCCCCGATCAATCGCCGGCGCGTCGAGCGCTTCAAGGCCAACAAACGAGGCTGGTGGTCACTGTGGCTGTTCCTCGGCTTGTTCATCCTCAGCCTGGGCGCCGAGCTGATCGCCAACGACAAACCGCTGCTGGTCGAATACCAGGGCGACTGGTACTTCCCGGTGCTCAAGCGCTACCCGGAAACCGTGTTTGGCGGCGAGTTCCCCCTGGAAGCCAACTACAAGAGCCCCTACATCCGCGAGCTGATCGAGGCCAAGCAGGGCTGGATGCTCTGGCCGCCGATTCCGTTCAGCTACAGCAGCATCAACTACGACCTGAAAACGCCTGCTCCAGCACCGCCCTCCAGCGCCAACTGGTTCGGCACTGACGACCAGGGCCGCGACGTGCTGGCGCGACTGATCTACGGCTTTCGCATCTCGGTGCTGTTCGCCCTGACCCTGACCCTGCTCAGCTCGATCATCGGCGTGCTGGCCGGCGCCCTACAGGGTTTCTACGGCGGCTGGGTCGACCTGATCGGCCAGCGCTTTCTGGAGGTCTGGTCCGGCCTGCCGGTGCTCTACCTGCTGATCATCCTGGCCAGTTTCGTACAGCCGAATTTCTGGTGGTTGCTGGGCATCATGCTGCTGTTTTCCTGGATGAGCCTGGTGGATGTGGTGCGTGCCGAGTTCCTCCGTGGCCGCAACCTTGAGTACGTGCGCGCCGCCCGCGCCCTGGGCATGCAGAACAGCGCGATCATGTACCGGCACATCCTGCCCAACGCCATGATCTCGACCATGACCTTTATGCCGTTCATCCTCACCGGCGCCATCGGCACCCTCACCGCCCTGGACTTCCTCGGCTTCGGCCTACCACCGGGCGCCCCGTCCTTGGGCGAACTGGTGGCCCAGGCCAAGTCCAACCTGCAAGCACCGTGGCTGGGTATCAGCGCCTTCGCGGTGCTGGCCCTGATGTTGAGTCTGCTGGTGTTTATTGGCGAAGCCGCACGCGATGCCTTCGACCCGAGGAAGTGAGATGACCCAGTGCGTAAACCCCGACAACCTGATTGAAGTGCGCGACCTGGCCGTTGAGTTTGTCAGCGGCGATCAGCGCCAGCGGGTGGTCGAAGGCGTCAGCTTCGATATCCGCAAGGGCGAGACCCTGGCCCTGGTGGGCGAGAGCGGCTCGGGCAAATCGGTCACCGCCCACTCGATCCTGCGCCTGCTGCCCTACCCGATCGCCAGCCATCCGGCCGGCAGCATCAGCTATGCCGGCCAGGACCTGCTGCACATGAGCGAAGCCAAGCTGCGTGGTATTCGCGGCAATCGCATCGCCATGGTCTTTCAGGAGCCGATGACCTCGCTCAACCCGCTGCACAGCATCGAGAAGCAGATCAACGAAGTGCTGCGCCTGCACAAAGGCCTGAGCGGCAAAGCGGCCACCGCACGCACCCTGGAGTTGCTCGACCTGGTCGGCATTCCCGAGCCGCGCAAACGCCTCAAGGCTTACCCCCACGAACTCTCGGGCGGCCAGCGCCAGCGCGTGATGATTGCCATGGCGCTGGCCAACGAACCCCAATTGCTGATCGCCGACGAGCCGACCACCGCACTGGACGTCACCGTGCAGCTGAAAATCCTCGAATTGCTCAAGGACTTGCAGGCGCGCCTGGGCATGGCCCTGCTGCTGATCAGCCACGATCTCAACCTGGTGCGCAGAATTGCCCATCGGGTATGTGTCATGCAGCGCGGAAAGATCGTCGAACAGGCAAGTTGCGAAGAACTGTTCCGTGCACCGCAGCATCCCTACACCCAGGAACTGCTCGGGGCCGAGCCCCGCGGCGAGCCAGCGGCCAACCCGCCCGGCGCTACGATGCTGAGCGTAGAGGACTTACGCGTGTGGTTCCCGATCAAGAAAGGGCTGCTGCGGCGCACGGTTGATTATGTAAAGGCGGTGGACGGCATCAACTTCAGCCTGCCCCAGGGCCAGACCCTGGGCATCGTTGGCGAAAGTGGTTCCGGCAAGTCGACCCTGGGCCTGGCGATTTTGCGTCTAATCGGCAGCCAGGGCGCGATCAACTTTCGCGGTGAGGCGTTGCAGGGCTTATCCCAGCACGCCATCCGGCCGTTTCGCCGGCAGATGCAGGTGGTCTTCCAGGACCCCTACGGCAGCCTGAGCCCACGCATGTCGGTGAGCCAGATTGTCGGTGAAGGTTTGCAGATCCATGGCATGGGTACGGAGGCAGAACAGGAACAAGCGATCATCGATGCACTGCTGGAGGTGGGGCTCGACCCCGCAACACGGCACCGTTACCCCCACGAGTTTTCCGGTGGGCAACGCCAGCGCATCGCCATCGCCAGAGCATTGGTACTGAAGCCGCAGCTGATCCTGCTGGACGAGCCGACCTCGGCCCTCGACCGCACGGTGCAGCGCCAAGTGGTGGAACTGCTGCGTTCGCTACAGAGCAAGTACAACCTGACTTACCTGTTCATCAGCCATGACCTGGCGGTGGTCAGGGCGCTGAGCCACCAACTGATGGTGGTCAAGCAAGGCCAGGTGATTGAGCAAGGCCCGGCCGAACAGATTTTTGCCGCGCCGCAACAGACTTATACCAGGCAGTTGCTGGAAGCCGCATTCATGGCCCCCGCCTCTGCCGATTAACCAGAAGAGGAATAGCACATGGGTTTTCTCGCCGGTAAGCGCGTCCTGATCGTCGGCGTCGCCAGCAAACTGTCTATCGCATCCGGCATTGCCGCCGCCATGCACCGCGAAGGCGCCGAACTGGCGTTCACCTACCAGAACGACAAGCTCAAGGGCCGGGTCGAAGAGTTCGCCGCCGGCTGGGGCTCCAGTGCTGAACTGTGCTTCCCTTGCGACGTGGCCAGCGACGCCGAGATCGCCGCGGTGTTCGACGCCCTCAGCCAGAAGTGGGACGGCCTGGACATCATCGTTCACTCGGTTGGCTTCGCGCCTGGCGACCAGTTGAACGGCGACTTCACCGAAGTCACCACCCGCGACGGTTTCCGCATCGCCCACGACATCAGCGCCTACAGCCTGGTGGCCCTGGCCAAAGCCGGTCGCAGCATGATGCAAGGCCGTAACGGCAGCATCCTGACCCTGTCGTACCTGGGTGCCGAACGCACCATGCCTAACTACAACGTGATGGGTATGGCCAAGGCCAGCCTGGAAGCCGGCGTGCGCTACCTGGCTGGCAGCCTCGGCCCGGAAGGCACCCGCGTTAACGCCGTTTCCGCTGGCCCAATCCGCACCCTGGCGGCCTCCGGGATCAAGAGCTTCCGCAAGATGCTCGCCGCCAACGAGAAGCAGACTCCGCTGCGTCGCAACGTCACCATCGACGAAGTCGGCAATGCCGGCGCCTTCCTCTGCTCCGACCTGGCGTCGGGCATCAGCGGTGAAATCCTCTACGTCGACGGCGGTTTCAACACCACCGCCATGGGCGAAATCGAAGAGTGAGTTAACCGCGCAACGCAAAAGGCCGCTCAATTGAGCGGCCTTTTTTATGCAGCGTAATCAAGCGTTAGAAACGCTCGATCTCGGCCTTGGCTTCCAGCTGGCGGCTGTAGGCACTGAAGTCCTGCTGACCGCTACGCGACGTCATGAAGCGCCGGTACATGGCCTTCTCTTCTTCGCTCAACGCCTCTTGCGGGACGTTGACGCCATTCAGACGAACCACCACATAGCTGCCATCGGCCAGGCTGATGCCAGCGAAGTTAGGCTTGTCAGCCGCGCTTGGCTTGGGCATCCGGAAGACCTGTTGCAACACCAGCGGATCAACCGCTTCCTGGTTGCGCGTAGCGGCTTCCACCACCTGCCAGGTTTGACCATTCTGCGCCTGCGCAACCGAGGTCTTACCCTCACGCAGACTGCCGAGCAACGCCTCACCCTTGGCCTTCACAGCCTCGCTGGCACGCTGCAGGGTCAACTGCTGACGAATGCCGGCAGCAACCTGGTCGAACGGCAGCAACGCCGGCTTGAGGTGCTCCTTGACGCGCAGAACAACCACGGTGTCCGGGTCCAGTTCAATCGCGCCACTGTTGGCACCGTCTTCCAGCACTTCTTGGCTGAAAGCGGCCTGAATCACCTGGCGGTTAGCCGTCAGACCCGCACCACCTTCACGACCAAAGGCTGCGCTGGTTTTCACCTGCAGACCTTGCTCTTGAGCTGGCTGGGCCAGGTCGGAGGCTTCAAAGGCGGAATCTTCCAGCTCCTTGCTGACTTCGACAAAACGCTGCTCAACCTGCTGCGCTTTAAGGTCGGCCACCAGCTTGTCTTTCAGGCTGGCCAGGCTTGGCACTTCTGGCGCCTGCACGCCCAGCAGCTTGATCAGGTGCCAGCCGAACTGGGTGCGGACCGGAGCCGAGACTTCGCCTTGCTTCAGAGCGTACAGCGCCTCTTCAAAGGCCGGGTCGTATACGCCTGGGGCGGCGTAACCAAGATCACCACCTTTGTCCGCCGACCCTGGATCATTGGAGAGTTCTTTGGCCAAAACGGCAAAGTCCTCGCCCTTGACCAGGCGCTGGGCAATGGCGTCAATCTGCGCTTTTGCCTCGGTGTCACTCAGCTTATCCGTCACTTCCAACAGGATGTGTGCGGCTTGACGCTGCTCCGCCAGATTGGCGATTTCCTTCTGATAGGCCGCCTGCAGGTCTTCATCTTTGACCTCGACCTGATCGAAGAAATCGGCCTTGTTCAGCTCGATATACTCCAGAACCACTTGTTCCGGGCTCATGAACTGACTGCTGTGTTCCTTGTAGTAGGCCTGCAGCTCGTCATCGCTCAGCGTGACGGCCCTGGGATCAGCCTTCAGGGTCAGCGTCGCGAAGTCGCGGGTTTGCTTCTCCAGTCGGGCAAACGCCTGGATTTCCTCATCGGTGACAAAACCACTGCCCGCAACACCGGCCTGCAACTGACTGGCGAGAATGTCTTTCTCGAGCTGCTGACGGAACTGCAGACGGGTATAGCCTTCCTGACGAATACGTTGGTCGAACAGATCGGCATTGAACTTGCCCTCAACCTGAAAGGCCGGGACCTGCACAATCACCTTGTCCAGCTCTGCCTGCGACAAAGCAAAACCCGCTTGCTCTGCAGCTTGCAGCAACAGCTTGCGGTCAATCAGACCCTTGAGTGCAGCTTCACGGAGCATTTTGTCATCGAGCAAAGAAGCATCAAAATCCTTGCCCAGGCGCTGCATCAGCTGGCGGCGTTGCATTTCTGCAGCCTGCGCCAATTCATTCTGACTGATGGCCTGGCCATTTACTTCAGCTGCGTCCTGACGATTGCTGGTGACCTGAAAAATGGCATCAACGCCCGTCAGCGCCAACAGCGCGACGATCACGCCGATGATGGTCTTGGCAATCCAGCCTTGTGAATTGTCCCTGATATTTTGCAGCATGCGTCCCCCAGAATCGGCTGTAACAAACGACCAGCCGTGCAGCACGGGTGTAATCCATATAGAAGAAAGGCGCATCCGAGGATGCGCCTTCGCGTGACTGGCGGAGCGGACGGGACTCGAACCCGCGACCCCCGGCGTGACAGGCCGGTATTCTAACCGACTGAACTACCGCTCCGCTGCCTGCTCAGACTCGCGCCCAAGCAGGAAGGGCAAAGCCCAAAAAGACGCTTAGTTAACGGCGTCTTTCAGTGCCTTGCCGGCTTTGAAACCAGGAATCTTGGCAGCGGCGATGCTGATCGGGTTACCGGTCTGCGGGTTGCGGCCAGTACGAGCAGCGCGCTCTTTAACAGCGAAAGTACCGAAACCAACCAGTACTACAGAATCACCAGCCTTCAGGGCACCAGTGACGGATTCGATCACAGCGTCCAGCGCACGGCCAGCAACAGCTTTCGGGATATCAGCAGATGCAGCGATGGCATCGATCAGTTCCGACTTGTTCACTCTAAGTCCCCTTATTTATTGAGTATGTAGCTTTAATTTTTGGTGTAGGCAAAACGAGTGCTGAGTGGCCTGTTAACACACGAAGAGCCGCTTTATAACAAGGGCTCTAAAATGGTGTCAAGGAAGCCCCTCGGCTAATGCGTGCTAATTCGCTCCTTGGAATCAGTCTCGCGCTTGTCATCCTGTGCAACCAACTCGGGAGCCGCATCAGGCAAGGGCTCCGGCGCGTATTGCAGCGCAATTTGCAGGACCTCGTCAATCCATTTAACCGGCTTAATCGCCAAGTCCTGCTTAATATTCTCCGGAATCTCTTTCAGATCACGCACATTTTCTTCCGGAATGATCACCGTCTTGATCCCACCACGATGCGCAGCCAGCAGTTTTTCCTTCAGGCCACCGATGGCCAGCACCTGCCCGCGCAGGGTAATTTCACCGGTCATGGCAACATCGGCCCGCACGGGTATCTGCGTCAACGCCGACACCAGCGCCGTGCACATCCCCACACCGGCACTAGGGCCGTCTTTGGGTGTGGCGCCCTCGGGCATGTGGATGTGAATGTCGCGCTTCTCATGGAAGTCCAGAGGCACACCCAGGCTCTTAGCCCGGCTGCGCACCACTGTGAGCGCCGCTGTGATCGATTCCAGCATCACATCACCCAGAGAGCCGGTCTTGATCAACTGCCCCTTGCCGGGCACCACAGCCGCCTCAATGGTCAACAGCTCACCACCAACCTGAGTCCAGGCCAAGCCTGTCACCTGACCGATTTGGTCCTGCTGCTCGGCCAGGCCATAGCGATGCTTGTGCACGCCGAGGAAATGCTCAAGGGTATCGGCGGTTACCAAGACCTTGAAGCGTTTCTCGCTCGCGTGCTCTTTGACGGCCTTACGGCACACCTTGGCAATCTGCCGCTCAAGACTCCGCACACCGGCTTCACGGGTGTAATAGCGAATGATGTCGCGAATGGCCTCACGCTCAAATTCCAGCTCGCCTTTCTTCAGGCCGTTAGCCTCGGCTTGCTTGGGCGTCAGGTACTTCACCGCAATGTTGATTTTTTCGTCTTCGGTGTAGCCCGGCAGACGAATCACCTCCATCCGATCCAGCAGCGGTGCCGGGATATTCATCGAGTTGGCGGTGCAGATGAACATCACATTGGAGAGGTCGTAATCGATCTCCAGGTAATGATCGTTGAAATTGTGATTCTGCTCGGGGTCCAGCACCTCAAGCAAAGCCGAGGCAGGATCACCGCGCATGTCCTGGCCCATCTTGTCGATTTCATCCAGCAAGAACAGCGGATTGCGCACCCCGACCTTGGTCATTTTCTGGATCAGGCGCCCCGGCATGGAGCCGATATAGGTACGCCGATGACCACGAATTTCCGCTTCATCACGCACACCACCCAAGGCCATGCGGACAAATTTACGATTGGTAGCGCGAGCGATGGATTCCGCCAGCGAGGTCTTGCCGACACCGGGCGGACCCACCAAGCAGAGCACTGAGCCCTTGACCTTTTTCACCCGCTTTTGCACGGCGAGGTATTCAAGAATCCGCTCTTTGACTTCATCCAGGCCGTAGTGATCAGCATCCAGAATGGCTTCGGCCTTGGCCAGGTCCAGGCGCACCTTACTCTCGGCGGTCCAGGGCACTGTGACCAGCCAATCAATATAAGACCGCACCACCGTGGCCTCGGCCGACATCGGCGACATCTGCTTGAGCTTGTTCAGCTCAGCCAGGGCCTTGGTGTGCGCCTCTTTGCTCAGTCCAGCAGTGTCGATACGCTTCTTCAGCTCATCGAGCTCATTGTGGCCGTCTTCGCCGTCGCCCAGTTCTTTCTGAATGGCCTTCATCTGCTCATTCAGGTAGTACTCGCGCTGACTGCGCTCCATCTGCTTTTTGACCCGACCACGGATGCGCTTCTCGACCTGCAACAGGTCGATTTCCGCATCCAGCAGCGCCAGCACATGCTCGACGCGGGCAGCCAGATCGGTGATTTCAAGAATTTCCTGCTTTTGCTCGATCTTCAACACCATGTGCGCCGCCATGGTGTCCACCAGGCGCCCAGGCTCATCAATGCCATTGAGCGATGACAGCACCTCAGCCGGAACCTTCTTACCCAGCTGCACATACTGTTCGAACTGGCTCAGCAGGCTGCGGGTGAACACTTCAGCTTCGCGCTCAGGCGCTTCGCTTTCACTGACCAGCAGCACTTCAGCCCGCGTATGGCCCTCGACCTCAACAAAGCTTTCGATGGTGCCGCGCTGCTCACCCTCCACCAACACCTTGACGGTGCCATCTGGCAGCTTGAGCAACTGCAACACGCTGGCGACTGTGCCGACGCGATACAGGCCTTCTTCGCTCGGATCATCGTCAGCAGGATTTTTCTGGGCGACCAAGAGGATTTGTTTGTCGCCGGTCATGGCCGACTCCAAAGCCTCAATGGACTTTTCCCGACCGACAAACAGCGGGATCACCATGTGTGGATAAACCACAACATCGCGCAACGGCAGGAGAGGCAATTCGATGGTTGTCTTCATGATCTTGGCTCAACAGCGGCCATGCGGCCGTAAACAGATAGGAACACCCTTGCGCTCAAGATGGGGGTACCCAGGGGAAAAAACAAGCGCATGACACACAAATACAAAGGGGCCCGCAGGCCCCTTTGTTTCAACATGCAACCAAGCGCATCAAGCGTCTGGCGCTGCCTTGGCAGGCACATCGATGTTTTCATAGATCAGCAGCGGCTTGGACGTCCCGGCGATGACACTTTCATCAATCACCACCTTGCTAACCTCGGATTGCGACGGAATCTCGTACATGGTGTCGAGCAGCACACCCTCGAGAATCGAACGCAAACCGCGCGCGCCTGTTTTACGTTCAAGGGCACGCTGAGCCACTGCCTTGAGCGCGTCTGGACGGAACTCCAGATCCACACCTTCCATCTCGAACAGCTTGCCGTACTGCTTGGTCAAGGCGTTCTTTGGTTCGGTGAGGATTTGCATCAAGGCAGCCTCATCCAGCTCGTCCAACGTCGCGATCACTGGCAAGCGACCAACGAACTCGGGAATCAAGCCAAACTTGACCAGATCATCCGGCTCTACGCCACGCAGTGACTCACCAACTTTCTTGCCCAAGTCAGTGCTACGCACCTCAGCATTGAAACCGATACCACCACGAGCTGAGCGCCCCTGGATAACCTTTTCCAACCCTGAAAACGCACCACCACAGATGAACAGGATGTTGCGCGTATCGACCTGCAGAAACTCCTGCTGGGGATGCTTGCGGCCGCCTTGCGGAGGCACAGACGCCACGGTGCCTTCGATCAGCTTCAGCAGTGCCTGCTGCACACCCTCACCCGAAACATCGCGGGTAATTGATGGGTTGTCAGACTTGCGCGAAATCTTGTCGATTTCATCGATGTAGACAATACCCATCTGGGCCTTCTCAACATCGTAATCGCACTTCTGCAGCAGCTTCTGGATGATGTTCTCGACATCCTCGCCCACATAACCAGCTTCGGTCAGGGTGGTGGCATCGGCGATGGTGAATGGCACATTAAGCAGGCGCGCCAGTGTCTCAGCCAGCAAGGTTTTACCCGAGCCAGTGGGACCAATCAGCAAAATGTTGCTCTTGCCCAGCTCGACATCGTCTTTCTTGTCGCGCTGATTCAAGCGTTTGTAGTGGTTGTAGACGGCCACCGCCAAGACTTTCTTAGCCCGCTCCTGACCAATCACATACTGATCGAGGATGGTGCTGATTTCCTTGGGCGCCGGGAGTTTGTGCGCACTGCTTTCGGCCTGGGCTTCCTGCACCTCCTCGCGGATGATGTCATTGCACAGGTCGACGCATTCGTCGCAGATAAAGACCGAGGGGCCGGCAATCAACTTGCGCACTTCATGCTGGCTTTTGCCGCAGAAGGAGCAATAAAGCAATTTGCCGTTGTCCTCGCCGTTGCGGGTATCAGTCATTCGATCAATCCAATCCGGTAGGCTTGCAACACAAGATGAGGGCAAATGCAGGCTTTTTCAAGCCTGCCACAGCGACCGAGCATGGCTCGATCGCAAATTACCGGGTGATTCAGCTCGCCAATTCGCGCTTGCTGATCACTTTATCGATAAGGCCGTAAGCGACACCTTCGTCGGCGCTCATGAAATTGTCACGATCAGTGTCGCGAGCAATTACATCCAGCGGCTGGCCGGTGTGAGCAGCCATGATCCGGTTCAGGCGATCACGAATGGTCAGAATTTCCTTGGCATGGATCTCGAAGTCCGAGGCCTGGCCCTGGAAACCGCCCAACGGCTGGTGAATCATCATGCGCGAATGCGGCAGGCAATAACGCTTACCGGCGGCGCCGCCGACCAGCAGCAAGGCACCCATGCTGCAAGCCTGACCAATACAGATGGTCGACACGTCAGGTTTGATGAACTGCATGGTGTCGTAGATCGACATGCCCGCAGTCACCGAGCCGCCCGGCGAGTTGATATACAGATGAATGTCCTTGTCCGGGTTTTCCGCTTCGAGGAACAGCAACTGGGCGACCACCAGGTTAGCCATGTAGTCCTCTACCGGGCCAACCAGGAAGATCACGCGCTCTTTCAGCAGTCGCGAATAGATGTCGTAGGCGCGCTCACCGCGGGCAGACTGTTCAACCACCATCGGCACCAGGCCGCCAGCGGCCTGAATTTCAGAGGCTTGCATATAAGAATTACGGGACATGTGCTGCGCTCGCTCCCTAATAGTCATGTCTCAAAGACACATAAGCCAGCACGATGGCTGGCTTATGGTTACTCGAACAAAGCGAAGAAATCAGGCGGCTTGTGCAGCTTCAGCCGGCTTGACCGCTTCCTCGTAAGAGACCGGCTTGTCAGTCACATTAGCCTTCTGCAGAACAGTATCTACAACTTGTTCTTCCAGCACAACCGAACGCACTTCGTTCAGTTGCTGGTCGTTTTTGTAGTACCAGGCCACGACCTGCTCAGGCTCTTGATAGGCAGAAGCCATCTCTTGAATCATCTCACGTACGCGGGCTTCATCAGGCTTGATATCGAACTGCTTGACCACTTCGGCCACGATCAGACCCAGCACAACGCGACGCTTGGCTTGCTCTTCGAACAACTCAGCCGGCAGTTGATCAGGCTTGATGTTGCCACCGAACTGCTGCACAGCCTGCACACGCAGACGGTTAACTTCGTTGCCCAGCAGCGACTTCGGCACTTCGATCGGGTTGGCCGACAACAAGCCATCCATCACTTGGTTTTTAACCTTGGATTTGATCGCCTGACGCAGTTCGCGCTGCATGTTCTTGCGCACTTCAGCGCGGAAGCCTTCGAGGCCACCTTCTTTGATGCCGAACAGAGCAAAGAACTCATCGTTCAGCTCAGGCAGCAGCGGCTCGGCAACGGCATTGACCGTCACAGTGAACTCAGCGGCTTTGCCGGCCAGGTCCAGGTTCTGGTAGTCAGCAGGGAACGTCAGGTTGAGCACACGTTCTTCACCGGCATTGGCGCCGACCAGACCGTCTTCAAAGCCCGGGATCATGCGACCGGAGCCCAGCACCAGCTGAGTGCCTTTAGCCGAACCACCTGCGAAAGCCTCGCCATCAACCTTACCAACGAAATCGATGTTCAGCTGATCGCCATTCTGTGCGGCGCGCGCAGCAGTTTCAAAACGGGTGTTCTGCTTACGCAGGATTTCCAGCATGTTTTCCAGATCGGCATCAGCGACTTCAGCCTGCAGACGCTCGATAGCGATGCTCTCAAAACCAGTAACCTGGAATTCTGGGAACACTTCAAAAGTAGCGACGTATTCAAGGTCTTTGCCCTTCTCGAATACCTTCGGCTCTACGGCCGGGGAGCCAGCCGGATTCAGCTTTTGCTCAACCACAGCTTCGTAGAAGGTTGCCTGAATCAGGTCACCCAGCGCTTCTTGACGAGCAGCATCTTCGTAACGCTGACGAATCACGCTCATTGGCACTTTGCCTGGACGGAAGCCTGGCACCTTAGCGCGACGAGCAGTCTGCTGCAGACGCTTGTTCACTTCGGTCTCGATACGCTCAGCCGGGACACCAATGGTCATGCGGCGCTCAAGAGCGGAGGTGCTTTCAACAGAAACTTGCATGGATTTTCCTCATTGCACAGACGTAGGCGGCCGTTCTGGCCCAAGAATCAAGGGCACACATTCTAGAGGGGGAAGTTGCAGAAGTCACCCTACAGAAGCAGGCGGCATAATAAAGAAGGGAAAAGCTAAAGATGGTGCGGACGGAG